>DATMGR010000037.1:0-136281 GCA_035555375.1 Kaistia sp. | reverse complement strand
TGCCACCTTCGTGGAAACGAGAAGCCAGCCTGATGGAGTGGCTCGATGCCTTGTGAAATAATGTGAAGGACGTGGCGAAATGCTCAGCAGCTTTGCGGGCCTTCGCCACGTTCCTGCGCATTATCGCGACCTCGCGATAAGGTATCTTATGCGCAGCTGCGCATAAAATCGCGAAGGCCGCGGCATAGGCATCGTAGATGCCGGTCTGCTCGGGGGTGAGCTGGTGCTCGACCAGTTCGTATTCGACGCCGTCGTAGGAGAGCGACCGGGCCGTGTAGAGGCCGAGTGAGCGCAGGTCGCGGGCCAGCACTTCCATCGCCGCGACGGCGCCGTCCTCTATCGCCTCGACGAATTCGGCGCGGGTGGAGAACGGAAAGTCCTCGCCACCCCAGAGACCGAGGCGCTGGGCGTAGGCGAGATTGTGGACGGTGGTCGCGCCGGTCGCCGAGACATAGACGACACGCGCATTCGGCAGGGCGTGCTGGAGCCGGAGGCCCGCACGGCCCTGCTGCGAGGCGGTGACGTCGCCGCGTTCGCCCTTTCCGCCAGCGGCGTTCTGCATGGCGTGGCTCTCGTCGAAAATGATCACTCCATCGAAGTCGGAGCCCAACCATTCGACGATCTGCTTGACGCGGGAAAGCTTCTCGCCGCGATCGTCGGACCGTAGCGTGGCATAGGTGGTGAATAGGACGGCTTCCGAGAGCGTGATGTCCTTGCCCTGCGGGAAACGCGACAGCGGCGTGACCAGCAGGCGCTCCATGCCAAGCGCCGACCAGTCGCGCTGGGCATCCTCGAGCAGCTTGTCGGATTTGGAGATCCACACAGCCTTGCGGCGGCCCTGCATCCAATTGTCGAGGATGATGCCGGCCGACTGGCGACCCTTGCCAGCGCCGGTGCCGTCGCCAAGCATAAAGCCCCGGCGGAAGCGCACGGCGTTCGGCGCATCGTCGGGCGCGGCAGAGACGACGTCGAAGGTTGCATCGAGCGTCCATGATCCGGCGAGGAAGTCGGAGTGGGCCTCTCCGGCGTAGATGACGGTTTCGAGCTGGGCGTCAGAGAGAAGGCCATCCGGGACGATGTTGGCGGGCAGTCGGGGCCGGTAGCTCGGCTTGGGCGGCGCGACCGAGGCCATCGCCACGGATTGCACCAGCTTGGTCGGATGGGCCTGGGAGCCGGGAATACGGATCGCCTGCAATCCGTATTCTTCATAGATTGCATCGGTGATCCGGCCGTCTTCGGCGGGCGTCCAGTCCACGGTCTCATAGGCGAGTTCGACGCCTTCTGGCTCGATGGACGCGGGCGTGGCCGGACGTGCAGTAGTGGTACGCGCGAGGTATCCGCGAACGGTGCGGGGCGACGCGGCGGACGCCGAGGTTTTCACTGGCGGCAGGGTTGCAGTCGGACGTGGCGGAACCTGCGTCTCGATCCAGCCGAGCAGCGTGGAGACGTCGGGCGCGATGCCTGGCGATGGAGGAAACGCCGAACGATCCTCGGCCGGCAGCTTGTCGATGACCGTCAGCCGCGTGTCGATGGTCGTGCCGTGCTTGGCATAGACCGAACCGTCCACGGCCGCGGTGAAGACAATGCGGCCACGCTCCTGAAGCCGGACGAAGGCCGCTGCCCAAGCCGGATGGTCAGGGCTGAAGTTGGCGCCGGTGATCGCCACCAGCCGCCCGCCATCGGCGAGCCGGGCCAGCGCCGAGGCGACATGGCGATAGGCGGCGTCGGCCACGCGGCCGGAGACGTTCGCCATGACGGAGAACGGCGGGTTCATCAGCACGACTGAGGGGGTGGCGTCCGGCGCGAGATGATCGTCGATCTGGGCGGCGTCGAAGCGCGTGACGGCAACGGCCGGAAAAAGCGCAGCGAGCAGATCGGCGCGGGTTTCGGCCAGCTCGTTGAGGAGGAGCGTTCCGCCTGAAATCTCCGCTAGGATGGCGAGCAGGCCGGTTCCGGCCGACGGCTCCAGCACGATGTCGCCAGCAGTAAGGGAGGCGGCCGCCACGGCGACGAGGCCGAGCGGCGCTGGCGTCGAGAATTGCTGAAGCGCCTGCGATTCTTCCGAGCGGCGCGTATGCGTCGGCAGGAGCGCGGCGATCTTCCCAAGAGCGGAAAGACGTGCAGCCGGAGATGTGGCCTTACGGAAAAGCGCCTTTCCGTATTTGCGCAGGAAGAGGACTGTCGCGGCCTCGCATGCCTCATAGGCCGCCTTCCAGTCCCAGGCGCCGCTGGTGTCGGATGCGCCGAAGGCCGCTTCCATCGCAGCACGGAGGATCGCGGCATCGACGCGCTGGCCGCGTTCGAGATGTTCGAGAAGCTGTTGCGCCACGGCCAGGATCGGGGACGCACGGGTGACGGGCGCGGCCGGAAGGGCCACCGGAGACAGAATGTTCATGGGAGGGACCTCGGGAGAGCGGAAGGGACAAGCCCGGACGACGCTCTCTCTCTACCGCCCGGACTCGACCCGTCCCGGCCGTCCTCTTCCTCTCATCCGCCGGCATAAAAAAAGCGCCCGACCGTGAGGCCGGGCGCCGGGGGAGACAGTCGATTTAGTCGATCGCCTGGAATATCTCGGCGGATTCCGGATGGTCTGCGGCGTAGTCGTAGAGCCGGCCATATCCTTCCGACATCGCGTCGACCGGATACTTGAAGGAGAGATGGGAGAAGGCGAACAGCGTCGCGATGATGCCGGCGGCGTCGGCCGATACTTCGCCCTCATAACCGTTGGTGTCGCAGACGATCTGAAAGCGGGGCTTCGAGGTCGGTGCGAGATAGAGCGGGCTCCCGTCGCGCTCATAGAAGTCCCAGAGGCCGCCGCGATAATCGAGCGGGCTGAGGCGCTCCATCAGGTGATAGACGGCATCTCCCCCACAAGGACGTGCTGGCGGCCGAAGAGCAGCGGCAGGAAGTCCATCCGGCGCGCCTCCGGTACGAGGGCCACGGCGCGCGCACGGGAATCGTCAGTGATGGTGTTAGTATCGGTCATGAGGATTTCTCCGGAGAGCGGATTGGGACGAACCGGCGGCGCTCTCTCTCGACCGGACCGGCTCGAACCCGTCCCGGCTGTCCTCTCACTCTGGCGCGCGGCATGACCGACTGATCGCGCGGACTTCCGAGGTGGGATGCGCGGCGCTACACTCCTTCATCCAACACATGGCGAAACGCGGCCTTGGCGATCGGGGACGTGTGTCCGCCGGACCGAGCGAGGCCCCGGAGGGAGACGGTGATGAAGGCAAGTGTGATCGGCGTGGTGGCCGCTGGATGCCTCGTAGTGGGCTTCGGGGCGGGCTTTGCGCTCCGCCCGGTGATCGCGCCCAGCGGCGCATCGGCCGCTGCGGTCGCGGGCGTGGCGCAGCCGACCGAAGAAGAGGCCATCGCAGCCGTCCGCCGCCATCGTCTCTTCACGGGAACGTCGCTCGCCAATGCGACGCTCAAGCTCGGTGATTGTTCGCCGGGCAGTGTCGGACCCGGCGTGACGTGCATGACGCAACTCACGATGGACACGACCCGGGCGAATGCCACGCCCCAGAACCGTCCGGTCGGCTTCGCGCGCGTCAACGGACAATGGGAAGTGGCCGTCTGGTGAAATCAGGCAGCCATTTCGCCGCCCGTGTCGGGCGGAAGGTAGGCGTCATAGGGATTGCCGTCCGCCAGGTGGCCGAACGGCGTGAACATATAGTCGCCGCCGTCACGGCCGACGGCACAGATGACATAGCGCGGCTTTCCGGTCGCGGCGTCCGTGCATTCCATCAGCGCCAGGTCGCCGCTTTCCGCTGCGCGAAGCAGGGTCTGGAAGTTGGCGCGCGCGTGATCGGGAATCATCGCGCGCCTCCCTCAGCGAGCCAGCGGCTGGTGCTCATCCATTCGATCGTGCGGCCTGTGCCGAGATCGAGCAGATGGGCGCCGCCGGAGAAGCCGTCGACGACAGGGTCCGAGGCAATGCCGGCCCACTGAAACCCCCAGGCGCCGGTGAGCGCGAAGGTTTCCGCGCAGCGCGTGACGAAGGTGATCAGCAACTGCGGATCGGCGGTGCCGGGGTCGCGAAGCCAGAGGCGTGTCGCGCCGTGCTCGGGCGTCAGCGAGAGCAGGAACGGCTCGGCAGGCGGGTCCTCGCGACCGTTCTCGGTGATCAGCGCGGTGTAGATGTCAAAGGCCCGCGCGACATTGGCGACCGAGCCGACGTCGAGCAGGCAGGAAAAGCGGGTGAGGAAATCGGGCATGTCGGGCTCCTGAAACGAAAAGAGCCCGGCGCTGGGCCGGGCTCGTGGGGATCGGGATCGTGGTTGGAGGCTAGTAGCCGAATTGCCAGGACGGCCAGTCCTGGCCGTCGTCGGCGGCCGCCACGGCCTGGGTTAGGTATTTGGGATCGCCCTCGACCACGGTGGGATTGCGGACAGGCGTCTCGTCGATGACGGTCACTCGGGCGACGAGGCCATCCTCGACCTCGACGTGGACCGGCACGACATACTGGAAGACGACGCGCCGGATAGGCGGGGGGCTGAATTGCACCATGCGAACGCTCCTTCGATTTGGGGGAGAGGTGCGGAGCGGCCGAAGCCGCCCCGCGAGCCACTCATTCGGCGGCGACGAGGTGACGTTCGTCGTCCTCGCCATCGGCCGGCGATTCCGAGTCATCGTCGGTGCTGAGGAAGTCAGGCAGCTCGGCCCCGTCGGCTTCTCCGCCGCCGTCCACTTCCGATGCCGGATCGCCGTCGACGCCAGCAAGCCGAAGCGGCTCAGGCAGCCAACCGCTATCGGCCAGGAGACGCTCGGCTTCCTTGGCCATGTCGCCCTTCTTCAGATGGTCGATGAGCTGGGCCGCTCGTTCGCCGGCGCCTTCGCGGACGGCTTGGAGGATGCGGGGCTTGGTGACACGGTTGAGGTAGTTGCCGAAGGTCGGACGCCAGCCGGCTTCGACGATGTCGAGCCCGGTCGCCCGCGTCAGCCGGTCGGCCTGCACGAGCCTCATGTCGAGCGTGTGCTGCGACACGCCACCCGCGCTGTGCGGGTTCGGCCGCTCATAGAGCGCGTTGACCCCATAGCTGACGCAATGCGCCAACAGAGCCATACGGCTGGCATCGTCGAGCCCGGTGAGCCAATCCCAGAGGGTGTCATCGTCCTTCGGGATGTCGCCGGCCCAGGCGTCGTGACGCTCCCGCACGGCCCGGGCGGAGGGGCTGTCCTTCAGCGCCTCGTCCTGAACGGGGAAGAAGATGTGCTTCACCCCCGCCTCCATGGCGCCCGTGTACATGCGGGTCATGAAGTTGTCCGAAACGAGCTTGTGGAGAAGCGCCGTCATGGCGATGTGCGGATTTTCTGCCACCGCGTTGCGCAGCGCGAGGGTGCGGTAGGCGGTCAGCTCGACGACGAGGCGTTCGGGCAACGGCTTGATGCTGTCGTCCTCATCGTCCTCCTCCGGTTCGACAGGCCGGCCGCCGATATTGATGATGGCGCGTTGCACCGACGGGCGATCAGCGTGGACGGATTCGGTGTCCGTCTCCAATCCCTCCTCGCCATCGGTCCGAACCTGAGGCACATCCTCGGGCCGTACGAAGCCGCGATCGAGCGAAAGCGATCCATCGGCGTCGATGCTCACGAACACGCCGGCGATGGCGATGTCTGCCGGGTCGAACTGTTCAGGGCGATCATCGAAGGCGGTCAACGCCGTCTCGATTTCGCCGAGGCGCTCGTCGACCTCATCGGGCAGTTCGTCGGCGTCCTGATATTCCGCTTCGAGCCTGGCCTGCTCGGCGGTGAGCGCCGAGATGGTCGCCTGTTCCTCGGCCGTCAGATCGACCGGCGTGCCGGAGACCTCGTGAAGACCGCGCACGGCATCGTATGGGAAGCTGACCGCGACCTCGATCCACTTCCAGCCTTCGGCGGCGATCGCCTCAGCCGCGGCCTTCAGCTTCTCCGCGACGAGGCGATCGAGAAGCCCCACGTCCTGCAGCCAACCGCCGTCGTCGGCCTGGAACAGGTCGCGCATGACGATCCCGCCGGCCGCCTCGTAGGTGTCGATGCCGAGGAAGACAGCGCGCTTGTCGGACGCGCGCACCGTGGTCTCGGTCAACATGCGCCGGATCTGATAGGGCTCCTTCGACCAGGCGTCCTTGATCGCATCCCAGACCTGCACCTGACGATCATGGTCTTCGGAGACCGTGAAGGCCATGAGCTGCTCCAGCGTCATGCCGTCGTCGGCATAGACGTCGTGCAGCATGGGCGACACGGTTGCGAGGCGCAGCCGCTGCTTGACCACATTGACGGGCACGAAGAATGCCGCGGCGATCTCCTCCTCGGGCATGCCCTTGGTCAGCATGTCGCGGAAGGCGCGGAATTGGTCGAGCGGATGAAGCGGGGCGCGTTCGATATTCTCGGCCAGCGACACCTCTTCGGGGAGGATGGCGCCATCGCGATCGCGGACCACGCAGGGCACGGGCGCGACCTTGGCGAGACGCTTCTGCTTCACCAGCAGTTCGAGCGCCCGGAAGCGGCGGCCGCCGGCCGGCACCTCGAACATGCCGGTCTCGTTGCCTTCGGCGTCAACGACGGGGAAGACGCTGAGGCTCTGGATCAGGCCGCGCCGGGCGATCGAGGCCGCGAGGTCCTCGATCGAGACGCCGGCCTTCACGCGCCGGACGTTGGACTGGCTGAGCACCAGCTTGTTGAAAGGGATGTCGCGCGAGGACGACAGGATGATCTTCTGAACGGCAGTGGCCATCGGGATTTACTCCGCGACGGGCGGCCGAGAGACTCTCTCTCAACCTCCAACCCGTCACGAAGCGAAGCGCCGCCCTCTTCCTCTAAAGGGGGCAGCGCCACGAACCAGCGAACCGGAGAAGCACGAAAGCGCAAAACCGGAGACACGGAAAACCGCATCCCCGGCTTCGCGGGTATCAGGCTGCTCGATCGAGCAGCTTCTTGGCCTTGCCCTCCATGTCGAGGCGGGCGTCCTGATGCGGTTTGTCGCGCGCGACGGCGGTGATGCCTTGCACGAAATCGAAGATGCTCTCCGGAGGCCGGCCTTCCTCGGCCAGCACCCTGTCGATGATCTTGCCGGTTTCAGCCTTGGAGAAGCCGCGCCGACGCAGGAAGTCGGTGCGGTCTTCGTCGGTCCTGGCGACGATCCGTTCGCGGGCGGCCTTGATGCCGTTGACGAATGGCAGGGGCGAGGAGTTCGCGAAGTTCAACAGCGCCGGGGCTGCCTCGTGCGCGAAGCGATTGGCCGCATATTTGGAGTGGCGGATGGTGATTTCCTCGAAATCCTCCACGCCCCACAAATTCCGATTCTGGCAGACCGCGCGCAGATAGAAGCTCGCCATGCCGAGCGTCTTGGCGCCGACCTCGGAATTCCAGCAGTAAAACCCGCGGAAGTAGAGATCGGGTGAGCCGTCAGGCAGGCGGCCGGCCTCGATCGGGTTCAGGTCGTCGACCAGGAACAGGAAGACGTCGCGATCGGAGGCGTAGAGCGTCGTGGTTTCCTTAGTTATGTCGACGCGCGGATTGTAGATGCCGGTCGACCAGTCGAGCACGCCCGGCACCTTCCAGCGGGTATCCCCCGTGCCGTTGCCGGCGATGCGTTGCACTGCCTCGACCAGTTCATGGTCGAAGATCCGGCCGTAATCGGGGCCGGTGACGGCGCGCAACTCGACGCGGCCGTTGTCGGTTTCGAGCGTCTTGATCTGCTCCGCCCGATTCGATGTCAGGCCGTACTGCAGATTGATGCCGGCGAGTGCGGCCGGGAGCTGGCGCAAATAGGCCGCTGGTGCGCCGACCAGGCTGGCGAGTTGTCCGAAGGACCAGTGCGTCGGCGCGATCGCCGCATCCGTGCCCGGCAGAATGAGGGCCAGCCGCTCCGGGTCGTTGCGGTTCGCCTCGACATGGACAAGCGCGCTCTCCACCACGCGCGTCCGACTGCGTTCCGCACGATCGCTAACCGCGCGGCCCAACTCTGACAGGGACAGGTAGCGCTCGTCGGCGGGGCGCGAGAACCATTCCGAAGAGACGCGGCCGATCCGCTCCCCCCGGCCGACATCGACCTTGTAACCGCCGCTGGTGTCACGGCGCGCATCGAGGACCTGCATAGTCATGGGACCAAACTCCATGACGGGCGTCGGAGACCTCTTCTCCAACCCTCAACCCGTCACGGAAAACAGTCCGCTCTCTCACTCTCAGGGGGCGTTGCGGGGTCTCCCCGCAGAAGGGGTCGGCCGAGACGTAAGGCTCGGACGCAGGGGAAAGCTTTCCCCTCAAGGTCCAGTCCGGAGTGGAGATGCCTAGAAGGCAAGTGCCGCTTGCGCTGTTGGCTCTCGCAGTAGCGACAACCTGAAGGCTCCCGCTGGCAGCGGCTGGAGCAGCTCGTTTTCCGGGATGGTCAGGTCGAGCCAGGCCATGCGCTGATCTCGCAGAAGCACAGCCATCTGGCGATCATGACAGGGCGCGACATCGTCATTCGCTGTCGTCGTCAGGATCGCGTAGGCCTCCGGCCAATCTCGCGTCGCCGGGCGCCAGATGCCCGCGAAATAGAACCAGTCGCCGTTCGCCAGCGAGAAGCTGTAGTGCTTGCCCCTGCTGCGATGGCGAAATTCAGAGGCGGGGATGAGGCAGCGATGGCTCGGGAAGCTACGGCATTCCGCGCGGATAACGGTGAAAGGCCGGCCGCTGGTCTCGCGGGGCTGAAGTCCCCACGGCAGCTCCACCATCTCAACATCGTCTCCGTCACGCCTTATGATCACCCGGCGTTCGTTGAGGGATGCTTCGGAATCGAATGATGTCGCGCTCATAGCGATCGAACATAACAAGAACATGCTCGCCGTTCAAGAGCGACCGAGACGGAGGGCCTATGTGCAATGATTATCGCCTGAAGGTGGACGTGGCCTCGATCGTTGAGGACTTCGCCGATTTGAAGATCAAGATTCGGTTTGGCGAGGGCACGCCGAACATTGAGGCGCGCGACGACATCAAGATCACGAACGTGGCGCCGATAATCCGTACGGTAGAAGGCGTTCGCGGCGAAGGCGACCTCGTTCAACGGCGATGGAGCTGGCCAGGACCAAGCAAAAAGCCGGTCTACAATTTTCGTTCCGACGGCCGTGAGTTCACCACGAACCGCTGTTTGATCGTGGCCGATGGATTCTACGAGTTCACCGATCCGACCGAGAAGGGAAAGAAACGCAAGGACAAATGGCTCTTCACGAAGAAGGACGAGCCGCTGATCTGCATCGCCGGGATTTGGCGAGAGACCAAGGACGTCGGTGAAGCCTTCACCATGCTGACCATGGAGCCGGGTCCTGACATTTCGCCCTATCACGACCGGCAGATCGTCATCCTCGAACGCGACGCGTGGGCAGATTGGCTCGATCCGATCGTTCCAGCGCAATCGCTAATCAGACCGCTGGCCGCCGGCGCGCTGGCGGTCGAACAAGTGGGCTAGTTCGATAGGCTTGAGCTTCGCCGACCGCGGCCTAGTTGTCGTCGCCCGTCAGTTCCTTCCACCTCCCAATATCCACGTCGTGATATCCGACGGGATAGCTCCTGCCCATCGCCGCGAAGGCTGGCTCGCCCTCGGTCAGCACCTTGAGGATCGAGGAGGACGAAAGTGGCCACCAAACATATAGGTCGAAGGCGTGCTTGCTCGGGATGGACCCGTGTGATCTCGCGAAGCTGGCGATGACGGCCATTCCCGCATCGTAACTGTGTCGCGTGGCGGCGAGCGGCACGGCGACTTCGATGATGCGGGGCTTCCCGAGGCCCCTTAGCGGCGCGGTGAGCGCATCGTCTTGTACCCACATGGATGCGACTTCGCCGCCCCAGCATCCGAGCAGCGGAGCAACCCCGCCATCGTCGATGGGTACGGGGTGGGAGGCCATCCAGAATTTCCCGTTCCTCGCTTCGATCTGGTCACTGTGAAAAGGGCTGGCTGCATAGAGCTTGTCGGCGTGCTCCTGAGAGAGGTCCGCTGACGAGACGACAGCGTTAAGTCGATCCCGTAGTGTTTCTGGCGTCGAAAGCTGGATGCCATCTCGCGACAGGGCCGCAACTTCGTCGTCGATCAGCCTCGTGTAGTGAAACGCGCGGATCACGCGCACGTCCATTGCGTGGCCAATAGTCTCCTTCAATCGGTAGAAATCGTCAGCGTAGGGGTTCTCCTGACGGAGAATCGAGCGACCTGCTCCTCGGCCGAGATCATGCGAAAGGAAGATCTCGTGATCCGTATGGAGATAGTCGCGGATCAGGTCTGCATGGGCATCGAGCTGCGCGGCGAGAGCGGGGTCGAATGTCGCGGTGTCCCATACATCGATTGTCATCGCGGTCTACCCGCGCCTGCTGAACGCGAGCACGCGCGTGCTGAAGTGCATCAGTTCCTGATCGTTGATCGCCTCGGTTTCGTAGGCCGCGTTCGTATCGTGATGGAAGCGGTTGGCGTAGGCGAGAATCGCGCGCAGCTCGTCGATGTCGGCCTGGACGAGAAGCTCGTTCTGCTGCCCGACGCGCTGCTGACAAATTCCCAGATACGGCCCGAGCAGCATTCCAGGCGGGAAGGCCGCAGGATACGCGACCCTCATGAAGGCTTCCAGGATGTGGCGTAGTGCGGCCGCCACCCGGCGCTCCGTCGCCGGATCGCCAGCGTTCAAATAAGCCGACACGAGCGCGTGCCGGCGGTCATGCTCGGTGATGCAATCTTGATGGACATCCCAGGCCGCGAGCGTTGAGCCCATCCCATCGCGTCGAATGAGGATTGCCTGGCGGTCTACGGGATCGGCGCCTTCCCAGAGCTGACATAGGAATGGCTTGGAGTGCGAAAGCACGATGATCTGGCTCACCCTCGCGAGGAGTCGCCGCATCTCTTGGACCGTCGTCAACGCGCGATGTTCGTCCAGGCTCGTCATGGGATCGTCGATCACGACGATCTTGTTGGCAAGTTGCGGGTCCTGATCGAGTGAGGCGAAGAAGAAGGCGAGCGCGAGAGTGTTGCGGTCGCCGGCGCTGAGGGTGTTGCGGAACGCCGGTCCGGCGTCCGAAGTGACTGCCACGGCGACGTTGTTGATCACCACGTTGTAGTTGCACGACGATCCGCCGCGGGTGTTCACAGGGCTGACGGCGCCCAACCTGAACCCCGCATTGAAGCGCTGGAGATAGGTGTTGATGGCGGCTTCGTAGGCGGGAAAAATGTTCTGCCGATAGTTATCGAGGGCGGTGCGGGCCTGTCTGCGCTGGGCCTCCGTCGCGGTCTTTGCGGCCTTCTCAGCGAGATAGTCCGCACAGAGCGCATCGACCGGAGCGCTGTGGCGGGTTTTGACGGCTTGCAGCCGCGTGAGGTCGGCGGTGAGCGCCGCGAGATTGGCGGCGGCGGCTTGCTCCTTCACGATCGCGATCGGCGCGTTGCAGGCTTGAAGCGCGTTTGAAATCGCGACGACCGCTGCTCGGTGCGCATCATAGTCAGCGACGAGCGCGAGCGTGTCTGGGGTTAGCTCGAGTTGGTCGAGGGGAGCGGCTGCCTTCGCGCGCAGCGTAGTCAAAACAGCCTCCCGCGCGGCAGTCCAAGCGCGCAGGATCGCGGCGGTGTCAATATCCAGGTTCGGGACGTCGGTGAATGCGCTCCAGAATGTACCGCTCTGGACGGCGACACGCACCGCCCTTTCAAACGCTGCAGGCACTTCTTCGCCATGCGTGGTGTTGATGCCTTGGCCGGTCTCTGTGATGGCGGCTCTGAGGCCCGCATAGGCATCGCTGAAATAGGCCTGATAGTGCCGGATCACTGGCGAGGCGGCGAGGTCCTGGGCACAGAACGGACAGACCTCGTGGTCATGGCCCTCGGATGTGGTGGCTATTCGCGTCATCCCGTCGCCGACCCAGGTCTCGCCGCCCCGGCCCAGGCTGCGCAGATGCGTGCGCACGCGGGCGGCTGCTTCTGCTTCAAGGCCGGGGAGTGATCGAGTCAGAAGATCGTTTAGTCCGGCGACGTCAAAGGCCGGAAGGGCGAACGGGAGAAACGCGGCATGCTGTCGGATCGCGTCTGCTGATCTGCCGGCGCTCAGATTTCGTTCAGCGGCGGCAATCGCCGCGTCGACGTTTCCGTCGGCAGGAAGCGCAGAGAAGTCGTCAACGCTGATGTCGCCACGGGCCGCCGCCGGGATCGCATTGCTCTTTAGGGAGAGTGCCCGGTTATGCTCTTCGATCCGGGCGACGTGAACCTGGAGGGCGGCGTTGAGGGCAACGCCTTGAGCCCCGAGGATTAGCTCATGAAGGTTTTGGCGATGGCCCGCGGCGATTTCCACGCCAGAGCAGACATTGGCCGCGACGAAGGCGTCATCAAAGATTGCGATTTCCGGCATCGGGGCCGGCCAAACCCCGTTCTGAAACTGGATCGGACCGCCCGCAAATCCGAATACGATGTGAGGGAGATGGGCGGCTCCAAGCCGATGCCGTTCCAAAACCAGCGCGGAGGCACCGGAGCTGAGCGAGCGTAGGATCGAGGCAAGTGTGGTCTTGCCGCGGCCATTCTCGGCGTAAATGAGGGTGAGTCGCGCGAAAGGGAGTTGAGCGCCCGCATTTACTGAGTCGAACTGGCCTATATTTCGCAGCAACTGGATACGTTCGAGCAAAGCGGCGTCCCCCCAAGGATCACATAGAGTTTCTTCTGATCAGCATTCAGCGAATAGTCCCGGTTTGCCAAGTGGATCGAGGACCGCTTTCGCCTGAGACCCCACAATATCGAGCGGCTCGATCATCTACCGGAAATCGCGCGTCTTCACCCTGATCGTATCGATGTGCAGGTCCGGGATATAGATGTCGCGCGCGCGTAGGCCCTTCGGCGCCAACCCGCGCGGATCGGGCGTGGGCGAGCCGTGATGAAATTCATCCCCGCGTCCATGCGGCAGCGGGAATGCGGCGTCCCGATCCCCGACGCTAGCGAGATCGGCCGAGAGATCGGTCAGGCGTTGCGCCACGAGATGCACCACTTCGCCCTCGCGCTGGATGCGCCCCCGCACCGCGAACATGCCAGCCGACAGGATGATGCGACGGTTCTTCTCGAAGACCTGCGGCCAGACGACGAGATTGGCGATGCCGCTCTCGTCTTCGAGCGTGATGAACATCACCCCCTTGGCGCTGCCGGGCCGCTGGCGGACCAGTACGATGCCGGCGGCCTCCAGCCAGCGCCCGTCCCGGGCGTCCATCGCCTCCTGACAGGTGACGATGCGCCGACGGCGCAGATCGTCACGCAGGAAGGCCACCGGGTGGCTGCGCAACGACAGCCCGACATGGCCGTAGTCCTCCACCACCTCGGCACCTGCCGTCATCGGCCGGAGGCTGACGGCGGACTCGCTGACCTCCGGCACGAGCTGCTGCTCGCGGGCGGTCGCCGCCGCGAAGAGCGGCAAGGGTTCGTCTCGCAGCGCCTTGATGGCCCAGAGCGCCTCGCGCCGCGCCATGCCGAGGCCAGAGCGGAAGCCATCTGCCTCGGCAATCTGCACGAGAGCGGCGACCGGCACTCCCGCGCGCCGCCACAGATCGTCGATCGAGGCGAAGGGCGTGTCGGCGCGGGCGCCGACGATGGCGGCGGCATTGGCGTTGGCCAGCCCCTTGACCATGCGCAGGCCGAGGCGGACTGCAAAGTGGCTGTCGTCGCCGGTCGGCTCCAGAGTGCAGTCCCAGCGCGAGGTGTTGATGCAGACCGGCCGAATCTCGACACGATGGTTCTGGGCGTCGCGCACGATCTGAGCCGGCGCGTAGAAGCCCATCGGCTGGGAGTTGAGCAGCGCCGTGCAGAAAATGTCGGGGTGCCAGCATTTGAGCCAGGCCGACGCGTAGGCGATCAGCGCAAAAGAGGCTGCGTGGCTTTCCGGAAATCCGTAACTGCCGAAGCCTTCGAGCTGCTTGAAGGTCTGTTCGGCAAATTCGCGCTCATACCCGTTGTCGACCATGCCGTTGATCAGCTTGTCGCGGAAGTGGGAGACCCCGCCGGTGAATTTGAAGGTCGCCATCGACTTGCGCAGCATGTCGGCCTCACCAGGCGTGAAGCCGGCGCATTCGATGGCGACGCGCATCGCCTGCTCCTGAAACAGCGGCACGCCGAGCGTCTTGCCGAGCACCTTCTCCAGCTCGGGCTTGGGATAGTTGACTGGCTCCAGGCCTTCGCGGCGGCGCAGATAGGGATGCACCATGTCGCCCTGGATCGGCCCGGGCCGCACGATGGCCACCTGCACGACGAGATCGTAAAAGGTCCGGGGTTTGAGGCGCGGCAGCATCGACATCTGCGCGCGGGATTCGATCTGGAAGGTGCCGAGGGTGTCGGCCTTCCTGATCATCGCATAGGTGCGCGGGTCCTCGGCCGGGATGGTCGCAAGATCGAGGTGGACGCCCTTGTGGTCGGCCAAGAGGTCGAGGCCGCGCTTCATGCAGGTCAGCATGCCCAGGGCCAGGACATCGACCTTCATGAACTTGAGCGCATCGATGTCGTCCTTGTCCCATTCGATGACCTGGCGATCGACCATGGCGGCCGGCTCGATCGGCACCAGTTCGTCGAGCCGGTCGTGCGTCAGCACGAAACCGCCGGGGTGCTGGGAAAGATGGCGCGGTGCGCCCATGAGCTGGCGGGCGAGATCGAGCGCCAGGCGGAGCCGGCGATCGCCGAGGTTGAGGTTTAGCTCCTCGACGTGCTTGGGCTCGACGCCCTCCTCCGACCAGCCCCAGACCTGCGACGACAGAGTCTTGATCAGATCCTCGGTGAGGCCGAGCGCCTTGCCGACATCGCGCAGCGCGCCCTTGGAACGATAGCGGATGACGGTCGAGCAGAGCGCGGCATGATCGCGGCCGTAAGTCTCGAACACCCACTGCATGACGATCTCGCGCCGTTCATGCTCGAAGTCCACGTCGATGTCGGGCGGTTCACGCCGTTCCTCGCTGACGAAGCGCTCGAACAGGAGGTCGTTGCGGCCGGGATCAATCGAGGTGATGCCCAGCACATAGCAGACGGCCGAGTTGGCGGCGGAGCCCCGACCCTGGCACAGGATGTCCCTGGAGCGCGCAAACCGCACGATGCTGTTCACCGTGAGGAAGTACGGGGCGTATTGCAGCTTCTCGATCAGCCGCAGCTCGTGCTCGAGCGCGGCCCGAACACTTTCCGGCAGGCCCTCGGGGTAGCGCTCGGCCGCGCCTTCCCAAGTCAACTTGGCCAGCGTCTGCTGGGGCGTGAGCGCGGGATTGTCGCGTTCCTCGGGATATTGATAGGCCAGCTCGTCGAGCGAGAAGCGGCAACGCTCCACGATCTGGAGGGTGCGGGCCAGCGCCTCAGGGTAGCGGCCGAACAGCCGATGCATCTCTTCGGGCGGTTTGAGATAGCGATCGGCATGTCGCTCGCGGCGCTCGCCCAGTTCATCGATCGTGACGTTGTGGCGGATACAGGTGACGACATCCTGCAGGATGCGGCGGTCGGGCGCGTGGAAGAGCACATCGTTGGTGACGATGGTCGGCACCCGCATCTGCGCCGCCAGGTTGGACAGGTTATGTAGGCGAAGCTGGTCGTTCGGGCGACGGCGCAGCGACAAAGCCATAAAGGCGCGGTCGCCGAATGCCTCGCGCAGCCGCCGCAGGCGAAGGCCGCATTCGTCGTCCGCGATGTCCGGGAGGAGGACGGCGATCAGGCCCTCGCCATAGGCGACGAGATCGGCCCATTCGAGATGGCACTTCGCCTTGCCGCCGCGCTTCTTGCCGAGCGACAGCAGGCGGCACAGGCGCGAATAGGCGGGCCGGTCGGTCGGATAGACCAGCACCGACATGCCGTCGGCAAGGTCGAGACGGCAGCCGACGACCAGGCGCACGCCGGTCGTCTTGGCAGCCTCATGGGCGCGGACGATGCCGGCCAGCGAGTTGCGGTCGACGATGGCCAATGCCTCGATGCCGAGCACGGCCGCGGCGGCGAACAGCTCGTCGCAACCGCTCGCGCCGCGCAGGAAGCTGAAGTGGGAGGTGACCTGGAGTTCGGCATAACGGGGGCCGGTCATCCGAACACCCCGTGTAGGAACCAGCGTTGCGAGCCGGTCGCGGTGTCCTCGCCATCACCCGCGCGATAGATCCAGTAGCGCTCGCCGGCGTCATCCTCGACCTGAAAATAATCGCGCACGGCGGCGAGCTCGGCGTCGCGTTTCCACCATTCCCCGAAAACACGCTCCGGCCCATCCGCGCGCTTCACGCGCCGGCGCACGCCGCGCCAGTTGAAAGACACCGGCGGATGATCGGGCAGAAGTGCCACCGTCTCGACGGGCTCTGGCTGCGCCAGCAGACGCGAGGGCCGCGGCCAATGGCCCGGCCAACCCGCTCCCGTGTCGGCCGCCATCGCCGGAATCCGGCAGACGGAGCGCTCAGGCACGTCGCTGGCGACCGGGGCGAGTCGGTAGATCGCGCGCTCGCCCACCCGGTTCATCAACGTGTCGATCAGATCGGAAATGTCCGACGCGCTTTCCTCGACCAGTGAGCTGATGATCTGCTTGCGCTCCAGCGGTTCGGCGACCGTGGCGGCGAGCGTCATTACCTCGATGCCGAAGCCGGGCGAGATCGTCTCGATCTTCTCGCATAGCAGCCGCGTCAGTCGCTTGATGTCGCGAACCGGCATGGCCGTGCCGACGCGCACCGCCTGGGCCCGACTGTCGACGCGGTGGCAGATGAGGTCGAGGCGGCGGGCGCCCATGCCGCGTTCTTCAAGCTGCTCGCAGAGCTGCACGACCAGCTTGGCGATATAGCGGGCGATGGTCTCGGCCGCGGCGATCGGCTCGGCCAAAGCGCGGCGAACCTCGACAAGATCCGGCGGCCGGACCGGCTCGATCAGCTCGGCTGCGTCGCCGAGCGCCTGGTCGATCCGGCGCCCGATCTCGGGTCCGAAGCGCAAAGTCAGCGGCGCGCGTGGCTGCGCGAGGAGATCGCCGATGCGCTCGAAGCCAAGGGTCCGCAGCCCCGCCACGGCCGTCGCGGCGATCCGCAGAGCCTGCAGCGGCAAAGGCTCGAGGATCGATTGGCCATGCCCCGGCGGTGCGATCACCGTCGGCCGCGCGGCGTAGCGCGCGAGCGCATGGGCGGCGCCCCAACTGTCGGCGATCGCGGCACGCGCGACAATTCCCGACATGGCGAGGCGTCCGATCAGCCCATCCAGCATGGCGCTTTCGCCGCCGTGGAGATGATCGGCCCCGGTCGAATCTATCACGATCCCGTCTGGGGGATCGGACGCGACGACGGGCGCAAAGCGAAGGAGCCAGACCGCAAGCCGATCCAGCGCCTCGGCGTCGGCCGACAGGTCGGCGTCTTGGAGGATCAGGCCGGGCACTAGCACCTGCGCCTTGGTCGCGGGCATGCCCGGGCGCAGGCCGGCGGCCTGGGCAGCGGCGTCCGCCGCAAGCACCACCCGTCTATTCCCGTCTCGGCCTATCAGGACGAGCGGCGCCTCAGCCGGAGGCGCCGCGTCGCCGGCCTTCCGCCGAAGCTGGTCGGTGGACCAGGTCGGCAGGAAGAGCGAGACGACCCGTGTCATCGCAAGCCTCCAGTTCGAAATCTGCACTTTCGCCTGCGCGGGCCCTGATCAGCTCGACCAGCCACCGATGACGTCCGACGCCCGGAACGGGTAGCGGTGTCGATGGGAGCGCCGAGACCCGCCAGCGGGTCATGGCGGCCGTTGGCTGGCCGAAATCGGTCACTTCGGTTTGTCGCCGCCAGCGCCGCAGCGCGATGCCGATCGACCCGGTGCCTTCCGCCGCCAGCTGCAAGCGGCGGGAGGCGGTCATGGAGAGGCGGGCGACTTCGCCGACGACGGCGCCTAGCCCACCATGCCGCAGCCCTTCTTCCATGCAGGCGAGAAGCGTCTTTTCATCGCCGGCTTCGACATAGATGACGCGATCGGCCGCCAAGCCCGCTTGGGCGATCGCGGGAGCGAACAGGTCAGGTCGCGTGATGCACCAGAGGATCTTGCCCTTGGTGCGAGCGGCGACGCCGGCGCTGAAGAGCGCGGCAGCGGCGCCATCGATCGCGCCGTTGCCGCCGCCGGCGATTTCATGCAGCGCGCCGCGAGCAAGGCCCCCGCCGGGGAGTCGTGAATCGACCGCGGTGATTCCAAAGGGGAGCACCGATTTCGCGCGTCGGCTTCTGCCTTCGATCTTTTCGATCTGCGCGCGCAAAGACTCTATGGCGGGCTCGGGCCGCAAGCTCGTTCTTGACCTCCGGGAACGGGTTCGTCATCATGTTCTCGATTTGTTCTAACTTTTCCGCTTGAGAGTCAAGGCCGGACACGGCGGTGCGTATCTCCGACTTGGTCCAGCGCTGACGCGGCGATCGGCGTGTCCATGCTCGACGTCGCGCCGCACGGCTCGGGCCGGGATTAGGCAATCCCGTAATCGTCGACGCGGCCGGAAGCCTCAAGAACAGGCCGTTAGCTCGCGTCCCGCCGGGGAGCCATTGTGATGTTTCTCGGATCGATGACCAGTTTCAGGTCGGCGGCGGTCGCCTGGTCCATCCCATACTCTTCGAGGTCGTCGACCTTCGGGCGAACGTCAAGAGCCTCGAAGTGCGTCGATCGATACGGCCAGTCCGGATCGTTGGCCTTCTCGAAGAAGACCTTGGTGCTGAAGCTTATGCTAGTATCGGCAAATGACGCGCTATTGAAATACAGCCCTTCCGGAGGAGCCGACACATCTTCAATTTCCAAAGACTGGAATTCAAAACGGGCTTGAGGCCGTGGGTTGAGTAGGATGTCCACGGCCATGCGTGCTTCATTCGTCTCCCAAAGCGCATCGAATTTGAATTTGGTGGTGGAGCGAAGGCCTGCGTTCGTGAGCAGACGCAGCCACCCATCCACAAATTCGGAGATGAGCGGCAGCTCCTCTAGGTACGGTCCGGTGACGGGCTGATTAACCGGGAAGGCAATCGACGGGATCCGGTCGTTTCCGGCGATCGTCAACGTCGCTCGCCCGGTCGCCATGAGCGTGAGTGCGCGAAGCAGCTCCGCCCACTCGTCCAGTGTATGGTCCATGTCATCGATCGAGCCCACGCTTTCGAACTTGAGCGCCGGTGGTGTAAGTCGGATGATGAAGTCCGGGCTGCGGACGAGAAGCTCTGCCCCATGCGGCTCGGCCATTGGCGGGCCGATGAACATTTCAGCGTCGAACCTCGCAGCCTGGCCGAAGCCGGGGCCGCGGATCGAGATCTCGCAGGGGCCTAGAGTTGGCGGCGTTAGCCGCAACTCCTCTATGTCGTCGAACAGCGTGCCTTGATAGGGAAGGCGTATGCCGAACCGGCTGTCGAACACGCGAAGGCGCTGCGGCTTCAAAGGCGCGAGGCCAAGCAGTAGATTACTGAAGTGCTCCGGGCCCTCGATCTGAAGAAGCGCTTCGGCTTCGAACTGGCCGTTCTCATAGCCAAGTTCAGCAAGCTGCCGCTGCTTCTCGATTGTGTAGGCGCTTGGATTTTCGCCGCAAGCCGCACTCAGGGCCGCCAGCAGGCCGGCGGCTGTCGGCTCGAAGCGCAGACCGACTTTCTCATAATCGTAGCTGATATCGGTGTGATTGATGTCGTGAGCCTTGCGAGCCTCGGCCAGCCTCAAACGCCTGAGCACGCGAGCGAGCTCATTCCCGATGAGATGGACGAGATAAGCTGATTGGAGTTCACCGTCGGCTCGCAGCCGAAACACGACGATAAGCGCCGGGCGGGGTTCCTTGGCCAGCCGGTCTATGGCGGACAGACTGAGTCGGATGCGATTGCCGACGCGGCCGAGAGTCGACTTCAACTGAACCCGGGCGGCATTGGTGGGGCGCTGATCAAGAGGTAGCGATGGCTGGCCAGCCGGGATCATCGGGAACTCTACTATGAAATCCCAGCCCATCACGTCGACGGCGCTCTTATTGCAGTAGAGACCCGCGCGCTCGCAAAGCACCTCGAACTGCCGCTCGCCGATGCGACCTATGCGGTCCGGATCTAGCTCGTTTTCCATTCAGCTCCTCTGGCCTGAACCTTAGACGCGTGCCGGCATATGAGCGGCGTCGAGACGCCGATGAATCAGCGACACGATCGATAACAGGTCTTCGGCGTCCTCCTTGGACATTGCCCAGTGAATGCGGGCTTCATGCGCGGTCGGGTTGCGGAACATGCCGAAGGTGCCGCGGACAAGGTTGGCAAACCCGCTCTGTTCGCTGCGTTCGCTGGCTGTGCTGCGCGGATTGATAGCCAAGAGTGGTGGGTCGCCCGCGAGCGCCCGATCGACCAAAGGCGCCCCATCGTCCGTCAGGCCCGTGCGCGTCCGCATCTTGTCCGCCACGCTCTTCACCGCCTCCTGGACAGCATGGAAGTAGTTGTCAGCAAGCAGCTCGGCGCGGCAAAACTTGAGCACGTCCGGATGTACGCCTCGACCCTCGAGATCGGCGCGAAGGTCCCGGGCGCGCCGTTGTGCCTCCCGCAATGTCTGGGCGGCTTCTGCCGATGTGAGGTTTCCGGCCTGATCCACGACCAGGCCGGCGAATGCCAAGGCCTGATTGAGGAGCGCTCGCATCGGCTCGTACCGATCTGGATCACGGCTATATCGCGCGGGCTTCATTGCCAGCCGAATGAACTCCAGAACGTGCGTGCGATTCTGTTTGGTGTTTTGGCTCTCCACGAAGGCATTGTAGATGCGGACACGCTTCGTTCCGGGGCCCGGATCGTTCATCTTGCTGGAGGCGATAAGGTGCTGGATCTCCGGCCCTGTGAGGCCTTGGTTGGTATCGCCCAAGGCGCCGGCGATGGCTTCCAACTGGTCCTGTGAAAAGAACGCCATATCCGGCCTCACTGACCGTAGGCGAGCCGCCGCAGGAAGGTCCTGGCGGTGACGAGAACGACATGCAGGCGGAAGGTGCTGTGGTCTTCATCCGAAAGGCCCGGGTGCGAACCCTCCGTGTGGAGCATCTTGAAGAGGCCGTTGACGTAGTTCTTGCCGTCCTGGGTCCATTCGTTGCGATCAACAGCAAGGAAGCCGATTTCTGCGAGCAAGGCGCGGCGGTTTTCCGAACTCGGCCGTTGAGCCGCTTCCTGCGGTCGCACGTTGCGGGCGATGTCGTCGAACAGGCTTTCCAGGAAAGTCCGGAGCTGGCTATTGCAGGCGGCCCAATCGCCGCGTGTATGCGCTTCGACGGCCTGGTCGAGATGACCGAGAGGGGTTGTGAAGCCGAAGGACTTGAGAAGCTGATGCACCTCGTCGTCCGTCTGGGGGAGCTGGATTTCGCCGGGTAATGCCGCGCGGATGGACGCGTTTCGCCCGTAGTCGTCCCACGTCAAAACGTATCCGTCACGCGCAAGGCCCCGTGCGAAGGCCGTTTGCAGAGCGTGCGTAGGGTCTTGCTGCGCTAGCTGCGCGGCTTGCCGGATCACCGCCTCGCCCAGGGTCATGCTGCCTTCGAGCGTGTCGAGCACCGCCTCGGTCCGTTGCACGACGATCCGGCCGAGCAAGGCGCACTTGTTGGCGACGCTGAGGGAGCTGCTGGAGGAAATCTCGTCCTCCAGGCCGAGGCGGAGGACCATCTGGTTGAACCGCGCCTGGCTGTGTTGCTCCAGCAATTCGACGGCCGCGACAAGGGTAGGACGGGTGAAGGGCGCAGATCGCATCGGCGCTCCTAGTTGAAACGAAGCCCGAACAACCCACCGGTGTCGGTCGCGTCGGTGAGTTTGGTCTCCAGGACATGGTCCCTGACCCTGAAGCCAGGTTTGAACCCCTCCTGGGGAAGAACGTCGGAATTCATCGTCACGATGTACTGGAAACCGGCGGCCTCGGCGCGCTCGGCGCCAAGCTGCAGGGCTTTGGCAACCTGACGCTCATCGACGCCATCGAACAGGTGACTGTCGTGCAGCAGGAAGCCGGGCCCGCGGCCTTGCTTCCGGCTGATCTCGGTGAGCATCAGATCGAAGCAGAAGATCTGCATGTTGGTGATGCCCTTGCTCCGCTGCCCGTCGATATGGACGTCGAACTGCGGGCCGCCGCCTGTCTCGGCGATGGTGAGGCTTCCGGCCTTCTCGTAGAGGGATTCCGATAGCGCTTCGAATGTCAGGATCGCCTCGCGCAGGATGTCATTGCGCTCGTGCAGATCGTCCCGAAGCGCCTTGGTCAGATTGGCCCGCTCAATGTCCAGTTCGGCTTTGGTGCTCTCGATACGCTCGGCGGTCTCGAGGCGCTGGCGCAAACCCTCTACCTCGGCCTCGGCGCGGCCGGCCTCCTCGCGCAGGTTCGTGTAATGCTCCAACGCGCCGCCCGAACTCAGCACATTCATGATCTGGCGACGCCGGCGATCGCGCTCGGCGGTGCGCTGGTCGCGTTCGGCGATACGCGCTTCGGCGGAGGTGATCTCGGCATTCAGGTGGGCGCGGCGATTCTCGATGATCGAGCGATGAAACCGTTCCACCTCGTCGAAACGCCGCCGGACCATGTCCGGCAAGACGACGCCGGCTTCCGCATAGAGCTTGGTGACATCGCCGAGATCGGGGGCACCTTCTTCACCGAGTGAGGCGCGAAGTTGTTGAAGCAAGTCACCGTCCATGACGTTGTCGACATTGAGCGCGTCGATCTCGCGGGTGATGAGGTTGGCCTCGCGTTCAAGCTCCTTGTATTCCGGCACGACCTCGAAGGAGGCCAGCTGTTCGCGCAGCCTGATGGCGCGGGCCTCGGCGATGGTGAGGCGTGTGCGCAGATCGGCGGCCTTGCCGAAATAGCGGCCGAGGTCGCCGCTCTTGGCGGCCTTGCGCAATTCCTGGGCGACCTTCTCCTGCCCGCGCAGTTCCTGGAATTTGCCCGGAATGGTCCAGTCGAGGCCGAGCAGATAACAGATCGAGACCTGCTGATCCCATGCCTGTTGCATCGTGGAATGCTGCATCGGCTGCTGGAATCCGCCGCTGAGCTGGCGGCGCGCGAAATAGGAGAACAAGGACCGGAAGGACGGCTGAAAGCGTTCGCTTTCGTCACCGGCCGAGAGCGGCAGACCGAACCAGAGCTTGCCGAGATTGGCCTTCCACTGTTCGTTCGATAGCTCGAAATGCCCGGCCGCCAGGTCGAACTGCGGTGCGATCGGCCAGTTCTCGACGGCGCCGTTGATCGTGAGCCGGCTCGGCTTGGCGCCGCTGCGGGCCGCGGAGATCGCCTCGCCGGCGACGTCGACCGCCACATCGAAGGTCCATTCGGTGAGAACCGCGGACCGGAAGATGCTCTCCTTACGCACGTCGGCGCCGAACAGGAAATGCACCAGCTCAACGAAGCTGGTTTTGCCGGCGCCGTTGCGAGACTGGCGGTCGTTGGCGCCCTCGCTCTTGTCGGCCAGCAGGATGTTGAGGCCCGGCTTGAAAGCCAAGGTCTTGAAGGAAGCCAGGTCGCTGCCGAAACGGCGGATCATGACGCGACCCTCCGCACGAGGCCGCGGTCGAAGTCGAGCGCGCCGATCGTGTAGAGGAGGTCCAGAGCGAGAATAAACCATTGATAGTCGATCGGCGCATTAGGCGCATGTTGCGCGCGGCGCCCACGCACTTCGTCCCAAAGCCGAGACATAGTCATCGGTCGCTTGAGGATTTCCAGGACCTCGGCGCCAACGCCGATGAGCGCGCGGTCCGGACGGACATGCTTTGTCGGGAGGATCATGACGCCTCCACAGAGACGAGAGGATCCTCGAAGATGTCGCAACTATCGAAGAAATAGGCGAGCACGGCCAGCGCGGCGCCCTGGCGCTTGGGTTCGCCATTCATGCCGGCATAGTCCTGCAAGTGCTTGAAGATCGTATCGGCCGGAAGATCCAAGGCTTTCAACTCGGCGTAGCGCATGCGGAACGCCTCGGCGATACGCTCGCCGAGATCCGGCCGAGGGCTCTTGCGAAAGAAGGTGTCGACGAGGCTCGACTTGCGCCGGCCGATCCGCAGCAGGAGCCCGGATTCTTCCGAGAGCGCGTTCTTTTCCAGCTTCTCCAACGACGGCGGGGTGAGCGGCGGATCGCCGGCGTTCGGGTCCTGACGCTGCAGCGCTTCGATGATCGGCACGAGGTCGGCCATCACAAGGCGATCGACAATGGCGATCGAAGCCGCCGGGCCGAACAGCGCCTGCAGGGCGGCCAGTTCGAGACCCATCGCGAGCTTCAGGAGTTCCGGCTCCGACCAAGTCTCGATGGCAAGCGGCGCATGCGCCTGCCGCAGGCCATCGATATGCTGGACCGCGTTGGGCGGGAGGCCTCGACCATCATTATGGACGAACACCCACTCGGCCATATCGGCATTCCAATGGCCGCGTGCGCCATGGAAGTCCTCATCGACCTTGGCGATCAGTTCGGCTTCTTTCATCGCGTCGGGGGCATAGCACTGGAAGACGGACTTGGTGCTGACGCGGCGGCCGTCGCATTTTAGATCGCCGTAGGGACCATAAGGACGCACTTCTTCGAAATCGGCACCGAAAGCATGGCCCGCGAGCCGAACGAACCAGTCTTGAAACGCCGTGCCGCGCTGGGTGTGGAAGGCCAGCCGGAAGCGATCGACATAAATGGAATGCTGGAGTTCATCCATGGCGCTGTTTGGCTGCCCGGGTTGGCTTTGGCGCACGCACCGCCGGTGCGACGTCACCGAGATGATGGATGCGCATGGCCGGCCGCTTCGGCAGTTTCACCATGAGTTCCAGCTTGCCGCCGACTGCCTCCACATAGCTGCGGAGTGTCGAGAGATACATATCCGCCTGCTTCTCGATCTTGGAGACCGAAGGCTGCTTGATGTTGAGCGCGGTAGCGATATCCGCCTGGGCCTTGCCGGTAATCTGGCGCAACTCGCGCAGACCCTCGACCTCCTGCTTCAGGTCCTGATACCGCGCGTCGATCGCGGCCTGCTCTTCAGCAGGCAGCGCCGCGATTACCTCATTCAGGCTCCGGCCCATCTTACATTCCCTTCTTCGCGGCTTTCAGGTTTTCCAGATGCACGGAAAACCGCAAATCCGCTTTCGCGATAAGCTGCTTGTAGAAGCGCTTCTGGCTGCCGCCAGATTTATCGCCCGCCACCAGCAGGATTGCCTTCCTCTCCGGGTCGAAGGCGAAGGCCGCACGCCATTCGCCATCGGAGGCCCCGAAGCGCATTTCCTTCATATTGGCGTACCTCGACCCTTTGAGCGTATCGACGTGCGGGCGACCAAGCTGCGGGCCATAGTCGGCAAGCAGCCTGGCAACAGCCAGCAGTTCGGTTTGCACCTCTCGCTCGAAGGCCAGAAACTCCGCCTCGAAGGCATCGTCTAGTATGACTTCCCACATAGCGATATAGCCTGCAAGCTATGTTCGGTCAATAGGATGGAGGCGCCGCGCGTCCGGCGATGCTGTGGTCACGCGACGGCAACTTTCGGCCCAGGCGTCGAGATCATCGACCGCGTAGCGGACCCATTTCCCGAACTTGTGGAAAGCGGGTCCGCCGCCCAGCGAGCGGTAGCATTCCAGCGTGTGCGCTTCGAGGGCGAGGTAGCGGGCGGCCGCATCGGTATCGACGAAGCGGATTGGTCCGGCCTCCTCGACGAACCTGGCCCGACGCAAGATGTCCGGCGTAGGCCAACGACGCTGCGGGTTGGCGTCCCTACGCATGGCTCGCCTCCTTATTCTCGTCGCGCTTCGTGCCGGGAGGGACGGCGCGGTTTTCACCAGAGCGGTGACGGAACGGCCGATAGTTTCCGAGCTTGGTGCGGGAGGCATACTGGTCGTCCTCGTAGCCGAGGGGCTTGCCGGCCGCCGTCAGCACTGGCTCGATCGCCTCGACTTCAGGCGCCACCGAAGGCACGTCCACAACCGGCGCCGGCGTGGAGATCGGAGCTGGAGTCGCTGGCTGACCACCGAGCAACGCCTGCCGCCGCTGGTTCACCAGCTCCGCAGCAGCTCGCACCGGATCGTCCTCGGTGTGCACGTATTTCATGAACATGGTCACCGTCTTGTGGGCGGTGAGCGCCATGCCGACCTTCACCGGCACGCCGGAGTTGGCGATGTCGGTCGCCGAGCGATGTCGGATGCCATGCGTTCCGATATGCGGCAGCCCGGCGCGCTCAAGAATGCGCCGCCAGCCCTGGTAATAGGTGTGCTTCGACATTGGCAGGTTGGGATCGAAGACGGACGGGCAGACGAAGGGCGATTCCTCCAGGAGCGGCGCGGTCTCGAAGAGCCGCTGCGCTTCTGCGCTCATGGGCTTGGACATGCCGCCGGTCTTGCTGTCGGGCCAGACCACGCGCCGGTTGTCGTAATCGACCCAGGACCATTCGAGCTGTAGGATCTCCGACATGCGCGCGGCGAATTCGAACTGGAGCCGGATCGCGAGGAGGATGAAGGGATGCTCAAGCCCCTCCGCCTCGGCGCGCGCGAGGTAGGCGAAGAGCTTCTTCATTTCGCTGTCGGTGATCAGCCGGGTCTTTCCCCGTTCCGGGTACTTCGGGACGTGGCGGCACGGGTTCGAGCCGTCGGCGCGCATGCCCCAGACCTCGGCCATGTTGAACATCTTCCGCACGGCGGCGAGGACGCGGTTCGCGTTCGTCGGCTTCTTCGACATCTTCTTCATCAGGTTCGAGATGTCGGCGCGGGTGACGTCGGGCACCTTCAACTGGCCGAGCACCGGGATGATGTAGCGCCTGCCGTAACCGCGGTTCGACTCGACCGTGGATGGCTTGTTGCGGCTCTTCGAGTAGTCGGTGATGAACCGGTCGAAGAGTTCTTTGACCGTAGGCGCCTGCCGGGCGGTGGCTCGCTCCGCGCTGGGATCGATGCCGCGGCGAACCTCGGCCAACCAGTCCTGGGCGATGCCCCGAGCTTGCTCGACGGTGATCTCACCGTAGCGGCCGATAGCGGGCTTTCGGCGCTGTCCATTGTGGGCGACATAGGCCACCATGAAAATCTTGCGGCCGGCCGGCGTGACCTTGACAAGGAACCCGGGTATCGTCGTATCCCGGAGTTCGTAATCGCGCTCCTGCGGGGTTGCGGCGTCGACAGCGGTCTTTGTGAGCTTAATTTTGGGCATTCCTAACCTCCGTTGAGGTCGGATTTCAGGTGCAACATAGGTGCACCTAGAAAGCCAACCGTAGCGTATGTCCGGCTAGGTATGTGTGATCTGAGAACCGAAAAAAGCTAGTGCTGACAATCGGTTATCGGGAAAACGGATACTGCCGGATACACAAAGGATAGGGCATATCCGGTCTCTCAAAATCCGGTTCCGAGAGGAGTGTCGGTTCGATTCCGACCACCCGCACCATCTTTCTAGATCCGATGTTAGGGCCTGACTGAGGCCCTAAACGGCGTGAGCACATTGGTCATTGTCTGCGGAGCGACCTCGGTCTGACATCTGGCGGAACAGACCATGTCGATCGCCCACGCGCGTTGTGACAGCACCTCTGGGCCGAGTTCGAAGCTGATGCAGCTTAGCGCCTCTTGATCTTGGCGCGGGCCCGCCGCTGCATCATGGCTGCGGAGGAGATGAGCAAGGCCGATGCGATCTGCGCGGCGTCCTTTCGTCGCCCCAGGCGCGGGACCCAGACAAAGGCTCATTTGACAGTGCCAAGCTATCGATCGACCGGTCGAGGATAAGCGCGCCGACCGCCGCCGACCAACTGCCGGATTGCTGCCGGGCGGCTTGGCGAGTTCCTCGCCCGACATGATGTCGGCGAGGTTTCCGATCTGCGCGGCGAAGACCTGCGCCATGGACACGCGGGCCTCGGGGAACAGGGCTTGAATGGTGTGCTTCGGCTTCGTACTCCTTTGGAGGGCGGGCATCCCACGCAAGGCGAAGCGCGGGTGTCGACTATTCGCCCCTCTTCATGCGGGCCGACCGCGAGCCATTCGGCCGGATCGCGACTCGGATCGAGGATGCCACGATCCGATAGATTGGCTGCCGATTGCGTCGGCAGCCCGTCACGGGCGGGGTTGCTCCGGGCTCAGGGATCGCGAAGGCTCTCTCAGGCCAGAAAGCGGCTGCGTATCTCGGCAGCCGGATGCGGATGCGCGAGACGGTCGCCGGCGCGAAACAGTTTCTGCCGCAGCGTGCCGTCGGCATAGCGTTCCTTATATAGGCCGCGATTCTGCAATTCCGGCACGACGAGATCGATGAAATCCCGGAAGCCGCCGTCTAGCACGGCATAGGACAGATTGAAGCCGTCAACGCGCGTATCTGCAACCCAGCCGGCAAGCTCGTCAGCCACCTCTATTGGATTGCCGACGGTCACGGGGCTGAGGCCGCCGATCCCGCACCAGTCGGCGATTTCACCTGCCGTCCAGGAGCGAGACGGATCGGCCGAGCTCATCGCCTCGACAGCTGTCCGGATCGCCTCGCTCTCGACGTGCTCGAACACGTCGTCGGCCGCGAACCGGCTGAAGTCGACGCCGGTCCAGCCCGACATCAACACCAGCGCGCCTGCGCGAGAGGCATGGCGGCGATACTCGGCGTGCTTATCGCGGGCTTCGGCGGTGGTCGGCGCGGTGATCACCGTGTGCTCGGCGATGATGGCGATGGAGGCCGGGTCCCTGCCCGCTTCCTTGAAGGCCTGACGCAGCTTGCGCACGCTTCCGGCGAGCACTGCCTTGGAGGGGGCGCCGACGAAGACGCATTCAGCATGCTTTGCGGCGAAGCGGCGGCCGATGGTCGACGCGCCGGCCTGGTAGAGAAGCGGGGTGCGCTGGGGCGAGGGAGCGACGAGGTGTGGACCCTCGACGCGGAAATGGCGCCCGGCATGGTTGACCGGATGGATGCGAGCTGGATCGGCATAGAGCCCGCTCACCTTGTCGGCTACGACGGCATCCTCTTCCCAGCTCACCTCCCAGAGCTTGTAGCAGAGTTCCAGATATTCATCGGCGATGTCATAGCGCTCCTCATGCGTCAGCTGCCGCTCACGCCCGAAATTGCGGGCCGCACTGTCCGATGAGGACGTGACGACGTTCCAGCCGATGCGCCCGTTTGTGAGATGGTCGAGCGTCGAGAGGCGACGCGCCAGCGCGAAGGGCGGCTCGTAACTGGTAGACAGCGTGATGCCGAACCCGAGATGGCGCGTCGCATGGGCCATCGCCGAGACAAGCAGCAGCGGATCGCCTCTTGGGATCTGCACCGCATGGGCGAAGGCCGGTCCGGGGGAGCCCTCAAATACGTCGTAGTGGCCATACGCATCGGCGATGAACATGCCGTCGAAAAGGCCGCGCTCCAGCAACTCCGCGAGCTGGACCCAGAAGCCGATCGAATTGTAGTCGACGGACCTATCTTGCGGATGCGTCCACAGCCCGGGGGAAAGATGGCTGGGGCTGTTCATAAAGAAGGCGTTCAGGATGAGCTCGGTCATGTCGGTGCCTGTTCAAGAGCGCACATGGCCAGCACACGGCCAGCCGTCGGAGTCGCAAGAAGTCCGGCCTTCCGGATACGAGCCCTTTTCAGGAACCGGCGGGCGTGCCGATCTGCCACTGCTCAGGTGGCGGGGTGCCGTTCACGGCGTAGTCGCCGACGATGCGATCCTTGTAGATGCGCGGATTGTGCGAGGAGAGCGTGCGCGCATTGCGCCAGTAGCGGTCGAGTGCGAGCCCCTTGCGCGTTGCCGAAGCGCCAGCCGCGTCGAAGAGCACCGTGGCCGCGTCGAGGATGAGGTTCGAGACGACGGGCAGCGCCTGCGAGGTCTCGAGCTCAGCGACGTCGACGGCGCTTCGATAGAGGTCGAGGTCGCCGGACAGCCGCGCCTCGAACGCCCGGTCGAGGCTTCTTGCCACCTGCAGCACGATCGCTCCGGCTGCATAGGCGTCGCCGCGTGCCCTGCCGACGACCTGCAGCACCTGGGGGTCGGTGCGGGGCAGCGGCGACGGCGCATTGGAATAGGAGCGACGGCGCGTTGCTACCAGTTGGCCGATGTCCCGGACGATAGCGCGGCCGATGCCGGCGAGTGTTGCAAGATGCACGAGCTGGTAAAAGGCGGGCGAGTAACGGAAGCGCCCCCCTTCGATCACGAAGTCGGACTCCGCGATGGCGACGTCGGTGAAGGTCGCCGTGCCGCTCGCCGTGCCTACCTGGCCGAAACCGTCCCAGTCGTCGATGACGTCGACACCCGGCGCATCGCGGCGCACGGAGACGGCGACGGTCTCGCCGTCCTCGTCATAAGTGGCGCCGACATCGATCCAGTCGGCAAAGAGCGAGCCGGTCGTGTAGAACTTCGCGCCATTGAGGACGCAGCCTGTCCCGTGCCGCGAAAGTCGGGTGGCGAATCCAAATTGGGGCGCCTCGCCGATCTCGGTCCACGCGCTGCCGACGGTCTCGCCATTCGCGATGCGCTCTACCCAGACCCGCCGCCGCGCCCCGGCAGGCAGGCCGACAATGTCCTCGACGAAGCCGAAATGGGCGCGCAGCGCTTGGGTTATGTTGGAATCGGCTTCCGAAAGCTCGATCAGGAGTGCGAATTGATCGGAAAGGCCGATGCCGAGCCCACCTTCCTCGACCGGGAGGCGCGCGCGCGTGAAACCCGCCTCCTTGAGCCAGCGGACCTGCTCATAGGGCAATTCGCGCGCAAGCTCGCGCGCGGTGGCGCCCGCGGCGATACGCGCGAAGACGGGGCGGAAACGCTCGGCGATCGCATCATAGTTCCTGCTCGGCCCCTCTCCCCAGGCCTGACCGATCTGTGTCATCTGTTCTCGATTCTCCGAAGGTTACGGCAACGCTGCCGGCTGGTCACGACCGCAGCCGCTGGATGCCGTAGCTGAGTGCAAGACAGAGGAAGATGGCGCCGCCCGAGCCGAGCTGCTGCCAATAGAAATCCCAGCCGATCAGCAGCAGGCCGTTGGCAACGATGGCAAGGAACAGGACGCCGGCGAGCGTACCCGGCACGTTGGGCGTGCGCGTTCGGCTCACCGTCGTGCCGATATAGGCGGCGCCGATCGCGTTCATGAGGAAGGCATTGCCCGAGAAAGGCATGTAGGCGTTGACATTGGCCGACAGGAAGATGCCGGCGACGCCCGCGATCGTCGCCGTGAGCACGTAGATCACCGCCACCGTCGAGCGAACCGGCAGACCGGAATAGAGCGCGAGCTGCGGCTGCACGCCGATCGCGGCGCTCCTGCGGCCGAAGCGACTGCGCTTGAGCAGGACGTGAACAGCGAGACCCAGCGCGAGAACCACCAGAACCGGGATAGGCACGCCGAGAACGCCGCCGCGCGCAAGCGCAGGCAGAGCCGGCGGAACGCTGGTGAAGGAAATGTAGATCGGATTGCCGCCATTGGTGGCCAGCTGCTGCACCGAATGGCCGATGAACAGCGTGCCCAGCGTCGCCAGAAATGGCGTGATACCGAGCCCCGCGATGAGAAATGCGTTGAACAGGCCGGCACCGGCCGCTGCTGCAAGCGCAGCCAGGAACGCGACAGGCACGTCGGCGCCCGCGACGATCGCCGCGACGAAGGCGAGACTCGCGAAGTCGATCGCGGTCGCCACCGATAGGTCGATCCCGCCGCTGTGGACCGCGATTGTTGTGGCGACGGCTGCAATCGCGAGCAGGGCAAAATTGTTGACGAGGATGCTGCGCAGATTCGCCGGCTGGATGAACCCGGGCGCGAGCAGAGCGAAGAAGACGAAGGCGACGACCACGGCGATGACGAGGCCGAAGCGCGAGACGCGGCCGAAGCGGGCGGCCGCCATTGCCTTCGACGAAGAGAGAGAAACGCCGCGGAACGTCATGCCCGGGGCCTCGTCGTCGTGGCCGCGACCACGAGCAGGGTCAGCACACCCTGTATGCCGCTCACCCAATAGCTGGAGACGTTGAGAAGCTGGAAGCCGTTGGTGAGCATGCCGATGAACAGGCTCGCCGCCAGTGTTCCGGCAATGGTCGGCACGAAACGGCGTGAGAACACAACGCCAAGGAAGGTCGCGGCGATGATCGGCAGCAGCATCTCGCCCGCGCCCTTCGAGCTTGCGCCGAGGAAGCTTACCGAGAGCAGGCCGCCAAGCGCGCCGAAAAGCCCGCTGACAAGGTAGGAGCCGGCGACATAGCGCGAGACGCCGAGACCCGAGGCGCGCGCCGCAAGCGGATTGCCGCCGACGGCCTGCATGTTGAGGCCAAGCGGTGTGTAGCGCGTGCCGAGCCCGAGCAGTCCGGCGATCACAAGCAGCGCATAGGCGAGCACCGGAAAGCCCTGTGCGTCCGTACCGCCGAGAAAGCGGGTAAGCGCGCTGTCGACCAGGATCGTCGCGTTCTTGCTGATGAGCTGCTCGAGGCCGGTGGCGATCGTCATGCCAGCCAGCGTCGCGAGCAGCGGCAGCATGCCGAGCACGACAACGGAAAAGGCGTTGAGCGCTCCGATGCCGAGCCCGGCTGCAAGCGCCGCACCGAGCGCGACCATCTCCGGTTGGCCGAGTTGCACGATCGTCGCATAGACGGCCGCCGCAAGACCCATGGTCGCGGCGAGCGACAGGTCGATACCGCCGGCAAGCGCGTTGTCGCCGCCGACGATGACCACGACGGTAAGGCCGAAGGCGAGTACGGCGAGGATCGACGATTGCGAGACGATCGACAGAAGATTGCCCGGTGCCAGAAACAGCGGCGACTGGATCGCGAAAACGATGAAGATCGCGGCGAAGAGCAATAGCGCGCCGGCACGCAGGATCGCCGGCATCAGCAGGGCAAATTCGATGGCGCCCCGTCCTCGGCCATTCGCGGGAGCTTCAGTGGCGAGCAAGGTCATGCGCTTCTTCCGCGCGGCCGCCGACGACGGCCGCGAGCAATCCTGAGGGCGATATGGCAGCGGAGGGCGCGTCGAGCACGACCGCGCCACGATGGAAGACGACGACGCGGTCGGCGAGCCCCTTCACCTCGTCGAGATCCGACGAGACCACGATGAGCGATCTTCCGGCGTCGGCGAGATCGCGCAGCAGACGATAAATCTCCGCCTTCGCCGAAACGTCGATGCCGACGGTGGGCTCGTCGAGCACATAGAGCGCGGCTTCGCGGCAGAGCCACTTGGCGATCGCGACCTTCTGCTGGTTGCCGCCGCTGAGGCTCGCGGCGGGAACGGTCTCGTCGGGCGCCTTGATGCGCAACGAGGCGATGAAACCACGTGCCCGCTCCGTCTCGGCGCGGCGACGCATGAAACCGAAGCGGCTGAAGCGGTCGAGGCTCGCCAGCACGATGTTCTCGCGCAGCGAAAGCGGCAGCCCGACGCCCTGCGTGCGGCGATCCTCCGGCACGAGGGCGAGGCCTGCGGCGAGCGCCTCGCGTGGTGAATGCGGCGCGTAGGCCGCCCCGTCGATCTCCATGGTGCCGCCATCCGCCTGGTCGAGGCCGAACAGCACGCGGGCGAGTTCCTTGATGCCGGAGCCGATCAGGCCCGTAACACCGACGATCTCTCCGCGGCGTACGACAAGATCGACATCATGAAAGCCATGCCGGCGCGACAGGCGACGTGCGACGAGAACTGGCGCGCCGGCCTCGCGGCCGTGATCTGGAAAGAGCGAGCCTATAGCGCCGCCGATCATGAGCTCGGTCATGGCGGCGATGCTGGTCGTGCGGGCGTCGAGCGTCGCGACGTCGCGCCCGTTGCGCAGAACCGTGATGCGGTCGCAGATCTCCTGGATCTCACGCAGGTAGTGGGAGATGTAGACGACGGTGATGCCGTCCCGCCGCATTGCCTCAATGCCGCGAAAGAGGCTCTCCACCTCCTTGCGCGCCAGCGCCGCGGTCGGCTCATCGAGGATGACGATGCGCGGATCGAGCAGGAGCGTGCGCGTGATGTGCACCACCTGCTGCTCGGCCGTGGTCAGATCGCGCAGCAGCGCGTTTCGCGGCAGCCTCACGCCGAAATAGCGGTCGATGATTTCGTCCGCCTTGCGGCGCAGCGCGCGACGATTGACCGTGACGCCGTTCGCCGACAGGGCTGGCGTTGCATAGAACAGCGCCTCCTCGACGGTGAAGGACGAGATCGTCATGCGGTCCTGGTAGATGACGCCGATGCCGCGCGTCAGCACTTCGGCCGGCGTCAACCCCTCGACCCGCTCGCCGGAAATGCGAATCTCCCCCTCGTCGGCGCGTTCGAGGCCCGACAGGATCTTGATCATCGTGGATTTGCCGGCACCGTTCTGGCCGATCAGGCCATGCACCTCGCCGCGCCGGACGAGCAGGCTGGCACCGCCGAGCGCTCGCACGGGACCATATTGCTTGACCAGCCCGGTAAGTTCGAGCACCGCATCGTCGGAACCTGTCGGCAAGGGCCACTTCCTGGAAGGAGCGTCGGAAAATATCCGACCAAAACGGCGTCAAACGCCAGGGCGCGGCCCAAAGCACGGGCCCTGGCGTTGCAATAACGGCCTCAGCCGGCCTGCCCGACGAGCTTCTGCACTTCGCGCGCGTTCTGCTTGTTGGCGAGGATGGCGGGCACGAAGCTCGTGCCCGGCACCTTCTGTCCGGCCAAGTAGCGCGCGACATTCCACACAGCGGTCCTGCCGATAAGTTCCGGCTGCTGCACGGCGACCGCCCCGGCGGGCGCCGCAGGATCAGCGACCAGCGCAAGATACTCCGGCGTACCGTCGACGCCGTAGGTGAGGACGTCCTTTCGACCGGCGGCAAGCAGTGCCTGCGTGGCACCCAGCACCGGGATGTCCCACGAGGCCCAGATCGCTGAGATCTGACCTTCGGGGTGCTGCGCCAGCAACGCTGTCACCTTCTGAAACGAATCCTGGATAGTATTTGGAACGATCTCGCGCAGATCCGGCTGGATAACCTTGATGTCCGGATAATGCTTCAGGACCTCGCGCAGCTGTTCAAGACGGATTTCGCACGGAACCACGCCTTCGATCGCAGTGAAGAGAGCGATGTTGCCCTTGCCCCCGAGGTCCGACGCCAATTGCAGTCCAAGCTGGGCGCCCAGCGAGAAATTGTCGGAGGTTGAATTGTTAATCGAATTCTCGCTCACCACGTCGACGGTGAAGACGGGGATTCCGGCCTCGCGCAGCTTCTTGAGGCCCGGGTCGACGATTGGCAAGGCGCCTAGCGTCTGGATCACCGCGTCGGGCTTCTGCGTCACCAACGTCTGCAACTGCGAGACGAGCTTCTGGTCGTTGCGGGCCGCGTCGAGGCCAATGACCTTGCCGCCGAGCCGTTCGACCTCGGAGACTTGTGCCTGGTAGGCCTTCAGGTCGAAGAAATGGTCTGTCCCGACAATGCTGATGGCAATGGTCTTGCCCGCAAGTGAAGGTACGTCCGCCGGGGCCGAACTCGACGCCGTATCGGCAAACGCCCGCGATGCGCCTCCAGCGAGGGCGGCGGTGCCAGCAAGACTGGCCTTCAGGAAGGATCTCCGGTCCATAAAATTCTCCAAATGGCCGTTGAGCGACGCTATCGGGCGCGCTGAATCAGGCCTATTCATAATAGAATTGATTCTATAAATTTCGAAAACACACCATATTTCTTATTGATCGGAAAATTAAGTAAATCGTTCTAATAAAAATACTTGAACAATATCGATATAGACAGGTTATCCATATCAACGATTTCTATTAGATGTTATTTGTCCCTACAGAGTTTTATCCGAAATCGGATTCTACATTTCGCAAGGTCTTCGGGAGGCATATGGTTTCGATACCGGCGACCGTCACCGCCTGCAGCATGCCGATTGAGCGAAGCAGTCGCTTTTCTCCGACGGCACCGGCGCCCCCCGGATCTCGACACGATCACCGCAGATTCCATTCGTCCCTTTTTCAGAATTGCCGACCGCCGCTGGATCACCTGAGAGGGACGGTGGGATCTCGTTACCGATACGCGCAGTCAGCAGCAGCCTCTATCCACTCGCTGCGAGATGGCCACCTGGAGTGGGGTTAGTTACGATGCTTGCCTCATGTCCTGATAGGTGAAGAGCATTCGCTGCCAAGCGACGGCGGAGCGGGGTTGCAGAAGCTTTAGTGCCGCTTCCGCAAGGCATTCAGGCGGCATTAGCGAGAAGATGCGGCGGTCCGCAGCTTCGCGTATTCGAGCCTTGGGAGGCATTCAAGCAATCGCTGGGTATAGGCGTGCCGCGGGTTGTAGAAGACCTCGTCGGCCGTGCCCTGCTCGACTGCGTTTCCGTCCTGCATCACGAGCACGCGGTCGCTCATGTGGTGGATTACCCCAAGATCGTGCGAGATCAGCAGGTAGCTGACACCGAGCTGCTCCTGCAGATCGGAGAGGAGGTCCAGGATCTGGGCCTGCACGGAGACGTCGAGCGCCGACACGGCCTCGTCGAGTACGATCGCGTCCGGATTGGTGGCGATGGCACGCGCGATCGCGACGCGCTGACGCTGCCCGCCGGACATGCGCAGGGGCCATTGGTCGAGATGCTGGGCGCCGAGCCCGACTGCTTCAAGGAGCTCGACAGCGCGGTCGCGGACCCGGCCGGCATTGGCGGGATCACCGAGCGCGATCGCGTCGGCGAGAATCCGCGAGACCCGCCAGCGCGGATCGAAGGACGACAGTGGATCCTGATAGACGACTGAAAGCCGCCAGCGAATCCGGCGTTGCTCAGCAGGCGCCGCGCCGGTCCATGGCTGGCCGAAGAAGCGCACTTCGCCGCTGTCAGGCGTCTCAAGCGACAGCGCTATCCGAGCCAGCGTGCTCTTGCCCGAGCCGGATTCGCCGACGATACCGAGAGTCTCTCCCCGCCCAAGTGCAAAGGACACGCCCTTTACCACAGTGCGCCAGACCCGATCGGGCCCACGGAAGCTCTTGACGATGTCGCGGGCATCCAGCAGTGGCGACGTGTTCCTCTAGGCTGTCCGCTCGCGCGAGGAAGGGAACAGTCGGCGCGCGGACGGCCGGTCATCCGCAGACAGACGCGTCCCCTTGGTGTGCTCGCTCGGAATCGCGTCGATGAGCTGCTGTGTATAGCGATGCTGCGGACGGGCAAGGACCGTGGCGGTCGGCCCGGCTTCGACGATCGAGCCGCCCCGCATCACGAGGATGACGTCGGCGAGTTTGGACACAACAGCGAAGTCGTGGCTGATCAGGATGACGCTGGTGCCGCGGGCGAGCATCTGCTTCAGCACGCCGAGCACCTGCGCCTGCACGGTGACGTCCAGCGCCGTCGTGGGCTCGTCGGCGATCACGATCGCGGGATGCAGGGCGATCGCCGAGGCGATCAAGGCGCGCTGGCGCAGCCCGCCGGAGAGCTCGCCGGGCCGCTGCCGCGCGCGTAGCTCCGGCTCGGGCACCCCCACTTCACCGAGAGTCCGCAGCGCCTTTTCGCGGCGGCTCGTGCGGGTGCCCCACCCATGCAGCCAGAGCGCCTCCTCGATCTCCTTGCCGACCGGGCGGAGCGGATCGAGTGAAACCAGCGCGTCCTGCAGGATGAAGCCGACCTTCGCACCGCGCAGGCGCGCCCACCAGTAGTCGCTCCGACCGAGCAGCGTCTCTCCCTTGAATTGAAGCGTGTCGGCCGCGACTCTCGCGCCCTCCCCGGCAAGTCCGACGAGCGCGCGCGCAGTGACGCTCTTGCCCGAACCGGACTCGCCGACGAGGGCGACGCATTGGCCGCTGCGCAGTTCGATGTCGACGCCCTTGACGACGTGTCTCGGCTCGCCGTCATCGCCGGCAAACCAGACATTCAGCCCGCGGACATCAAGAAGGTTCGAAGCGGCGGCCGCTCCTTCGCCATTCTCGGCCAACCGATCGGCAAGCATGGTCATCAGCGCGCAGCTCCTTCGGAACGGTCCTGGATGTAGCGGCCGATCTGCGTGAACGCGAGCGCGACCAGCACGATGGCGACGCCGGGAAATATCTCGAGCCACCATGCAGCCGTGATGTTGGCCTTGCCCGCCTCAAGCAGGGCGCCCCATTCGGGCGACGGCGGGGCAACACCGAGACCGAGAAACGACAGGCCCGACGCCCAGACCACAGACTGGCCGATGCCGAGCGCCACCACCGCGACCAGCGGGCGGAAGGCATTGGGAGCAATGTGCTGCAGGAAGACCGAGCGCGCCGGATGCCCGAGCGCCCGTGCAGCCTCCACATAAGCGGACCTGTCCACCTTCAGCGCCTGAGCCCGGATCAATCGCGCATAGCCGGGCGCCGTTCCGATGCCGACCGAGATCAGCAGGCTGGTTGCCGAGGGGCCGAGCAGCGCCACGAACAGCAACGCGAGCAGGAGCGTTGGAAAAGCGAGAAGGATCTCGAGGATGCGATTGATCGGCTCCGCGATCCATCTTGGCGCCAGTGCCGCCGCGAAGCCGAGCACGATCGCGCCAGCGAGGGCGACTGCCATCGCGCCGAGACCGATGAGCAGCGACTCGCGGGTTCCCCAGATGATGCGGCTGTAGAGATCGCGACCGATATCGTCCGTACCGAGCAGATGCTCCGGTGTCGGCGGCGACAAGGCATTGAAGAGGTCGGTCGCGAACGGAGAATGAGTCGACACCAGCGACGGCCAGATGGCGGCGACGATGAAGAAAAACGCAACGAGCACCGAAAGCACCACCGACAGAGGCGCTGTCGGAATGATGGTCCGCAAGCGGCTGGATCCTCCCGGCCTGAGGCCAGGGCGAGCCTCTCCGGTCGTTTCGATGGTCATACCGACCCCCGCAGCCTGGGGTCGACAACAACATAGACCAGGTCGACAATGAGATTGATCACGACATAGATGAAGCTGTTGAGAATGACGATGCCGGCAACGAGGGCGAAGTCCTTGTTGCTGACCGCGTTGACCAGGACTGAACCAAGTCCGGGGCGAGCAAACACCGACTCGACAAGGACCGTGCCTGAGAGCAGATGGCCGATCGCCCAGCCACTGAGCGTAATGGCGGGGATGAGAGCGTGCCGCAGGACATGCCGCGAGCGAACGCCGGCGGCGCTCATGCCGCGGGCGCGGGCGGAGAGCACGAAGGGCTCCCGCATCGTCCGGTCGAACTCGCTCCGGATCGACTGCCCGATGAAGCCGGCGAGCGGAATTGCCAGCGTGACGGTGGGCAGCACGGTATCGACGAGCGCGGTGCCGCCAATCACCGGGAACCAGCGCAGCTCGATGGCGAACACGACGAGAAGCAGAATGCCGATCCAGTATTGCGGCAGTCCGGCCATGACCGTCTCGGCAGCCGATCCGAACGAACCGAGGCGCTGGCTGCGGCCGGCGGTCAGCAGAGTCCACGGGATGGCGAAGACCCAGGCAAGTGCGAGCGCGGCGATCGCCAGAGTGAAGGTTGGCGCGATCTGTTCGCGAATGATGTTCAGGACCGGACGCTGCAACTCGTAGGAAGTCCCAAGGTCGCCGTGCAGCAGGCCGAAGACATAGCGGCCATATTGCGCGGCGATCGGCTGGTCGAAGCCATATCTCGCATTGATCGGCGCCAGCTCCTCCGGCGTGCGCTCGATGGCCTGACCCGAGGTGATGTTCAGCAGGATCGTGGCGCGATCGCCGGGCAGGATCGCAAGGACGAGAAATACGGTGGTTACAGCCCCCCACAGCACGAACAGCGCAAATCCGATCCGCAGCAGCACCCTCTGCAGGAGGGTCGCGGCCTGCCGCCGTCGCGGACGGCCATTGCCGATCGGTATCGCTTCGGCCAAGGAGACGGTCATGACTCAGCCCCTGACGAAATAGGCGTCATAGAAATTGAGGAGCCCGTTGCCGCGGTCCTGCCAGAGGCCTTTCAGGCGGTTGGCGACAGCAACATTGTAGGTGAAGTTATAAACCCCAATCGCCACCGCCTGATCCGTGAACCACTGCTGGATGGCGTCGAATTTCTGCTGCCGAGCCTCCGGATCCGCCTCACGCTGGGCATCGATGATCTCTGCCTCGACTCCCGCGTTGCTGAAGAAGGTCGTGTTGTTGCCGTTGGGGCGGCCGTTCAACGTATCATTGTAGACGATGTCGAGGATATTCGGCGACGGCCAGACCCAATAGCCGAAGCTGATCTCCTTTTGGTCCGGCTTTGAATAAGCGCCGGAGAAGCCCTCGGTCTGGGTGAGCGGAACGAGGTCGACCTTGATGCCGACACTTTTCACCTGGTCCTGGATCGCCTGGAGCGCGATCGCGCCTTCGGCATCAATGATCGCCTGGTTGAAGGGCAGACGCGCCTCGAAGGTCTTGCCGTCCTTGACCCGGTAGCCCTCGGCGTCGCGACCCGTCCAGCCCGCCTCGTCGAGCAGCGCGTTCGCCTTGGCGACATCATAGGGGTATCTGTCGTCCACATTCAGATAGAGCGGCGTGGACTTGCTCAGCGAGCCGTTGCCCTCGTAAGGCACCGCGCCCTTGAACACTGCGTCGACAATCCGCTTGCGGTCGGTAGCATAGACGAAGGCCTGACGCGCGCGCTGATCGGCAAAGGGGCCGCGCGAGACATTGAACGACAATGCCTGCGGACGCCCGGTCGCCACGAAGGATAGCGTCTGGAACTGCTGCTGTGCGGCCTTCCACTGCACCGACGGCGGCTGGTAGGCCACATCCGCCTCGCCGCTGACGAGCGCGCCCCAGCGTGTGGTCGCGTCCGGAACGAATTTCCACTCGAGGCGCTCGGCATAAGCGGGGCCGTTGTGGTGCGCATTCGGTGGCGCCCAGTTATAGGCATCGTTCCGGACGAAACTGATGCCGCTGCCGCGGGACCATTTCTCGACCTTCCAAGGGCCGGTGCCGACCGGGCTCAGGCACTTCTGCTCAGCAGTGTTGTTCGCGATCGACTTCGGCGACTGGAAACCGTAGTGGCCATTGGCAAGGACGTTGTAGATTTCGGGGTTCGGCTCCGACAGATGCAGTTCGACCGTGAAGTCGTCGACCTTGGTAACGCCCGTCATATAGGTGAAGCCATGCCAGCCGATGCCCTTCTCCCATGCGGGATAGTTGGTCACGACCGCATCGGCGTTGAACGTGTCGCCGTCGGTGAAGACGACATCCTTCCGCAGGTGAAAGGTGATCGTCTTGCGGTCCGCCGACTCGCTCCAGTCAGTCGCAAGCCATGGACGGATCTGGCCGTCGTCGTAGCTGACGAGATAGTCGAACACCTGGCGCGACAGATAGGCCTGCTGCACCCAGCCGCCCCAGAGGCAGGGCGGTTCCTGCTCGTGCACGTAGGTGATGGTCCCGCCGTCGATGCGCTTGCCTTCATCGCTTGCATTCGCGGCGAAGGCCGTGCCCCCGATCAGGGCAAGGAATAGCGATGCGGCCGCGCGTGCCGGAACTCTCGTCATCATCATGTCTGCTCGTCGTTCTGTTGAAGGATTGGCAGGCCTTGCCGGGTCCGCACCGGTCAGGCCGCGACGGATTCGCCGAGGCTCAGCGTACGGGCGCGATGGGACTGGTCGAGGCGATCGCCGCCGCCGAAAAGCTTCTGGCGGAGCGTACCCGGCGCGTATTCTTTCTGAGCGAGGCCGCGCGCCTGGAGCACCGGGACGACCTGATCGACCCATTCGTCCCACCAGCCAAGTGTCGTAATGGGGACGACGTTGAACCCGTCGACTCCTGCATCCGCCCATCGCTGAACTTCATCGGCGATCTGCTCGGGCGTGCCGGCGAAGCGGCCGGGCAACAACGCGGTCTTGACCAGATGCTCGCCCCAGGTGGATTCGAGGTTGAGATCGGGGTTGAGGTCCAGGATGCGACGGAAGCCGCTGCGGACATGGTCGCTGCTTTCATAGCGGCGCTTCAATTCGCCGATCGTCGTCTCCGGCGCGATGCTGAAATAGTCGATGCCGCTGCCGCCGCTGAGGAACGCCTGGAGCGCGTCGAAGTCCGTATTGTCGCGCAGATAGGATTGCTTGCGCCGGGCTTCTTCTTCCGTGGAGCCGATGACGGTGGACAACGTGACGATCTTCTTCAGCGAGCGTGGATCGCGCCCCTCCTGCCGGGCGAGGTCGTCCAGGATCGCGATGTCGCGCGTCGCCGCCTCTGGCGTGGCGGAAGGAAGGAACGTGACCTCGGCGTTGCGCACAGCGAATGCGCGTCCCGCCGCGGAATTGCCAGCCTGGAACAGCACCGGCGTGCGCTGCGGCGACGGCTCGACGATATGTGGGCCGGCCACGCGATAGCGCTCGCCGACATGATCGATCCTGTGGATTCGGTCCCGATCAAAGAAGCGGTTGGTGGCGGCGTCGTGCAGCACGGCACCGTCCTCCCACGAATGTTCCCAGAGCTTGTAGGCGACGTCGAGATACTCCTGAGCCCACTGATACCGCTCGTCATGCGGCACGATGGTATCGAAGCCAAAGTTCTGGAAGCCATTGGTGAGATAGCTGGTGACGATGTTCCAGCCGACCCGCCCGTTTGTGTAATGGTCGAGGGACGACAGCTGTCGGGCGAAGGCAAACGGGTGGCTCTGGATGATATTGCTCGTCACTGCCAGGCCGAGATGCTCGGTGGCAAGGCCAAGCGCCGACACGATGGTGATTGGGTCTGCTGAGGGAAACTGCGAGCCGGCACGGATGGTGTGCTCGAAGTCGTAGACCCCCGACACATCCGCGATGAACAGCGTATCGAAGCGGCCCCGCTCGAGAGTCTTCACCACATGGAGATAGGGATCGAGCTTGGAATAGCCGAACTGAACCTGGCCCTCGGGAGTCCGCCAATAGCCGTGACTGTGATGATTGGGCGTGAGGTGGAGAAAGCCGTTATAGATGAGGTGACGGGTCAAGAGGAGGCCCTTTATTCTCGGGGAAATTTGACCGTCTGGCGAAAGGCGGCAACACGTCGCCACAACTGACGGCAAGCGAGCAGAGCGAAAGCCGGAGGAGCGCCTGCGAGATCAGCGCGAGACGACAGTGGGCAGAATCGATCGCACAATTCCCCACGCACTCGCGGCGCTGCAATTCCAACAGCGCCACAGCAGATAATCGTCAGCCAGACTGAAGGGAGACATTGCAGATAAATATCCTACAATTGTTGCTCTATTGAGCAAGACTTTCTGAGATCTCCATCTCATTCAATTATCGTACACGACAGAATGCTGAGTATCAGATACAGAATTCCAAATTCTGATCAAAATAGAAAACAATATTGTCCTGAATATACGATACCCCAATGTTAATTGGTATTAGAACTTTTGTGACAATTCCAAGAATAAAATGATCTATACAAAGTCTTTATCACGGATAATCGTACAATTTGCTATTTCTGTGATCTAACAGTCAATATAATGATAGTCATAAAATGTAAGTACCTTACTATATGCAGATCATAAGAATGACAATTCTATGATTTCGTGAATTCTTTCACCCCTTGTTGCCGCCGTCGGCGAGACCGGGGGCGAGCTTCGACTGCGTCGCCGCGTAGAGCGCGACCGAGAACAGTGTCAGCAGCACCGAGCCGGACAGCAGCATGCCCCAGGAATAGATGCTGTCCTGCCCGATCCAGGTGGAGAGGCCGAGCGGCAGCGTCTTGTTGCGCTCGGACGAGATCAGGACCAGTGCGAACAGATATTCGTTCCAGGCATTGTTGAAGGCGAACACGCCGACGGAGACAAGGCCCGGCAATGCGATCGGCAGGCTGATGCGCCAGAAGGTCTGGAAGCGGTTGCAGCCGTCGAGCATCGCGCTCTCCTCATAGGCGATCGGCACAGTGCGGAAATAGCCACGCATGAACCAGAGCGCGAAGGGCAGCGTGAAGGCCGTGTTGGCGCCGACGAGCGACACCAGCGTGTCCTGCAGGCCGAGCAGCGACGCCAGCATGTAGAGCGGGATGACGACCAGCGTTTCCGGCAGCATGTAGCAGAGCAGCGAAAGGCCCGCGAACAATGCGAGGCCGAAGAAATCGAAGCGCGCCAGGACGTAGCCGCCGATGCTGCCGAAGAACAGCGAGAGCGCGGTCGAGGCGATGGCGACGATCAGGCTGTTGACGAAATAGCGCGCGAAGCCGGTCTGGATGAACAGGTCGGCATAGTTCTGCAGCGTTGCGGCCACCGGCCAGAACAGCGGCGGTGCATTGTAGAGCTCGGATGGCGGCTTGAACGAGCAGATGATCATCCAAAGGAAGGGAAAGCCGATCACCACCGCCGCCGTGAAAGCGAGAAGATAGACGGCGAGTCGCGACGTCGTCGTATGGAGGGAGAGGCTCGCCTCATAGCGGCCGGGTTCGCGACGTCTCAAAGCCGGCGCTCCGAACGGCGCAGCAGCGCGAAATAGACCCCGAGGCAGGCGAGGATCAGGGCCAGCATGATCAGCGCCACGGCAGCCGCGCCGCCGACGTCGAAATCGTGAAAGGCCTTGAAGTAGACGAGGATCGGCAGCGTCGTCGTGGCGTCGATCGGGCCGCCGCCGGTGAGCAGATAGATGATGTCGAACTTGTGGAACGACCAGATCGTCCGCAGCAGCGCCGTCAGCAGGAACACCGGCAGGATATGCGGCAGCGTGATGTGCAGGAAGCGGCCGAAGGCATTGGCGCCGTCGAGCTTGGCCGCGTCATATTGATCGAGCGGGATCGCCTGCAGGATGCCGAGCAGCGCGATCACCACGAAGGGCGCGAACTTCCAGGTGCTGACCAGGATGACCGAGAACATCGCCATGCGCGGGCTGGTCAGCCATTGCAGCGGCCGCTCGATCAGGCCGACGACCATCAGGCCACGATTCACGATGCCGACGATGTCGTCGAACATGTAGCGCCAGACAAGCACCGCGACGATGGTCGGCAGCAGATAGGGCGCGAGGATGACGGCGCGCGCCAGCGAGCGGAAGCGGAAGCCCTGCTGCAGAAGGAGCGCCAGCCCCAGTCCGAGCGCCATCTCGAAGACGACATTGCCGACCACCCAGATGAAGGTGTTGATCAGCGCCGTGTAGAAGTCCGGGCTGGCGAGGACGGCCCGGAAATTGGCGAGCCCGACAAAGGTACCGCTGGCGCGGCCGAGCGAGACCTCCTGGACGCTGAGCGCGAAGATGGCGATCGCCGGCACGGCGATCAGCATCAGTACGAGCGCCACCGAAGGCAGGAGCGCGACGGCGGCGAACAGCCGGTCGCCGCGATGCACCATGCGTGATTCAGCCAAGGCAGCCTCGCACTGTGTCGAGGCCGGTCACGGCGCCGATGGCGATGGTGGGCGGCCTGATGTCGCCATCAGATCTTGCGGGCCTTGGCGAGCGTCGCTTCCATCTCGGAACGACCCCAGGCCACCGCCTCGGTCGGATCGAGATCCTGCAGCACGACGCGCTGCACCATCTGAGCCGGGATGTCGCGGGCGATGATCGTGCCGATCAGCGGATTGCTGACCCCCGTGGTGACGACGGTGCCGTTCTCGATCGTCGCGCCCGCCTCCGACTCGAAGTCGAGCGTGTTCGAGATGTCGAAGCTGGCATCGGCAAGATCGCGGCGGCCGGCGAGTTGCGGCGTGCCGGCGAGAAGTCGCGGATCGGAGCGGACCGAGGCGGTCGGCGGGATCAGATGCGGATAGGCGGTGAGCGCGAAGTCGACCGCGCGGTCGCCGGTCAGGATGTAGAGCAAGAATTTCTTCGCCGCCGCGATGCTCCTGGAGCCGACCTTCTCGGACGAAAGCGCCAGGTTGTTGGCATTGGCGAAGCCGACGCCGACGCCCGCGGGACCGGCCGGCCGCTTGGCCGCCTTGGTGCGCGCGATCAGGTCGGGCTTGTTCAGGGCAGCCGTCGAGATGAGCCGCGCCGCCCAGATGTCGATCGCTACCTTCTCGGTCAGATAGGCGTTGACGAGGTCGTTGTTGACATAGTTGGCGACGCCGGGCGGCACGAACTTCGACAGCGCCTTCTGGAACTCGAGCGCCTTCACCGCCGGTTCGCCGCCGAAGACCAGCTTCAGGTCCTTGTCGAAATAGGTGCCGCCGGCCGACCAGTAGTATTGCGAGAAGAACAGCGAGGTGACGCGGTTCTTGTTGACGGGGAAGACGGTGCCGTACTGGTCGCCTGACGTCAGCGCTTTTGCGGCTGCGAGATAGGCGGCCCAATCGGCCGGCGGCGCGATGCCCTTCGCCGAGAACAGGTCGTCGCGATACCAGAACACGCTCGAATGGCCGATCGTGTAGGGGATTGAGATTCGCTTGCCGTCGATCGGCGCGATCATCCGGGCCGGATACTGGTCGACGCCGATCTCGGCGATGACGTCGTCGAGCGGCTCCAGGAAACCCTGGGCCCCGAAGCTGAAGCGTTCCTCGGGCAGGATCTTGAAGATCTCCGGCATGGTGCCGGCATTCAGCATCGCCGTCACCTTCTGCAGGCGTCCGGCGCTGCCGACCGCCTCCATCTCGATGGTGACGCCAGGATTGTCGGCCTGGAACGCGGCGATCGCCTTGTTGAAGAATTCGACGGTCGGCGGATCGGTCTCGTCATGCAGGAAGCGCACGACCTCGGCGGCGCGTGCGACATGCGGCGCGGCGAGGGTGAAGGCTCCGGCGGCGGCGAAACCCTTCAGCACGGCCCGTCGGCTCGGGCGACGGTCGGCAACGCGATGCATGGTCATGGCATGATCTCCTGTTCGCCCGCGTTCCCCGCCGCGGGCCTCGACTGTCGGATGGGGATCAAAGGTTGACCCGATAACGGCCGATCGCCTCTTCGTTCGGCGCGAGGCCGAGTCCGGGGGTCTCGAGCAGAGTCACGCTGCCGTCAGCCTCGATCTTCGGCGTTTCCAGATAGACCTGGCCGTGCATCGGATCGAACTCGACCGGGTAGTATTCGAGATAGAGCGCGTTCGGGATGGCACCGAGCAGGTGCAGATGCGTCTGCTGGTCGCCATGCGCCGCGATGTCGAGCCCGTGCGCCTCGGCCAGCGCCGCCACCTTCATGAACTCGGTGACGCCGCCCATCCAGCGCGCGTCCGGCTGCAGGATGGCGACCGCCTGCGTGGCGACGAGGTCCCGGAAGCCGTGCTTGGTATATTCGTTCTCGCCTGCTGCGAGCGGGATCGACGTTGCCCGCGCGATCTTCGTGAAGCCCTCGTAGTCGTCGGGCTGCACCGGCTCCTCGAGCCAGAAGATGTCCTGCTCCTCGACGCGCTTCGCGAACTGGATCGCCTCGTAGTAGCGATAGGCGCAGTTGACGTCGATCATCAGGCGGATGTCCGGGCCGATGGCGGCACGTACGGCGCGGACGCGGGCGACATCCTCGTTGAGCGGCGCCGCACCGACCTTCATCTTCACGGCCCTGGCGCCGCGCTCGACATAGCCGGCCATCTCGGCCTGCAAGTCTCCGTGCGTCTTGCCGGGCGCATAGTAGCCACCCGCTACGTAGCTCTGGATGCGGTTGCGAAAGCCGCCGAGCAGCTTGTAGAGCGGCAGGCCTGCGACCTTGCCCTTGATGTCCCACAGCGCGAAATCGATCGAAGACAGCGCGCGCGTCTCATAGCCGCGGCGGCCATAAAGTTTCGGGCTCCAGAGATCGGCCCAGATTTTCTCGGTAAGGAGCGGATCCTGTCCGATGAGCCTTGCGGCGAAGGCATCGCGGAACTGCCGCTCGCCAGCCGCCGCGCCACCGACGCCAATGCCGGTGATGCCCTCGTCGGTCTCGATCCTCACCACGGCCCGGCGAACGTCGGTCCAGGTGTGCACGCCGTTGGAGATCGGCATTGGCCGGGGCCAGGAATAGTACTCGGATGTGACGCTTGTAATCTTCACGGCAGCCTCGACAGCGGAAATTCCGCCCCTAGGCTGTTGGTTTCATTGCATTTGTCAACAGGTGAATATATTAGTCATTCGATGACAAAATCAGGAGATGGACTTTGTCGGTGATCGCTTCGAACGAGACAGGTTTTCCATGAAGACTGCCCGACGGGGGCAATCAGCCCTTGAATCGCTCGTGCACGTCTCGTCGGAGGATGGCTACGCGCTGGCCGGCTGTTGCTTCGAACCGACGAAATCGACAGACAACACCGTGATCGTCTGGGTACACGGCGTCAGTCTCGGCTTCGCGGAACCGGAATATGTCGCCATCGGCCGGGCGGCGGCGGCGCTCGGCGCCACCTTCCTTTCGGTGGAGACGCGCGGTCACAATTTCGGCGCCTGGCTGCGCGGGCCGGGTGGGATGAAGCTGGCCGGCTCCGCCTGGGAATTCCTCGCCGAAGCGCCGCGCGATATCGGCCCCTGGCGCCGCCACGCGGCGACGCTCGGCGCCACCGTGGTCCTGGTCGGCCATGGCTGGGGGGCGGCGAAGATCGTCCATGACATCGCGGAGCGTGGGACAGACGGCCTTGCCGGCATCGTCCTGGCCTCGTCGGCGTCGCTGGTGCGCGATCAGCTCGACCCGACGCTCGCGGCCGAGGCCGACCGGCTGAACCAGTCGGGCCAGGGGTGGCAATTGCTGCCCTGGGGCACCCGCCCCGGCATGGCGCCAAACACCGTCAGCGCCCAGTCCTATGCGACGCGCAGCCGCGTGCACCGCGAGCTCTATGGCGATGGCGAACTGCGTCCGGCGCTGGCGAAGATCGATGTTCCGGTGCTTGCGTGGTTCGGGGATGCGGAAGGGCGGGCCGAGGGCGCCATCGACGGCTTCTTCGGCGCCATGCGCCGCAACGCCGTCGCGTGCCCGCGCTTCGAGACGACCGTGCTGAAGGATGCTTCCTATCTCTATACCGGCATCGAGCCCATGGTCGCGGCACGACTCGTCCAGTTCGCGCGATCGACCATGTCGAAAGCCGATGCGGAGTTATCGGTATGAGCGGCGGCAAGCGCGGCCGGACCCGTACCCGCCAGGACATCGCGGTCACACGCACGCTCGATCGCGGCCTCGCCCTGCTCGAACTCCTGAGCGACCTGCGTGAGGCGGGCCTCAGCCAGTTGGCGCGTGGCGTCGACATCACGCCGACGACGGCGTCGCGACTGATCGAGACTCTGAAACGTCGCGGACTTGTCGACCACGATGAGACAACGGGACTGTTCAGCGTCGGCATGAAGGCCTTCCTGATTGGTTCGGGCGTGTTGCGGGCACGGCGGCTCGATCATGTCGCCCTACCGGCGATGCGGGCGCTGGCCGAACAGACCGGCCTGCCCGTCAGCCTCGGCATCCGCGACGGCGGCAGCGCCGTCTATACGGAGCAGGTCGACGTCGGCATTGCCGTACAGATCGCCGCCCGGCTCGGCCGGCCGCTGCCGCTTCATGCAACCGCGATCGGCAAGGTGCTGACCGCCTGGCTCTGGGACGAGGCGCTCGCGAGAGCGCTCGGCGCGGAGCCGCTGGAACCGTTCACCAGCCACACCACGGTCGAGCGGGACGATGTGCTGCGCGAGCTGCAGTCGGTGCGGAATCAGGGCTGGGCCACCGACGATCAGGAGTACCAGGACGGGCTGTTCTGCATCGCAGTTCCGGTGCGCGACCGCAGCGGCGACGTGATTGCCGGGCTGTCGGTTTCCTCGGTCGCGAGCCGCATGAGCAGCCCTGCGATCAAGGCCTTGCTGGACGGCCTGCTGGCGGCGGCGGGGACGGTTTCCTCCGGCCTCGGTTGGCAACCGACAACTCTGCCCCAGCACATCTTCGCCAACGATTTCTCCGATTGAGCCTCAGCCGATCTCGATTTCGGCGGTTCGGTGAAGCGCCGATTCAGTCGCAGATTCGCTAGAAGAAGCCGCTGGTCGGCAGTGCAGTGCCATTGAGGATGAGGTCGCCGATTGCGCGGGCCTTGTAGAGGCTCGGATTGTGCGAGGCGAGCGTTCGCGCGTTCCGCCAGTGGCGATCGAGATTGTGGGTGCGTTTTGTTGTCGATGCGCCGCCAAGATCGAAGATCGCCGCGCCGACTTCCGTTGCCAGCTGATCCACGGTGACCGTGGCCTGCGCGGCCAACCGGGCGGCGTGCATGGCCGCCGCCTCTGTCGCCGGAAGGACGATACCGCCGACGGCATCGATCGGGCTCAAATCATTCATGACGATTTCCCGTTCCTCGAAGGCGGCAGCCGAGACCGATGCGCCGCACCGCACGAGGCCGTCCGTTTCGTCCGCGACGCGCCACCGCCCGCATGCCCGATCGCGGCGTCAGGTGCCGCTGCCGATCTGGTAGACATAGTTTGCATCGCCGGCATAGCTCGGGCCGCGCAGAAATTCCGTCAGCCACTGGTTGACATATGTCGACGGCTCGACGTCTTCGAATAGCTCGGGATGCAGCCACTTGGCGAAATAGAGCTGCTGGAACGTACGGCCGGCGAGTTCCTGCGCCCACGAATTGTAGACGAAGACGCGCTTGTCCTTGACCGCCGGAAAGTCGCTCCAGCCGCTGCGCGCGAGCAGCTTGTCGGCCGTCGCCTGCAGATCATCGGGCTTGGAGCCGCCATAGGACGATGCCAGCTCCTTGAAGATCACCTCGGGATTGTTGGCCACGATGGTGGCGGGGTCGACATTGATCGACAGGCCCGTCGCCGCATCGGAGACCGAGATGTCGCCGTAGAGGTTGATGCCGCCGGCGACGTCAATCGAATAGGTGCGGGCGTTGAGCTTCGTCGCAGTGTTGTAGTCGTCGTCCTCGAAATAGACCTTGAGCTTCGGCGCCTTCGCGGTCCGGCTGGCCACAAGCTCATGTACGCCATCGGTGAAGGCGAGCACCTTCGCGACCTGGTCGTCGGCGGCGAACACCGTGCCGAGCAGCTCGACCGTTTCGTTCCACTTGACCGGATCCCATGCGGTGACGACCAGCACCGGGATGTCGAAGGAGGCGAGCGCCTTCTCGGCCGCCCGCCAGACGCCATTGCGCGGGATGATGACGACATCGGGCTCCAGCGACACGATCTGCTCGTAGTTGAGCGCCGAAAAATCCGGGCCGGTCAGCGTGTCGTCGGCGAAGTTCGCAAAGCGAAGCCTCGCCTGCGTGTTGTTGTCCTCACCGACGATGGCATCGCGCTGGCCGAGTGCGATGAGCGCGTCGCTGTTGTAGCTGTTGAGGACCACGGCTCGCTTGGCGGGATGGTCGAAGGTGATGGTCCGGCCGACATCGTCCACGACGCTGAAGGGGCCGGCGGCGGCGGCCGTGCCGCCTTCGGCAGCGGAGGAGATGCCCGGCACGGCGAGGGCGCCGGCGACGACGATCGCCAGCAGGCCCGCAAGCAGATGACGCTTCATGACGGTGTCCTGTGTTGGAGGGAACGTTCCCCTGGATGAAGAAGAGGGCGGACCGAGTAGCCGTCGGGCGAGATGTCGACGGCGACGTCAAGCCCGTAGACCTCGCTGATGGCTTCGGCCGTATAGGCGGTCTCGATGCCGCCGCGATGGCTGACGCGGCCTTGGTGCACGAAGACGAACGCATCGCAGAACCGTGCCGCGAGGTTCAGGTCATGGATGGCGATGAGGCTGACCTTGCGGTGCTCATGCGTCAGGTCGCGGATCAGCCTCAGCACATCGACCTGATAGCGGAGGTCGAGCGCGCTGGTCGGCTCGTCGAGCAGGAGCACGTCGCTCTGCTGCGCCAGCGCCCGCGCGATGAGTACGCGCTGCGCCTGGCCTCCCGAGAGATCCATCACCTGGCGCTCGGCAAGATCGCCGAGCCCCAGTCGCCGCAGCGCCCCATCGACGGCGTCGTGGTCGGCGCGCGTCGGGCTGATGCCGAAATAGGGATTGCGGCCGAGCAGGACCGCTTCGCGGACATTCAGTCCATAGACGTCGGGCCCGCGCTGCGGCACATAGGAGACCACGCGCGCCCGGAGCCGGCGATCGAGCCGGGAGAGATCGGTGCCGGCATAGGCGATCGAGCCCGTCCGCGGCCGAACGACGCCCGCTATGGCCTTGATCAGCGACGACTTCCCGGCGCCATTCTCGCCGAGCAGGGCCAGAACCGTGCCCGGCTCGACCACGAGATCGACGTTTTGCAAGACCGTTCGCCGGCCATAGCCCACGGACAGGTCGTCGAGGACGAGGCTCATGTCGCGCCTCGCCGGCTGAGCACGAGATTGATGAAGATCGGCACGCCGATCAGCGCGATGACGATGCCGACGGGCACCACCACCGGTGCCAGGACGATGCGGCCGACCATGTCGGCGGTGACGAGCAGGCAGCCGCCGGTGAGCGTCGCGAGCGGGATCAGATAGCGGTGATTGCCACCGATGATCAGCCGCGCGATATGCGGTCCGACCAGCCCGACAAAGCCGATGACGCCCGAGAAGGAGACGACGACCGCCGTCAGCACGACGCTGATTGCGATGATCACGATGCGCACGCGCGGGACGTTGACCCCGAGGCTGGTCGCGACGTCGTCGCCGGTGAAGGCGATGGCGTTGATGTCCTTCGCCTTGAGCAGGAGATAGGGCAGCGAGAGGACCAGGAGCGCGAACAGCACCTGCACCTGGTACCACTGCGCGTCGTTGACCGAGCCGAAGGTCCAGCGCACGATCGCCGAGAGCGCGTCCTCGCTCGCGAAATATTGCAGGCCCGAGGTCAGAGCCTCGAACAATTGCGTCAGCGCGATGCCGAGCAGGATGAGCGTGGTCGGCGACAGGCGGCGGAAGCTGCCGAAGCCGAGCACCAGCGCGGCACAGCCGAGCGCGCTCACGAGCGCGGCCGCCACCTCGAGCCCGCCGGTGCCTGCGCCGCTCGCCTGCGTCATGATGATCACCAGCGCCGCGCCGAACGCCGCCGCGGGCGAGACGCCGAGCGTGAACGGGCTCACCAGCGGGTTGCGCAGCAGGCCCTGCATCAGCACGCCGGCAAGCGACAGCGACGCGCCACCGAGGAAGCCAAGCAGGACGCGCGGGAAGCGCAGGTTCCAGACGATGCGGTATTCCTTGGCGAAGTCGGCCGGGATCTCCGCTCCCGACACGCCGATCAGGATCGCCCGGCCGATGCCGGCGAGGCTGACGCCGCTGGTACCGACCAGCGTCCCCGCCGCCATGATGCCGAGCGAGGCGAGGCCGGCGATCGTCAGGACGAGCGGGATGCGCAGCCTGCGCCAGTTCGGGCCGGAAAGCCGGCCGCCGGCGACCGCGGCCGCGTCAGAGCTTGCCATGGCTGCGCTCCCAGAGTGTATGGTCGGGCAAGCCGACGCCGAGATTGTCGCGCAGCGTCGTCCCCTCATAGCTGGTCCGGTAGACACCGCGGGCCTGCAGTTCCGGAATGACGCCACGCGCGATGTCGTCGAAGGTGCCGGGGAGATGGGTCGGCGTGATCACGAAGCCGTCCGCGGCGCCCGCCTCGACGAAGTCCTGCAGGCTGTCCGCGATATCGGCCGGCGTGCCGACGAATTGCGGCGCAAGATGCGTCTCGGCATAGCGCTGCGCCACCGCCTCGACCGTCTGGCCGTGCTCGGTGAGCGCGGCGAGGATCACCTTGATTGACGAGGTGGCGCCGTTCTTGACGGCGAACTCCTCGAGCAGATGGTCGAGCGAGGTGTCGGACGAGAGCTTGGTGAGGTCCTTGCGGAGATATTGCGAGATCAGGGCGCGCGCGACCGCGGGATCGGTCCAGTCCTGCAATGCCTGCTGCCTGGCCTTTGCGACGGCCCGCGTCTCGCCGACCACGATCTGGACGGCGGGGAAGAACTTGATGCGGTCGGGGTCGCGGCCGATGGCCGCCGCGCGGGCACGGATATCGTTCCGGATCGCCCGGAGGTCATCCTTGTTGGACTGGATCAGGAAGATCGCCTCGCCCCATCGCGCGGCGAAGTCGCGGCCGCGCCCCGAGGCGCCGGCCTGGAACAGCACCGGATGGCGCTGTGGCGTCGGCGGAAACTGCAGCGGCCCGCGCACACTGATCCCGCCGGCATCATAGTCGACGCGATGGACCTTGGTGCTGTCCGCGAAGGCGCCGGTCTCCTTGTCCAGCAGGAGCGCGTCGCCGTCCCAGGATTGCCAGAGCCGCGTGATCGCCTCGAGGACGTGGTCGGCGCGGTCGTAGCGGCTGTCGTGCTCCGAGACCGCCTCCTGGCCGAAATTCCTGGCCGACATGTCGTCGGCCGTCGTCACGATGTTCCAGGCGACCCGGCCGCCGGAGAGATGGTCGAGGCTGCCGAGGATGCGGGCAAGGAGATAGGGCGGATAGAAGGTGGACGAGAGCGTCGCGCCGAGGCCAAGATGGCGCGTGACGCCGGCGATCACCGCGAGGATCTGGGTCGGGTCGAGATTGATGACGCCGCGGCTGCCGCGGGAGATGAAGTCGTCCGAGCTGCCGCCGCTCTCGGGGATGGCGAGGATATCCGGCAGGAAGGCGAGGTCGAACAGACCTTCCTCGAGCGTACGGCCGATATCCTCGAAGAAGGCCCGGTCGAGCATGTTCCTGGCGCTGAGCGGATGCCGCCAGCTGCCGATATAGTGGCTCGTCGGGGACAGGATGTAGGCCGCGAGATGGATGTTGGTCATCCGCGGGTGCCCTCCGCAGGCGCAGCGTCGACGCAGAACGGGGCGCCAGCGTCGCGCAGGCGCGGATGATCGGGGTCGATCTCGGCGGGCGCGGCGTGGGCAAATGGTATGGAACGTTCAGTCATCGGGACTTGGCCAGCAGCAGTTTCGCGTCCGTCGGGAGGACGTGACGACCTGCAGCCAGCCTAGGCTATGACGATAATCCGGATAGATTTTGTATTCTAAAAGTCTAGAGCGGCGGGGAATGATCGGTCGAAATCCGGCGCCCCAGTCTTCCCAACGCTGGTGCTTCGGCTCTTCGAAGACTTTCCATGCTGCGCCTTTCGCGACCGGTCCCGCGGTCGTCGCGACCGCGATGCCACGCTCATAGGCGCGTAGCTTCTGCTCCTGTGGATCGGCGCGTTCGACGCTCGGCGCGAGTAGAAGCAGCCCGAAAAGCGGCACGAGCAGCGTCGTGACAGTCATACCGTATTGCGGCAGGTCGAAGGGCACGAACAACAGGCCTTGGATCAGAAGGCCGGCGGCGAGCGTGGTCGATCACGGGGCGGCACCGAAGACGAGGAACAGCGTCGAGCCCGCAAAGTTCAAGCGCGATCCTGTGCATCAGATGCCGGCGCTGAACTCATCACCCGGGGGCGATCCTCTTCTCGATGATCTCGACGATGAGGCCCTCCTCGGGCGTCCGCATATAGACAATGCGCGATCCCGTGTTCGGCCCCTGGTCGATCACCACGACATCCCCGACCTGATCGAGCGGCCAGGCGCGCGCCTTTTCCAGCATCGCGTCCATGTCGGTCACGTTCACCGCGAGATGCAGCGAGCCGAAATCACAAGGGCGGGGGCGATAATCCGCATTGCCGCCCGGGACGATGTAGCTGAGCAATTCGATCGATGTCGCGCCGTTCCGCATATAGGCGATCTCGACCGTCGCACCCGGTAGGCCGGTGACGGCCTGGATGATGCCGGGGTTGCGCGGCGCCCGCGAGAAGGTCTCGAACCCGAACAGCTCGCGGAACATTGCCTCGGATCGATCGAGATCCTTCACCGTGATCCCGGTGTGGTTGACGGTCACTGACATCTCACTGTCCCCTGTTCCGATCTACGCAGTCCGCGGCGTGTCAGCCGCGTGCCAGATCCGCGCCGCCGCGCCGCCGGAATGATTCCGGTATCTGCACGTCGCCATCGCGACCCTGCCGCGCCTGGAGCACCGCGAGGCGAAGCTGGCGCGGCTCGAAGACCGGGTCGATCTGCGCGATGATGGCGAGCGCGATGCGCGCGTAATGTTCGGCCAACAGATGGGCGAGCAATTCTCCCTCGCGCTTTTCGGAGGCGGCGAGGATGGCCCGATGCTCATCATGCGACTGCTGGTAGGAACTCGGCTGCACGAGATAAAGCCGGCGATAGCGCTCGGCATGCTCGTTGAGCCGCGCGGAATAATCGGCATGCCGCGGCCCTGCCAGTCGGATCGGAACCATGTGGAACTGGCGATGCGCAGCGTCGAATTCGGCGAAGCGCTCCGGCGCGCTGCTTGCGACCATCGTGGCGATGCAATCCTGCATCTCCGCGATATCGGCCTCGGCAAGGTCGGCGGCGGTGGATCGGACCGTCATCGTGTCGAGCTTGATGCGCAGGGCATAGAGCTCGTCGAGATCCGACAGAGAGGTCGGCGAGATCACGATCTGGCGGCCGCGTTCGGATGTGATCAGCCCTTCCTTCTCGATGAGGCGAAGCGCTTCGCGGACCGGTGTCCGGCTGAGCCCGAGCTGATCGGCGATCTTCACCTGGGAAAGGCGCTTCCCCGGCAGGAGAACGCCCTCCAGAATGGCCGAGCGGATACGCTCATAGGCGTCGATCATCCTTATTCCCGGCGCGGTGTCAGCCGGTCCGTCCTGTCTCTGCTCGCTACTCATCAGTCGTTTCCATGGGCATGCCAGCGCCGGCGACGGGTCTGGACCTCCGCGCAGTTCTGGAGCGCGGCGGCTGTGAGGGCAAGGATCGGTCGACGCGGGCCGCCCCCGCCATTCCCCGCCGCGAAGCGCCGCGCCGTCTCAGCGTGGTTTGACCAGCTTCGGCGTGGTGGCTTGCTGTCCCCATTCATGCCAGGAGCCATCATAGAGACGCCAGTCGGAATGGCCGATCTCCTCCAGCATAAAGCCGAGGATGCAGGCGGTGACGCCGGACCCGCAGGTCGTGATCACCGCCCCCGAGAGATCGACCCCCCGCTCGGCGAAGATTTCCGCTGCCCGCACGGGGCTGACAAAGCGATGGGATGGCGCCGGCTCGAAGAAAAGCGCCCAGGGGGTGTTGACGGCGCCCGGCATATGGCCGGACGGCACGCCGGGATAGCCCGATCCTTCGTGGCCGTCGAAACGCGCCGCGGTGCGGGCATCGACGATCGCAGCGCCGCCCTGATCGATGATCGCGCGGACCTCGGCCAACGAAGCGACGCGGGTCGTATCCGGCGTCGCGAGAAAATCGCGCGGCGAAACGGCGGCGGCATCGCCCGTCTCGACGGGACGACCCTCGGCGCGCCATTTGCGCCAGCCGCCGTTCAGGATACGGACGCGGTCGTGGCCGAAAGTGCGGAACATCCACCACAGCCGCGCCGAGACATAGCCGGCGTCATAGACGATCACATCCGTCCCTGTGCCGATTCCCAGCGCGCCGATATGGCGCGAGAACAGCTCGGACGGCGGCAGCATGTTCACATAAAGCGAGGCGGGATCGGAGATGTCGGAGAGATCGATGAAGCGGGCGCCCGGAATGTGACCGGCCCGGAAATCGTCGATGGCATGCTTGCCCGCCTCCGGCAGGTACCACGAGCAATCCAGCACGACCCGGTCGGTGTCGGGCGCGGCGGCCAGCAGGCCCGCCAGTTCATCGGTCTCGATAAGCCATCTGCTCATGGTGCCACCTCAGCGCGCGATCGGCGAACGGCGGGGCGCTTCCACCCAGCTCGCGCCGCTCAGAATGCCACCATCGACAACGATGTTCTGCCCCGTGACATAGCGCGTCGCCGGGCCGAGCAGATAGAGCGCGGTGGTGACGAGATCCTCCGGCACGGCCATGCGTCCCTGCGGGATGAAGTTCGCGAACCAGTCGGCGCGATAGTCGTCGTCCCAGAGCGGACGCGTGAATTCGGTCTGCACGAAGCCCGGCTCGATGGCGTTGACCTGGATATTGTCGCCCGCCCATTCATGGGCCTGCGAGCGGGTGAGCGAGGTCACGGCCGCCTTGGTCGCCGCATAGACCGAAATGGTGTCGAAGGAGATGTTCGCCGAGAGCGAGCTGAAATGCAGGATCTTGCCGCCGCCCTGGGCCTTCATCACCGGCTGCACGGCCTGCGACAGGAAATAGACCGACCGCAGATTGACGGCGGTGATCGCGTCGAAATCCGCCGCAACGACGTCGGTGATCGGCTTGCGACGGTTGACGCCCTGCAGATTGACCAGGATGTCGATGCGGCCCGTCTGCCCGCGCGCGGCCTCGACCAGCGCCGTCGAGGAGTCGGCAGCGGAGAGGTCCGCCTGAAGGCCGCTAAACGCCAGCCCCTCCCTATTGAAGCGTGCTGCGAGACGATCGATCCGCTCCTGCGAGAGATCATGGACGATCACCGTCGCCCCCGCTTTCGCCAGGGCTTCCGAAATGGCCGAGCCAATGGCGCCGGCGCCGCCGGCGACGAGCGCCGTCTTGCCGGCGAGCGAGAAGAGCTCGGAAAGATAGGCGGACATCCTGGTCTCCCTTCTGACGTTCATGGCGGCGTTCCGGCCGTCGGTCTGGGCGCCGCGCGACGGGCGCCTGTTCCTCAGACGCAAAACTGTCGACAGTTATGGCCTTCGGAGCAAATTATCCTGCGGTATCGTCGAGGCCGGGCAGGGCCTTCCGCGACTATGGGTTGGATGCGCCAATCCCGACCGCCAGACGCATCATAACAACCCAATTCTTTGGAACAATTAAGGAATTTTCTCCCGCTAACAGCGAGCGGCAGGAGAGTTGTTTTTCCTGCCGGCAGCTGAGAAGCGAATTGGCGTTCTTTATCTGCATTTCAAAAGAGGCAAACTGAATGCAGTTTTAATCGAGAGCATCCATCATGTTGAAGCACGTCTTCCTTATCGCGGCCTCGGTCGTTGCCCTGTCGACGGCCGTTGCCCTCCCAGCGTCGGCAGCCCCCAAGGGCAAGGACGCCCCGGTGACGATCTTCGTCTCGCCGCTGACCTTCGCCTTCCCGCACTTCGTCTTCCTGACCGACCAGTTGAAGGACGAGGCCGGTAAGCTCGGCGGGGTCAAGATCGTCGTCGCCGACGGCCAGCTTTCCGCGCCGAAGCAGACCGCCGATCTCGAATCGGCCATCGTCCAGGGCGTGGACGGGATCATCCTGGCTCCAGTGGATGCCGACGCCCTCGCGCCAGTGGTGCAGGAGGCGATCAAGGCCGGCATTCCGGTCGTCACCGTCGACCGGCCGGTCAACGGCGTTCCCGAAGTACTCGCGAACGTCGCCGCGGATAACTTCAAGGGTGCCGAGTCCCAGGGCGAGGCCGTGGTCAAGGCCTTCCCGGACGGCGCGAGCATCGTCAATCTGCAGGGCATTCCCGGCGACAAGACCGCGAACGACCGCAACGGCGGAGCCCATAAGGTGCTCGACGCTGCGGGCAGCAAATATGTCTTCGTCGCCGAGCAGGCCGCGAACTTCTCGCGCGACAAGGGTCTCGAAGTCGCCGAGAACATCCTGACGGGCCTTCCGGAGGCGCCGAAGGTCATCATTGCCGCCAATGACGACATGGCGCTCGGCGCCGCGCAGGCCGTCGAGGCACGCGGCCTCAAGGGCAAGGTTGCGATCTACGGCTATGACGGGTCCGAAGGCGCGCTGAAGGCGATCAAGTCGGGCGATCTCGCCGCGACCGTCGACCAGTTCCCGGGCCTGCAGGGCCGTACGGCGGTGCGCACTCTCGTCGAGTTCATCCGCGAGGGGAAGAAGCCGGCCACCGACAACATTCTCGTCGCGCCCGTCGCCATCACCGCCGCCAATCTCGACCAGGCTGAGCGCGTCGGACTGATCGGCAAATGAGCCACGGCCTGTCGCCGAACGCGTCGACAGATCGGGAGCCGGGGCGCGACCAGCACCCCGGCTTCCGTTCGTCGGCTGCGCCGGTGCTCGAAGCCGAAACGCTGGTGAAGCGCTTCTTCGGTGTCACCGTCCTCGACGGCGTCTCGCTGACGCTGGCGCCGGGTGAAGTCCGCGCATTGCTTGGCGAGAATGGAGCCGGCAAGTCGACGGTGATCAATCTCCTGTCCGGCGTGCATCGCCCGGACGGCGGGCAAATCCGCCTCGCCGGCAAGATCGTCCGCTTCGGCCGGCCGCTTGACGCCGACAGGGCCGGCATCAGCGTGATTCGGCAGGAGCTCTCGCTGTTTCCCGATCTTTCTGTCGCTGAGGCGATCTTCGCCGGTCATCTGCCGGTGAACGCGCTCGGCTTCGTCGACTGGAAGCACATCCACGAGGTCAGCCGCGCGGCGCTGTCCCGGCTCGGCCTTGCCATCGACGTGCGCACGCCGGTTGCGCGGCTTTCGATCGCCGAGCAGCAGATCGTCGAGATCGCCCGCGCGCTGACACGCAAATCGCGCATCGTCATCATGGACGAGCCGACGGCGTCGCTTTCTCCCAACGAGGTCGCGCGCCTCGGCGAGATCGTCGCACAACTTTCGGCCGAGGGAGTGGCGGTCCTCTATGTCAGCCACCGCCTCGACGAGATCACCGCCTTCTGCTCGACCTATACTGTGCTGCGCGACGGCAGGGCCGTATCGTCGGGACGGGTGGCGGAGACCGACATCCCCTCGCTCATCCGCGACATGGCTGGACGCGAGGTCGCAATCGGCCGCCAAGGGGCACCGCGCGCGGCCGGCCGTCCCGTACTCGAACTGCGTCGGCTCTCCTCGACGCGCCCGGCCGATGGGCCGGCACGGGTGCGCGACGTCAGCCTGACGGTGCGGGCCGGCGAGATCGTTGGCCTCGCCGGCATCATCGGGGCGGGCCGGACCGAGACGGCGCGAATGATCTTCGGTCTCGATCCCATCGGCAGCGGCGAAATTCTGTTCGAAGGCAAGCCCTTTGCGCCGCGCTCGCCCTCCTCGGCCATGGCAGCCGGCATCGGCTACGTCCCGGAGGATCGCAAGGGCCTCGCGATTCTCCCCGCCCGCTCGGTGACCGACAATTTCGCGCTTGCCGGCGCGGCGCCCGCCCGGGCGCTCGGCTTTCTCGACAAGAATGCGGAGACCCGTCTCCTTGCCGGCTTCGTGCAGCGCCTCGGCATCCGCGCCGCGAGCCTCAAGGCCAGCATCGCCACGCTCTCCGGCGGCAACCAGCAGAAGGTCGTCCTGGCGCGCTGGATCGGACGCCGGCCGAAGCTCCTGATCATCGACGAGCCGACGCGCGGCATCGATGTCGGGGCCAAGGAGGATGTCCACACGTTGATCCGCGACATCGCCTCCGATGGGGTCGCCGTGCTGCTCATCTCCTCCGATCTTCCTGAAATCATGGCGCTCGCCGATCGGATCATCACGCTTCGGGACGGCGAGACTACATCGCAGCAGGATCCCGCAACGGCCAGCTTCGAGGGCCTGATGGCCCTCATGACCCGTCATGGCTGATGCCGTGCGGAATCGAGGAAACACGACCATGAGCCTGAGCTCGCCATCCCGCCCGTTCCGCGCCGCCCTGCTCCCGGCGCTCGGCGCCTTCGCTCCGCTGATCTTCCTGCTTCTGCTCGTTATTATCTTCGCAACCCTGCAGCCACGCTTCCTGACGCCGCTCAACCTGTTCAACATCCTGCGCCAGGTTTCGATCTACGGGATCATCGCCGTCGGCATGACCTTCGTGATCCTGATCCGCGACATCGACCTTTCGGTCGGCGCGCTGGTCGCGATGACGGGGCTGTGCGCAGGCGTGGTCGCGCATGGCGGCATCGAGGGCCGGCTGGCGCTGTCTGCCGACGGCACGGGCTACTCCTTCGCGCTGGCGGCCGCCGCGGCCATCATAGCCGGGGGCGTTGCCGGCCTGCTGCAGGGGATAGCGGTGGCCTGGCTCTCCGTGCCGGCCTTCGTCGTCACTCTCGGCGGCATGACGATCTTCCGCGGCATCGCGCTCACCATCGGCAATGGCGGACCGATCTCCGGTTTCGACGAGGCGTTCGGCTGGTGGGGGCGCGGCATGATCGGGCCGGTGCCCGTGCCGGTCATCATCTTCGCGGCAGCCGTGGTCGTTGCCTATGTCGTCCTGACGCAGACCCGGTTCGGGCGGGCGGTCTATGCGGTCGGCTCCAATCCCGACGCCGCGCGGCTCTCCGGCATCAATGTCGAGCGGATCACGATCATCGTCTACGGCCTCAGCGGCTTCTGCGCCGGGCTCGGCGGTTTCGTGCTCGCCTCGCGCCTGAATTCGGCGGAGGCCGTTGCCGGCAGCGGCTACGAGCTGACCGCGATCGCGGCCGTGGTGATCGGCGGTACCAGCCTCTATGGCGGTGTCGGCGGCGTCGCCGGAACTGTGGTCGGCGCGCTCCTGACCGGGGTGCTGCTCAACGGCCTCGTGATCCTCAATGTCTCGCCCTACACGCAGCAGATCCTGGTCGGGCTGATCATCATCGCCGCCGTGGCCTTCGATCATTTCACCAAGAGGCAGAGCCGATGAGCCGGGACGTCCTGCTGACGGGCACTTCCATCGTCGAGGCGCCGTTCCGCTCGTTGCGGGCCGGCGCGCTGGAAGCCGAGTTCGACTCCGGTGCCCTGCGCTGGATCCGCTGGAAAGGCGTCGAAGTGCTGCGCTCGATCGCCTTCCTCGTCCGGACACCCGGCTGGGGAACGGCAGCGCCGGACATCTCTGGTCTGGAGATCGAGGAGCGCCCGGAGCGCTTCACCGTCTCCTTCGAGGCGCACTACGGCGCGCCGGGCGTGGGCCTCCGCGTCGCCGTCCGACTGAAGGGCGTGGCCGCCGGCCGGCTGACCGCAGAGGCCACGATTGATGCGGAAGCACCGTTCGAGACCAACCGCACGGGCTTCGTCGTCCTTCACCCCCTCGACGGCTTCGCCGGAACGCCGGTCCATGTCGATCACGCCTCCGCTCCGTCGCGCGACCTCGTCATCCCGGCGCAGATCTCGCCGGGCCAGCCCGTGATGGACATCCGCGCGGTCACCCATCGGCCGGTGCCGCGGCTGACCGTCGAAACCCGCTTCGACGGCGACATCTTCGAGATGGAGGATCATCGCAACTGGTCGGATGCCTCGTTCAAGACCTATAGCCGCCCGATCGGCCTGCCCTACCCCTACACGTTGGCGCCGGGCGCGCCGATCGCGCAATCCGTGACGGTCAGCATCCTGGACGACGGCACTGTCGCAGCGCCCGCGCCCGCCATCCCTTTGCCAGCCCTTTCCGGCCGCCGGCTGCCGGACTATGCGCTGCCGCTCGACAGACTGGCCGATGTCACAGCCGCCCTCGCTCATTCCGACGCGCTGCGCGCGCTGGCGCCGGGCTGGTTGCTGCTGCGCTTTGATGCGACGCGAGAGGCGGCGGATGCCGGTCTGGCGCCGCTTGCCGCTCTTCTCCGCTCCACGAGCGCACGGCTCGAGGTACAGGCCATCCTCGCCAGCGAGAGCGACGCCGCCGCCGCGGACGAGATTGCCCATCTCGCAACACGGTTTGCGGGGGCCGGCGTCGATGTCGGCCGCATCGGCGCCTTCGCCAAGATCGACGAGCAGAGCTTCCAGCCCGGCGAGCCACGCCCGCCTCATCCCTCCGAAGCTGCGATCGCGGCGGCGCTTGCCGCCTCCTTCCCCGATGCCACGCAGATCGGCGGATCGCCGGCCTTCTTCACTGAGTTCAACCGCAAGCCACCGACGCCCTCGCTCTGGCGGGGGCTGACCTTCAACACGGCGCCCACCGTTCACGCCGCGGACGATGCCTCCGTCATCGAGACGCTGCAGTCGCTGCTGCATATCCTCGCCTCCGCGACGGCCCTCGCGAACGGCTTGCCGCTCCTGATCGGGCCCGTCGGGATCGGGGCGCGGATCAATCCCTATGGAGCGGCGCCTTCCCTCAACGCGCCCGAAGCGCGCGAGGGCATGGCGGCTCGCGATCCGCGCCAGCGCGGGCTTTTCGCGGCGGCATGGACAGTCGGCTATCTCGCCTCGATCGCGCGCTATGACGTCGCGCGCTTCGCCTTCGGCGCGCCGGTCGGCCCCTTCGGCCTGCTGTCGACCCGCCAGGATCATGCGCGGCCGTTCTGGGATGATCGCCCTGAGGGGGCGCTCTATCCGCTCTATCATGTCGCCCGGACCATCGCGGCCGCTGCCGGAAGCAGCCTCGTCGAGGCGGACAGCGAGGGCGGCGTGGCAAGAATCGTTTGGGAACGGGACGGGCACCGGAAAGCCCTCCTTGCCAATCTCACGCCTCGGCAGGTTGCCGTGCCTTCGCAGCGACTCGAGAAGCCGCGCGTTTCCGTGCTCGACGCCGGCAGCCTCGAAGCCTTCAGCGCCGATGCCGGCGCCTCGATACCGCAGCGCCGCGAGCTGCCGGCCGTGCTCGACGCCTATGCGGTCATGTTCCTGGCCGAGGAGCGCCGAGACGCATGAGCCGACCGCTGAAAGGCCTCCTGATCGGCGCGGGCTTCTTCTCGCGCAACCATCTCCATGCATGGGCCGAGGTCGACGGGGCCGAGATCGCGGCCGTCTGCGACCTCGATCCGGCGCGCGCCGAGGCGGCCGCCCGGGAATTCGGGATCGCCAACTGGCACACCGATGCGACTGTGCTGAAATCCGGTGAATTCGACTTCGTCGATATCTGCACCACCATGGAAACGCATGAAGCGCTGGTCGGCCTCGCCATTGAGGCCGGCGTGCCGGTGATCGTGCAGAAGCCGTTCGCGCCGGACCTCGAGACCTGCCTCCGCATCGAGGCACGCGCCCGCGCGGCCGGCGTCAGGCTCATGCTGCACGAGAATTTCCGCTTCCAGGCCATATTTCGCCGCCTGCGCGAGATCCTCGACAGCGGTGTGATCGGTGAGGTGACTTTCGCCCGCCTCAACTGGCGCAACGACATCGACGTCTATACCAACCAGCCCTACCTCCTGAAGACCGAGCGCTTCATGATCATGGATGTCGGCATCCATCTCATCGATCTCGCGCGCTTTCTCCTCGGCGACACGTCATCCATCAGCTGCTTCAAGCAGTCGGTCAAGGAAGGTCTCGCCGGCGAGGATGCCGCCACGCTTTTGCTCCGCCATGCCGGCGGCGCGGTCTCGGTAGTCGATGTCAGCTATGCGACCCATCGCAGCCCGAGCACGTTCCCGCAGACGCTCGGCGAGATTGAGGGGCGGCTCGGCACGATCGAGATCACCGAGGGCCAGGTCCTGCGCATCCATACGCGCGAGGGGCGGCGCGAGGAGATCGTCCCCGCAGACGGGCGCTCATGGACGTCGGCTCCGTGGACGCAGATCCAGGATTCGGTGCCGCGCACGCAGCAGCACTTCATCGATGCCTTGCGGAGCGGCGCCGAATTCGAGACCTCGGTTGCCGACAGTCTCAAAACCTATGCGGTGGCCGAGGCGGCCTATCGCTCGGCCGCTTCCGGGCGCGTGGTCGAGATCACCGATCTTCTGAAAGGACTGTGACATGCGCGTCGACGATCGCCGCAGGGTTGGCACGACCGACCTCGAGATTCCCGTGCTCGGCCTCGGCACCTGCCCGCTCGGCGGCGTCTATGCCGCCATCGACGAGCAGGCCGCACGCGCGACCTTCGATGCCGCCTGGGAGGCGGGGCTCCGCCTTTACGATACGGCGCCGTGGTACGGCCTCGGCCAGGCCGAGCACCGGACGGGCCGGGCGCTCTACGAGCGGCCGCGCGACGACTACACGCTGACGACCAAGGTCGGGCGCGTGCTGCGCGCGCCCCGAGACCGGGCAAGCTTCAGGCCGCCGGCATGGCAGGCGCCGCTCGCCTTCGAGCCGCATCACGTCTTCACCTATGACGCCATCCTGCGCTCTTATGAAGACAGCCTGCAGCGCCTCGGCATCAATCGTGTCGACGCGCTCTATATCCATGATCTCGACGGCGGCTATTTCCGGACGGAGGAGGCGCTCGACGCAAAGCTGCGCGAGCTTGACGCCGGTGGCGGCTACCGTGCGCTCGAAGAGCTGAAGCGGTCAGGCGAGATCAAGGCGATCGGCGCCGGCATCAATGAGCGTGGCATGATCCGCCGCTTTCTGGCCAATGCGGATCTCGATCTCTTCCTCGTGGCCTCGCGCTATACGCTGTTGGAACAGGACATCTACGGCGACGAGATCGTGCCCGCCGGCAAGCGCGGCGCCTCGATCGTGGTGGGTGGGGTCTTCAGTTCCGGCATTCTGGCGACCGGCAGCATCGATGGTGCGAAGTACGAATATGGCGCCGCGCCGCCGCATATCGTCGAGCGCGTTCGCCGCCTCGGACGGGTCGCGGCGGGCCATGATGTCGCGCTCGCCGCCGCCGCGCTGCAGTTTCCGCTCGCGGCATCCGAGGTCATCTCCGTCGTGTTCGGCGCCGTCACGCCGGATGAGGTCCGCGCCAATATCGCGCATCTCGAGGCGCAGATTCCGGCCGCCTTCTGGTCAGACCTCGCGAGCGAGGGGCTGATCGCCGCCGATGTCCCGTTACCCGGAAGCAAGGGCTGATCGCGGCGGCCTCAGGCGCGGGACCATGTGCCAAGGGCCGGCGCCACGCGGAACGCCACGTCCTCGAGGATCTGGCGATATTCCTCGGGACGGAATTCGTAGGGAAGTTCGAGACGCAATTCGTCGGCCCGGGCGAGAATCGGATCGGCAAGCAGGCGTTCCACGATCGCTTCGGCCGGGCCGACGAGGTCGGCGGCGAAGAGCGTGCGTCTTTCGCCGTTCGGCTGCAACGTCCTCGCATGGCGGCTCGCGGCATATGCGGAATAGCGCTCCCGACGCGCCGCATCGGCACCATCGGTCGGAACGACGACGCGGCCGACGGCAATGCGCTTGTCGCGACCGGGCGGCAGCGCCGCCTGGTAACGATCGATCTGCGCATTCTGGGCGATGAAGAACCGGTCAGTGTCCTCGCCGCTGGTGACATTGCTGAGAAGCAGATTCTGACCGGCGCGGCCGGCCCAGTCCGCAGATCGAAGCGACCCGACGCCATACCAGAGGCGATCGACGAGACCGGCCGCATGAGGCTGCACACGGGGCACGGCGGTTCCCCCCGGCACGGCGATCGGGGCGCCGAGCGGCCGGGATCGCAGCAGGTCGACGGGCCGCTCGATGCGGCGATGGGAGAGGTCGACCGACGCCGGATCGCCATCGAAGACGAGCGGCGCGATGAGATCGAAATGCGGCGGCCGGCCGGCGGACAGCCCGACATGGAGCCGACCGCCGGACAACGCATCGACCGTCGCAAGGTCCTCAGCGAGGCGGAAGGGGTTTTCGTAGCCGATCGGAATGACCGCGCTCCCGAGTTCGAGACGCGTGGTGTGTTGGCTCGCCGCGGCGAGAAAAGTCGCAGCCGAGGAGACCCCTGCCTCGAGATGGCGCTGGCGAATCCAGCCGCCCCGATAGCCGAGTTCCTCGCCGAGGCGGAAGAGCGCCAGCGTCTCGCGCAATCCGGTCCCCGGATCGTCGAACGCATAGTTGCCGGGCGCGAGGAAGCTGAATCGGTCGATCGGCATGACGGCTCCAGAAAAGAGAACGCCGCGGTCGTCGCCCGCGGCGTTCGGGCACTGTCCGCGTGTTGGAGATCAGGTCTTCGGAAGGCCCGGCGGATTGGTCCGCGACTGCGTGATGGCCTCGGCGTCGAGATGCCAGCGCTTCAGCGTTGCGATATATTTGCCATTGGCGATGAGGTCGTTGATCGCCTTGGTGATCGCATCAGCGATGCCGCTGCCCTTGCGGGTGGTCACCGCGATCTCGGCTGTCAGCGGCCAGCCGCCATTGATGATGCCGACCAGCCGGGTCTTGCCGCTGACCGCGGCGCGATAGGAGAGGGTCGAATTGGGATCGAACTGCACATCGGCGCGGCCGGAAAGCAGCGCGAGCTCGGCGGCGCCATCATCGTCGTAATACTGGAACTCGGCGGCAGGCAGGCCGGCCGTCTGGTTCTTGCGGTCCCACTCGACGACGATCTTTTCCTGATTGGTGCCGGCGCCAACGATCACCTTCAGCCCGGCAATGTCCTTGGGCTCCTTCAGCTCCTTGATCTTGCTGTCATTGGGCACATAGAATCCGAGAACATCCTGGCGATAGGTCGAGAAGTCGAACTTCTCCTTGCGCTCCTCCGTCACGGTGACGTTGGAAATCACCGCGTCGAACTTTCCGGACTGCAGACCGAGAGGCCAGTCGGCCCATGCGACGGGGACGAGCTCGAGCTTCAGCCCCAGCGCGTCGGCGATGAGCTGCGCCGTATCCTCTTCCGACCCGACCGGGGTCAGCGAGTCGCTGGCATAGGTGCTGAGAGGAGGATTGCCCACCGTCAGCGCGATGGTGAGCGTCCCGTCCTTGACGAGCTTGAAGCTCGGCGCGATGAGCGCGATCGCCGCCGGATCGGACTCGGCGCGCACGCGGCCGGCCTGCTGCGGAGTCAAGTCGAACGCATCGGCTGCGAATGCCGCGGAAGCGGAAAGGAGGCTCGCAGCGAGGAGCCCGGCGCGAAGAAGCGGACGTCTGGATGGCATGGGTCAACCTTTCGGGAAAAATGGCCGCGAAACATTGGGCGGGCGCCCGGACGGCGACCGCAGACCCGGCTTTCGCGACATGCGCCGGTGCTGTTGCTCAGAGAACCTTGGCGAGGAACGCCTTCGTCCGTGGATGAACCGGATTTTCGAGGAGCGTCCGCGGCGGGCCCGCCTCGATGATCCGACCCGCCTCCATGAACACCACACGGTCGGCGACCTCGCGGGCGAATGCGATTTCGTGCGTGACGATCACCAGCGTCGTGCCAGACGTCGCGAGCTCCTTGATCGTATCAAGCACCTCGCCGACCAGCTCCGGATCGAGCGCCGAAGTCGGTTCGTCGAACAGGAGCACCTTGGGGCGCAGCGCCAACGCACGCGCGATGGCGACGCGCTGCTGCTGTCCACCGGAGAGATGGCGCGGATAGGCTGCTGCCTTGTCGGCGAGCCCCACGCGGTCGAGAAGGTCCAACGCCAGCGCCACAGCCTCGGCATGGGACACCTTCTGGATGGCGATCGGCGCCTCAATGAGGTTTTCGACGACCGTCAGATGCGGGAAAAGGTTGAAGTTCTGGAACACCATGCCGACGCCGGCGCGGCGCTTGCGAATGGCGCGGTCCTTCAGTTCATGAAGCACGTCGCCGCGGCGCTCGAACGCGATGATCTCGCCGTCGATGGCGACGTAGCCATCGTCCGGGCGCTCGAGATGATTGATGGTGCGCAAGAGTGTGGACTTGCCCGCACCGGACGGACCGATGATCGCCGTGACCTCGCCAGGTGGAATGACCAGGCTGACAGAATCGAGCGCACGGAAATTGCCGTAGCGTTTGGAGATTTCACGGATCTCGACGCGGCCGACATCATGCCCGTGCCGATCGAAGGCGGCGAGCGTGGCACGCTCGGCTGCCGGGCCGGAACGGATAGCGGCGATGGCGCGCTCCGTGCGACCGGGTCCGATCAGCCGGCTCAGGATCGGCTGCTGCGCCTCGCGTGTGGCACCGCGCGCGAAGTAGCGCTCGATGCCGAGCTGCACGAGGGACAGCGCGCTCATGATCACGAGATACCAGGCGGTCGCCACCATGAGCAGCGGGACGACTTCAAGGTTCCGCTTGTAGATGACCTGAACGGAATAGAAGAGTTCGGGAAGTGCCAGAACATAGACGATGGAGGTCGCCTTGGCGAGGCCGATGATCTCGTTGAAACCGGATGGAACGATGGCCCGCATTGCCTGCGGAATGACGATGTGGACCGATTGGTGCCACCAGGAGAGACCCAGCGCCGCCGCCGCCTCCTGCTGGCCGTGATCGATGGCGAGGATGCCGCCGCGGATGATCTCGGCCGAGAAGGCCGCCTGGTTGAGGCTGAGTCCGATGACGGCGACCGCGAACACGCTGAGCACCGCCGTCGTGTGATACTGCGCGAAGAGGATGTCCGTGAACGGTAGGCCAATATCCACGGTGGGATAGAGATAGCCGATATTGTTCAGGATCAGCAGCAGCACAATCAGCGGGATGGAGCGCAGCAGCCAGATATAGGCCCAGGAGAGGGTGGACAGCAGGCGGGATTTCGAGACCCGCGCAAAGGCAAGCAGACCGCCGAGAATGAAGCCGAACAGCGATCCGAGCGCCGTCAGCAAGAGCGTCCGCCCGAGTCCGATCAGCACCGGCTCGGACAGGAAATAGGTGGCAAAGACCGGCCAGCCCCAGCGTGGATTGAAGAAGACGGACTGGAACGTCAGAGCCAGAGCGACCAGAGAGAACACCGCGCCAGCAATCCGCCAGGGATGCCGCGCGGGGACGACGTTATACTTCTGCTCCGACCCATATTTTTCTGTGCCACTCAAGTCAGACAGGTCGCCCGTATCAGCCGATGTCGACACAATATCCTCGCAACTGGCAATATCTACACGGGACAGACTATCTATTATGATGATCTATTCAAACGATACGATTTTCGAATCTATGGCAGCATCGAGTAGAGTTTTTCGTGTGCAGCCAGATCAGGCGTGGCCGTCATGCCGTTCGCGCTGCGGAGGCTTCCACCCGCCGGCCGGCGGCGGCTGCGCGGACGGCACATAGCCGGGCGGCGGGCCGTGAAGGTGCTTCTCGAAGGCGAGCGCACCATAGAGCTCGGGGTCGACGTCAAGATGGAACAGCGCCGCATAGCCACTGGTCAGATAGAGCGAACGGGCCTCGGGTTGGCGGAAGCCGGTGGTGAGATAGAACCGGCGATAATCCTGCCGCCGCGCCTGTTCCTCGAGCTCAGCCAGGACGACGCGGGCGAGGCCCTGCCGGCGGTAGCGGTGATCGGTCCAGACGCGCTTCACTTCGGCGGTCGTCTCGTCATAACGCTTGAAGGCGCCGCCCGCGATCGCGACTCCATCCCGCAGCAGCAGGACGAAATTGCCATGCGGCGGCGCGAACAGCTCGGGCGGATAGCGGTTCATCTCGGCATCTGCCGGTTCGCCGAAGAACTCGCCATAGCGCCGAGCATACTCGTCGGTGAGCTGCTCGACGAGCGGGCGAGCAAGCTCATGAAGCGGCGTCGTGTAGAAGAAGACGTCCTTCGTCATTCGGCCGCTCCTGCATTCGCTGCGAGAAAATCCTGCGCCAAAGCCACCCAGTAGCGAGCGGCCGCGGGGAGGATGGCGTCGTTGAAATCGTAGTGGGGGCTGTGAAGATCAGCGCTCGGTCCATTGCCGACGAAGAGATAGCTGCCCGGCTTCTGCTCGAGCATGAAGGCGAAGTCCTCGCTGGCCATGATCGGCCTCAGCGAACCGACTCGCTCGACGCCGAAATGGCGAATCGCGGTCTGCCGCGCGAAATCCGTCTGCCTGGGATGATTGATAAGAACCGGATAGCCGCGCGGATAGCGGATCTCGGCGCGCGTCCCGAAGCTCGCGGCATGCGTCTCGGCGAGCGCGACAATGCGCTCGCGAATGGCCCTGCGAACCGAGTCGTCGAAGCTGCGGATGGTGATCTGCAGCTCGACATGATCGGGAATGACATTGGGCGCGATACCACCATGGATCGTGCCGACCGTGACGACCGCGGCATCCAGCGGATCGAGATTGCGAGACACGATGGTCTGAAGCGCCATAATCAGCGACGCGGCAGCGACGATCGGGTCGACGGCCTCGTGCGGCCGCGCGCCGTGGCCGCCCTTGCCGTGAATGCGGATCACAGCGAGATCGACCGAGGCCATTGCAGGCCCCTCGATGAAACGGAAGCTCCCCGCCGGGACGCCCGGCCAGTTGTGGAGGCCGAACACCGCATCGACCGGAAAGCGTTCGAAGAGGCCGTCGGCCATCATCCTGCGTGCGCCGGCGCCATTCTCCTCCGCAGGCTGGAAGATAACGTGCACCGTCCCCGAGAACTGCCTCGTTTCGGCGAGTTCCTGGGCGGCCGCGAGAAGAATCGCCGTATGACCATCATGCCCGCAGGCATGCATACTGCCCTTGACGGTGCTGGCATACGGCAGGCCGGTCGCCTCCTCGATCGGAAGCGCGTCCATATCGGCCCGCAGGCCGATCGACAGCGGGCCATGTCCCTGCCGGATGGTTCCGACGACGCCCGTTCCGCCTATGCCGGTGACAACCTCATAGCCCCATTCGTCGAGCAATCCGGCGACCAGCGCACTGGTCTTCACCTCCTGATAGGAGAGCTCCGGCTCGGCATGGAGCTGCCGCCTAAGCGCCACGAAACGTTCGGCATCGATTGTCATCCGACCGCTCCGAGTGGCGCCTTGTCGCCAGCATAGCGGCTCGGCGGGATTGGCAAGCCAAGCTGCTCGCGGAGGGTCGGCTCGACGAGCTGCCGACTGTGACGCCCACGCGCCTCCAGGAGCGGCAGCACATGGGAATCGAAATCCGCCAGGCCCTCGGAAATCACCTGGAAGCCGAGAACGAATCCGTCGGCGGCGCCCTCGTCGATCCAGCGCTCGATCTCGTCCGCGACCCGCTCGGCAGAGCCGATGAAACCGCTGCGCGGCGTCGCTGTATCGAGGGCAACCTCGCGCAATGTCAGCTTCTTGTCGCGCGCAAGGCTTTTGATGCGATCCGTTGTCGAGCGAAAATTGTTGCGCCCGATTTCACCGAGCTCGGGGAATGGCGCGTCGACATCATACTGCGTGAAGTCGTGATGATCGAAGAAGCGGCCGAGATAGTGCAACGCCTCGGTGACCGTGACGAGATCCCGGATGGAACGGTATTTCCGCTCCGCTTCCTCATCGGTCGAACCGACGATGGGCGAAATGCCGGGGAAGACCTTGATGTGCTCGGACCGCCGGCCATGCGCCACCGCGCTCGCCTTCAGCTTGCCAGCGAGATCCCGATTCTCGGCGATCGAAGCGCCATTGGCGAAAACAGCGTCGGCATGCCGACCCGCAAGCGCGATGCCATCGTCCGAGCCGCCAGCCTGGAAGAGAACCGGTTGGCCCTGTACTGAGCGCGCTAGATTGAGCGGGCCCTCCACTTGAAAGAACTGCCCCTTGTAGTCGAGCCGATGCATCCGCGAGAAATCGGCATAACTGCCGCTTTCGCGATCCCGCACGAATGCATCGTCGTCCCAGCTGTCCCACAGCCCCTTGACGACATCGATATGCTCGGCCGCAATCCGGTAGCGGAGAGTATGCTCCGGATGACGGTCACGGCTGTAATTGCGCGCAGATCCTTCGAGCGGCGAGGTAACGGCGTTCCAGCCGGCGCGGCCGCCGCTGATGCGATCGATCGAGCCGAACTGGCGGGCGACCGTGAACGGGTCCGAATAGGAGGTCGACAGCGTGCCGACGAGCCCGATCTTCTGCGTCACCGCCGCGAGGGCCGCCAAAAGCGCGATGGGCTCGAAGCGGCTCAGGAAATGCGGGATCGAGACCTCGTTGACATAGAGGCCGTCCGCCACGAAGGCGAAGGCGATGCCCGCTGCTTCGGCCGTTTCCGCGATGCGCCGGTAATAGGCGAAGTCGGTGCTCGCATCGGGGGCGACGCTCGGATGCTTCCAGGCGTTCATGTGGCCGCCCGGCCCCTGCAGCATGATACCGAATGGAATGCGTGTGGTCATGACGGGCTCCGCTCAGGCTGCGACGGTGGCGCGCGATGCCGCGCGGGCGCGCGCGATGAGCTCGGCGGCCTCGAGCCGCGAGTCTCCGGCATTGAAGAGATCGACGATGAATTCGCCGATGCCGAACCGCGCGCCGAGCCGGTCAAGTTCGCGCACCAGATCGGCGCCATCGCCGGCGATGAGGCTCGGTTTCGCGGCGGTGGTGCGGAAATCGGCAACGCCGGCCTGGCGGGCATATTCGCGCGCCTGTTCCTCGGTGCCGACCGTCACGCTCTGCCGGCCCTCGACATGCACCTTGATCGGACGGAACGCCTCGCCCAGCTCCGCCGCCTTCTGCCGATCCTTGCCGACGATCGCTGCCACGGCGACGATGGGGTCGCGGCCGCCGACCTGCCGATAGGCATCGAGCGCGGCTTCGAGCAGCGCCTCGTCGCCATTGAGGTGGCGCGCGAACACGAAGGTCCAGCCTTGACGAGCGGCGAGCGTGGCGCTGTCGACGCTTGCCCCGAGCAGGAAGCGCTTTGGCGGCTCCAGCGGACGCGGCGTCGCGCGGGCACGGTCGGCCCCCTGCGCATCGTCGAGAAAAAGCGTGAGCGCGGCGAGCTTGGCCTCGAAATCGGCGTGGCTTCCATCGGCTCGCTCGCTCTGCAGTTCGCGCGTCGAGAAAGGCAGCCCGCCCGGCGCCTTGCCGATGCCGAGATCGACGCGCCCGGGAGCGAGCGCGGCCAGCGTGTTGAAGCTCTCGGCGACCTTGTAGGGGCTGTAATGCTGCAGCATCACGCCGCCCGATCCGACACGGATGCCGGAGGTCGCCGCGAGGACATAGGGAATGACGACCTCGGGCGCCGGACTGGCCAGGTCGGCGGTGTCGTGGTGTTCCGCGATCCAGAAGCGGCTGAAGCCTTCGCGTTCGGCGAGCTGCGCGAGGCGGACGGTGCGCGCAAGAGCGGCTGCGGCCGTCTCGTCCTTGGCGATGGGGCTCTTGTCGAGCAGACCGACGACATAGGTCATGGCGCGCCTCAGGGATGGACGACGGGAAGGCCGTGACGCTCCGCAAGCGTCTGGAGAATGGCCTCGGCACCAGCGACGAAGGCACGGCCATTGCTGAAGCCCGTCGCTGCCGTCGCTGTTTCGCCGGGCGGCAGTACCAGGAGCGGGAGGCTCTGATACGCCTCTCCGACAAGCGCGATCACGCGCTCGCGCGGCCGCGGAAAGCCCACGCGCTCGATGTCGATCGCAGCAAGCACTTCGGGATAGCCCTTCAGGGCTCCCTCGACCAGCGCGCCATGGCGGCAGAGAAATCGCTGTCCGGGATAGGCCGGATCTTCGAATCCGGCCGGCAGAAGGAAAAGTCTCGCCTTCTCAGACATCGAACACTCCCTTAATCTATCAAGTTAGTCGAGAATAGAGCAGGGAGTACCCCTTTGACTGGTCATCGATTTGCGGACTTCGTCGCCGATGCGGAAGGAATTGCCCGAGATCGCGAAGTGAGCATGTGCAATCTCGCGGCCGTCTGCCGCTACGGCGCTTTCACCGGGCACGCGCGATGAGGGTCTCGATCGTCGGTGGCGGCATCGCCGGGCTGTCGCTCGCATGGGCGCTGACGAGGCGGGGGATCGACGCTGCGCTCTTCGAGCAGGGTGCTGTTCCGAATCCCCGTTCGTCCTCGCATGACGAACACAGGATCACGCGCCACAGCTATGGCGGCCTCTCGGGCTACGGCGCCATGATGCCCGCCGCGTTCGAGGCCTACGAGACGCTGTTCGCCGATCTCGGCATCCGGCACATCCATCCGGAACGGCTCGTCTATATCGGTCGACGCGCCAGCGACTGGCCGGAGACGACGGCGCGCGAGCTCGACACGCTCGGCATCCGCCATCGATCCCTCAGCCGCGACGTCCTGGCGGCGATGCTGCCGATGATTCGCACCGACGATGTGATCGAGGCGTTCGAGGCGGAAGGGGCGGGCGAACTCTTCGCCGGCCGCATCGTCGAGGGTCTTGCGGCCTGGCTGCGGGAAGCGGGCGTGACGATCCACGAGGGAACGCGGGTGCGTGCGATTGATCCCGCGATCGGGCGTGTGGTGACGGACGGCGGGCAGTTCGATGCCGACCTCGTCGTGGTCGCGGCCGGCGCCTGGGTCGGTGACTTGCTCCCGGAATTGAAGGGACGCCTCGTCCCCTCGCGCCAGACCGTGCTCTATCTCGAGCCGCCACAGCGCTTTGCCGCCGCCTGGGCTGCGGCGCCGATCCTGGTTGATACGGGGCTCAGCCATGGCGCCTATGTGCTGCCGCCGAAGGCGGGCACGCGGCTCAAGATCGGCGACCACGTCTTCACCCGGCGCGGCCATGGCGATGACGACCGGATCGCCACGGAGGTCGATATCGCGCCGGTCGCCGCCGCGGCGCGCGAGGCCTTTGTCGACTTCGATCACTATCGACTGCTCGAGGCCAAGGTCTGCTACTACACCGTCACCGAGGACGAGCGCTTTGTGGTCGAGCCGATTGGCGCGGCCGGCTTCGTTGTGAGCGCCTGTTCGGGTCACGGCTTCAAGCTCGGACCGCTGATTGCGAGCCGCCTCGCTGATGCGATCGCGGGCCGGGCCAGCATCGGGAGCGTCAGCGCCTATGCCGCAGGCCGCGCGCCGGCGGGGCCATGATTCGCTCGCCTGCCGTGCGGATTCCGTTGAGGAATGGCATGGGCGAGGCGTTGGCGAAGTTCAGCAGTGCGGGCGCTGCCTCATGGGCAAAACGCGAAGCGGCATATTTGCTCTGACGGATGGTGATTTCCTCGAAATCCTCGACGCCCAAAGAGGTTTCGATTCTGGCACACGGCGCGCAGACAGAAGCTCGTCATGCCAAGCGTCTTCGCGCCGACCTCGCTGTTCCAGGCATAGAAGCCGCGGAGGAACAGGTCGGCAGAGCCATCGGGAAGCCGGCCGGCTTCAATCGGATTCAGATCGTCAACGAGGAACAGGAACGCGTCGCGGTCGCTGGCATAGAGCGTTGTGGTGTCCTGGGTGATGTCAACGCGCGGATTGTCGATCCCTGTCGACCCGTCCAGAAAGCCGGGAACCTTCGACCGTTTATCGCCGGTGCCGTTGCCTGCGATCGCTGCACGGCCTCGACCGGCTCATAGTCGTAGACGCGGCCGTAATCCGGGCCGGTAACGGCGCGCAGCTCGACGCGGCCGTCATCGGTTTCCAGCGTCTCGGTCTGTTCGGCCCGGTTCGAGGTCAGCCATATTGAAGATTGATCCCCGCCAGCGCGGCAGAGAGATTGCGCAGATAGGCGGCGGGTGCGCCGACCTGGGCGGCGAGCTGGCTGAAGCTCCAATGGGTCGGGGCGACAGGTGTCGAAGCCCGAAGGGCTTTGTCGCGATGGCAATTCCATTCGGCTGAAGCCAGCGGAACCGCGTTCTCCGTCGCAACTGGACCAGTCTGGCACACCCACAGCGAACCATCACGGTCCCGCAAGGCTAAGCGAGCCGTGCCTATCCTCGGGAAATGATCGGGCCCCAAGGACATCGCCGCGCTAACCGGCGGTGACGATGATGGGGAGGGGACGACTGAGCGCATCGGCGAGCATGTGGATCTTGGTGGTCAGTCCGCCTCGGGAGCGCCCCAGCGCCCGGTCCTTGGCCCCCCCCTTTTCCGCTGGCCGCCTGCTGATGCGCTCGCACGATGGTTGAATCGATCATCGGATACTGATTGTCGCGGTCGGCGGTCAGCGCCTCGAACACCTGCCCCCAGACGCCGGTATGGCACCAGCGGCTGAAGCGGCGGTGAACGGTCTGCCAGTTGCCGTAGCGCTCGGGCGGTCGCGCCAATGCGCGCCCGAGCGCAGCACCCACAGGCAGCCGTTCACGAAAGTCCGGTATCCGCTGCCGTCCGGCCGGGATCCCGCGCCTTGCCGGGCAGAAGACTACCGATCCGCTCCGACTGACGATCACTCAGTTCGTACCGCTTCACGCCCGTCACCGCCTCCGCTCCAAAGCGGAGACTATGAATCACACCTCGCGTCAGACGTGAATCCTGAGTGTCGATCGGTCCTAGCCGATCACGATGACTTCATGATCGAGGATCTTCTCGACCGTGAAGACGAGGTGATCTCCCTCACGCATGGCGGCGACGGCCTTGCCGCTGACGCGAAGATCGACGGTGGACGGGGAATGTCCGCTGCGCAGGCGTATCTCGATCGGCCCGATCGGTACGAGGTCAAACTGGCGTCCTGGTACACGGGAGAGCTGCAGCCGGTTGTTCAGATGCAGAATGTGGCGGTCGCCCTGCCGGTAGTGTTCGGCCGTCACGACGCCATGGCCACCCGATATCGAGACCGAGACCCGATCCCCGAGCGACCAGCGTACGGCATTGGCCAGCAACAGCGCATGCTCGAAGGACTCGTCGCGGGCGAAGCATCGGTCGAGATCGGCGACGAACCAGATCAGCTTGCCGCCTGATGGCGCCGCCTTGACCGTGATCGCCGGAAGGTCGGTCCTCGGTTCGCGCATCCAGGACGTTTCGGGCGGAAAGATCGGGAAGTCACGGATATAGGTCGCCAGGACCTCCACATCCTCATCCGCGGTCATGACAGGCAGATAGCCGCCGAAGGGCAGCGTGTCGGTCCGCTCGAGACCCTTCAGGATCGGGTGTCGCTCAGACGCTTCCAGAGGAGCCGTGGCATCGCCCGGACCATAGACGCCGGCTCGGTTTTCCGGCGACAGCCGCAAATAGCTGTGCCGCGACCAGTTTTCGATATTGCCATCGATCTCGCCCGTTGCACCGCGGCTTCCTTCCCCGCGGCGCAGGCCGAACAGTTTGGCCAATGCCAGATCGCCGCGCGCATCGCCATAGGTCGAGACGGCGGACGTCTCGCCCGTCGCGATCACCGAGCCGCCTGCCGCGACATAATCCTCGATATGACGAAGCTGATCGTCGCTGAGGGCGCCGATGTTGGGGAGGACGATGACGCGGACGCGCTCGATAGCCCCCGCGATATCATCGGCGTGAAGCGGCAAATAGGAGATGCCCGAGCGATCCATCGCCTTCACCACGCCCCGGTAGGGCGCCATGGTCTTTTCCTTGGCGTCGTCGCGTCCGAAATAATCATGGTTCTGCTGCGACCAGACGATACCGACATCGGGCCGGATCTCGCGGTCGACCAGAACATCCTGATTGGCCTCATGCCACAGGAACAACGGTTCGGCGCTGGTGTATTGCCGGCGGTCTTCGTGCAGCGCGCCGATATGGTGCCACCAGGGCTGGATACCGCCGGCAAAGCCGGATGTCGCCCACAGGCGCACTTCGGGCTCGGGCATGCTCGACAGGCGGAAGGCAGGTTGGCCAAGCTGATATTGCGGCATGGATTCCGGGATCAGCTTGTCCCATCCGGCCATTTCGTGAAGACGTTTGCCGGCTTCGGTATTCTGCTCGAAGCCATCGAAATGGTTTCGGCGCTGGTGGTCGAGCATCACGATCGCGCACTGGGCCATGATCTGCTGCAGGTCGATGAAGCGCTGCGAGTTGTGCAGCACCTCGCCGCTGATCATGCCCATCCAGACGCAATCCGGCCCACCGGCGGCCATTGTGACGCGATTGTTGAGCGCCCAGAGATCGGTCCGGCGCTGGAAGTTCCACCGAATCCAGTCGCGATAGCCCTCGTCGGACCAATCGCGACGCGACGGCAGGTCCCGCTGCGCAAAGTCTTTGAACTGGGCCCGGCAGTGTTCGCAGTAGCAGATCTTGTCGCGTGGAAGGCCCGCCCAGCTGTTATCGGCAAAGCCATCGGGCCGGCTGCGCTCGATGATCTCTTCCATCACCCTCGGCAGATAGTCCGTGTAATAGGGCGAGCCGATGCAGGTGACGAATTTGTCGCCTTGCGTATAGGGCTCCCCATCGATCTTCCGGCAGATCCAGTCCGGATGGGCTTCGAAGAAGTCCTGCGCCACACGGTTGGAATCCATGCGGGCGATGACCTTGAGCCCTTCTTCGCGGGCCGCGGCGACCACCTCGCCATAGAGGTCGCGCTGGCCCAGTTTCTCGGCGCGATGGTGCAGTTCGAACTTCGACGGATAGTAGGCGACGATGCCCCCGGCATTGACGATGACCCCTTGCACACGGGTCTTGCGCCAGTGCTCGCGCCACCATTCCTTGTCATAGCGTGCGGGGTCGCATTCCACGAGATTGGTCTGACCCCAGCGCATCGTCGTCTTGTACCAAGGCTCGGCGTGCATCGAATTCCTCCGTTCAACGGTCACAATCGAACCGCAGGCCTAGCGCAATCGCGCAGGCGGAGGAGGACGCCCCGTTCGGTCTTTCCGCGATACGGAAGGATTTCCGCAGCGCCACGCAAAGACTTCCACGATGCGGAAAACGAGGCAGAGCTTGCCTTGACCGATTTTTTTGCCAGGCGCTACCGTCGCGGGATACGCGGCAACTGCATGCTCATCAAGAGGCCGGCAAGGCAGCAGGCAGCAGAGGCGACGCGCGCAACGGGAGGACGGAATGCGGGTCACCAGACGGAATTTCATCGGAGGAGCGGCTGCCGCCATGGCAGGCATGAGCCTGACGTCGGTCTTGACCGGCAAGGCTTTCGCCCAGGGCAGCGATACGCTGAGGGTCGGATTTGCGGCGCGCGGCCTGCGCACCATCGACCCGCACAAATCCATTCAGGGCGTCGACAACTGGGCGATCATCGCCCTTTACGACAAGCTGGTCGATCTGCCGCGATGGAATTTTCCCGCGAGCCAGGATGAACTCGTGCCGCGCCTCGCAACCAGCTGGAAAGGCTCGGAAGACGCGAAGACCTGGACCATTCAGCTGCGCGAGGGTGTCCAGTTTCACAAAGGTTATGGCGAGATGACGTCCGAGGACGTCAAATATACCTTTGACCGCGTGACCGATGCGCAGCGTATCGGCGGCGTGCGCGCCAAGTTCACCAATATCGCCAGTGTCGAGGCCAAGGGTCCGTACACGGTCGTCTTCCATCTGGAACAACCAGACCCGTTGTTCATGCTCGGCGCCCTCAGCGACTATGACGGCGCCATCATGAGCAAGAAGGCCATCGAGGAGAAGGGCGACGAGGCCATCGGCACCGACCCGATCGGGACGGGCGTCTACGTCCTCGAGAAGGTCGCGACCGACCCCTCGCAGGGGATCACCCTGGCGGCCAATCCCGATTATTGGGATACCAAGGCGGCGACGCCGAAGCTGCAGTTCCTCTACATCGCGGACACCACCGCCCGCACCCTGGCCATTCTCTCGGGCGACGTGCACATCATCGAGGGCGTTCGCGCGCCCGGTTGGGCCGACTCGATGGCCCAGCGCGATCCGAACCTCATCTTCGACGTGGCGAGCCCGGGCAGCTTCTTCACCATCCAGTTCAACCTCACCAAACCGCCATTCGACGACATCCGCGTCCGCCAGGCGCTGTTTTATGGGATCGACCGCGACGAGATCACCACGGCCATCGCGCCGATTTCCAAGCGCACCTACGGGCTCAATCCGCCGTCATTCCCCGGCGGCTTCACGGCGGACACGATTCCGGCCGAAGTTGCCTACAAATACGATCCGGAGAAGGCGAAGGCATTGCTCGCCGAAGCCGGCTTCCCCAATGGCTTCAGCTTCCCCAACGCCACGTCCCAGCGCGAGGATTTCTCGGCGATCATGCTGATGATCCAGGACCAGTTGCGACGCATCAACGTCAACATGGAACTCAGCATCAAGGACCACACGGCCTTCCACGCCGACCAGAATATCGGCACCAACACGCTGAGCCAGCAATCCTCAGCCGTGCCGCCCGTACCGACCCAGGTCATCCTGACCTATCTGCCGTCAGAGGCGGAGGTTAAGGCTGACGGCAATGGCGGCGCCAATATGAGCCATTATGGCGTGGCTATCCCCGGCATCGATGATCTGCTGGCGAAGGCCCTGGCAGAGCCGGATCTCGAAAAACGCATCGCCATCGTCCAGCAGATCGAAGTCAAGGCGCTGTCGGACGCAGTGATCCTGCCGGTGTCGGACAACGGCTTCATGATGGTGCGGTCCGGCAAGGTTGATCTCGGATACCCAGTCGTGTCCGGCTACGTCAACTGGCCGCTTTCCCAGGCGAAAATCAATTAGTCGCCAGAGATCTCGCGGTTTCGGCCGCGAGCTCGAACGACTTTCCCCCTCGAAAGGCATGTGAACAATGGGCGCTGTCCGTTCCGTTTCCATCATCATTCCGACAGCGCTCAGCGACGCCGACGGCCCCGTTGCCTGGGCCGCGAGCGAGTTGCTCGCGGCTCTTCGGCAGCGCGATGTCACGGCGGCGATCGGGGAAGCCGCCCCTTCGGGCCTGACCGTCGAGGTCGCCGGCAACGGCTCTGGGAGCTACCCGTATCCGCAAGAGGCCGAGGCCATGGCCCTCATGCGCGATGGCGAGCACATCCTGGCTTGGGGTTATGACATCAGGGGCATTGTCTATGCCCTGACGGAACTCGCCGACCGCGTGCGCAACAGCCTCGGCAATGACCTGTTCGAGGGTACGTTCCCGCTTGTCGAGCAGCCGACTGCCCGCATCCGCTCCATGGCGCGCCTGTTCTGCGCCGAAGAAGAGGATAAGGTCTGGTTCTATGATAAGCAGCAATGGCGGGATTACCTGACCATGCTGGCGTCGAACCGCTTCAACCGCTTCTCGCTCACCTTGGGCATGGGCTACAATTACCCCTATCACAACCCCTGGATCACCGACGTCTACTTCTATTTTCCATACCCTTTCCTGCTGAAGCTTGATGGCTATGACATCGATGCCAAGGAGCTCAGCGCCGAGGAACGCGACCACAATCTTGAGATGTTGCGCTTTATCGGCAAGGAAGCAGCCCGGCGCGGACTTGAGTTCCAGCTGGCATTGTGGACCCAGCGCTACGATTTCGACGATGTCCCGCGGGCCAACTACACGATCCGCGGCGTCACCGACGACAATCTCGCGCCCTATTGCCGGGACGCGATCACCGCGCTGCTGAAGCAAGTCCCCGAGATCACCGGCCTGACCTTCCGCGTCCATGTCGAAGGCGGCATTGCCGAAGGCGAGTATGGCTTCTGGGAAGAGGCCTTCGCCGGCGTCGCCGCAGCCGGCCGGCCGGTCGAGATCGACATGCACGGCAAGGGGCTCGATCACAAGATGATCGATATCGCCCGAAAGTCCGGCATGCCCGTTGCTGCGTCGCCCAAATACCTGGCCGAACATATGGGACCGCCCTATCACCAGTCGGCCATCCGCGAAAAAGAATATCCGCCGGAGACGGCGCGCAGCGAACGCGAGCAGTTGAGCGAAGGCTCGCGCAAGTTCCTCCGCTATTCCTATGGTGACCTGCTCACCAAGGACAAGGACTACAAGGTCATCTATCGCATCTGGGCAGGCACCCAGCGTGTTCTGCTATGGGGCGATCCGGTCTTTGCCGCCGGATATGGCAAGAGCTCGATGTTCGCCGGTTCGGACGGCGTCGAATGGTGCGAGCCGCAGAGCTTCAAGGGACGCATGGGCACCGGCATGCCGGGCCAGCGCTTCAACTATCAAAAGCATGGCCTCGCCACCCGGCAGGACTGGCGGAAATACGACTACCAATACCGCGTCTGGGGCCGGCTGCTCTATAATCCGGAAGCGCCGCGCCAAAGCTGGATGCGCTGGCTGGACCGCGAATGCGGCGATGTCGCCGAGGCCTGCGAACAGGGGCTCTCCTTCGCCAGCCGCGTCCTTCCATTGATCACCCTCGCCCACGGGCCATCGGCGTCCAACAACCATTACTGGCCGGAGATCTACACCAATCTCGGCCTGGTCGAGGGCTCGGGCAAGCGCGCTTACGGCTTCGACATGGAAGGCCCGACGCGCTTTGGAAATGCGCCAACCTTCGACTCGGCGCTGTTCGCATCTCCCCGGGAATATGCGGAGCTGCTGCTCGCGGGAAAGCCAAGCCACCGCTATACGCCGATCGACGTCGCCAACTGGTTGGATGAGATGGCCCGAGGCTGTGAACAGGCCCTTGCCGAAGCGCGCGGCGCCGAGGACTTTGGACGCGCCGAGCCGCAGCGGATTCTCACGGACGTGGAAATCCTCGGCGGCATTGCCCGGCACTTCGCCGAAAAGTTCCGGGCATCCTGCTGGGCGGAACTGTTCATCGCCAGCAAGGCGTCCGACCTGATCGAGCCCATGATTGACCATGCGAGGCGTTCGGTCGCTGCGTGGCAACGGCTGTCCGTTGTGTCCCGCGGCGTCTACCACGACGACCTGACCTATGGCCCGCAGTCCTGGTTGCGCGGATCCTGGCATGCGCGCCTGCCGGAAATGGAGGCGGAGCTGCTGGACCTGGAGGCGCTCAGGGGCTTTGGCGGCACCGAGTCGGTACCGGCCACCTCGGCTGTCGAGAAGGCGATGTCGGCACTCCGGGGCCAGCGCCCGACAACGGCGGATCCCGACACCGGGGCGGCGATCGCGAGCTTCACCGGCGGTGAGCCTCTGACGATATCGGTGCCGATTGAAGCGGATGAGCCACCGATCCTGCATTATCGCCACGTCAATCAGGCGGAGCGGTGGCAATCCATGCCGCTTGAAAGCGGCGCTGATGGCTATGTCGGGACAATCCCGGCCGCCTACACGGGTTCGGACTTTCACTTGCAGTATTTCATAAGCCTCCGGCGCGATGGCCAGTCCGTGCTGGTGCCGGGGCTGCAGGCAGACCTCGCGAACGAACCGTATTTCACAGCACTGCAACGGTGATCAACAGCAGCGCACCCGTCATGGGTAGCGCTGCTGGACACCGAGTATCGGTGGGAGGCGAGAATGTCGCGATATCTTTTGTTCCGACTGGCCGACGCAGTGCCCACCGTATTTCTGGTGCTGTTGCTGGTGTTCATCGCCATGCGGATCCTGCCGGGCGATCCGGCGATCGCCGCACTGGGCGATATGGCCACGGCCGAACAACTGGCCCTGTTCCGCGAGCGCATGGGGCTGAACGATCCGCTCTGGCTGCAGTTCATCATGTTCGTCAAGGGCGTGCTCACGCTCGACCTGGGCAACTCGATGATGAGCAACCAGAGCGTCGTTGGCCTCATCCTCTATAATCTGCCCTACACGATCGAACTGACCATCGTCGCGATGCTCATGGGCCTGATTGCCGGCGTGCCGCTGGGCGTTCTCGCGGCGACCCATCGCAACAAGCTGCCCGATAGCGGGGTCAGGGTGTTTTCGCTCGTCGGCTATGCCATCCCCGACTTCTATCTTGGCGCTCTGCTGCTCATCACCTTCGCGCTCAATCTCGGCTGGTTCCCGATCAATGGCGGCGGCACCGACTTCGCCAGCCGCATGTACCATGTCTTCCTCCCGGCACTGACCCTCGCCTTCGTCAAGGCCGCCTTCATCGGGCGATTGACGCGAACCTCGCTGCTCGAGGTGCTGAGCAAGGACTATGTCCGCACGGCGCGCGCCAAGGGGGCCAAGGAAAGACGGGTGATCTATCGGCACGGCCTGCGCAATGCGCTGCTGCCGCTCACCACCGGCCTTGGACTGAGCATGCTGGCCACGCTGTCGGGTTCGGTGGCGATCGAAATGGTGTTCAACCGCCCCGGCATCGGCAAGCTGTTGATCAGCGCCATCGCCGAACGCGACTATGCCGTCATCCAGGGGGGCATCGTGGTGTTTGCGATGTTCGTGGTGGTGATCAACCTGCTGATGGACCTCCTCTACATCGTCGTCGATCCCCGCATCAGGATGAATTGATGAGCTCAATCCTCGAGACCTCCTCGCAGCTGCTGCCGCCGGAGCCGTCCCTGCTCCGAGCCATCAAGGGCGTGCTGTTCGGGCGGCCTGGCACCATTGCGGCCGTCATCATCATCGTGGTGTTCGTCATCGTCGCCGTGCTCGCTCCCGTGCTGGCGCCTTATGATCCGCTGACCCAATCCATGCTCAAGATCAATCGCCCGCCGAGTTGGGCAAATTGGCTGGGCACCGACCAGTTCGGCCGCGACGTCCTCTCCCGCATGATCTACGGCTCGCGCAATTCATTGATCTTCGGGATGATTTCCCCGCTCAGCGCAGCGCTGATCGGCACCACGCTCGGCGTGGTAGCAGGCTATTTCGGCGGCATCATCGACCGCGTCATTTCACGCGTGGTCGACCTTCTGCTGGCTTTTCCCGAGCTGCTGCTGGCGATCATGATCGCCGCCGTGCTCGGCGGTGGCTTCTGGAACGTGATCATCGTGATCACCATCGCCTTCGTGCCGGGCTTTGCCCGGGTGGCCCGCGCGCAGACGATGTCGATCAAGCACGAACCCTATGTGGAAGCCGCAATTTCAGTTGGCGTCCGGACGCCGGTCATCATTTTCCGGCACATCATACCCAACATCATGGCGCCGATCGTCGTGCTGATGATGCTGTGGGTGGCCTCCGCCATCCGCCTCGAAGCGTCCCTCAGCTTCCTGGGAATCGGCACACAGGCGCCCAATCCGAGCTGGGGCAACATCATCAAGGACGGCCTCAGCAATATCTTCGGCTCGCCATGGCCGATCATCGGGGCCGGGACGGCCATAACGCTGGTGGTGCTGGCTTTCAATCTGGTCGGCGACGCCGTGCGCGATGCGCTCGACCCGTCCACGTCGCAATAGCGATGCCCACAGGAGCACAGCCATGACTGACATCGGCAGCGCCCCGATCGCCGATCGCGAGCCAGTCCTCAGCGTGCGAGACCTCAGGACCTCGTTTCAGACCAAGTCGGGCTGGATCGAGATCGTGAAGGGCATCTCCTTCACGATCGGCGCGGAGGAAACGCTCTGCGTGGTCGGCGAATCCGGTTCCGGAAAGAGCGTGACGGCGCTCACCATCATGCGTCTCCTCGACCAGGCGCAGAGCCGGGTGCAAGGATCCGTGCAGCTTAGCGGCCGCGAATTGCTGACGCTTCCGGAATCCCAGATGCGCACGGTGCGCGGGCGCCAGATCGGGATGATCTTCCAGGAGGCGCTGACCAGCCTCAACCCTCTGGTCAGCATCGGCGATCAGATCGCGGAGACGCTCATCGTCCATGGCCAGATGGATGGCGCAGCCGCGAAGGCAGAGGCCGTCCGGATGCTGGAGAAGGTGCGCATCCCCGGCGCCAGGTCCCGCGCCGGCGAACTGCCGCACAATCTGTCGGGGGGAATGCGCCAGCGCGTGATGATCGCCATGGCGCTGGCCTGCAAGCCGCAGCTCCTGATCGCCGACGAGCCCACCACTGCACTCGATGTGACCATCCAGGCCCAGATCCTGCAACTGATCAAGCAGTTGCAGAAGGAAGAGGGCATGGGTGTGCTCTTCATCACCCATGACATGGGCGTCGTCGCCGAGATTGCCGACCGCACCGTCGTGATGCTGGGTGGGCAGGTGGTGGAGCAGGGTCCGACGGAGGCCATCTTCAACGACGCGCAGAGCGCCTATACCAAAACACTGATAGCCGCCGTCCCGCGCCTCGGTTCCATGACAGGAAACGGGCAACCCGAGCATTTCCCGGTGGTCGATCGCAAGACCGGGGTGTTGCGGGTGGCCGAGCCTCGCCCCGATACGGTCGATCACGACAGCCAGCCGGCCCTTTCGGTGCGGAACCTGGTCAAGCGGTTCGACATGATCAGCGGGCTGTTTGGGAGCGTGCATCGGCGGGTGCATGCCGTCGAAAATGTCTCCTTCGATATCCAGCCGGGCGAGACGCTCTCTCTGGTCGGAGAATCGGGCTGCGGCAAGTCGACCACGGGTCGCGCTATCATGCGGCTGACCGAACCGCAGGCCGGGCAGATCTCGCTTGGTGGCACCGACATCATGGCACTGGACCGGGAGCGCATGCGCGATATGCGGCGCCACATCCAGATGATCTTCCAGGACCCGTTCGCCAGCCTCAATCCGCGCATTCGGGTCGGCGAGGCGGTTGCCGAGCCATATCTGACGCACCGGCTTGGAACCAGGCGGCAGGCGCGCGAAAAGGTGGCGGAACTCCTGGAGCAGGTCGGCCTCGATCCGGATGTCGCAAACCGTTATCCGGCGCAGTTTTCCGGTGGCCAGCGGCAGCGCATCTGCGTTGCTCGCGCATTGTCGCTCGGACCCAAGGTCATCGTGGCGGACGAGTCGGTGTCGGGTCTCGATGTCTCGATCAAGGCACAGGTGATCAACCTCATGCTCGATCTGCAGCAGAAATTTGGCCTCTCCTATTTGTTCATTTCCCACGACATGGCCGTGGTCGAGCGCATGAGCCACAAGGTGGCCGTGATGTATCTCGGCGAGATCGTCGAAATGGGACCCGCCGCGATGGTGTTCAAGAATCCGCAGCATCCCTACACCAAGCGCCTGATCGCCGCCGTGCCGATCCCCGATCCTTCCCGGCGCAATCAGGTGCGCCAGATCGCGACCGAGGAAATCAAGAGCCCGATCCGCGCCTCGGACTATGTGCCGCCACAACGGACCTACACGACCGTTTCGCCCGGGCATGTGGTGCAGGATTGGGACTTGAACTGGGGGGTCTAGAGCGTTTTCGAGCGAAGTTGTTTCCGGTTCACGTGAAGAAAACGCGTTCAAACAATACGAGGACCCTGTCCGGTGAACTGGACAGGGTCTGACTTAGCTCAGGCTCAGCGCGGCTTCGGTCTTCCGGGCCGCCCGCAGCGCGCCATGGCGGTCGGTGCTGGCCCGCCGCATGACCTCGAAGCCGAGATCGACCACCGGGGGGCCGATGTCGCCGCCGTCCAGTTGGTGACGGACAGCCATCATGGCTTCGTTGCCGCATTTCCATCGGTGGATGCGCACGCTGCTCAGGGCAGGATAGGCAGCCTCCATATAATCGAAGTCGTTGAACCCTGCGATGCCGATCCGGTCGGGCACCGATACGTTGCGGGAATGCAGCGCAAAGAGCGCCCCGATCGACAGCACGTCGTTATTGCAGAAGACGGCTTCCACGTCCGGTCGGCGATCCAGCATGTCGAGCATCAATTCCCGCCCCATCACCGCGGTCGAGAACTGATGAAAGTCCTTGATCGAGCCGCGGCTCGCATGCGGGTTGTCGTTGCCCATTTCCCCGATCAGGTCCGGGTCGAACAGGTTCGCATTCTCGAGCGCCGTCCTGTAGCCCAGCAAACGCTGCTTTGACCGCGCATTCATCCAGCCGGAAAAAAATGCGACGCGGCGATAGCCTGAATCGATCAGGTGCTGGGTCATCTCCAGCCCCGCCCGGAAATGCGAGAACCCGATAACCTTCTGGATCGGATCGTCGCAGAGATCCATGATCTGGATCACCGGACACCCCGCATTGGCGAGCATCGCTCGGGTCGCTGCCGTCTGTTCGGTTCCCGAAATGATGATGGCGGCAGGCCCGTGCCTCAGGGCCGCATGGACCTGCTGTTCCTCGATCGCGCTGCTGTAGCGCGTATTGTTCAGTTCAATACGAAGCCCGCTGTCTTCCACGCCGTCATAGATGCCGCGCAGCACATCGGAAAAGATGTTCTGGGTGAGCGATGGGACCAGGACGATGACCATATCGGTTCGCTTGGATGCGAGGGCGCGCGCATTGAGATCCGGCACATAATTGAGTTCGCGCACGGCGGCGGCGATCGACACCCCAAGCGCTTCCGAAACCTTCTCCGGCTGCCGGAGGAAACGGGACACCGTAATGGCCCCGACGCCCGCGCGCGCCGCAACGTCGGCGATGGTCGGGCGACCGGTTGAAATGCGTTTTGCCATGGGCGTCTATCCACTCGCTCGTTTTTGGCCGTCCCGACGCCAATGTTGCGATCATACCCAAACATAGCCGGTTGACCAACATCTTTGGTAGCGCTACCATCAAAATCGCAGAGGGCGTTGTCAAGTTGAGGAGCGTGACAACTCTAGTGATCTGCCAGTCTTGAGGAGGGACTGACATGACAAAGTCACTTGATGGGCGCGTTCAATCCGTTGATCGGGCGATGCTGTTGATGGAGTCATTGAGCGATGCTGAATCCGGCCTTCGCCTAACCGACCTGGCGCGCCGCACGAAACTATCGCTCACCACAGTGCACCGGCTTCTGACCACGCTGGAACAGCGCCACTTCGTTCGGTTTCTCCCCAAGGACAATCGCTGGCATATCGGCCAGCAGGCTTTCACCATCGGCAATGCCTTCGTGCGCGATCGCAGTTTCATGGCGCCCGCTCAGCCATACCTTCGACTGCTGCGTGAACACACCAAGGAAACGGCGAATCTCGGGGTCGTGGAGAATGGCGAGATCGTTCTCGTCGATCAGCTCGAAAGCCGCGAAATCACCCGCGCCCTGTCCCGCGTCGGTGGCCGCACGCCGATGACGGCGTCGGGGATGGGCAAATCGATCTTGGCGACCTATTCCGGCGGCGAAGTCAATTCCCACCTGAACCGGCATGGCATGCGGCGGGCGACCGTCAAATCACTGACCTGCAGGGATGCCCTCAATACCCAGTTGGCCAAGATCCGCAGCGACGGTTACGCCGTCGACGACGAGGAGTATGTGACGGGCCTCCGCTGCGTGGCGGCGCCGGTCTATAATCAACATGCGGACGTCGTCTGCGCGATCTCCGTCTCCGGCACCGTATCGCGCATGAACGCGACCCGCCTTCCGATCATCGGCCGTCTCGTTGCCGAGACCGCCGCGGCGATCACCAGGGCCATTGCCGGCAATCCCGCTCAGTAGGGAGCGAGGCTCGACTTTCTACGCCGGGAACAAGGCTTCGGGCGGCTGTCCGTCGCGGTTTTGACCGGCTGGCGGTCGCTTCGGCGCGCGGCGCTTGTCCCAACGTCTCAGGCCATCGGCGATACGGCCGCGGCTCGCTCGGGCTATCGGCCATAAGGCCGCGCGCATCCTCGGCGAACCCAGGCTCCAGACGGCGCTGCTTCCCACCCCGCCGCGCGCTTCGGCAAATGGCCTCCCCTGCCCGCGCGTCAGAGGCCTGGCGAGCGAATTCCAACCCGGGATGATGAGGCCGTGCAGGCGCCGCAGCAGTGACGCACGCCCCGTCACAGGCTTCACGCAATATCCGGGCAGTTCTGTCAATTTCTGATCGCTAGCACCGCTTTGGCTGAAATCAATCTTGCGCATTTGTCATATTTTGTGCATTTTGGGGACCAATCCACGGCGTAAGGCTCCATGTCGCTCATTTCTCCTCCCCCGCTTTCAACGCTCTCCCGTCCCACCGGCGCCTTCGCCATGCTCGCGATCGACCAGCGCGAGTCGATGCGAGCGATGTTCGCCGGCAAGCAGGATCGACCTGTCACCGATGCGCAGATCGCCGATTTCAAGCTGGCCGCCCTGAGGGCGCTCACGCCGTTTGCCTCCGCCGCCCTCATCGACAAGGTTTTCGCGTGGGATCGAGCGGTGGCCGAGGGCGCCGTCGCCGAGGGTTGTTCGATGATCGCGGCTGGCGATCATTTCATCAGCGGCCCCGGCGAGCTCATCTCTGATGTCGAGATCGACGAGAATGTCGTCCCCGCCGTCATGCGCCGAGACGGAGCATCGGCCATGAAGCTCCTCGTCATCTGGCGGCCTGACGAGCCGGCCGAAAAGCGTATCGCCCTTGTCGACCGCTTCGTCGCGCGCTGCCGCGAGGCGGGCCTGCTGTCGGTGATCGAGCCCGTGTCGCGAAAGCGGCGCGACGGCGCGCCCGCCGATCTCGACGCCGGCATCATCGCGGCGGCTGAAGAACTCGGCGCGCGCGGCGCAGACCTCTACAAGGCCGAGATTCCCTATCGTGGCGTCGCCACCGAAACCGAGGTCAGGCGTGCATGCGAGCGCATCACCAGCGTGGTCGAAAGCCCCTGGGTCGTCCTCTCGTCCGGCGTCGACCCTGACCATTTCCCGACCGCAGTCGAATGGGCCTGCCGCGGAGGGGCCTCCGGCTTCCTGGCGGGCCGCGCCGTGTGGCAACGCGTCATCGGCGCGAGCGACATCGCGCAGGCGCTCGCCGAAGACGCCGTTCCGCGCCTTCAGAAACTCGTCGAGACGGTGGACGACGCCGTATCTCGATAGCCGGCTAACAACAACGGCGAAATCCCGGACAGGCGCCCGAGCACCTGGATCAGATCGCGCAGATCAGCGTCATCTGTCAGAGACACATGAAAGAGGGACCCAAGTGAAAGCCGCAATCTTCGACGGGACGGAAACGCTCGGCATCTGCGAGCTTCCGATCCAGAAGCCCGGGGCCGACGAGGTTCTCATCCGCATCGATTCCGCCACGATCTGCGGCACGGATATCCACATCCTCGAGAAGAAGTTCGCCGCCAAGCCGCCGGTGGTGCTCGGCCATGAGTTTTCCGGCTATGTCGAGCAGATCGGCTCGGACGTCCGCCTCTGCCGCCCGGGCGATCTGGTCTCCGTGGAGCCTCACGTCTATTGCGGCTGCTGCAAGCCCTGCCGCCTCGGCAAGCCGAATCTCTGCCTCGACCGCCTTGCCTGGGGCATCAATCGCAACGGTGGCTTCGAACAATATGCGACGGTCCGCATGGACACCGTCTATCGGGTGCCCGAAGCGCTCGGCGCCGAGCAGGCCGCGCTCGGCGAGATCGTCGGCTGCTGCCTGAACGGCATCGACCGCGTTGCGGTCGGCATGGGTGATACGGTGGTCATTCTCGGCGGCGGCGCCGCAGGCGTCATCCTGGCGAAGCTTGCGGAACGGCGCGGCGCGGCGCGGATCATCTTTTCGGAACCGAATGCAGGCCGCCGCGCGCATATCCGCTCCTTCGGCTTCGACAATGTGATCGATCCGACGGCCGTCGACCTGCAGGCTCATGTGCTGGATGAGACGCATGGCCTCGGCGCCGATGTCATCATCGATGCCGCCGGGAGACCGGAGACGGCCGAAAGCACGATCGAACTCGCCTGTCATGGTGGACGCATCCTCTTCTTCGGGGTCGTCGCGCCCGGCAAGCGGATATCCGTCGAGCCCAACCGCATTTTCGCGCGGGAATTGACGGTCCTCGGCTCGATCCGCAATCCCTTCACGCATCACCGGGTCATGGAGATCCTGCCTTCGCTGGGCCTCGACGGCATCGTCACGCACCGCTTCGCGCTCGACGATGTCAACGAGGCGTTTGCGGCCGCGCGCCGCGGCGAGGGCCTCAAGATCTGCATCAAGCCGAACGGCTGAATCGAGATCCATTCCGATGCCCCTGCTCGATTGCCTTGCCATCGGCTCTTCGGCGTTCGATCTCCTGCTGTCGGTCGAGCGCGTGCCGAGAAGCGATGAACGCGTCTCGGCCAGTTCCATCACATCGGGCGGCGGCGGCCCGGCTGCCACGGCGGCCGTGGCCATGGCGCGGCTCGGCCTGCGGACCGCACTGGTGAGCGCGGTCGGCGCGGATGATTTCGGCGCGATGATCGTGGCGGAGCTGAACCGCCAGTCCGTGGCGACGGATCGTATCCAGGTCCTCGCCTCGACGCCGTCGACCATCAGCGCCGTCCTGATCGAGACCTCCGGGCATCGAAGCATGGCGGTCTTCGGGGGCTGCATCGCCGCCATCGACCTTGAAGCCATCGATTTTAGCCGGATAGCGGAAGCGCGCTGCGTTCATCTCGACGGCAACAATCCCGATCTTGCCGACGCGGCGGCGCGCCATGCGCGGGCGCTCGGCGTGCCGGTCTCGCTGGATGGCGGCAATATCCGGCCGGAAGCGCTGCAACGCCTGCTGCCCAATGTGGACATCTACATACCGGACGAGCAGAGCGTCGCGCGGCAGCTCGGTCCGATGGCGCTCCGTGACGCCTGCCGGCGCTTCTGGGAACAGGGACCCGCTCTCGTCTGCATCACGCGGGCCGAGCACGGCTCGATCGCCTTCGACGGCGAGACCTTCATCGAAGTGCCCGCCTATACCGGCGTCCCGATCGTCGACACGACCGGAGCCGGCGACAATTTTCACGGCGCATTCCTCTTCGGTCATCTTGCGGGCTGGCCGCTCGCCGAAACGCTCCGCTTCTCGAATGTCTTCGCGGCGCTATGCTGCCGCGCCGTCGGAGGACGGAGCTCGGTGCCGAGCCTTGCCGAGACGCGGCAGCACATGCTTGCGGCCGCCAAAGTCTGACGGGACCATGCCGGGCACGACCCCGATCTGCGCGGCCCGTCACACCGAACGTTCGCGTCAGGGGTTCTTGACGAGAAGCTTCGTATCGCTCTGGTCGATGAGGTTCTTTATGTGCGGCGGCGGCGGCCGATCGGTCAGCACATAGTCCATCTCGTGCAGGAAGGCCGTTCGGACAATGCCGCGCGCGTTGAATTTCGAACCGTCGACCACCAGCACCTTCCTTCGTGCGCGCTGGAGCATGGCGACGATCGGGGCCGCGACGGACTGATCGCGCTCCAGTATCGCGCCGAGCGGCGATATGCTCGCGGTGCTGATGATGCAGAAGTCGAGCGAGAAGCGATCGATGGCATTGATCGTATCCTCGCCGATCAGCGAGCCGCTGGCCGTGCGGATCCAGCCGCCCGCCACCAAGACCTGGAACGATTCCTGATCATAGAGACGCAGCGCCGCCTGCAGATTGTTGGTCACCACGACCAGATTTTCGCGCTGGCTGAGCACGTCGGCCGCGATCGCGAGCGTCGATCCGCCCGAAAGAAACAGCGACGCACCGTCCGGAATGAGATCGGCGAGAAGCGAGGCCGCGGCCGCCTTCTCCGTCACGCTGACGGCGCTGCGCTTCGCGAAATTGCTGTCGGGGGGCGGTGCGACGGCAGTCGGCAGGCAGGCGCCGCCATGATAGCGCTCGACCTTGCCCTCGGCCGAAAGCGCGGCGAGATCGCGGCGGATCGTCTGCGTCGAGGTTCCGCAGATCTCGGCGAGCTTTTCGATCGGCACATAGCCTTCCGCCTGCACGGACGCCATGATCAGCGCCTCGCGCTCGGCGCGTCGCTTCAGCTCCCTGCGCTGGCTGGCACTGTCCGACTCGGGCCCCCGGAGGGTCTCTTTCATTCGTCGTTCCTGGCTCACTGGCGTCGCACGCGATCATGCTGCGCATGTCGATCCCTGCTCGCATCATATCCAAAACCGCGTGTCGGCGAGTTGGTCGATTGCGGAGCGGCTTTCGTTTTCCCCTTGCAAGCGCGCTGTGCCTCAGCGCGCCGCAGCCCTTACGGCATAGAACGAAACCGCGATCAGGAGAATCATGCCCTGGATGATCCATTGCCAATAGGCGACGACGCCGAGCAGATTGAGGGCATTTCCAATGATCGCCAGGACGATCGCCCCGGCAAGCGCGCCGCCCACCGTGCCCCGCCCGCCCGCGAGATCGACACCGCCGAGCACGGCGGCGCTGATGCTGGCGAGCTGATAGCTGTTTCCGACCAGGGCGTCTCCAGTGCCGGTGCGCGCGGCGATGGCGAGGCCGGCGGCGGAGGCAAGCAGCGCCGAGCCGACATAGGCCGCGATCTTGACCCAGCCCGCCGAGACGCCGGCAAGCCGAGCGGCCTTCTCGTCCCAGCCGACGGCGCGCAGGCGCAATCCGAAGCGCGAGCGATCAAGATAGAGCGCCAGCAGCAGCAGCAGCGCCAGAACGACCACGATCGACACGGGGACGAAGCCCCAGCGCGCCGATACCGCGTTCTGGAGCGATTCGGCGATCTGTCCTCCGGGAGCCGGCCGCAGATAGAGATTGACGCCCGCCAGGAAGAACGTCATCGCCAATGTCGCCAGGAATGGTGGCAGGCGATAGCCGACCACGAGGACACCATTCACCAGCCCGACCGCGATCGCTGCCCCGGCACAGGTCGCGAGCGCCAGCGGCACGCTGCCGCCATTGGCCGGGTCCATGATGATCGAGGCGAGCACACCCGCGAGCGTAACGCTGGCACCCACCGAAAGGTCGATGCCGCGCGTGAGGATCACCAGCGTCTGCCCGACCGCCGTGAGCAGGAGCGGAGCCGACTGCATGAGCAGATAGCCGATATTGATCGGCGTGCCGAAGCGGGGGACGAGCGCATAGGCAAGAAGCGCTCCGACAACAGCCAGAAGAATGGGGCCGGCGGTTCTTCTGTAGACGTGGATCATCAAGCGTCTCCCTTGCCGTCCTGGCCCGTGATGGCGGCGAGGACACGCTCTTCGGATCGATCGTCACGCCCGAATTCCGCGATGGCCCGGCCGCGATAGAATGCGATGACGGTGTCGGCGAGCCCGAGCGCCTCCGCGAGGTCGCTGGTCGCGATGAGCACGCCGCCGCCATCGCCCGCGAAATTGCGCAGATGCTTGTAGATTTCCGCCCGCGCACCGACATCGACGCCGGCGGTCGGATCGAGCAGGACGAGGAGCTGACGACGGGCGGCGAACCATCGCCCGAGCGCCAGTTTCTGCTGGTTTCCGCCGCTCAGCGATTCCGCCGGCGCGGCCGCGGATCGGCAGCGAACCGACAGGGCCCGGATAAGGTCCGCGGTCTCCGCCTTCTCGCGGCGGACGTCGACGAAGCCCATGCGCGACCACATGCCGATCGCGCCGAGCGCCAGATTCTCGCGAACCGTCCGCACCCGGAAAATCGTCTCCGTCCGGTCCTCGGCCAGAAAGCCGATGCCTTGTTCGATCGCATCGCGGAGCGACTTCGGCGCCAACGGCCGGCCGGCCATCTTCATGTCGCCCGAATCCGGCGGCGGCAGCGCCGCGATGCTGCGCGCGACCTCGAAGTTGCCATGGCCGGCGAGGCCTACGAGAGCCACGATCTCGCCGCGCCGGACGCGAAGGCTCACATTCTCGAACGCCGCGACTCGGCTTATCGCGCGCACGGACAGCAGCGTCTCGCCTGGCGGCGCCGTCGGCTGCGGATACATCTGGCCGAGATCACGGCCGACCATCAGCGAGACGACACGTTCCTGGACGGCCTCGTCCGGCAGGAGCTCGCCGACCTTGCTGCCGTCGCGCAGCACCACCACGCGATCGACCATGCCTTCGATTTCCTCGAGGCGGTGCGTCACATAGAGAATGGCGGTCCCTTGGAGCTTCAGTTCGGCGAGGATCCGCAGCAGACGGCGCGTCTCCTCGGCGGTGAATGAGGCGGTCGGCTCGTCGAGCACCAGGAGCTTTTGCCGCGCATCGAGGACCTTGAGGATCTCGAGGATCTTCCTGTCGCCGATGGCAAGGCGTTCCGCCGGCATGTCCGGATCGATCGTGATGCCGAACCGCTCGGCGCGCGCCCGCAATTCGTCGCGCACAGCCCGCCGACGGATGATGCCGAGGCGTCCCGCCGGTTCCTGGCCGAGCGCGAAATTCTCCGCGACGGTCAGGCCCGGCAGGATCGACGATTCCTGATGAACGATATGGAGCCCGAGAGCCCGCAATACAGCCGGCGACGGCGCGTCGATGCGCGCGCCGCCGAAGTGCATCTCGCCGCCGGACGGCTTGTGGATGCCGGCGAGGATCTTGATGAGGGTCGACTTGCCGGCCCCGTTCTCGCCAAGAAGGGCGTGAAACCGGCCGGCCTCCAGCGTGAGGTCGATGCCGCGCAGCGCGATCGTCGAGCCGAACGACTTCGTCAGATCGCGCAGCTCGAGCAGAGCCGCACCGGCCATCGCGGATCCGGCGGCATCTCCCGGCGACGGATCGTCGCCGGGCGTCATGCCGGATGGGCCCGCTGGACCGGCGGAAGGATAGACCCTTGCCGTCACATCACTCTCCTGTCGGCCCTCGCAATCGTCATGGTGCCTCAGCGGGTCGCCTGCTTTCGCAGCTCTTCGACCGGAAGCTGCGTGCCGATGAGCCAGACATTGTCCGGCAGATCGGGCTGGACGAATGTGCTCAGCGTCTCGGTCGTGATGGCCTTGGTCGGAATCTCCGCGGTCTCGCCGGTCTTGCCCATCAGCGCGTTGAGCACGTCCATGGTGGCGAACACGGCGACGTCCGTGCGGTCACCGATGATGTAGCCCTGAACCTGGGGATTGGCGGCCCACCATTTCAGCGCGCCATTGCCGCCGCCGATACCGATCATCGGTATCTTGGAGATGTCATAGCCCTGGCTCGCCAGCACTTCGCCGGCCGCCCAGGTCATGGCATCGCCGACAGAAAGGATGCCGTTGACCTCCGGATGGTTCGCGAGACAGTTCTGCACGGCGGTCTTGGCGGCGCCGTAGTCCCAGTTCGCATATTCGGTGCAGATCACCTTGATATCGGGATTCTGGTCGAGCACTTCCTTCGCGCCCTCCCATTCTTCTGCATCGACCGGCGTCCCGGCGATGCCGCGAAGGACGATCACATTGCCCTTGCCGTTCATCGCCTTTGCCAGCCATTCGGTCGTCTGGCGCTGCCACGCCTTGAAGGGCGGCGTGACCTGTGCCACCACAAGCCCGTCGGCGCCGGTGACACTGTTGTTATAGGTGGCGACCGGAATGCCGTACTGCTTCGCGTCCTTCAGCACAGGCGTGAAAGACTTGTTGGAATGCGGCGACAGCACGATTCCATCAACGCCACGCGACAGCAGGTCCTGCACGTCCGAGATCTGCTTGTTGGTGTCTTCCCCGGCATTCAGGACGACGAGCTCCTTGATCAGTTCAGGATGCTGGCTCGCGTAATACTTGATCTCGTTGATCATCTGTACGCGGAACGGATTGGCGACCGAGTCGTTCGACACGCCGATGACGTAGGGTGGCTTCTTCTCCTCCGCATTTCCGGCGGTGCTGACCAGCATCGCGGCGGTCAATGCCGCGACGGCGAACCCCACCATCCTTGCGCGCGATCCGTTCTCGCGCAGCCTGTTCTTGGTCATGAAAGTCTCCTCCTTTTTTCAATTGCTTGCGATGGTCGTCGGACGCGGAATCGGGTGGTCGCGGCCGACGGACTTCCTCCCGGATGCCGACACGCCCCTTGCGGGAGGGACGGTTCGTTCACCCGCCGATACGTCTGCCCTGAAGGATGGCCCCCACCACGACGATCACCGCGAGCAGCACCGAGCGCAGGGCGATGGGAACGTCGAGCTGGATGAGGAGCGCCGTCAGAACGGCAAGGATGACGACGCCGACAAGCGTGCCGAAGACGCCGCCCTCGCCTCCCGAAAGGCTGGTGCCGCCGATGAGCACGACGGCCAGCGAGTTGAGCACATAGGTCTCGCCTGCCTTCAGGTTTCCGACGGCGATATATCCGCCAAGCAAGAGGCCGCCTGCCGCAGCGAACATGCCGCACATCGCATAGGCGATGAGTGTCAGGCGCTCGACGCGGATGCCGGTCAGTGCGGCGGCGCGCGGATTGGCGCCGGCGGCGTAGAGTCGGCGGCCAAAGACGGTGCGCGTCAGCAGCACCAGGACGGCGATGAAGACCAGGCCGACGATGATGTCGGCGACGGGAACGGCGCCGATCCTGCCATTCGCGGCGAACTGCAGCAGCGGCGGCATCGCGCCGTTCGGCGCGCCGTTGGTGTAGACCCAGGATATGCCGTCGACGATGGTCGCGGTCGCAAGCGTGCTGATCAGCGCGGGCAGGCGGAGGCGGGTGACGAGCAACCCGTTGGCGCAGCCGATCGTCAAGCCCGCCGCCAGACAGGCCACGATTGCCGCCGGCAGGGCCCCGTCGCTGCCGCCTGCGATGCCGGCGCCGAGCACGAGGCTGAGCGTCAGCACGGCGCCAACCGAAAGATCGATGCCGCCGACAAGGACGACGAGGGTCTGCCCGATCGCGACGATGGCGAGCGGCGCGACTTGCTGGCCGAGGAGAAGGAGCCTGTCTGGCAGCAGGAATGAGGGAATGAATGCTCCGGCCACTGCGAGCAGGATTGCGAGACTGGCGAGCGCGGGCAGCGCGCGACCGAGCGCCGGCCATTGCGAGACGGCATCGCGGACGGCGACAAGACCCGTCTGTACGGCGCCGATCATGGTTCGGCCCCCTGTTCGTCGGTGGCAGACCGGCCCGAAATGTCGCCGCGCCGCGTCTGGCTGTCTCCACGATCTTCAGGGACGATACGCAGCCCGGATGCTTCGGCACCCTCGTGAGCCGGTTGATGATTCGATATCATCTGGCTGAACCTTCGATGGTCGGCGGGACGGTTAACGTCTGTTCTGGTGGCGGCTTTCACGCCCGTGCGACGAGGCCGACAGGACGGATGGGCGAACCGGACCCACCGCTGATCTTCAGCGGCAGGGCGACGAAATAGAATTCGGCCGGCGCGCTGGCCATGTTGAGCAGGCCTTCGATGATCAGGATGTCGCGCGGCAGGAAATAGAGCCGGTGACCAAAATCGGACGCCGTCACGTTGTCCTTTTGTCCGATATCGGCGGAAACCGTGTCAGTACCGACCGCCTTGACGCCCTTTTCGGAGAAGAAGCGGCAAAGGTCCTCCGCCATGCCCGGATTGTTCCGTCCCCACCAGTCATGCGGACGCCCTTCCGAGCCGCCGGGCAGGTTCCGGTCCCAGCCGAACTGAACGAGCGCGATGTCGCCTCGCTCGATCTCGACGCCGTCGGCCTCCGACGCCGCCAGATAGTCGGAAAGGCTCAGCAAGTCGCCGGGCTGGAGGTCCAGTCGCGAGACGTCGACCTTCTTGGCCGGCCCGAGGAGGCAAGCGGCCGGGAAAGTCTCGATCGTCTTGTGGGCGAGGTGGCTATGCGCGTGAGCCGGCGCGTCGACATGGCAGCCGACATGCTCCGGCAGGATCAGCGTCTGCAGGAAGTAGCCGTGCTCCTCGAAATTGCGCGCGTTCTCGATGATCTCCAAATCGGGATGGGTCGGCCAGCGCACCATGTTTGGGACGAGGACAGGCGCAAGGTCGATCACTTCGCAACGCGCCAGCGCATGGGCGAGACCAATGACAGCGGGATCCGCGGTCAGCATGAACGAATCCTCCCGTTCTTTTCGCTGGAAGGCGATGCTTCACAACGTTTGATTTCAGGAAGAGAATGTCCATTTCTGATCACGGATGCAAGAGCCGTGATTATTTTTTTGCGCTTTTGTACATTTTTGGGAGAGCGCTTTTGAGAACTCCTGTCGCGCGGCCCTCCGAGAGTGAGCGCGTGGCGCTTTGCTTCGTGCAGGGCGGAGACCGGGGAGAGCGTCCGTTCGCGCGCGGAAAACGGCCCGCTGTGTCGTTTCTTCGCCGGCGCGGCGCGAGGTCAGGCCCAGTTTGAGATTGATGCAGCGGAGCGGCGGCTGAAGCGGGCGCAGAGAAGCCGCCGGCGCGCCGACGAGGCGGGGAAACGGGCCGGGTGCCAAAGGGTCGGCGCGAGTGGCGCGTCCGGGCCGGGCAGCATCAGCCCCAGGTGCCTGCATCCCCGCGGCCCGCCTCGACATGGATTGTCACGCTCTCCACGGTTCGGGGCGGCTGCGCTCTCTCCGTCCACGCAGGGCGGCAGAGAGTCGGACAAGGAACGATAGCGATCGTTAGCGGCGGTGGCGTGAACGCGGCCTAACGGAGCTTGGCGATCCCAATGCCGTCAAGTTTGGCGCGGTCTTTGATGGATTCCTCGCTGCGCGTCATGGCTTTGGAAATCGCCTTCAGCGCCATGCCCTTCCCGGCGAGCAGCTTCAGCTTCGCCAGTTCTTCGGGCGTCCAGGGTTGGCGATGCCGCTCAAATCGTTCGGCCACGGGGTCTCCTGCTCGGTCTCGAAACGCCGGCGTTCGTGCCGCTTCTGGCAGTGATGGCGACCAGCGCGCCCGGACGTTTCATGCGCTGAGATCCCGACCCGCCGTCCGCCCCGAGGCGGCGCCGGATTGCTGCCAATAGAGGACATTCGGCCTTATACCACAAGTCGGAGGTCGGGCCCCGCCTTCCGTGCCACGAAAGCTGGCCTCCTTGCGGAGGGGTCCCCTCATCTGAGACCGACGCGGCGTTCAGATGCTCACGTTACATCAGAGCGTCGAAGCGCTTCAGGGGTTGCAGGATGATATCGGCGATTGCCGATTGTCCGACCCTGAACGCAACCTGATATTCGGGATCATCGACCATCGACTTGAATGCCGATCGGCGCGGATACTGAACCAGGGCGACGGCGTCCCAGCCCTCTGCCTCACCCGTCGTGAGCACCGGCAGGCCATCGCCGCCGAACAGGATCTTCGCGCCAAAGCGCGCCAGGATCGGCTCGGCCATCTGCAGATATGTCAGATATCTCTCTCGGCCGCCGTCAGGCGCGAAACGCAGGAGATTCAACATGACAACGGCCGAGTCGTCGTCTTCCTCGAGGAAAGCGTCGAACGCGGCAGGCGAAAATGAGACCATTTGTCGTTCCTTTGACAGGGCACTGGCAGTGAGTGCGGCGGTCGTCGGATACCGTCTCATGGTGTCAGAAACTGTCAGGATAGAACGCTGGTCATGATGATAGCGCCACTGCGATCACGGCGAATTGGATCGGAAGAGGCCTGCCCGTCTCCAGCAGCGTCTTGAGGCTGGACACGATCATCGGCCAGCCATTGCGACTGTCCTCGAGCGAGGCATCCGGCAACGGCTCCTGATATTCGCCATGCTCGACGGTGAACTTCACCATCTCCCCCGACGGCTCGATCCGGAAGGTCAGCAGCGAGGGCGGCAGCTTGCGCATCTCCTCATGCCATTCGACATGCCAGGTCAGCGAAAGCAGCCGCTCGGTCTCGACCGCAATCACCTCGCCGAGCACATCGAGCACGCCGCCTCGCATGAAGACGCGCATCTCGTCGCCTTGTTCGAAGCCGGATTGAATGCGGCGCCCACCGAAATAGAGCGCCATGCGGTCCGGGTCGGTGATGGCCCGCCAGGCCTCCGCCGGCGTCGTGGCGATATAGGCCGTGTAGGAGACGGAGCGGGGCGAGAATGACGACATGAAGGCGTTTCCAAACGGCGTTGAACGGTCAGCCCGTGACCGCACCGGCGGCGAGGCCCGGACCATGAAGGGCCGCGCGATGAAGCCGAGCGAGATGATCGGCAGCCGCGCGCATCGGCCCGCCGATCGGCCACCTCAGCCGGCTCGCCTAGCGAAACCGGCTCTCCTTGGTGTTCATCCACATGTCCGGGTTCGGACCAAGCTTCTGCTTCACGGCTTCGGCGATCGCCGTCATGCGGTCCAGCGTCTCAGAACTGGCCTTGCGATCGAGCGCCGCCGCGTTCTCCGTAATCTCCTGCGGCGTCCGCGCTCCGGTCAGCACGACATCGATGCCGGGCTGGGCCAACGCCCACTGGATGGAGAGATCGGCAAGGCTCTGCCCTTCGGCCTTTGCGAGTTCCCGCAATTCGGCGATCGCGGCGAAAACCTCTTCTTCTGCCCCGGACTCGCCATGGCCCCCGTCGCTGTAGAAGCGCGTGACATGCAGACCCTTGGGCACATCGCTGGCCGAACTGTAGCGACCGGTCAGAAGACCCTGCGCCAGCACGGAATAGGCAACGCCGGTCGCGCCCAGTTCGCGCGTCTTCGGCAGGATCTCGTATTCGCAGGCGCGCCAGAACAGGCTGTAGGGAATCTGGTGCAGCGAGAGGACCGGCTTGCCCTTGACCTGCTCCAGTTCCGAAAGCGTCACCGGTCCCGCATTGCATATGCCGGCCGAGCGGATCTTGCCCGCCTTGAGGAGGCGGTCGAGCCCTTCCATCGATTCCGCCACCGGAATCTCCGGATTGGGCCAATGAATGTAGAAGCTGTCGATATAATCGGTGCCAAGCCGCTTCAGGCTTGCCTCGCAGCCGCGCACGACCCCTTCCCGGCTGCGGTCGCTATAGACCTTGGTCGCGATGATGGCCTTGTCGCGCCGTCCCTTGAGCGCGCGGCCGAGCACTTCCTCGGATCGGCCATCGGCATAGCCTTCCGCGGTATCGATGAAGTCGATGCCGTGCTCGAGCGATGCCGAGACCGTGTCGATCGACGCTTTCTCGTCCTGCTCGCCCCAGACCGGATCATTGCCGAAGGCCCAGGTTCCAAGCGACAGCCGCGATACGGATATGTCGGTGCCAAAGAGTGTTGTTCGTTCCATTCCGAGGACGTCTCCAGTCGCGCCGATGGGTTGCGTATAACCTAATTTGGTTAGATGAGTTCAGTGACGTGCAGGACCGGACGCCATTGCGTGACCCGCGCCGATCGCCGAGGGAACCCGCAGGTATCCAGACCCGCCGATCGACGGCTATGCGTCGTTGCTCAACGCCTCAAAGCGCCAGCTCAGCAAATATCTCGGATGACGGGGCACCGGCCAAGATGATCCCGACAGCGGAGATCGATGGCCAGCGCACACAGAACTCTGGCGCGAGCGTCGCAGTCACGTTGATTTCCTCTCCCGGGCATAGCCTCATATGGCTATTTTCTTTTTCCACGCGATCTTAGTGCATATGGGACATGCAGCGCCGACCAAATTTTGGCAATTAGGTCAAAGACGGCCGACAGCGCAAAGGACCGCGCCGGATAGATCGCCGGACTTTATGCTGTAACTTCAAATGCTTTGCTCAAATGTCGCTTGAGCGAGCCACATTGGCAGTCTAGATTGATCGGGCTACCGTCTAGCCTAATTAGCGCGTGAGAGCGGCATGGCCGTGCGTCAGTCACTGACGGATTTCATCTACGAGCAGATCACGAACCGCATCCTCTCGGGGAACTATGTGGCCGGCTCGAAGCTGCCGACCGAGGAGGCGGTCGCTCAGGAATTCGACGTCTCGCGCGCCGTCGTTCGCAACGCCTTCGCCCGGATGAAGCGAGAGAAGATCCTGCAGTCCAGGCGCGGTTCCGGCACGACCGTGGTCGGCATGTCCGGCGCACGCCGCCACAGCTTCGGTCCGGTCGACAGCGTCGAGGATATTTGGAAATGCTTCGAATTCCGCCTGGTATTCGAGCCGGGGACGGCCGCCATCGCGGCCCTGCAGCGCCTCGACGATGATATTACGGCCATCGAGACGGCGCTCCAGAAGCTCCGCATCTTCCGCAGTTCGGACATGCTCGAGACCGTCGAACTCGACATGGAGTTCCACCGCGCCGTCGTGGCCAGCAGTCACAACCGCTATGTCGAGGGCACCTACGCCGCCTGGGAACCGCAGATTCGCTTCACCAGCTCCATGTCGGCAAATCTCTCCCAGGCCGCTTCGCTGCAGCGCCAGAGGCGCATCGTCCAGGATCACGAGGCGGTGCTGCAGGCCATTACCAGCGGCGATCCGCAAGCGAGCGCGGAGGCGATGCGGCGGCATATAGAGGCGGCGCGAGACACCATCTTCCGCAGTCGCTTCGGCGGCGGACCGGCGCCTGTCTTTCAGGCGATCAGCATGCCACCATCGGCAACGACGCCTGTGCCGACGAAATAGCGTGCTTCCGGCGAGACGAGATAGGCCGCGATCGCGCCGATCTCGGCCGGTTCGGCGATCCTGTCGGTCAATTGCAGCGCGCGCACTTCATCATCGGTGATGACGCCGCGTGCGATCGAATCCGCCGTGATCGGCGTCCGCGTCGGGCCGGGACAGATCGCGAGGACGCGGATATTGCGCGGTGCCAGCGCCACGGCCATGTCGCGCGTCATCGCCATCACCGCCCCCTTCGAGGCGACATAGGCCGTGTTCATACCCATTAGGGGCCGGAAGCTCGCCACCGAAGCGCAATTGAGGATCACGCCGCCGCCTTGCCGCTCCATCTGCGGAATGGCGGCCTTCGAGCACAGGAACATGCCCTTCACATTGATTGCGAACAGGCGGTCCCATTCCTCCTCGGACGTGTCCTCCATCGCCTTGTCGTATTGGATGCCCGCATTGTTGAAGAGGATGTCGAGCCGTCCGAAGCGCTGGATCGCGGCGTCGACCATCGCGTCGACCTCGCTTTTGCACGCGACATCGGCAGCAACGGCCAGCGCTTCGCCGCCGGCGGCGCGAATCAAGCTGGCGCAATGCTCCGCCGAGGCGAGGCGAACATCCGCCACCACGACCGATGCCCCGCGCGTGGCCATCGCCGAGGCCGAAGCGGCGCCAATTCCCCCGCCGCCGCCGGTCACGATCGCCACCTTGTCCTGCAGATCTTTCAACGCAGAGCCCCTCCATGACATGGAGATGCAGCATTTGCGTCCGCCGGCGCCGGGTCAATCACTTATTTGGCCAAATTTGGCTACTTCACCTTGAAGCTAGGATGCCAGATAGCCGCCATCGACGGGGATCGTGACGCCGTTGATCAGCTTCGCTGCCGGCGAGGCGAGGAAGACGGCGGTGCCGGCAAGATCTTCCGCCTCGGCCCATTCGCCGCCGGGAATGCGCGCCACAACCTTGGCGTTGAATTCGGGATTCTCGCGGCCGCCGCGGCTCATCTCGGTCTTGATCCAGCCGGGTGCGATGGCGTTGACCCTGATCCCGTCGGCGGCGAAAGAGATCGCCAGCGACTTGGTCAGCGATACCACGGCCGTCTTGGCCGCGCTGTAGGCGGGAACCTGCGGCGCGCCGGTGAAGGAATACATCGAGCCGATATTGATCAGGCACCCGCCGGACGCCTTCAGATGCGGGCGGAAGGCATTGGCAAGGCGCAGATTGCCGACCAGATGGATGTCGATGATATCCTTGAAGACCTCGGGCTTGTATTCCTCCCAACGCGCCAGGCGCCCGGCGCAATGGATGACGACGTCGAGCGCATCGATCCGCGCCGCCAGAGCCTCCACGGCGGCATCGTCGCGAACATCAAGGATCTCATAGCGGACCCGCGGGTCTGGCTCGCCCTTGGGCGCCGCAATGTCGGCCGCGATCACGCTGGCGCCGCTGCTGAGGAAGGCCTCGGCGAAGATGCCGCCGATGCCGCCGGTCCCGCCCGTGATCAGCACGGTCTTTCCGGCGACGCTGAAGTCCGGTTTAGCCATTGGTGTGTCTCTCACTGAGGAAGGAAGTTGAGGTCGGGGCAGCTGCGGGCAACCGTGGAAGGGCGATGCCGGCGGCCGAGAAGAGATGGCAATGATGACGTCCGGCCGAGACGCTGAACCGTTCCTTGACGCGGATCGGAGAGCGGCCCTCCAGCACCACGGTTACTGACTCACCCGCCGACGTCGTCGCGACGACATGGGTCTGGGCGCCGAGCCGTTCCACCACCTGGGCTTCGAGCTGGAGCACCGCGTCGCCCTCGACGAGCCGCAGATCTTCCGGCCGGATGCCGAGCGTCACCGTGTCACCGGCCTTCACCCCCGGTGCGGCGCTGGCGATGGCGGCCTCGCTGCCGTCCTTGAGCCGAACGCGAACCGCGCCCGGCCCGGTGGCCACCACCACCGCCTCGAGGAAGTTCATCTTCGGAGAGCCGATGAATCCGGCGACGAACAGATTGGCCGGGTTCTCGTAGAGGTCCATCGGGCTGCCGACCTGCTCGATGCGCCCGGCATTCAGCACGACGATCTTGTCCGCGAGCGTCATCGCCTCGATCTGGTCGTGCGTGACATAGATCATCGTCGCGTCCAGCGACTGGTGGAGACGCGCGATCTCGATCCGCATCTGGCCGCGGAGTGCTGCATCGAGATTGGACAGCGGCTCGTCGAAGAGAAACAGGCGCGGATCGCGCACGATGGCGCGCCCGATCGCGACACGCTGGCGCTGGCCGCCGGAGAGCTGTTTCGGACGGCGATCGAGCAAGGGCTCCAGCCCGAGAATCCGCGCCGCCTCGCCCACCTTACGCTCGATCGTCGCCTTGTCGACCTTGGCCATGCGCAAGCCGAAGGCCATGTTCTGGCGCACCGTCTTGTGCGGATAGAGCGCATAGGACTGGAACACCATGGCGATGCCCCGCTGCGCCGGCGGCGTGTCGTTGACGACCTTGCCGTCGATCGACAATTCGCCGCCGCTGATCTCTTCGAGACCCGCGATCATCCGAAGCAGCGTGGACTTTCCGCAGCCCGAGGGGCCGACGAAGACGACCAGCTCGCGATCGGCGATCTCGAGGTCGATCCCGTGGATCACGGTCGCCGAGCCGTAGATCTTCGATAGGTTCGCAAGCGTCACGCTGGCCATGATGGTGCTCCCTGGACGTCGATCAGAAGAAGGCCACCGGCCGCAGCGGCGATCCCGAGCCGTTCTCGATCGGCAGGGGAGCGGCGAACAGGAAGCAGCTTCGCGGCAGCATCTCCAGCCGGGCGACGCATTCGAGGATCAGGATCCCGTTCGGAAGCCAGTAACGGCTGTGTCCCGGATCGTCCTGCAGCACGCCGTTCACCGTGGCGATCTCACAGGCGATCGTATCGGCGCCGACGGCCCGCACCCCGCGGTCGCGGAACAGCTCGGCGACGCTCTCGTCCATGCCCGGCTGGTTGCGTGCATAGAAATGCGCCCGCTCGTCGACGAACCAGTAGCGCTTCAGCCAGCCGAAATTGACAAGCGCGATCTCGTCCGCTCCGACCGGGGCGCCGTGCCGCTCCTCATAAGCGAGGATGTCGTTGCGGGTCAGGACCTCGCCCGGCTTCCAGTCGCGATCCGAGAAGTCATACACCCGCGCGGTGGTGATCAGCCGGTCGGCCGGAAAGGTCTCGATCGTCTCCGCCATCCGGTCCTTCAGGATATGCGCCGGCGCGTCGCAATGGCACCCGGTATGCTCGGCCAGATGCAGCGTCTGGCAATAATAGCCGTCATGGGCATGGGTGACCGTCGGATCGATCACCAGATGCGGATGGGTGGGGAATTTCGGCATGCCCCGCTCCAGCTTTGGCGCGAGATCGACGGATCGCATGCGGCCGATCAGGCCAGCCAACGCCGAAACATCATCAATGGTCATGTCTTTCTCCCTGGTCGATCGTCGAGACGGGGCCGCCGTGACGCACGAGCCCGTCCACGGCACTGCGCGACGGGAAGCTGCTCCGCCCCCCGGTGCGCGCGCATTTCAAGGCGGCCGCTGCGGCCGCGAAGCGCAACGCCGCCGCCTCTCCCTCGCCGCCGGCAAGTGCGAAAGCGAAGGCGCCATGGAACACGTCCCCGGCGCCTACCGTTTCGAGCGCCTCGACCGGAAAAGCCGGAACGACACCGCTTGCGCCATCGGCGCTGCACCAGAGCGCACCGCGCGCGCCGAGCGTCACCGCGACGAAGGGACAGTCTTCGAGGGCTCGCCCGAGACCCTCGGCGGGGTCCGTCGCGCCGTAGATCTCCGCAAGCCCCGGCTCCGAGAAGATCGCGTGGCTGGCCATGCGCACCGCCTCGATGCTGCGCGGACCCGTGCCTGCGTCAGCGTCGAGCACGGCGAAGCGGCCCAGCCGCCGCGCTTCGCCGAGCGCCGCCACGGCGCCCTCGATCCATCGGTTGTCGGCCACCACCGCGTCGAGCGCGGCGATCTCGCCCAGCGGCAGAAAGCCGGCATCGGGATCGAGCGCCGCCGAGCGATAGAGCACGATGGCGCGATTGCCGGCCCGATCGCCGAGCACCACGGAATGCGAGGAGATCGCCCCCGCAACGATGCGGGCGCGGCTCACATCGATGCCTTCGGCGCGAAGCCCGTCAAGCACGCGCGCACCCTTGTCGTCGTCGCCGACGCGGCCCCACCAGCTGGCCTCGCCACCGAGGCGGGCCACCGTCACGGCGGCATTGGCGGCCATGCCGCCGCCCGATTCGAGATAGGAGAGCGCATGCGTCTTGCCGTCCTCGCCCGGCAGCCTGTCGACGCCATAGATGAGATCGAGGACGGCGCCGCCGACGCAGGCGATGCGGATCGTCACTTCACCGCTCCGGCGAGCACGTTCTTGACGAGAGCCCGCGATGCGACCCATCCGAGCAGCAGAACAGGCAGGACCGCGAGGAAGGCCGCAGCCGACATCCGCGCCCAGCTCTGGCCCTCGCTGGTGAAGAAGGATGCCATGAACACCGGCAGCGTCGCCGCCTGGTGGCCCGAAAGGTTCACGGCGAAGAAGAACTCGTTCCACGTCAGGATGATGAGCAGGAAGGCGGTCGTCGCCAGCCCGGCCTTCGAAAGCGGCAGCACGGTTTCCCAGAGGATGCGCGAGTGCGAGGCTCCTTCGAGCAGCGAAGCCTCGATGAGTTCATAGGGCACGTCCTTGAAGAAGGAGCGCATCAGCCAGACGACGATCGGCAGGTTGAGGGTCGTGTACATGAGGACGAGACCCGGCAGCGTGTCGATGAGGCCGATGCGCGTATAGAGCAGGAAGATCGGCACGATCACCGCGACGCCGGGCATGAAGCGCGTCGACAGCACAAAGAACAGGAAGTCATTGGCTTTCCGGCCGGGAAAGAAGGCGAGCTTGTACGCGGCCGGCAAGCCGAGAAGGAAGGCGATCGCGATGGACGCCGCCGTCACGATGACCGTGTTCTTGAGGAAATGCGGATATTCCCCGCTCAAGGCCTGGCGGTAGTGCTCGAAGCTCAGCGGCACGAACAGGGTCGGTGGCGTCGCGATGGCATCCGATTCCGTCTTGAGGCTGGTGAAGAACAGCCAGAGGATCGGGAAGCAGAGCAGCAATGCGACGGCAAAAGTTGCGATCGCGACCAAAAGGCCGTGGCGTCGGCGCGCTTTCACTGGGACTGCCTTTCCATATAGGGCCGGACATAGGCCAGCAGCGCCATCATCACGATCGTCGTCATGAAGGCGGTCACGAGGCCTCCCGCTGCGGCGCGGCCGATCTCGTACTGCTCGGTCAGCACGCGAAAGACGAAGAACATGAGATTGGTCGACTGGTTGCCGGGGCCGCCATAGGTGCCGACATAGATCGGCCCGAATACCGGCAGGATCAGGATCGCCTCGATCAGCATGCCCACCGTCAGATATGGCACCAGATGGGGCAGCGTGATGTGAAGGAACTGGTTGAAGGGGCCGGCGCCGTCGATCTGCGCTGCCTCGAGCGTCTCCGTGTTCACCGATTGCAGGCCGGCGAGCAGGATCAGCATCATGAAGGGCGACCACTGCCAGACGATCATCAGCATGACGGCCGCCCGCGGCGCGTTCGAGATGAGATCGACGGCCTCGAAGCCGAACGAGGTCAGCGCGAAGTTCAGAAGGCCATAGATCGGATTGAGGATCATGTTCTTCCAGATGATCGGATTGACCGTCTCCATGATCAGGAAGGGCGCGAACAGCAGCGAATAGGCGAGCCCTCGTCCGAAGCGAAGCCGATTGACCAGCAGAGCAAGGCCAAGGCCGATCAGCGCGGTCAGAAATGCGGGAACGACCGAAAACAGCACGGTGTTGAGCGCTGCGCTGCGAAAGCCGCCATTGCTGAGGATCGCCTGGAAATTATTGAGCCCGACGAAGCGGAAGGGGCGGGCCGGATAGAGCAGGTTCCACGAGAACAGGCTGAAATAGGCCGTCGCGAGCAGCGGAATCTGTGTCGTCACGAGGAGGTAGATCACGGTGGGCCAGGTGGCCCACCGCGGTGGCGACAGTCGGGAGCGCGCTTTCGCGCCAGCTCTTGCAACGCCTTTCACGCTCCCGATCTCCCTACTTGATGTAGCCGGCGTCGGTCATGACCTGCACCGCAACGTCCTGAGACTTCTGCAGCGCTTCGTCGATCGACATCGACCCGGCGATCACCGCCGAGAAGTTCTGGCCGAACTCGGCCGCCCAGGCAGCGTATTCAGGGATGTTGACCTGAGCCGTTCCAGTATAGGGCACCGGATCCTTGGCCGGATGGGTCAGGTCCGCGCCCTGAATGGCGGCGAGCACGGTCGGCGCGAAGGGAGCTGCTTCGAGGTAGTCCTTGCGCTCATAGGTCGAGACGCGGGTCCCCGACGGGATGTGCAGCGGGCCCTCGGTCTTGGCGACCAGGTCGATATACTCCTTCGACGATGCCCAGCGGATGAACTCGAACGCGGCGTCCTGGTTCTTGGAGCTGGACAGGATGCCGAGCGCCCAAGTGTAGAGCCAGGACGAGCCGTTCTTGGAACCCTCCGTCGGCGACAGCGCATAGCCGATCTTGCCGGCGACCTTCGAGCTCTTGGGATCGGCGAGCATGCCGGCGGCGACCGTCGCATCGACCCAGATCGCGGCCTTGCCCTGTGACATCAGCGTCAGCGCCTCGTTGAAGCCGACATTGGGCGCACCGGGCTCGCCGCACTTCTTGACCAGATCGACATAGGCTGTGAAGGCCTTCTTGAACGGCTCGGAGGTGATCTGCGGGTTCCAGTTCTCATCGAACCAGCGCGCGCCATAGGAGTGCATGAAGGTGATGAACGGCGCGAGCTGGCCGTAGTCGGGAATGCCCTTCATGGCGATCCCGTAGACGCCGTTGGCCGGGTCGTTCAGCTTGCACGCTGCCGCGGCGATCTCGTCCCAGGTCGGCGCTTCCGGCATCGTGATGCCGGCCTTCTCGAACAGGTCCTTGCGGTACATCGTGAACGAGCTCTCGCCATAGAAGGGCAGTGCGTAGAGCACGTCCTTGTAGGTGAGCGCCGCGCGAATTGTCGGCAGCACGTCGTTCAGGTCATAGGCGTCCTGCTGGTCCTTCGGCAGCGCCTGGAACAGCGGGGTCAGCGGAACCAGCCAGCCGTTCTCTGCCCAGCCGGCCTGGACCTCATAGGGGCTGATGGTGGCGATGTCGTAGCGGCCACCCTTCACTGCCACGTCCTGGGTGATGTTCTGGCGCAGCACCTGATCGGGCAGGACGACGAAGTTCACCTTGATGTCAGGATGGGTCTTGGTGAATTCGGCCGAGAGCTTCTGCATCGTGATCATGTCAGGATTGTTGACCGTCGCGATGTTCAACTCGGCCGCCCCGGCGGACGAGATACTCAAAAGGATCGTGGAGCACAAAAGCAAACGACGCATGGGTTCCTCCCCTGGTGTTTCATGAACCGGCCGCTCGCGGTGTGCCGCGGGCTGCCGCAACGGCCCCGCCGAAGCGGGGTAGACATGCGGGGCGGAGGCGGCCTCCGCCCGAATCCTCCTCAGGCACTGACGGCCCGGTCGACGGTCTCGCAAAGGCGCTTCAGCCGCTCGACCGCCTCGGTGCGGAGGGCCTGACGGGGATCGGCTGCGCCGATCGAGTCCCGCCACACGGCCCGGCCGGCCAGGAAGCCGCTCGCCCCTTCGCGACAGGCAAGCTCCACGGCACGCGGGAAGCGGGCCGGCGCAACGCCTGATGACAGCACCACCCACGGCGAGCGGATCGTCTTCGTCAACAGGGCGCAGCGGCGGCGAAGCTCCGCCTCGTCACCTTCGCCCTGGAGCGGGACCTCGGCCTTGTAGAGATCCTGGCCGCGCGCCCCGAGTTCCTGCGCGGCGGCCAGGATGCCGTCCTGCAGGTCATGGCTGCGGCCGTCCCTCGCTTTGCGCGAGACCGGCTCGATGATGCTGAGCAGCCCGGCGCTGCGGCAACGGGCGATGAAATCGTCGACCATCGCCACGCGCTTTTCCGCCGGCTCGTCCGGCCGCCAGACGACGAGGAGTTTCAAAGCCTTGGCGCCCTGCAGCTTGACGGCCGCCGGATCGACGGCGTCGTCGATCTCGACGTCTCCGACCAGTTCATCGCCTCGGGCATGGAAGAGATCGGCCGCGGCAATGAGGCTGCAGCCGGACGCCACCACCTTGCGCTCGATCGCCGGCTGCCAGGCGAAGGCGCGGTCGATCAGCACGGCGGAAGCGTGCGGCGTCAACGCCTCGAGCGCCGCGAGCTTGAAGTCGACGATCTGTTCGTCCGGGACCGGCGCCGCCTGCGTGTCGGCGAACATCGCGCGCATCGACTCGCGCTGGTCGATCGCCAGCATCGCAAAGGCACCGGATGGTCGCTGCAGGACCTTGAGATCAGGCGTATCGGCTCGGGTGATCATCGGTAGGTTCCTTCGGCAATGCTCTGTTCGGTCGGGACGAGGTGGGCGGCAACGGCCCGTGCGACCTCGTCGGTCGATGCCGCGCCGCCCTGGTCGGGCGTTGCCGCCTCCCCTGTGCCCGTGACGGCCGAGATCGCGGCAAGGGTCGCTGCGGCGGCCTCGCGCTCGCCGAGATGATCGAGCATCATCGCGCCCGACCAGATAGCTGCGATCGGGTTCGCCAGCCCCTGCCCGGCAATGTCTGGCGCCGAGCCGTGCACGGGTTCGAATAGCGAGGGCACGCCGCCCGCAGGGTTGATATTGCCCGATGGTGCGAAGCCGAGCCCGCCCTGGATGGCTGCGCCGAGGTCGGTGAGGATGTCGCCGAAGAGGTTCGACGCGACGACCACGTCGAGACTTTCGGGCTGAAGGACGAAGCGTGCGGCGATCGCATCGATATGGTAGCGGCTCACCGTGACGTCCGGATAGTCGCGCGCGACCTGGTCGGTCACCTCGTCCCAGAAGACCATCGAGTGCTTCTGGGCGTTCGATTTCGTCACCGAGGCGAGCCGGCCCCGGCGCAGCCGCGCCTGTTCGAAGCCATAGCGCAGGATCCGTTCCACGCCGCGGCGGGTGAAGATCGAGGTCTCCACCGCGACCTCGTCCGGAGTTCCGACATGAACGCGGCCGCCGGCGCCGGAATATTCGCCTTCCGTATTCTCGCGGATGCACAGGATGTCGAACACTCCGGCCCTGAGCGGCCCGCGGACGCCGGGCAACAAGCGGTGCGGGCGGGCATTCACATAGAGGTCGAACGCCTTGCGGATCGGCAGCAGCAAGCCGTGCAACGAGACCGCGTCGGGCACGCGCTTCGGCCATCCGACGGCGCCGAGGAGAATGGCGTCGAAGCGGCGCAGCGTCTCGATGCCGTCATCCGGCATCATCCGGCCATGGACCAGATAGTGATCGCACGACCAGGGAAGGGTGTGCGCATCGAGCGTGAAGCCGAAGGCCCGGCCCGCCTGCCGCAACACTACCATGGCGGCATCGATCACTTCGGGGCCGATCCCGTCGCCAGGGATGAGCGCGATCCGGTGCGTGCGGGGGGCCATCAGTTGCCGAGCCCGCCGACGCAGGTGTATTTCACCGAAACATAGTCATCGAGGCCGTATTTCGAGCCTTCCGATCCGAAGCCGGATTCCTTGACGCCGCCAAAGGGCGCCACCTCGGTGGTGATCAATCCCTCATTGATGCCGACGATGCCATAATCGAGGCGCTCGGAGACACGGAACGCGCGGCCGAGATCGCGGGTGTAGAAATAACAGGCGAGGCCGAACTCGGTGTCGTTGGCGAGACGGATCGCATCCTCGTCGGTCTTGAACGAAAAGACAGGGGCGACCGGGCCGAAGATCTCTTCGCGGGCCAATGCCATGGCACTGTTCGCCTCTGCGATGACGGTCGGCTCGAAGAACCGTCCGCCGAGCGCGTGGCGGCTTCCGCCCACGACGATGCGACCACCCAGCGCCGTGGCATCCGCGACCATCTCTTCGGTCTTCGCCACGGCCGCGGGATCGATCAGCGGCCCGATCGTGGTCGCCGGATCGAAGCCGCCGCCGACCTTGAGCTTGGACGTGGCGGCTGCGAGGTGCTCGACAAAGGCATCGTGAATGCCCTCCTGCGCATAGAAGCGGTTGGTGCAGACGCAGGTCTGTCCGGCATTGCGGAACTTCGACGCGATCGCCCCTTCGACGGCACTGTCGAGGTCGGCGTCGTCGAAGACGATGAACGGCGCATTGCCGCCCAGCTCCATCGACACCTTCTTGACGGTCGATGCCGACTGCGCGAGCAGCTGCTTTCCGACGGCGGTCGAGCCGGTAAACGTGATCTTCCGCACGAGCGGATTGGCCGTCAGCTCGCCGCCGATCTCCCTCGCCGAGCCGGTGACGACGTTGAGAACACCGGCGGGTATGCCGACCATCTCGGCCAGCACGCCCCAGGCGAGCCCCGAGAAAGGCGTCTGCGACGCCGGCTTCGCCACCACCGTGCATCCGGCGGCGAGAGCCGGACCGATCTTGCGTGCCAGCATCGAGGAGGGGAAATTCCACGGCGTGATCGCGCCGACGACGCCGATCGGCTGCTTCGTCACCAGGATGCGCCGTCCCGGCCAGGGCGAGGGGATGACGTCGCCATAGAGGCGACGCGCCTCCTCCGCGAACCAGAGAATATAGGCCGCGCTCATGCCGACTTCGCCGCGAGCCTCTGCAAGCGGCTTGCCCTGTTCGCGGGTCAGGAGTTCGGCGAGAGCATCCTGATGATCGAGGATGGCCGCGCTCAGATCCCGGAGCAGCCGGGCGCGCTCGGCAGCCGGCCTGCGGCTCCAGTGCGTGAAGGCGTCATGCGCGATGGCGATGGCCTGCCGTGTTTCGTCGGCGCCGCTGTTCGGTACCGCGCCGAGAGCCTCGCCCGTCGCCGGATCCTCGACGGGGAGAGTGCGACCGGACGCCGCCGCAATCCACGCTCCCCCGACATAGTTGGCTTCCCTCTGGAACGCGGTCCAGTTCGACATGGACAAACACCTCTCCGCATCATCCGGCCGCTTGATGCAGCCGAGGCACGCCCGGATCGAGGCCGACCCGAACCAGAGGCAGTGGCCCGCCCCGATGCGTCTTGATATTCGTTTCTGTTCCTTTTTGTCAATATGCGCGAGAGGTAGTTTCTATTGCGGCGCAGCAGGACTTAGAAACTACCAAAATCGCCTTCATATGATCATGATCGATGGCCCGAAGGCTGGCCGGGGAGGCTGCAGGCGAGCAAAGAACTGCGGGGCGGCTGATATCTGGGCTGATGCCTAGGTCGCGGAGCGTGCCGCGCCCGCCGCATCGCCCGAGTGGCCGGGCGAATGAACGCGGATATCGTGCGAGGCGATGAGGTCGGCCATGCGGCCGTGGGGCGCCATATCGGTGACCAGTATATCGACATTGCTCAGATGCGCGCCGCGCACAATCCCGCGTGCCCCGAACTTGGAGGAATCCGCGACGAGGATCGTCTCGCGTGCATTGGCGATCATCGCCATGACAGGGGAAACGAGGCTGTGGTCATATTCGAGGAGCGCGCCCTCGAGATCGATCCCGCAGGTGCCGATCAGGGCAAAATCGACCGAATAGCGCTTGAGGAACAGCACCGCCTCGTCGCCCGTCATCGATCCGCTGGCCGGTCGCATCATGCCGCCGGCAACATGGATTTCGAAGCCGGGCCGGTCAAACAGCGAGACGGCGGCATGAACATTGTTGGTGATGATGGTGAGGCCCTCGCGCTCTCGCAGGCGCGTGGCGGCCAAAGCCAGCGTCGATCCACCGGCCAGGAACAGCGTCGCCCCGTCCGGGATGAGGTCAACGACGAGCCGCGCCGCGATCTCCTTCTCGCCGATATGACTGGAACTGCGCGCCTCATAGCTCGCCGAAACCGGCTGCTCGGCCAGTTTCGCGCCGCCGTGATAGCGGCGGATGCGCCCTTCCTTGCCGAGCACATCGAGATCGCGCCGGATGGTCTGAAGCGAGGTGCCGCAAGCGCTCGCCATCGCCTCGATCGAGACGTGCTCCTGGGCCTGCAACAGGCTCAGAATGAGCGAATGCCGCTCGACATTGCGCATCATGCTTCGCATCCACAATCAAAAACTTGCGATTTTGTTGTTTTTAACGAGCAGCTTGATGAAACGCAAGCGACACGCGCGCGTCAGACCTGTCGCCCCGCCACGGGAACGCGTCACTGGCGGGCTGTCAGCGGTAGTCGCGACCTTCCGAACGACCATCGTCGACGGTCTCCAGAATAATGCCGCGACAGATCGTGGCGACATTGTCGAATCCGAGCGTGGCACTGCGGATTTCGCCGACGGAATCGACAAGATCCCGCGGCTCGGACCGGAGCTTGAAGACGGCGACATCAGCCTCGGACCCGACACGCAGCCGTCCGAGGTCGTTTCGGCCGACGATGGAGGCGGGCGCCAAAGTCACGCGGCGAAGCACCTCTCGCATGTCCATGCCGAGCGTGATGAATTTGGCCATCACTGTCGGCAGATCGAAGACCGGCCCGTCGACATTGTGTGCGTGCAGATCGGTGCTGATCGCGTCGGGCAGCAATCCCTGGTCCATGGCCATCTCGGCGACACGGAATGAAAAACTTCCGGCGCCATGTCCGACATCCATCTTGACGCCCCGCGCCATGGCATCCCTGACCGAGGCTTTCAGTTTGCCCGCCGCATCGAGAACGCACCCGCCGACGCTCTGATTGTAGATATGCGTCAGGATATCGCCCTCGCGCAGGAAAGGCAGGACCTCGTCGATGGTGGGCGGAGCGGTGCCGACATGAACCATGAGCGGCACCCCGAGCATGTCGGCCGCTTCGCGAGCGAGCGGCAGAACGAGGGCCGAATTGGTGCCGGTGGCGTTGTTGCTGGCGCGCAGCTTGACCCCGACGATCTCGGAGGCAAATGCGGAACCGACCCGCTTCAATTCACGCAGATCGGCGAAGCGCCAGTCGAACAATTCCCCGACATCGACGCTGAGATTGCCGGCCGCCGTCAGGCCGATATAGGAGAGGTTGATAAAGGGCAGGAGCCGGACGCGGCTTCGCCGGATCACGTGGTGATAAAATCCCTCGAAGGTCGCCGCGCCGCTCGTGCCGCAGTCGACCCAGGTGGTGACGCCCGTGCGCGGGCCGATCTTGTCGGCATTGACGCCGAGCAGCGCCCCGCCCCAATAGGCGTGTGTATGCAGATCGACGAGGCCCGGAACCACCAGCATTCCCGCCGCGTCGATGATATCAGCACCGCTCGGCGCGAGATCGGGGCCGATCGCGACGATCTTCCCGTCGGCGATCGCCAGATCGGCCTGCTGGTCAAAACCTGAGGCGGGGTCGATCACCCGGCCGTTCCTGATCAGCAAAGATCCGTTCATCGCCTTCGCCCCGGTCTGTCTGATTGGCCTCAGCGCAACGTGACGCTTAGGCCGCTGCCTTGCGTAGTCGCCAGCCGTCTACCGTCCACGCGGGGCATAAGCCTCTGCCAGCCAGTCCATCGTCTCATCCTTGGCGGCATCGACGATCTTCCATTTCGGATTGGCATCGAACCAGGCGATGATCTCACGCGCACCCTCGGCGAATGGCGTCGTGCAGATGAATTCGGGCACCAGCGATTTCAGCTTGCTGTTGTCGAAATAAATGCTGTGCGCCATGTCGCCGAGCAGCGCGTCGCCCCAGGCTCGATCGACCATTGCGATGGCGTCGGACGGGACATGCACGATCTTCGGATCGTCGACGCCGGCCGCTCTGGCGAGGGTCCTGACGATGGCGTTCCAGTTCGGCGCCTCATCCGAGGTGATGTGGAAGGCCTCGCCATAGGCGTAAGGATTGGCCAGCAGCCCGGCGAAACCCTTGGCGAAATCGCGGGCATGGGTCAGCGTCCACAGCGAGGAGCCATCGCCATGCACGATCACCGGCTTGCCGGCGCGCATGCGCGCGATCGAGGTCCACTGACCGATCATGGGCACGGATCCCTGGTCATAGGTATGCGACGGACGCACGATGGTGATCGGGAAGTTCTCCTCCCGGTAGGCTTTGACCAGCACATCCTCCGCAGCGATCTTGTCCTGCGAATAGTGCCAGACCGGATTGTGCAGCGGCGTCGATTCGAGCACCGGCAGCCGGGCCGGAGGCGTCTGGTAGGCAGACGCCGAACTGATGAAGACATACTGCCCGGCATGGCCGCGAAAGATGTCGAGATCCGATGTGACGTCGGCGGCCGTATAGGCGACGAAATTGACGACGACGTCGAAATCGAGGCCCTTCACGGCCGCACGCACCGACGCCGGATCGCGCGCATCGCCCTTCAGATATTGCGCGCCGCCGGCGACCGGCCGCATCGCGGTCTGCCCCCGGTTGAGCACGAAGACCTCGAACCCCTTCGCAAGGGCGCTGTCGACGCAATGGGCGCTGATCCGGCCCGTGCCGCCGATAAACAGAACTTTCTGCCGAGACACGCGATTCACTCCTTGATCATATCGGGTGGGGCTATTCGCCGTGCAGCCGTCCGGCGCACCAGTCCTCGAAGCCGTTCTCGGTCACGCCGATCAGGATGTCTTCCTTACGGATGCCGATCGCGACAAGCCGGGTGACGATCGCCCGGTAGAGGCCGCGCTTCTGGTCGGCGCTGTATCTGTGGACCATCAGGATCTGGATGAGCACCAGGTTCTGGCGGTTGCCGAGGCCGTAATCTGGGTCGAACACCAGCTCGCCCTCATCGCGCGGCCGGAAGACCTGAAACTTGTCGAGGGGATTGACGTCGAGCGCTTCGATGAAAGCCTGCTGTAGTTCCACGCTCATCTGCTTGGCGTGGGCCTCATACATCTTGCGCGACATGTCGACTTGGACGAGGGGCATGAAAACTCCGGATGTCAGGAATGGGCGGGCGAGGCATCCGCTTCAGGCAGATGCCGACAGATCCCGGGAGCGTCTAGTCCTGGCCGTCCCAGACCGGCGACTTGGCAGGATCGATCCGGCGATGGCCGCGATTGAGCGCGCGCATCCGGTCCATCTCCTCGGGCGTCAGCGTCACGCCGAGCGCGGCGAAATTCGCGCGAAGATTGGCCTCGCTGCCCGAAGCGGGAATCACGATGTGACCCTCACCCATCAGGAAGGCCAGCGCGATGGCTGACGGCCCGACGCCATGCGCCGCCGCGATGGCATTGATCGTCGGATCGTCGTTGACCATGCCCTTGGCGAGCGGCTGATAGGCGGTCAAAGGCATTCCCATGGCGCGCGCGTAGTCGCGCAGCTTCGGCGTCTGCAGGAAGGGATGGATCTCCATCTGGTTGGTGGCGATCGCACCCTCGCCGAGCAATTGGCGGCTGCGCTCCAGATCGGCGATCGGGAAATTGGAGACGCCGATCAGCCGGGCCAACCCGCGCGCCTTCGCCTCCGCCAGCTCCAGCATATACTCGGCGAACGGCACCTGATCGTTCTGGCTCGGCCAATGGATCAGCAGGAGATCGACCTGATCGACGCCGATCGCGGCAAGGCTGCGTTCGACGCTCGGCAGAAAATTTGCCTTTTCGAACATCGTGTCGGCGACCTTGGTGGTGACGAACAGATCGCCGCGCGGAAGCCCGGAACGGCGCATCGCCTCGCCGACCTGCTTCTCCGTGTCGTAGGTCTGCGCCGTATCGAGATGGCGGTAGCCGATCTCGATCGCCGTCAGGATCGCTTCGGTGCCGGCATCGCCCGTGCGTCCGAAGGTGCCGAGCCCGAGCTGCGGGATAGGTCCGGAATAGGTCATCTTCACCCCTTCGTGGCACCGGCGGTCAGTCCGCCGACGAACATCTTCTGGAATACGAGGAAGAGCAGCGCGATCGGCACTGTCATCACCACCGAGGCCGCCATGACCGCACCCCAGTCGGTGTTGAATTCGGTCGAGAATTCGGCAAGCCCGATCGGCAATGTTTTGACCGAACTGTCCGTGGCGAAGCAGAGCGCAAAAATGAACTCGTTCCACGTCGTGACGAACGCATAGACGATCACCGCGACCAGCCCCGGCAGCGACAGCGGCAGCGTGATCCGGAAGAGGACGCCCAGGCGCGATGCGCCATCGAGGATCGCCGCCTCTTCCACTTCGACAGGAACGGCCCGGAAATAGCTGGTCAACATCCAGACGCTGAGCGGCAGCGTCACGATCATATAGACCAGAATGAGGCCCCAATAGGTATTGACGAGGCCCAAGACCCGCAGCGTGATGAACAATGGAACGATGATCGCTGCCGTCGGCAGCAACTGCCCGACCAGGATGAAGGCCTGCAGGTATGGCTTGCCCTTGAAATCAAAACGGGCAAAGCCATAGCTGGCGAAGATTGCCAGGATCAGCGCCAGCCCCGTCGATCCGACCGAGATGACGACGCTGTTGAGGAAGTATCTTGGAATGTTACTTTCGAACAGGACCTTGTAATAATTGTCGAAAGTCGGAATGGCCGGCCACCAGATCGGCGGCACCGAATAGAGCTCCTTCAGCGTCTTGATCGACGACAGCCCCATCCAGACGAACGGGAACAGGCAGACGACCACGACCAGGATCGAGCCGATCAGGATGATAGGCCAGCTGAGGCCGGGTTTCTTCATCTTCGGCTGCGCTATGACCCGCGTTGCTGATGCGGTCATTTCGCTTCTCCCGGCTGCGCCGACAGCACCTTGATGTAGATGAAGACCACCACGATGGCGACGCCGAAGAAGATCACAGACAGCGCCGCTGCCTGATTGAACTGGAAGCTCTCGAAGGCCAGACGGAAGATCTGGATCGGTGTGATCAGAGTCTTGTTCGCCGGTCCGCCGCGCGTGATCGCATAAATGATGGTGATCGAGTTCAGGCCCCAGATCACCAGGAGCAGGGTTACGGCCGTGATCACAGGGCGCACCGAGGGCAGCATGACGTACCAGACCTCTTCCCAGAAGCTGGCGCCATCGACACGGGCGGCCTCATAGAGATCGTTGGGAATCGACTGCAGCCCGGCCAGCACCATGATCGCGACGAACGGGAACAGCTTCCACACATTGATGGCGATCAGGACCGGCATGACCGTGTCCTTGTTGGTTAGCCAGCCGATCGGGCTCTGCAACACGCCCGAGCCGGTCATCATGTAATTGACGATGCCGAACTCGGTATGGAACATCCAGGCCCAGGTCGTCGCCGCGACGATACCCGGCACCACCCACGGGATCAGCGTGATCGCGCGCAACGCGCCGCGGCCGAAGAAACTCTGGTTGAGCAGGATCGCCGTCAGCGTGCCGAGCACGACCTGAAAGACGATCGAGCCAAACACCCAGTAGATCGTGTTGATGAACGCCTGCGTCGTCACGCGCGGCTTCAGCACCGCAGCAAAATTCTTGAAACCGACGAGGTGGCCATTGCCATCGGTGACGCTGAGCAGCCCCGTATAGGCCACCGGATAGGCAATCAGCATGAACAGGACAATCAGCGCCGGCAGGACGAACAGCAATCCGGTCTGCGATTTCATGGAGGCCTTCCTGATCTGCCAAGGCTCGGCAATGCGCGCTGCCATGCGGCGCGGCGCGAGCTGTGGCGAAGACGAACGTCCGGGGGACGGCTCCCCCGGGCACGAATGCCCAGAGGAGCCGCGGGAGGACCGTGTCAGCTGTCGAGAAGGGCCTGGATCTCTTCGTTGGCCTGATCCATGGCTTCCTGCGGGGTCTGCTCGCCGAGCATGATCCGCTGCAGGCCGTCGAAATAGGCCTGGCTGATCTGGACCCAGTTCTTGTGGATCGGCACCGGCCGCGCATAGGGTAGCATCGACTTAAAGACGGAAAGGATCGGATCGTTGAAGCGCGGCTGCGCCTGGGACGAAATGCGAACCGGGAACGTATCCGTAAAGAAGCCTTGGTTCTCCGATGTGTTCAGGAACTGCAGGAACTTTTTGGCTTCGTCCGGATTCTTGGCGTCCTTCGGGATGATATAGCTCCAGCCGCCCAGAACACCGGCGGTTTCCTTGCCATCTGGATGCGGCGTCTGGAAGATACCGATGTCGATGGCGGCATTCTCGGTCCGGATCGAGGGAATATCGAACTGGCCGCCGAGATAGGAGGAAACGGCGCCGGCGATGAACAGGCGCCGCGCAGCGGTGCCGTCATTCTCGAGCGTCGAAGCCGGCGACAGGCCTTTTTTCAGGAAGTCGGTATAAAAGGTCACCGCTTCGACCGCGGCCGGCTGGTTGACCGTCGCCGTGGTCATGTCATCGGAGATGATGCTGCCGCCGTTCATCCAGATATAAGGCAGCGAGCCGGTGATGGTGTTGCCCATCTCGCCGCCGCCGGTGATGGCGAAGCCCGACTTGCCATTGCCGGTCAGCTTGGTCGCGGCGTCGACGAACTCCTTCCAGGTCTGCGGCGGATGGTCAGGATCGAGGCCGGCGGCCTTGAAGTCGGCCTTGTTGAAGACGACGGCACGGGTTTCCATCCGATAGGGAATCGCCCAGAGCTTGCCGTCCCAACTGACATAGTCGATCGCAGCCTTGGCGTAGTCGTCCTTGTCCTGGATCGTATCGTCGAGCGGAATGATCAGCCCGTTCTGGGCATAACCGTTCACCCAGCCATGCTGGACTTCGATGATGTCGGGCGCCCCTCCAGACTGCAGAGCCGTCAGCACGCGCTGCGGCAGGCCGTCCGAGGTCGTGACTTCCATCTTGATGGTGGTGCCGGGATTGGCGGCCTCGAACTTGCCGACCAGTTCCTTGGCGCGTGCCTCACCCCAATTGGGCGTCCACCACACCACTTCGCCAGCAAAGGCCGCCGTGCTCAGCGTCAGCGCCGAGACGGTCAAGGCGAGCAGGGCCGCTGTTCTTTTCGATCGCATGTCATCCTCCCATAAGGCCTGTTAGCCGTCCTCCCCGAAACGAATACGCGACCACGCCCCCGAAGATCCGGGCAGAGTCACGCTTCCTCTCGCCTCGGCGAGCACATGAGTCTTTCGAAAATTTCGAAGCTCACATTGTGATTTTCGGAAAGGCTAGCGAACCACTCCCGAGGCGTCAAGGCTGATATCCTGGCTATTTCGATCAGATAGGCCGGCCTTGCCAAGTGGTTTGACATTGGCTATCTCGAAAATGCGAGATCGACTTACAGCATCTTTCGCAACATTTTCGGTGTATTTCGAGAGTTGAGGCGGGGCTTGCGCGGCGTCGCGCAGAGGCTCGATATAGGTCGCAGCACGGCGCGGTCGCCGTGTCGGCAAAGTGGCGGGACTGGAATGACGCGAAGCCCGAGTCTTCGTAAGGGGCAGCAGGACGGAAGCCGGCGCGTGACCATGGCGGAGGTCGCAGCTGCCGCCGCTGTTTCGGTGCCGACGGTGTCCAAGGTGCTGAACGGCCGCTTCGACGTTGCCCTTGAAACGCGCGAGCGGGTGGAAGCGGTCCTCAACCAGTCGGGCTATGCCCGCGGCAAGCGGAAGAGAGAGGACGCGCCGTGGTTGATCGACCTCGTCTTCCCCGAATTCGGTCCCTACGCCATCGAGATCATCAGAGGCGCTGAAGAGGCGGCGCTCCTGAACAAATGCCGCATCGCGGTCTCGGCCCTTTCCGATGATCCCAAGGAGACGCGGTGGCTCAGCAATATCGGCTCGAGCCGCACCGATGGCGTCATTCTCGTCTTCGCCGAATTGACCCCCCTGCATCGCGAGCGCTTGAAGGCGCTAGCCGTGCCGGTCGTGATCGTCGACCCGCTCGGCCATCCTGACCCCAGGACGCCGTCCATCGGCGTCACCAACTGGGCCGGCGGGATGACGGCGACGGACCATTTGATCGGCCTTGGCCACACGCGCATCGGCATCATCGCTGGCCGGCCGGCGATGCTCTGCAACCAGCAACGCCTCGACGGCTATCGCGCCGCTCTGATGAGAGCCGGCATTCCGGTCGATCCGGCGCTGATCTTCACGGGCGCGCATCACCACCCGACGGCGCTCAATGCCGCCTCGGCGATGCTCGATCTGCCCGATCCGCCGACCGCCATCTTCGCAACGAACGATCTGCACGCCATGGGCGTCTACGAGGCGGCGCGGCTGCATGGCCTGCGGCTGCCGGACGATCTCAGCGTCGTCGGCTTCGACGATATCCCGATGGCAGAATGGGTCTCCCCGCCCCTGACGACCATGCGCCAGCCGCTCGCCGAAATGGCGGCGCTCGCCGTCAATATGCTGCTTGGCAGGGAATCGTCGGAACTCAGCCACCGGATCGAGTTGGCGACCAGCCTGGTCGTCCGCGCCAGCACCACGCCGCGACAGGATCGAAGCTAGCTCCGACTTGGCGGGACGGTCGCCGCACACACCCGCAAACAATCGAGACCATTCCAATGAACGATCGCTTCCTGACCGTCAGCGGCACCAAGATCCTGGATGCCAGGGGCAAGGCCGTGTCGCTGCGCGGCTACAATATCGGCGGCTTCATGAACATGGAGAACTTCCTCACCGGGTTCCCTTCTACCGAAACATTGCAGCGTGAGGCGCTGCTGCGCGCCCTCGGGCCCGATCGCTATGCCCTCTTCTTCGGGCGCTTCATGGCATCGTTCTTTTCCGACGAGGACGCCCGCTATTTGGCCTCGCTCGGCATGAACCATGTGCGGATTCCGTTCAGCTATCGGCATTTCGAGGATGACGATCGCCCCTTCGAAATGAAGGAGGCGGGATTCACGCTGCTCGACAGCGTCATTGCCATGTGCGAGCGCCATGGCCTCTACGCCATTCTCGATCTGCATGCGCTGCCTGGCGCGCAGAACATGCACTGGCACAGCGACAACGCCACCCACAAGGCATTATTCTGGCAGCACCGGCACTTCCAGGACCGCGTCGTTAATCTGTGGAGCCAGCTGGCGCTGCACTACAAAGGCAATGCGACGGTCGCCGGCTACAACATCATGAATGAGCCAGGTGACGCCAGCAACGCCAGGATCAAGCCGTTCTACGACCGCGCCATCGACGCCATTCGCGCCATCGATCCCGACCACATCATCTTCCTCGACGGCAATCGCTATGGCCAGGATTTCAGCGCTTTCGAGGGCTTCGAGCCTTATCCGAACACTGTCTATGCCGCGCATGACTACAAGCTGCCGGGCTATTCCTATGGCGGCCCCTATCCGGGCATTACCCGCGGTGTCTATGTGGATCGCGCCAATATCGAGGAGACCTTCCTGAAGCGCACCGAGTTCATGCGCAAGACAGGGACGCCGATCTGGATCGGCGAATTCGGCCCCGTCTTCACCGGCGATCTCGACCGCGATGCGGATCGCTACCACCTGCTCGAAGACCAGCTCGATATCTACAACGAACACGACGCCCACTGGTCGCTCTGGGCCTACAAGGATATCGGCGGTCAGGGCCTCGTCTACGCGGATGCCCAGTCGCCCTGGCGGACGCGCATCAAGCCGGTGACCGACAAGAAGGCCCGGCTCGGCGTCGATAGCTGGGGCTCCAGCGATGCCGATGTCCGCTATATCATGGGACCGGTCGAGGAAACGATTGCCAAGGAATATCCGACCTTCGACCCATTTCCGTTCGGACAGCAGAACTGGGCCCAGCAACTCGTTCGCAGCATCCTGCTCGGCGAACCGATGGCCGAGGATTTCGGCAAACTCTTCGCTGATATCGACGATGACGAGACCGTCATCGCGCTCGCCGAATCCTTCGCGCTTGGAAACTGCGTCCGCCGCCAGCGCCTCGCCGATCTGATCGCGGCGCGAACCGGCCATGCGGCGACGATGCCCTGATCGAGGAGCGCCGCTTGGACATCCCGATCCTTGCTGACGATCTCTCCGGCGCCGCCGACTGCGCGGCGGCGCGCAACGGGCGCTGGTCGCACCGTCCTGGCCCGAGCACAGCCGGACACTCGTCGATGCGCTCCACGCTGCATGCTGGCCGACGCGACACCCCCTATCCCTCCAGATCCCGCATGGCCTCATGACCCTTCCCACGATTGCCATCACCATGGGCGATGCCGCCGGCGTCGGGCCGGAAATCATCATGAAGAGCCTCGCGCATCGCGCGCTGTTCGAGGACTGCCGGCCGATCGTGGTCGGCGACGCCGCCCGGCTGCGCAAGGCTGGGGCGCTGCTCGGCAGTCAGCTGGCGGTGCAGGCGATCGCTTCGGTCGAAGATGCTGATATTCGCCCCGGCGTCGTCGCCTGCATCGACCTTCCGCTCATTCCCGATGATCTCGCCTGGGGCGCGCTCTCCGGGGTGGCCGGCGATGCGGCATTCCAGTTCGTGCGCAAGGCTGTCGAACTGATGACCATCGGCGCGGTGGATGCCATCTGCACCGCCCCCTTGAACAAGGAGGCGCTCCACGCCGGCGGGCATGCCTTTCCCGGCCATACCGAGATGCTGGCGGCGCTGACCGGTACCGAGGAAGTCTCGATGATGCTGATGACGCCGAAGCTGCGCGTCATCCATGTGACCACCCATATCGGCCTGATCGATGCCATTGCCCGGATCGAGCCGGGCCTCGTCGAGCGCACCATCTTGCGCGGCCACGCGGCGCTTGTCCGCGCCGGCATCCCGAATCCGCGCATCGGCGTTTGCGGCATCAATCCGCATGCCGGCGAACATGGCCTGTTCGGTCATGGCGAAGAGGAAAGCAAGATCATCCCCGCGGTCGAGGCGCTGCAGGCCCGCGGCATCGATGTCGAAGGGCCGCTGCCCGCCGATACGCTGTTTTTCCGCGCCCAGCGCGGCGACTTCGATCTGGTCGTGGCCATGTATCACGACCAGGGCCATGGCCCGGTCAAGGTGCTCGGCATCGAGGACGGCGTGAACGTCACCGTGGGACTGCCGGTCATTCGAACCTCGGTCGATCATGGCACGGCCTTCGATATCGCCGGGACCGGCAAGGCGGACGAGCGCAGCCTGCTCGCGGCGCTCAGGCAGGCGGTCGCCCTGGCGCGCCGCGGCTAATTCCAGGAGGAGGAGATATCGCCATGTCTGAGGATCTGCGCATCAAGCGGCTGAGCGTGCGTCAATACAAATGGCGCGCGCGCGAACTCGGCGCTGACTACAACGGCTTCAACCACATCTATCTGAAGGGCTCGACCGCCGAGCAGGTCGGCTATGTCTTCACGATCGAGACCGAAGCCGGCATCACCGGGGAATATGTCGGCGGCAATGGCGTTTCCTATGCGCAGGTGGCCATGGTCGCGCATTATCTGATCGGCCGGAACGCGCTCGAGCGCGAGCTGATCTGGAACGATCTGAAGCGCGCGCTGCGCAAGCAGGATCGCTTCGGCATGGCGCCGATCGACGTGGCGCTATGGGATATTGCTGGCAAGGCGGCGGGCCTGCCGATCTATGCGCTGCTCGGCGGCTGGCGCAAACGCCTGCCGGCCTACGCCTCGACCTATCATGGCGACGACAACGGCGGCCTCGACAGCCCCGAGGCTTTTGGCGACTTCGCCCTGCAATGCAAGGAAATGGGCTATCCCGCCTTCAAGATCCATGGCTGGGGCAACGGACCCATCGAGCGCGAAGTGGCCACGGTGCTGCAGACGCGCAAGGCGGTCGGCAACAGCATGGACCTGATGATCGACCCGGCCTGCGAATACGAGACCTGGGCCGATGCGCTCAAGGTCGGCAGGGCCTGCGACGAGGCGGGCTATTTCTGGCTCGAAGACCCCTACAAGGACGGAGGCCAGTCGGCTTTCGCCCACAAGAAGCTCCGCCAGATCATCAAGACGCCGATCCTGCTCGGCGAGCATGTGCGCGGCATGGAATTGCGCGTCGACCAGATCATCGCCGAGGGAACCGACTATGTCCGTGCCGATGTCGATTATGACGGCGGCATCACCGGGGTGATGAAGCTGGCGCATGTGGCGGAAGGCTTCGGCCTCGCTTGCGAGATCCATGCGCCGGGTCCGGCACCACGCCACTGCATGGCCTCGATCCGCAATACCAACTATTACGAACTCGGCCTGGTGCATCCCAAGGTGCCGGGAGCCTCAACCCAGTGCCACATCTTTGCCGACGGCTATTCAGACGATCTCGACGGGGTCGACGCGAATGGTTGCGTGGCCGTTCCGGAGGGTTCCGGGCTCGGCGTCAGCATCGATTGGGATTGGCTACGCAAGCACGAGACCGGACAGACGGTCTACGAGTAGACTATTTTTGCCGGCGAAGCGCCGGGACGGACCTCCGCCCCGCCAGGACGCGTTGCTGGTATCCGTTGGGACGACAAAGCCCGCCAGATGCCGCCGCACACCGCTGCCGACTGGAGGGCTCGATGCGATCGGTAACATGAGCACGGTGGACGCCATCTACGAAAACGCGGTCGCAGCGCGCTCTCTCGCGCCGCCTCGCACGAGATACAGCCACCCAGCGGTAACACGGAGCCTCAGAGGCGCCGGTCCGCCATTGCGGCGGACCTTGCGCGCCGGCGCAAATCAATCCCGGAGAGCCGGCACCGCTTCGGCGATGCCCTTCAGCGGCACCTTGAGGGCGATCGCCTGTCCGGTGGTAGCAACGAATGTCACGGTCGCCTCGCTAGCCGCGCCGAGTTCCCGGGACAGCGCATTGTCGAACGCTCCGGCGGCTTCACAGCCCTGCGGATCGCAGAGGACAAAGTCGATCTTGTGAGGTTTGCCAGCACCGACCGTCAGCACGATCCCTGGCCGGGTCAGGATGCCGAGCGGCACGCGGAGCGCGAAGGTCGGCTTGCCGGCCGCGTCGTTGCCGATCTCCCAGACCAGCAGGTTCTGCTGCGTCTTGTTGTTGACGATCCTGAGATTGGCCGCGCAGCTGCGCTTGGCATCCTTCGACAGGGTGTCGTTGCAGGTCACGGTCCAGTTGTCATAGACCACCGTTTCCGTGCGCTTGGGAGCGCTGACCTCGGGCTTCGGCGCCGGAGTCTGCGCCGAAGACGACGACGCCATCAGGCCGGCACAGAGAGCGATTGCGACGCCGACCGAGCGGGCCGGATGAACGAAACCAAGCGCGCGTTGCATCTGAACTTCCTTGTTTACGCGGTAGCGGCGGTCGGGAGTGGAAACGACGCCGTCGATGAAAAGCGGGCCAACCTCGAAAGGTCGGCCCGCTGTCTGCTGTCACGAGAGGCGACGAGCTACCAGTTGTAGCGCACGCCCGTCAGCGTCGTACCCGAGGTGAACTCGTTGCTGAACTTCACATCCGCGTTCAGGAAGCCGCTCCACCCGCTGTCCTTGCCGAAGAGGTTGAGGCTGCCGCCAACCTCGCCGAAGGCTCCGCCGAAATTATCCGTAGCCGTGAACGGCGTGCCGGCATTGAGGATCGTGGCGCTGTTGTCGCCATCGAACTCATACCACAGGCGCCCGACGGCCGATGCTTCGATCCAGAAATTCTCTGCATCATAGACCCGTCCGCCGAAGCGAGCTCCGATGGCACCGCGCAGGCTTTCCCCATCGTTGAACTCGACGAGGCTGTTCGAGACGCTGGCCATGCTGTCGATGCTGGCATTGACATAGGCGAGCGTGGCGACCGGCTCGAAGAAGATCTGCGGCGTCCACTGGATGCGGTAGCCCGAGTCGATGACGAAGCCGAGCGATGTCACGTCGGACGACCCGCTCGCCGCTCCGTAGCCCGACAGCGTCGGGGCGGTGTAGTCGAGATTGAGGAAGTCCGCCTTGACGAGGCCGTCGAGGAAGAAGCCGCCATTGATGTAGGTGCCGTAGACGCCGACCGTGCCGCCGCTGTAGTCGCCCGATGTCGGTGACTGGTCGAAATCGAGCTGCGAGGTGACATAGCCGCCGAGGACACCGAACAGCAGCGCCGACTTGTCGGTGATGTTGCCGCCGATATCGGCGCCGGCCATGAAGCCATAGGTGTTCTGGTTGTAGGACGTGTCGAAATCGAAGTTCTTGTCGAACACGCTGTAGCCGGTATTGCTGTCCCGGTTCATCCAGCTGCCGACGGCCTTCGCCCATACGCCCGGCGTCAGGCTCTTCTGAGACGCGGCAACCGCTCCCGTTCCGAGCTTGGACGACCCATCATCCGGCGTCGCCGGAGGCGGGTTGAGGAAGTAGGAGCGAAGGTCGGCCTGGCGATCGAGCCAGAGGCCCGCCGTTTCGTGCCAGATCGTCTGTGCACCGGTGACGAAGGACGGGAATTCCAGAGCTTCCTGATCCGGCAAGCCGACAAGAAGCTGCGTCGTCCCGGTTGCCGTCGGTGCCGTCGCGAGATCGTAGAAGAACAGTCCCTTGTCGATGATGCCGCCAAACCGGCTGGAATAGTTGGCCGAGTTGGGATCGATCACGAAGGTCCCAACCGGGCTCGTGCCGTTCTGGGTCTGGACGACCGCGATACCCGTCGGGTTGAAGGCGCCGGGTCCCGTATTGACGTCATGGACGAGGATCTGCGTCTTTCCGTAGGTCACCGCGCCGGCGATCGGATTACCGTTCACGTCGAGCCCGCCAACCACCAGCGTATCGGACGTCGAGCCGGGACCGCCGAGATAGGCATCGACCGCCAGCGTGCTGTTGCCGACGCCCGTGAACGTGCCGCTCGTATAGGTCAGGTCGCGGCGGGCGTTATAGGCCAGCTGGCCGGCGGTCTCGTCGCTCATGCTGACGAGACCGACCCCGACCTGGGACGGATCGCCGTTCACGAAGCTTTCCAGCGAGGAAAGGTTGGTCTGCTCCGCGACTGCACCGTTGAGGGCCGTCTGGATCCGCCCGGGATTGTTGAGCGTGTCCGAACCGCCGCCGAAGTTGTTGTTGCCGACGACGATCCAGCTGTTCGAGCTGTAGTTGTTGAAAATGTCGGCATTGTCGGAGAGGCCGATCCGGCCGACCAGCGTGCCGTAATTGTTGATCGTCACCGAGCCGCCCGCCGCATTGATGGCCATGCTGCTCGCGGCCGCCGCGAGATTGTCGTTCTCGGGCGTGCTGCCGTCATAGGACCAGGCCGTGACCAGCGCGCCGCTGGCGATGTCGATCGTCGAGGCGGTGCCGCTGCTGATCGATATGACCGCATTGGCCGCGTCGGTACCGGCACCGGAGATCACTGCGTCCGAGCCGATCGTCACCGAGGTGACGGCACCGCTGGCGGCGGCGATGGCACTGCCCGTCCCGGTCTCGCCGCTGTCGCCGCGGAGATAGCTGCCGCTGCCGGCAGAAACGCTGGCGCTGTCGGCACTGGAGATCGACACCGCGTCGGCACCGGCGGTGACGATCCCGTCGCTTCCCACCGCGACCGAGACATCGTCACTGCCGCCACCAACGCTGTTGGTCGCCGAGATGCCGACCCCGCCGGCAAGGATCGCGCTGCCGGAGCCGGTCGTGATGGCGATGGCGCCCGATCCTCCGGACTCCTTGGTCGCGCCGATACCGGTCGCCGAAGCCGAGAGGGAAACCCCCTCGCCCGTGGTGATGTCGATGTCGCCGTCCTGGTTCTCGGCCGAGACAAGGATGCCATCGGCGGCGGAGATCGCCCCGTTCGCCGCGACGACGATGTCACCAGACCCGTCGGACTTGGCCACGGTCACGCCGGTGGCACCGGCGTTGATCGAGCCGGATGTCGTCACCTGGACGGCACCGTCACCCGTCTCCTGCTCGACGCTCACGCCATTGATGCCAGCCATGATGTCGCCGGCGGCGTTCACGATGACCGCGTTCGTCCCGTCGCCATTGCCAAGCGACTTGTTGACCGCGATGCCGTTTTCACCGGCCGTGATGGTGCCGTTCGAGGTGCTCGACACCTGGACAAGGCCGTCGCCGCCGGAATTGATGACCCAGACGCCATCGCCACCTGTCGCCGAGCCGGTCCGGCCGCCGACAGGACCCTCGATGGCGACTGTCGTGTCGCCGGTTCCGGAATTGACGGCATAAACGCCGAGGCCATCGGATTCGACCTCGCCGAGGACATCGACGGTGACGCTCCCGCTGCCGATGCTGAGCGCAGCGATGCCGGTGTCATCGGCGGCGACGGTTCCCGTCGTCGTGATGGCGACCGAATTGCCGTCGCCATAGGCGAGACCGCCGATGCCGAGCAGACCCGACGCGATCATGCCGCTGTTGTCGATGGTCACCGTGTTGTCGCTGCCGACCGCGACACCCACGAGGCCGACGACATTCGCCGAAATCGTGCCGCTGCTGCTGGCCGAGACCTGATTGTCGTCGCCGAAGGCGAGCGCCCCGACGCCGACAAAGCCGGCCGACACGCTCCCGTTGTTGGCCGCCGCGACGGTGTTGCCGCTGCCGACACCGACGCTGATGACGCCCGCGAGGTCGGGATCGACGACCCCGTAATTGATCGCGTTGACGATGTTGCCATTGCCGACGGCAAGCCCGCCGAGGCCGATCTGGCCGGCGTCGACAGCGCCGCTGTTGCCGATGCCAACCATGTTGTTGTCGCCGACCGCGACGCCGACGAGACCCGCAAAGCCGGCGTCGACCACTCCGCTGTCGCTGTTGAGGACCTGGATCGAACCGCCATTGCCGAAGAGAAGCCCCCCGGCACCGACCCCGTCCGACGTCACCGAGCCCCGGTTCCGTACGGAAAGCTCGTTGCCGTCGCCGATGCCGATGCCGATCATGCCGGCAAGGCTGGCGTTCACGGTGCTGCCGGCGCTATTGAAAGCATTGATCTGATTGCTGTCGCCGACCGCGAGCGATCCGAGGCCGAGCGCTCCGGCCGTGACTGTGCCGCTGTTGCCAGCCGTCACCGCAGCGCCGTCGCCAACGCCAACGGCGATGACGCCTGCCACGCCCGCGTCCACCAGCGCGTAATTGTCGGCCATGGTGGGGCCGGCGTCACCAATGCCGACGGCAGCGATACCGACGCGGCCCGACTGCACCTCACCGTAGTTGGACGCGGAAATGAAGGCCCTGTCGCCGACGCCCACCGCGACCATGCCGGCCAGGTCAGCGTCGATCGAGCCCGTCACGCTGTTGCTGGCGAGCACAGAGCCGTCGTCGCCGACCGCGACGCCGGCCACGCCGACGAGACCGCCCGTCACGACACCGTTGTTCGTTGCGCGCACCGCGGCCTCTTCGCCGAAGCCGAGGCCGAGCATGCCGGCGCCATCCGCATTGACGAGGCCGGAATTGGTCATGGTGACCCACGTGTCATCGCCGATAGCGAGTGCGCCCATGCCCACCAGCGCAGCGGTGACGTCGCCATTGTTGGTCAGGCTCACCTTATCGCCATCGCCGATGCCGACACCGACGAGCCCGGCGAGACCGGCATACACCGTGCCGGTGCCGTCATTGAGGATCGTGACCGAACTGCTATCACCGACGGCGAGACCGCCGATGCCCACAAGGCCGGCACTGATTCCGCCTTCGTTGGTTGCGGACACCGCATTGCCGTCGCCGATTGCGACGCCAACCATGCCGGCAAGCCCGAAGCCGACGAGACCATCGACGCCATTCGAGACCGACACCGAGCCGTTGTCGCCAGTGACGAGACCAGCGACGCCGACAAGGGCTGCCGACACGGCGCCGTCATTCGTCACGGTGACGGTATTGGCGTCGCCGATGCCGACACCCACGAGCCCGGCGAGACCGCCGCCGACTGCGCCGGTGCTGCTGTTCGCAACGGTGACTTCATTGTCGATGCCATAGGCGAGGCCGCCGACGCCGACAGCGCCCGCATTGACGACGCCGCTGTTGCTGGCCGACACCGAATTGAGATCGCCGACACCGACACCGACGACGCCCGCGACGGTCGCGTCGATCAGTCCGGCATTTGCGACATCCACGGTGTTGTTGTCGCCAAAGACGAGACCGCCCGCGCCAATGAGGCCGGCGAAGACGTCGCCATTGTTGGTGACGGACACGCCGTTGTCGTCGCCCACACCGACGCCGATCAGGCCGGCGAGCCCTGCATTGACCGTGCCATTGACGCCGTTCTCGATCGTCACCGAGCTATCGCCGCCATAGGCGAGGCCGCCGAGCCCAACGAGACCCGCCGCGACGTCGCCGTCATTGCCGATAGAGACGGTATTGCCATCGCCGATGGCGACGCCCAGCAGACCCGCGAGGCCAGCATCGACCGTGCCGGGCGTGTCGTTCAGGACGGTGACCGAGCTCTCATCGCCATAGGCAAGCCCGCCGACGCCGACCAGTCCCGCCTCGACCCCACCGCCATTAATGGCTCGAACCTCGTTGCGGTCGCCGACGCCGACGCTGAGCAGTCCGGCGACGCCGGCATTGATCAATCCGCCATTTCCGGCGCTTACCATGTTGTCATCACCGACCGCGAGCGCGCCGACGCCCACGAAGAGGGACGTCACGTCGCCGTTGCTGCTGGCGATAACGGTGTTGTCGTTGCCGATGCCGACCCCCAGCAGGCCGGCCAGGCCGGCATCCACCGTGCCTGTGCCGCTGTTCAACACCGTCACCTGGCTATCGTCGCCATAAGCGAGACCGCCGACGCCGACGAGACCAGCCGTGACCGTGCCGAAATTGCGCGCACTGACAAAGTTGTCATCACCGACACCGACCGCGATCAATCCTGCAACATCAGCATCGATGCTGCCGGCATTCCTCACACGGACGCTATTGTCGTCACCGACGACGAGACCGCCGACTCCGACGAGGCCGGCCGTGACCGCGCCGCTGTTTCCAACACGAACCCTGTTGTCATCGCCGATGCCGACGCCGATCACCCCGGCGAGACCGGCATTGACCGTACCGAAATTCGTCGCAGCGACGCGGTTATCATCGCCGACAGCGAGTCCGCCGACGCCGACGAGGCCGGCCGTCACCACACCGCTATTCCCGACACCGACCGTATTGTCGTCGCCGATGGCGACGCCCATCACGCCCGCGACATCGGCCGTTACAGCACCGTTCCAAGCATTGTTCGCCGTTACATGGCTATCGTCGCCATAAGCGAGACCGCCGACCCCGACGAGGCCAGCCGTGACCGCGCCGAAATTGCGCGCGCTGACAGAGTTGTCATCACCGACACCGACCGCGATCAATCCGGCAACATCAGCGTCGATCAAGCCGCTGTTCTTCACGCCGACGCTATTGTCGTCACCGACGACGAGACCGCCGACGCCGACGAGGCCGGCGGTGACCGTGCCGCTGTTTCCAACGCGAACCCGGTTGTCGTCGCCGATGCCGACGCCGATGACGCCGGCGAGGCCGGCATTGACGTTGCCGAAGTTGTCGTTCGTCACCGTGACGGAGTTGTCGTCGCCGACGGCGAGACCACCGACACCAACCAGGCCGGCAGTGACATTGCCGATGTTACCAGCCGAGACGATGTTGCTGTCGCCGATACCGACACCGAGCACCCCCGCGATGTCGGCATTGACCGTGCCGAAATACTCGTTCTGGGCGTCGACCGAATTACTGTCACCGACGCCGAGCGCGCCGACGCCGACAAGCCCAGCCGTCACGGTACCACTGCTGGTGGCGCTGACGGTGTTGTTGTCGCCGATACCGATCCCGAACACACCGGCGATGGCCGGATCGACCGTGCCGGAATTGACCGTCGTGACCGTGTTATCGTCACCGACCGCGAGGCCGCCGACACCAAAGAGACCCGCCGTGACGGTGCCCCTGTTGGTGGTCGTGACCGTGTTGTCGTCACCGATGCCAACGCCGATCACGCCCGCAAGGCCAGCATCGACGTTGCCGAAGTTGTCGTTCAGCACGGTGACGGAATTGTCGTCGCCGACGGCGAGACCGCCGACACCGACCAGCCCGGCCGTGACATTGCCGACATTGCCAGCCGAGACAGCGTTGCCGTCGCCGATGCCGACGCCGAGCACACCGGCGATGTCCGCATTGACCGTGCCGAAATATTCGTTCTGGGCGTTGACCGAATTGTCATCGCCGACGCCGAGCGCACCGACGCCGACGAGGCCAGCCGTAACTGTGCCCTTGTTGGTCGCGCTAACCGTGTTGTCGTCGCCGATGCCCACGCCGATGACACCGGCGAGGCCCGCATCGACGTTGCCGAAGCCGTCGTTGAGCACCGTGACGGAATTGTCGTCGCCGACGGCGAGACCACCGACACCGACCAGCCCAGCCGTGACATTGCCGATGTTACCAGCCGAGACAGTGTTGCCGTCGCCGATGCCGACGCCGAGCACACCGGCGATGTCCGCATTGACCGTGCCGAAATATTCGTTCTGGGCGTTGACCGAATTGTTATCCCCAACGCCGAGTGCACCGACGCCGACGAGGCCAGCCGTAACCGTGCCACTGCTGCTGGCCGAGACGGTGTTATTGTCGCCAATGCCAACGCCGATCACGCCAGCAAGGCCAGCATTGACCGTGCCGGCATTGGTCGTCGTGACCGTGTTGTCG
>DATMGR010000036.1:0-99208 GCA_035555375.1 Kaistia sp. | reverse complement strand
GATGCCGAAGAACGCCAGGAAGCAGAAGAAGGGTTGCAAGGCCGCCATCTACCTGGAGCAGCCCGGCGCCAACACGCGCGTCCGCTCCTGGTGCCCGACGCCCGGCCCGCAATACGGCTTCCTCGTCACCCACAACGAGTCGATCTCGATCGCCGACTACTTTACGGTGCGCGACGGCGACAAGGTGGTCTACCGCCCGACCTGCCACTACGCCTACCACCCGACCAATGATGCGGTGGTGTCGCTGCACGAAATGTTCGGCGCGGCCGGCCAAATGCAGCCGGACTGGCACATTCTGGAGGAAGACGAGATCGTTGACGGCATCGACGAGCTTGGCGTCCTGCTCTACGGCCATGCCAAGAACGCCTACTGGTTCGGCTCGCAGCTCTCGATCGAGGAAACCCGCCGGGTGGCGCCCTATCAGAGCGCGACCGGCCTGCAGGTTACCTCGGCGGTGGTCGCCGGCATGGTCTGGGCGATCGAGAATCCGAAGGCCGGCATCGTCGAGGCCGACGAGGTCGATTATCGCCGCTGCCTCGAAATTCAGGAGCCCTATCTCGGCGGCCTGAAGGGCTACTACACCGACTGGACGCCGCTCACCGGCCGTCCCGGCCTGTTCCCCGAGGACATCGACACCAGCGATCCGTGGCAGTTCCGCAATACGCTGGTGCGGTGAGTTTTGCTCAATAAGAAACGGCGGCCGGGGATTTTCCCCGGCCGTTGTTTTTTGGCGCTATTTTTGGCTGTCGTTCGGTGAGGCCTGCCCGGTCGTGACGGCGCGGACGAAATCGCCTTCGCGCAGGGCCGCGCCGGAGCGCGCGACCACGACATCGCCTTCCTTGATGCCGGAGCGGATCTCGACCTGCCCGCCCGCCAGCAGGCCGACGGTCACTTGCCGCGTCTCCACGCGCTCGTTGCGGACGACCTGAACGATCGTCGCGCCATCGCTATAGAGCACCGCCGTCAGCGGCACGGACAGGCCGCAGCTCTCGCTCATCTTGACGGTTGCGCTGGCGGCGGCATTGGCGAGCAGGCGCTTCGATGCGTCGAGGGCAATGGTGACACGGCCGAGCTGGGTGTTGGGTTCGACGGTCGCTGCCACCTGACGGACCTTGCCGGAGATGTCGCCGGCACCCGCGACGCGGACCGTCGCGGCCTGATCGGCCTTGAGCTTGAGCATGTCCTCGGCGGTGGCCTGCCCGACCATGTCGAACGCGCCGCCCGCGATGATCTTGAACAACGGATCGGACCGCAGGGAGGTGGTCATGCCGATGAGGGCCGTCGAGGCGCTGATGACGCCCGCCGCGGGCGCGGTCAGCGGCGTGGCGCCGCCGTTCGGATCACGCAGCGTCGCCAGTGTCTGCCCGGCGGTCACCTGATCGCCGGCGTCGACCAGCACGTCGACGACCTTCAGCCCGTCGCGCGGCGGCATCACCGGCACCTCGTCGCGCGGGACCAGCACGCCGAAAATCTGGACGCTGCTGGCGAAGCAGGTCCGTGCGGCGCGCAGCACCGTGACGGCCTGCCCGCGCCCCGCGGCCGGTTCCTTGGCGCCGTCGCCGGATTGTGCGTGCGCCGGAACGACGGGCACGGCGGCGACCAGTGCCAGCGCCAGCGGAGCGGCGAGTGCAGCCCGCGAGCGGCGGTCATGTCCTGCGCCTTGCGTGATCGGCATGAGGGGTCCTGTCGTCGCTGTGGCGGGTCAGAATGGGGCAGCGCCGACATCTTCGCAACAGCCACCGTTGCGAGCGGCGGTCAGGCTGGGGACGCCGGCCGGGAGCCCTCGTCGGCGAAGGTGCCGGGGGCGTCGTCGCGCCAGCCCAGCACCTCCATCGCCGGAACCGGGCGGGCAAACCCCTTCAGCGCAAGCGGCTCGATGGCCCGGGCCACGACGGAGCCCGCGACCTCGCCATAGACCCGCTGGCTGACGATGATCTGCCCGGCCTCGGCCTCGTCGCACAGCCGCGAGGCCAGATTGGTGACGCTGCCGACAGCGGCGTATTCGAGACGGCGATCGAATCCGATCTGGCCGATCGTGGCGTAGCCGAGCGCGATGCCGACTCCGAACCCGAGGCTGTGGCCGCGATTGCGCCAGCGCGCCGTCAGCGCCGCCATGCTGTCGCGCATCGCGACCGCCATCCGCACCGCGCGTTCGACGTGATCGGGCAGCGCCAGGGGGGCGTTGAACATCACCATGACGCCGTCGCCGGCGTAGCGGTCGAGCGTGCCCTCGAAGCGGAAGATCAGTTCGCCGAGCGCGCGGTGATACTCGCGCAGAATGTTCATCACCTCCTCCGGCTCGGAATTTTCCGTGAAGGCTGTGAAGCCGCGCAGATCGCAGAACACCACGGTGACTTCGCGGCGCTGGTTGGCGAGCAGCGCGTCATGGCCATCGGAGGAGGCGATGAGCTGGGCGACCTGCGGCGCGAGGAAGCGCTCCAGCCTGCGGATGCGCTCGATTTCGGAGAGCTGCAGCGCGACGCGGCCTTCCAGCGACTTGTTCCAGTCGCGCAGCTTGTCGGTCTGCTCCTGCAGCCGGTCGGCCTGGGTCTTGACGATGACATTGGCGCGGGCGAGCTCGTTGCCCTTCTGCTCGACCTCGTGGAACAGCCGCGCATTGCGCATCGCCAGCGACGCCTGATGGGCGAAGGTCCGCATCAGGCCGAGCATGTTTTCGGGATAGGAGCCGCCGGCCTTGCGCATCAAGACGAGTGCGCCGAGCGTGCCCGACTGATCGCTGAGCGGCACCACCAGCATCGCCTGAAAGCCGCTTGCGAGAGCGCGCGCGATCTCCGGCTCGCCGGCATGGGCGGCAAGATCGCCGAGCATCAGGGGCGCGTCGCGCTTTGCCGCCTCATGCAGGAGGCGGGCCGGGAAGCTTCCCGCGAGCGCCGCCGCCGCGCCCTTCGCCTCGATCAGCGAGAAGCTTGCAGTCGCCGGATCGAAGTCATGGATCAGCACGGCATCGGCATCGGTGATCGCGAGCGCGCTGGTCGCGATCGTGCCGAGCACCGCGCCGAGATCGAGCGAGGAGGCAACCGCGCGGCCGACCTCCTCGATCGTCCGAAGTTCGTTGACGGACTGTGCAAGGTCGTGCGTGCGCTCCTCGACCTTCGTTTCGAGGCGGGTGTAAGATTCCTGGAGCTGCGCCGCCATGCCGTTGAACTGCCCGGCGAGGTCTTCCAGTTCATCGCCGGTATTCACGCTGATGCGGCCGGAGAAGTCGCCCGCGCCGAGGCGGTGCGCGCCCGCGCTCAAGGCGCGGATCGGCCCGAGCATGTGCCGCGCCAGCAGCGTTGCGGCGATGGTCGCGACGAGAAGCCCGAAGGCCATCAGCATGCCGAGCCGGAGCAGCAGGTGCTGGATCGGGCGAAGCGCCTCGCTCAATGGCTGTTCGGCGAACACGGTCCAGCGGCTGTCGTTCGGTACCTCGCTGGATGCGACCAGCACCGAGCTGCCGTCGGGCTGCTGGCCCTGCGCGAGCGGTGCGGCGCCGGCGAGGACGGCCGCGACCTGCGGCAGCCGGGCGAGATCCGCGCCGAGCCTTGCGGCCTTGTCGGAGCTTGCGATCAGCCGCCCCTTGCCGTCGACCACGACGGTGCGGCCGGTGCGGCCGGCCTGTCCGTCCTGAACCCAGTTCGGGAGCATCGCCAGATTGATCTGCGCGACGCTGACGCCAGCGCCGCGGCCGGAATGGGCCATGGCGATGGCGAGGATCGGCTGGCCGTTCTGAAACGTCACCGGTGCGTGCCAGGTGCCCTTGGCAAGGGCCTGCGTGAAGCGCGGATCGTGCGAGAGGTCCGCACCGCTGCCGATCGTCGCGGCCTGCGGTGTCACCACGAGCTGCTCGCGGCCCTCGCCATCGATCAGCGTCACCTGCTGTACGGCGGGCAACTGCCGCATCAAAAGCGCATAGTCGGCGCGGCGCTCCTCCAGCGTGGTGACGCTGGCGCGCGTCACCCAGCCGATCTGGCGCTGGGTGTCGCCGAGACCCTGGGCGATCCGGCGGGCGGCCGCCTCCGCCTTGTCGGCGAGTGCGCCGACCAGATTGGCCTTGGTCTGCTGATAGATGATCCAGGTTTCGAGCGCGGCATTGACGGAAAGGACGAACAGCACCAGCCCGACCAAAGCCAGGACGTACTTTCCGAACAGGCTGCTCCGTCTTTTGCGCGCGCCGCTGGTCATCGAGGCTCAGGTCCGTGATCCTTGCGCACTCTGCCATATACGGGTTGCAGCCTGAACCGGATTTAGCAAAAGTGTGCTCCTTCGCAGCAGTTTCGACGGTCAGCCCATCCACTGCCTTGCACGACAGGTGGTCACATGAGCAAGCAAGCGGAATTTGCGGTTCTCCTCAAGCTCAATTCGATGTTCGCCGATCTCGACGCGCAGGAGCTTCAGCGCATCGCCGCGCTGTGCCAGACCCAGCATCTGCCTGCGGGTGCCGTGCTGTTTCAGAAGGGCGATGACGGCGACGCCTTGTTCGGCATCCGCAAGGGGCAGGTGCGGATCGAGACCGGCATCGCCGACGGCACGCGGCTGACGCTCAACATTCTCGGCTCCGGCGATATGTTCGGCGAGGTCGCGGTGCTCGACGGCGAGCCGCGCACCGCCGATGCGATCGCCGACGAGCCGAGCGAACTGTTCATTCTGCGCCGCGCCGATTTTCTCGCCCATCTGGAGCGGGAGCCGCGGGTTGCGGTGAAGCTGATCGCGCTGCTGTGCCAGCGCATCCGCTGGATGAGCGAGCGGATGGAGGAATCGGTTCTGCTGCCGCTGCCGGTGCGGCTGGCGCGGCGGCTCTGTGCGCTCGCCTCCGATTTCGGCTCGGAAGTGCACATCTCGCAGGAGCAGCTCGGCATCTTCGTCGGCGCGGCGCGGGAGAGCGTCAACCGCCAGCTCCAGCAGTGGCGCAAGGAAGGGCTGGTCGATCTCAGGCGCGGCCGCATCCTGCTGCTGGAGGCGGCAAAGCTGTCCAGCGTCGCGCGCGCCGGGCTTTGAGCGCTAGTGCATCGGCGGGCTTTCGGCCGCCTCCGCCTCGTCCTTGTTGGCCTGGATGAAGCGGCGGCTGACGCGCCCGATGGCGTTGCCGATGTCGTCCATCAGCATGAACATCGCCGGCACGAATACCAGCGACAGCACGGTCGAGAAGATCAGCCCGCCGATCACCGCCAGCGCCATCGGCGAGCGGAATTCGCCGCCGGCGCCGAAGGCCAGCGCGCTCGGCACCATGCCGGCGGCCATGGCGATGGTGGTCATGACGATCGGCCGCGCCCGCTTCTGCCCGGCGTCGATCATCGCCACCTCGCGCGGGTGCCCGGTGCGGATCGACTCGAGGGCGAACTCCACCAGCATGATCGCGTTCTTGGTGACGATGCCCATCAGCATGAGAATGCCGATGATGACGGGCATCGAGAGCGCGTTGTTGGTGAGCAGCAGGGCCGCGACCACGCCGCCGACCGAAAGCGGCAGCGAAGCAAGGATGGTGATCGGCTGGATGACGCTGTTGAAGAGCAGGATCAGCACAACGAAGACCATCATGATGCCGGCGCCCATCGCCACGGCAAAGCCTGAGAAGACCTCGCCCTGGATCTCGGCGTCGCCCGTGTCCTGAATACGGACACCGGCGGGGAAATCCTTGACCGCCGGCAGAGCCTTGATGCGGTCGAGCCCCTGGCCTGACGTGTAGCCCGGTGCCATATCCGTGCCGACCTTGACCAGCCGTTCGCGATCATAGCGCTCGATCGTCGACGGGCCCTGGCCGAAGCCGATATTGGCGACGGTCGACAGCGGCACCGAGCCGCCCGAACCGGTTGGCACGCGCAACGCCGAGAGCAGCGAGAGATCGCCGCGCGACCCTTCCGTGAGTTCGACGCGGATCGGGATCTGCCGGTCGCCGACCGTGAACTTGGCGAGTTGGCTGTCGGCATCGCCCATGGTGGCGACGCGGACCGTTTCCGAGATCGCGCTGGTGGAGATGCCGAGATCGGCGGCCTGATCGGCCTTCGGGCTGATCCGGATCTCAGGCCGCGCGAAGGAAGCCTGCGCCGCCGGATTGGAGAAAATCGGATCCTTGCGCATCTCTGCTTCGAGATTGCTCGCGGCGGCAGCCACGGCGTCGCCGTCGCGGCCGAGAATGCCGACCGTTGCCTCCCGGTCGCCACGTTCGTTCATGAAGAAGGCGCGGATGTCGGGAATGCCGGCGAGCGCGTCCTGCACCACGAATTGCAGGTCCTTCTGGCTCGGGCGGCCGCTCTCCTTCGGCGTCAGGTTGAGGATGACCGTGGCGCGGCGTTTCTCCAGCGTGCCGGTCGGCGAGGTGCCGCCCATCACGAAGACGCTTTCGACGCCATCGATCTTGCCGAGCGTTGCCGAGATCGCGTCGCTGACGCGTTCCGTTTCATCGAGGCGTGCGCCGGGCGGCAGCTCGACCGAGGTGACGATGCGGCCCTCGTCGACCGGCGGGATGAAGCCGGTCGGCAGATATTGCGTGGCGTTCATCGAGACGAGGAAGAAGGCGATGCCGGCCGCGATCGTGACGAGCGGCATCACCGGAACGCGGAGGCGAAGCGGGCGCTTCACGCCATCCTCGACGCGCGTGGCAAAGGGCACGCGAATACGCGGCCGCCACAGCGTCGCGCGCAGCAGCCCGGTATAGAGCCGCATGATGAAGCCGTCTTCATGCTCCTCGGGATGCGGACGGCCGAGCCAGGTCGTGAAGGCTGCAACGACGAGCACGACGGCGAGCGTGCCGCCGATGACCAGCGCCCAGCCGTGAACCGCGAGCCGCGCCGCAAGCGCATCGAGGCTGGCGAGCGGCGCCCACCATGTAGCCGCCGGGCCTGCGCTTTCGACCAGCATGAGCACGGCGAGGAAGAGGACACCGATCACGGCAAGGGTGCCCACCCGCCGGCGGAAGGTCGGCCAGACGCCGCGATAGACCTTGCGTCCATCACTGCCGTCGCCCGCATAAGGCACGCGCATGAAGAAGGCGGCCATCATCGGCGTGATCAAGCGCGCGACCAGCAGCGAGAAGAACACCGCGATCGCGACGGTGAGGCCGAACTGCTTGAAATACTGGCCGGCGACACCGCCCATGAAGGAGACCGGCGCGAAGATCGCGATGATGGTCGCGGAGATCGCGATGACCGCGAGGCCGATCTCGTCGGCCGCCTCTAGGGCCGCCCGGTAGGGCTTCTTGCCCATGCGGGTATGACGGACGATGTTCTCGATCTCGACGATGGCGTCGTCGACGAGAATACCCGTGACGAGCGTGATGCCGAGCAGGCTGATGAGATTGAGCGAGAAGCCGAGCATCGACAATGCCCAGAAGGTCGGGATCGCCGAGAGAGGCAGCGCGATCGCCGCGATTAGGGTCGCGCGGATGTCGCGCAGGAACAGGAGCACGACGAGGATTGCCAAAAGCGCGCCCTCGACGAGCGTGTCCATCGCGCTCTGATAGTTGCCATAGGTGTAGTAGACGCTGTCGTCGATGCGCGAGAAGCCGATATCGGGATGAGCCGCCTTGAGCGCGGCAACCTCGGCGCCGACGACATCGGACACCTGGGCATCGCTCGCACCCTTGGCACGGTAGATGGCGAAGGCGACGACCGGTTTGCCGTCGAGTCGGGCATAGGATTTCGGCTCCTGATAGCCGTCGACGAGCGTTCCGAGATCGGAAAGGCGCACCTCACGCCCACCGCTGAGCACGATGCGCGTCGCAGCGAGCTCATCGAGATCAGGGGCATTGGCGAGCGTGCGGATCGTCTGCTCCTGGCCGCCGACCTCCGCCTTGCCGCCGGAGAGATCGACATTGGTTGCCTTGAGCTGGCGGCTGACTTCGGCCGCGGTGACGCCCAGCGCCATCAACCGGTCCGGATCGAGCCGGATCTGGATCTCGCGCGTGACGCCCCCCATGCGCTCGACGCGGCCGACGCCCTTGAGGCCCTGCAAGTCGCGGATGACGGTGTCGTCGACGAACCAGGACAATTCCTCCGGCGTCATCGTCAGCGCCGTGACGGCATAGGTCTGGATCGACTGGCCCTCGACATCGATGCGCTGGACGATCGGCTCATCAACCGAGCCCGGCAGATCGCTGCGGATCTTGGCGATGGCGTCCTTGACGTCGTTGAGCGCACGATCGGTGTTGATCTCGAGGCGAAACTCAACCGCGGTCGTGGAGGAGCCGTCCGTAACCGTCGAGGTGACATGCTTGACGCCGGAGATGCCGGCGATGGCGTCCTCGACCTTCTTCGTCACCTGGGTCTCGAGCTCGGCCGGAGCCGAACCGACATCGGTGACCGTCACGGCAATGACGGGCACGTCGATATTCGGAAATTTCGTGATCGGCAGATGAGCGAACGAATAGAGGCCGAGCGCGATCAGTACGACGAAGAGCAGGATTGGCGGAACCGGATTGCGGATCGCCCAGGCGGAGAAGTTCCAGTTCATCCCTTCGCTCCCTGAGCGGACGCCATGACCGGCGTCACCTGATCGCCATCGCGCACGAAGGTGCCGGCCCGGAGGATGACATCCTCGCCCTCGGCAACGCCGGAACGGACCTCGACGACGTCATTGCCGGAAATGCCGGTCTCGAGCGAGCGAGTCTCGACCTTGCCGTCCTTGACCACCTGCGCCGTCGGCTTGCCGTCGACCGTGACGATGGCCGATTGCGGCAGCACCACACCGGCATGCCGGGCGATCTCGACGGTGCCGCGCGCGAAGGCCCCGGCATTGACCTTGGCCTCGGCATCCAGCGCGATGCGCACGCGCCCGAGCCGGCTGGCGCTGTCGATGCGCGGGGCGACCAGCCGCACCTTGCCTTCGATGACCGCGTCGACACCGGCGGAATGGATTTCGACCGGCTGGCCGACGGCGATGCGCGCCAACGCCGTTTCGGGCACCTGCGCTTCCATCTCGATGGCGCCGTCCTCGGCAATGCGGAAGAGCGGCTCGCCAGCACCCGAGACGACAGCGCCGATGCGGGCATTGCGGGAGAGCACGATGCCGTCCGTCGGGGCCTTGATCTCGGTCTTGGCGAGACGCAATTCAAGCTCGCGGCGGAGTGCCTCGGTCAACGCCTTGTCGGCCTCGGCGACGGCAAGACCCTGCTCGGCCGCAGCGCGGCGTGCGGTGGCGGCGCCGGCCAGCGACCGGCGCTGGTCGAGCACGCTTGTCGAGGCAAAGCCCTTTTCCTGCAGCGAGGCGCCGCGCTCCAGCGAAGATTTGGCTTCCACCTCGGTCGCGACGGCCTCGGCGATCTGGCTCCTGGCCTGCGCGATTGCGGCATCGTTGCGTGCCAGCGAGGAGGCATTCTGGGCCAGCAGGACTTCGAGCGTGTCAGTCGAGAGGCGGGCGAGCACCTGGCCGGCCTTGACCCTGTCGCCTTCCTCGGCGTGAAGCTCCGTCAGGCGATAACCATCGAGATCGACGCCTACCAGCACCTCCTCGCGCGGCACGAGCGAACCGACGACGGTCTCCGTTTCGACGACCTCCCCCCGCTTAGCGGACGCAACGGTGATGGCCGGGGGCCGTGCTGCAGCGACCGGCGCGGTGGTCTCGGCTCCGAAGGCGGCTGGTGCCGAGAGAAGCGCAACGCAGGCGCCGGCGAGGAAAGCGGCAAGCGCGGCCGAAGCCGCGAGACGGATTTCAGACTTCATCTCTGACCGCCGCTTGCGCAGCGCCTTCTCGACAAAAATGGGGCACGGGGCGCTTCTGGCGCCTCTCTCGTGAATTCAGGCCGTGATCTGCAATATGCCCGCGAGCATCCGGCGCAGGACCGGCTCTATACGGACCAGCGAAAGGTCCGGATCGGCAATCTGGCGGAGCGCAATGCCGTCCACCGCCGCCATCAGAACGCCGATCGTGGCGTTCGTGTCGTCGATCGGCGGAATCTCGCCGCGCGCCACCGCCTCGGACAGAATGTCGTCGATCGTCGCGCGCACATGGTCGTCGATGCGGGCAAATCGTTGCCCGATCGCGGAATTGCGAAGGCTCTCGGCGCCGATCTCGGCCATCAGGCTCGAGGCACCCGCCTCGCGCATGAAGGCGAAATAATTCATGGCGCAGCGGACCGTACGATCGAGGAGCGGCGCATCACCGCGCATCGTCTCGACGATCGCAGCGGCATCGCAGCGTTCATCCGCAGCGATCGCCTCGATGATCGTTTCCTTGGACGGAAAATAGCGATAGAGCGCGCCCGGGCTCATTTTCGCCTCGGCGCAGATCTCCTGCATCGAGGTGCCGCGAAAGCCGGAGCGAGCAAAGCAGATGCGTGCGGCGTCAAGAACCTGGGCGCGCCGCGCTTCCTGCGCGTTCGCCACCCGCTCGACCGGATCAATCCCCGCCAATGACAACTTACCACCCCGATTGCCATGCGAATGAACATTCGCTCGCAGCAAATGGGGAGCCACCGGCAAGAGTCAAGCAGAGCGGTCAGGAATTGTGAGGGGCGTCACATCAAGCCGATGCAACACCCCTTCAGAAGGATCAGGCCGGGACGAGCTGATCGACCGCTGCCATGACACCGCGCAGTTCGGCGAGGCCTTTCAGGCGGCCGATGCAGGAATAGCCCGGATTGACGCGCATGCCGGCCTCGACCTTGGTGATGTCGTCGATGAGGAGATGGCCGTGATCTGGCCGCATCGGAATCTCGGTGTCGGCGCGGCCTGCGGCCCGGCGGCGACGCTCCTCGCGGGTGAGCGCCACGATCAGCTTCACCATATCGGTGCTGCCGGCGAGGTGATCGTCCTCGAAGAAGGAGCCATCCGCTTCGCGCGTCACATTGCGCAGATGCACGAAATGAACCCGGCCGCCGAACTCCTCCGCCATGGACGGCAGGTCGTTGTCGGCCCGCGCGCCATAGGATCCGGAACAGAGGGTCAGGCCATTCGCCGTGAGATCGACTGCCGAAAGGATGGTGCGGATATCGGCGCTCGTCGAGACGACGCGCGGCAGGCCGAACAGCGAGAAGGGCGGATCATCGGCGTGGATGCCGAGCCGGACGCCGAGTTCCTCGGCAAGCGGGGCGACTTCCCTCAGGAATTCGATCAGGTGATCGCGCATCTCAGAATCGCCAAGCCCGTCGAATCTCGCGATCTGGCGGGCGATGCCCTCGCGCGAATAGCTATCCTCGCCGCCCGGCAGCCCGGCGATTATGTTCCGCTCGAGCCGTCCGGTCGCCGCCTCGTCCATCGCGTTGAAGCGACGCTCCGCCTCGGCGAGCAGTGCGGCGTCATAACCGGCAGCAGCGTTCGGCCGCTTCAGTACGAACGTGTCATAGGCGACGAAATCCGGCATGTCGAAGCGCAGCGCATAGCCGCCGGTCGGGCGGCGGAACATGAGATCGGTGCGCGTCCAGTCCACGACCGGCATGAAATTGTAGCAGATGACCTTCACGCCGCCCTTGGCGAGGCTGGTGAGGCTGGTCTTCCAGGCGTCGATCTTCTCCCGATACGCGCCCGAGCGGAGCTTGATCTCCGAGGGGACCGGGATCGATTCGCAGACGCTCCAGTTGAGGCCCGCCTTCTCGATGATGGCCTTGCGCTCCAGCACGTCGTCGAGCGTCCAGGCGCGGCCGTCATAGATGTGATGCAGTGCCGTGACGATGCCGCTGGCCCCGGCCTGCTTGACATGATCGAGCGTCACGGGATCTTCGGGCCCGAACCAACGCCAGCACTGTTCCATCTCGTTTTTCCTCCCTCTTGCGGGTCATAACCCATAATGGGGGCAGAGCGCCTGTCCAGCGCTTTCAATGGAAGTCGCGCGACTTCGGGATGATGCGGACATTGCGCGGATGGCCGGCCGTGCGCGGATGCTGCGGATGGACGAATTCGTCGGCGCGCGACAGCTGGAGGTTCGGCTTCCGGTCTTCAGAAAGCGATGCGAGATCGCCCGTCCGATCGACAAGGCGGTCGGCGACGAGATGGATGATGCCTTCCGGACTCTTCTGGATGCGCCCTTCCACCAGCACAAGCTTGGCGCCCAGAATGGTGCGGCGAAATTTGTCGAAGAGCCGCGTCCAGACGACGATATTGACGATCCCGGTCTCGTCCTCCAGCGTCATGAACACGACATTGCCCTTGCCGGGCCTCTGGCGCACCAGTACCACCCCGGCCATGCGCGCCTTGGCGCCATCGGCAAGCGCGTTGGCACCGGCCGCCGAAAGGATGCCCTCTGCCGCGAGGCGCGTGCGCAGAAAACTCATCGGATGCGCCTTCAGCGACAGGCGCAGCGTCTGATAATCGGCGACGACATGCTCGGAAAGCGGCATTTCGGGCAGCGGGCGATCCTTCTCCTGGCCGAGTTCGGCCGCATCCGCAGCGGCGAACAGCGGCAGGGCCGGGGTGCCGGGCAAGCGGCGCACGCTCCAGAGGCCGGCGCGACGATCGAGCCCGAGCGAGCGCAGCGCATCGGCATCGGCGAGACGCTCATAGGCCCGGCGCTCCAGGCGCGTGTGGCGGACGAAGGTGTCGAAGTTTTCGAAGCCCTGACCGCGCGCCGCCGCGATCTTTTCGGCCCAATCCTCGCGGAAGCCGTCGATCTGGCGAAAACCGAGGCGGAGGGCGAGGCCGTTCGGATGTGGCTCCAGACGGTTGTCCCAGAGGCTCGCCGCTATATCGACCGGCAGGATGGGGACGCCATGCTCGGCCGCGTCACGCACGATCTGCGCCGGGGCATAGAAGCCCATCGGCTGCGCGTTGAGCAGCGCCGCCGCGAAGGCCGCGGGGTGATGGCATTTGATCCATGCGGAAATATAGACGAGCCGCGCGAAGCTCGCGGCATGGCTCTCGGGAAAGCCATATTCGCCGAAGCCTTCGATCTGGGCGAAGCAGCGCGCCGCGAAGGCGGTATCATAGCCGCGCGCGATCATGCGCGAGATCATCTTCTCCTTGAAATTGTTGATGGTTCCATTGCGGCGGAAAGTGGCCATGGCGCGGCGCAGCCCATTGGCCTCGTCGCCCGTGAACTTCGCGGCGACCATTGCGAGCTTCATGGCCTGCTCCTGGAAGATCGGCACGCCCTTGGTGCGTTCCAGGACATCCTTGAGTTCGTTGGCCGGCCCATGTTCCGGCGCCGGTGCCGGATAATATTCTGCCTCCAATCCGGCGCGACGCCGCAGATAGGGATGCACCATGTCGCCCTGGATCGGTCCCGGCCGGACGATCGCGACCTGGATGACAAGATCGTAGAATTTCTCCGGCTGGAGACGCGGCAGCATGTTCATCTGCGCCCGGCTCTCGACCTGGAACACGCCGATCGAATCCCCTTTCTGCAGCATCGCATACACGGCCGGATCCTCGGACGGGACCGTATGCAGTTCATAGTGCTTGCCACCCGTCCCGGCGATCAGGTCGAACGCCTTACGGATGCAGGTCAGCATGCCCAAACCGAGCACATCGACCTTCATCATCTGGACAGTGTCGATATCGTCCTTGTCCCATTCGATGAAGCTGCGCCCCTCCATCGCCGCCGGGCCGCTCGGCACGAGATCTCCAAGGAGGCGGCGGGTCAGGACGAAGCCACCAACATGCTGCGAAAGATGTCGCGGGAAGCCACGGAGTTCTTCGGAGAGGCGCACGACCCGCGCGATGGCAGGGTTCTTGGGATCGAGACCGGATTCGCGGATATGCCTGTCCTGCACGGCGGAGCCCCAGCCGCCACCCCAGACCGTGCTGCCGAGGGCGAGGATCACATCCTCGGAGAGCCCCATCGCCTTGCCGACCTCGCGGATGGCGCTCTTGGTCCGATAGGAGATCACGGTCGCGCAGATGCCGGCGCGCAGGCGGCCATAACGGCGATAGATATACTGGATCACTTCCTCGCGCCGCTCATGCTCGAAATCGACGTCGATATCCGGCGGCTCCTTGCGCTCGGTCGAAAGAAAGCGCTCGAACAGCAGCTTGTGCCGCGTCGGGTCAACGGAGGTGATGCCGAGGCAATAGCAGACGACGGAGTTGGCGGCGGAGCCGCGTCCCTGGCAAAGGATGCCGATCTCCGTCGCGTAAGCGACGATGTCATGCACCGTGATGAAATAGGCCTGGTAGCCGAGTTTGCGGATGAGCAGCAGCTCCCGCTTGAGCTGGCTACGGACCGCAGGCGGGATCCGCACCGGATAGCGTGTTTTTGCGCCCTTGAAGACAAGTCGCTGCAGGTAGCGATGCGCCGTCATGCCGAGCGGCACGGGCTCATGTGGATATTCGTAGCGGATCTCGTCGAGCGTGAAATGGATGCGCGCCATGAAGCGCATGGCCTCGGCGACCGCCTCCGGCCGGTCGCGAAAGAGACGCGTCATCTCGGCGCCATCCTTCAGGTGCCGCTCGGCATTACCCTCCAGCAGGCGGCCCGCCTTCTCGATGGTCGTCTTCTCGCGGATGCAGCTGAGCACGTCCTGCAGCGGGCGCCGCTCCGGCGCGTGATAGAGCACGTCATTGGTGGCGATGAGCGGCAGTCCGGCGGCTTCGGCCAAGGCGACGAGCCCGGCGAGGCGGCGGCGATCATCGCCCCGGCGCGGCATGGTAGCGGCGAGCCAGACGCGTCCGGGCGCGAAAGCCGCCACCCGCGCCAGCAAGGCCGCGAAGGCGGCGTCCGGATGTTCAGGCGGCATCACGATCATCAACACGCCCTCGGCATGGCGGGCGAGATCGGCAAGGTCCAGATAGCACGATCCCTTCGGCGCCCGCTTCTTGCCGAGGCTGAGGAGATGGCAAAGCCGCGCATAGGCGGCAAGATCTATGGGATAAGCGAGGATGTCGGGCGTGCCGTCGCGAAAGCAGAGGCGGACGCCGACGATCAGGCGAAGGCCCTTGGCGCGCGGATTGCCGAATTCCTTTTCGCCCCAGGCATCATGCGCACGGACAATGCCGGCGAAGGTGTTGCGATCGGCGATGCCGATGCCGGCAAGGCCGAGCGCCTCGGCGCGGATGATGAGCTCGGCGGCATGCGAGCCCCCCTCCAGGAAGGAGAAATTGCTCATGACGCCGAGTTCGGCGAAGGGGTGGCCGCCGCGCGCGCTCATGCAAAGAGCCCGTGCAGATACCAGCGCGGGCTCGCCGCCTCCTGGCCATAGAGCCCTTCGCGATAAAGCCAGAACCGACGGCCTTCCTGATCCTCGACGCGGTAATAATCGCGGTCAAGCGTATCATCGCTCATCCGCCACCATTCCGGCGCGATACGCTCGGGCCCCTCGGCACGGGCGACGCGATGCAGCACGCGGCGCCAGCGGAAACGGAGCGGCGGCCCATCCGGCACTTCGGCCAGCGCCTCGATCGGCTCGGGCGGATTGAACAGGCTGAGCGGGCGAAGCGGCGGCTCCCCCGCGACGAGATCCTCCGGCCAACGCGCTGCCGGCGCGGCGAGAACCGGTACGGCCCGCGCCCGCCGCTCGGGGATATGTGTATCCTCGGGGACGAAACGCAGCACATGTTCCGGCCCGAAGCGGGCGCCGAGCCTGTCGACGAGATCGGTGAGCGCATCCTCGTCGCGCGCGCGTCCGTCGAGGCTGGTTGCCGTCTCGACAAATGGCTCGGTCGCGAAGGTGCCGAGACGGACGAGATCGAAGCCGAAGCCGGCCTCAAGCGGATCGGAAAGCGCGTCGAGCTTTTCGCGGAAGAGGCGGATGAGCGCCTTCGCATCACGGCTCGGCCGCGAGGTCGCGACGGCAATGCGGCGCACGAAGCCGTCGACGCGGTAGAACACCGCCTCGAAACGCCGCCCGCCCTCGCCGCGCTTTTCGAGCAGGACCGCGACATCGGCGGCAAGGCCGGCCAGCGTCGCCTCGATATCCTCGGTGCGGGAGACGGGTTCGAAAAAGATCCGTTCTGCCAGCGCGACGGGAACAAGCCGGCGGGGCGAGATCGGATGATGCACAAGGCCGGTCAGCCCAGCGATCCTGTCGACGCATTCGGCGCCGAAGCGGGCGGCAAGGGGAGCGTGCGGCCGGTCGATGAGATCGCCGATCGTCTTGAGGCCGGCGCGGACGAGCGCGAGGCTGCGCGCGGCATCGAGGCCGATCAGCGCCACGGGCAGATCACGCACGGCAAGCGCCTCGCCGCCTGATGGCACGATCGTGCCCGGCCGGGCACGGGCGAGCGCCCGCGCTGCATCGGCCGAACCGGCGATGGCGCCGCGCGCCGAAATCCCGAATGCATTCAACCGCCTCAGGCAGTCCTCAAGCAACGCCGCCTCGCCGCCGAAGAGATGGGCGACGCCGGTCAAATCAAGCATCAGCGCATCCGCTCCGTCGAGCGCGACCAGCGGGGTGTAGCGGTCGCACCAGTCCGCGATCCGCTCGAGAAGGGCGGCATCGGCGGCAGGATCGGCCTCGGCCACGGCGGGATCGGCAACGCGCGCGCGCGCCTCGGCAAGCGTCAGGCCCGGCGCAAGGCCGAGCCGGAGCGCCGCCGGATCGCGCGCCACGATGACGAGCGCGCCCTTCGCCTTTTCAGTGATCAGCAGCGGCGCTTCAGCCGGCATGGCGCCAAAGGGCGCGCCCGGCAGCCGGCGCAGCCGGTTGGACGCGAGGCAGGGCATCAGGATCGCTGCGTATCGTCTCGGTTGCGAAATGAAGGGGTTCAAAGCGTTTCGCATCGCGGTTCCATTCAAGACGCCACGGTCCGCCGGGCGGGCCATGGCGGTGGCGTAGAAGCGTCAGGTCGAAGGCAGGCCGGCCCGGCGCATTCATCGGCAGCGGCCGGGTCGGTCCGGATGCGAGCCGCCAACGCGTTTCGGCGCCGCCGGGGGCCGCCTTCGCGCCGGGACGGAGCAAAATGACGCTGACGCCCGATTGCTCGGCCGCGAGCATCAGGCGGCGCTCGCTGGTCAGATCGAGCGCCTTCGGATCGCCATAGATCTCGATGATCACCGCGCCGAGCGCCGCGCAGCGCGCCACCTCGACACCCGCGCGCAGGATCGCTGCGGCATCGCCGAGCCGGACGAGGATCAGCCGCGCCGGATCGAGCCCGAGCGCCGCCAGCCCATCAGGATGAAGTTCGCCGCTTTCCCGCACCGAGGCCGCGGCGCGGATCCACACCAGCGGTCGTTCAGCCGGCGCGAGGCAAAGCGAGAGCGCCAGCGCGAAACCGCCAGCGGCCGCGCTGTCGGCGACCGCCGCCGGCAGGATTTCATGCAGAACCCCCGCCGCAAGACCGCCACCGAGCGCCGTATCGACAGCCCCATGATCGACTGGCAGGCGGCGCCCGGCCAGCGGCCGCGTGCCGTCGCCGGCCCGCTCGATCGCCGCCACCTTCAGCCTCAGAGCTTGAAGGCTCGCTTGTGCCGGTGCGCCGGGCCTCGCCATCTCATCCATCACTTGCCGAATGTTCCCTGTTTGTTCTATAACGACTCCACGGATGCAAAGAGTCAATCGACGGATTTTTGGTCACAGGTATATCGGCGCCTGTGGAAACAACTATCGTTTGATCGGATCGCTTTGTGACGCCGGCCAGGGAGATGAGCCATGGTTTTGCAGGGAAGCTGTCACTGTGGGGCGACGACATTCGAAATCGCCGAGGCACCAGCGAGCGTGACCCGCTGCACCTGTACCATCTGCTCCAAGCGCGGCGCGCTCTGGGCCTATTATACGCCTGAGCAGTTCCGCCTGAAGACGTCGCGCGAGGCGCTGTCCACCTATCGCTGGCAATCGATGACTGTGCAGCACCATTTCTGCGGCACCTGCGGCTGCACCACGTTCACCGAATCGCCTGACTGGTCAAAAGGCGAGCCGGATTTCGACAATCCCAAGATTGCCGTAAACGCCCGGCTGCTCGATGATTTCGACCTTGAAGCGACGCCGGTCGAGGTGATCGACGGGCGCAATCTATGGTAACCGCGTTCAGCCAAACATGACATCGATTGCGATCAAATCATGATCCGAGATCGCGTCGCCCATTCCGTCGACCGCCGGAACCGTTGCCGGTTCGCTGACTGAGAGCCCGCGGGTGAACAGCCAGTCGAGACGGCGGAACGGCGGCTCCGGCTTGCCGTCCGGCAGCTGGCGCTGCGAGGCATCGGCGGTGTTGACGCCCTGCCAGTCGAAGCCCGCCGCTGCCATCAGGGCGAAGAGCGGCTCATGGGCTGCGGGATCGAGATCGGCGGCGAGCGTTCCAGGCGGCAGCGCCTTGGTGTTGAAATCGCCGCCGATGACGATCGGCAATCCTTCGCCCAGTATCTCGATCGCCGCGAGGAGACGCGCAACCTGCGCGGCGCGATCGGCGGGATCCGATTTGCTCTCCAGATGCACGACCACCGCGAGCAACGGTCCCGCCGCCGCTTCGATCCGTGCCGCAATCGCCATGCGCCAGCCGAGCCGGCGTTGACCCTTCACGGCGTCGAGCCACCAGACCGCGCCATCATCGAGGCGGATCAGCGCAGCGTCGGCGATCGGCAGGCGCGACAGAAGCGCATTGCCATGAAAGCCGACGCGGTTCGTCTCGCCCCGATGCCAGCGCCGCTCGCGATCATCGCCAAGGCCAAGCTCGACGAACTCGACGCCGAAGACATAGCCCATGCCAAGCGCCGTCGCGAGATCAGCGCTGGTATGGCGATTGCCGGAGCGGGCCATGCCGCGATCGGTCTCGGTCAGGAGCAGGATATCCGCGCCTGCCGCCATGACGAGGGCGGCCGAGGCTTCGGCATGCTTCAGCCGCTCGGCATTCCAGGCGGCAACGCGAAACGCCGTCCCCGCCGCGCGACCGGCCGGCGACGCGACCAGTTCGACGGCGTTGAAGGCAGGCAGATCGAGCGCCAGGCGATCATGTTCGGCCCGAGTCTGGTCCGCCTCTTCCGCCTCCTCGAAAACCGCAACAGGCGGTTTCGGCAGGCTCGGGACATTCGCCGTGACGAGATGAGCGGACCCGATTTCCGCGGCTTTGTCGGCAAAACGCATGGCGCCCCTCTTCAGGCTGCCGCGACGGCATGGCGGGCGTTGATCCGTGCCGCGAGGGCGCGGGCCTTTTCAAGCGAGTCCGCCCGCTCGGCCGAGAAGCGCTCGCCGATCTCCATGATCAGCGCCGTGCCCGGCAGGACCTCGATCTCGTCGAACAGCGCCTCGAATGGCAGGTCGCCCCAGCCGAGCGGCAGGTGCAGGTCGCCGATCCCGAGCGCGATGGCTTCGCTCGTATAATAGAATTTCGACATCGTGTAAGGCCGGCCGAAGCTGTCATGCACATGCAGATGGCCCGCCATCGGCGCGAACGTCTTGATTTCACGGAAGAAGTCAGCGCCCGTCCGCGTCGCTTCGATATAGGCGTGACTGAAATCGATCAGGCCGACGAGATGCGGACTGCCGACCGCGTGCACCGTCGCGGCGACTTCCGACGGCAGCTGGCGATATTCGCTGTTGTCGACGGCGAAGATGTTTTCGAGCGCGATGCGAATGCCGTGGCGGGCAGCGACGACCGCCATCTCGGCCAGCGCGGCGCGCTCGATGCGATCATAATGTGTGAGCAGCGGCCGCGAGCCGATCGGCGCATGGCCGGAATGATGCACCAGCGTATCGGCGCCGATGCGATCGCAGAGCTCGATCATCGCGTGGACGGCCGCCTTCTGATAGGCGAGATGGGCCTCGTCCATGAAGTTGGAGACGATGAGGCCGTGCACCGTATAGCGGATATCGAACTTGGCGCAGATCTCGGCGAGGCGCCGGGCGCGTCCCTCGATGACGCGGCCGCCAGCGATGAGATCTTCGCCGAACAGCCCGAGTTCGACGACATCGGCGCCGAGATCGACGATCTCCGCGATCGAGGCTTCGAGATGAGCGAGGTCGCCCTTATGGGGCGAGGTCGAAAAGCCAACATGCGAAATCGGCAGCGTCGCAGTCATGGCATGGCTCCTGTGTGGCCGGATCATCGGCGCGCGTTACGAGAAACGGGTTCAATCGACTACGGGACCAGAGGCGGTTCAACCTGCGCCCCCGCGGGCGCGGCGTCGATCCTGAGGCCCGTCTCGGAGGAAAAGAGATGGATGTCGGCCGGATCGATAGCGATGCCGACGGCGGTTCCCGGCACAAGCGCAACCGGCTCGGTGACGGCGACGGCAAAGGAGAGGCCGTCGAGATCGGTGTGGACCACACGGCCGGCGCCGAGTTCCTCGACGAAATCGACCGTGGCCGGCAGGCTTCCGGAGGTTCCGGCCTCGACGAGGCGGGCGGCCTCGGCGCGGACACCGAGCGTCACCTTGTGGCCGACGAGGCGGCTTTCCACGGCGTCAGGGACGGCGACACGGCGCTCCTCGTCATAGACGAAGACGCCGTGCCGATCGATCGTCCCTTCCATGAGGTTCATGGCCGGCGAGCCGACGAAGCCGGCGACGAAGCGGCTGGCCGGACGATTATAGACCTCGGCCGGCGCGCCGACCTGCTCGACCCGGCCGGCATTCATCACCACCAGCCGGTCGCCCAGCGTCATTGCCTCGACCTGATCATGCGTCACGAAGATCGACGTGGCGCCGAGGCGGCGATGCAGGCGGCGGATTTCAGCGCGCATCGCGACGCGCAGCTTGGCGTCGAGATTGGAGAGCGGCTCGTCGAAGAGGAACACCTTCGGCTCGCGCACGATGGCGCGGGCCATGGCGACGCGCTGGCGCTGACCGCCCGAAAGCGCCATCGGACGCCGATCGAGGAAGGATTCGAGTGCCACGATCTTCGCCGTCGCCTCGACGCGGCGGCGGCGCTCGTCCTTCGGCACGCCGGCAACCCTCAGCGCATAGCCGATATTGTCGGCGACGCTCATATGCGGATAGAGCGCATAATTCTGGAACACCATGGCGCAGCCGCGCTCGCGGGGCTCGAGGTTGTTGACCACGACGCCGTCGATCGAGATCTCGCCGGCCGAGATTTCCTCCAGTCCGGCGATCATTCGAAGAAGCGTCGACTTCCCGCAACCCGATGGCCCGAGGATGACGATGAACTCGCCCGAGGCGATATCGAGATCGACGCCGTGGACGACGGCGTTCTTCTGATAGGCTTTCCGGACGCTGCGGATACCGATCGAGGCCATGTCCGCTTCCTTTATTTCTCGGTGGAGATCAGGCCGCGCACGAACCAGCGCTGCATGAGGATGACGACCACGAGCGGCGGCGCCATGATGATCAGCGTGCCGGCCATGGCGACGTTCCAGTCGGGCAGGCCGAATTCGGACGGGATCAGCAGCTTCAGCTGCGTGACCGCGATGCCGAATTTCGGGTCCGTCGTGACGAGCAGCGGCCAGAGATACTGGTTCCAGGCCCAGACGAACATGATGGTGAAGAGCGCGATCATGTTGGGCCGCGACAGCGGCAGCAGCATGTCGAAGAAGAAGCGCACCGGGCCGGAGCCGTCCATCTTTGCCGCCTCGGCCAGTTCATCGGGAATGGTCAGGAAGAACTGCCGATAGAGGAATGTTCCCGTCGCGGTTGCAACCAGTGGCAGGACGAGGCCGGGGTAGGAATTGAGCAGCCCCCATTGCAGGCTCAGCTGGAGGCCCGAGACGGTCTGGATCAACCAGGTGATGCCCGTCACATTGAGGATCGCCTGGAAGGGGGCGAGCGCATTCGCCGCCACGGCATAGGTCGGGACGATGCGCACTTCGAGCGGCAGCATCAAGGTGATGAAGATCGCCCAGAACAGCAGCGAGCGGCCGGGAAAGCGGAAATAGACGATCGAGAACGCCGCCATCGCCGAGAGGATCACCTTGCCGGCGGCGACCGATGTCGCGAACAGGATCGAGTTGAACAGCTTGTTGCCGAGATCGGCGCGGACCCAGGCCTCATGCAGATTGGCCATGAGATCATGGCCGGGCATCAGCGGCATCGGCACGATGTTGACGGCGCGGATGTCGTGCGTCGCCGCGATGATGACGATCGCGAACGGCAGCAGAGCGACGATGAGGCCGATCAGAAGGATCGCCTGGCAGATCGCGTCGAAGAGAGGTGTGCGCTCGACCATGACCCGCTCCTATTTGTAGTGCACGCGCCGCTCGATGAAGCGGAACTGCACGATGGTGAGCAGGACGACGAGGCCCATCAGGATGATCGACTGGGCGGCTGCGCCGGAATAATCGAGCCCTTTGAAGCCGTCGAAATAGATCTTGTAGACCATCAGCTCGGTCGCCCTGGCCGGGCCGCCCTGGGTCATGATGTCGACGATGCCGAAACTGTCCTGGAAACTCTCGGTGATGTTGATGACGAGCAGGAAGAACAGTGTCGGCGTCAGCAGCGGCAGCTGGATGTCGACGACGCGGCGCGCGGGGCCGGCGCCGTCCATCGCCGCGGCTTCGATCAAAGAGCGCGGGATGGCGGCGAGCGCCGACAGGAAGAAGATGAAGTTGTAGCCGATATACTTCCACGAGAAGGCGACGATCACGGCGATCATCGCATCCTTGCCGTCGAGAGCCGGATTCCAGATGTTCGGCCAGATCGAATTGAGCACCGAAAGCAACCCGGCTTCGGGCGCCAGAATGAACCGGAAGGCGAGCCCGAGCGCCGGCGCCGCGATGGCATAGGGCCAAACGAAGATCGAGCGATAGGCGCGGTGGAAGCGGAGTTCGCGGTCGGTGAAAAGCGCCAGCACCAGCGCCACGCCCATGGCGATCGCGGTGGAGGCGAGACCGAAGACAAGGCTTCGCGTGATCGAATTCCAGTAGACGGGATCAGAGAGAAGTTGCTGGAAGTTCTGCAGGCCGACCCATTGGTTGCCGCCGCCCCAAGGCTGCTCGAGCGTGAAGGCCCAATAGAGAGCCTGGCCGCTCGGCCAGTAGAAGAAGACGAAGATCAGCAGCAGCATCGGTGCGATGAAGACAAGGCCGATCGTCGTCGACGAGAAGGTGGCGCGTTTTTCCATGAGCTGGGTCGGTCTTATCTTCTCTCCCTCTCCCGCTTGCGGGAGAGGGCTCTGTGAGGGACTTGCTGCCTTGGAGCGAGAGCCGAAGGCCCTCACCCCGCCCTCTCCCCGAGGGAGAGGCAGAAAGCCTAAGGCAACTGCTTGCCCTTATAGGTCTGCTCGAAGCGGCGCAGGATCTGGTTGCCACGGGCGGCGGCTTCGTCGAGCGACGTCTGGACATCGGCGTTGTTGATGAAGATCGCCTGGAGGCCGTTGGCCATTTCCTGGCGGATCTGCAGCAGCCCGCCGAGGCGGATGCCGGGCAGCGAGTCGGCCGTGGCCGGCGAGGCGGTCAGGCTCTTGATCGCGAGTTCGCGGCCGGCATAGGGCGCCTTGTCATAGAAGCCCTGCTTGACGAGATAGTCATAGCCGGAATTGCGGACCGGGATGTAGCCGGTGACCGTCGACCAGGTCAGCGCTTCTTCCGGCTTGGCGATGAAGTTGAAGAAGGCCGCGGCGCCCTTGTATTCGGCGTCGGACTTGCCGTTCAGGACCCAGAGCGAGGCACCACCGACGAAGGAGTGCTTACGCTCGGTGCCGGCATAGACCGGCAGCATCGCGACGCCCCAGTTCATGCCTTCCTTCGCGGTGCGGCCGATATTGCCGTGATCGCCGACCGAGGTCAGGATCACCTGGCAATCGCCGGCGGCGAAGGCCTCGACGAAGGTCTGGCCGGTTTCCTTCGACTTCAGCACCGCCTCGCCATTGTCATACCAGCCCTTCAGGTCCTTGATGAACTTGACCCAGGTGCCCTTGTTGAAGACGAGTTCGGCGTCGAGCCCGTCATAGCCGTTGCGCTTGCTCGCGACCGGCTCGCCCGCAACAGCCAGCACCTGCTCGCCGAACTGCCAGATCTCGTCGCGGGAGATGTTGAAGCCGAGCGGGCAGGTATAGCCGGCGGCCTTCAACGCCTTGAAGTCCTCGGCGGCCTCTTCCCATGTCGCGGGTGCCTGGTCCTTGCCGATCTTGGCGAAGGCATCCTTGTTCCAGTAGAGCAGCGGCGTCGAGGAGTTGAAGGGGAACGAATACATGTCGCCCTTCGAGGTCGCGTAATACGACTTGATGCCCGAGAAATAGTCGTTCCAGTCGACGTCGTAGCCCATGTCCTTCATGAGCTTGTTCGCCGGATAGAAGGCGCCGGAGAGCATGATGTCGAGCGTGCCAGCGTCCGAGACCTGCGCGATGGTCGGCTGCTTGCCGGCGCGGAAGGCGGCAATGGTGTTCTGCAGCGAGGCGTCATAGGAGCCCTGCGAGGTGCAGACCACCTCGTAATCGGACTGCGACTGGTTGAACCGGTCGCATTGCTCCTGAACCCGCTTGGCGATGTCGCCGGTGTTGCCGAACCAGAAGTCGATTTTGGTCTTGTCGGCCATGGCGGGTCCGGCCAGCATGGCGGCGATCGCGAACATGCCGGCGGCGCCGAGGAATTTGGCGTGCATGGAAGCCTCACAGGAATGGGGTGGAGCGCCTCCTTTGGCGCGACGGCAACCGGTTAGCCGATCAAAGCGCGCAAGAGTAATGAAGTTTCAATGACATGCCGGCTTATCATTTGCCGGCTTAATTCCAGTTTCTATGGACGCTGAGATCGCTGCGGGGTGGCCGCCGGCGCACCAGAGTGTGCTATGCCACCATCAACGGGAGCAGATGGATGGCGCGCGCGGAGCGATTGCTCGATCTCATTCAGGAATTCCGGCGCCATCGCAACCCCGTCAGCGGGGCGAAGCTTGCAGCGACCCTCGGCGTCAGCCTGCGCACGCTCTATCGCGACATCGCCGCGCTGCAGGCGCAAGGCGCCGACATCCAGGGCGAGGCAGGCGTCGGCTATGTGCTGAAGCCGGGCTTCCTTCTGCCGCCCCTGATGTTTGCCGAGGAAGAAATCGAAGCCTTCGTGCTCGGCATGCGCTTCGTTGCGAGCCATGGCGACCCGGCGCTGCGGCATGCGGCGGAAGGCGTGCTCGCCAAGGTCGCGACCGTGCTGCCGGCAGACCTGAAGGCGGGGCTGGATGGCTCGACGCTGCTCGCCAGCGGCCTGAACCAGACGGGCGAGCGCATCGACCTCGCGCTTGTGCGCCGGGCGATCCGCACCGAGCGCAAGCTCACCATCGCCTATGCGGATGGTGCGGGACAGGCGAGCGAGCGCACGATCTGGCCTTTCGCGCTCGGCTTCTTCGAGAAAGTCCGGGTTCTCATCGCCTGGTGCGAGTTGCGGCAGGATTTCCGGCATTTCCGTACCGACCGGATCGAGCATGTCACCGTTCTCGAGGAGCGCTATCCGAGCCGCCGCGCCGGGCTGCTCAAGACTTGGCGTGCATCCCAGGGGATCGCAGCGCCGTAACGCTGCTGACAATATCTGTCAGTTGAGCGGCCTATTCTTTCACCTGTCCAACCAACCCAAGCGATCAGGTGAACATCATGGCAGGCCCCAACCTCATCGTCCTCTATGTCGAGAACGCGGCGGCGAGCGCCGCCTTCTACGCCCGGTTGACCGGTGCATCACCGGTCGCCGGCAGCGAGAATTTCATCGCATTCCCCTTCTCCGGCGTAATGCTCGGCCTCTGGGCCAGGCACAAGGCCATCCCGGCGGCGGGTGAAGGCGGCGCACAGTCCGAAATCGGATTCATGGTCAAAACGGCAACCGAAATCGAAGCGATCTATGCGCAGTGGCAGGCCGAGGGCCTGACGATTGCACAGCCGCTGACCGCGATGGATTTCGGCCCGACCTTCGTTGCACTCGATCCGGACGGACATCGCATCCGCGTCTGCCTGTTCGACAACTGATCGCCATGCGTTTCTGGATCGGCGTCGCCTCGGCGGATCATGTTGCCATCGGCCGGGCCGGCGGCTTCGCGCAGCTCGGTCACGGCAAGGCGGCGCCGTTGAAGCGCCTTAAACCCGGCGACGGCATCGCCTATTATTCGCCAGTGCGAAAACTTGGCGGTGCCGATCGCGTTCAGGCCTTCACGGCGATCGGCATCGTGCGGCCGGGTGAGATCTATCCGGCCGTGATGGGCGGAGACTTCGCCTGTTCCCGCCGCGATGTCGATTGGCTCGCCAGCCGGGAGGCGGCGATCGCGCCGCTTCTCGATCAGCTTCAGCTGACGGCCGGCAAGCGCAACTGGGGCTATATCTTCCGTGTCGGGCTGGTCGAGATCGGCGAAGCCGATTTCCGGATCATCGCCGAGGCCATGGGTGCGACGCCTCCGGACATTCCGGGGGACGCCGCACGTTGAGAATCACGCGACGAAGCGTCCGGCGAGCTCATCCTCGATATGCGCCTTGATGATCTCATCGAAATCGGTCTCGGCGACGAAGCCGAGTTCGGCTGCGCGGCGGGCTCCGAAATTGGCCGGCCAGCCAGAGACGATCTTGGCGATGGTCGGGTCCGGCTCGCGGCGGATGCGCGCGACCACGGCATCGCCCGCGATGCGGCCGAGCGAGGCGATCTCATCCCCGACCGTGCAGGAGAGGCCGGGCAGCGAGATCGCCCGGCGTGGGCCGATCCGATCGCTCGCGAGCGTCGCGGCATGCTTGAGGAAACCGACCGCGGCCCGCGGCGAGGCAAACCAGTGGCGCACATCCTCGGCGACCGGCAGCACCGCTTCATGCCCACTGAGCGGCTCACGAATGATGTTCGAGAAGAAGCCTGATGCCGCCTTGTTCGGCTTGCCCGGCCGGACGCAGATGGTTGGCAGGCGGACGGCGACGCCATCAAAGAAGCCGCGCCGGGTATAATCGGACAGGAGCAGTTCGCCGATCGCCTTCTGTGTGCCGTAGCTCGTCAGCGGCGTCGTGAAATAGTCGTCCGGAATGAGCTCGGGAAAAGGCGCCCCGAACACGGCGATCGACGAGGTGAAGACAACGCGCGGGCAATAGCCGTCGCCGACGAGCCGGATCGCGTCAAAGAGATAGCGCGTGCCGTCGAGATTGATGCGATAGCCCTTGTCGAAATCGGCTTCGGCCTCGCCGGAAACGATCGCGGCCAGATGGAAGATGACATCGGGCCGCGTTGCGACAACCTGCTCAGCGGTGCCGGGGACGGAAAGATCGGCGGCGAGCCGATCGACAGTGCCCGTGAAGCCGGCAGGGGCCGCAGGCTCGACGACGTCGACGAGCGACAGCCGGGTCAGGGCGTTTTCGCCGAGGCCGCCATCGGCAATGAGAGCCGATGTCAGCTTCTGGCCCACCATGCCCGCGGCACCCAGGATCAGCACATGCATCGTCTCGTCTCCCTCGATGTCTCGTTGTGGTTTGGTTCAATACGAGACTTCGCCGCGGCGCAAGGCTTGTCTGGTCATCACACCAATCGTTTTAGCGCCACATGCCGCGCATGCGCGCCGCGATGTCGACCGGCGCCGGCGGACGCGGGGCTGCCTCCGCGACCGTCTCGCGCGCCATCGGCCACATGATCTGCCGGAAGTTCGGCAGCAGCGCGGCTGGAATGAAGCGCGTGCGCGCCGCATAGACATGGCGGTCTCCGCCCCTGCCCTGCTGGTGAACGAAGAAGCGCTGCGGCATCACAAGGTGAAGATCCGCCTTGGCCCGCGTCATCGCGACATAGAGCAGGCGGCGTTCCTCCTCGATCTCCGCAGACGAGCCTGTGCCGAGATCGGAAGGGATGCAGCCGTCGACGGCATTGAGCACGAAGACCTGCGACCATTCCTGCCCCTTGGCCGAATGGATCGTCGAGAGGATCAGGTAGTCCTCATCGAGCAAAGGCACCCCGGATTGATCCGAGGTCGCATCGGGCGGATCGAGCGTCAGTTCAGTGAGGAAGCGTTCGCGCGAGGGGTAGCCGGCCGCAATCTGCTCCAGTTGCGCGATATCGAGCAGGCGGGTGGCGGCATCCTCATGCCGGCGTTCGAGATGCGGCTCGTACCAGGCCCGGATGGTCGCGAGTTCCGCCGGCCAGCCGAGCTGCCGGCCGCGCAGGGCGCTCATCAGGCCGATGAAATCGCGCCAGTCGTCGCCGGCGCGCGCTGGCGGGGCAAAGGTCATGAGCGCGGCCAGCGGGTCGGCAGCCTCCGCCAGACCATCGAGCGCCTTGCCGGCCGTGGTCGGACCGACGCCCTGCATCAGCTGGACGACGCGGAATCCGGCCACGCGGTCGCGCGGGTTCTCGGCGAAACGGAGCACGCCGAGCAGATCCTTCACATGCGCTGCGTCGAGGAATTTCAGGCCACCGAACTTCACGAACGGAATGTTGCGCCGGGTCAGCTCGACCTCGAGCGGGCCGCTGTGATGCGAGGCGCGGAAGAGCACGGCCTGCGCCTTCAGCGCGACACCTTCCTCGCGCTTCTCGAGGATCCGCTCGACGACATAGCGGGCCTGGTCGTTCTCGTCGCGGACGGTAACCAGCGCCGGCGCCTCGCCTGCCGTCCTGTCGGTCCACAGATCCTTGGTGTAGCGCTCGCTGGCGAGGCCGATCACGCAATTGGCCGCGGCGAGGATCGGCGCGGTGGAGCGATAGTTACGCGCAAGCGTCACGACGGAGGCTGGAGGCGCGAAGCGAGCCGGAAAATCGAGAATGTTGCGGATCTCGGCGGCGCGGAACGAATAGATCGACTGCGCATCGTCGCCGACCACCGTCAGCCCTTCGCCCGAAGGTTTCAATGCGTGCAGGATCGAGGCCTGCAAACGGTTGGTATCCTGATATTCGTCGACCAGGACATGATCAAAGCGCGCGCCGATCGCCGCCGCGATCTCGGGCTCGGCCATGGCATGAGCGAAATACAACAGGAGATCGTCGTAATCGAGCACGCCCTGGCGCTGCTTGGCCTCCACATAGGCGGCGAACAGGCCGCCAAGGTCTTCCTTCCACATCGCACACCACGGGAATACCTCGATCAGCGCCTGATCGAGCGGCATCTCGGCGTTGACCGCGCGCGAATAGATCGAAAGGCAGGTGCTCTTCTGCGGAAAGCGGCTCTCCTTGCGCGACAGGCCTAGCTCATGACGAACGAGGTTCATGAGATCGGCCGAATCCTCGCGATCATGGATCGTGAAGGCGGGATCGAGGCCGAGCCAGGCTGCATATTCGCGCAGCAGTCGTGCGCCGATGGCGTGGAACGTCCCCGACCAGAGAATGGCGCCCGCAAGCGCCTCCGCCCTGTCGCCGAGCGTTGCGGCGGCAATCCGCTCGACGCGACGCGCCATCTCGCCGGCAGCGCGGCGCGAGAAGGTGAGAAGCAGGATACGGCCCGGATCGGCGCCGTTGCGGATGAGATGCGCGACACGATGAGCCAGGGTGTTGGTCTTGCCGGAGCCGGCGCCCGCGATGATCAGCAGCGGCCCACGGCCTTCCGTCGTCACGCCGTGCTCGACGGCGCGGCGCTGATCGTCATTCAGCCGAGCGAGGGGATCGGCACTCATCGTCTGGGCATTATCCTTGCGAATCACGCGGCCGAGCCGCACGGGAATGCAGCACGTTTCCCGTTTTGTTCGCAATCGCCTTGCGCGAAGCCGGCGCCGCACATCCACCCAACGCGGGCCGCTCTTTCGGATGCGTTGAACTCGGCGGCGCGGCGTGCCAAAATTTGGGCCAGATACGCGGCAATGCAATATGATAGTGTGCGATGCAAAATCGCTAGAGGATCGCTGATGACCGGTTCCAAGATCGTTCCCGTTATTCTCGCTGGTGGTTCGGGAACGCGGCTTTGGCCCATTTCCCGGGACAGCCTGCCGAAGCAGTTCCTGGGCCTCGGCTCGGCCAAGACCTTCTATCAGGAGACGCTGCTGCGCCTGCCCGAGGCAGGCGATGGCGTTGCCGATCCGATCGTCGTCACCAGCGACGATTTCCGCTTCTTCGCGCGTCGTCAGGCGGCCGAAATCGGTATTGAAGCCACGGTCGTGCTGGAGCCGGCGCGACGTGATTCAGCCGCCGCCATGATCGTCGCGGCCAGAATCGCGCAGGAACGCTACGGCGAAGACTGTCTCGTTCTGGCGCTCGCCGCCGACCACCTCGTTCCCGATGCCGCGACGTTCCGCCAGGCCTGCATGACGGCAGCGGCCGTTGCCGAGGAAGGCTATATCGTCACATTCGGCATCATGCCGACCGAACCGCGCACCAGCTATGGCTATATCAAGCCGGGCGCTCCGCTCGGCGTCCCCGGCGGCTTCAAGGTCGAACGCTTCGTGGAAAAGCCGGACCGCGCCACCGCCGAAACCTATCTCAGCGAAGGCTATCTCTGGAATTCCGGCAATTTCATTTTCCCAGCGGCGCTGATGATCGCCGAAGCCGAGAAGTTCGAGCCCGAGATCGCGGCCGGCGCCCTGGCGGCCGTCGCTGCCGCCACCGAGGATCTGGGCTTTGTTCGCCTCGGCAAGGCGGCCTTCCTGGCGACACCGGCGAAGTCGATCGATTATGCCGTTCTGGAGCGCACTGATCGCGCCGCCGTCATCGAAGGGCGCTTCGCCTGGTCCGATATCGGCAGCTGGGACGCGGTTCGCGAACTCGGCACGCCGACCGAAGAGGGCAATGTCACCTTCGGCCCGGTCTCGCTGCTCGACAGCCGCAACGCCTTCGTCCATTCCGAAGGCCCGCTCGTCACCGGCATCGGTCTCGACGGCTTCACCGTGATCGCGTCCGACGACGCGATCCTGGTGATGCCGACCGATCGCAGCCAGGACGTCAAGCATCTCGTTGCCGGCCTCAAGAAGGAAAAGCGCAACGAGGCCAACGAGCACATCAAGATCCACCGCCCCTGGGGCACCTATGAGACGATCTGCCGGGGCACGCGCTTCCATGTGAAGAAGATCGTCGTCGATCCGGGCGCGATCCTCTCGCTGCAGAAGCATCACCACCGCGCCGAACACTGGGTGATCGTCAAGGGCACCGCCGAGGTGACGCTGGGCGAGAAGGTCTACACGGTGAACGAGAACGAATCGACCTATCTGCCGATCGGCTCGATCCACCGCGTCGCCAATCCGGGCAAGATCCCGCTCGAGCTGATCGAAGTGCAGACCGGCTCCTATCTCGGCGAAGACGACATCGTCCGTCTCGAAGACAAATACGCCCGCGTCTGATCCGCGGGCGACACCGTTTCGAAGGCGCCGGAGCGATCCGGCGCCTTTTTTGCTGCCGGGCCTACTTCTCCAGCCGGGCAATGAGGCTCGACGTGTCCCAGCGCTTGCCGCCCATTGCCTGCACATCGGCATAGAACTGGTCGACAAGCGCCGTCACCGGCAGCTTCGCGCCATTGCGCCGGGCCTCGTCGAGGCAGATGCCGAGATCCTTGCGCATCCAGTCGACCGCGAAGCCGAATTCGAACGACCCGGCATTCATCGACTTGTAGCGGTTTTCCATCTGCCAGGACTGCGCGGCGCCCTTCGAGATCACCTCGATCACCGCCTCGACATCGAGACCCGAGCGCTTGCCGAAATGCAGCGCCTCGGCAAGGCCCTGCACCACGCCGGCGATGCAGATCTGGTTCATCATCTTGGCAAGCTGGCCGGAGCCCGCCGGCCCGAGCAGGCGGCAGGCGCGGGCGAACGCGGCGATCACCGGCTCCACCTTGTCGAAATCGACCTGCTCTCCGCCGCACATCACGGTGAGTGCACCGTTTTCGGCACCCGCCTGCCCTCCGGAGACTGGCGCATCGACGAAGCCGAAGCCGCGCTCGGCCGCGGCAGCCTGAAGCTCGCGGGCAACGTCGGCGGAGGCCGTCGTATGATCGACGAAGACCGCGCCCGGCGCCATGACAGCAAAGGCGCCGTCCGGCCCGAGCGTCACAGCACGGAGATCATCATCGTTGCCGACACAGGCGAAGACGACATCCTGGCCGCGCGCGGCGAGCGCCGGCGTCGCGGCGGCAGCACCGCCATGCGCCTTCACCCAGGCCTCGGCCTTGGCGGCGGTCCGATTATAGACGGTCACCTCGTGGCCGGCCGCCGCCAGATGCCGGGCCATCGGAAAGCCCATCACACCGAGCCCAAGAAACGCCACCTTCGCCATTGGAAAACTCCTGCTCCATTCGTCGGGCCGCGAGGGTAGCCGCAGCGCGGGAGGCATTCTAGGGTTACGGATCGATTCAAGGGAGGACACGATGGATCTGACGCCGCAACTGGCCGTGTCGAGCTGGAGCCTTCACCGCACGCTTGGCCGGACATGGCCGAACCGCCCCGACAACGACGTCACGCCTTCGGCCGAGCCGAGTTGGGGCGAGGGCAGCATCACGCTGCTCGAATTCCCGGCCGTCGTCGCCGCGCTCGGCATCGACAGGGTCGAGATCTGCTCCTTCCACATCGAGAGCCGCGACGCCGCCTATCTCGCCAAGCTGAAGGCGGCCCTGGCCGCGAGCGGTGTGACGCTGCAGACCCTCCTGATCGAATATGGCGATCCGTCAGACCCCGCGACTGCCGAGCGCGACCTCGCCTGGATGCAGCGCTGGATCGATGCCGCGGCTGAGCTTGGCGCCGAAAAGGCGCGGGTCATCGCCGGCAAGGCGAAGCCCTCGCCCGAGGCGCTGGACCGCAGCGCTGCCGGGCTCAAGCAGCTCGGCGCCTACGGCGCGGGCCGCGGCGTCGAGGTCGTGACCGAGAACTGGTTCGACCTGCTCGCGACGCCTCAGGATGTCGACGGCCTGTTCGCCCGCCTCGACGGCAGCGTCAAGCTCAACGGCGATTTCGGCAATTGGGACGGCCCAGGCAAATATGAAGCGCTTCGCGCGATCTTCCCACGCGCTGTCTGCTGCCACGCCAAGGGCGATTTCTCATCCGGCGCGCTCGACACCGAGGATTACGCCGCTTGCCTCGAGGCTGCGACAGAGGCCGGCTTTCGCGGCCCCTACACGCTGATTTATGACGGCCCCGACGACGATGAACTGACCCATATCGCCATCGAGCGCGACTTCATCCGCGATTATTTCAACGCCTGAGCCGTTCGCCGGACGCTGGCCTCTGCCACCGGCGTCGCCGGTTCGTGATCGAAAGCATAATCGGCCAGTAGCGTGATCGCCTTGGCGAACACCGCCTCCTCGTGCCGCGTCTTTTCGGCCGTCTGCTTCGCCTCGGCGGAACGGCGGTCGAGGGCCGCGCCGATGAAATCGGGGCCCTTTCCCCGGCGAAACCGCCGCGCCATGGCCTCGGCGCGCTTTGCTTGCGCCTCGAGCTTGATGACGGCGCCGGCAATCTCGGCCTTCTGGTTGGCGAGCGTATCGCGGATCGCGGCCACGAGGTCGATCTGCTCGAACGGAATATCGCTCTCGAGCACGGAGGCGACAAGCTGCTGGATATGGTCCATCGCGCGCGCGGCGATCGTCTCGGCGTCGATCTCGCCCTCATAGCCGGTCGCGTCATAGGCGGCGCGGCGGTCGGGATCGGAGAGCACGGCATAGGCATGGGCGAGCGCGTGGAACGCCTCGGCATTGCCGCCCGCGTCCGGATGCGCCTGACGCGCGCGCCGGCGATAGGCCTTGTCGATCTCGGACGACGACGCGTCGCCGGAGACCGACAATTCGCTGTAGAGGCTCTTCTTCTCGATCACGCCGGCAGCCATCCCCAAAGGCGTTCTCTCATGCCGCGTCATCGGGGCGGTGTCCAGCCGGGCGACACAGGGAGCAGCCTCAGTAAAGTCCGCCGTCCGGCGCCTCGCCGACGCTGGCCGGCGGAACAGGGCCGTCATCCCTGTTGTCGCTGAACAGCGGCTCACGCTGGATCGGCGGATAGCCATTGGCGCGATAGCCGGGGTCCTCCTCCGGCGGCGCAAGCGCTCCGGCGCCGCTTTCCGGATCGCCGTATCGGGCATAATCGGTCGCGGGATGCGTGCTCCCGGTGGTGTCGCCGGGCGCGACGAGACCGCCCGGCTGCGGCGCTGCGGGCTCGACGAGCGCCCCGGTCTGCGGCGCAGCCCCCGGGGCTGATGGATCAAACCCATCGCCCATGGCCTGCTGCGGGCTGTTCTCCGCCTGATAGCGGGCCGTTTCGCGGAAGGAATAATCGCCCGGCAGATTCGCGACCGCGACGCCCTGATGGGCCTCGACCATGAAGCGGTTCCAGATCTCGGCCGGCAGCGAACCGCCCGTCATGCGCTTGGTCGGCTTGAAATCGTCATTGCCGAGCCAGACACCGGCGGTAAGGTTCGCCGTGTATCCGACGAACCAGGCATCGCGCGAATCATTGGTGGTGCCGGTCTTGCCCGCTGCCGGCCAGCCGGCGATCGCTGCCTTGCGGCCGGTGCCGCGTGCCAGCGTATCGGACAGCATGGTGTTCATCATGCCGACATAGGTCGGATCGATGACCTGGACGACATCGGCCTTCGGCCGCTGGTAGAGCACCTTGCCGTCGACGCTCTTCACCGCGGTGATGACATAGGGCGGCACGGCATAGCCGCCATTGGCAAACGGCGCATAAGCGTCGGTGAGCTCGAGCAGGTTGACCTCGGACGTGCCGAGCGCGATCGACGGATTGGGCTGCAGGTCCGACTTGATGCCGAGCCGATGCGCCGTCGCCACGACGCCGGCCGGGCCGACCTCATTGGCAAGTTCTACCGCGACCGTGTTGATCGAAAGCGCCAGCGCCGTCTGCAGCGTCACCGGGCCGCGATAGGTCTTCTCGTAGTTCTTCGGCTCCCATTTGCCGATGCGCACCGGCTGGTCGATTCGCACAGTGTCGGGAACGAGGCCGAATTCGAGCGCGGTCAGATAGACGAACGGCTTGAAGGCGGAGCCCGGCTGGCGCTTCGCCTCGACGGCGCGGTTGAACTGGCTCTTCTGATAATCGCGCCCACCGACCATGGCGCGCACTGCGCCCGTACCATCGACCGCGACCAGCGCGCCCTGGCTCACGCCAAGCTTCTTGCCGCTCTTGTCGAGCGTTTCGGTGATCGCCCGGCCGGCGGCGTCCTGGAGATGCGCATCGACCGTCGTCTCGACCACGACATCCTGGTCGAGTGCGCCGACGACGTCGGGAACGAGATCGGCCACCCAATCGGCCACATAGAGCGCGCTGCCGCCGACGCCTGAGCTTTGCGGCGCGACCGTGACCGCAGCCGCCTGCTTCTGCTGGGCCGCGGTGATAAAGCCCTCCTCCTGCATGGCGGAAAGAACGATATCGGCGCGATCATTGGCAGCCTTCGGATCGCTGGTCGGGGCATAGCGCGACGGCGCCTTCAGAAGCGCGGCGAGGATCGCGGCTTCCTTCAGCGAGATGTCGCGTGCCGATTTGCCGAAATACCGCCGTGAGGCCGCATCGACGCCATACGTGCCGGCGCCGAGATAGACACGGTTGAGATAGGCTTCGAGAATCTGGCTCTTCGAATATTTCATCTCGAGCCAGACGGCCATCATCGCCTCCTGCAGCTTGCGCTTGAAGGTGCGCTCCGGCTTCAGGAAGAGGTTCTTGGCGAGCTGCTGCGTCAGCGTCGAGCCGCCCTGCACCACCGTGCCGGCGCGCGCATTGACATAGGCCGCGCGGGCAAGCCCGAGCGGATCGACGCCGAAATGGCTGTAGAACCGGCGATCCTCGATCGCGACGACCGCCTGCGGCAGATAGGGCGGCAGTTCGTCGATCCGCACGAACTCACCACCGGTATCGCCGCGATTGGCAATCAGCGAGCCGTCATTGGCGAGGATCTTGATGTTGGGCGGACGCTTCGGGAGCACCGACCAGTCGGTCGAGGACGGCAGCTGGCTCGCATAATAAGCGACGCCGCCCACGAGCGCGATCGTGCCCCAGACGCCGAGAATGATGGCCCATTTGATGGTGCTGCGGAACAGGCGGAAAACGCCGAACCCGCTCTGGCGCCGTTGCTCGCGCGCCTGACGCTTGCGATCTGAGGCTCGGGCGCGCCGGCCCTTCGGTCTATCGTCACCCCGGCCCAAATCGACGAACTCCGCGTCCTCGAATCCATCTTCGTCCCGGCCGGATCCCCTCCGCGAGCCGGCAGAGCGGCCATAAGCCGTCCGGTCGGCCTCGCTGAGGCCGATATCAAGATCGTCGTCCGATCGTTCGCGGGGCCTGTCGAGCACCGGTTCGATTCGGTCACGGCGCGGGGGCGGTCTCGCCATGCTGGCTGCGGGTCCTTTAAGGCGCTGGCTGGTTGATCCTTCCGCCGTCGATGACCGCCGAATGCGGCGATTTCACGGGATCGACCGTATTCGTGGGGAGATTACCGCCAGCTTGATGCCAACATGTTAAGATCCTGCTTCCCATGTCGGATGCACCGCCTCGGCGAATGCGTGTCCCGGCCTGGCTTCCCTTTCGCGGCCGGCGAGACCATGTTCGGCCTCTTTCGATCAAGGATCGCCCTTCTTGCTGCCCGGTCGTACCGTCTCCGTCCTGCTGCCGCTGGCCGTCGAGGGACCCTATACCTACAGCGTTCCGCATGGCCTCACGCTGGCGCCGGGCGACATCGTGCGCGTCCCGCTCGGACCGCGCGAAGTGATCGGCGCGGTCTGGGACGAGCCGCCCGACGGCTCGGTCGGCCATAACCGGCTGCGGCCGGTCGCCGAGCGCTACGACGCACCACCCTTGGTCGAAACGCTGCGCCGCTTCGTCGACTGGGTCGCGCATTATACGATGACGCCGCGCGGCATGATCCTGCGCATGGTGTTGCGGGCGCCCGACGCGCTGATGCCCGAAAAGGCGATTGCGGCGTTGAGATTTTCCGGCACCGCGCCCGCACGCCTGACGCCCGGACGCAGCCGCCTGATCGAGCTGATGGGCGATGGCGCGGCCTGGCCGAAGGCTGGGCTCGCCGGCGCGACGGGCGTATCGCCTTCGGTGATAGCCGGCCTTGTCGAGCATGGCGTGCTGGTAGAGACGACGATCACGCCACCGGCGCCACCCGTTCCCGATCCCGGCCATGCGCCGCCGTCGCTCGGACCGGGCCAGAGCGGGGCGGCGGAGACACTCCGAAGCTTCGTCGATGCGGGCGGCTTCACCGTTGCGCTGCTCGACGGTGTCACCGGCTCGGGCAAGACGGAAGTCTATTTCGAGGCGGTGGCGGAGGCGCTTCGAACCGGCAAGCAGGCGCTGATCCTGCTGCCGGAAATCGCACTGACCGGCGATTTCCTCGATCGCTTCGCACGCCGCTTCGGCGCGCGGCCGGCCGAATGGCATTCGGAACTGCCGCCACGCGGCCGCGTGCGGGTCTGGCGCGGCGTTGCAGATGGAAGCGTCCGCGTGGTGGTAGGGGCACGCTCGGCGCTGTTCCTGCCCTTCCGCGAGCTCGGCCTCGTCATCGTCGACGAGGAGCATGACGGCGCCTACAAGCAGGACGAGGGCGTCACCTATCACGCCCGCGACATGGCGGTGGTGCGCGGCAATCTTGGCGGCTTCCCGGTCATCCTCGCCTCGGCGACGCCCTCGATCGAAAGCCGCGTCAATGCCGACCAGGGGCGCTATGTCAGGCTGAAGCTGCCGGCGCGCTTCGCCAGCGCCAAGCTCCCCGAAATCCGGCCGATCGACCTCAGGACCGATCCGCCGGAAAAGGGCAGCTTCCTGTCGCCGGTGCTCGTCCAGGCCATCGAGGAGACCATTGCCAGCAAGCAGCAGGCCCTGCTCTTTCTCAACCGGCGCGGCTATGCGCCGCTGACGCTCTGCCGCAGCTGCGGCCACCGCTTCCAGTGCCCGAACTGTTCGAGCTGGCTGGTCGAGCATCGCTTTCGCGGCCAGCTCGTCTGCCACCATTGCGGCCATACCGAGCGGCGCCCGGATCGCTGCCCGATCTGCGACGCCGAAGACAGCCTCGTCGCTTGCGGACCCGGCGTCGAGCGCATCGCGGAGGAGGTCGCGAACCGCTTTCCTGAGGCGCGGCGAATCGTCCTTTCCAGCGACATTCTCGGCGGGGTGAAGCAGATGCGCGCCGAGCTGGAGGCGATCCGGACGGGGGCGGTCGATATCGTCATCGGCACGCAGCTTGTCGCCAAGGGGCACAATTTCCCCGGCCTTGCGCTGGTCGGCGTCGTCGATGCCGATCTCGGCCTCGCGCAGGGCGATCCGCGTGCCGCGGAGCGCACCTATCAATTGCTCGCGCAGGTCACAGGCCGCGCCGGCCGCGCCGGGGGCGACAGCCGCGCCTTCCTGCAGACCTATGCGCCCGATCATCCGGTGATTGCGGCGATTGCGTCCGGCGACAGCGAGGCGTTCTATGCGCGCGAAATCGAGGCGAGGCGCGTCGCCGGCCTGCCGCCCTATGGACGCCTCGCCGGCATCGTCATTTCCGCCGCCGACCGGGCGAGTGCCTTCGGCCATGCAACCGCGCTCCGCCGCGCCGCGCCGCCCGATGACATCGCCATGGTGCTCGGCCCCTCCGAGGCGCCGCTGGCGGTGCTGCGTGGCCGCCACCGGTTCCGCCTGCTGGTTCGGGCACCGCGCGGCTTCGACATGCAGGCCTTCATCGCCGCCTGGCTCGCCGCCGCCGCACCGCCGCGCGGCAGCGTCCGCGTCCAGATCGACATCGACCCCCTGAGCTTCCTCTGAAGCCGCGTGCCGGCAAACCAAAGCGCCGCCTTGCGATCTTGCGCGGACCGGGTTAGCCCATGTCCTGTAGATGCAGCCTGCCGGCATTCCCCGATACAGGCATCGTGCAAGGAAGAACGCTCCGATGGCAGCGAAGAAGGTCATTTACGATACGGACCCCGGCGTCGACGACGCCATGGCGCTCATCTTTCTCGATGCCGCCCCGGAGGTCGAGCTGGTCGGCATTACCACGGTGCTCGGTAACCACCGCATCGACGTCACGACGCGCAATGCCTTGTTCCTGAAGGATTACTTCAATCTTTCCGCGCCGGTCGCCAAGGGCGCGGGCAAGCCGCTCGTGCTCGAAGAGCGCGACCCGCCGACCTATGTCCATGGCGACAATGGCCTTGGCGACATTCCGCTGCCCGACGTCATCCATGCCGAGCTGCATCCCCTGCCGGCGCATCGCTTCATCATCGAGACCGTCCGCGCCAATCCGCACGAGATCACGATCGTCGCGGTCGGACGCATGACCAATCTCGCGATGGCGCTGCGTGAGGACCCCGAGATCGCCTCCCTCGTCAAGGAGATCGTGATCATGGGCGGCGCGTTTGGCTATCGCGGCCATTCGGGCAATGTGACGCCGGTCGCCGAGGCCAACATCATCGGCGATCCGCACGCTGCGGACGAGATCTTCGCTGCCGCCTGGCCGATCATCGTCCTCGGGCTCGACGTGACGCAGGAAGCCGTGATGAGCACGGGCTATCTAGAGCGGCTGCGCGACGAGGCCGGGCGCACGGGCCAGTTTATCTGGGATATCTCGCGCTTCTACGAGGATTTCTACCGCTCTTCGACGCAGTTCGACGGCGTTCCGGTGCATGACAGCTCGGCTGTCGGCTACCTGCTCGACCCGACGCTGTTCACCACCCGCGGCGGCCCGATCCGCGTCGTCACCGAAGGCATCGCCATCGGCCAGACCATCCAGGCTCCGAACACACGCCGCTTTCCGCCGGGCAATGCCTGGGAAGGACGGCCGGAGCATCTGGTCTGTATCGACAGCGACGCCCAGCGCTTCCTGACGCTCTATTTCGACACCATCGTCGCCGCTTCGCGGCGCGCCGGCTGAGGATCGCCCTGGGGATGACGGACGGCCGACAGGACATGCTTCTCTGCACCTCGATCCCGCCCCGCTTCGGCGGGGAGGACGAGGCGCGGCAGCTTTCGCGCGCCGGTCTGACCATCGCCGATGCCATCGCCTCCTTCGAGGCGGCGGGGTTTCGCGTCGTCTCGGTCAATCGTGAAGGCGAGGCCGCGGGCATCCGCGGCTTTCCGACCGTCGAAATCCGCGAGGTGCCGCCCGGCGGACTGTTTCCGAACAAATATGGTCCGAATTTCGGCCAGATCCTTGCGCAGTTCGGCAACGAGCCCGGCGCGGTGGTCAATGCCGACATCTATATGGTGAAGAGCGACATCGCGGATGTGCTGTCGACGCGGCCGGGCACCGTGCTGATCGCGCGGCGGCTCGACGTCGCGACCGCGGCAACCGGCGTCGTCGGCACCTATAATCGCGGCATCGACGGCATCTTCTTCGCGGGCGGCGCGCTGGCCGAGCTTGCCGCCGATCCCGATGTCGGCGCCTTCCAGATGGGCGCGCCCTATTGGGACATCCTGTTGCCGACGGTCGCCTCGCTGCATCATCCGGTCGAGTTCATCGCGGCGCCGTTCCTGCTGCATGAGGTGCATCCTGCACGCTGGAACAGCACCGACTACAAGATGCTGCGCGAGCGGGCTGTCAATGTGATGGTCGCGCATGCACGGCGCCACGCGGCGACGCGGCCCCGCGCCGCGGCTTTCCTGGCCGGTCTCGAAGGATTTCTCGGCGGCCCGTTCGAGCCGCTCACCGAGAAGAAGATCAAGGACAGCGCGGTCTTCATGAATCTCTGGCTCGCCAAGATCGAGCAGACCCCGAGCCGGCTGGTGGCGGTCGACTACAACGACCCGACCATCAACCGCTTCATCTCGCAGCTGTTCAGCCACACGGCCGAGGCGCTCTCGATCGCCAAATGGCTGGATGCCCGCGAGGATGACGGCCAGCAATCGCTCTTCGCCAAGGTGCACCGCTTCATCAAGCTGATCCTGCGCACGCGGCGGGCCCAGAAGAAGGTCGAGCGGGTGCGCAAGGTCTTTCCGAGCTGACGGGCCTCAGGCCGGGCGGGCCGGCGGCCTGCCGCCGATCACGGTCGTTGCTTCAGCGCCATTCCTGACGCCCTCGGCAAGACACTGCTCCAGGCTCGCCCCGGCGAGCCGCGCCGCCAGGAAGCCGGCGAGGAAGGCATCGCCCGCCCCCGTCGTATCGATCGCCGCAACCGTTGGCGGCTGCGCCTTCAGGCGGATCTGCGCCGTGGCGACCTCGGCCCCCGCCGCGCCGCGCTTGACCGCGACGAGGCCGTAGCGATCGGTGAGGAAGCGGATCTGCGCCGCAGGATCCTCCGATCCGGCCAGAAACGCCGCCTCGTCCTCGTTCGGAAACAGGATCGATGCATCGCGGGTCCAGCCGAGGAAATTGTCGCGCCCGACCTCGCCGAGGAAACCGACGGAGGCCGGATCGACCGTCACCATGATGCCGCGCGCCCGCGCAACCGCCATCAGCGACATGACCGCCGCGCGCGGGCCCGGCGTGAATAGCGCATAGCCGGAGACATGGACGAGATCGAGCCCGGTGAGCAGCGAAACCGGCAGATCGTCGTTCGACAGCGTGTCATTGGCGCCGCGATCGGTCAGGAACGAGCGCTGGCCGCCCTCGGAAATCAGCGCGATGAGCATGCCGGTGCCCAGCGTCTCATGGATGCCGAGGCGCGGCGTGACGCCCGCTTCCGCCAGCGCGCGCGCCTGCTCCTCCGCGTCGCGGCGGCCGACCTTGCCGGCGAGCGCCACGGGAATGCCGAGATAAGCGAGCCATGCCGCCTGGTTGCAGGCCGAGCCGCCGGGATAGATCCCGATGCGCGCGCGACGATCGGAACCGGACACGATCGGCCCTTCCGGCTGGACGATGACATCGGTCATGACATCGCCGATGACGAGGACGCGAGGCGGTGACAGCGTGGTCTTTGAGGCGGACGCAGACATGATCGACAGGTCGAATCGCGATGGAGGGCTTGCTTCCGCCCTTCTATAATGCGAATCGCGCTCCTCGATATGCTTGATCCGGGTGGCGGCGGGATCCATTTCAGCTACCCGCATCTTTCCGCCCCTTGCCGAGGCCGCGCGCATGACAGCCGACAATCCGCTTCTTTCGACCTGGACGACGCCCTTCGGCATGCCGCCCTTCGCCGCGATCGAGCCGGCGCATTACCGGCCGGCCTTCGAGGCGGCGATCGCCGAGCATCAGCGCGAGATCGCGGTGATCGCCGGCAATCCTGAAGCGCCGACCTTCGCGAACACGATCGAGGCGATGGAACGCGCCGGACGGCTGCTCGACCGCGTCGCCTCGGTCTTCTTCAACCTGACCGGTGCGCATACCAACGACGCGCTGGAAGCGATCGAGATGGAAGTCGCGCCGCTGCTCTCGCGGCATCGGAGCTCGATCTATCTGAGCGAGGCCCTGTTCCAGCGTATCGACGCGCTGGCGAAGGCCGGCGATGCCGGGCTCGACGCCGAGCAGGCACGCGTGCTGGAGCGCTATCACACCGGCTTCCGCCGTTCCGGTGCCGGCTTGCCGGCCGAGACCAAGGCGCGCCTTGCCGTGATCTCGGAGCGTCTCGCGACGCTCGGGACCACATTCGGCCAGAACGTACTGGCCGACGAGAAGGGCTGGACGCTGGTGCTCGAGGCCGGCGACGATCTGGCCGGGCTGCCGGACTTCCTCATAGCCTCGGCCTCCCAGGCCGCCCGGGATCGCGGCCTCGAGGGCAAATATCTCATCACGCTGTCGCGCTCGTCGATCGAGCCGTTCCTGCAGTTCTCGGCCCGGCGCGATCTCCGTGAAAAGGCCTTCGAGGCCTGGACCGCACGCGGCGAGGCCGGCAAGACCGACAACCGCGCGATCATCGCCGAGACGGTCGCGCTGCGCGCCGAGCAGGCGGAACTGCTCGGCTTCGAGAGCTTCGCGCATTTCCGCCTCGAAGACTCGATGGCCAAGACGCCCGAAGCGGCCATGAACCTGCTCACCTCCGTCTGGGCGCCGGCCCGTGCCCGCGCCATTGAGGAGCGCGCGGCGCTGCAGGCGCTCGTCCATTCGGAGGGCGGCAATTTCGAGCTCGCCGCCTGGGACTGGCGCTATTATTCCGAGCGTCGCCGCAAGGCCGAATTCGATCTCGATGAGGCCGGGCTGAAGCCCTATCTGCAGCTCGACAAGGTCATCGAGGCGGCGTTCGATACGGCGACGCGGCTGTTCGGCGTCACCTTCCAGGAGCGAAAGGACGTGCCGGCCTATCATCCGGATGTCCGCGTCTTCGAAGTGACCAATGCCAGCGGCGATCTGGTCGGCATCTTCCTCGGCGATTATTTCGCGCGGCCCTCGAAGCGCAGCGGCGCCTGGATGAGCGATTATCGCGGCCAGGAGCGGCTCGTCGGCGATGTCAGGCCTGTTATCGTCAATGTGATGAACTTCGCAAAAGGCGCTGACGGCGCACCGACGCTGCTGTCCTATGACGATGCGCGCACGCTGTTCCATGAATTTGGCCACGGCCTGCATGGCCTCCTGTCGGACGTGACCTATCCCTCGATCGCCGGAACCAGCGTCGCGCGCGATTTCGTCGAATTTCCTTCGCAGCTTTATGAGCACTGGTTCGAGCGGCCGGAGATTTTGGAGCGCTTCGCCGTGCATTACCGCACCGGCGAGCCGATGCCGGCGGCGCTCATCGAGCGCCTCAAGGCGAGCCGCAGCTTCAATCAGGGCTTCGCCACCGTCGAATATGTCTCCTCGGCGCTGGTCGATCTCCGGCTGCACCTCCTCAAAGACGGCGCGGGCCTCGATTCGACGGCCTTCGAGAAGGATATTCTCGCCGAGATCGGCATGCCCCAGGCGATGGTGATGCGTCACCGCACGCCGCATTTCCAGCATGTGTTTGCCGGCGACGGCTATTCCTCGGCCTATTACAGCTATCTTTGGTCCGAGACGCTCGACGCCGACGGTTTCGACGCCTTCGAGGAAGCCGGCGATATCTTCGCGCCCGACGTCGCGGCGCGGCTCAAGGAATTCGTCTATTCGGCAGGCAATCGCCGCAAGCCCGACGAGGCTTACCGGGCCTTCCGCGGCCGTGATCCCGATCCGTCAGCGCTGCTTCGCAAGCGCGGACTGATGGACACCGCCGTCTGAACGTCCCCCGAACGATAACCAAGAAAAGGATCTCATCATGGCCACCGCCAAGCCGACCCCGACCAAGGCCGATCTCTCGGCAATCGAATTGAAGATGCTGGCCCGCGTCGCCCGCCCCGGCCCCTATGTCGGCCTCGACGGCAAGGCCGTCCAGCGCCTGATCGAGCTCGGCCTCGTCAAGACCCGCGTCTCCGGCTACCAGCTGACGGACGAAGGCTTCGCGATGCTGAAGAGCTGAGGCCGTCACCACCCGGCCAGGGTGACCGCGGCCTGAAAAGCTTCGGCGCCCCGTGCTGCATCCTCGGGACGCATATCGAGCGTCGTCGCGGCATGACGACGCTCTCCCTCGTCGGCAAGTCTTTCAAAAGCGATCAGCGCCTTTCGGCGGATGTCGTCGCCGTAGGCTGCTTCCGCCTTCGCGATCGCGGCTTCGGAAAAGCGGCCGCCATCCGCCAAAGCCAGATAACCGAGATCGATGGCATCGCGATAGGCAACGGACCGGTCGAGACACCGATCCGCGTTGGCCAGCAGCTTTTCGGCACATTGATCGGAACGAGACAGAACGGCCAGACCGAGTTGGTGGTCCATCGCGCCATCCAGCGCTATCCGGGCTTCGCGCACAATTTCGAACTTGATCGTCTGACCGGCCCATTCGAATGCGGTCCGCAGTCCGTATTGGTCGGCCCGGAAATCCCGCAGGGCGATCGCCTTCGTGCCAAAAAACCCGGCTATCCCGTCACGCACCGCACGGCTGCGCAACTCCCGATAACCATGGGCGTCGGCACACAGAAAATCGACATCAAGGGACTGCCGGTATTCGCCGTTCTGCAGAACGATCGCCGTTCCACCGGCAAAATAGCATCGGTATTGCCTGAGGCGCTCAGCATCCATCGAGGCGAGCGCCTCGGCAATATTTCGGTGGGCCGCCCGTTTGAACGCCATCCTGTCGTCGCCTTCAGACGAGCAGATGCCCGTTCCCAACAGTCGCGACCAACTCAGCGATCAGAGCTCGCTCCTGCTCGCCCAAGCGGGAAGGCTCCACGAAACGCCAATTGCGCTCGTAGATTGCGAGGGCCTCCTTGGGGTCTAGCGGACGCGACGGATCGCCATTCCAGACGAGCGCCGCAAGCTCCGGATAGTCCTGAGGGATGATCTGTGTCGTCGTCTTCATCACGCCGCCAATATAGGTGATGGCTGCGCCAGCGTCCAATAAAGGAGGACCGCTTCCGCTCCAGTCGCCTCACACGTCCAGGTTCACCACGCTCAGCGCGTTGTCCTGGATGAATTCGCGGCGGGGCTCGACGTCGTCGCCCATCAGCTTGGTGAAGAGGTCGTCGGCAGCGTCGGCTTCCTTGACGCGGACCTGCAGCAGCGAGCGGACGTTCGGATCGAGCGTCGTTTCCCAGAGCTGGCTCGCGTTCATCTCGCCAAGGCCCTTGTAGCGCTGCATCGTGATGCCCTTGCGGCCGGCGGCGAACACCGCCTCGAGCAGCGAGCGCTGACCGAAGATCGGCGTTTCCAGCTCCTTGCGGCGGAACACCGACGGACGCTCGAACACTTCGCGCATCTTGGCCGAGAGGCCGTCGAGTTTGCGGGCATCGGCGCTATCGATCAGGGCCGCGTCGATCATCGCCGCTTCGCGGACGCCGCGCACCTCGCGCTCGAACAGATAGCCACCATCACGTCCCAGCGTGCCGGTCCAGCCCTGTTCGGTCTCGTCCGAGATCGAATCGAGCCGCTCCGCCACCTTCTGCACGGCCGCGAGGGCGGCCTCGGGATCGTTCATCACGGTGCTCGACAGCGCACCAGCGATCGCCGCCTGCTCGACCAGCCGGCGGTCATAGCGCGTATGCAGCCCGTCGATGATGTGCTTGACCTGGCGCGCGTCATTGACGATCGCCGCGAGATCGGCGCCGGCGCGCACTTCGCCGCTTTCCAGATGCAGCGCCGCGTCATCGACGCCCTGGTCGATGAGGTAGTCCTCCAGCGCGCGCTCGTTCTTCAGATACTGTTCCGAACGGCCCTTGGTGACCTTGTAGAGCGGCGGCTGCGCGATGAAGACATGGCCACGCTCGATCAGTTCCGGCATCTGGCGGAAGAAGAAGGTGAGCAGCAGCGTGCGAATATGGGCGCCGTCGACATCGGCGTCCGTCATGATGATGATCTTGTGATAGCGCAGCTTGTCCGGCGCGAACTCGTCCTTGCCGATCGACGTGCCGAGCGCGATGATCAGCATGCCGATCTGCTCGGATGACAGCATCTTGTCGAAACGCGCGCGTTCGACATTCAGGATCTTGCCACGCAGCGGCAGCACCGCCTGGTTCTCGCGATTGCGGCCCTGCTTGGCCGAGCCGCCTGCCGAGTCGCCCTCGACGATGAAGATTTCGGACTTCGAGGGATCGCGCTCCTGGCAGTCGGCCAGCTTGCCCGGCAGCGAGGCGATGTCGAGCGCGCCCTTGCGCCGCGTCAGCTCGCGCGCCTTGCGGGCCGCCTCACGCGCTGTCGCCGCCTCGACCACCTTGGCGACGATCTGCTTCGATTCGGCCGGATGCTCCTCGAACCACATGCCGAGCAGGTCGTTGACGAGGCTCTCCACGACAGGACGAACCTCGGACGAAACCAGCTTGTCCTTGGTCTGCGAGGAGAATTTCGGATCGGGCACCTTGACCGACAGGACCGCCGTCAGGCCTTCGCGGCAATCATCGCCGGTGAGCGAAACCTTCTCGCGCTTCGAGATGCCCTCGCGATCGGCATAGCCGGTGACCTGGCGCGTCAGCGCGGCGCGGAAGCCGGCGAGATGGGTGCCGCCATCGCGCTGCGGGATGTTGTTGGTGAAGCAGAGCACATTCTCGTGGTAGCTGTCGTTCCACCACATCGCGACCTCGACGGTGATGCCGTCGCGTTCGGCCGACAGGCCGATCGGCGCTGAAAGCAGGGGATGCTTGGCGCGGTCGAGATAGCGCACGAAGGCCTCAAGGCCGCCGTCATAGACCAGTTCCTCGCGGCGCGGCTCGACGCCGCGGCGATCGGTCAGCACGATGCGGACGCCCGAATTCAGGAAGGCGAGCTCGCGCAGGCGATGTTCGAGCGTATCGAAATCGAACTCGACCTTGGTGAAGGTCTCGGTCGACGGCAGGAAGGTGATCTCACTGCCGCTGCGGCCTTCATAGACGCCGGAAACGACCTGCGATTCATAGGTGCCGGTGACCTGGAGCGGGCCGTCGGCATTGCCATGCGAGAAGCTCATCTCGTGGATCTTGCCGCCACGGCGGATCTTGAGCTTCAGCCATGACGACAGCGCGTTGACGACCGAGACGCCGACGCCATGCAGGCCGCCCGAGACCTTGTAGGAATTCTGGTCGAACTTACCGCCGGCATGCAGCTGGGTCATGATGACCTCGGCTGCCGAAATGCCTTCGCCGGTGTGGATATCGGTCGGAATGCCGCGGCCATTGTCGATGACGGTGCAGGAACCATCGGGATTCAGCGTCACGCTGACGAGATCGGCGTGGCCGGCCAGCGCCTCGTCGATGGCGTTGTCGACCACCTCATACACCATGTGGTGCAGGCCCGAACCGTCGTCCGTGTCGCCGATATACATGCCCGGACGCTTGCGGACAGCATCCAAGCCCTTGAGCACCTTGATGGAATCGGCGCCGTAGGCTTCCGAGGCATTGTCGCGGGCGATATCCGACATTCAGTCTTTCCTGGGTGGTCCTGCATCGCGCGCACAGGCGGCGCGCGCGAGCATCGATTCGTAGGGCTAATCTATTGCTTCTTCGAAGAAATTGCACCTTCGTGCCTAGCCGCAAAAGACGGCGCGAAGGTGGCGGCCGGGCCAAGCGCGATCGGCGCTTGCGCTCGCCGGGCCCCCGGCTGATCCTCTGCCCTCATCCGCCCGGCCGGGCGGCACCAAGGACGACAGCGCGCATGCTTCACTGGATCGATCAGTTCCTCGCCAGCTACGGGCTGATCGTGGTCTATTTCGGCGTCATCATCGAGGGCGACAGTATTCTGCTCGCCGCTGGCTTCCTCGCCCATCAGGGCATTCTCGATCCCATCGGCGTGTTCCTTGCCGCCTTTGCCGGCTCGCTCACCGGCGACCAGACCCTGTATTATATAGGTCGTTACGCGCGGGATTCGAGACTCGTGAAGCGCCAATCAGCGCGGCCCGCCTTCACGCGGGTGCTTGATCTCATCAAGCGTCGCCGCGTGCTGTTCATCCTCTCGTTCCGCTTCATCTATGGGGTCCGCACCATCAGCCCGATCGCGATCGGCATCGCCGGGGTGCCACCGCTGCTCTACACAGTGCTGAACGTCATCGCGGCGGCGGCCTGGGCCGCTTTGGTGACGACCATCGGCTATGTGTTCGGCCGTCTCATCGAGGAGTATTCGGGGCGCCTGCACGGCTTCGAGCACAAGCTGCTGATCGCGGTGGCTATCGCAGCCGCGTCGCTGGTGATCCTGCATTTCGGCCGTGGCGCCTTGCTGAAGCGGCAGGACCGTTCGGCGGCGGCGAAGGACTGATCCGGAACGTCAGTTCGGCTCGGGTGTCTGGTGGCGCTGCTTCGGCGTCTTGAGGCCCGACCAGCTTGCATTGATCTCGGCGCCGATCAGCACGGAGAGCGCCGTGAACCACAGCCAGAGCAGGAAGATGACGGGACCGCCGAGCGAGCCGTAGGTCGCGTCATAGACGGCGATCCGCGTGACGTAGAACGAAAACAGAGAACAACCCGGCAACCAGATCAGCGTCGCGGCGATGGCGCCGGGCAGCATGCGCCGCGCCTGCCTCCACGGGCCGCCCGGCTTCCTATGCGGGACCACGAAATAGACCGCCGAGATGGACGAGAACGCGATCAGCGCCAGGATCGGCCAGCGGATGAGCAGCACCGTCGTGACGCTGGCATGCGGCACATGCAGCACGGAAAGCGCGACCGGGACTGCGGCGATCACCGTCAGCGTCAGGATGGCGAAGATGACCGCGCCGACGGTCAGCGCCAGCGAGATCCCGATCGAAATGAAGATATTGCGGTCGTCCTTGACCTCATAAGCGAAGTTGACGCCGCTCATCAGCGCCGCAACACCGGCGCGCGAACTCCAGAGCGCGATGGCAAGGCCGATGAAGAGCCCGGCATTGAGCTGGGCCGGTCCCTTGCTCGCCAGAGCGGTCAGGAAGTCGAGGACGATGGGTCGCGCCTCGTCCGGCAGCACAGAGGCGATATCGGCCGCATGCTGCGTCACGCCCGAAAGATCGAACAGCAGCCCATAGAGCGAAATGAAGATCGCCAACGCGGGGAAGACGGCGAGGAAGCCATAGAAGGCGACGCCGGCCGCAATCAGCGCATCGTCATGGGCGACGAAACGCATGAAGACGTCGACAAGGACCTTCCAGGCCGTGACCGGCAATGGGCGGCGCACACGGATCGGGGCAGAGACCGTGCGGTCTGCCTCGGCCGCCCCGCCGTCCCCTGTCTCGGCCCGCATTGCCGCCATCAAGCCAATCCTCTCCGCCCGCCTGCCTCATGCTACCAGAAAGGCCGCAGCGGGCCATCTGCGCCGGCGCGGCGGATCAGCGCCGCGTAAACGCCCAGCCCGCAAGGGCGGATGCGAGGGCTGCCGTCGCCGCCACCAGCGCGATCGCGACCAGCGGCTGCTGCGCCGAACGGCGGGCCAGCATGCGGCCAAAGGCGGTCGAAGCCTCGCCCGCCGAGCGAGCTTTCTCCTCGGCCTCGTCGGCGAGGTCATGGAACACGTTGCGTACCACCTCGCGCTCGCCCCGGACCGCGCGGGCAGCCTCGGAGGTCGCCGCCCTCGCGGCGCGCCGCGCATGCGCGCTGACGGCGCTCGCCGTCGCGCCGATCTTTTCGGCCGCTTCCTGGAAATCGCCGGACTGAGCCATTGGAACACTCCCGTTCAAACATTGCACCGGACAACGCGCGGGACGCCAATTCGTTCAAGAGCTGGCGCGGCAGCCGCGCGGCGCCCGCTTCGGCACTCAGGGCGGCGGCGGATCGCTTTCGCCCGGCACCAGATGCACCGGCCAGATCTCCTGCACGAGACCGACAGGGTGCTGGTCGCGATAGGCCGGCATCGTCGCGAGCAGGCCCTCTGCAAGCCGGCGACCAAGCTCGAACAGTTCGATCCGGAAACAGGTCAGCCGCGGCGACAGGAAGCGGGATTGCGGCGAATCGCGGAAGCCGATGACGGCCATGTCGCGCCCCGGCGTAAGCCCCACCTCGTGCAGCCGCCGATAGACGCCGATCGCCATGATCTCGTTGACGAGCACGATCGCCGTCGGGCGCTCGGGCAGCTTGAGCAATCGGTCGACGGCATTGTAGCCGCCCATTTCGCTCGTCTCGGCGCGGATCAGGAGATCGGGGTCATAGGGAAGATCGTTGGCCGCGAGCGCCTCCCGGTAGCTGTCGGCGAAGACATAGCCGAGATTGATCTCGGACCCCGCCGTGACGAGCCCGATGCGCCGATGGCCGCGCTCGGAGAGGCGGCGGATCGAGGCATGAGCGACCCCGTCGAAATCGAGATCGATCCAGGGATGCGTTCCGCCCGAAAGGCTGCGGCCGAGCGCCATGAACGGGATTTCGCGCTCGATCAGATGGTCGATGCGCGGATCATGCCGCTGGATGGCCGAGATGAAGAGCCCGTCGACGAAACGGCGCGAGACGACGCGGCGAAGATGCTCGAGCGGATCCTGATCGAAGGGACAGAGCAGGACGATCAGATCGAGGTGGTGCTGCGCGAAAACCTGCTGCACGCCGCCATAGACGCTGGTGAAGAAGGTGTCGCCATGCAGGCTGGTCTCGCTGTTGGTCTCGACGACGAAACCAATCGCGTTCGTCGTCCCCTGCCGCAAGCTGCGGCCAGACTGGTTCGGCACATAGCCGATCGCCGCTGCCGCTTCGAACACGCGCCGGCGCGTTTCGGCATTGACGTCGGAGCGGCCGTTGAGCGCGCGCGACACCGTGCCGATCGAAATATTGAGATGCCGCGCCAGGTCGCGAATGCTCAAGCGAACGTTCCTCTCCGTCCCACTGCCCCGCGACAATCGCGGGCGCACGGCGCGCGCCACCGCCTTCGCGGCAGACGGTTTGATGCCGTATCCCATTGGTCGGCTACATGCGAGCCCTTGACAAGGGGGCGCGTCTGTTGTGTTGTCGTAAACGTTTACGACGCTCTTGCAGTGCACCGAAAACGATTGCGGTGCACAATATGGCGTCGATTGGGAGGAGACAGGAATGCAGCGTGCCGCGTTGATCGGGTGCGGAGCCATGAGTCGTGCATGGTTCGAGGCAGCCAAGACCATTGATGGGCTTGAGATCGTTGGCGTTGCCGATATCGATGCCGAACGTGCTGCCAGCCGGGCCGCTGAATTCGGCCTCGACAATGTGGTGATCGCCACCAGCATCGAGGAACTGCTCGAAAAGGCCTCCCCCGAGATCCTGTTCGACGTGGTCGTGCCCGGCGCGCGGCATCACGTCGTTTCAGCCGCGCTCGCGGCCGGTTGCCATGTCCTTTCCGAAAAGCCGATGGCGAACTCCCTCGACGAGGCGCGCGATCTTGTCGCTCGCGCCAAGGCGGCCGATCGCCTGCATGTCGTGATCCAGAACCGCCGCTATCTCGAAGGCCCGCGCCGCATCCGCCGCGCCGTCGCGTCCGGCCTCATCGGTGATGTCACCAGTCTCCACTGCGATTTCTTCCTTGGACCGCATTTCGGCGGCTTCCGCGAGGAGATGGAACATGTGCTGCTGCTCGACATGGCGATCCACACGTTCGACGCGGCGCGTTTTCTGTCCGGCAAGCGGCCGGAAGGCGTCTATTGCCGCGAATGGGAGCCGAAAAGCTCCTGGTACAGGCAGGGCTCGTCGGCTGCCGCCATCTTCGAATTCGGAGACGGCGTGATCTTCAATTATCGCGGTTCCTGGTGCGCCGAAGGGCTCGGCACGAGCTGGGAAAGCGCTTGGCGCATCGTCGGGACCAAGGGCTCGCTCACATGGGACGGGCATGACGATATCCGGGCCGAGGTCGCCACTGGCGTATCCGCAGGCCTGTTCTCCGAGGTGGCCGCAGTCGAGATTCCTCCCCTCGATCCGGCCGACCGCACGGGCGGCCACCTCGGCCTCATCCAGGACTTCGTCGCCGCGACGCGTGGCGGTCCCGAGCCCGAAACCGTCGGGCATCAGAATATCCGCAGCCTTGCTATGGTGTTCGGCGCCATCGAGAGCGCCACGGGCGGACGCCGCGTCGACATCAACATCTAAGAGGCTGCCGCCCGCCCGGGCGACGACGGCCTCGACGTTTCCATCAAGGAGCAGCTGGTGACCAACCCCCTTCTCGACATTCGCATCGGCACCATGATCAAGGGCAACCTGCCCGATCCGGCCGCCTATGTGCGCCAGATCCTGCCGCTCGGCTTCGAGTCGATCGAGCCGTTCTTCTGGCAGACGATTGGCGGCAAGAACATTCCGAAGCTCGCCGCCGAGCTCAAGGAAGCCATAGGCGACCACGACGTCGTCATCGACACGCTCGGCATGTTCGGCAATCCGCTCGAGGACGGCGAACTCGACCGCCAGACGCTCGAAGGCTGGAAGACGCTGATCGACAACGCCCATCTCTTCGGCGCCAAGACGATCGCCGGCTTCACGGGCCGTGTCCGCGGCCGGCCGCTCGAAGAAAGCCTGCCGCGCTACAAGGAAGTCTGGAGCGAGCTCGCCAAGCGCGCCGCCGACAAGGGCGTGCGCCTTGCCTTCGAGAACTGCGCGATGGATGGCAACTGGGCAACCGGCGACTGGAACATCGCTCACAATCCGGACGCCTGGGAATTGATCTTCAACGAAACGCCGGACGACAATATCGGGCTCGAATGGGAGCCCTGCCATCAGATGGTCTATCTGATCGATCCGATCCCGCAGATCCGCAAATGGGCGCCGAAGTTCTTCCACATCCATGGCAAGGACGCGACCATTCGCTGGGACGTCATTCGCGAGAACGGAATCTTCGGCAAATATCCCTTCGTGCAGATGCGCTCGCCGGGCTTCGGCGACAGCGACTGGACCCGCGTCATCAGCGAGTTGCGCCTGGCCGGCTTCAAAGGCACGATCGACATCGAGGGCTGGCATGATCCGGTCTACCGCAACGCCCTCGAAATGACGGGCCAGGTGCGGTCACTCAACTATCTGAAGGAAGCGCGCGGCGGTGCGGCTTTCATCGCCGATCCGGTCTGATTGCGTATTCGCCGGCCTTTCGGCCGGTGATGGGCGCGCTGCTGCAGGTGCCGCGCTCGATGCCCTGGAGGGGGCAATACCGTCTCTTGAACTGAAAACGTGGAGGAAAAATATGTCGAAGACAGCCATGCTGCTGGCAGGCGCGATCGGGCTTCTGGGCTCGACCATGCTCGCCTCGGCCGAAGACGTGACGCTCGATGTCTGGACGATCGATCGCGAGTCCGATCCGGGCTACATGTATGTGATGGCGCAGGAGTTCCAGAAGCTCCATCCCGACATCAAGTTCAACATCAAGCATGTCGAGTTTGCCGACTGGGCCAACGACATCACGCGCGCGGTCGCAACCGGCACGGCACCTGACGTCGCCTATGTCGACAATCCGAACACGCCGTTCCTGTCCTCGAAGGGCGCGCTGCTCGACATCTCGCCCTATCTCAAGGATTCGACGATCGTCGATACCTCGAAGATCTTCCCGGGCCCGCTTTCGACCGTCACCTGGGACGGCAAGATTTACGGCCTGCCGCGCGGCTCCAACACAATCGCGCTCTACTACAACAAGGACATGTTCAAGGCTGCCGGCCTCGATCCCGACAAGCCGCCGCAGACCTGGGACCAGCTTTATGATGCGGCCAAGAAGCTGACGGATCCGGCCAAGAACGTCTATGGCCTCGCCTTCTCGGCGAATGCGAACGAGGAAGGCACCTTCCAGTTCCTGCCCTGGATCCAGTCGACCGGCGGCAATTTCGACAAGGTGAATGGCGAGGGTGCCGTCCAGGCGCTCGAGCTCTGGCAGAAGATCATCGACGAGAAGCTCGCTTCGCCCGACACGCTGATCCGCGGCCAGTACGACTCGTTCGCAACCTTCAATGCCGGCAATGCCGCCATGGCCATTTCCGGTCCGTGGGAATTGCCGCGCATGTCGAAGGACGCCAAGTTCGACGTCGGCGTCGCACTCCTGCCGATCCAGAAGGAAGGCGATGCTCGCGCCTCGGCGCTCGGCGAAGGCAACAACGTGATCTTCGCCAAGACGAAGCATCCGAAGGAAGCCTTCATGTATCTCGAATACATGTACTCGCAGATGCCGCGCGTCTGGAACGAGTTCGGCTTCGTCCCGTCCTATCCGGTCGACGTCAAGGACCCGAAGTGGCCGTCTGAATATGCGGTCTTCATCGAGTCGATGAAGTATGCCCGCGCGCGCGGCCCGTCGCCGGATTGGGCGAAGATCTCCAAGGCGATCTCGACCGCGATCCAGCAGGCGCTGACGCACCAGGCCGATGCCCAGACTGCGCTCAACACTGCGCAGACGACGATCGACGGCATCGTCAAGAAGTAAGGCGGACGGCCCCCGGCGCACGCCGTCGGGGGCCGTTTTCCATTCATAGCCGGCCGCCATCTCCGATGTGCGGCCGCCCTTTTGATCCCCACCTGTTCCGGAGCAAGCGCCATGTCGGCCCTCTTCCGCACCCTGCGCGACGGCCATGGCTTCGATGCCACGCTCGCCTTGCTGGCGCTCGCCTATCTCCTGGTCTTTTCGGCGTTCCCGCTGGTCTACAACATCCTGATGTCGTTCCAGGAAGTGGACATGTTCAGTCTCGCTTCGCTGGTGCGGCCGTTTGTCGGCCTTGCCAACTACAAGTCGCTGTTCGCCTCGCCTGATTTCTGGCCGGTGATCTGGAACACGGTGGTGTTCGTCGGCCTCTGCATCATTTTCCAGCTCGGGATCGGCTTCGGCCTTGCGCTCTTCTTCCAGCAGGACTTTCCCGGCGGCAGCTTTCTGCGCGGCCTGTTCCTCGCGGCATGGATCATGCCGGCGCTGGTCGCCGGCGCGGTGTGGAAGTGGATCTTCGCCGGCGACTTCGGCGTGCTCAACTATCTGCTTCAATCGGCCGGATTGATCGACGGCAAGGTCTTCTGGCTCTCGAACCCGCAGATCTCGCTCTATTCGGTGGTCATCGCCAATATCTGGCTCGGCATTCCCTTCAACATGATCCTGCTGTCGGTCGGCCTCGTCGGCATACCGAAGGACATGTATGAGGCGGCAGCGCTTGACGGAGCCAATGCCTGGCAGCGCTTCTGGCACATGACGCTGCCGATGATGCGCTCGACGATCGGCGCGGTCGTCTCGCTCGGCATCATCTTCACGCTGCAGCAATTCGACCTCTTCGCCTCGCTGACGCAGGGCGGGCCCGCCAACGCCTCCAACGTGGCGCAATACTGGTCTTGGCAGCTGTCGTTCCAGATCTACGACATCGCCTCGGGCAGCGCGGTCTCCTGCCTGATGCTCGGTTTCGTCATAATCGTGGCGGTGATCTATGTCCGCTCCACCCGCCATGAACACCGGGCCTGAGGCACGATCATGAAGCGCTACATTCTCCTCGCCCTCGCCCTCCTGTTTCTCGCGGTCTACCTGTTCCCGCTCTACTGGATGTATCTGACGGCGTTCAAACCCTCGACCGAGACCTTCGTCTATCCGCCGACCTTCTGGCCGGGCAACCCGCAGTTCAACTTCGCCGACGTCTTCGTCAGCAAGAAAATGAGCAGCTATCTCTGGAACTCGCTCGTCATCGCCATCGGCACGACGGCGATCGCCGCCTTCTTCGGCACGGGCTGCGCCTATGCGCTGGCCCGCGTCCGCAACATCGGCATGGATATCGTCCTGTTCCTGATCCTGATGATGCAAGTGTTGCCGTCCTCGCTGATGGCGACGCCGATCTTCGTGATCTTCAACCAGGTCGGCCTGATCGCGACGCCGCGTCTCGCGGTGGTGCTGGCGCAGGCGGCAAAGGTGCTGCCCCTGTTCATCGTGCTGACCCGCACCTCGTTCATGCAGATCCCGAAGGAACTCGAGGAGGCGGCCCGCGTCGACGGCGCCACGCGGCTCGGCGCATTCCTGCGCATCGCCGTGCCGCTGGCCCGCAACGGCATTCTCGTCACCTCGGTGCTCATCTTCCTGCAGTCGTTCGGCGAATATGTCTATTCGCGCTCGATGATCTCGGAAGAGTCGCTGCAGACGGCCACGGTCGGACTGATGAACTTCATGGGCCCCAACACGACCGACTGGAACGGCATCATGACCTATTCGGTCATCTATGTGACGCCGATCCTGCTGATCTTCGTGCTGTTGCAGCGGAAGATCGTCAGCGGGCTCACGGCCGGCGCCCTGAAGTGACCGGCTGGCGCGTATCGGGAATGAGATGCGTCTCGACGCTGCCGACCGGCACGCCGAGACGATAGATGGTGCCGCGGCTCAGCAGCGCGCCCGAGGCGAGGCGCGTGATCCGGTCCTCGCAATGCAGCTTCAGCGGCGCCTTGCCGCGCCGTCGCAGCCAGATATCGTAAGAAAGGCGGACGGCATCAGCCTCGACGCGGACCTTGGCAGGCGCGGCGAGGTCCTGCCGCTCGCCGACATAGGTCCCAGGACCGATCGGCCGGAAGCGCCAGGTGCGCCGGTCGGTGCTCCCGTCATCGAAACGGAACAGCTGATCGAGCACGAAGACGCCATCGGTTTCGCGTCCCGTCGTCCAGACGAGAAAGCCGCGATCAAGCCCGATCGCCCGGCTGCGCAGGCGGCCGCGGCCGATGGCAAGCCCTTCAAAGGTCGCTTCGAAGGAGCCGGCACGCGCCGATTGCGGCAGCTCGGGCGCCGCCGTAGCGCCGGCGAGGCAGAGCCAGGCCGCCATCAGAACCAGCAGTCGCCGCATGGGAAGCCTCCGCATCGCGCTCGAGGAGCATGCGGAGCCTAAGGCGTGTTTCCGTCCGATTGAAGGCGGCGACCCGGCCGATCAGGCAGCATTGGAGGCGGCAGCGCCTCCGTTCAGCACGGCATAGAGCGCTGTCTGGTCGCTCGAGGCCCTGAGCTTGGCGGCAAGGCCAGGCTCGCGCAGCAGACGCGCAATGCGGGCCAGGGCTTTCAGATGATCCGCTCCGGCGCTTTCCGGCGCCAGCAGCAGGAAGATGAGGTCGACGGGCTGGTCATCAAGCGATTCGAAATCGATCGGCTTGGCGAGGCGGGCGAAAATGCCATGGATTCGCTTCAGCGAACGGATCTTGCCATGCGGAATGGCAATGCCATTGCCAACCCCGGTCGAACCCAGCCTCTCGCGCTGCAGCAGCGTGTCGAAGATCTGGCGCTCGTCGAGTCCGGTCTGGCGCGCGGCCCGCTCCGCCAATTCCTGCAGAGCCTGCTTCTTGCCGTTCGCTTTCAGCGCCGGAATGATCGTGTCCGGGCTGATGAGATCGCTGAGGTCCATGACTTGGTTCAAAATGCCTTGTTCAAACCCTTGGGTACGCAACCCGCCTTCTCGGCGCGCCGCTTGAGCGCGCCGAGCAGTTATTCCACCTTAGGCGGAATCACAGGCTGACGGAATCCCCTTTGGCGGTCGCGGCCGGGTCGATCCATCCGATATTGCCGTCGCGACGACGATAAACGATATTCACCCCGCCATGGCCGGCATGGCGGAACACCACCACCTGGGCGTCGGCAAGGTCCATCGCCATGACGGCGCCGGACACGGACAGCGTGCGCAGCGACTTCGTCTCCTCGGCGATCACCATCGGATTGTAATCCGGGGCAAGTTCCTCGTCCGCGTCGGGGGTCGCGGCAAGGACGACGTAGTTCGCATCGGCATCCGACACGACACGGCTGTCGTGATGATGATCCTTGAGGCGCCGCTTGTAGCGCCGCATCTGCTTCTCGATCCGCTCCGCTGCCTGCTCGAAGGTCGGGTAGATCTCGTGACCGCGTCCCTCGGCCTGCAGGTCGAGCCCGCTGTCGAGATGCAGCGCGCAGTCAACCCGATAGCCCGCGCCGTCGCGCTCGAGCACGACACGACCGGAAAAGCCTCCGTCGAAATATTTCTCGACGACGGCACCGACCCGGCCTTCGACATGCGTGCGATAGGCGTCGCTGATCTCGATATGCTTACCGGAAATGCGGAGAGTCATGGAGCACGTACCCTTTGGACGTCGTTGCGATCCGAGGCTCGGTCCGCCAGGCGAGCCGATGCCCCGTCGGGCACGTTGCCGGTTTCGGCTCGTCTGGACCCACCCTTCAAACGGCCGGAGTTCTCTCCGGTCCGAGGCCCAACACACCGTCCGGCGCCGCGCCCTTCTAGTGACGGCCGGCTGGGAAGTCAAGGAAACCCCCCGGTCGTCCCGACCATCATCTCCTGAAGCTGGGCATCCGTCGAGGCCGCGGCAAGGGGAAAGCGCAAATGACCGGCTGCCCTCAGCGCGCAGCAGTCGCCTCGGCCAGCTTTTCGCGCCGGCGCTGAACGGAGGAAGGAATGCGCAGCGCCTCGCGATATTTCGCGACCGTGCGCCGCGCAATATCGATGCCGGCCTCGCGCAGCAGCTTGACGAGCGTGTCGTCGCTGAGGACGTCCTCCGGGCTCTCGGCGTCGATCAGGCTGCGGATGCGGTGGCGAACGGATTCGGCCGAGTGCGCCTCACCACCCTCGGAGGAGGCGATCGCCGAGGTGAAGAAATATTTCAGCTCGAAGATGCCGCGCGAGGTCGCCATGTATTTGTTCGACGTGACGCGCGAGACCGTCGACTCGTGCATGCCGATCGCCTCGGCGACGGTCTTCAGGTTGAGCGGCCGCAGATGGCGGACGCCATGTGTCAGGAAGCCGTCCTGCTGGCGAACGATTTCCGTCGCCACCTTCAGGATCGTCTTGGCGCGCTGGTCGAGACTCTTCACCAGCCAGTTGGCGGTCTGCAGGCAGTCGGCCAGGAAGGCCTTCTCCTCGCCCTGCTTCGAGGGCCGGGCGACGCTGGCGAGATAGGTCTGATTGACGAGGACGCGCGGCAGCGTCTCGGAATTCAGTTCGATCAGCCAGCTGCCGTCGGGGGCCGCGCGAATGATGACATCCGGCACGATCGGCTGCACCGGCGTCGAGCCGAACGAGGCGCCGGGCTTCGGATCGAGCGCCCGCAGCTCCGACAGCATGTCGGCGAGGTCCTCGTCATCGCAGCCGCAGATCCGCTTCAGCGCCGCAAAATCGCGCCGGGCCGCCAGATCGAGATGATTGATCAGCGCCAGCATGGCTGGATCGAGCCGATTGCGGTCGGCGAGCTGCAGCGCCAGGCATTCGGTGAGCGTGCGGGCGCAGATGCCGGTTGGCTCGAAGCCTTGCAGGATCGCGAGCGTCCGCTCGACCAGTTCGAGCGGCGCGCCGAGCCGCTCCGCGATGCTGCCGATGTCGGTGCGGATATAGCCGGCCTCATCGACCTCGTCGATCAGCGCATGGCCGATGAGACGCAAGGCGGGATCGGTGATCGCGAGGCCGAGCTGGTCGGCGAGGTGATCGGCGAGCGACTTCTCCTCGGCTACGAAGGCCTCGAGATTGTAATCCTCGCTGCTCGCCTGCTGGCGTCCGGGCTGTGTCGACCAGGGATCACCGCCCGGCGCGGCCATCGGCTCGCCAGCCGCCTGGCCATGATCGTCCGGAAAGACATTCGAGAGATCGGTATCGAGCCGCTCGGCGATCGCGTCGGGCGAGGTCTCGAGACGGGTCTCCATCCAGTCGCCCGGCGCATCGCCCGCATCGGCCGCCGCGAACCCCTCGCTCTCGATCGAGGCCTTGCCGGGTCCGGCGTCGATATCCTCGCCGTCGTCGCGCTCGTCACGCTCCAGGAGCGGATTGCGCTCGAGCTCGGCTTCGACATAGGAAATCAGGTCGAGATTCGAGAGCTGAAGCAGCTTGATCGCCTGCATCAACTGCGGCGTCATCACCAGCGACTGGGTCTGCCGGAACTCGAGCTTTGGAGAAAGCGACATCGGTACGCGGCGACCTCAGGAAACTGGTCCAACTCTTGCTTGCCGACCCTTTAGGTACCGCAAGCGAGGCCACCTTCAAAGCGTAAACTGCTCGCCAAGGTAAAGACGGCGGACCTCGGGGCTTGCCACGATGTCGCTGGGCCGCCCCTCCATCAACACCTCGCCGGAATGAATGATGTAGGCGCGGTCGATCAGGCCGAGCGTCTCGCGGACATTATGATCGGTGATCAGGACACCGATACCGCGCGCGGTCAGATGGCGGACCAGCGCCTGAATGTCGCCGACGGCAATCGGATCGATGCCCGCGAAGGGCTCGTCGAGCAGCATGAAGGCAGGCCGGCTGGCCAGTGCGCGCGCGATCTCGCAACGCCGACGCTCACCGCCCGAGAGCGCGATCGCCGGCGACTTGCGCAGATGCGAGATATGAAATTCCTCGAGCAGCGAATCGAGCTCCGCCTCGCGCTTGCCGCGGTCGGGTTCGACGACTTCGAGGACGGCACGGATGTTCTGCTCGACCGTCAGGCCGCGAAAGATCGATGTCTCCTGCGGCAGATAGCCGATGCCGAGACGCGCGCGCCGATACATCGGCAGGCTGGTCACGTCATGGCCGTCGAGTTCGATGAGGCCCTGATCGGCCTGGACCAGCCCGGTGATCATGTAGAAGATGGTCGTCTTGCCGGCGCCGTTCGGCCCGAGCAGGCCGACCGACTCGCCACGGGCGACGGCAAGGCTGGCCGAATGCACCACCCGGCGGCGGCGATAGCTCTTGCCAAGCCCTCGCGCGACCAGCCAGCCGGGTCCACCCGCGTTTTCCGCGTATCGCGTGACGGGCATCGGCTCGGCAATCGCCTCGCCATAGGAATCCTGATCGGCCTCGAAGCCTCGCGTCGGATCGGCCACGGTCAGCAGCGCTCCGCCTGGTTTCGACCAGCTGTCATGAGGCGGATACTCAATTGGTTTTTGCCGGGGGCGTCGGCGCGGCCGCGCCGGGGGCGCCCGGTGCGCCGGCTCCCGGGGTGAACACGCCGCGGATGCGTCCCCCCGGCTTCTGGTCGACACGAGCCTTGCCGGTCTCCATGTCCCAGACGAGACGGTCGCCGGTGATCACGTTCGGGCCCTGGCTAAGGACGACATTGCCGGTGAGCGTCACCTTCTTCGCCAGCATGTCGACGACGCCGTTGTCGCCGGTCGCCGTCTGGTCGCCGGAATTCACGTAGACCTTGCCGCTGGCTTCGATGCGCGTGAAGCTGCCCGCGCCGGGCATGACATCGCTGCCGGCCGCCGGCTTGGCGCCCGTCGCATCCTTGTCATTGGAGGAGTAGATCGCGATCTTGCCGGCCTTCAGCACCGAGTCGCCACGCGTGACGGTGACGTTGCCAGAGAAGGTCGACACGCGCTGACCGTTCTTTTCCTGAACGTCGAGCGCATCGGCCTCGACATTCACCGGCCCCTTCTCATCGGACTGGAATCCCTTGAACATCTCGCCGGTGGTCTGGGCATGGGCGGCGACGCCACCGAGCACCAAGGGTGCTGCCAGAGCGAGGGCAAAGCAGAAACGAATGGTCGAAGAGGTCATTCGGTCACCGATGGAGCTGCGCGTTGGCCGGCCTGGGACGATTCGGCTGGAATAGAATAGGTTACCTTTACTCCATTCAGGAAGGAGATGCGCTGGCCACGATCGCGCACCTGCACGCCATTGGCCTTGATCTCGCTGCCCGCGGAACGAAACGCCAGCGGCTTGTCGGAATTCATCGTGCCTGCCTTCAGATCGATATCGGCGGATTCGAGCGCCCCCTCGATGCCGGTCGTCGTCGTGAACGTAATCTTCCTGTCGAGCACGATGCGCTCGGCATCCGAATAATAGGTGCCCGATGCCGCCTTGATGAGGGCGCTGTCGTCACGGCCCATGCCGATCGTCGCGCCGATATTCTGCAATGTCACGACCTTGGTGTTCTGCAGCGACTGTTCGGCGCGATCCGCCTTCAACTCGTAGGAACGGCCACCGCTGAGATAGCCCGAGACGTGAGGATCCTGCATCACGATCGCGTTATGCGACACGTCGATCGAGCTGGCGGAGAAGTTTACCGGCAGGCTCGGCATGACATAGACGTAGACGACGAAGGCGACGATGGCGAGCAGGCTGACGAGCGGCAGGACGATCTTGAGGATGCGGACGCGCGCACTATGGCGGCGCGCCGCGCGATAACGCGCGTCGATCTCTGCCCGGGTCTGATCGAACCAGGCATAGTCCCCATCCTCTCCGCTCGCGTCCGGCGTCGAACTCATCCACTCTCCATCGGTAGGAGCGCATCAAATCCACGCCTTTGTGGACTTTTGGCGACGGCCTCGGCGGCCGAGCCGGCTGCCTCATGAATGCGAGAATATATCCTCTTCCGCCCAGCCGGCGAGATCCAGCGCCGCGCGGGTCGGCAGGAAGCCGAAACACGCCTTCGCCAGATCAGACCGCCCGTCGCGTGCGAGCTTCTTCTCGAGGATATCGCGTACAGCGTGCAAATGGAGCACATCGGAGGCTGCATAGGCAAGCTGCGCGTCGGACAGGGTTTCCGCCGCCCAGTCCGAGCTTTGCTGCTGTTTGGAAAGGTCGACATCGAGGAGCTCCTTGACGAGATCCTTGAGGCCGTGCCGATCGGTATAGGTGCGCGTCAGGCGCGAGGCGATCTTGGTACAGAACACCGGCGCCACGGTGACGCCGAAGGTCCTGGAGAGGACTGCGACATCGAAACGCGCGAAGTGGAAAATCTTGGTCACGGCCGGGTCTGCCAACAGGCGCACGAGGTTCGGCGCCTCGGTCTGGCCCTTGGCGATCTGCACGACGTCGGCGCTGCCGTCGCCCGGCGAAAGCTGCACGACGCACAGCCGATCCCGATGCGGATTGAGGCCGAGTGTCTCGGTGTCGATCGCGACCGAACCCTGATAGCGCGAGAGATCGGGCAGGTCGCCGCGATGGAGGCGGATCGTCATGGCAGAGCGTTTCCCGAGAAAAAGCGTGGCCTGGCGCCAATGGCGTCGTTCTCGTCCCTCTATCGAAGGCGCGGCTTTTCTGCAATGACGCAAAGAGGCGCGCGGCGCCGGAAGCCAGGGAGACGATCAGCATGGTGGAGCTTGCCGGCGCTGCGGCGCCGAAACCCGTCCGGTGGGGAATCTTGAGCACGGCGCGGATCGCGCGCCAGCGCGTCGTGCCGGCATTGCAGAAAAGTCCCTCGGCCCTCGTGATGGCCGTCGCCTCGCGATCGACCGAGAGCGCCCGCGCCTTCGCCGAGCCGTTCGGCATCGCCAAGGCCTATGGCAGCTATGCCGAGCTCTTCGACGATCCCGAGATCGACGCCATCTACAACGCGCTGCCGAACCATCTCCATCGCGAGACGACATTGGCAGCCCTTGCTGGCGGCAAGCATGTGCTGGTCGAAAAACCGATCGGCATGAACCGCGAGGAGGCGCTGGAGATCAAGGCTGCGGCTGGGCCGCTGCTCGTCGCCGAGGCCTTCATGATCCGCCATCATCCGCAATGGCATGCAGTCGCCAGGATCATCGGCGAGGGCAGCATCGGCCCCGTGCGATCGGTGCAGACCTCCTTCTCGTTCCTGAATGTCGATCCGGCCAATATCCGCAACCGACCCGAAACCGGCGGCGGCGCGATGCTGGATATCGGCTGCTATGCGGTGGCCTCGGCTCGCTTCATCTTCGGCGCCGAGCCGCAGCGGGTTCTCGCGCTCATCGACCGCGACCCCGCCATGGCAACGGACCGGACCGACACGATCATCGCCGATTTCGGCGATGGACAGCAGTTCTCCGCCATGCTCTCGACCCAGAGCTTCCGCCATCAGCGCGTCAGCATCGTCGGTACGCTCGGCCGCATCGAGATGCCGACGCCGTTTTCCGCCCCGACCGATGTGGAAAGCGCGATCGGGCTCGACCTGCGCGGCCCGGGCGAACCGGTTGAGACGATCTCGCTGCCGCCGGTCGATCAGTACCAGCTCCAGGTCGAGGCCTTCTCGCGCGCGGTCGCCGGCACCGGACCCTGGGCATTCGGCATCGACGATGCCATCGCCAACATGGCGGTCATCGACGCGCTGATGCGCTCCGAGCGCTCCGGCGGATGGGAATCGCCCTAGACTTGCAGCCGCTTGAACGGGTGTCTGCTACCCCCATATAGTCGTTTGCGGGAAGTCATCCCGACGGATGCCTCATGGAGGGTCCGGCTACAAGGTCGCTTGGTGGAAGGACTTTGTGATGTCGCGTGTTTCAGCGTTTTCGAGCCCGCTGCTGCTCGGTTTTGACGAGATCGAGCGAGCGCTCGACCGGGTCGCCAAAGCCTCGGGAGATGGATATCCGCCCTACAATATCGAGCGGATCGCGAAGACCGACACGCGGGACGAATGTCTCAGGATCACCTTGGCGGTGGCGGGTTTCTCCCGCGACTCGCTCGAGGTGACGGTCGAGGAGAATCAGCTCGTCATTCGCGGCCGGCAGGTCGATGAGCGCGAGCGGATCTATCTTCATCGCGGCATTGCCGCGCGCCAGTTCCAGAAGACCTTCGTTCTCGCCGACGGCATCGAAATCAGCTCCGCCGAATTGAAGGATGGACTGCTCGCCATCGACCTCATGAGGCCGACGCCCGAACGGATCGTCCGAAAGATCGAAATCGGGGTCCGCGACTGATCCTGAAATCTCGCTCGTGTAATGAGGAGACAATGTCATGTCTGAAGCACGTATCGTCATGTCGCCCGAACATTTCGCCGGTCTCGGCAGCGGCCAGATCGCCTTTGTGAAGTCCGTTCGTTCCGACCAGATCCGCCAGCTCTTCCCCGACGCGCCGCAGCTCGCCCCCGGCCAGACCTTCTGGGCGCTGCTCGACGCCGCCGGTGCGCCGCTGATGGTGTCCGACAGCCGCGAGGCCGTCGTGATGAATGCCCGCGAGAACGACCTCGAGGCCGTCAGCCTGCACTAAGTCCGCATCGACCAGCCGGGCGCAGGCTCCGGCTGGTCAGGCGATCGCCTCGGTGGCGATCAGCGCCGCTTCGTCTTCTTCTGAAACCCGCGCAAAGAGGAATGCCTGGCTCCCGTCCAGGTCGAGACCGCAGGCGCGTTGCATGGCGACCGACGAACCATTGTCCGCGTCGACGCAGGAGAGGAACGCGTCCGCGTCGCTGCCGCGCGAGCGCGTAATGGCCATTGCCGTCAACCACGAGCCGAGCCCGCGCCCGCGCCAGGCTGGATCGATCACCACCCCATTGACCAGGTAAAGCCCTTGCCGCTGTCCGCCGGACGCCAGCGGCAACAGCGATGCAAAGCCGATAATCTCAGCCGTGGAATCGCGGAGCACGATGCCGTCGGCGCGCGGATCAGAGATCGACGCGCCGGGCATCGGAACCAAGCCGCCTGTCATCTGCATATCCTGGATCAGCGCCACCTCTTCGCCGGCAAGCCCCTCTGCCACAGAGTGGACTGTCATGCCGCGCGGCAGGGATGATCGCCCGGCAAGCGCTCGGCTCTGCGCCAGCACGTCATCCGCCGCGCCCGAAAGCACCGACAGGCCAGTCTTGGCGATGAAGCCATCCGACCGGAGCCGCTCGACCAAGCGCCCGGCGCCGAGCGCGGGGAGATGGATCATCGCGCGTCCGAATCTGCGTAGGATATCGGCAGCGCGCTCGCAATCGGCCGGCGATTGCAGAAAGAGATAGAGGTAGCGGATATCCGTGGCGAGGTCCGGCGCGGCGGCGATCATGTCGGCGTTGGTCGCGATCCGCTTCTGCGTCAATCGCTGCAGCGGGGTCCAGAGCCTCGGCGCATCGCTCATCGGTTCCCGGCCGGAAACCTTACCGCACCCAGACGGTGACGGAGACCTGCGCGTCCGGGTCGAGGACCACGGGCTCAGTCGGATGAAGGCCATGGCTCGCCAGCAGCCGCTCGGCCGAGCCGGCGGCCCAGGCACGCGAAAAGACCGGGACGCCCCCTGGAATGCGCACGCCGGCGTGGCGAACGAGATGGAAGGCGTCGAAGCCGAGGCTGAGAAAGAGATCGTTGACGCGCCGGCCGCCCGGAACAGCGATCAGCCCGCCTTCCGGTGCCGCCTTCTTGAGCGCTTCGCCGAGCGACGCCTCGCCGGGGTTCCACCACCACACATCGTCCCGAAGCTCGACCCCCGCGACCTGGGAGGAGACCACCATCCGCCGGCGCCCGGCGCGATTGGGAAATGTCTTGTGGCTGATGCGACCCACGACATGCAGAACCGCCCGGTCGAGCTCCGCCTGGAAACGCCGCCAATCGGCGTCGTTCCTCAGTTCAGGCGGCATGGCACCATCCGAGCCTGCTATGCAGTCATCGTCCGAAACGATCGCGTGGCCGTGGATCTCGTAGCGCGGCATTGGGCGTCTCGACTTCCACTCGTACTCATCCAACATGGCTTTGGACAAGCAATGTGCCATGGCGTGGCCGGGCCATTCCACCCGCTCGGACCACGCCATGATCCTGCAGTCGTCAGGTACGCAAGACGGCACCTGTTGCTTTCGAGACCTGCGCGACGACACGGGTCGACACGGCCTCGATCTCCTGGTCGGTCAGCGTGTGATCGGTTGGACGAAGCGTCACTTCGATCGCCACGGACTTCTTGTCGGCGCCGATCGCCGCGCCTTCGAAAACATCGAACAGCGTCGCGCCGGCGATCAATGCCTTGTCGGCGGCGAGCGCGGCCTTCAGGATGCGCGCCGCCTCGACGGCGCGATCGACAACGAAGGCGAAGTCGCGCTTCACCGGCTGGAACGGCTGCGCCTCCAGCGGCGGCTTCGTCCGCGTCGGCCGCGCGCGCGGTGTCGGCAGCTGATCGAGGATCAACTCGAAACCGGCCAGCGGCCCGGAAACGTCAAGGGCTTCGAGGGTCGAGGGATGGAACTCGCCGAACCAGCCGATGACCGTTTGCGGGCCAAGCTGGATGGTGCCCGAGCGCCCCGGGTGGAACCAGGACGGTGCGCCCGGCACGATCTGGAACTTGTCGACCTGCGCGCCGAGCGCTTCCAGCACAGCAAGCGCGTCGGCCTTCGCGTCATAGACCGAGACCGCCTTGGCCGCGCCCTGCCAGTGTCGGCCGGCACCGCCAACCGTCGCGGTGCCGCGCCTGACGCCCGTTGCTGCGATCTTCTGGTCGTCGGGGCGTGTTCCCTTGAAGATCTGGCCGACCTCGAACAACGCAACGTCGCTGCTGCCGCGGTCGGCATTGCGCTGCGCCGCAAGGATCAGGCCCGGCAAGAGGCTCGGCCGCATGTCGGACATGTCGGACGAGATCGGATTGGCGAGCGTCAGCTCTGGTGAGCCACCGCCAAAGGCGGTCGCGACGGACTTTGCGACAAAGGACCATGTCACCGCCTCGACAAGGCCACGCGCTGCAAGCGCGCGCTTGGCGCGGCGGGTGCGTGTCTGGATCAGCGTCAATACCGGGCGCGTCACATCGTCGGATTTCGGCAGCGGTGTCGACGGAACGCGATCGATGCCGAGAATGCGGATGACTTCCTCGACGAGGTCGGCCTTGCCGTCGATATCGGGCCGCCAGGACGGGACCGAGACGGTCAGCGACGGGGCATCGCCCGAGACGCCGAAACCGAGCGCCGTCAGCACGGCGCGGATCTCGTCGACGGAGGGGTCGATGCCGGCGAGGCGCTTCACCTCGGAAACCGGGAAGGCGAGCACCAGCCGCGGCTCGGGCACGGTGCCAGCAATCACCACCTCGCTCGGCACGCCGCCGCAGATCTCGACGATCAGCTGGGTTGCAAGCTCGAGGCCCGGCAGCATGAACGCCGGATCGACGCCGCGCTCGAAACGATAGCGCGCATCGGAATTGATGCCGAGCTTGCGACCGGCCTGTGCGATGGCCAGCGGCTCCCAGAGCGCCGATTCGACCAGCACGTCGACCGTATCCGCCGAACAGCCGGAGGCCTCGCCGCCCATGATGCCGGCAATCGACTCCACGCCATTGTCATCGGCGATGACGCACATGGTCTCGTCGAGGGCATAGGTCTTGCCGTCGAGCGCCACGATGCTCTCGCCGGCCCGCGCGCGCCGCACGACAAGGTCGCCGGCAACCTTGGCCGCATCGAACACATGCAGCGGGCGGTTGCGGTCATAAGTCAGGAAATTGGTGATATCGACCAGCGCGTTGATCGGCCGGAGGCCAATGGCGCGCAGCTTCGCCTGCATCCAGTCGGGCGACGGACCGTTGCGGACACCGCGGATCAGGCGGAGGCCGAAGGCCGGTGAAAGCGCGGGCTGATCGCCGAAATCGAAGCGGACGGCGACCGGGCACGGACCCTTGCCGGGCACCGGCAAGACCGCGTCATCCTGGAGCGCGCCGAGGCCGGCGGCGGCGAGATCGCGCGCCACGCCATGGACGCCGAGGCAGTCCGAACGATTAGGGGTGATCGCGATATCGATGACCGGGTCGCCGAGCCCCGCCCAAGTCGCGTAGGGAACGCCGACCGGCGCATCCTCGGGCAGCTCGATGATGCCGTCGTGATCCTCGGAGAGCTCAAGCTCGGCGGCGGAGCACAGCATGCCATGGCTCTCGACGCCGCGGATCGTGCCGATCGAAAGCGTGATGTCCTTGCCGGGAATATAGGTCCCGGGCGGCGAGAACACGCTCTTGATGCCGGCGCGGGCATTCGGCGCCCCGCACACGACCTGCACCAGCGCGCCGGAGCCAATATCGACCATGCAGACGCGCAGGCGATCGGCATTCGGATGCGGCTCGGCAGAGACGACGCTGACGATGGTGAAAGCGCCAAGCGCCTTCGCCTTGTCCTCGATCTCCTCGACCTCGAGGCCGACGCGCGTCAGCGCTTCGCCGATCGCCTCGAGCGAGGCGTCAGTCGCGAGATGTTCCTTCAGCCAGGAGAGCGTGAACTTCATGGCTGGATCCTCAGGCGCTGAGACCGCCGACCAAAGTCGGGATGTCGAGGGGGCGGAAGCCGTAATGGCTGAGCCAGCGGATATCGGCGTCGAAGAAGGCGCGGAGGTCCGGCATGCCATATTTAAGCATGGCGATGCGATCGATCCCCATGCCGAAGGCAAAGCCCTGATAGACGTCCGGATCGAGCCCGGCGAAGCGGATGACGTTCGGATGAACCATGCCGCAGCCGAGAATCTCCAGCCAGTCGTCGCCCTCGCCGATGCGCACTTCATTGCCGACGCGGCGGCAGCGGATATCCACTTCCATCGACGGCTCGGTGAAGGGGAAGAAGGACGGGCGCAGGCGCATCTCGACCTTGTCGACCTCGAAAAAGGCGCGGCAGAAGGCCTCCAGCAGCCATTTCAGGTGACCGATATGGCTGGTGCGATCAATGACGAGACCCTCGACCTGATGGAACATCGGCGTATGGGTCTGGTCGCTGTCCATGCGATAGGTGCGGCCGGGCGCGATGATGCGGATCGGCGGCGCCTGCCGCTCCATGGTTCGCATCTGCACCGGCGAGGTATGCGTGCGCAGCAGCAGCCGATCGCCGTTCTCGTCCGGATTGAAGAAGAACGTGTCGTGCATTTCCCGCGCCGGATGGCCGACCGGGAAGTTCAGCGCCGTGAAATTGTAATGGTCGGTTTCGACATCCGGCCCTTCCGCGACGGCGAAGCCGAGATCGCCGAAGATGGCAGTGATTTCGTCGATCACCTGGCTGACGGGATGAATGCGGCCGCTTTCGAGACCGCCGGCACGCACCGGCAGCGTGATGTCGACCGCTTCAGCCTTCAGCCGCAGGGCGATGCCCTCGGCCTTCAGGATTTCCTTGCGGGCGGCGAGCGCTTCGGCGATCCGGTCGCGGAGGCCGTTCAGCGCAGGGCCAGCGGTCTTGCGCTCCTCCGGCGACATCGTGCCGAGGCTTTTCAGCTGCTCGGAGACGGAGCCCTTCTTACCGAGCGCGGCAATACGGACCGCTTCGAGCGCTCCCTCATCCGAGGCCGCAGCAATTGCATCGCGGAGTTCGGCTTCGAGCGCGTCGAGATCGGCCATGTCATTCCTCGCCGAGGCAGCGGCCATGCCGCGCCGCGTCAACCACTGAAGAGGCGCCAGGCCCGCACGCATGAGGCGCGCCAGCCTGGCCTTGTCAGGAAATCGGTCGGGCCCGGCGGAGCCTATGACCCTGCCGGAAACCTTCGCGCGATCCGAACTGGATCAGGCCGCCTTGGCGACGTCAGCCAGAGCGCCTTCGGCCTTTTCGACCAGCGCCTTGAAGGCCGCCGGCTCGCTGATCGCGAGTTCGGCCAGGACCTTGCGGTCCACTTCGATGCCGGACTTGGAGAGACCGTCGATGAAGCGGCTGTAGGTCAGCCCCTCGGTCACTTCACGCACGGCGGCGTTGATGCGCTGGATCCACAGGCCGCGGAAGCTGCGCTTCTTGGCCTTGCGGTCGCGGAACGCGTACTGCGCCGCCTTGTCGACGGCTGCCTTGGCCGTACGGATGGTGTTCTTGCGGCGGCCGTAGAAGCCCTTGGCCCGCTTCAGAACCTTCTTGTGCTTGGCATGGGCGGTTACGCCCCGCTTCACTCGTGACATGGTGTTATCTCCGGTTCAGGGCTCAGCCGTTCAGGAACTGCTTGACGATCTTCGCATCGGCATCCGAGAGCGTGGTGGTGCCACGCGCATTGCGGATAAACTTGGCCGTGCGCTTGATCATCCCGTGCCGCTTGCCAGCCTGGGCCGTCTTCACCTTGCCAGTCGCCGTGAGCTTGAAGCGCTTCTTCGCTCCGCTCTTGGTCTTCAACTTGGGCATTTTCACATCCTTGGATCTGCGCCGACGTGAACGGCCGCCGCGCCGCGAATCTCGCGATTCGCAGAGGACGGTCCGCTTCGGCATGGAAGCATTCGTGAACCGCCGCGGCATGCCCTGAGAAACTGCCCCATATGGGGAGCCCCTCGCGCCGGGCGGCTCGGAAACGGCGCGGTTATAGCGGCGATGCTTCGCCAGTACAAGCGCCAAGTCACGCCCATGCGCCATTGCCGCGCATCATGGCGGCGATGGAAAACGAGCGAATTGGAAAGGGGTACCCGCTCAGCGAGGAGCGAGCACCATGATCATCTGGCGACCTTCGAGTTTCGGCTCGGCCTCGACCTTGGAGATCTCGGCGGTCTCGTCGCGCACGCGCTCGAGCAGCTTCATGCCGAGATGCTGGTGCGCCATCTCGCGGCCACGGAAGCGCAGCGTCAGCTTGACCTTGTCGCCCTCCTCGAAGAAACGCTTGATGGCCTTCATCTTGACCTCATAATCGTGGTCATCGATGGCAGGGCGCATCTTGATTTCTTTGACTTCGACGATCTTCTGCTTCTTGCGGGCCTCGTTGGCCTTCTTTTGTGTCTGATATTTGAAGCGGCCGAAATCCAGGATCTTGCAGACCGGCGGCTCGGAATTCGGCGCGATCTCGACGAGATCGAGGCCGGCCTCGGAGGCCATGGCAAGGGCTTCATCAAGCGGAGTCGGGCCGATGTTCTGGCCGTCCTGATCGATCAGCTGGACCTCACGGATACCGCGAATCTCGCGGTTGATACGCGGGCCATCCTTGGAAGGAAGTGGCGCTTTGAAGGGGCGGCGAATGGGGGCAGTCTCCTCTAACTATTGCAGGCAATCGGGGGCGAAGGGAAAAACGACAGCGACCGACGCGACTGCTTCCGGCAGAACTGCTCGGAAACCGTGCTCGGCCTATCGGGTCCTCCGACCCCTGACTTGGAAATGAAAATCGGCCAACAAACCCGGAAAGTCAACCGGAACTGGACCGACGGGGGGCGTTTCCCTAGATAGGAAGCGGCCGGAAGGCGATCAAGGAGCGGACGAATGACCCTCGCGCGGACGGAGATCACGGTCGGCAGCGGCGACGCCGCGCGGACAATTGCGATTCTCGAACGATCGGGAAAGGCTCCGGGTGTCGTCTTTCTCGGCGGCTTCATGTCAGACATGCACGGCACCAAGGCCGAGGCGCTCGACGCCTTCGCGGCTGAAACCGGACGTGCGATCACCCGCTTCGACTATTCCGGCCATGGCGAATCGAGTGGCGCGTTTGCCGACGGCACCATCTCGCGTTGGCTGGAAGAGGCCGCGGCCGTGCTCGACCGGGCTGCCGGAGCGCCGCTGGTCGTGGTCGGCTCGTCGATGGGCGGCTGGATCGCCTTGCTGCTGGCGCTCGCCGAGGCGCAGAGCGGCCGGACGCGGATCGCCGGCCTCGTTCTGCTGGCGCCGGCCGTCGACATGACGCACAGCCTGATCCTGCCGCATATGAGCGCCGAGGCGCGGGCCGAGATGGAGACGACCGGCGCCTGGCGGCTGCCGAGCGCCTATTCCGGCACGCCCTATGTCATCACGAAGGCGCTGATCGAGGATGGTGCCCGCCATCTTCTGGGCGAGAAGCCGATTGCCATCCGCGCGCCGGTCCATATCATCCAGGGCGTGCTCGACGAGGAGGTACCTTGGGGACATGCCGTCGATCTCGTCTCGCATCTTGCCGAGGATGATGTCGTGCTGACTCTCGTCAAGGACGCCGGCCATCGCCTGTCGCGGCCGGAAGACCTTGCCAAGATCATCTCCGCCGTCGCGGCGATCGTTTGATCCGCGCCGCATTCCAACTCGAGGACAGCAGGAGCACGCGCATGGCGACCAGAGGCTTCTTCGGCAAGCGCCCAAGCGAAGGCGAAAGTGACCGCCTGCCGCCCGGACAATATCTGACCGAGGACTTCCCTGTGCTTTCGGCCGGACCGACGCCGCGCGTCGACATGGAGAAATGGAGCTTCACGCTGAAGGATGGCGTCAAGCCGGTCGCGCGCTGGACGTGGGACGAGTTTGCCAAGCTGCCGCATGTCAAGCTGACGCGCGACATCCATTGCGTGACGAAATGGTCGAAGTTCAACACCGCATGGTCGGGCGTGATGATCGACGACATCCTGGCGGAAGCCGGTATCGAACCGCCGACCGCCTTCACCCTCGCCCACTCCTTCGACGGCTACACCACGAATGTGCCGACCGCCGATCTCGTGAACGGCAAGGCGATGATCGCGACAGCCTATGACGGCAAACCGATCACGCCGGATCATGGTGGGCCGGCGCGGCTGCTGGTGCCGCATCTCTATTTCTGGAAATCGGCCAAATGGGTGAACGGCCTGCAGTTCACCAAGCGTGACGAGGGCGGCTTCTGGGAGCTGCGCGGCTACAACATGTATGGCGACCCGTGGCGCGAGCAGCGCTTCACCGGCGATTGAGCACACCGATGGATGGTTCCGCGCAGCCGAAACGGCTTCTCTGGCAGGAGGCGGTGATCGAGGCTGTTCATGCCGAGACGCCGACCGTGAAGAGCTTTCGCCTGCGGCCGGACAGTTGGAGCGGCTTCACGGCGGGCCAGCATGTCGATATCCGCCTGACCGCGCCGGATGGCTACCAGGCGCAACGCTCCTATTCGATCGGCTCGGCGCCGGATCAGAGCGGCACCATCGAGCTCGCGATCGAGGCGCTGCCGGATGGCGAAGTGTCGCCCTTCTTCCATGACGTGGTGGAAGTCGGCGATCGCATCGAATTGCGCGGCCCGATCGGCGGTCACTTCATCTGGGATCGGCCGCTTGGTGGGCCGATCCTGCTCGTCGCCGGCGGCTCCGGCCTCGTGCCGCTGATGTCGATCCTCCGCCATCGTGCCAGCGTCGCGCCCGACATCCCCGCCGTGGTGGTGGTTTCGGCACGGCGCTATGACGACCTGATCTGGCGCGACGAGCTTCTCCGCCGCGCCAAGGACGATCCGAATTTCAGGCTTATCGTGACCCTGACACGCGAGCAGGCCCGCGAGGGTCTTCATTTCGGCCGCATCGGAACGGCGCTCCTCGCCGATGCTCTTGCCGGCGGCCCCCCTGCCCTCACCTATATCTGCGGCTCGACACCCTTTGTCGAGGCGGCGGCGGATCTGGTGCTCGCCGCGGGCGTCCCGTTCGAAAGCGTGCGTACGGAACGCTATGGCGGCGCCAAAGGCTGAGCCTCAGCCGCGCCACGTTCCCTTCGTCCAGAGCGCGGCCAGCGCATCGCGATAGGTCGGATAGGCCAATGTGATGCCGAGATCGCGCGACAGCCGCGCATTCGAGACACGCTTGTTCTCGCCATAGAAGGAGCGGGCCATCGGCGAGAGCGATGCACTTTCAAAGGGAATGTCCGGCAGCGGCGGATAGCCGGCGAGTTCCGCCGCAAAGGCCACGACCTCCTGTGGCGGCGCCGGCTCGTTGTCGGTCACGTTGAAGACGCCGCTCGCCCGCTGTTCGGCCGCCGCCGCGACGATGGCGGCGATGTCCTCGACATGAATGCGATTGAAGACCTGACCGGGTTTGACCAGCCGCCGCGCCGACCCTTCAGCGAGATTGACGAAGGTGTTGCGGCCGGGGCCATAGATGCCGGCGAGGCGGAGCAGCGCGACGGGCACGCCAACCTCGGCGCCGAGCATCAGCCAGGCGGCCTCCGCCGCAACACGGTTGCGCGACCGCTCCGAGACGGCGCGCGGCGGCGTCGCCTCGTCGACCCAGCCGCCGGCGTGATCGCCATAGACGCCGACGGTGGAAAGATAGCCGATCCAGCGCAGCGCGCGAGACAGGCGAAGATCGGGCGCGTAGAGCCTGAGCGCCGGATCACCCGCGGCATCGGGCGCGATCGACTGCACAAGGTGGGTGGCTCGTCCGAGCGCCGCCCGAACTTCATCCGTGGCGTGCACACCGTCGAAAAGCAGCGCGTCGACGCCCTCCGCCCTCAATGAGGCGGCCTTCTCGGCCGAGCGCACGGTGCCGGTGATCGATCCGTAGCGACCTGCGGCGCGGCGCGCGAAGGCGAGCGCCGAATAGCCGATGCCGAAAATGAAGAGATGGTCGTCCTGCATGCAGTCTCCAGGCGAAGCGCCCGGAGACTAAGCCGTCTGCTGGCGCCGCATCAACCCTCGGAGGGCTGCTGAACGACGCCGGCCTCCCAGCCGAGGATGGCGCGCTTGCGCGTCAGGCCCCAGTGGTAACCGGTGAGCGCGCCGGACTTGCCGAGAATGCGGTGGCATGGCACGACGAAGGAGATGGGGTTTCGCCCGACCGCCGCGCCGACGGCGCGCGCTGCCTTGGGGTTGTTCTTCACCTTCTCGGCGATCTGCGAATAGGTCGCCGCATGGCCGAGCGGCACCGAAAGAAGCGTTTCCCACACGCGCACTTCGAAATCAGAGCCGATGAAGACGAGGCGAAGCGGCGTATCCGGCTTCCAGCGCGAGGGTTCGAAGACGCGCGCGGCATAGGGCGCGGTCGCCTCCCAGTCCTCTTCATAGGTGGCGCAGGGGAAGCGGCGCTGCATATCGGCGAGCGCCGCCTTTTCCTCGCCCGGATCGGCGAAGGCAAGGCCGGCAAGGCCACGATCGGTGATCATCAGCAGCGCATAGCCGAAGGGCGAGCCATGGAAGCCCCACTTCATGGCGACGCCCTCGCCGCGCGCCTTGTAGGCGCCCGGGCTCATCGCCTCATGCGTCACGAAAAGATCATGCAGCCGGCCCGGCCCCGAAAGGCCGACCTCGTAGCTCGTATCGAGCACCGAGGCGTCGCCATCGAGCAGCATGCGGGCATGATCGAGTGTATGCGCCTGGATGAAGGCCTTCGGCGAGAGCCCACACCAGCGCGTGAACAGCTTCTGCAGCGACAGCGGATTCATGCCGACATGCGCGGCGAGCCGCTCGAGCGAGGGCTGCTCGCGCCAGTGTTCCGTCAGGAACTCGATCGCGCGGCGGATGATCTCGTAATCCTGATGCGGCGCCGGCGGGACAGGGTCGGCCTTGGCGAGGGCGGATGCGATGTTGAACATGGCGTCAGGTTCCGGAATGCCTTGGGCTATGTTGCCAACTTAGGATCGCGCCGACGCCGGCGACACCCGATTCTTGCCGCCGCGATCCGAGGCTCACGCGGCTCCGTTGCCGCGCACCCGCGCCAGCGCATCCTGAAACGCCGTCGCGAACCCCTCGCGATCGTCCGGGTTCAGAAAATTGCCGATGGCGAGGCGTCGGCCATGCGAGGCCAGCATCATGCGCGTGATGCCCCAGTCCGGCACGCGCTCGACCTCGAAACGCGCCCAATAGGGATTGAAATCGAACACCTCGGTCTTGCCGCTGGCGGCCACGCGGCGGATCTCGATGCGATCGCGCGTCATCTCGACGAATTCGCGCGCCCGTGCGGAGCGATAATTGAGGCGGAAGGCGAACTGGATCGCCAGGATATCGAGGCCAAAGAAGCCGGCGATCGGCCAGGCACCGAGCGACCAGAACAGTAAGCCGCTGGCAAAGCAGGTGCCGGCCACGAACATCAGCAGCAGGGCAAAGCCGCGCGGCGAGAGCGAGCGATAGGGCTTCAGCTCGGCCTCGAACACGATTTCCGCGGGATGATCGGAGTTGCGGTCGCTCATGGCGGGTCAGTATAGATCAGTCATGCCGGATTCCCAGCCTCCCGCGCCACCTGCCCGCCCGCGACGCGCCATCCGCCCGCGCCGGATGCGGCCGTTCACCCGCGCCGAGGTCGAGACCTTCTTCGCCCGCTTCGCCGCGCGCGAACCAGAGCCGAAGGGCGAACTGCTCTACGTCAATCCATTCACGCTGCTCGTTGCCGTCGTGCTCTCGGCGCAGGCGACCGATGCCGGCGTGAACAAGGCCACCCGCGCCCTTTTCGCTGCCGCCGATACGCCCGAGAAGATGGTGGCGCTCGGCGAAGACCGCGTCCGCGAGATGATCAAGACGATCGGCCTCTTTCGCATGAAGGCGAAGAACGTCATCGCCCTGTCCGAACTGCTCATCGCCAGGCATGGCGGCACCGTGCCCGCCGACCGCGCGGCGCTGGAGGCTCTGCCCGGCGTCGGCCGCAAGACCGCGAATGTCGTTCTCAACATCGCTTTCGGCGAGCCGACCATCGCCGTCGACACGCATATCTTCCGTGTCGGCAACCGCACGGGCCTCGCGCCGGGCAAGGATGTCGTCGCGGTCGAGACCGAACTGGAGCGCGTGGTACCGACGAGATACCGGCTGCACGCGCATCACTGGCTGATCCTGCACGGGCGCTATGTCTGCAAGGCACGCAAGCCCGATTGCCCGGTCTGCATCGTCGCCGATCTCTGCCGTTTTCCGGACAAGACGATCGGCTGAAGCTCTAGGCGCCAAGCCCGCTCGGGCGAAAGCGCCATTTGCGCTCGATCGCTGCGTCGAGGTCGATGCCGTTCCGCCCGGCGAAGAGCAGGACATGGCCGAGAAGATCTGCCGTCTCGTCGGCGAGCGCCTGCTTCAGGTCTTCCTCGGAGCGCCCGTGGCGCCGCGCCCGCCCTTCGAGCTTGTTCCAGACCTGGGTCAGTTCACCCCATCTCCTCGACGAGCTTCAGCACGAACCAGTCGGCGTCGCGGTCGATGGCATTGGCCTCAGCATAGGCAGCGGATGCCCGCTCGAAGGCCGCCTGAAGGGTCGCGATCATGGAGGACTCCTTCTTGTTCCCCATACGTTCCGCGATTCGGCGGACGATGGTCAAGCAAGGGCGACTGCGCGCCGCAGAAGGCTCGGCGTCCGAACCGGGATCCGGACGCCGCAGTATCGATCATGCCGCGAGCGGCGGCGGCGTGTGCTTCGCCAGCGCCATGATCACCTGACGCGCGGTGACGCGGCCGACCTGCTGGCCGTCGGCGTCCAGCACGCCGACCCATTTGTGATCGGCGAAGAGCGGCAACACATCCTCGCAGCGCGCATCGATCGAAACCGCCTGCTCACAGGGCTCCGTCACGCCGCGCTCCATGATCGAGCGGACATGGATGGCCCGCGCCTTGTTCACATCGCGCACGAATTCCTCGATGTGCTCATTGGCTGGCTTCAGAACGATGTCCTCGGGTTTGCCGACCTGCTGCAGCGACCCGTCCTTCAGAACAGCGATCCGGTTGCCGATCTTCAGCGCCTCGTCAAAGTCATGGGTGATGAACAGAATCGTCTTGTTCAGGTCCTTCTGCAGCTGGATCAGCTGGTCCTGCATGCCGGAGCGGATCAGCGGATCGAGCGCCGAGAACGCCTCGTCCATCAAGATGATATCGGTGTCCATGGCGAGCGCCCGCGCGAGCCCGACGCGCTGCTGCTGTCCCCCCGAAAGCTGACGCGTGCGGGAATGCTCATAGCCGGCAAGGCCGACGATCTCGACCCATTTGGCCGCCTCTTCCAGACGCTGTTTCTTCGCGACGCCTCGGACCTCGAGACCATAGGCGACATTATCGAGCACGGTCCGGTGAGGCAGCAGGCCGAACTTCTGGAATACCATCGCGATCTCGGTGCGGCGGAACGTGCGAAGTTCGGGCTGCGTCATCCTCAGCACATCGATGCCGTTGACGACGATCTCGCCGCCGGTGGGATCGATCAGCCTGTTGACGTGGCGGATCAGCGTCGACTTGCCGGAACCGGACAGCCCCATCACGACGAAGATCTGCCCCTTCTCGATATCGAGCGACACGTCGTCGAGGCCGACAACCTGGTTGGTCCTGGCCTGGACCTCGGACTTCGACACGCCCTCGCGCAGAAGCGCCAGCGCTTCCTCGGGGGCGTTGCCGAAGATCTTGGTGACGCCGCGCATCCTGATCGCCAGATCGGTCCGGGTATCCATGTGTCTCACCTCGCTCATGTGCGTCCCTCCGAAAGTCCGATCCGGGTCTGAAGCTGCTTGCCGAACGACTGGGTGATACGATCGAAGATGATTGCAAGGGCGACAATGCCGAGACCTGCAAACAGTCCGCGCGAGACCTCGAGCCGTCCGATGCCCTGCAGCACCTGATAGCCGAGACCGCCGGCGCCGATCATCGAGGCGATCACGACCATGGCCAGTGCCATCATGGTGGTCTGGTTGATGCCGGCGAGGATCGTCGGCAAGGCGAGCGGAATCTGGACGCCGAGGAGCCGCTGGCCGGGGCTCGACCCGAAGGCGCGGCTCGCTTCCATGACAGCGGGATCGACGCTTCTGAGGCCGAGATCGGTGAGGCGCACGAGCGGCGGCGCCGCATAGACGATCGTCGCGATCAGCGCAGGGATCTTGCCCGGGCCGAAGATCATGACGGTCGGAATGAGGTAGACGAAGCTCGGCATGGTCTGCATCAGATCGAGCAGCGGCGTCGCGACCTGCCGGACGGCGCGCGAGCGCGACATCCAGACGCCGACCGGGATCGAGATGACGATCGCCGTCAGCGTCGCGGCAATCATCAGAGCCATCGTCGTCATGGCGTCCTGCCAAAGATTCATGACGCCGAGAAACAGCATGGAGAGGACGACGAACAGCGGCAGTTGCCATCGCCGCGTGGCGAGAAAGGCGATGCCGGCCAGCAAGGCCGCGATCAGCCACCAGGGCGTGCCGATCAGCAGTCTCTCAAGCGCATTGAGCAGGATGGCGAGGGGCGATGCGGCGGCCTCCAGCGCGCCGGACCAATGGCCGACGACCCAGTTGAGGCCATCGTCGACCGCGCGTCGCAGCGGTCTGGTATCGATGAATTCAGGAAACATTGTTGAGCTCCAACCGGCCATGTCCGAAGACGGCCGCGTTGTGAAGGCCACGCTGAACCTTCGGCCATGATGGCCTAGAGGTTCGCGCAGCCGGATCGACGAAGGTCGGCAAGACCAGGCTTCGGGTGGACGCAAAACGAGAACGTGGCCGGAGAGGCTCCGGCCACGTCGGTCGAAACACGGTCCCGTGGACGCCTAGAGAGCGGCCTTTACCTTTTCGGCAACATCGGCCGGGACCCACTTGGTCCACACGTCGGTCTTCGTCTTGAGGAAATTCTCGGCCGTCGCCGCGGCATCAGCCTTGTTCTCGTCGCCATAGACGAGAATGTCGCTGATCTCCTTGTTCGAAAGCCCGACCTTCGAGAAGTATTCGGCAATGACGGGTGCGTCCGTCTTGATCCAGGCCGCGGCGCCAACGATGGCCGGCGAGGACGGATAGGCCGTCACGCCCTTCGGCTTGTCGCAATCCGGATCGGTGTTGCAGACATAGACATCCGGCTTGGTCGGGCCGAGATCGAGCTGGACAGCGTCATACTTGCCGAGGATCGCCGTCGGACCCCAATAATAGAACAGGATGGGCTGCTTGCGCAGGAAGGCGCGGGCGATCGACGCGTCGAGGGCGCCGCCGGAGCCCGGCGAGAACAGGTTCCAGGCCTTCTTCATGTCGAAGGCCGTGAACAGGGCCGATGTTGACAACTCGCACGCCCATCCCGGTGGGCAGGAATAGAGGCGGCCCTTGCTGGAATCCTCGGGATCGGGAAACAGCTCGGGATGCGTGATCACGTCCTTTGCCGTGACGAGTTCGGGATTGGCTTCCTGCGTGTAGCGCGGAATGAACCATCCCTCGATCGTGCCGTCGGTGATCGCGTCGGCCAGCTTGACGACCTTGCCGTCCTTGATGCCATTGGCCCATGGCTCTTCGATCGCGCTCGTCCAGAGTTCCGGCGCAATCGCCGGCGTGCCGCGCGACAGCATCGATGACGAGGTCGGCACCGTGTCGCCCGTCACCAGCCCGACGGAGCAGCCATAGCCCTTTTCCAGGATGACGGCGTGGATATGCGCCAAAGCGGCCGCGGAGGGCCAGGTCATCTCGGCAATATCAATTTTTCGGTCAGTTCCGCAGGTCGTTTCCTGTGCTTGAACGGGATGGCTGAGCACGGCTCCGAGCGAAAACGCGAGCACTGCAGCCACGGCGCCTTTCGAGCAGAATGTCATCGGATAGAATCTCCTTCATCATTGACAATACAATTTGGCCACATATCGAACTGTACCGGCCGAGTCAACCAATCGATCAATATTTTCTGTGCCGCATGATCAATACATGACACCATTAAGATGAAATAACCGTTCTATTATTGAAATTCGACTACGACTATTTTCGCGTCCATGTCAGATATGCCATTCAAGTAGCCATGCCTTACGTTATTTTTTGAAGACATGTCTTTACGTGAGCCATCGCCTCGCCCGAAGTATTGCCAACTGCGCGAGCGATTCCGCTGCCCGCGGGAGCGATCCGTCGCGGGTTGGACGGATGATCAGGGCGTGCGGGAACAGCGTCCAGCGAGCGCGTCGACGCAAACTCAGCCGTAAAAACGGAGCGTGAAAGCGCCGCCGACGCTTCAGAACAAGGGAGCGCGCGGTGCCTGACGCCGGATCGCGGCCGTTCAGTAGCCGCGGGCCATCGCCGCCGCGAAGATCGGGATCAGCAGGAACACGGCCGCTTCGATATGCAGATAGCGGCGCGCGCCGGAAACCTCCTTGGCGGACGGCAGCCAGCCCGGCGCGCCCTCGGCCCGCTTGCGCCAGCGGATCATCTGCCGGGTCGGCGGGATCGACAGCAAGCCGACAACAGCGAACGCGGCCATCTTCGCCCAGAAGGCGTGGCTGGACATGTAATATTCGTAGCCCTTGAGGCCGAAGAACACCCTGAGGACGCCGACCACGAGCACCGCGCCGGCGACGGCTCCATAGACCATGTCGAGCTTGCCGACCCGCCGGATGCCCGGCAGATCGAGGTCTCGCTTCAGCCAGACGAGTTCGACCGCGAGAATCGCGAACAGGCTGAACACCAGCAGGTGATGCAGGATGGCGAGAACGAGATCGACCAGCATGGCGTTACACCTCAGCCGCGACAGGAACGCTGCCGGCGACGCGCTTGTAGAGATGCGTCATGAAGGCCATCGCGAAGAGTGGCGTCAAGAGATTGACGATCGGAATGGCAAGGAACAACGCGATGACGAACCCGCCGACCAGCACCAGCCCGGCATTTTCCCGCCGCAGAGACCGCGCGCGTTCGACGCCGCCGTGACGGGCCGCCGCGGCCTCGAAAAACTCGCGCCCGAGCAGATAGCCGTTGCCGATGAAGAAGGCGACCAGATTGACGCCCGGCACCAGCAGCAGGACGAGGCAGACGAGATTGACGAGAATGGTCGTCGCGGTGAAGCCGAGCGCCCCCATGAGGCTCGCGCCGAGAGAGAGCGGCCGGCCCGGCGGATCGAACGGGTAGTGCGTTTCCTCGACCACCGCGGCGACATCGTCGGAAAAGAGCCCGGCCATCAGCGCCGAGACCGGACCGATCAGGAAGCCGAGGCCGATCACGAAGCCGAAACCGCTCACGATCGCGACGGAGGTCTCGATCCAGGGCTGGCTCGGCCAGACGGCGAAATGCAGCACCAGCGCCTGCAGCCCGAGCCAGGCCAGCAGCAGCAGGAGCAGCGTCAGTCCCAGCATCTTCCAGAGCGCTGCCCGGAAGGGCGGCGTCGGCAGGTCACTGAGGGCAAGCCAGGCGGCGCCGAGCATCGAAATCCTCCTTCCGGCACCACAGCCGGCAAAGCCGAGATGGTCATCGCCACACGCCGTCGCAACGGGGCTGAATTGCCGCGATCCTAGCTGGGCGCCGTGGTTGCACCGCTTCGCGCGGATTGTATAGTCCGTCACGCATTTTACACATTTCCCTGCCGGCGCGACCGGCCGCCAGCCAGGACCCTCGCCGATGACTGAAGCGCACTATCACGTTCTCGGAATGGGCAACGCGATCGTCGACATCCTGGCGCGGGCGGAGGAGGATTTTCTCGTCGAGCAGAAGCTGGCCAAGGGCTCGATGCGGCTGGTCGACATGGACGAATCGCAGCGGCTCTATGCGGCCATGGGCCCGGCGATCGAAGCCTCGGGCGGCTCGGCCGGCAATACGGTCGCCGGCATCGCCTCGCTGGGCGGCCGCTGCTCCTATGTCGGCAAGGTTGCCGACGACCAGCTCGGCGCCGTCTACAGCCACGACATGCGCGCGATCGGCGCCCGCTTCGACGTCGCGCCGCTCGCGGCTGGCGGCCTGCCCACCGCGCGCTCGATGATCTTCATCACGCCGGATGGCGAGCGCACGATGAACACCTATCTCGGGGCCTGCCACATGCTGGGGCCTGATGATATCGACGCCGGCCTCGTCGCGGATACGGCGATCACCTATTTCGAGGGCTTCCTCTGGGATGCGCCCAGCGCCCGCGAGGCGTTCCACAAGGCGGCCGACATTGCCCACAAGGCCGGCCGAAAGGTCTCGCTGACGCTTTCGGACGCCTTCTGCGTCGACCGTTTCCGCGGCGATTTCAAACGCCTGCTGCGCGACGGCACCATCGACATCCTGCTCGCCAACGACGCCGAGCTGAAGTCCTTCTACCAGACGTCGAGCTTTGGTGCCGCGCTCGAGGCGCTGCGCGGCGATTGCCGCATGGCAGCGGTGACCGTCGGCGCCGATGGCTCCTTCGTGGTGACGCCGGATGAAATTCAGCAGGTGCCGGCAACCCCGGTCGAGACGGTGATCGATACGACCGGCGCCGGCGATCTCTATGCGTCGGGCTTTCTCTATGGCGTCGCGCGCGGTTTTTCGCTGACCGATTCGGCGGCACTCGGCTCGCTGGTCGCCGCCGAAGTCATCACCCATATCGGCCCGCGCCCGGCCGTCTCGCTGCTCGATCTCGCCCGTCAACAGGGTTATCCCCTCTAAGCCGGCAATGACGATTGACAAGCCGCGACCGCCCCCTTAAGCATCCGCCCGTCGCCCAGATGGCGGAATTGGTAGACGCGCACGGTTCAGGTCCGTGTGACGCAAGTCGTGGAGGTTCGAGTCCTCTTCTGGGCACCATTTCCCTTCAGTACCGTTGAAGTCCCTGGTTTCTTGGTAAATCAGGGACTTGGTCCACCCCGACTGCTATACAGGGGTGCCAAACATGGTGCTGAGGATGGCCCGCTCGATGAAGCGAAACGGCTCTGCCAACAATCAGTTCGTCAGACGCGTTCCGGCGGATCTGAAGGCCCGGTTCGCCGGCCGCACGTTCCCGTTCCGGCTGCCTAGCGGCGACCTCGATAAGCCGGACATCATCGTCCGCGCCAAGGCCGGGGAGCTGATCAGCTTCTCGCTGCAGACCGCCGATGTCTCGCTGACGAAGCTGCGTCACGCTGCCGCTGCAGCGCAGGTCGAGGGATTGTTCAAGGCCGAACGCACCGGCCCCGTCGATCTCTCCTTCAAGCAGACGCAGGCGCTCGCCGGCCTCGCCTATCGCCAACTGGTGGCGTCCAATGAGGATGACCCGGGCCGCCCTCGCGACTGGGAGCGCTTTCGCATTCTCCTCGGCGACGTCGCCGACTATCTCGATCCGGATAGCGATGGCGTCACAAGCCCGCGCTTCGATCCGAAAGCCGCCGAGCGCGCGCTGAGGTCACTGTTCGATGCCGACGCATTCCTGAATTCCGAAGGCGTCATCCTAACCTCCACAAGCCGCGCTGCCTTTGTCCAGGCGCTCGTCGCCGCGCTTCTCAAGGCGGCTGACCTCCTCAGCATGCGTGCGAGCGGCGACTACAGCCCTGACCCACATGTAACGCGCTATCCCGAGTGGACAGCGCCTAAGCCCCCGCTGGCGAGCACCGAGAGGCCAGCGAACGCGCCGCCGAGTGCACCGGGGGCGGCCGGCAAGACCTCGCTGAACGCACTTGTCGACGGCTGGTGGATCGAGGCGAAGGCGACTGGCCGCAAGCCGAGCACGCATGAGAGCTACGCCAACACGATGGCGCGCTTCATCAGGCACCTCGGCCACGAGGATGCAGCACGCGTCACGCCCGAAGACGTCATCGCCTTCAAGGATGCCCGCCTCGCCGAGATCAATCCGAGGAACGGCAAGCCGATCTCACCGAAGACCGTCAAGGGCAGCGATCTTGCCGGCCTCAAGGTCGTGTTCGATTGGGCCGTGGCCAACCGCAAGCTGGCCAGCAACCCGGCTACGGCCGTGACGCTGAAGCTCGGCAAGACCCGGAAGACCCGGTCGCAGGGCTTCACCGATGCAGAAGCGAAGGCCGTGCTGGCGCATGCTTCCAATCATCAGCGCGGACAGGAACGGCCGACGACCGCCGCGGCCAAGCGCTGGGTGCCGTGGCTCTGCGCCTATACCGGAGCCCGCGTGGGCGAGATGGCGCAGCTACGGAAGCAGGACGTCCGGCAGGAAGCCGGTCGCTGGATCATCACCATCACGCCAGACGCCGGCACAGTGAAGACGGACGAGGCCCGCGACGTTCCGCTGCACGAGCACCTCATCGAGCAAGGCTTCATCGACTTCGTGCAGGGCTCCAAGGACGGGCCGCTCTTCCTCGTGCCGAGCAAGACCGGCGATGTCCTCGGCCCGCTCCAGGGGCTCAAGAACCGGCTCGGCGAGTTCGTGCGCGAGGTCGTCACGGATCCCGGTGTCGCGCCAAACCATGGCTGGCGGCACCGCTTCAAGACGACGGCACGCGACGTGGGCATCGATCCAGGTGTCCGCGACGCAATCCAGGGCCACGCCTCGCGGACGGTCGCCGAGGACTATGGCGACGTCTCGATCACAGCCAAGGCGAACGCTATCGACCGCTTCCCGAGGTTCGACTGAGCCAGCGTCGCCTTGGCATGAACCTGTCGCCATCCGGTGCGGTACCATTTGGCGCTCGTCTCATTGTGGGACAATCGCTTTGCACACTGAAGGTTGTGCGATCTCTTGAACTGCCCAAGCATTCCCGTCCAATGTGTCCGGGCATGCTCCCGGGGGAATCATGGCGAAGCCATTCTATGCAGCGCCCATACTCAATTCGCCTTACCTCGCCCCTTCGCGACATCACGCATTGGGTGATGATGGGCAACCGCTAGATCATCCACCGATACAAGGCCGGCGCCCGTCAAAGTACCTAGTGCCGGTCCCGCGCGGCCGTCGCGCCAAGGCTGCCGAACAGAAGTCGCTCGATCTCGACCAGGCGGGCAGCGATGCGGGTCGATATACGCCTAACGCGCTGGTCAATGAGATTCGGGGGCATGTGGCATCCTGGAGGGCATTGCCGAACCCGAATGACTGGGGTGTCACGCCGACGACGCAGAGGTTGCTGCAGCACTGGCGAGACTATGCCTTTTCCGGACCCCGTCCCTTCTTCTGTCAGGTAGAGGCAGCAGAGACCGTCATTTGGCTCACCGAGGTTGCACGTGGTCGACCGCGTTACGCGCCTCTTTTTCGACACCTGCAGGAGGCCAATCGCGAGGCGAACCCCGATCTATTCCGTCTCGCGCTGAAGCTGGCGACGGGGGCCGGCAAGACGACAGTGATGGCGATGCTGATTGCCTGGCAGGCGGTTAATGCCGCCAGGCAGCCGCACTCGTCACTTTTCTCTCGAGGGTTTCTTCTTGTAGCGCCGGGTATCACCATCCGCGACCGCTTGAGGGTCCTGCTGCCCTCCGACCCGGACAGCTATTATTCGACGCGTGAACTGGTGCCTTCCGACATGATGGCGGATCTCGGCAAGGCCAAGATCGTCATCACCAACTATCACGCCTTCCAGCGCCGCAAGGCGCATGATCTGAACCCGGTCGGTGAGCGCCTGATGCAGGGCCGCACGGGCGCCCCCATCGAGAAGCAGGAGACCGAGGGGGAGATGCTGCAGCGCGCCTGCGGCGAGCTTCTGCCACTCAAGAACATCGTCGTCATCAATGATGAGGCGCACCACTGCTATCGCGAGCGCCCTGGAACGGACGAGGAGGCCGAGGCGAAAGGCGAGGACAAGGAGGAGGCCAAGAAGAACAACGAAGCGGCTCGTCTCTGGATCTCCGGCCTTGAAGCGTTGAAGCGCAAGGTCGGCATCCGCGCCCTCTATGATCTCTCGGCGACGCCCTTTTTCCTCCGCGGTTCGGGCTATGACGAGGGAACGCTGTTCCCCTGGGTTGTTTCCGATTTCTCGCTCGTCGATGCCATCGAGTGCGGCATCGTCAAGCTGCCGCGCGTGCCGGTGGCAGACAATGCCGTGAATGTCGAGGCGCCGGTCTATCGCAATCTCTGGGATCATATCGGCAAGCGCATGCCGAAGAAGGGTGCCGCCAAATCCGGCGAACTCGATCCGCTCTCTATGCCGGCGGAACTGCAGACCGCACTTCTTTCGCTCTACAGCCATTACAAGCTCGAATATGAGGCATGGGAGCGTGCCGGCATCGGCGTGCCGCCGGTCTTCATCGTCGTCTGCAACAACACGGCCAGCTCGAAACTTGTCTTCGAGTGGATCTCCGGCTGGCAGCGCGAGCGTGAAGGCGCGGCGCAGTTGATCCATCGCGGCCACCTCGAACTCTTCCGCAATTTCGACGAATACGGCAATCCGCTGCCGCGCATGAATGCCCTCCTCATCGATTCCGAGCAGATCGAATCCGGCAATGCCCTCGACCCGACGTTCCGCGCGATGGCCGAAACGGAGATCGCCCTCTTCCGCCGCGAGAAGCAGGAGCGCGAGGGTGCGGCAGCAGGCGAAATATCCGACAGCGAATTGCTGCGCGAGGTAATGAACACGGTCGGCCAGAAGGGCCGCCTCGGCGAGCAGATCCGCTGTGTGGTCTCCGTCTCGATGCTGACCGAGGGCTGGGACGCCAATACGGTCACCCACATCCTCGGCGTTCGCGCCTTCGGCACGCAGCTTCTGTGCGAGCAAGTGATCGGTCGCGGCCTTCGCCGACAGTCCTATGAGCTGAATGCGGACGGCCTGTTCAATACCGAATATGCCGACATCCTGGGGATCCCCTTCGACTTCGCGACGGAACCACAGAAGGTCGTCCGCACCCCGCCGAAACCGATTACCCGTGTTCACGCGGTCAAGGGCCGGGAGCGGCTGGCGATCCGCTTCCCGCGCGTCGCCGGTTATCGCACAGAACTGCCGCCCGACCGAATCGCGGCGATCTTCAACGAGGATTCGACCTTGCGCGTCACGCCGGAGCTGGTTGGTCCATGCACGACACGGCTCGAAGGGCTGGTCGGCCTCGGCCACGACATTTCGCCCGATGCGCTGGACGACATGCGGCCGAACACAGTCGCCTTTCATCTCACCAAACGGCTGGTTGAACTCTATTTTCGCGAGGGCGACCAGGATCCGCCCTACCATCTCTACAACCAGCTGCAGCCGATCACGCGGCGCTGGCTGCGCGATCATGTCGTTTTGAGCGGCGGCACGAAGCTCGGCATGCTCACCTATGCCGAGATCGCGGAGAAAGCGGCGCAGCTCATCTATGCCGGCATCGTGCGTGAGGCGAGTGCCGATGGAGCGCCGGTCGTCAAAGCGATCCTCGACCCGTATAATCCGCGCGGCTCGACCGATTTCGTCGTCTTCAACACCACGAAGGCCAATCTCTGGCGGACGGCCCCGGACAAGTCGCACATCAACTATGTCGTCTGCGATAGCGACTGGGAGGCGGAGTTCGCCCGCGTTGTCGAAACTCATCCGGCGACCCTGGCCTATGTTAAGAACCAGGCGCTCGGCTTTGAGGTGCCCTATCTCTCCGGCTCAGTCCCGCGCCGCTATCTGCCGGACTTCATCGTCCGGATCGACGATGGCCATGGCGCGGACGATCCGCTGAACCTCGTCGTCGAAATCAAGGGCTTTCGCGGCCTCGACGCGCAGTTGAAGGCCGAGACGATGGCGACCCTCTGGGTGCCGGGCGTGAATAATCTCAAGACATTCGGGCGATGGGGCTTTGCAGAGTTCCGCGATGCGTTCGAGATTGAGGAGACCTACGGCTGCCTCGTCGACCGGCTCCGCAGGGCCAGCGCAGAGGCGGTGCCGGCATGAGCAAGTCCCTTCGCGTGACCCCGCCCCGAAACGAAGCCCAAATCTCGACGCTTGCCGCTGTATTCGCAGCGCTGCGCGAGGCACGACAAGGCAGCAAGCCAAGGCCCTCACGGGACTGGCAGCCGAGAGCGACGGTTACAGAGTTCGTCGAAGCGTACGCCGAAAAACGCCGGACCACTCGGGGCGCCACCGCACCGCTCAATGTGTGGGGCATCGCCGGGCTCAAGCGCGACGAAGTGCGAATCGCCGCTGTGCTGGCTTGGGTGCTGGATCGTCGCGGAAGCCACGGCCTTGGCGACGCCGTGACGACCTCCCTTATCGAGCGACTGACGGATGCGGGGAACGCAGCCCTCCTCGACGGACTTGTCCTGGGGCAGCGCTATTTCGTCCGGCGAGAATTCTCCGCCTTCGGCGTCCCCGATGACCGCGTCGACATCTCGATCGTCGGTGAAAATTGCGTGCTGTTCGTTGAGTGCAAGATCGATGCGCCGGAAGGGCACGAGCAGATCGAGCGCTACAACAGGCTGGTCGACGCCAAGGTCAAAGCGGCGGGAAAGACCCATGGACGGGTTCTCTATCTCACCGCCTCGGACGGAGCGGTGCCGGACGGGCGCACCATCCCGCTGACCTGGAAGGACATCGCGGCTGCCATCCGGGCCGCCGTTCCGACAGGCGACCACCGCCAAAGCCTGCAAGGACAGCTCCTTGTTCAATTCGCCGACTATGTCCGCCGGCTGCACTGAGGGCATCTCATGATCGCCAATGAACTCGATGAAATGCTGGTCCGGCGCCTCGCCGATCTTGATGACGCGGCTAGGCCGCTCGATGCAATATCTGAGAATGTCGGCAACGCGATGGACGAACTCGCTCGCGAGTGGATTCGGGTGCACGGCTGGCCGCCACCTGACGGCACCTGGAACGACGATTGGGATATCAGTCTCGGCCCGCCGGAATGGAAGCCGAACGGCACATGGGTTCGCTGGTTTGCGCTCGATTTCGGCGATGGCGATGACGGCCACCCTGCCCCCAATCGGGACTATTTCTGGCTTACCCGGCTCTGTGGCGAGGGTGAGGGCACGGCCGGCTTCCGGTTCATGCAGGAAGAGGTGCCCAAGGTCGGTTGGAAGAAGTTCCTGAAGGCGAACGGCAATCCGCTTCTGGGCATGGACTTCGAACTCGACGACGCTCCGAGCCTCTACCTGCCCGTCCGCATCTCGGTTGACGAACTCGCGACCGCCGTCCGGGAAGAGAGGATCGAAGACGCGCTCACCCCGCTGCACGACGCCTTGGACGCGCTGCACCGGGCCAAGCCTGAATTCGACAAACTTATCGCGGAAGCGAAGAAGGCAAGAGGCGCCAAATAATGGCCAAATCCCCCCGCGAGATCGACGCTCTCAAGCATGACGCGGCGCGTCGGATCAACAATCCGACCGCCGAGATGGCGTCGCTGTTCGAGCAGCAGGAGGAGCTTCTCGGCGAGGGGGAGCGCGCGATGACCATGCCGCGCCCGCGGCCGCTCGCAAAGGGCGAGACGCGGGCGCGCGACGGCGATCTCGATCCGCAGATCGTCTGGAACGGCGTGAAGATCAAGATCACCAAGGCGCAGATGCGCCAGCTGGCCGAGACCGGCGAGATCGAGATCGGCGATGCGCAGCTCGTCTGGCGCGGCAAGGACAACCAGGACTGGTCCGACCTCGTCGTCAACGCGCCGCCGATCTATGTGCAGGAGAAGGTGCATCCGAAGGCGATCATCGACGATCTGAAGCGCCGCTCGGATGCGCGCCGCGAGGCAGAGAGCGACGCGCCGGACCTCTTCGCCGATTTCAACGGCATCGCCGATCCGGAGGCGCGGGCCGAATTCTATCGCCATCCCCAGCACTGGACCAACCGCTTTATCCTCGGCGACAGCCTGCAGGTGATGGCGAGCCTGGCCGAGCGCGAGGCGATGCGCGGCAAGGTGCAATGCATCTATTTCGACCCGCCCTATGGCATCAAGTTCAACTCGAACTGGCAGGTCTCGACCCTGTCGCGCGACGTCAAGGACGGCAAGGCCGAGGATGTTTCGCGCGAGCCGGAACAGGTGAAGGCCTTCCGCGACACCTGGAAGGACGGCATCCACTCCTATCTGACCTATTTGCGCGACCGGCTGATGGTCGCGCGCGAGTTGCTAGCCGAGAGCGGGAGCATCTTCGTGCAGATCGGCGATGAGAATGTCCATCGCGTGCGGGCGGTGATGGATGAGGTCTTTGGAGAGGAGAACAGAGTTGGCCAGATCGCGTTCCGAACAACCACCGGACGCGGAGGTAAAGGCCTATCGGAAGCAATAAACTACTTAATTTGGTATTCACGTAAGGCTGACGCACTGAAGTTTCGTCCTCTGACTTTCGACAAAGCCGAAGGCGGCTCAACAGACGCAGTGTACACGCTAGGCCGAAAATCTGATGGGACCAGCAGACGGCTGTCGAAAGAAGAGATTGACGATCGAGCTCGGCTGGACCCAGAAACTAGAGTTTTTCGCCCTGACAACCTCACAAGTGCGAGACCGGCTGGCGAGAACGACGTTCGATCATTTCTGCACAATGGGACGAACTATCATCCCGGTCGGCGAACCTTTGCGACTGATCGCGTAGGCCTTAGCCGCTTGGCTAAGGGAGATCGACTCTGGGAAACTTCATCAGGCACCATACAATTTGTACGCTATTTACTGGATTATCCAAGGATTCCATACACAAACGTCTGGACCGATACTGGTACTGGTAGTTTTACGGACGATAAGCTATACGTCGTACAAACGGGCAAGAAGGTCATCGAGCGCTGCGTCCTCATGACCACTGACCCCGGCGATCTCGTCCTCGATCCGACCTGCGGCTCCGGCACGACGGCGGCCGTCGCCGAGCAATGGGGGCGGCGTTGGATTACCATCGACACCTCGCGCGTCGCGCTCGCTTTGGCGCGGACGCGGCTGATGGCGGCGCGCTATCCCTTCTATCTCCTCGCCGACAGCGCCGAGGGCCGGGCGCAGGAGCAGAAGGTATCCGGAAAGATCCAGCCGCAGGGGCCGACCTCAGGCGATATCCGCCAGGGCTTGGTCTATGAGCGCGCTCCGCACATCACGCTGAAATCCATCGCCAACAATGCCGAGATCGACGTCATCTGGGAGACCTGGCAGCAGACGCTGGAGCCGTTGCGGCTGGCGCTGAACGAGAGCCGGAAGGCGAACTGGGAAGAATGGGAAATCCCCCGCATTGCCGGAACGCCTTGGTCGACGTTGGCCACGGCCGCCTTCAAGAATGCAAGTGATACGTCGCTGCCACTGGAAGCCAGGCAGAGGGCGCTGGACGACATCAATCGCATCCGAGGCCAGTTCCTGACGCTGGACGAACTGCCGGACGAACCCTACGACCCTTGGACCGACGAGGAGGCGATCCGCCTGCATGCCGCCTGGTGGGAGGCCCGCATCTCCAGGCAGAAGGAGATCGACGCCTCGATCGCCCGCGCCGCCGATGTCGAACTGCTCTATGACCGGCCCTATGAGGACAAGGGCCGCGTCCGCGTCGCCGGTCCGTTCACCGTCGAGAGCCTGTCGCCGCACCGCGTCGTCACCGCGCTGGACGATACGCTCAGTGGCGAGCTTGCCGCGCTTTCGGGCGCGATGCAGCCGGGGCCGAAGAACGTACCGGAGGCGGATTTCGGCGCCATGGTGCTCGATCACCTCCGCTCCGCCGGCGTGCACAGCCTCGAGAAGCGCGACACGATCCGCTTTTCCGCCGTCGAGCCCTGGCCGGGCAACTGGCTGGCAGCCGAGGGCCGCTATCTCGACGGCGACGGCCGCGAGAAGCGCGCCGGCATATTGATCGGCCCCGAATTCGGCACGCTGACGCGCAGCCAGATCACCGCCGCGGCCCGCGAGGCCTCCGATGCCCGCTTCGACACGCTGATCGCCTGCGCCTTCAACTTCGAGGCCCAGGCGAGCGACCTGACCCGGCTCGGCCCGCTGCCGATCCTCAAGGCGCGCATGAACCCCGACCTGCACATGGCCGAGGACCTGAAGAACACCGGCAAAGGCAATCTCTTCGTCGTGTTCGGCGAGCCGGATGTCGACCTGATCGAGACGTCGGACGGCCAGTTGCAGGTGAAGGTCAACGGCGTCGACATCTTCGATCCCTCGACGGGCGAAATCCGCTCCGACGACGTCAAGGGCATCGCAGCCTGGTTCATCGACACCGACTACAACGAAGAAAGCTTCTTCGTCCGCCACGCCTATTTCCTCGGCGCGAACGACCCCTACAAATCGCTGAAGACCGCGCTTAAGGCGGAGATCGACGAAGAAGCCTGGGCGACGCTCTACTCGGACGTCTCACGGCCGTTCCCGCGGCCCAGCACGGGGAGGATCGCGGTCAAGGTGATCAACCACTTCGGCGATGAGGTTCTGAAGGTTTTTGGAGTTTAGGGGGGAGAGGATGATAGCACGTATAGATGAGATGCTCTTACATCTGACCTTCCGATATCGTCCGCATGGCGCGGAGGCGTATGGCCACGTTCTGGCCAACCGGGGCTTCCTTGTTCTCGCAGGCTCAACCGCAATTAAAGACAGCTCGGCAACCAAGAAGCGTGATCGCGAGGAACGGGAACGACTTGTGAGACAAGGCGTCCTCGTTGACCACGGACGCCTACTGGTCTTCGTACGAGATCAGGAATTCACCAGCGCCAGCCGTGCTGCCGGCATCATTAAGGACGGCAATGCAAGCGGTCCGCAATTGTGGATCGACATCAAGTCCGGAAGAACCCTGTCGGACTTCCTCAATCCTTCTCTGTAGCCGAGGCGTTTGATGCCATATTCTGCAGCCACCGTCGCCGAAACGGTTATGAACATCAATATCCGGTATTTCCTACCGGCGATCCAAAGGCCTTACGTCTGGAATTCGGAACAGATCGTCAGGCTATTCGATTCGTTGATGAAGGGATTCCCGATAAGCTCTTTCCTGTTTTGGGATGTCTCCGCAGACAACAAGCATAATTGGCAGACTTATCGTTTCGCCGAGAATTTCCGCCAGGGAGAGATCCACAACGAACATGCAAATCTCGACGGCCTCGACGCCACGTTGGTTCTTGACGGGCAGCAGCGCCTCACTTCTCTCCTGATCGGACTGCGCGGATCGTTCACGGAAAAAGTGAAGCACAAGAAATCATCAAGCGCCGACGCCTGGAAGACCAAGAAACTCTATCTCGATTTGATCCGCGAGCCCGACAACATCTTCGACGAGGATGACGAAGAGCATGACGAGGAATTGTTTGCATTCGAGTTTTTTGAAACCGCCCCGCCGCAATTGCCGGGACAATTGTGGATCAGGGTCGGAGAAATTCTCGAACATCGCGACCATGAATCGCTGAACGATTTCAAATCGAAGAAGCTCTCGCTGCTGCGCCATGACGCGCCGAAAGCTGAGCGGGACATCGCCTCGCGCAACATCGACCGGTTGCACAGGATGGTTTGGACAGACCAATCGGTCTGCTTCTATACCGAGCAACTGCAGGAGTATGATCGCGTATTACGTATTTTTGTAAGGGCGAACGACGCAGGAACAAAGCTCAGCAAGTCCGACCTGATGATGTCGATGATATCCTCTCGCTGGAGTGAATTTTCTGCGCGAGAGGAAATTGTCAATGTTGTTCATGAGATAAATCAAGAAGGTTTCCGGCGAAACGCCATTACTCGCGACTACGTCATTAAGGCCGCCTTGCTTCTTTCCGGCCTAAATCATCAATATCAGGTGAGAAACCTGACACTTCAAAATATCGACGCGATGCAAGCGGCCTGGTCAAAAATCAAGAAGACGCTTCGTAGCACCTTCGCACTCCTAAATACATTTGGTCTTGATGACACTAATATTTCGTCCCTGAATGCCACCCTTCCTATTGCTCACTATATTCATTTGACTGGCCATGACCTTCTATCTCAAGATACGCCTTTTAACGTCATAAACGCAGAACGAATCAGACGTTGGGTCATCGCAGCCTTGCTCAACACAGTTTTTGGCGGCGCCTCTGATGGGACGATCACGGTCACTCGACGTGTCATTGAAAAAGCAAAACCAGGAAGCGACTTTCCATTTCTGGAGCTGAACGCCGAGCTGTCGAGGCATTTGCGACGATCATCGGCTTTTGACGACAGCACCGTGTCTGATGTTCTCGCTTTGCGCTACGGACAAAAGTTGACTTTCCTAGCACTTACGTTGCTCTACGATGAGCATCGCTGGGGAAAGACCCCCCACCATGTTGACCATATATTTCCCCAAGCTATTCTGTCCCGCAATGCACTGATGGGCCAAAACATTCCACAAACCAAGATTGAGGAACTTCAACGATTGGAGAACTGCTTCGGTAACCTCGAGTTGCTTTCTGCAGCAGAAAACCTTGAGAAGAATGCACAGCAGTTTAGCAGCTGGATTAGAACCAGGGATGCGGGCTTCATGGGCAGGCACAGCATTCCGGACGGCGAAAACCTGCAAACGATCTTGATGATGCCGAGATTCATATCAGAGCGAGAGAGGCTCATCCGTATGAAGCTGAACAAACTCCAACTGGACCCCGCGGCTGCGGTCGGGCTGTGACATGCCCACCATCCTCGCCGACAGTTTCACCACCTCTCTCGCTCGTCTTTCCAACGACGAGCAGAAGCAGGCGAAGCTGACGGCGTTCGATCTGCAGGCACAGCCCGATCAGCCGGGGCTGCAGTTCCACCGCATCGACAAGTCGAAGGATCCCAACTTCTGGTCGGTTCGCGTATCTCGCGACATCCGCATCATCGTCCACAAGAGCGGCGACAGCTTGATGCTCGCTTATGTCGACCACCACGACGAGGCGTACAGATGGGCCGAGCGGCGGCGGATCGAGACCCATCCGAAGACCGGCGCGGTGCAGATCGTCGAGGTCCGCGAGAGGGTCGAGCCGGTAGCACTACCCGGTGAGCCGGCGCAGGCCGACCTGCCCTTTGGTACCGGGCCAGCGCGAGACGGCGCTCCGGCACCGCCCCTGTTCGCAAGGCTCGGTGCCGACGAACTGCTGTCGGTCGGCGTGCCGCCGGACTGGGTGGCCGACATTGCGGAGGCGAGCGAGGATTCGTTCTTCGCGCTGGCCGCCCATCTGCCGCAGGAGGCAGCCGAGGCACTGCTCGAATACGCGGCAACCGGCATCCTGAAGCCAGCAGCGGCACCGGTCGCCGATCCTCTGGCGCATCCGGACTCGATGCGGCGCTTTCGCATACTGGAGGGAGCCGAGGAATTGCAGGCCGCGCTTGATGCGCCGTTCGAGAGATGGGCGGTCTTCCTGCATCCGTTGCAGCGTGGCGTCGTCGAACGCGATTACTCCGGCCCCGTGCGGGTCGCCGGATCGGCGGGCACCGGTAAGACGGTGGTCGCGCTCCATCGCGTGATGCGCCTGCTGCGCCGCGATGCGAACGCGCGCGTCATGCTGACAACGTTCTCTGATCCACTGGCCGTCGCCCTCCGGCAGAAGCTCGGCATCCTTTGCGGCGCCCGCGGCGATCTCGAAAGCCGCGTTACGGTCGCGTCCTTTCAACGGATAGCGGAGGAACTGTATGCACTCAGTACGGGCCGAAAGGGGCATATCGCCGACCGCGATCTCGTTCGCGGGCTGATCCAGAAGGCGGCCCGGGATGTCGGCCTTGCGGAGTTCTCCCCTCGCTTCCTCCAGTCGGAGTGGTCGAATGTGATCGACGCCTGGCAGATCGGCGACGCCCAGTCCTACGCGGACGTTCCGCGCATGGGCCGCAAGAACCGGCTCGGCCAGAAGCAGCGCGAGGCGCTGTGGCAGATCTTCTCGCGGGTTCTGGAAGCCTTGCGGCAGCGTGCGCTCCTAACGCCAGCTTCGATCTTCGCGGCCGTGACGGCGTTTTATGGGCCGCGTTCGGAGAAGCCCTTCACGCATATCGTGGTCGACGAGGCCCAGGATCTCGGCGTTCCGGAATTGCGCTTCCTCTCGGCGATAACGCCGAGCGGCGCCGACGGGCTGTTCTTTGCGGGCGATGTCGGCCAGCGCATCTTCCAGCAGCCCTTCTCGTGGAAGGGACTCGGCATCGATGTGCGGGGGCGCTCGTTCACGCTCAAAGTCAATTATCGGACTTCGCACCAGATCCGCGCGGCGGCAGACCGTCTCCTGCCCAAAACGATCCGCGACGTTGACGGGCTGGAGGACGACCGCAGAGGCACGGTCTCTGTTTTCGAAGGCCTGCAGCCAGTCGTGGTGATCGCTAGCAGCGAGGAGTCCGAGCGCGACGCTGCCGTTGCCTTCATAGAGTCGGCGCGGGCCGACGGCATCGCTCCCCGACAGATGGCGATCTTTGTTCGCGCCGCGGACCTTCTCGACCGCGCGCGCGCCATTGCGGAAGCCGCTGGCTTGCCCTTCCGGACCGTGGCAGCGCAGAAGCCATCCGACGATGACGTAGCTCTGATAGGCGAGATGCATCTCGCCAAGGGTCTGGAATTCCGCGCGGTAGCGATTGTCGCGTGCGATGAGAGTGTCCTGCCGCTGGCATCCCGCGTTGCTGATGTCGCCGACGAATTCGAACTTGACGAGGTCATCGCTACAGAACGCCAGCTTCTCTATGTGGCAGCGACACGTGCCAGGGACCGCCTATTCATATCTGGAGTGGCTCCCGGTTCCGAATTCCTAGATGATCTGATAGCGCAAGCACACGTGACGGCGGCCTGATCTCGGGAAGGCTCACAGCTATCGCGATCACGACACACTGATGAAGCGCCGCATCGCAGCGCGAGAGGGCCTATATCGACCGGTCACCTGGCGACGGAGATGCACCAAGTCGGAGTAGACGATGGCGCACCTGGCGCCACCGCCGCCCGACTATATATGCCTCACCGCTGCAGGAGTGACGCCATAACGCTCCGCGCGAATGCGACGTCGAAGTTCTCAGGCCAGACCTCCGGAACTGCCGGCATGTTGGCGACGAGGTTGACCCGCCGCGCCCGCACGACCAGCAATCCGGCCTTGGTCTCCTCCTTCACGTTCGTCAAGTAGTGGTCGAAGTCCGTCGTGATCAGTTCGCCCTCGGCACTGCCCGCCCTGGCTTCGGTCTCTCGCAGGAACTCTCGGCCCGTATTGGACAGAAAGGCCAGCGTGCCGGCGAGCCAGTGGATGAACGCATCGACGATCTGACGCTCGGCACGGGACATGTTGCCCCGGCGCTTGCGTTGAACAATCGCTCCCCAAGGGCCGCAGATGATGTTGTTCTGGGTGGAATTCGTTGTCATGCTTGTTTCCTTAGGTGATTGACTTGCCCGCAGCGCCGTGCGCTGGGGTGTGCTGTGAATGCAGTTGGTCTTTCCGGCGCAGAGCTCCTGGCGCGGTGATCAGTGGCGTTGACGATTGGAGAATTATTGTCCTGCAGGCTTGCGAAGCCCGGCAGGCTCCTACTGCTCGTGGCAGCGCATTTGGAGACAAGCGGCCTCCAAGACACCTGGACTTCGCGGGCCTTTGCCCCGTCAGAGCGTGGGGTCGGTGTTTTCTACGAGGCAGTTGCGGTCTTCTGTTATTTGCCTCGACACATCAAGTTCGTCACGGTTGAGGTCAACAGCCGTGCGCGTGCTTGGTAAACATCTCCGCTTCATCTCATCTTTCTCCCTCAACTGTTTTGATCGTATGTTGGCATAGCGACAGACGAGTTGCCGCGTGACGTCCAGGATCCTGGCGATCTCCTCGTGCGTCAGGCTATTGAAGTGATCGATCAACCAGGTCGCCGCTTCCTGAACGTCGAGCTTTCGGTTTCTAGCCACCTGGAATGTGGTAAGGGCCTCGCCAGCCAGTTTCAGAGGCGCCGTCAGTTGCTCGTCAACGGCCAGGACCGCGCCAGACCACTTCTCTTCAAGCCACCTTCTCCCCTCGGGACTGATGACGTCGAAAGGGTGCTGGACGCGGCTCGACCGCTCGATCCGCTTCCCAAAGCCTCGCTCCACAGCCCAGCGTGTGATGCGGTGGCGCTGATACTGGCCGCCACCCTCTACGGCAAGAAAGTCCAAATGCCTCAGGATTGTCCTGACCTTGCGGGGTCCCATTCCGCGCAACTGTCCGAATTCGGTTACCGTGACCCATTGGCCGAGGCTTACCGTCTCCATTTCACCGGTGGATCGGTTGAATACCTCCTCAACGTAAGTTCGGCCGAGAGCCAGCCCGGATAGGCTGCGGGTATCGTTGACCGTGCCTGTGGTCTCCATCAATGCAACTCCGCCAGAGCCGCTCGCAATGTTTCTCTTCTCTGTTGATCTTGTTCCAATTGACTCCTTTCCATTCGTCCGAGATGGACGCCAACCCCGCCGATTGCTTTGGCAAGCCAGAGACCCATTACGGCAGTGGCCTTAGGTGGCAGCTCGCTGTAGGCCAACTTGGTCCGGCCGGACTTGGAATCTGCCCACCTGCCCACATTGAGGTCGGTCAAACCTCGGACCCTCCGGACCATCTGCGCCCGGAAAGCTCGGTCGGAGCGAAAGCGGCTAGGTTGGAGTTCCAGCATGATGAACATGGCCAGAATAGTCTCGGCGACCTTGCTCGCCTCAACGGCTATTGCCAGCCTGGCTGTCTCCTGAGCCGCGATCCGCTCATGGCGGAACCCTGGGCGACCTGACAAGAAGCCTTCAAGCACAGCATGGGCGTGATCGGCCATAGCAAGCCAGTTCGCCTCGCAACCCGGCCAAACTGGGCTGTCTGGGTTCTGCTGCATGCGACGAGATACAAGTTCGCGGTATTCGGCTAGTTCGGCCTTTGTGACGCCGCGCTGAACCGGATCGCCATGTCGACGATAGGCGCTTTTGTGCTTCGAGCAATGGCGGTGTTGATTTCCATTGAGAGTTGACCCGGTAGGCACGGATTTTTCCATCGAGAAGTGACCCATGTTTCACCACGTCTCACGCGGCATGCGCGGGGGACAGCGGAGTGATCGACATGGAGTTATTGAGCGTCATCAGAC
>DATMGR010000035.1:0-48194 GCA_035555375.1 Kaistia sp. | reverse complement strand
AGTTCGAGTGCCGTCTCGACGGGGCATTTGCCGTCGCTCGTGAGAAGTTCCCGCATCGTTCCCTGGTATCCAATCGGTCGCTATAGGCTCGAAATGTGCATTCTTGCGCCGTCCGTCAATAACACTGAAATGGCCGCATGGATCCCGGCAAACTGCCGGGGCTGCCGCAAACGGAGGCCTTCATGCGCGCTGTCGCTTTCACCCGATCTCTTCCCGCCGACGATCCCGCCGCGCTCGCCGACATCACCGCCGACACGCCCGAGCCGGGTCCGCACGATCTCCTGGTGAAGGTCGAGGCGGTATCGGTCAATCCGGTCGACACCAAGGTTCGCCGCGCCGGCGATTCCGCGACGCCGCGCATCCTCGGCTTCGATGCCGCGGGGACGGTCGCCGCTGTCGGCTCAGCCGTCAGCCTGTTCAAGACGGGCGATGCCGTCTTCTATGCCGGCTCGATCATCCGTCCCGGCAGCAATTCCGAGTTTCATCTCGTCGACGAGCGCATTGTCGGTCACAAGCCCAAGAGCCTCGATTTCACCTCCGCCGCGGCGCTGCCGCTGACCTCGATCACGGCCTATGAGCTGCTGTTCGACCGCATCGGCGTGAAGAGGGGCGAAGGTGCCGACACGCGCAGCCTGCTGGTCTTCGGCGGTGCTGGCGGCGTCGGCTCGATGGCGATTCAACTCGCCCGCGCTCTGACCGGCCTCACCGTCATCGCGACGGCCTCGCGGCCCGAAAGTACGGACTGGGTCCGCGGCCTCGGCGCCCATCACGTGATCGACCATTCGAAGCTGCTGGCGCCGCAGCTCGCGGCACTCGGCATTCCCGAGGTCGATATCATCCTGTCGCTCACGGGAACGGCCGGACATGCGTCCGTCCTGCCGGGGATCATCGCGCCGGAGGGCCGCATCGGCGTCATCGACGATCCCGGCGTGTTCGACGTGATGCCGTTCAAGCGCAAGGCCGTGTCGATCCACTGGGAATCGATGTTCACCCGCCCGATCTTCGGCACGCCGACGCTCGGTGAACAGAACAAGCTGCTGAACGAAGTGGCCGATCTGGTCGATGCGGGCCGCCTCCGCTCGACGCTGGTCCAGACGCTCTCACCGATCAACGCCGCCAATCTGCGCGAGGCGCACCGCCTGGTCGAAAGCGGCCGGACGATCGGCAAGATCGTGATCGCCGGTTGGCCGGGCTGAGGCTGGGTGGCGTGAGCTGAGCGATCGCCGCCGGCAACCCCATCTGCCGGCGTCTATTCGAGGATTGTCGCCAGCTTCGCCAGAACCTCGTCCATGATGGTGTCCGGCACGCTTTCCAGCTTGCGTCCGCGCCGGGATGCGAGATCCAGTGCCCGTGGCTGGTCGCAGCGGATGACGCCGGTCGTTTCCGTGCCGGCGCCCATCAGCGACACCGCAAATCCCGCCGTGCGGGCGAAGTTGCCGCCGCTGGTGATCGGCAGGACGACCGGTACCTTCGTCTGTCGATTGAACGCGCCCGGAGAAATGATCAGGACCGGGCGTGTTCCCTGTTGTTCATGGCCGGACGTCGGATCGAGCGAGACGAGATAGATGTCGCCGCGCTCCATCAGAGAAGCTCGTCGCCAACGGGCTTGTCATCCAGCCATTGGCGCTCGTCCGCTGTGATCTCTTCCGACGGGGCGCATTGCGCCAGCAATTCGTCCAGCGTGTAGTGCGGCCGGCTTTTCGGCTCGACGACGAGCCGGCCGTTGTCTATCGCCAGTCCGACCTTGGCGCCCGCAGTCAGATGCAGCACGTCGAGCAGAGCCGGCGGAACCGCCAGCATGATCGAGCCGCCAACCTTGCGGAGATTCGTGAAATGCATGGGAGTCTCCAGAAGTTATATTGAGATATAACTTATGCTGACTCATTCCGCAAGTTCGGATCCCCGTCACGCCCGCCCATACCCCCCGCCGGTCGGCGTCGTGATGATCACGGCCTCGCCGGGTTTCAGCACGGTCTGGTCGCAGCCTTCCAGCGTTTCGATCGTACCGTCCGCGCGGCGGACCTCGGTTTTGCCGAGCGCGCCTTCATCGCCGCCGAGCAGGCCATGCGGGCGGATCGTGCGGTGGGAGGCGAGGATGGCGCAGTCCATCTCTTCGAGGAAGCGGAGCGTCCGCGTCGTGCCGCCGCCGGCCGACCATTTGCCCTTGCCGCCAGAGCCGGCGCGGATGCGGAAATCCTCCAGCAGGACCGGGAAGCGGAATTCGAGCACTTCCGGGTCTGTGAGGCGCGAATTGGTCATGTGGGTGTGCACGCCGTCGGTGCCGTCAAAGCCGGTACCGTCATTGAACACGCCAGCCGGCGAGCCCGAGCAGATCGTCTCGTAATACTGGTATGTCGCATTGCCGAAGGTGAGGTTGTTCATCGTGCCCTGCGCCGATGACAGCGCGCCGAGCGCGCCGAACAGCGCATTGGTCACATGCTGGCTCGTCTCGACATTGCCGGCGACGACGGCGGCGGGATAGCGCGGGGCCAGCATCGAGCCTTCCGGGATGATGATGTCGATCGGCCGGAGGCAGCCGGCATTCATCGGGATGTCGCCCTCGACCATGACGCGGAAGGCATAGAGCACCGCGGCACGGGTCACCGGTTCGGGCGCGTTGAAATTGGTTTTCTGCTGCGGGCTGGTGCCGGTGAAATCGACGGTCGCCTGGCGCCGGGCCTTGTCGACGGTGATCTTGACGCGGATCACGGCGCCCTGGTCGGTCGCGACGGCGAATTCCGAATCCTTCAGCGCGTCGATGACGCGGCGGACGCTCTCCGCCGCATTGTCCTGGACATGGCCCATATAGGCGCGGACGGTATCGAGGCCGAAATGCGCCACCATGCGGGCGAGCTCCGCGACGCCCTTTTCGTTGGCCGCGATCTGCGCCTTCAGGTCGGCGACGTTCTGCACCACGTTGCGGACGGGGTAGGGGTGGTTGGTGAGGAGTTCGACCAGCTCGGCCTCGCGGAAATGCCCGCGATCCAGCAGCTTGAAATTGTCGATCAGCACGCCTTCCTCGTCGACCGTGGTGGCGCGCGGCGTCATCGAGCCGGGCGCCGTGCCGCCGACATCGGCGTGATGGCCGCGGCTCGCGACGAAGAAGAGGATGTTCTCGCCTTGGTTGTCGAAGACCGGCGAGACGACGGTGATGTCCGGCAGATGCGTGCCGCCATTATAGGGCGCGTTCAGCGCATAGACGTCGCCCGGCCGCATCGTGCCGCGATTGAGCTCGATGATCGTTTCGACCGAGCGATCCATGGAGCCGAGATGCACCGGCATGTGTGGGGCGTTGGCGACCAGATGGCCCTCGGCATCGAAGACAGCGCAGGAGAAATCGAGCCGTTCCTTGATGTTGACCGAATAGGCCGTGTTCTGCAGCGTCACGCCCATCTGCTCGGCGATCGACATGAAGAGGTTGTTGAACACCTCCAGCATCACCGGGTCGGCCTCGGTGCCGATGGCCCGGCGCCGCTCCAGCCTGGCAATGCGGGTCAAGACGACATGGCCATGGCCGGTGATCGCTGCCTGCCAGCCGGGCTCGACCACGATGGTCTGATGCGGCTCGATCAGCAGCGCCGGGCCGGCGATGATCGCGCCGCGCGGCAGGTCGGCGCGGCGGTAGATGCCGGCCTCGTGATCCATGCCGGCTGAACGGATGGTCGTCGTCTCGACAGGCTCCGGATGCGAGGCCGGTGCGGCTTCCAGCGGCTCGGCAATCCGCGCGCCGCCGCCCACCGCCTCGACCTCGAGGCTTTCGACGACGATTTGTTTGCCCTCGAAGACGAAGCCGAACTGGCGGCGGTGGGCCGCTTCGAAGGCGGCGACAATGGTGGGGAGGGGAAGCCAATCCTTGCCATCCGAGGCGTGAGGGCCTTCGCCGGCATGAGGCCCCTTCCGCATCACCTCGATCGGTATCGGCGTATCGGTGCCGTCATAGCGAAGATGCGCGCGGGCAAAAACCGTGATGGCGGAATCGGTTACGCCCTGATTTGAAAGTTCGCCGACGACCTCGTCTTCAAGTGTTGATTCAAGCGCTTGAAGTTCCGATTCCGCCGCGCCGTCCAAGGGCTTGACCAGCGCGCGGCTGCGATGCGCGCGGATATCGGCGAGGCCCATGCCATAGGCCGACAGGATGCCGGAGAACGGATGGATGAGGACGGTCGTCATGCCGAGGCTGTCGGCAACCATGCAGGCGTGCTGGCCGCCGGCGCCGCCGAAACAGTTGAGCACATAGCTCGTGACATCGTGGCCGCGCTGGACGGAGATCTTCTTGATGGCGTTGGCCATGTTCTCGACGGCGATGTGCAGGAAGCCGTCGGCGATCTCTTCGGGTGTGCGCCCATCGCCGATGTCCGCGGCAAGCGCCTCGAATTTCTCACGCACGATCGCCGCGTCGAGCGGCTGGTCGCGCCCTGGGCCGAAGATCTGCGGAAAATAGTCCGGCCGGAGCTTGCCCGTCATGACATTGGCGTCGGTGACGGCGAGCGGTCCGCCACGCCGATAGCAGGCGGGGCCAGGATTGGCGCCCGCCGAGTCGGGGCCGACGCGGAAGCGTCCGGCTTCATAGTGCAGGATCGAGCCGCCGCCGGCCGCGACCGTGTGGATGCGCATCATCGGCGCGCGCATGCGCACCCCGGCAACCTCGGTCTCGAAGGAGCGCTCCAGCTCGCCGTCGTAATGCGACACGTCAGTGGAGGTGCCGCCCATGTCGAAACCGATGACCTGTGAAAAGCCGGCCTCGGCGGCCGTTTCCACCGCGGCGACAACCCCGCCGGCCGGGCCGGACAGGATGGCATCCTTGCCTTGGAAGAGCTCGGCCGCCGTCAGCCCGCCCGACGACATCATGAACATCAGGCGAGGGGCGGCCGGCGAGGCTTCGGCGTTGATTCCCCCCTCTCCAACTCTCCCCCACAAGGGGGGAGAGGGCTCGCCGGAGATTATGCCCGCCGTCTCCACCGCCGAGTCGGAATAGCCCTCCCCCCTTGTGGGGGAGGGTTGGGAGGGGGGTGCCTTCTCCGCCGAAGCCTCAAGCGGCGAAGCCCCCAGCGCCCGCGCGACCTGATCGACATAGCGGCGCAGGATCGGCGAAAGATAGGCGTCGACGACAGTGGTGTCGCCGCGGCCGACCAGTTTCATCAGCGGGGATACTTCGTGGGAAACCGAAACCTGTGTGAAACCGGAGGCGCGGGCAATGCGGGCGGCGATCTGCTCATGCTCGGGATAGCGCCAGGCATGCATGAAGACGATCGCCACCGCACGGATACCGTCGGCATGGGCCGCCCTCAGCGCCGCTTCGATCTCGGCGGCATCCGGCACGGCCTCCACGGTGCCATCGACCCGCACGCGCTCGGTGATCTCCGTCACGCGCTCATAGAGCAGCTCGGGTTTCACGATCTTCTTGGCGAAAATGTCGGGCCGCGCCTGATAGCCGATCTGGAGCGCATCGCGGAATCCGCGCGTGATCAACAGCAGCGTGCGATCGCCCTTGCGCTCGAGCAGCGCGTTCGTGGCGACGGTGGTGCCCATCTTCACCGCACCGACGAGGCCGGCGGGAATCGGAACACCGGGCGCGAGACCGAGCAGATCGCGAATGCCCTGGATGGCCGCATCAGGATAGGCGCCGGGATTTTCCGACAGCAGCTTGTGCGCGACGATGCTGCCATCCGGCCGCCGTCCGACGATATCGGTGAACGTGCCGCCACGATCGATCCAGAAATCCCAGCTACCTGCCGTCGCCGCCGTCATTGCCGCCCTCATCCACGCTGCCGGATATCCTGTCCAAGAACCACGCGCGCGGCTGCCGCTGCAAGTCGGGCCGTTACGAACTTACTCATGCCGCATGGTCTCGCATCAGCGCGTTCAATGGCTTATGTTGCGGCGCCATGAGCATCTGGCGCCGCCTCGGCGATATCATCCACCGGATTCCCGGTTCCTGCGTCCTCATCGACCATGTCGTCGAGGCCGTCCGTTCGACCTTCGGCACGTCGGCCGAGCGGCGGCATGCCGCTTTCTCGATCTCGATGATCGCGTTGTCGGCGAAGATGGCCAAGGCCGATGGCGTCGTCACGGGCGACGAGGTCGCGGCATTCAAGCAGCTCTTCGAAATTCCGGACGGCGAGAAGCGCAATGTCGCCCGCCTGTTCAACCTTGCCAAGCAGGATGTCGCCGGGTTCGAGGCTTATGCGCGCAAGATCTCCGGCCTCTTTGCCGAGGGTGCGGAGATCTTCGAGGATATCGTCGACGGGCTTTTCCACATCGCCAAGGCCGACGGCATGGTGCATGAGGCCGAACTCGAATTCATTGCCCGGGTCGCCCGGGTGTTCGGTTTGTCCGAACCCGCCTTCGCGCGCATCAGCAGCCGCCATGTCGTGCCGGAGGAGGGTGATCCCTATCTGATCCTCGGTATCGACCGCGCCGCCACCAATGAGGACGTCAAGCGCCACTATCGCCGGATCGTCGCGGAAACGCATCCCGACAAGCTGATGGCGCGCGGCGTTCCGGCCGAGTTCATCGCCATCGCGACGGCAAAGCTCGCCGCGCTCAACGGCGCCTATGACCGGATCCGGCAGGAACGGGCCTTTGCATGATCGGATGTAGCGACCCGGCTGCCATCCGGCGGCCGTCGCCCAATTTCGGCGTTCGGGCCGAGGGCACCCGGACCGATCTGCTCATCCTGCATTACACCGACATGGCGACCGCCGAGGCAGCGATCGACTGGCTCTGCGATCCGGTCTCGCAGGTGTCGTGCCACTATGTCGTGGCGGAGGACGGCGCGATCACGCAGCTGGTGTCCGAGGCGGATCGTGCCTGGCATGCGGGTGTCTCATCCTGGCATGGCGAGACCGACATCAATTCGCGCTCGATCGGCATCGAGATCGCGAATGCCGGCCATGACCACGGCTATCCCGACTTTCCGGACGTTCAGATCGACGCGGTGATCCGGCTTTGCCGCGACATTGTCGTCCGCAACAAGATCAGCCCCGAAAACGTCCTCGCCCATTCCGATGTCGCGCCGGCGCGCAAGCGCGATCCGGGCGAGAAGTTTCCGTGGGCGAGGCTCGCCGCTGCTGGCGTCGGCCATCATGTCGCACCCGAACCGCTCTCGGGCGGCCGTTCGCTCGGACGGGGGGACCTCGGCGCGTCCGTCGGCGCCCTACAGGCGATCCTGATGCTCTACGGCTACGGGATCGACGTGACCGGCGAATTCGACGACGGCACGGAACAGGTGATCACGGCCTTCCAGCGCCATTTCCGGCCCGAGCGGGTCGACGGGATCGCGGACGCCTCGACCATCGCGACTCTGCACAAACTGTACCGCGCGCTGGCGCCGCCCGGCATGCAGGTTTCGGCGTCGCCGCTGGGTCGTTGACGGTTTTTGCCGATCACGGATTCGTGATCGCGGCCATCTCGGTGACGTCTCACTGCCTCATTTTGGGACGGTTCCGCCGCGATTGGGCGGGCATTGTCAACGATGTGAGTGCTCCTCCCGTATGAAGACGTTCTGCGTAACCGGTCTCGCCGCGGCTCTTTCCCTTGCCACGGCTGCGACTGCGCCTTCCTTCGCTTTCGCCGGATCAGCCCGGCTCCTTCCTTCCAATTCCGTCCGCATCGCAGCTGCCGACCGCAGTGATGGGCGGTTCGACCAGCTCATCGCCAGCTATGCCAGCGCCAATAACGTGCCGCTCTCGCTCGCTCATGCTGTCGTGACGGTGGAGAGCAACTACAATCCGAAGATGCGCGGCCGGGCCGGCGAAATTGGCCTGATGCAGGTGAAGCTCGGCACGGCGCGGTCGATGGGCTATCGCGGCTCTGCCAAGCAGCTCTATGAGCCGGACACCAATATCCGCTACGGCATGATGTATCTCGGCGAGGCCCGGAAGCTCGCCGATGGCGATCTGTGCGGGACCATCCTCAAATATAACGGCGGCCACGGCGCGACGCGCATGAGCCGCGGGCCGCTCGCTTATTGCGGCAAGGTTCGCCAGCTCATTGCCATGAACTGAGCCGGCTGCCGGGCGACCCTGCGCGGCGCGGGGTTGACCCGCCGCGTCATCCCCCATAGGTGCTGGCCGTGCCAGCTGGCTGGACGGCCGCTCCTGCAAGATCGAAAGGTCGCAGGAGAGGAAAGTCCGGGCTCCATGGAGACACGGTGCCGGATAACGTCCGGCGGGGGCGACCCCAGGGAAAGTGCCACAGAGAGCAGACCGCCCGGCAAGCCTTACGAGGCAGTCCGGGTAAGGGTGAAAGGGTGGGGTAAGAGCCCACCGCGGGCCCAGCAATGGGAACGGCATGGCAAACCCCACCGGGAGCAAGACCGAATAGGGGCGGCACGGGCGCAAGCCCAGTCTGTTTCCCGACCCGCCGCCCGGGTTGGTTGCGTGAGGCGTCCGGCAACGGGCGTCCAAGATGAATGGTCGTCACGCGGTGGTTCGCCACCGCCTTACAGAACCCGGCTTATAGGCCAGCTGGCGCTGCCTTCCGCCCCTGCAAATGCCGCCGGGCCGTGCCCTCCCTAGCGGAAGACGCACGTGCCCCGGATAGGTCGTCGGCATTGCCATGGGCCGCGCCCCCACCGCCCGTCGCCTGCTGCCAGCCCACATCCGCATCAGCCCAGCCCGAGTTGTCCACCGGCCACGCTTCACATGCGCCCCCGCATCGGCTCGTGCCGAAATGCAGGTGCGACAAGCATTTGCAACGAAAAATTAAGCTTAACGACTTCAAGGTTCTCCACGGCCGCACCTTGGCCGTGGAGTGCGATTCCATTGACGCCCATGTTCTCCCATGGTATCCCAAATCGTCCCGGTACGAAGGGTCCGCCTTCGGCTTTAGTGGCCGTGCTTACGGCTCCTTTCGCGTCCCGGGCGAGCGTTTCCAGTTCGCGTCCGTGGGTTTTCATCCGTGCTCGGCAGCGGGCCGCGGAACGGGACGTCGCGTGTCGCATCCGGAGCGGTCAGAGGGGCAATGGACGAGTTCGTATCCACCTTCACCAACCGGCTGGATTCGAAGGGGCGCGTGTCGATTCCGGCGCCGTTCCGTTCCGTGCTGATGCGTGACGGGTTCGAGGGGCTCTATTGTTGTCCGACGCTGGATCAGAACGCCGTGGATGCTGGGGGCAATCGGCTCCGGGAGCAGATCCGCGCCATGCTGGCGCTGTTCGAGCCCTTCTCGGAGGATCACGAACTGCTCTCCACCACGCTGATCGGCGAGAGCGAGATCCTGCGGGTCGATCCGGAGGGGCGCGTCGCGCTGCCGGAAGCGATCAAGGCGCATGCCGGCATCGGCGACACGGTGACCTTTGTCGGGCAGGGGTACAAATTCCAGATCTGGGAGCCGGAGCGCTTCATCGCCTATCGCGCGGAGGCCAAGAACCGGGTGCGCGAACTGCGCCGTCGGCTGGGTGGCCGGCGCGAGGCGGGAGGCACGGAATGAGCGGCCCGTCAGGCGCCGCGCCGCGCCATATCCCCGTCATGCTCGAACCGGTCATCGCCGCACTGGCGCCGCAACAGGGCGAAACCTTCATCGACGGCACCTTCGGCCTCGGCGGCTATACGCGGGCCTTGCTCGGTGTCGGCGCCAATGTCGTGGCGATCGACCGCGATCCGACCGCGATCGCCGGCGGGGCAGGGCTGGTTGCCGAAGCCGCCGGCCGGCTGAACCTGGTCGAAGGCCGGTTCAGCGCGCTCGACACCATCGCGCGTGATGCCGGGCTCGCCTCGGTCGATGGCGTGGTGCTCGATATCGGTGTCTCCTCGATGCAGATCGACGAGGCCGAGCGCGGGTTCTCGTTCCGCTTCGACGGACCGCTCGACATGCGCATGGCGCGGTCCGGTCCGAGCGCCGCCGACATCGTCAACACCATGCCGCCGCGGGAACTGGCACGCATCCTGACCGTGCTCGGCGAGGAGCGGCGCGCGGGCGCTGTTGCCCGTGCCATTGCCGAAGACCGTGTCGCGACGCCGTTCGTCTCGACCGCGCAACTCGCCGGTCTCATCGAGCGCGTCGTCGGCCGCAAGCACAGCGACACGATCCATCCGGCGACGCGCAGCTTCCAGGCGCTGCGCATCTATGTGAACGAGGAACTCGACGAGCTCGGCGAGGCGCTCGCGGCGGCCGAGCGCATCCTGAAGCCCGGCGGCCGTCTCGTGGTCGTTTCGTTCCATTCGCTCGAGGATCGCATCGTCAAGCGCTTCCTCGGCGAGCGCAGCGAGGAACGGGCGGGTGGTTCGCGCCATCTGCCGGAGCGCAGCATCGCAGCGCCGACCTTCCGCCTCGCCGCGAAAGGGCCCTCGGTGGCCGATGATGCGGAGATCGCGATGAACCCACGCGCCCGTTCGGCCAAGCTGCGCGCGGCCATCCGCACCGATGCGCCGGCGCGTCCCTTCGATCCGGCAGCCGCGGGCGTTCCGTCGCTGCCAATCTTCAAGGCGGAGCGAGCGTGATGAAGCGCGGCTGGAGCTTCTTCTGGGTCGGTCTGATGATTGCGGTGGCGGTGATCACCTATGCGATGAAGGACAGCGCCGGCCGGGCCGCTGATCATGTCATGGATCTGCGCGCCGGCATCGCTCGCGAGAAACAGCAGCTCAACCTGCTCCGCGCTGAGTGGGGCGTGCTCGACCAGCCGTCGCGGCTGCAGTCGCTCGTCGAACGCTACAACAGCTATCTTGAACTGAAGTCGCTCGACGTGCGCCAGCTCGCAACGATCGCCGACGTGCCGGCGCGGCCGGCTGGCGCAACGGACACGGGCGCCGACGCTGTGCCGAACGCGATCATGCGCAGCGCCGAGACGGCCAGCAAATCCGCCGCCGCGAAGACCGATTCGATGGAGACGGGCAGCATCGAAGCGCCGGCGCGGCCGAAAGTGGTGAAGCCGCCGGCCCCGGTGCGCCGCGTTGCGCCGCCCGCGCCCAGAGTGCCTGCCCCTGCGCTTCCTGCCCAGCCTGAGACGGGATATCTCGAATGACGATGACCCTGACCGATCGTCCGGATGTATTCACCCGTCCCGCAGGCGCCGAACCCCGCGGGGAGCCGGCTGCCGTCGTCGCCAAGCGGAAGCAAGACCAGACCCGCAACCGCGTATTGCTGGCGATCCTCGCCTTTGTGCTCGTCTACGGGATCATCAGCACGCGCCTCATCGTGCTCGGCCTTGCCGATCCATCCGATGACGTGGCGCGTGGCAGCGCCGCCTCGGCGGTCGCCACGGCCCGCCCGGACATCGTCGATCGCAACGGAGAAATTCTCGCCACGGATATCCGGACCGCTTCGCTCTTCGCCGAGCCGAAGAAGATCGTCGATCCCGACGAGGCGACCGAACTGATCACCAGCGTGTTGCAGGACCTCGATGCGACGGCGCTTCGCAAGAAGCTGTCGACCAAGGCCGGCTTTGTTTGGGTCAAGCGCGAAATCACGCCGACCCAGCAGGCGCAGATCCACGATCTCGGCATACCCGGCGTCGGCTTCCTCACCGAGAACAAGCGCTTTTATCCGGGCGGCCCGGCAGCGGCTCATATTGTCGGGCTCGTGAACATCGACAACCAGGGCATCGCCGGTCTCGAGCGGACGGTGGACGAGCGCGGCCTCAGCGACCTGCACAATGCCGGCTTCGCGATGAAGACCAACAGCCAGCAGCCGGTGCAACTGTCGATCGACCTGCGCGTGCAGCATGTCCTGCGCGATGAACTGGTCGGCGCGATGCAGAAATATCAGTCGGCCGCGGCCATGGGCGTCATGGTCAACGCCAAGACCGGCGAAGTCGTCGCGCTGGCATCGCTGCCCGATTTCGACCCCAACGATCCCGTCGATGCCAACAAGCCGGACCGGCTCAACCGGCTGACAGCCGGCTCGTATGAGCTCGGCTCCGTCTTCAAGAGCTTCACCTTCGCCATGGCGCTCGACAGCGGCAAGGTGAAGATGACCGACAGCTTCGACGCTCGGTCACCGATCCGTGTCGGCCGCCAGGCCATCCACGATTCGCATCCGCAGGCGCGATTCCTGACTGTCCCCGAGGTGTTCCAGTACTCCTCGAATATCGGCACCGCGAAGATGGCGATGGCCATCGGCAGCGAGACCCAGCAGGAATATATCCGCCGCTTCGGACTGATGACCAAGTTGAAGACCGAATTGCCCGAAGTTGCCATGCCTCAGGTTCCCAAGCGCTGGAGCGATGTGACGACGATGACGGTGGCGTTCGGCCATGGCATCGCGGTCACGCCGATGCAGGCTGCGATGGCCGACTGCGCGCTCGTCAATGGCGGCTATCTGTTTCCGCCGACCTTCTTTCCCCGGACCCGCGAGACCGCGCTGGCGCAGGCGACACGCGTCGTCTCGCAGAAGACCAGCGACGAGATGCGCTGGCTGTTCCGCTTCAACGGCGTCAAGGGCTCCGGCCGTCATGCCGACGTCCCCGGCTATGTTGTCGGCGGCAAGACCGGCACGGCCGAGAAGGTGGTCAATGGCCGCTACGTCGAAGGGCATTATCTGAATTCGTTCCTCGCGGTCTTCCCCATGGACGACCCGCAATATGTGCTGATGATCTCGGTTGACGATCCGCGGCCGGAGAAGCCCGGCATGCCGGCGCTGGCGGCCTGGAACGCCGCCTATGTTGCTGGCAATGTCGTTCGCCGGTCCGCTGCTTTCCTCGGAGTCCAGCCGCGAACCGCGGACGAAAGCAATCCCGACGCCATGCTTGTGTCGTATTGAGCGCCGATGGAGCCGCCCGTTCGGCTCCGTTTGCTAGAAGGAACGCTCCGCATGCGACGTAATCCGGTAATGCGCCTTGGCGATCTCGCCTCGACCGAAATTCCGCTCGCGCCCGATGCTGCTGCCGTCGAGATCACTGGCCTTACCGCCGATAGCCGTGCCGTGCAGCCCGGCTTTCTCTTCGCCGCGATGAAGGGCGTCGCCGCTGACGGCCTGCGTTTCGTGCCCGAAGCGGTCCAGCGTGGCGCCGTCGCGCTTCTCTGCGCGACCGATTCATCTCTGGCTGCCGATCCCGGCGTTCCGGTGCTCCGTGCCGAGGACCCGCGCATTGCGCTTGCCCATTTCGCCGCCCGCTTCTATCCGCGCCAGCCCGAGAAGCTGGTCGCCGTAACGGGTACCGCCGGCAAGACCTCGGTTGCCGTCTTCGCGCGACAGGTCTTCGCCGCTGCAGGCTTTGGCGCTGCTTCGATCGGCACCATCGGCATCGTTGCGCCCTGGGGCGCCGAGTATGGCAGTCTGACGACGCCCGACCCGGTGCACCTGCATGCGACGCTGGACCGCCTCGCGCGCGAGGGCGTCAGCCACGCGGCGCTCGAAGCGTCCAGCCATGGCCTCGACCAGCACCGGCTCGATGGCGTGCGCCTCGTTGCCGCCGGCTTTACCAATCTCGGCCGCGACCACATGGACTATCACCCGACCGTCGAGGACTATTTCGCCGCCAAGATGCGCCTCTTCGCGGAGATCCTGCCGGAGGGCGCGACCGCGGTCATCGATGCCGACGGGCCCTATGCCGAGCGCGTTGCGACCATCGCCCGCGACCGCCAGCAGCAGGTGGTGAGCGTTGGCGCAGCCGGGGAGGGGATCCGCCTTCTCTCGGCGACGCCGAGCGATCTGCACCAGGTTCTGAAGCTCGATGTGTTCGGCGCGCCGATGGAGGTCGATCTGCCGCTGGCAGGCGGTTTCCAGGCCTCCAATGCGCTCGTCGCCGCCGGCCTCGCCATCGCCGCCGGCGTCCAGCCGGCCGTCGCCATCGCCGCGCTCGGACATCTCGAAGGGGCGCCGGGTCGGCTTGAAAAGGTCGGCGTCACCCAAAGCGGCAGCGCCGTCTTCGTCGATTACGCCCATAAGCCCGATGCACTCGATCATGCGCTCGCCGCGCTGCGCCCGATGACGCGCGGCCGGCTCGTCGTCGTTGTTGGCGCCGGTGGCGATCGCGATGCCGGCAAGCGGCCGTTGATGGGCGAGGTTGCCAGCCGCCGCGCCGATGTCGTCATCGTCACCGACGACAATCCGCGCTCGGAGGATCCCGCCACCATCCGTGCCGCCATTCTCGCCGCAGCGCCTGGAGCGATCGAGATCGGCGACCGCCGCCGCGCCATCGCCGAGGCAGTCGCGATGCTGCGCGCGGGCGACGTGCTCTGCGTCGCCGGCAAGGGCCATGAAGCGGGCCAGATCGTGAAGGGCGTCGTGCATCCGTTCTCGGATCATGAAGCCGTGACAGAGGCGATCGCCGGCGGGGTGGCTGCATGAGCGAGCCGCTCTGGACGTTCGAGGCTTTCGTCGCGGCGATGCGCGGGCGGCCGACCGCGACCGCCGCGCCGGCGATTTCCGGCATCTCGATCGACAGCCGCTCGGTGAAGCCAGGCGAGGCCTTCTTCGCCATTCACGGTGATCGCCTGGACGGCCATGATTTCGTCGGCAAGGCCGCGGCGCAGGGCGCGGCGGTGGCGGTTGTTGCCGAGGAGCGCCTTTCCGCGCTCGGGCGGCTGACCATCCCGCTCGTCGTCGTCAGCGATGTGCTGGCCGCCCTCGAATCGCTCGGCCGCGCCGCTCGCGCGCGCTCGACGGCCGGTATCGCCGCGGTGACGGGCAGCGTCGGCAAGACGACGACCAAGGAGATGCTGGCGCGCGCGCTGGCAGCGACGGGCAAGACGCATTTTTCGCCGGCCTCCTTCAACAATCATTGGGGCGTGCCGCTGACGCTTTCGCGCATGCCCGCCGACGCCGTCTATGCCGTGTTCGAGATCGGCATGAACCATGCCGGCGAAATCGTGCCGCTGGTCCAGCAGGTACGGCCGCATGTCGGCATCATCACGACGATCGAACCCGTTCATGTCGAGTTCTTTCCAGACGGCATCGACGGGATCACGCGAGCCAAGGCCGAGATCTTTGCCGGGATCGAGCCCGGCGGTGTCGCGATCCTCAACCGCGACAATCCGCAATTCGAGCCGCTCGCTCTGATGGCGATCGATGCGGGCGTCGACCGCGTGCTCGGCTTCGGCGAGAGCGCCGATGCGGAGGCCCGGTTGACCGCGATTGACCTGATGCCCGATCATTCCCGTGTCAGGGCCGATATTCTCGGCCGTGAAGTGCGGTTCACGATCGGAGCGCCGGGGCGCCATCTCGTTCAGAACGCGCTTGCCGTGCTGCTGGCGGTTCACATTCTTGGCGCCGATCTCGATCTCGCCGCGGATTCGCTGAGCGGCATGGCAGCGCCCGAGGGCCGCGGCGCACAGCACTGGCTCACGCTCGGCGACGGCGAAGCGCTGCTGATCGATGAGAGCTACAACGCCAATCCGACCTCAATGCGCGCGGCGATCGCCGTTCTCGCTGCCTCGCGTCCGGGGCCGGGGGGCAGGCGGATCGCCGTGCTGGGCGACATGCTGGAGCTCGGCGAGCGCTCCGGCGAGATGCATGCCGGGCTGGTCGAGCCGCTGATCGCGGCGGGCATCGACCGTGTTTATTGTGCCGGGCGGCTGATGCACGCGCTTTGGCAGGTCTTGCCGACCGACATGCAAGGCCAGTATGCGGAAACGGCAGAAGAACTCGACGTGATTCTCGGCGACGGCATTGCAAGCGGCGACGTGGTCATGGTCAAAGGCTCCAAGGGCAGCCGGATGACGCCCCTCGTCGAGAGACTGATGACCCGATTTGCCAAGCCCGAGCCAGAAAACGCCGGGCCAGATCCTGAGATTGAAGGACTCGCCTGATGCTGTATTTCCTGGGGGATCTATCGGCGCAGTTCTCGGCCCTCAACGTCTTCCGATACATTACATTCCGCGTCGGCGGCGCCACGATGACGGCGCTGATCGTCGTGTTCCTGTTCGGCCCGACGATCATTCGCGCCCTTCGCATGAAGCAGGGCAAAGGCCAGCCGATCCGTGAGGATGGTCCGCAGAGCCACCTTCTGACCAAGAAGGGCACGCCGACGATGGGCGGGCTGATGATCCTGTTCGGGCTCATCGTCTCGACCCTGCTCTGGGCCAATCTCGCCAGCTTCTATGTCTGGATCGTGCTGGGCGTGACGGTCGGCTTCGGGTTGATCGGCTTCTATGACGATTATCTCAAGGTGACGAAGCAGAGCCACAAGGGCTTTTCCGGCCGCTCGCGCCTTCTGGTCGAGTTCGTCATCGCCGCGATCGGCTGCTATTTCATCTCGCGTCTTGCCGGCGGTCCGCTCGCCGACGCGCTGACCTTTCCCTTCGTCAAGGCCTGGGTGCTCGATCTCGGCTGGTTCTTCATTCCCTTCGCGGCCTTCGTGATCGTGGGGGCCGGCAATGCCGTCAACCTCACGGACGGGCTCGACGGGCTTGCCATCGTTCCGGTGATGGTCGCGGCGGCGAGCTTCGGCGTGATGGCCTATCTCTCGGGTAACGCGATCTTCGCCGAATATCTGCAGATCCATTTCGTGCCCGGCACGGGCGAACTCGCGGTGATCTGCGGCGCGATGTTCGGCGCCGGCCTTGGCTTCCTATGGTTCAACGCGCCGCCGGCGGCGATCTTCATGGGCGACACCGGATCGCTGGCGCTCGGCGGCATGCTGGGATCGATCGCGGTCGCCACGAAGCACGAGATCGTGCTGGCGATCATCGGCGGGCTGTTCGTGCTCGAGGCGGTCTCCGTGATCATCCAGGTCGCTTCGTTCAAGCTGACCGGGCGGCGCGTGTTCAAGATGGCGCCGATCCATCATCATTTCGAGCAGCTCGGCTGGACCGAACCGCAGGTCGTCATCCGCTTCTGGATCATTGCCGTGGTGCTCGCCCTGGTCGGCCTCTCCAGCCTGAAGCTGAGGTAGCGGGATGATCCCGGTCACCGTCTTCGCGGGACGCAAGGTCGCCGTCTTCGGTCTCGGCGGCAGCGGGCTCGTCACGGCGAAGGCCCTCGCCGCCGGCGGCGCTGATGTCTCGGCCTTCGACGACAATGCCGATTCGGTCGCCAACGCAGCGGCGTCCGGCGTCACCACCGAGGATCTGCGCAACGCCGACTTCTCGGCGTTCGCTGCGCTGGTTCTGGCGCCCGGCGTGCCGCTCACCCATCCCGAGCCGCACTGGGTCGTCACAAAGGCCAAGGCCGCCGGCGTCGAGATCATCGGCGATATCGAGCTGTTCTGCCGCGAGCGCCGGGCGATTGCCCCCGATGCGGCCTTGATCGCCATCACCGGCACCAATGGCAAGTCGACGACAACCGCGCTGATCGGGCATCTTTTCCGGACGGCCGGACGCGACGTGCAGCTTGGCGGCAATATCGGCACCGCGATCCTCTCGCTCGAGCCGATCACGGACGATCGCGTCTATGTCGTCGAGTGCTCGTCGTTCCAGATCGACCTTGCGCCGACCCTCGATCCGACCGTGGGCATCCTGCTCAACGTCACCGAGGACCATCTCGATCGGCATGGCAGCATGGAACGCTATGCCGCGATCAAGGCGCGCCTCGTCGACGGCGCCGCGACGGCGGTGGTCGGTGTCGACGATGACTGGAGCGCATCGATCGCCGCCGAGATCGACAGGCGCGGCAAGCCGCTGGAGCGGATTTCCGTCAGGCGCCCGGTCGTCGATGGCTTCTATGTCGACAAGACGGAGATCTTCCAGGCCACGGATGCGTCGGCCCGCCAGGTCGCGGATCTTGCCGGCATCGGCTCGCTGCGGGGCGCGCACAACGCGCAGAACGCCGCTGCCGCTGTTGCCGCTGCGAGCGCGCTCGGCCTTTCGGACGAGATGATCCAGCAGGGTCTCGCGAGCTTTCCGGGCCTTGCGCACCGCATGGAAGAGGTGACGCGGATCGGCCGGGTGCTGTTCGTCAACGATTCCAAGGCCACCAATGCCGACGCCGCCGAGAAGGCGCTTGCCAGTTTCGACCGCATCTTCTGGATCCTCGGCGGCAAGGCAAAGACCGGTGGCATCGACAGCCTCGTCCCTTATTTCGGCAAGATCGCCAAGGCTTATCTGATCGGCGCCGCCTCAGAGGCCTTTGCGGCGACGCTCGAGGGCAAGGTGCCTTACGTGATGGCCGGCACGATGGACCGGGCTGTCGCGCTCGCGGCGGAGGATGCGGCACGCGACGCCGAGCCGGAGCCGGTCGTGCTGCTGTCGCCGGCCTGCGCCTCCTTCGATCAGTATCGGAACTTTGAAAAGCGCGGCGATCATTTCCGCGAACTCGTCCTCGCCCGCGCCGGGGCGGACGCCATTGAGGAGGTCAGGTGATGGTCAGCAGGGCCGATCGCGGCATCTTCGCCGAGTGGTGGTGGACGGTCGACAAGTACCTGCTGTTCTCCATGCTGGCGCTGATGATCATGGGCGTCGTGCTGTCGCTCGCCGGCAGTCCGCCGGTCGCCGAGCGCATCGGCCTCGATAGCTTCCATTTCACGACGCGCCATGTCCTGTTCCTGATCCCCACCGTCGCCATCATGCTGGCGACATCGATGCTCTCGCCGCAGAAGACAAGGCGGACGGCCCTGATCGTGTTTGCCATCGCGATCGTGCTGATGTTCCTGACGCTTTTCGTCGGTCAGGAGGTCAAGGGCGCGCGACGCTGGATCAACGTGATCGGGTTTTCGCTGCAGCCGTCGGAATTCATGAAGCCGGCCTTCATCGTGTTGTCGGCCTGGCTGTTCACCGAGAATTCGCGCCGCAGCGACATCCCCGGCAACATCTTCGCAATCCTGCTGCTCACCATCGTGGTGGCGCTCCTGGTGGCGCAGCCCGATCTCGGCCAGACCATGCTGGTGGTCATCGCCTGGTCGGCGGTGTTCTTCATGGCCGGCCTGTCCTGGTACTGGATCCTGGCTCTTGCGGGCCTCGGCGCCGGCGGCGTGCTCGCGGCCTATACCGTGTTTCCCCACTTTGCCGGTCGCATCAATCGCTTCCTCGACCCCGGCACCGGCGACACCTTTCAGGTCGATACAGCGATGCAGTCGATCCTCGGCGGCGGCTGGTTCGGACGCGGGCCGGGCGAGGGCGTCGTCAAGCGCATCCTGCCCGACAGCCATACCGACTTCATCTTTGCCGTTGCGGCCGAGGAGTACGGCATCCTGGTCTGTATCGGGCTCGTCCTCGTCTTTGCCTTCATCGTCGTGCGCGGCCTCAGCCACAGCCTCAAGAACGAGGATCCGTTCATCCGCCTGAGCTCGGCGGGCCTCATCGTGATGTTCGGCGTGCAGTCGGTCATCAACATGTCGGTCAATCTCAATCTGGTGCCGGCCAAGGGCATGACGCTGCCGTTCATCTCCTATGGCGGCTCCTCGATGCTGGCGCTCGCCTTCCAGATGGGGCTGGTGCTGGCGCTGACGCGCCGCCGGTTCGAGCCGATCCGCCTCACCGCCGGCCTCGGGCGTTATGGAAATGCTGCCAAGGCGGGGGCGGTCTGAACCGTGTCGCGGACGATCCTTCTTTCGGCCGGTGGGACGGGTGGCCATCTTTTCCCCGCCGAGGCGCTGGCGCATGTGCTGATCGCGCGCGGCTGGACGATCCATCTCGCGACGGATCATCGCGCTGAAACCTACGGCCAGAATTTCCCGGCGGCCGAGACCCATATCATCCGCTCGGCGACGCCGTCGGTGAAGTCGCCCGTGGCGATCGCCCGCGCGATCTGGAGCCTTTATGGCGGCTACCGCCAGGCCAAGAGCCTGCTGCGCCGCATCAGGCCGGCCGCCGCCATCGGCTTCGGCGGCTATCCGACCGTGCCGCCGCTGCTGGCGGCCGCGCATCTCAAGATCCCGACGATCGTCCATGACGCCAATGCCGTGCTCGGCCGGGCCAACCGGCTGCTGGCGCCGCGCGTCAGCGTGCTGGCGACCTCCTTCGCGGAAGTCGGCTATGCCACCGGCCTCAAGACGCGCATCGTCCAGACGGGCAACCCGGTGCGCGAGGCCGTCCTCGAGGCGAGCCGCGTTCCGTTCGATCCACCGAAGGGCGATGCGCCGCTTCGCCTCGTCGTCTTCGGCGGTAGTCAGGGCGCACGTTTCTTTTCCGATGTGATGCCGGAGGCTCTCGCGAAACTCGACCCTGTCGCCCGCGCGCGCCTCGCGATCGTGCAGCAGTGCCGGCCCGAGGATATCGATCGCGTCCGCGCCGCCTATGCGACGCTTGCCGTTGCGGCCGAACTCGCGCCCTTTTTCCGTGACCTGCCGGCGCGCATCGCGGCCAGCCATCTCGTGCTCTGCCGGTCGGGCGCCTCGACGGTGAGCGAGCTTTGCGTCATCGGTCGGCCCGGCATCATGGTGCCGCTGCCGCATGCGATCGACCAGGACCAGAGTGTCAATGCAGCCGTGCTGGCCAAGGCAGGCGGCGGATGGGTCGTGCCGCAGGCACAGCTGACCGCCGAACGGCTTGCACAGGATATCGCCGGCTTTCTCGCCGCACCGGATCACCTTGCGGCAGCGGCCGCCGCGGCGCGCTCGGTTGGCCGGCCCGATGCGGCCGTGCGCCTTGCCGATCTCGTCGAGGAGGTCGCCGCAGCCAGGACAAAGGGAATGTCTTCATGAAAATGCCCCGGGACATCGGTCCCGTTCACTTCGTCGGCATCGGCGGCATCGGTATGAGCGGCATCGCCGAGGTGCTGATCAATCTCGGCTATCGCGTCCAGGGTTCGGATTCGGCCGAGAATGCCAATGTCCAGCGCCTCAAGGCGAAGGGCGTCACGATCACGATCGGCCATGACGCGGCCAATCTCGGCGATGCGCGCGTCGTGGTCGTCTCTTCGGCGATCAAGGCAAGCAATCCCGAGCTGAAGGCCGCGCGCGAGCGGCTTCTGCCGGTGGTGCGCCGCGCCGAGATGCTGGCCGAGCTGATGCGCCTCAAAAGCGCCATCGCGATCGCCGGAACGCATGGCAAGACGACGACCACTTCGATGGTGGCGGCGCTGCTCGATGCCGGCGGCTTCGATCCGACCGTCATCAATGGCGGCATCATCAATGCCTATGGCACCAATGCGCGTATCGGCGCCAGCGACTGGGTCGTGGTCGAGGCCGACGAGAGCGACGGCACCTTCGTCAAGCTGCCGGCCGATGTGGCGCTCGTCACCAATATCGATCCCGAACACCTTGATCATTACGGCTCGTTCGACAAGGTGCGCGAGGCGTTCAAGCAGTTCATCGAGAATATCCCGTTCTACGGCTTTGCCGTCATGTGTCTCGATCACCCCGAGGTGCAGAAGCTGATCGGGCGGATCGAGGACCGGCGCATCATCACCTATGGCGCCAATCCGCAGGCCGACATCCGCTATCGCGACCTTCGGACCGAAGGCTCGACCTCGCGCTTCACTGTCGACATCCGTGACCGTGCCAGTGGCGCGATGACCGCGATCCCCGATCTCGTGATGCCGATGCCCGGCGAGCACAATGTCCAGAACGCAACGGGCGCTGTCGCCATCGCCCATCAGCTCGGCATTTCCGATGAGGCGATCCGCAAGGGGCTCGCAAGCTTCTCGGGCGTCAAGCGCCGTTTCACACAGACTGGAAGCTGGAACGGCGTCCAGATCTTCGACGACTATGGCCATCATCCGGTCGAGATCGCGGCGGTGCTCAAGGCAGCGCGCGCGGCAGCGCATCAGGCGCATGTCATCGCCGTCGTCCAGCCACACCGCTATTCGCGCCTGCATGATCTCTTCGATGGCTTCTGCACCTGTTTCAACGATGCCGACACGGTCATCGTCGCCCCTGTCTATGCCGCCGGCGAAGCGCCGATCGAGGGGATCGATCGCGACCATCTCGTCGATGGGCTGAGGGTCCGCGGACATCGTGACGCGCGTCCGCTCGAGGCGCCGGAACAACTGGCCGCGATGATCCGGGGCATTGCCAAGCCGGGCGACTATGTCGTCTGCCTCGGCGCTGGCTCGATCACGAACTGGGCCTATGCGCTGCCCGGCGAGCTCGAGAAGCTCGACGGATGAGCTTCGCGCCGCTGGATCTCGACCTTTCCGGCGTCCGGGGCCGGGTCACGCCCAATTTCGGGCTCGACGCGGTGACGTGGTTCCGCGTCGGCGGTCCGGCGCAGGCGCTGTTCCAGCCGGCCGACGCTGATGATCTCGCGCTGTTCCTGTCGCGGCTTGCGCCGGATGTGCCAGTGCTGGTGATTGGGGTCGGCTCCAATCTGCTGGTGCGTGACGGCGGCATCCCGGGCGTCGTCATCCGACTTTCGGCCAAGGGTTTCGGCGCCATGGAGCGGCTCTCCGGCGATCGCATCCGTGTCGGCACGGCATTGCCTGACAAGCGTGTCGCCGCCTTCGCGCTGGAGGAGGGGCTTGCCGGCTTCGCCTTCTATCACGGCATTCCCGGCGCCATCGGCGGGGCGCTGCGCATGAATGCCGGCGCCAATGGCGGCGAGACACGCGAGCGGTTGGTCGAGGTCACCGCGCTCGACCGCAGCGGCGCGCGCCATGTGCTCAGCAATGCCGATATGGGTTTCACCTATCGCCATACAGGCGCGGCCGAAGACCTGATCTTCGTTGAGGCGATCTATCAGGGCGAACCGACGGATCGCAGCCTGATCGAAGCCGCGATGGCCGAGGTTGAAGCGCATCGCGAACGCGCTCAGCCGATCCGCGAAAAGACGGGCGGCTCGACGTTCAAGAACCCGCCTGGACACTCGGCGTGGAAGCTGGTGGACGCCGCGGGCTGTCGCGGCCTTCGCGTCGGCGGCGCCCAGGTCTCCGAGATGCACTGCAACTTCCTGATCAACACGGGCGGCGCCACCGGCCATGATCTCGAACTGTTGGGCGAGACGGTTCGCGCCCGCGTGCTCGCGACGAGCGGCGTCCGTCTCGACTGGGAAATCAAGCGGCTCGGGCTGCCCGGCGAGGGCGGGGCGGTCGAGCCGTTTCTCGGCGGCTAGAGCCGCGCTCGGCGTGTCGCCCTGAGTCGTTTTGACTCAGTGGGAGAACGCACCTGGTTAACGATCGATTACCTCTTCCCTGACATAGTGCCCCGATCGATTCGAGAGGGGTTAACTGTCTTGGCGAAGCACGTCGCCGTCCTGATGGGCGGATGGTCGAGCGAAAGGCCGGTTTCGCTCAATTCCGGCAAGGGTTGCGCCGATGCGCTCGAGGTTGCGGGTTACCGGGTCACGCGGGTCGATGTCCAGCGTGACGTGGCAGAGGTGCTGGCGCGCCTGAAGCCGGATGTCGCCTTCAACGCGCTGCACGGTCCTTATGGCGAGGACGGCTGCATCCAGGGCGTCCTCGAGATCCTCCAGATCCCCTACACCCATTCCGGCGTGCTCGCCTCGGCGCTCGCGATGAACAAAGCGCGCGCCAAGGACGTCCTCGTGGCAGCTGGAATTCCGATCGCCGAATCAGTGCTCATGCACCGCCTGGATGTCGCGAAGGCGCATCCGATGACACCGCCTTATGTCGTGAAGCCGGTGGCGGAGGGGTCGAGTTTCGGTGTCCTGATCGTCCGGGAGGGCGCTCTTCACCCGCCTCAGCAACTCTTTGCTGAGGATTGGGCTTTCGGCGACACGGTCATGGTGGAGCGCTTCATCGGCGGCCGCGAGCTTACTTGCGGCGTTATGGGCGATGAAGCCCTTGATATCATTGAGCTCGTGACGGCCGATGGCGGCTGGTACGACTACGACGCCAAATATTCAGACAACGGTGCACGACACGTAATTCCTGCGCCGCTTTTACCAGATGTTTACCAAAGTATACGGAATCTATCGGTGCGGGCTCATCGGGCTCTCGGGTGTCGCGGCATCAGCCGGGCGGACTTCCGATACGACGATCGACCTGACGGCACGGGGCAGCTGGTTTGCCTTGAAGTGAACACCCAGCCGGGCATGACGGCGACGTCGCTGGTCCCGGATATGGCGCGGCATGCCGGAATGAGTTTTCCGGAACTGGTGAGCTGGATGGTGGAGGACGCGTCGTGCGGCAGGTAGTCGATGAGCTGGCGGAAGAGCAGGGAGCGCGCGGATCGGCCGATCTCGCCGTGCCGTCTGCTCGACGCATGCCGTCCTGGCTGCATCGGAGGCTCAAGTCGCTGGCGCGCTATGAGCGCCGCCTGCCGCCGCATATCGGCATCGAATTGACGGCGTTGCTGTTCATCGCGACCGGCGTTGCCGGCGTGCTGTCTGCGGGCCGCACCGATGAACTCGTCACCTCGCTGTCGAATGCGGGCGGTCTGGTCGTCGAATCCGTGAAGATCACCGGGCAGATGGAGACCTCCGAGGTCGCCGTGCTGCAGAAGCTGCAGCTTCCGCCGGATGCCTCGCTGCCGGCGATCGATGTCGCTTCGGCACGGGAGCGAATCGAGACGCTGCCATGGGTGCAGACGGCTTCGCTGCGCAAGGTCTATCCCTCGACGCTGAAGATCACGATCAACGAGCGCCAGCCTTATGTGCTCTGGCAGCACGATCAGCAGCTCTCCGTGCTCGACGATACCGGCCGCGTCATTGGCGAGGCCCGGGATGCGCACCGCAACCTCGTCCGCGTGGTCGGCGCGGGTGCCGAGACGCGCGCCTTCGAGGCGCTGGCGCTGGCTGACACGGCGCCGGGGATTCGCGCCCGGCTCAAGGCAGCCGTCCTGATCGGCCAGCGGCGCTGGAATTTCGTGCTCGACAACGGCGTCACGCTGATGCTGCCGCAGGACGATCCCAAGGCCGCGCTGGCACGGATCGCCGGCTTCGACCAGAGCAACAACCTGCTCGGCCGCGACATCGTCAGCGTCGATCTCCGTCTCGGTGACCGGATGTTCGTGCGGCTGACGCCTGAAGCCGCCACAAGGCGCGAAGCCGAACTCAAGGAGCAGGCGAAGCTTGCGAAGCGCAAAGGGGCGAGCACCTGATGGCCCTGTTCGTCACCTCCGAAAGCCGTTTGAAGCCGCTGTCGGCCAAGAAGGCCACCATCGTCTCGATCCTCGATGTCGGGTCGTCCAAGGTCTGCTGCCTGATTGCCAAGCTGAAGCCGCGTGAACTCGGCGACGTGCTGCCCGGCCGTACCCACGCCGTCGAGGTGCTCGGCATCGGCCATCAGCGGTCGCGCGGCATCAAGTCGGGCGTCGTGGTCGATCTGGACAAGGCCGAGCAGGCGATCCGCCTCGCGGTCGATGCCGCTGAGCGCATGGCTGGCGTCACGGTCGAATCGCTGATCGTGAACGTCTCCTGCGGCCGTCTTTCGAGCGAGGTCTATTCGGCGAGCGTTTCGCTGACAGGCCATGAAGTGGTCGAGAACGACATCAAGCGCGTCCTTGCCGCCGGTCGTGAGCACACCGTGACGCCGGAGCGCGCGCCGATCCATTCACTGCCGATCGGCTATGCCATCGACGGCAATGGCGGCATTCGCGACCCGCGCGGCATGCTCGGCGAGCGGCTCGGTGTCGACATGCACATCGTCACCGGCGAATCGGCGCCGCTGCGCAATCTCGAGCTTTGCATTTCGCGCTGCCATCTCTCGGTCGAGGCAATGGTCGCGACGCCTTATGCGAGCGGTCTCTCGGCGCTTGTCGATGACGAGACCGAGCTTGGCGTCGCCTGCGTCGATCTCGGCGGCGGTACGACGACGATCTCGGTGTTCATGGACGGCCAGTTCGTCCATGCCGATGCGATCGCCATCGGCGGTCAGCACGTCACCACCGACATCGCGCGCGGCCTCTCGACCCGCATCGAGGATGCCGAGCGGCTGAAGACCATGCATGGCAGCGCGCTGCCTTCCGTTTCTGACGAGCGCGACATGCTGTCCGTGCTGCCGATCAGCGACGACGACCGCGACGTTCCGAACCAGATTCCGCGGGCCGCGCTGACGCGGATCATTCGCGCCCGCATCGAGGAAGTGCTGGAACTCGTCCGCGACCGGCTGAACCGTTCCGGCTTCCAGACCATGGTCGGCCGGCGGATCGTGCTCACCGGTGGCGGCAGCCAGCTGGCGGGCATCAACGAGGCGGCGCGGCGCATCCTTGCGCGCAATGTCCGTCTTGGCCGTCCGCTTGGCGTGACGGGCCTGCCGGAGGCGGCCAGGGGGCCGGCCTTCTCGGCGGCCGTGGGACTTTTGATCTATCCGCAAGTCGCCCAGATCGAGCAGGTCTCGGCGATGCGCGGCCATCGCATGCCGATGACCGGGACCGGCGGCTATTTCGCACGGGTCGGGCACTGGTTCCGAGAGAGTTTCTAATTGCCGAGAGGCGGGGCGCACAGGGCGAGGCGCCTCAATTAAGCAAAGCCAGGCCGGTTTACGCCACCGGCTGAGGGGTCAGACGACGAGGTCTCCATGACGATCAACCTGAAGATGCCGGATATTACTGAGCTTAAGCCCAAGATCACGGTCTTCGGCGTTGGCGGGGCTGGTGGCAACGCCGTCAACAACATGATCCGTTCTGGGCTCGAGGGCGTTGAGTTTGTCTGCGCCAACACCGACAGCCAGGCGCTCATGTCGGCGCGCGCCGAACGCCTCATCCAGATGGGCACGGCGGTCACCGAGGGTCTCGGTGCCGGCTCGATGCCCGAGATCGGCCGCGCCGCCGCCGAGGAAGTGCTGGACGAGATCAATGATCATCTCGCCGGCTCGCACATGGTGTTCGTCACCGCCGGAATGGGCGGCGGCACTGGCACCGGCGCAGCGCCCGTCATCGCCCGCTCGGCCCGTTCGCACGGGATCCTGACGGTCGGCGTCGTGACGAAGCCGTTCCAGTTCGAAGGCGCCCGCCGCATGCGCGTTGCCGAAGCCGGCATCCGTGAGCTGCAGGAATGCGTCGATACGCTGATCGTCATTCCGAACCAGAACCTGTTCCGTATTGCCAACGAGAAGACGACCTTCGCGGACGCCTTCGCCATGGCCGACCAGGTTCTCTATTCGGGTGTTGCCTGCATCACCGACCTGATGGTCAAGGAAGGCCTGATCAATCTCGACTTCGCCGACGTTCGTTCGGTGATGCGCGAGATGGGCAAGGCGATGATGGGCACGGGCGAAGCCTCCGGCGAGCGCCGCGCCATCCTCGCCGCCGAGGCGGCGATCGCCAATCCCCTGCTCGACGAGACGTCGATGCACGGTGCACGCGGTCTGCTGATCTCGATCACCGGCGGCAAGGACCTGACGCTGTTCGAGGTTGACGAGGCGGCGACCCGCATCCGCGAGGAAGTGGATCCGGACGCCAACATCATCCTCGGCGCCACCTTCGAGGAAAGCCTCGAAGGTGTCATCCGCGTCTCGGTCGTCGCCACCGGCATCGACAGCGAAGTCCGCGAGGATGTCACGCCGACCGAAGTGCGCATGGCCGAGCTCAACCAGCGCATGAAGGCAGCCGCACAGGCCGCCGTTCAGCCGCCGGCCGGCGGTCGTGCACCGCAGGTGAACACCGAGATGCGCGCTCCGGCTCCGCAGCAGGTCATCCGCCAGCCGGCGCAGACGGCCTCCCGCGACCCGGGCGTCACCATCGCCCCGCTGCAGCAGCCGCAGGCGTCCGTCTCCTATGACGAGGCCGAACTCGACCACGAGTTCGACATGGTCCCGGCGCCGGCAGATGCGCATGACCACCATCCGCAGCAGTCCTTCATTCCGCCGGCGGCCGAGGCTCCGGCCTCCAGCCGCATGCCGCGGGTCGAGGACTTCCCGGTCGTGGCCCAGCGAGAGATGCATGCCGCCCGCGGCGAGGAAGCGCAGGAGGAGGATCGCGGCCCGATGGGTCTGCTCCGCCGCCTGGCTCATCTCGGCCGCCGCGAGGAGGATGCCCAGCCGCAGCAGCCCCAGCGGGCCGCTCCGGTGCAGCAGGCTCCGGCTCGCGCGCCCCAGCAGGCGCCGCGCCAGCAGGCTCCGGCTCCCCAGGCGCCGCGTCCCCAGCAGGCGCCCCGTCAGGCGGCGCCGGTCCAGGACGCCTATCGCCAGCGTCAGCAGGCTGAACTAGATCCGCATGGCCGCGTGATGCCGCGCGAGCCGCGCCACGAGGACGACCAGCTCGAGATCCCGGCCTTCCTGCGCCGTCAGGCGAACTGAGCGACTGCAGCATTTCGACCTAAGGCCCGGCGGTTTACCGCCGGGCCTTTTCGCAAGCGCGGCAAGGTCATCCCCCGGGCGGATACCGCGTAACATACGGTTAGAAACCGTGATTTGTTGTAGGAGGGGGCGGGCCGTATCTTCAGCCTACGAATTGCTGCTCTGCAGCGCGATCAAGCCGAGTCGACAGGCCGGCATCTTTCGCGAGCGAGCGGCTCAGTAGGTGAAGCGCGACAGGGACGCCGCGTAATTGGCGGTCCCGAGGGGTTCAATTCATGGCAAAGCGTATGGGCACACCGCAGACGACGTTGCGCGATCGCGTCGTCGTATCGGGTATCGGTGTGCATAGCGGCCAGCCGGTCTCGATGGCGCTCAATCCTGCGCCCGCCGATAGCGGCATCACGTTCCAGCGCACCGATGGCGACGCTTCCGAGTCGGTTGCGATCCGCGCCTCGATCGACAATCTGTCGGCCACCGATTCCTGCACGACGATCGCCCGCATGGGTCTGTCGATCGCCACGATCGAACACCTGCTGGCGACCTTCAACGGTCTTGGCGTCGATAATGTGGCGGTCGATATCGACGGGGCCGAAGTGCCGATGATGGATGGCAGCGCCAGCGCCTTCGTCGCGCTGATCGAGCAGACCGAGATCGTCCAGCTCGCCGCTCGCCGCCGCTTCATCAAGGTTCTGAAGCCGATCCGCCTCGACCAGGGTCCGGCCTTTGCCGAGCTGCTGCCGTTCGATGGCCGCCGTTTCGAGATCGACATCGATTTCGATTCGCCGCTGATCGGACGCCAGGCCTTCGTCACCGACCTGACCCCAGCGACGTTCCGCCGGGATCTTGCCCGCGCCCGGACCTTCGGCTTCCTGCGCGACGTGCAGACCTACTGGTCGCGCGGTCTCGCGCTCGGCTCCTCGCTCGACAACACGGTCGTGCTCGGCGATGACCGCGTTCTCAATCCGGAAGGCCTGCGTTTCGCGGACGAGTTCGTGCGCCACAAGGCGCTCGATGCGGTCGGCGATCTTGCGCTTGCCGGCGCGCCGATCATCGGTGCCTATCGCTCCTATCGCGGCGGCCATCGGCTGAACGCGCGCATCGTCGAGGCTCTGCTGGCTGATTCGGCGGCATGGTGCTTCGTCGACGGGACGGCCGCGCCGCGTCGCGAGCCGGTTCGCGCCGAAGTTCCGGTCCGCCTCGCGGCCGCGGCGCTTGGTCCGGAAAAGTCCTGACAGGGCCTGCGGTTCGCCCGGCGAGGCCTGCGAAGCGCCCTTTCTCCCCGATGATCCCATTGCCTTGAAAATGCGCCAATGCGCTGGCACGGCTGGTGACATACTGATGTCGTTTCGGCTAGAGAAGCGGCAGTGCTTTGACCCGTCGATAGAGGCGAGGCCGGTTCCGCTGGCTCGAATTCCTGCATGACAAATATCGATGCGACCCTTCCTTCCGCCGCTGCGAAGCTGGGGCGGAAGGGGACGATCGCCATTCGTGTCGTCCTGCTCTGCTCGCTGGTGGCTCTGGCCGGCTGCCTCGGCAAGGAAGACGACTCCGACCAGCCGGACATTCCAGCGGGCGAACTCTACAATCAGGGCCTGAAGCTGATGTCGGAAGGCAAGCTCCGGGCCGCCTCGGCGCGCTTCGGCGAGGTCGACAAGCAGCAGCCCTATACCGAATGGGCCCGCAAGGCGCTGATCATGCAGGCGTTCACCTATTATCGTCAGGGCAAGTATGACGACACGATCGAGGCCGCGAAGCGCTATGTGGCGCTCTATCCGGCGAGCCCGGACGCCGCTTACGCGCAGTACATGATCGGCCAGTCCTATTTCAAGCAGATCCCGGACGTGACGCGCGACCAGGAATCGACGCAGCGCGCCATCGCCGCGATGCAGGAAGTGGTCGAGCGCTATCCGAATTCGGAATATGTCGACGACGCGCAGAAGGCGATCATCGTTGCCCGCGACCAGCTCGCCGGCAAGGAAATGCAGATCGGCCGCTACTATCTCGAGCGCCGCGAATATCCGGCTGCGATCAACCGCTTCAAGACGGTCGTGACGCAATATGGCAATACCCGACAGGTCGAGGAGGCCCTCTATCGCTTGACTTCCGCCTATTACGCGATGGGCATTGTCAGCGAAGCGCAGACCGCCGCTGCAGTGCTGGGCCACAACTTCCCGGATTCGCCCTGGTACAAGGATGCGTACAGCCTGCTGCAGTCGGGCGGCGTGTCGCCGTCGGAGAACAAGAGCTCCTGGATCAGCAAGGCGTTCCAGACCGTGACCGGCCTCGGCAAGACCTGAGGAGGAAGGGCCTAGCCTCCCGATGCTCGCAGCGCTGTCCATCCGCGACATTGTCCTGATCGACAGGCTCGAGATCGATTTTGCGCCGGGCATGACGGTGTTGACCGGTGAGACCGGCGCCGGCAAGTCGATCCTGCTCGACGCCCTGGCGCTGGCGCTCGGTGGGCGAGGCGACGGGGCGCTGGTTCGTCACGGCGCCGCGCAGGGCCAGGTGAGCGCTGTGTTCGATGTGGCGCGCGAGCATCCGGCCCGACAGTTCCTGACCGACAATGCCATCGATCATGATGGCGAGCTGATCCTCCGCCGCGTGCAGACCGCGGACGGCCGCACCCGCGCCTATGTCAACGACCAGCCGGTGAGCGTCGCGCTGCTGCGCGATGTCGGCGCGCGTCTCGTCGAGATTCACGGGCAGCATGATGACCGCGCACTGGTCGATCCGGCCGTGCATAGACAACTCATCGACGCGTTTGGCGGGCTGGACGCGGAAGCGTCGGAGGTTGCTGCCGCCTGGCGCGGCTGGCGCGCGGCGGAAAGCGAAGTGGCATTGCTGCGGCGGCGCATCGCCTCGGCGCGCAGCGAGGGCGACTATCTCCGCGCGGCCGTCGACGAGTTGCAGCGCCTCGCGCCGCAGGCCGGCGAGGAGACAGAGCTTGCCGCTACCCGTCACCGCATGATGCAGATCGAGAAGATCGCGACCGATCTCGCCGACGCGCATGAAACGATTGCCGGCCATGCCTCGCCCGTGCCGACACTGGCAAGCTTGGCGCGACGCCTGGAGCGGAAGCGCGACCAGGCTGGCGGGCTGCTCGACGGTGTCGTCGAGGCTGTCGATCAGGCCATCGACGCGCTGGAACTGGCGGAAGGCCTCCTCGATGCCTCGATCCGCGCCAGCAATTTCGACCCGAAAGAACTGGAACGCACTGAGGAGCGGCTGTTCGCGCTGCGGGCGGCGGCGCGCAAGCATGATGTGCCGGTCGAGGGGCTGGCCGGGCTGCGCATCCGCATGGAGGCCGATCTCGCCGCACTCGATTCAGGCGAGGAACGGCTGGCGGCGCTTGAGACCGCTGCCGAGCAGGCGCGGCATAGTTTCGACATTCGAGCCGCCGCGCTTTCCGCCCGCCGCCGTGCTGCCGCCGATGCGCTGGAACTGCGCGTCGCCGAGGAATTGCCGGCGCTGAAGCTGGAGCGTGCGGCGTTCATCGTCGCGATCGAGAGCGACGGCGAGGAGCGCTCGGAAAGTGGCATCGATGCCGTCTCCTTCGTGGTTCGCACCAATCCGGGCACGCGGCCGGGGCCGTTGATGAAGGTCGCTTCCGGCGGTGAGCTGTCGCGTTTCCTTCTGGCGATCAAGGTCGCGCTGGCCGATCGGGGCTCGGCGCCGACGCTTGTCTTCGACGAGATCGATACCGGTGTCGGCGGCGCTGTCGCCGAGGCGATTGGCCGCCGTCTGGCGCGGCTCGCCGAGCGGGTGCAGGTTCTGTCGGTGACGCATGCGCCGCAGGTCGCCGCGCGGGCCTACAGTCATCTGCTGATCGCCAAGACGCTTGTTGGCCAGGCCGGTCAGCCATCGGGCGAGCAGCGGGTCGCGACTGGCGTAACGCCGCTTCGCGGCTACGAGCGGCAGGAAGAGATCGCCCGCATGCTGGCCGGCAGCGTCATCACCGATGAGGCGCGCGCCGCCGCGGCACAGCTGATCGGCGGGGCTGCGTAAAGCGCTTCGCTTTCAACGGCGTCGATAGACGGTCGCCTTTGCCTTCAGGGTCTCTGTGCGCGGGCCACCCGGAAAATAGGGCGCGAGGGCTGACATCACATCCGCCCGGCAGCTCTCGAGCCGATCGCCAAGGACAGCCGGCGATGTCGAAGAGCGGGTCAGAAGCCGCTCGAACAACGCTTCGGGCGTGATCATCTGCGTGAACTCATGCTCGATCGTTTCGCCCTCGGCGAAGGGCGTGTCGATGAACCAGTTCTCGTAGACCTCTTTCCAGCCCGTCGTCTTGCGGGCGGAGTAAGCGAGGTTGACGGCCTCGAAGGCCTCGAACCAGGGATTGCGCGCGTCTTTCACAGGTGACGTGCCGCAGATGAGGATCGCGCCGCCAGGGGCGAGGATGCGCTCCAGAACCGGAAGCGTCGCCGCCCGGTCCATCCAATGCAGCGCGCGGCCGATGGTGATGATGTCGAAGGTGCCGATATCGTCGGGCAGATCTTCCGTCCGCCCGGCAATCAGCGGCAGCTCGATCCCCGCGGCGGCGGCGTCACTGCGCGCTGCGGCGAGCATGTTCGCCTCCGGATCCACGCCAAGGATCGATCCGACATAGGGACGGAGGCCGAGCGCGAGCACGCCGGGGCCCGTGCCGAGATCGATCAGCGCTTGATGGCCGTCGAGCGCCAGCCCATCCGCGATCAACGCGAAGAAGCCGGCCGGGTAGGGCTCGCGGAAGCGCCTGTAGGTCTCGGCAGTCGTCGCAAAACGTCCCATCTCGTTTCCCCCCGCGGTGTCATCGGTCGGCTCTCATCGCGAACGATGCCGCCTTCAACGTGGCAGCGGAGCGGTTCCAGTCGCGCTTGTGCAGTTTTGCCGCAGTTTCGATCGGCGATCATCGCCGTTGAGCCGCATGACGGTTGACCGGGCCGCCATACTCGACGTATTTTTCGTAAGGGAACATTATTTGATCAGGAAATGTGACGGCGGTCACCGCAGCGCCACAAAAGCCGGATTATGAGTGTTCCTGCAGCCCGCATTCCCGTCGATCCATCTTGCCTGCCGCCGCGTGCCGTTCTTCGTGCCGGACCTCCCGCCTGCACGTTCATACCTTAGAGAATTGCAATGTCCGTCCTGTCCACCGTGCCCGCGACCCGCGCGGAGCCCGCGCCATCTTTCCTCGAATTCGTACTGATCATCGCCTTCATGATGGCGCTCGGCTCGATGTCGATCGACAATCTGTTGCCGGCCTTCGATCCGATCCGTGCCGATTACGGCCTCGCCTCGACCAATGAGGTGCAGCTCATCCTGACCGTCTACATGATCGGCTTCGCGATCATGCAGCTCTTCTACGGTCCGTTCTCCGACATCATCGGGCGGCGGCCGACCTTGATGGTCGGGCTCATCATCTTTGCGATCGGCAGCTTCATCGCTTTGTTCTCGACGAGTTTCGAGATGCTGCTGCTCGCCCGCCTCATCCAGGGGATGGGCGCTGCCGCGACGCGCATCCTCTCGGTCGCCATTGTGCGCGACCGCTTTCAGGGGCGCGAAATGGCGCGCGTGATGTCGCTCACCATGATGGTCTTCATCATCGTGCCGATCTTCGCGCCGTCGATCGGCAGCCTGATCCTGCTATTCGGCACATGGCACGCCATTTTCGTCTCGATGCTGGTGCTTGCCGTTCTGCTGGCGCTGTGGTTCGGCCGTCGCATGCCCGAGACCCTGCGGCCCGAATATCGGATGCCGTTTTCCGTGCAGCGGATTACCGATGGCGCCCGCCGCTGCCTCTCGCAGCGCGTGACGGTCGGCTATGCCACGGCGATGGGGCTGATGTTCGGCGCGCTGATGGGCTATCTCGGCTCGACCCAGCAGATCTTCGAAACCGAGGTCTATGGCCTTGGCGCGATCTTCCCGGTGGTGTTCGGCTCGCTAGCCGCGGTGATGGGCATCGCGTCCTTCATCAATTCGCGGCTGGTGCGGCGGCTTGGCATGCGCCGGCTCTCGCATTTCGGCATCTGCGGCTATGTGCTGTTCTCGGCCGCCATGCTCGCCGTGGCGCTCGCCTATGGAGGCAAGCCGCCGCTGCTGGTGTTCGCGGTCACGCTGGCCGGTTGCCAGTTCCTGTTCAGCCTGACGATGCCGAACTTCAACACCATGGCCATGGAGCCGCTCGGCGACATCGCCGGTACGGCCTCCTCGCTGATCGGCTTCTACACCACCATTCTCGGGACATTGGTCGGTCTCGCCATCAGCCAGAGCTTCGATGGTTCGGTGCTGCCGCTGGCGATCGGCTTCCTCGCCGCAGGCCTCTGCGCCTTCGTCACCGTGGTCGTCACCGAGCGCGGCAAGCTGTTCCAGCCGCATCATGCCGATCCGCTGTCATCCGTCGAGGCCTTCGGCGGTCACTGAACCGGCCGTCACGCATCTCCCGTCCGCGGCGCCCTGCCGCGGCCGGGATCGAACAGGAACGGCACCACGCTGCGCAGGTTCTCGTCGATGAGAATCGGCCTCGCTGCAGGCGGCTCGGCGCGCTGGGCGCAATCTGTCCGCTCGCAGAGCCGGCAATTAGTGCCGATGCGCGCGGTGCCGACACCCTCTCCATCGGCATAGACGATCCGACCCGCATATTTCATCTCGCAGACCAGGCCGAGCGCAAAGCGCGCTTCGCGGGCCGGGAAGGGCTGTCGCGCGCCGCTGACGGTCGCGGCGATCGAGAAGAACGCGGTGCCATCCGGCATTTCGAGCCGCTGCGTCAGGATGGCGCCCGGGCTGCGAAAGGTCTCGTGCAGGTTCCAGAGCGGACAGGTGCCGCCATAGCGCGAGAGATGGAAGCGGCCAGAGGCATGGCGCTTCGAGACATTGCCGGCATCGTCGACGCGGATCATGAAGAACGGGACGCCGCGCGCGCCCGGCCGCTGCAGCGTCGTCAGGCGGTGGCAGACCTGCTCGAGGCTGGCATTGAAGCGCTGTGCCAGCAGCGTGACATCATAGCGGCAGGTTTCAGCGGCAGCGAAGAAGCGGCCATAGGGCATCATCACCGCGCCGGCGAAAGAGTTGGCGAGGCAGATGCGGAACATGCGCCGGGCGGTCGCATCGGTCAGCGCCGTTTCCTCGACCAGCGCGTCGATCAGCGCCGCGTGCTCGATGGTCGCAAGCTGGAATGCCGCCTGGAAGATCCGCCCGCAAGGCGAAACCATTTCCGAAAGCTGCAACTGCCGGCGATGGCGATCGAAACGCCGAAGCGCGCCTGCCATCACCTCCGCTGGCAGAACCCGCAGGCGGACGCCATGGCGCGCCTGCAGACGTGCTGCCAGGGCGCCGAGGAGGTCAGGCCCGGGCTCCGCAAGCTCCGCAGCCAGCGCTTCGGCCGTTTCGTCGAGCGCCGGGAAGTAGTTCTTCGCCGCCTCGATGGCGTTGCGCACCGCTTCGACCGGATCGAACGGGCGGCTCTCCGTGCTTGCCGTCGTCTCCGGGTCGCGCTGCGTCTGCTGATAGGCCTGGTAGAGACGGCGCATTGCATCGGCGACCGATGGGCAGGTCTCGACGAGATCGCGCAGTTCCTGCGCGGGCACCGCGAGGTCGCGGAACAGCGGATCGCCGATCATTTCGCCGAGCTCGCCGAGGCTGCGGTCATCTTCTGATGATGCGAGGGCGGCGATGTCGAGGTCATAGACCTCGGCGAGGCGGATCAGGATCTGCGCCGAGACGGGACGCTGGTTGCGCTCCATCAGGTTGGCGTAGCTCGGCGATATCGAGAGATCCTCGGCCAGCTTGGTCTGGCTGAGCCCGAGATCACGGCGAAGGCGCCGCAGCTTGCCGCCAATGAACAACTTTCGGCCAGTGTCGATTGTCATGATTTTACAGCTTTACATGTCCCGCCGTCACAGGGTGACAGTACAACCCGATTGATCGAGAAAGCCTTTGTAGTGCAGACGTTTGATCGGCACATTGCCGTTGTTGACATCGTTGCAGCAGCAATCGCAGACGATGTCACGACCTGTCAATGGAGCTGATCATGTCACGGGATTTCGAAGCCTTTCTCGCCGCCCAACCCAAGGGCCGTTTTGACGGCATCCGCCGCCCCTATGGCGCGGCCGACGTGGCAAGGCTCGCCGGTTCCGTGGCGGTCAGCCATACGCTTGCGGAGCGCGGGGCCGAGCGGCTCTGGCGGCAGCTGAGCGAGATGCCCTATGTCCATGCGCTCGGCGCGGTCACCGGCAATCAGGCGATGCAGATGGTCAAGGCCGGACTGCAGGCGATCTATCTCTCGGGCTGGCAGGTCGCGGCCGACGCGAATACGGCCGGCGCCATGTATCCGGACCAGAGCCTCTATCCGGCCAATGCCGGCCCGGAACTCTGCCGCCGCATCAACAAGACGCTGCAGCGGGCCGACCAGATCGAGTGCGGCGAGGGGACGACGTCGCGCGACTGGTTCGTTCCGATCGTCGCCGATGCCGAGGCCGGCTTCGGCGGGCCGCTCAACGCCTTCGAGATCATGAAGGCCTATATCGAGGCCGGCGCGGCGGCGGTGCATTTCGAGGATCAGCTCGCCTCGGAGAAGAAATGCGGCCATCTCGGCGGCAAGGTGCTGATCCCGACGGCGCAACATGAGCGCAACCTGATCGCCGCGCGGCTCGCCGCCGACGTGATGGGTGTCGCGACGCTGGTCGTCGCGAGGACGGACGCGGAATCGGCGCGGCTGATCACGTCGGACATCGATCCGCGCGACCGGCCGTTCATCGAAGAAGGCGCACGGACACCTGAAGGCTTCCATCGCCTCAAGGAGGGAACGGGGCTCGACCATTGCATCGCGCGTGGCCTCGCCTTTGCGCCCTATGCTGATCTCCTTTGGTGGGAAACCTCGCATCCGGATCTCGCTGACGCGCGCGCCTTTGCCGATGCTGTTCATGCGCGTCATCCCGGCAAGATGCTCGCCTATAACTGCTCGCCCTCGTTCAACTGGCGGCAGAAGCTCGACCCGGAGACAATCGCGACCTTCCAGCGCGAGCTTGGCGCCATGGGCTACAAGTTCCAGTTCGTGACGCTCGCCGGCTTCCATGCGCTGAACCATTCGATGTTCACGCTCGCTTCCGGCTACCGCGATCGCGGCATGGGCGCCTATAGCGAGTTGCAGCAGGCCGAGTTCGCTTCCGAGGCCGATGGCTATACGGCGACGCGCCACCAGCGCGAGGTTGGCACCGGCTATTTCGATCAGGTGTCGCTCGCGATCACCGGCGGCCTCTCCTCGACCACCGCGATGGCGGAATCGACCGAGGCCGAGCAGTTCCTCACAGCCGCTGAATGACAGGGAGAGAGATCATGCAGCCATCGCGTTTCTGGATCGTCGGCGGCGAATATGCCTCCACGGCGTTTGAAAAGCTGATCGAGGGCAGCGAGCGGGTGCTCGGGCCCTTCGGTGAGCGGCGCAAAGCCGAGGAAGCCTGGCGTCGCCTCTCTGAGGACAATCGAAGCCAGTGCTGCGTCCGGTTCACCATCGCAGCTGAACGATAGGACAGTCTGTGGCCGAGGTTGCGGCGGAGCCCGTCGCGCGGCATAGCTCTTCCGTCAGGAGGAGCCACGCCCATGCCGCCGCAACCCCTTATCGCCATCGAAGCGCTCAGCGAGGCCGAGGCGGCCGTTGAGCATGGGCGCCTCACAGCGGCCATCCGCGAGGCGGATGTCCACTACCACCAGGAAGACGCCCCGACCATCAGCGACGCGGACTATGACGCGCTGCGCAACCGGCTGAACGCCATCGAGGCGCGCTTTCCGGACCTGACGTCCGAAGCGAGCGTCGCGGTCGGCGCGGCGCCATCGTCGAAATTCGCCAAGGTGCGCCATGTCGTGCCGATGCTCTCGCTCGACAACGCGTTCAAGGATGCCGATGTCGCGGAGTTCATCGACCGCGCCAGACGCTTCCTGCGCCATGACGGGCCGCTCGCCTTCACCGCGGAGCCGAAGATCGACGGCCTTTCGCTGTCGCTGCGCTACGAGGGGGGCCAACTGGTCACCGCGGCGACGCGCGGCGATGGTTACGAGGGCGAGAACGTGACGGCCAATGCCCGCGTGATCGCCGACATCCCGGAGGCATTGCCGGCCGGCGTCCCGCAAGTCGTGGAGATCCGCGGCGAGTGCTACATGGCGCATGCGGATTTCGAGGCGATCAATGTGCGTGCGGCCGCCGCCGGGGCGCGCCTCTTCGCCAATCCGCGCAACGCCGCCGCCGGCTCGCTGCGCCAGCTCGATCCCGCCATCACCGCCGCGCGACCGCTCAAATTCTTCGCCTATGCCTGGGGCGAAATGAGCGATATGCCCTCGAAGACGCAGATGGGCATGGTCGAGGCGTTCAAGGATTGGGGCCTGCCGACCAATCCGCGCATGGTTCTCTGCAATGGCGCCGACGAGGCGCTCGCTTTCTATCATGGCATCGAGGAGGAGCGGGCGAGCCTCGGCTATGACATCGATGGCGTCGTCTACAAGGTCAATGACCTCGCTTTGCAGGCACGGCTCGGCTTCGTCTCGCGCAGCCCGCGCTGGGCGATCGCGCACAAATTCGCGGCCGAGCGTGCCTTCACGATCCTGAACGGGATCGATATCCAGGTCGGCCGCACCGGCGCCCTGACGCCCGTGGCGAAGCTCGAACCGGTAACGGTCGGCGGCGTGGTGGTTTCCAATGCGACGCTGCATAACGAGGATTTCATCAAGGGCATTGGCTCGAACGGACTGCCGATCGCTGGACGGAGCGTTGACGGGGACGGCAGGCCGCTCGATATCCGCATCGGCGACACGGTGGTCGTGCTGCGTGCCGGCGATGTCATTCCGCGCGTCGACGACGTTGTGCTCGACAAGCGTCCCGAAGGGGCGGTGCCGTTCGAATTTCCGACGGTCTGCCCGGTCTGCGGCAGCCATGCCGTGCGGGAGGAGGGCGAATCCGTCCGTCGCTGCACCGGCGGGCTGATCTGCGCCGCGCAGGCCGTAGAGCGAATCCGCCATTTCGTCTCGCGCCTCGCTTTCGATATCGAAGGGCTCGGCGATGAACTGGTGCAGCTCTTCTTCGAGGAAGGCGTGATCCGAAATCCCGCCGATATCTTCAAGTTGCATGAACGGCGCGAGGCGGCGCGCGAAGCGCTGCTCAAGCATCGCATCCGCCAATCCGAAGCGAGGCGGCAGGGCGCTGAGGCTCCCAGCAAGGCGATCGACGACGACAAGCGCTCCTTCGAGGGCCTCGAAAAGCTGATCCGCGCGGTCGATGAACGGCGTTCCATCCCCCTCGACCGCTTCATCTATGCGCTCGGCATCCGCAATATCGGCGAATCGACCTCGAAGGCACTTGCGAAACGCTTTGTCAGCATCGATCGGTTCAGACAGGCGGTCATCGAAGCCGCAGCGGCGCGACCGGGCGCGGCCTGGCTCGAACTGACGGAGATCGACGGCATCGGGCCGGGATCACGCGACAAATTGCTGAAGATCGAGTTGCCGCCAACCATCGAAGCGCTGCCGGAACTCGATGCGCGAACGGCGATCGGTCAGGCCAGACTGTCGTCAAAGGCACTTCAGAGCCTGCTCGCCGCCTATGGCGACGCTCGAAGTGCCCTCGCGAAGATCGCCGAAGCCAAGAAAGGCGTTCCGGGAGAGGCCTTCGGGGAGCTTGCCGGACTCTCGGATGTCGGCCAGGTCGCGGCAACCGATCTGATCGATTTCTTCGCCGAGCCGCACAATATCGATGTCGTCGATGCACTCATGCGGGAGGTTCAGGTCGTTGACGTCGCGGCGCCTCGCGGCGGTGGCACGCTGGATGGGCAGATCGTCGTCTTCACCGGCACGCTCGAAAAAACGACCCGCAACGAGGCGAAGGCGATTGCCGAGCGTCTCGGCGCCAAGGTGTCGAGTTCGGTCTCCTCGAAGACCAGTTTCGTCGTTGCCGGCAGCGAGGCTGGCTCCAAGCTTGCCGATGCCACGCGGCTCGGCGTCAAGGTGCTTTCGGAAGACGAGTGGCTGGCCCTGATCTCATAGTCCGATGCGCAAAGAGCCCCGCCAGAGGCGGGGCTCGATCTGCGCAGAGATGTCCGCGCGCTGCCGATTACGGCGTGGTGGGCGACGGGGCCGCCGGCGCCATCGGCGTTGCCGGATCAGCCGGGGTTGCCGGCGTCATCGTGTCGGCCGGGGCGGTCGATCCCGTGGCTTCCGCCGGGGTCGCGTCCGGCAGCTTGAATTCCGGCGCACCCTTCAGCTCGTCCTTGGTGGTGTTCAGCTGATACTTCCAGCTGTTGCCATCCGCGACGCGCTGAAGCGCCTTCGGCGACACCGCGACATTCTTCTCGCCAATGCCGAGGAAGCCGCCGACGCCGATCACGATCGCCTTGACCTGACCATCCTGAGTGGCGACCACGTCATTGACGTCGCCGAGATTCTCGTCGCCGACGCCATAGATCGTCGAACCGATCAGTCGCGAGGCAACCCAGTCGTCAGCAGCAGGGGCCGCGACGAAACGGTCGAGCGGTGCTACCGGCGAAACCGGCGCAACGGTATCGCCGGTTGCAGCCGGCGGAGTCGTGGGGGCCGGGGTCGCATCCTGCGCGAAGGCAGGTGCAGCCGCCAGAAGGCCGGCCAGAGCCGTGGCCGCAAAGAGCTTCGTCATGATTAACTCCGTGATTTTATGTGACTATCAGAGCGTTTGCTCGGTAGTCCAACGGAGTTATCCGGTTGGCGTTCCCTCGAATGACCGAAAAATGTCGCGCCGCCGTGATCGACGGCGCGATCGGGTCACACGTCCAGCGGTTGTGTTGCCGCGATGAGGAAGTCAAGCGCCTCGCCACTCAGCTGTGGGGCCAGCGTTTCGCGGACGCGGGCATGATAGGCATCGAGCCAAGCGATTTCGGACGCGTTCATCAGGTCGGGCTCGATGAGATGGCGGTCGATCGGCGCCAGCGTCAGCGTCTCGAACGAGAGCATGGGCCGGTCACCGCCCGCGATCTCCGCCGGGGGTTCGACGATGATCAGGTTCTCGATGCGGATGCCATAGGCGCCGGTCTTGTAGTAGCCGGGCTCGTTGGAAAGGATCATGCCCGGTTCCAGCGCGACGTTGCCGGATTTCGAAATGCGGGCCGGGCCCTCATGCACCTGCAGGAACACGCCGACGCCATGGCCGGTGCCGTGATCATAGTCGAGGCCGGCCTGCCAGAGCGCGAGGCGGGCCAGCGTATCGAGTTGAGCGCCGGTCGTGCCCTTGGGGAAGCGGGCGGTCGAGAGCGCAATATGGCCCTTCAACACGCGGGTGAAGCGGTCGCGCATCTCGTCGGTCGGCTCGCCAACCGCGATGGTGCGGGTGATGTCCGTCGTGCCGTCCTGGAACTGGGCGCCTGAATCGACGAGATAGAGCTGGCCCGGTTCGATTGCGCGGTCGGTTGCCTCCGTGACGCGGTAGTGAACGATGGCGCCATTCGGGCCGGCGCCGGAGATCGTGTCGAACGAGATCTCCATCAGCTGCTCCCCTTCGGCGGCGCCGACTTCCGCCCGGAAAGCCTCGAGCCGCTCTGCCGCCTTGATCTCGGTGAGGCCGCCCTTGGCCGCCTCGGCATCGATCCAGGCGAGGAACCGCGTGACGGCGACGCCGTCGCGGCGATGCGCGCGGCGCATGCCCTCGAGTTCGGCCGCGTTCTTCCTGGCCTTGGGCAGGGACACGGGGTCGCTGCCTTCGACCAGAATGCCGCCAGCTTCGGTCAGCGCGCGGGCGAAGGCGTCAGGCGTCGACTGCGGATCGGCAAGCACGCGCGCGCCGCTCGCGCCGAGCTTGGCAAGGTCGGTGGCGAGCGCCGCCTCTTCCTTGATGTCGGCAAGGTCGGCGAGTGCATCGCGGACGGCGTTCGAGAGTTTGCGGCCGTCGATATAGAGCGAAGGCGGCCCGTCCCGCCGCAGGATGGCATAGGACAGCGCCACCGGATTATGCGGGACGTCGCCGCCGCGAATGTTGAAAGTCCAGGCGATCGAATCGGTCTGGGCGAGGATCGCCGCGTCGACGCTCTTGTCGGCAAGCAGCGTTCTGAGCCGTTCGATCTTTGCCGTCGCGCCTTCGCCGGCAAGGGCCTCCGGCTGCATGAGAACGGCGGTTCTCGGAGCGGCAGGCCGATCATGCCAGATGCGGTCGATGGGGTTGTCCTCGACGGCCACCAGGTCCGCGCCCGCCGCTTCGGCGGTCGCCTCGTAACGTCGCACTTCGGCGATCGTCATCAGGCGCGGGTCATAGCCGAGCCGATCTTTCTCGCCGAGGCGGCTCTTCAGCCATTCATGCGGCGGCGTCTCGATGAGGTGCTCATAGGCAAAGTCTTTGCCGTCGACCTGATCGCGCACCTGCAAGGTGTAGCGTCCGTCGACAAAGATGGCGGCTTTGCCGGCGAGCACGATCGCAGCGCCGGCTGAGCCGGTGAAGCCGGTCAGCCAGGCCAGCCGCTCGGCCGAGGCGGGGATGTATTCGCCCTGATATTCATCGGCGTGGGGAACGATGAATCCGGTGAGGCCGAGACGGCGGAGCTCGGCGCGCAGGGCGGTGAGGCGCTCCCCGATCGGCCCGGACCGGGTCGGGGCCTCGAAAGTCTGGAACATCATAAGGGCTCGCTGGGGACACTATGGTGAACGAAGCGTAGCGGCGCCGTCTCCGCGCCGCAATCGCGTTCATGGTCGTGGTTGCAACGCGTCATCACTGTGTCGGAAGTTTGTGCGATGCAAAAACTGCATGTCTGTCATTCCGTTGCGGCGGTTCCTTCGTGCGGGCAGCTCCACTATGTTCCCTTTGCAACGAGGTGCTTCTGCGCTTCACGGAAGGATTGGACACGATGACTGCAGCTTATGGAGAGATCGGCATTGCCCCGGCAGCCAGCCGCGGGCATGGCGTCGTCCGGCGCGCGGTCGCCCGGATGAACCATGTACGCGAGCGTCAGATGCCGCGTTATGTCAATGGCTATCAGCTCTCGCTCGACGATGCGTCGCTTGCGACATTCGGTTTCGATCGCGAAAGCTTCGAGCGTTCCGCGTTCAGCGCGCCGCTCTAGCGTCCGCACGCCGCCGGGCACTGCCCGGCACGATTCAAGGCCCCGTCATCGACGGGGCCTTTTTGTTGATCCAGATCAGCGACATCGGCAAGGCTCGCATGGGATCAGGCGGAGGTCCGATCGCCGGTTGGCCGGACAGCGAATCGCGCTTCCCCGGATCATCATGCCGCACAATCGAATCCGTCTTCCTTCATTGCTTCAAAAGGTCATGTCGCCCGAGGCGGCGGCGCGCTTCATTCAGGACGGAATGACCGTCGGCATGAGCGGTTTCACCCGGGCTGGCGATGCCAAGGCCGTTCCGCTGGCGCTCGCGGAGCGGGCCAAGCTTGAACCGATCGGCATCACGCTGATGACAGGCGCTTCGCTGGGCGCCGGAATCGACAGCATTCTCACCGAAGCGCATGTGCTGAGGCGCCGGCTGCCGTTCCAGTCCGATCGCGTGCTGAGGGCCGCCATCAACCGCGGCGAGGTCATGTTCATCGACCAGCATCTGTCCGAAACGGTCGAACTGCTGCGCTCACATCAGATGGGTCCGATCGACGTCGCTGTCATCGAGGCCACGGCCATTACCGAGGAAGGCGGAATCGTACCCACGACCTCGGTCGGCAATTCGGCCACTTTCGCAATCCTCGCCGAGAAGCTGATCATCGAGCTCAATCTCGGCCAACCGGCCTCGCTTGAAGGCCTTCATGACATCTACATCCCGACGCGGCGCCCCTTGCGCGATCCCATTCCGGTCGTCGCGCCCGGCAGCCGGATCGGCACGCCCTACATTCCCATCGATCCGTCCAAGATCGTCGCCATCGTCGTCACCGATCGCCACGACAGCTCGGCCGAGACGACGCCGCCAGACGATGAGACACGCGCGATCGCCAGTCATCTGGTCGCATTTCTCGATCACGAAGTGCGCAAGGGCCGCCTCACCGAACGTCTCGCGCCGCTGCAAGCCGGCATCGGATCGATTGCCAATGCCGTCATGCATGGCCTGATCGACAGTCCGTTCCACGATCTGACGATGTATAGCGAGGTGCTGCAGGACAGTACGTTCGATCTGTTCGACGCCGGCAAGCTGTCCTTTGCGTCGGGCTCGTCGATCACGCTGTCGGGGCCGTGCCAGGCGCGCGTTCTGCCGGCCATTGACCGCTACAAAAGCCGGCTGGTGCTCCGACCCCAGGAAGTCTCCAATCATCCTGAGGTGCTGCGGCGGCTCGGCGTCATCGCGATCAACACGGCGCTCGAATGCGACATCTACGGCAATGTCAATTCGACCCATGTCGGCGGCACGCATATGATGAATGGCATCGGCGGCTCAGGCGACTTCGCGCGCAACGCCCATATCGGTATTTTTGTCACCAAGTCGCTGGCGAAGGGCGGTGCGATTTCTCGTATCGTGCCGATGGTGCCGCATGTCGATCACAACGAGCATGACGTCGACGTCATCGTCACCGAGATCGGTCTTGCGGACTTGCGCGGGCTCGCGCCGCGGGAGCGTGCGGCGGTCATCATCGCCAATTGCACGCATCCTGCGTATCGCGAACTGGCGCAGGATTATTTCCGTGAGGCGATGCGCCATGGCGGTCAAACTCCGCATCACCTTGCCAGCGCCTTCGCCTGGCATATCAGGCAGGCGGAGACAGGCTCCATGCTGCCGGCGTGATGGCGTTCTGCCCGCCGAACTATGGCCTGCGTTCGAGCGTCAGCGTCAGCCAGCCTTCCATCTCGCCGGAGCGGACGAGCGTCAGTCCCTCGGCCTCATAGGCGGCGATGACGCTCGGCCCCTGCGCCGTCAGCAGGCCCGATAGCACGACGGTGCCGCGGGCCGGATCGAGATGCCGCGCGATATCGGCGGCGAGCGCGATCAGCGGGCCGGCGAGGATATTGGCGATGATCAGGTTGAACGGCGCGTGGGCGGCGAAGACATTGTTGCCGAAGCCTTCGGCAGTCTCGGCCTCGATCAGGTCGCCGACGCCGTTCAGCACGGCGTTTTCCCGGGTCACGCGCGTCGCAACCGCGTCGATATCGGTTGCGAGCACGCGCTTGCCGAAGGCCTTGGCGATGGCGATGGCGAGTACGCCGGTTCCGGTTCCGAGATCGAGAATCGAGGCGAAGTCGCGGGCCGTGCAGATGTGATCGATCTCGGCGAGGCAGCCAGCCGTGGTGCCGTGATGGCCGGTGCCGAACGCTTCGCCAGCCTCGATCTCGATCGCGATGTCGCCGGGCTGGATCTTCTCGCGATCATGGCTCCCGTGAACGAGGAACCGTCCGGCGCGGACGGGTTTCAGGCCTTCGAGCGACTTGGCGACCCAGTCCTCGTCCGGCAGCGGGGCGACCGCGTAAGGCGGCACGGCGCCGTTCATCGCCTGGCTGATCAGGCCGGCAAGAATCGCCTCGTCGGGCGCGTCCTCGAAATAGATGTCGACGACCCAGGACTTGTCGGCCTGTTCGGTCGTGGCAGCGGTCGGGAAATCGAGCTCTTCGCTGGCGCCGAGCGCCTCGACAAGCGCCTGCGCCATCTCTTCGGTCGCGACGGGGAGGGAGGCGATCAGCGTCATGCGAACAGGTCTCTCGTGCGGCGCCTTGACTTTGCGCAAGGCGGGACTTCGGATCAGAAGGGCTTCATAGCCTCCGCCGCCGCCGAAGTGAAATCAGAAGCAGACCCATGACCGAAATCGACCTCCGCATCGACCCCTTTCCTGGCAATGCCGAACTCGCCGCGCTTTGGCAAGCGGCCTGGGGCGACGATGGCCCGGCGGATTTCCAGCCGATCCTCGCGCACAGCCTCGTTCACCTCGGCGCCTATGATGGCGATGGGCTCGTCGGCTTCCTGCATGTCGCCTTCGATGGCGGCGTCCATGCCTTTCTGCTCGATCCAACCGTGCATCCGAGCTGCCGCCGCCAAGGCCTCGGCACGCGGCTCGTCAAGGAAGCTGCCCGCCTCGCGAGGGAATGCGGCGCCGAATGGCTGCATGTCGACTATGAACCGCATCTGGCGACATTCTATACCGACTGTGGCTTCCGCCCGACCGAGGCGGGGGTGATGCGGCTCACCCCTTAGTCACAAAGCTGTCGACGACCTTCTTCGGTCCGGTTTCGAACTCCACCGTCAGCTTGTTGCCTTCAATCTCCAGGATCGTGCCGTAGCCGAACTTCTGGTGGAACACCCGTTCGCCGCGCGTATAGGCGGAGGAGGGGCCGGTCGACTTGGCGATCAGTTCGCCTTCGATCAGGCGCGAGGCGCCGCGTGATGTCGACTGTGTTCCGGCGGCGCGGTTCTTCTGGGCGCGCTGCCAACCGGGCGTCGAATAGGTGTTGGCGAAGGGATCGGCGCGGTCGAAGCGGCTGGCGCCATAATTACCGACGCCGCCGACATTGTATCCGCCATAGCTCGACGTCTGCTCGACGACGTCGACATGCTTGTCGGGCAGTTCATCGAGGAAGCGTGAGGGCACGGAGGATTGCCAGAGGCCGTGGATGCGGCGGTTGGAAGCGAACCAGATCAGCGCGCGCTGCTTGGCGCGGGTGATGCCGACATAGGCAAGGCGGCGCTCTTCCTCGAGACCGGCGCGGCCACTTTCATCGAGTGTGCGCTGGCTCGGGAAGAGACCTTCCTCCCAGCCGGGCAGAAACACGGTCTCGAATTCGAGGCCCTTGGCGGAATGCAGCGTCATGATCGACACGGCGTCGTTGCTGTCGGCGCTGTCGCGGTCCATGACGAGGGCGATATGCTCCAGGAAGCCTTCGAGCGACTCGAATTCCTCCATCGAGCGGATGAGTTCCTTCAAATTGTCGAGCCGCCCCGGCGCGTCGGCCGAGCGGTCCTGCTGCCACATCTCGGTGTAGCCGCTCTCATCGAGGATGACCTCGGCGAGTTCGGTGTGCTTGACCATGCCGAGCTTGCCGCGCCAGCGGGCAAAGGATGCGACGAGATCGCGGAGCGACGTGCGGGCCTTGGCGCCGATCTCGCTCGTCTGTGTCAGTTCTTCGGCGGCCTGCAGGATCGGGATCTGGCGGGCGCGGGCATGATCGTGCAGCAAGCGAACCGTCGTCTCGCCGATGCCGCGGCGCGGCGTGTTGACGATGCGTTCGAAGGCGAGGTCGTCGCCCGGCTGCATGACGATCCTGAGATAAGCGAGGGCGTCGCGGATTTCCTGCCGCTCATAGAAGCGCGGACCGCCGATGACCCGATAGGAGAGGCCGAGCTGGATGAAGCGCTCTTCGAAGGAACGCATCTGGAACGAGGCGCGGACGAGGATCGCCATCTCGTTCAAGGCGTGACCCTTGCGCTGCAGCGCCTCGATCTCCTCACCGATGGCGCGCGCCTCTTCCTCTGAGTCCCAGGATGAGGCGACCTGCACCTTGGCGGCGTCGGGGTCGGTGGCGTCTGTAAACAGCGTCTTGCCGAGCCGCCCTTCATTATGGGTGATGAGATGGGAGGCGGCGCCGAGGATATGGCTCGTCGAGCGGTAATTGCGTTCGAGGCGGATCACCACCGCGCCCGGAAAATCCTTCTCGAAGCGCAGGATGTTGTCGACCTCGGCGCCGCGCCAGCCATAGATCGACTGGTCGTCATCGCCGACGCAGCAGATGTTGCGGCGCCCCTGCGCGAGCAGGCGCAGCCACAGATATTGCGCGATGTTGGTGTCCTGATACTCGTCCACCAGCATATAGCGGAAGCGCTCGTGATATTCCTTGAGTACGTCCGGATGCTCGCGGAAGAGGCGCAGGTTTTCCAGCAGCAGGTCGCCGAAATCGCAGGCATTGAGGACCTTGAGCCGGTCCTGATAGGCCGTGTAGAGCTTGACGCCCTTGCCGCCCGCGAACGCGCCACCTTCGCCCGGCGGCACGTCCTTCGGCGTCAGGCCGCGATTCTTCCATGAATCAATAAGCGCCGCCAACTGCTTGGCCGGCCAGCGCTTTTCGTCGATCCCCTCGGCCTGGATCACCTGCTTCATCAGGCGGATCTGGTCGTCGGTGTCGAGAATGGTGAAGGACGGCTTGAGGCCGACCAGTTCGGCATGGCGGCGCAGGATCTTGACGCCGATGGCGTGGAACGTGCCAAGCCAGGCCATGCCCTCGACCGAGGAGCCGATCAGGTCGCCGATGCGCTTGCGCATCTCGCGCGCCGCCTTGTTGGTGAAGGTGACGGCGAGGATCTGGCTCGGCCAGGCCTTCTGCGTCGCGAGGATATGCGCGATGCGCGTCGTCAACACGCGCGTCTTGCCCGTCCCGGCGCCGGCCAGCACCAGCACCGGGCCTTCCGTC
>DATMGR010000034.1:0-68716 GCA_035555375.1 Kaistia sp. | reverse complement strand
GACCTCGGCCGAGATCCAGGGCCTCGCCAATGCGCGCTACCCGATCATCTCCGCCGGCGACAGCTATGTCGGCGGCGCCGGGAATGTCGGCCTGCCGCTGTCGATCGGGCGGCTCAGAAGGCGCCTGGTGCTCAACACCGGCGTCGGGGGTTCGACGCTGGCCTCACAGGTGTCCATCGCCACGGCGGCCATCGCAGCCTGGCCGGCGGCAACATTCGTGCACTGGGACGGCGACGACAACGGCGCTGCGACCGACATCGCCGATGACCTCGCCAACTACGCCACGATGGTCAATGCGGTGCTCGCCAACGGGCACGCGCGCTACGTCATCGTGGCGCCCATGCCGCGCGGTGGGCAGACGACAACGCAGCGCCAGCGCTGCCGCGACCTCTATACCGCACTCGCGGCCGCCTATCTGGGCCATGTCGTCGACCCGCTGCCGATCGTGCTGACGCTGGCCGACCCGGTCGCGGATGCCGCCGACATCGCCGCCAACCAGTGCCCGTCAAGCCAGATGCAGGACGGCGTGCACCTGATACAGGCGGCGATGGACCTCGTCGTGACGGCGGGCGTAATGCCGATCATCGACGCCGGTGGCTGGCTGCCGGCCGAGTAGGCGTCGAAAGAGCGAATGAACGGCCGGCGGGACTCATCCCCGCCGGCCGATCCCTATTCAGCCTCGAGCCGAGATCAGCTCTTGGTGTGATCGCGGCGGCCGAAGTCGGCTTCGGCCGTATCCTGGCCTATCGCGACGATCGAGCGGCGGATCGCGCGCGTCCGGGTGAAGAGATCAAACAGCGTCTCGCCATCGCCATTGCGGATCGCCCGCGTCAGCGTTGCGAGATCCTCGTTGAAACGCCCGAGCATCTCGAGCACAGCATCCTTGTTGTTGAGGAAGATGTCGCGCCACATCGTCGGGTCCGAGGCAGCGATGCGCGTGAAATCGCGAAAGCCGGAGGCCGAGAACTTCAGGACTTCCGAGCGGATGCCGCCTTCGAGATCGGCCGCCGTGCCGACGATGTTGTAGGCGATCAGATGTGGCAGATGACTTGTGATCGCTAGGACGAGATCATGATGCTCGGCCGTCATCGTCTCGACATTGGCACCGAGCGCCCGCCAGAACGCGACCATGCGCGCGACGGCCTCAGGATCGACATCCGACGCCGGCGTCAATACACACCAGCGATTGTCGAACAGCGACGCGAACCCCGCATCGGGGCCCGAATATTCAGTACCGGCAAGTGGATGGCCGGGCACGAAGGTGACGCTCTCCGGCAGATGCGGCTGCATCGCGCGGATCACCGAAGCCTTGACCGAACCGACATCGGACACGATCGCGCCTGGCGTGAGCGATGGACCGATCTCGGCCGCGACTGCGCCGCAGGCTCCCACCGGCACCGAGACAATCACGCAATCCGCGCCTTGAACCGCCTCGGCGGCGCTCGCCACATAGCGATCGCCGAGCCTGAGTTCCTCGGCGCGCTTCAGGGTCTCGGCCCGGCGCGTCGTCACGACGATCTCGCCGACGACACCGGCGCGCTTCGCGGCGAGCGCGATCGACGCGCCGATATGGCCAATGCCGACCAGCGTCAGGCAGGGGAAAATGATCGTGCCCATCAGGCGCCACCGATCATGAAAGCCTTGAGAGCGGCGATCGCCGCCTCATTGGCCTCAGCCGAGCCGATCGTCATGCGAAGACTGTCGCCGAGCCCATAGCCGGCGATGCCGCGCAGCACGATCCCATGCTCGAGCAGGAACGGCTCGGCCTTGGCCGCCGTATGGCTGCCCGATTTCGGGAAATGGATCAGCACGAAATTACCGACGCTCGGCGTCACCTCGAGGCCGAGCGCCTCGATCGCCTTGGTGACACGCGGCAGCCATTCCTCGTTATGCGCCACCGAAGCTTCGACATGCGCGTGATCGTCGAGAGCCGCGATGCCGGCATTGATCGCGGCGGTCGAGACATTGAACGGGCCGCGAATACGGTTGAGCGCATCGACGACATGCGCCGGGCCATAAAGCCAGCCGATCCGGAGCGAAGCGAGACCGTGGATTTTCGAGAAGGTCCTGGTCATCACGACATTCTGCGCCTGCCCGACCAATTCGATGCCGCTCTCATAATCGTTGCGGCGGACATATTCGGCGTAAGCAGCGTCAAGCACGAGCAGGACGCGCGGCGGCAGCCCGGCATGCAGGCGGCGGATCTCGCTGAACGGCAGATAGGTGCCGGTCGGATTGTTCGGATTGGCGAGATAGACGATCCGCGTCTTGGCGCTGATGCGATCGAGGATCGCATCGACATAGGCGGTATAGTTCTTCTCCGGTGCGACCACCGGCACGCCGCCGGCGGCCCGGATGGCGATCGCATAGACGAGAAAGCCATATTCGCTGTGAACCGCTTCGTCGCCAGGCGAGAGATAGGTATGGGCGATGAGGTTCAGCAGCTCATCCGAGCCGGCGCCGCACACAATGCGCGACGGCAAAATGCCATGCGCGGCGCCGATCGCGTCGCGAAGCTGTGGGGCTGAGGAATCGGGATAGATCTCCAGCCCTTGGGCGCTCGCCTTGAAGGCGGCGATGGCGGCCGGGCTGGCGCCGAGCGGCGACTCGTTCGCGGCCAGCTTGTAGAAGCGGCCCCCACCGGTCGCCGTGGTGCGGCCGGGATCATAAGCGGCAATGTCGAGAATGCCGGGGCGCGGTTGCGGCCGGTCTGCTCCGGTCTTCGAAGAAGTCATGGCCTTACGCTCCGGCAACGCTCTGGTAGAGGACGGGATCGACAGCGATATCGCCGATGGCGATGCCACGCGACAGCGCGCCGACCCGCGCGACATCGTCGAAACCGGCGCGCGCAGAAAGGTTGGCGACCGACGCCGTCGCTGGCAGCGCCACCAGCAGTTCACGGCCCGCCTCGGCCATCACGGTGCCGCTGGCGGCGCGAATGGCGCGCGTCGCATCGGTGCCGATCGCCGTCACGGCGAACAGCGCGAGATCGGGCGGCGTCGGGTCGGCAAGCTCAGGCGCGATAACGACGACCGGCATCTCGGCCGGCCGTCCGGCCACGGCGATGAACGGCGCAAGTGCCATGATACGCGGACCGGCGGGCCGGCTGAGCGCGCGCCACCAGGCGCCGGCGGCAGCTGGCTGCGCCAGCGAGATGAGGCCGAGATCGGTGCCGCTCTCGCGGATATGATTGATGGTGTCGAGCGCGCCTTGCTGGCGATGCAGCGCCACCGTGAAGCCAAACAGGAAGCGCGCGACGTCACGCATCGCATCGCCATGGGCGATCGCAGCGGGACCGGTCGCGCCCGGTGCTCCAGCGTCATAGGCGACGTCGAACGGCGCCTGCATGCGCGTGAATGTCGTGATGATCTCGCGCCAGATATGCTCGACCGTCCAGAGCGGCAGGGCGCCCTCATGGCGGGCGACGAGGCGGCGCATCATGTCGGCCTCGCGGCCGGGCCGGAACGCTGCGCCGGGACGGCTGGTGCCCTTGACACGGATGAGCGTGCCGATCGCGGCGCCGCGATCGATCAGCCGCTCATGCATTTCGGCATCGAGCCGATCGATCGTCGCCCGAATCGCGGCAAGCTGGGCCGCGTCCTTCTCGCTCACGGAGGTCGTCGTCTCTGTCGTGGCCATTATCAAGGGAGGGTTCGAGCTGCAGGAAAGGGCAACGCTGCGCGCAGCCCGGCAGGGGCCGATTCATAGGCAAGCCCTCCCGCGAAAGCAAAGAAAACATTGACAGGCGAAAGGGTGCGACCCTAGCTAGACGCCCATTCCTAGCGGTCGCGAACCGAACATGGCCTCTTCCAGGCAGTCCATTCCCGTCGACGGCGCCAGCCAGGCGCGCAGCGAAGCCGACACACCTTCCAGCCGCGTCATGCGCTTCGGGCTCGACCAGCCGCTCCGGCTCGATTCGGGACAGTTCATTGCGCCGCTGCAGATCGGGTACCAGACCTATGGCACGCTGAATGCCGACAGGTCGAATGCCATTCTCGTCTGCCACGCGCTGACTGGCGACCAGCATGTCGCGAGCGACAATCCCGTCACCGGCAAGCCCGGCTGGTGGGAAACAGTCGTCGGACCCGGCAAGCCCATCGATACCAACCGCTTCTTCGTCATCTGCTCCAATGTCGTCGGCGGCTGCATGGGCTCAACTGGCCCCGCCTCGACCAATCCCGAGACGGGCGAGCCCTATGGCCTCGCCCTGCCGCTTATCACGATCCCCGACATGGTGCGGGCGCAGGCGATGCTCGTCGACGCGCTCGGCATCGACCAGCTCTTCTGCGTCGCCGGCGGCTCCATGGGCGGCATGCAGGTGCTGCAATGGGCGGTGGCCTATCCGGAGCGCGTGTTCACCGCACTGCCGATCGCCACGGGTCCGCGTCACTCATCGCAGAACATCGCGTTCCACGAGGTTGGCCGGCAGGCGATCATGGCTGATCCGGACTGGCGCGACGGACGCTACCTCGCCGAAGGCACCAGCCCGCGCAAGGGCCTCGCGGTCGCGCGGATGGCGGCGCACATCACCTATATGTCCGACGAGGGCCTGCACCGGAAGTTCGGCCGCAACCTGCAGGATCGCGACCGCGTCGCCTTCGGCTTCGACGCGGATTTCCAGATCGAGTCCTATCTGCGGCACCAGGGGCTCTCCTTCGTCGAGCGCTTCGACGCCAACTCCTATCTCTATGTCACCCGCGCGATGGACTATTTCGACATCGCCGCGGACTATGGTGGCCGCCTTGCCAATGCCTTCATGGGCTCGAAGACGCGCTTCTGCATCGTCTCGTTCACCTCGGACTGGCTGTTCCCGACCGTCGAAAGCAAGACCGTAGTCCGCGCGCTGAACGCAAGCGGCGCCAGCGTGTCCTTTGTCGAGATCGAAACCGATCGCGGCCACGATGCCTTCCTGCTCGATGAGCCCGTGCTGTTCGCCTCGATCCGCGGCTTCCTCTCGTCGGCCGCCGCCGCGCGCTGGAAATAGGGATCGAGCATGCAGCCTCTTGCCGCCCCCGTTCATGGCGAACTGTCCAAGCGCCTCGATCTTCTTGTCATCTCCGAGCTCGTCGAGTCTGGCAGCCGCGTGCTCGATGTCGGCTGCGGCGACGGCGAGTTGCTGGCGCTGCTTGCCGAAAAGCGTGGCGTCGAAGGCCGTGGCATCGAATTGTCGCAGAGCGGGGTCAACCAGTGCCTCGCGCGCGGCCTTTCGGTGATCCAGGGCAATGCCGATACCGATCTCGGCGATTATCCTGACGACAGCTTCGATTATGTGGTCCTGTCGCAGACCATCCAGGCGACGGTGCATCCGAAGCGCGTGCTCACCGAGATGCTTCGCATCGGCCGCCGCGTCATCGTCTCATTCCCGAATTTCGGCCACTGGACCGTGCGTATGTCGCTCGGTTTCCGCGGCCGCATGCCCGTGACCGAGAACCTGCCCTATAGCTGGTACGACACGCCCAACATCCATTTCTGCACCATCCGCGATTTCGTGCAGCTCTGCCGCGTCGTCGAGGCCGACATCGAGCGTGCGGTCGCGCTGGACGTCGGGGGAACGCGGATGACGCTGAATGCACCGTGGTGGTTCTGGAACCTGTTCGGCCAGCAGGCCGTGTTCCTGCTCTCGCATCCCGATCGGCCGAAAAGCGGCGGGTAGCGAGCCTCGCGCGGCGTCGCGTCAGGCGCCGCCCCCGCCGGGCCCGATCGCCTGTCGGCGACTGCCGGCCGGGATCAGCGCGGGTGCGAGCACAGGGACGCGGCGGCTTGAGCGCCGCGCCGGGACACCCTGATACATGAGCTTCGTCACCTCGACGATCAGGACGCCCGGAAATGCCGGCCACATCACGCGGCCGATCCTGTCCCAGCCCTTGCCGCTTCTGAGGAACAGCCGGCTCGACGAAGGCGGCGCGAACAGTGCACCCGACCAGCCGATCTCGCTGAACTGCGTCTCGCGCAGCAGCGTCGCGATCTGTCCGCGCGAAAACGGTCGGCCATAGCCGAAGGGTGTCCGCTCAACGCGGGCCCAGATGCCGCGCCGATTGGGCACGGCAATGATCAGCCGCCCGCCCGGCACCAGCACGCGCCACAATTCGCGCAGGAGATCGCGAACATTGGCGGTCGTTTCCAGACAGTGGATGGCGAGAATACGGTCGATCGAGGCGTCGGTCAGCGGCAGCATGTCCTCATGCACCAGCGTTGCGACATTGCCGCCATCGGCCGACCAGTTCATCACCCCCTGCGCCGCCGGCATGAAGGCCAGCACCCGCTCGGCGCCCAGTGAAAGCTCCTGGAGATAAGGTGTCGCATAGCCGATGCCGAGTACGCGGTCGCCGCTCGCACTCGGCCAATGCGCATGGATGCGCGCCGCGATCAGCCCGCGCGCGACGATGCCGAGCCGCTCCGCGTAGAAGCTGCGCAGATCGACGATATCGGGCGAAATGGTCTGGCCTTCTTCCAAGGCGCCGCGTTCCTCCAGATCGGGTCAGCGAGTTTAGGAAGGCTTTCCGCTTGGCGCCAGCCCACCGCAGTTGATAGGGTCCGCCCTCCCCGATGGAGATCGCCATGACCCTCGAAATCGTTCAGTTCCCCTGTCTCAGCGACAATTACGGCGTGCTGCTGCACGACACCGGATCGGGCCGCACCGCCTCGATCGACGTGCCGGAGGCGGCGCCGGTTCTGGCCGCCCTTGCCGAGAAGGGTTGGACGCTCACCGACATCTTCACGACGCATCATCATGTCGATCACGTCCAGGGCAATCTGGAGGTGAAGGCGGCAACCGGCTGCACGATCACCGGCCCGGCCGACGAGGCCGACCGCATTCCCGGCATCGATATCAGCGTCAAGGACGGCGACAGCTTCGATTTCGCCGGCAACACGGTCCGCGTGATCACGACGCCCGGCCATACGCTCGGCCACATCATCTATCATCTGCCCGATGCGAAGCTCGCCTTTGTCGGCGACACGCTGTTCGCGCTCGGATGCGGCCGCGTTCTCGAAGGAACGCTTGAGCAGATGTTCGAATCCGTCGAGAAGGTCGGCGCCCTGCCATCCGATACCGTCCTTTATTGCGGTCACGAATATACCGAAGCCAATCTCCGCTTCGCGCTGTCGATCGAGCCGGACAATGCCGCGCTTGTGACGCGCGGCGAGGAAATCCGCCGCCTCCGCGCCGCCGGACAGCCGACATTGCCGACGACGGTCGCCGCCGAACGCTCGACCAACCCGTTCCTGCGCTCGGATGCCCCATCGGTGCGCGCGGCTGCCGGCCTGCCGGACGGCGAACCGGCCGAAGTCTTCGCCGCGACGCGGCGCGCCAAGGACGTCTTCAAGGGATGACGGGGCTCGGTGAACTCTCCGCCGATGCGGTGATCGCGCTGCTCGACCTCGCGCCGCATCCGGAAGGCGGCTTTTATCGCCAGACCTTCAAGGACAGCGCGGCCTATGAGGGCCGCCCGGCCTCGACGGCGATCTACTTCCTGCTGAAGGGTGGCGCGCCGTCGCATTGGCATCGGGTCGACGCGATCGAGACCTGGCACTACTACGCGGGCGCGCCGCTGGATCTCGGCCTTTCCGAAACGGGCGAGACGAGCGAAACTCTGCGCCTCGGCATCGACCTTGCGGCGGGCGAACGGCCGCAGGGCATCGTGCCGAAGGGCTGGTGGCAGGCAGCAGCGAGCCTCGGCGACTGGACGCTGGTCGGCTGCACCGTCGCGCCCGGCTTTCGCTTCGAGGGCTTCGAGCTTGCGCCACCCGGCTGGGCACCGGCCGCCTGAAAATGGCGCCGTTCTTGCGGTTTGGTCTGGACTTTCCATCCCGCATCGGCTAGATGCGCGCAACCGTCGCGGCAGCAAGACCGCCGGTGAACCAACTGAAAACAGCGCACCGAAACGCTCGCGCTTCCTGAAAGCGCATCGGCAGGAGTTGAACCCATGACCAATATCATCGACGAGCTCGACAAGGAGCAGATCGAGAAGATCACCGCGCTTCGCGCCGTTCCGGCTTTCGCCCCCGGCGATACCGTGAAGGTCAATGTGAAGGTGGTCGAAGGCACGCGTTCGCGCGTCCAGGCCTATGAAGGCGTCGTGATCGCCCGTTCCGGTGGCGGCCTCAACGAGAACTTCACGGTCCGCAAGATTTCCTATGGCGAGGGCGTCGAGCGCGTCTTCCCGGTCTATTCGCCGCTGATCGACTCGATCGACGTCGTCCGTCGCGGCAAGGTCCGTCGCGCCAAGCTCTATTATCTCCGCGACCGCCGCGGCAAGTCTGCCCGCATCGTCGAGAAGACCGAGCCCCGCAAGGAGAAGGCGAAGGTCTGAGACCTTCCGCCTTCCGCTTCTGCGGCAGTTTTTTCGAAGGGGCGGTCCCATGGGATCCGCCCCTTTTCTATTGCCGGAGCATCGCCTTGGATCCGTTCAAGCTCAGCAATCGCCAGAATTGGGACGAGCGGGCTGATATCCACGCCCTCGACCGGACGGGCTTCTACGCCGTCGATGCCTTCCTCGCCGGCGCCGACACGCTCTACCCGATCGAGAAGACGGAGATCGGTGATGTCGCAGGCCTGAAGCTCGCGCATTTCCAGTGCCATATCGGCATCGATACGCTGTGTCTCGCGCGACGTGGCGCGATCGCCACTGGCATCGACTTCTCGCCGCGCGCGATCGCCCAGGCGCGCGCCCTGGCCGGCCGCGCCGGCCTTTCTGCCGATTTCGTCGAGGGCGAGGTCTATGACGCACCGGCGCTGATCGGCGACGATTTCGACGTCGTCTTCACCTCCTGGGGCACCATCACCTGGCTCGACGACATGACGGCCTGGGCCGAGGCGATCGCCGGCGTATTGAAGCCCGGCGGCCGACTTTATTTCGCCGATACGCATCCGACCGCCATGCAGCATGAAGAGATCGGTGGCGCCCTTCGCGTCCATTACGACTGGCGTTCGGCCAAGGAACGGCCGGAGCGCTTCGAGGCGCCAACCACCTATACCGGCGATGAGACGCCGCTCGTCGCCGTCAACACCTTCGAATGGATGCGCGGCATTTCCGATGTGATCGGCGCTCTGTTGAAGGCCGGGCTCAGCCTCGATTGGCTCCATGAGCACGAGGAACTGCCCTACCGGCATTTTCCGATGATGATCCCGGCCGGCGGCCGCATGTTCAAGCTGCCACCGGGCGTCCCGCGGATGCCGCTCGCATTCTCGCTCCAGGCGACTCGCATCCGTTGAAGCCCGGCGGATCGCGCGGAAGGATTGTCCTTAGGGCCAGCCGCTGCTATCTAGAACCGTTATGAACGACGCTTGCGCCTCGATGCACTGCCCGACGACCGCGAATTTCGCGTCGATGGACGATCATGCGCGCTTGCCGTGGCGGTTCTTCTCGCGTCTCCAGGCGACCGAGGACCGCGGCCGACTTTGACGGGGCCGCGCGCTGGCTTGAAGCCGGCGCCGATTGCCCCCGATCCAACGCTGCCTCCTTCTTCATCTTCGCTTTGCCAGGAACGACGTCATGACCGCGTTCGATCAGAAACCCCGCACCCTCTATGACAAGATCTGGGATGACCACGTCGTCGAGGAGACCCCCGACGGCACCGCCATCCTCTATATCGACCGTCATCTCGTGCATGAGGTGACGAGCCCGCAGGCCTTCGAAGGCCTGCGCATTGCCGGCCGCAAGGTGCATCAGCCGACGCGGACGCTCGCCGTCGTCGATCACAACGTGCCGACGACCGACCGTTCGCAGGGCATCTCCAATCCGGAATCGGCCCTGCAGGTTGCGACGCTGGCCGAGAACGCTGCCAATTTCGGCGTCGAATACTATTCCGAGCGTGACCATCGCCAGGGCATCGTCCATATCGTCGGGCCGGAACAGGGCTTCACGCTGCCGGGCATGACGATCGTCTGCGGCGACAGCCACACCTCGACGCATGGCGCCTTCGGCGCGCTCGCCCATGGCATCGGCACCTCGGAGGTCGAGCATGTGCTCGCCACGCAGACGCTGCTGCAGCAGAAGGCGAAGAACATGCGCATCACCGTCGACGGGAAGGCTCCCGCCGGCGTGACCGCCAAGGACATCATCCTCGCCATCATCGGCGAGATCGGCACCGCCGGCGGAACCGGCCATGTCATGGAATATGCCGGCGAGGCGATCCGCGACCTCTCGATGGAAGGCCGCATGACCGTCTGCAACATGTCGATCGAAGGCGGCGCGCGCGCCGGCCTGATCGCGCCGGACGAGAAGACATTCGCCTATATCAAGGGCCGGCCGAAATCGCCGTCGGGCGCCGTTCTCGAGCGCGCTCTGCGCTACTGGGAAACGCTCGTTTCCGACGAGGGCGCGCATTTCGACAAGGAAATCCGCCTCGACGCCGCCAGTCTGCCGCCGATCGTCACCTGGGGCTCCTCGCCCGAGGACGTCGTCTCGATCACCGGCGTCGTGCCCAATCCCGATGACATCGCCGACGAGAACAAGCGCAGCTCGAAGTGGCGCGCCCTCGACTATATGGGCCTGAAACCAGGCACCCGCATGGTCGACATCCCTGTCGAGCGCGTGTTCATCGGCTCCTGCACCAATGGCCGCATCGAGGATCTACGCGCTGCTGCCGGCATGATCGGCGGCAAGACGGTGCGCGAGGGCGTCAATGCCATGGTCGTGCCGGGGTCAGGCCTCGTGAAGGAACAGGCCGAGGCCGAGGGCCTCGACGTGATCTTCAAGGCGGCCGGCTTCGAATGGCGCGAGCCCGGCTGCTCGATGTGCCTTGCGATGAACGAAGACCGCCTGAAGCCCGGTGAACGCTGCGCCTCGACCTCGAACCGAAATTTCGAGGGCCGGCAGGGCTTCAAGGGCCGGACGCATCTCGTCTCGCCGCAGATGGCGGCAGCGGCGGCCATTGCCGGCCATTTCGTCGACATCCGCGACTGGCATTGAATGGAAGCCGGGACAGGCGCGATGCCGGTCCCGGCACTCCCATCACCAGCCGCGACGAACGACGTGGCAGCGCTCGCCGACCTTGACCTTCGTGAAGTGCCACCCATGATGACCGTGAACCCTCACGGTCCTGAATATCGGCTTGCAGACACGGCGCGCGCTGTGATGACGCTGCCAGCCGGGACCGCGCCAGCCGTGATCATGGTGGTTGCCGGGGCCGGCGACCTGGATGACGGGTGCATTGCCGACGGGGGCTGCGGAGGCGGCGCCGGCGGTGAGGGCGAGCGAACCGACAGCAAGGGAAACGGCAACGAGAGCGGATTTCAACATGGTTGGATCTCCTTCAACTCGACGGGATCGGATCGTCCCGCTCGAGAGCCATCAAAGCCGATGGCGGCTGAACCGGACCTGAGGGGACCGTTCAGAAGGCATTCATATTCATGAAGACGCCTCGGGTACCCCAACCCGTTGACGGGACAAAGGTTTCATAGAATGGCCTCCTTATCTTTGGAGACGTGGAAAGCGCCCTCGCTCGATGATTTCGAGGTGCTGGGCCGTGCTGCGCTCGCCGGGTTGCCACGTGAGTTCCTGAGTCTGGCCGGCGATGTCGAGATCCGGGTCGACGATTTTCCCACCGCCGAGGTGCTGGCCGATCTCGAGATCGAATCCGAGTTCGACCTGCTCGGCCTGTTCGTCGGCGTCGGCCTCGCCCATGCCAGCGCCACCACGGTCACAGGCTTGATGCCGAACCGCGTCTGGCTCTATCGCCGGCCGATCCTCGAGTATTGGGCCGAGCATGACGAGACGCTGGGTGCCATCGTCACGCATGTGCTGATCCATGAGATCGGCCACCATTTTGGCCTCTCCGATGACGACATGGAGGCGATCGAGGAGGCTGCAGACGAAACATGATAGGCTCAGCGATCATGATCAGTCCTTGGGGAGGCTTTGAATGCCGGCATTTGTATTCGACGAGAATGCAATCGATCCGCGTGTCCTCATCCGGTCTCTGTCGGACTATTTCGAGAATGTCATGCTTGAACTGGCCGATCCGACGCGGCCCGCCGAAGCTCTGCCACAGGGGCTCTCACGGCCGGTGCTCGAAGAGGCGCTGCAGGTCCGATTTCAAGGGGCCATGGAGGCCGCCGCGGCACGCTTTTACGCTGTCCGGGATGCGATTGGCGCTGTCAGCCAGTTCGCCCTCGAGCGGCATGGATTGGTGGGACCGGAGCTGACGTTCAAGCTTTCGGCTGTATCGACTGCGTCTACGCGCTTGTTCGAGAACCCCTTCCCGAAATGGCTGAAGAAGCTGCTTGAGATGATCGACACCGTCTTCAAAAGCATTCTTGAAGCGCTAAAAATCGATGGGGCGCTGACAGAACTGAAAGAGATCGTCGAGAACCTCATCGAGGACGACTAGACTAAGCCGGCGGCTGCGCGGCGGACGACTTCATATACACGACCCATTTTTATTCTGAACAAGGCAAAGAGATGGACAAGTTCACAACGCTGACCGGTGTCGCGGCTCCGCTGCACTTCATCAATATCGACACCGACATGATCATCCCGAAGGACTACCTCAAGACGATCAAGCGCACCGGGCTCGGCAAGGGCCTGTTCGCGGAGATGCGCTATCTCGACGATGGCAGCGAGAACCCGGACTTTGTGCTGAACAAGCCGGCCTATCGCCACGCCTCGATCCTGGTGGCCGGCGACAATTTCGGCTGCGGCTCCTCGCGTGAACATGCCCCCTGGGCACTGCTCGACTATGGCATCCGCTGCGTGATCTCGACGTCTTTCGCCGACATCTTCTACAACAACTGCTTCAATAACGGCATCCTGCCGATCCGTGTCGACAAGGAAGACCTCGACAAGCTGTTCGACGATGCCGAGCGCGGCGAGAATTCGCGCATCACCATCGATCTCGCAGCACAGGAAATCCATGGTCCGGACGGCGGCGTCGTCCATTTCGACATCGACGCCGAACGCAAGGAGAAGCTCCTGAACGGTCTCGACGATATCGGCCTCACCATGGTGAAGCAGCCGGAGATCGCAACCTTCGAGGCGACCGTCGCCGAGGAGCGGCCCTGGGCCTGAACCTGTCGACCACAAGACAAACAGAAACGGCGTCCGGTCTCACGACCGGGCGCCGTTTTGGTATTCCAACCGAAATACGACTTGGACTTAGTTGATGTCCATGCCGTCCTGCGTGGCCGGATGGGGATCGAACGCGCCGATGCCCTGCTGGCCATTGGCGGTCACGCCGACTTCCTGGCCCGGGAGCAGGCCGTAAAGCACGGTGCCGTTGGCGAACTGGAACGATTGGCCGGACTTCAGGGTCAGCGTGCCGGCGGCCGGGTTGACCGTCTCGACGGTGCCGTTGATCTGTTCAGCGGCGAAGGCCGCGGCGCCCGAAGCGAGGAAAGCCAGGGAAGCGGCTGCGATTGCGAACTTGCGCATGGTGATACTCCTAAGGATAGAATGTTCTGCGCCCTTGGGGCGCTGAATGATTGGGGCGGTGCCAGCTCTTAGTTGACGTCGCCGTCACGATTGGCCGGATGCGGATCGAAAGCACCGATGCCCTGCGAACCGTTGGCGGCCACACCGACTTCCTGGCCCGGAAGAATGCCGTAAAGCACGGTTCCGTTGGCGAACTGGAACGACTGGCCGGACTTCAGGGTCAGCGTGCCGGCGGCCGGGTTGACGGTCTCGACGGTGCCCTGGAACTGCTCGGCGGCGAAGGCCGCAGCGCCCGAAGCAAGGAAAGCGAGCGAGGCGGCGGCGATTGCGAACTTGCGCATGATGATACTCCTAAGGATAGAATGTTCGGCGCCCTTGGGCGCTGATGTTTGTGGCGGTGTCAGCTCTTAGTTGACGTCGCCATCACGATTGGCCGGATGCGGATCGAAGGCACCGATGCCCTGCGAACCATTGGCCGCTACGCCAACTTCCTGGCCCGGGAGAAGACCGTAAAGCACGGTGCCGTTGGCGAACTGGAACGACTGGCCGGACTTCAGGGTCAGCGTGCCGGCGGCCGGGTTGACCGTCTCGACGGTGCCGTTGATCTGTTCAGCGGCGAAGGCCGCGGCGCCCGAAGCGAGCAAGGCGAGCGAGGCGGCGGCGATTGCAAACTTGCGCATAATGATATCCCGTAGTGATTGTTCTGCCGTGACGACGATCAGGGAGCTTCTTGCTGCCACCGTTCGTCGCCGGTGAGCCTGATATGGGATTCCCCTCCGGAAGAACAATTCACGCGATTGTCATTCGGATACCTCTTGAACGCCCAGCCAGCACGTTTGATCCCCCACGCGTCAACATCGCGGAAAAATATCGCTGCTGGAAGCACATTTCGGGAATGACCGTCCGGTTCGAAGATCGATTGTTCACACTTCTGTACGGAGCTGTTGAAGAAATAGCGACGCTTATGATAAGCCTTCCCTATTGTACGCGATCCGGCCTCACAATCCTGTCAGGCGATTGCGAACGATCCTCGCGAGGCCGTCAGCTATTGCGGGCTTGAATCGCTTCCAGACGGGCCAGAAGTCGCTTGGCCGCCTCGGCATGCAGCCGTTCGACCATCCGACCCTCGAAGGAAACAACGCCGAGGCCCTGATGCCCCGGATCATCGAACAGCGCTGCGATGCGGCGGGCTTCCTCGATCGCCGCCGCATCGGGCGCGAAGGTGCTGTTGGCGGCTGCGATCTGGCTCGGATGGATGAGGCTCTTGCCGTCGAAGCCACAGTCGCGCGCCTGGCGACACTCGGCCTCAAAGGCCGCCATATCGGTGAGGTCGTTGTAGACACCATCGATGACGTCAACCCCGCCGGCTCGTCCGCCGGCCAGGACATTCATCAGCCACGGCACCATTGGCGCCCGCCCCGGCAACTGCCGCGTCCCGGTCTCCACGGCGAGGTCGTTGAGCCCGAGCACCAATGCGGCCAGCGGATAGGTTGCGTCGGCGGCCAGCGCGATCGAAAGCGGATCGGCGACCGCCCGTGCCGTCTCGATCATCGCCCAGATCGGCGTTGCCGCCCCGGGTGCAGCTTCAGCCGCGCTGCGCCGCACCGCTTCGAGGTCGGCGGCGGTGGCGATCTTCGGCACCAGCACGCCATCGGGCCGAGCCGGCAGGATGGCGGCGAGATCCGCCGCGCCCAGCCCGTCCGCCGGCCCGTTGATCCGCACGACGATCTCCGGCGCATGAGGATGCCGCGGAACGGCCAACAACGCCGCGACGCGGGCCCTAGCCGCTGGCTTTTCAGCCGGCGCGACCGAATCCTCGAGATCGAGAATCACAACATCGGCGCCGAGCCCCATGGCCTTATCGAGCGCGCGCGGATTGGCACCCGGCACATAGAGAACGGAGCGGCGCGGGCGGCTGGACGGCATCGTCATGTCCTCGGAAATCGAGCTGCTGAGCAGGCATGCGGCGCGGCGCGATCGAATCGGCTAGGGTCCACGCCTCAGTTCGAAGGTAGCAACAGATGCCGGTCAGCCCGAAGCCCGCCGTTCTCGTCCTCACATCGGAGGTGGTGCGTGGCGCCGTCGGCGGCCGTGCCGCCGGCTTCGCCCTGGAGCGGCTCGGCTTTCCGCTCTGGACCGTTCACACGGTGACATTGCCCTGGCATCCGGGTCATGGCCGCGCCAGCCGGATTGTCCCGGACGAAGCATCCTTCACCGCCTTGATCGACGACCTTCTCCGCGCGCCCTGGCTCGCCGAGATCGGCGGCATCCTGACTGGCTATGTCGGCTCGGCCAGCCAGCCCGCCGCGATTGCCCGTCTCATCGACGCCATCAGGACGACGAACCCCGACGTTCTTTATCTCTGCGACCCTGTGATGGGCGACAACGGCGCGCTTTATGTCCCCGAGGCCAACGCCGCAGCGATCCGCGATCACTTGGTCCCCCGCGCCGATATCTTGACGCCCAACCTGACGGAACTCGGCTTCCTCGCCGGCCACCCGATCGCAAGCCGCAACGAGGCCGTCGCCGCCGCACGTGGCCTTGCCGCGCCGCGCGTCGCCGTCACTTCGGCGCTCTCGGGCGGCGGCGAGACGGAGACGCTTCTGGTAACCGCCGGCGCGGTCCTCTCCGCCCGCCACGCCCTGTTCGATGGCCGCGTCCCGAACGGCACCGGCGACCTCTTCGCCGGATTGATGCTGGCGCGCCTCCTTGACGGCGCCGACGACAGCACCGCGCTCGGCCAGACGACGTCAACGCTGGTCGACCTGCTCGCAGCAGCCCGCGCGCTCGGAACCGACGAATTGCCGCTGGCGACGCTGCAGGAGCGGCTCGTCACGCCCGAGGCCAAGGTGGTGATTCGCGCCGACACACCGCCCGCGCCGTGACCGGCTGGGTCGCCGGGGTCGACGGCTGCAGGGCCGGCTGGATCGCTGTGCTGCTGCCTGAAGCGGGACCGCCTCAGGTTTTCGTCACGCAACGCTTTGCCGATATTCTCGCGCATGAGACCGAACCGGGGATCATCGCCGTCGATATGCCGATCGGCCTTCCCGACAGCGTCGGACCGGGTGGGCGTGGGCCGGAGCGGCTGGTCCGCGCCAAGCTTGGCGAGCGGCAGTCCTCCGTCTTCGCGATTCCGCCACGCGCCGCGGTGATGGCAAGCGATTTTGCTGCCGCCACCGCAGCATCTCTGGCGGCGTCCACGCCACCCCGCAAGGTATCGCGCCAGGCATTCGGGCTGTTCGCCAAGATACGCGAGATCGATGCCCTGATGACCGCGCCGCTCGAAGCGCGGATTTATGAAAGTCATCCGGAACTGGCTTTCTGGCAGTTGAACGCCCACGCCCCCATGACATTGCCGAAGAAGGTACGCGGCAAGTCGAACCCGCCAGGTCTTGCCGAAAGACGGGCGCTGCTCGTTCGTCTGGGCTATGACGCCGGACTGCTTTCAACGCCGCCGCGCGGCGCGGGCCTTGATGATCTGCTGGACGCCGCCGTGCTTGCCCTCATCGCCCGGCGCATTGCGCGCGGCGAGGCCATGTCTTTTCCGGCGGAGCCAGAGCGCGATGCGAAGGGTCTGCGCATGGCGATCTGGGCCTGAGCGGCCCCGATGCGGCTTGACCTTCGGCGCATCGGCGGGACAATGATCTTTGAGAGGCGGTCGCCAGATCGCCCCCCCTTCCAGAGGACAGTCGCCGTACCATGAGCAAAGTGAAGATCACCGCCGGCCCCTACACCTTCTTTGGTGAGTTCGAGGAAGAGGCGGCGCCGAAGACCGTTGCGGTGTTCAAGAAGCTGCTGCCCTATCGCGAGAAGATCATTCATGTCCGCTGGAGCGGTGAAGGCTGCTGGATTCCGCTCGGCGATCTCGATCTCGGGCTCGGCTATGAGAACCACACGTCCTATCCGGCGCCGGGCCAGTTCATCCTCTATCCGGGCGGCATCAGCGAGACCGAGATCCTTCTCGCCTATGGCGGCGTGCATTTCGCCTCGAAACTCGGCCAACTCGCCGGCAATCATTTCCTGACCATCACCGAGGGCAGGGAGAACCTGACCGCCCTTGGCAAGGCCACCCTGTGGAAGGGCGCGCAGGACATCCTGTTCGAAGCGGTCGACTGATCGGGCCGCAGGCTCGCGCGAAGGCGCCGGCCTCGCTAGCGGCGCTTTGGCCGATCGAAGGATCGCTCGAAGCGCCGATTCACCACGGGGAGGATGTCATGACCGATGATGCAACGCTGCTCGACGAATTACTCGAGCAGGAGAAGCGGCTCGTATTCGACCGCTTCGACAATGAAACCGCCATCCTGCTGGGAATGCGGATCCTGGAGCGGGCGCGTGCCGGCAAGCAGGCCGTTGTCGTCGACATATCGCGCGGCGACCAGCGGCTGTTCTATGCCGCGCTCGCCGGGACAAGCCCCGACAATGAATTCTGGGTCGCCGGCAAGATCGCCGTGGTCAAGCGCTTCGGCCATTCCTCGTTCTATGTCGGCCAGAAGGCCAGAATCCGCGGCGTCGATTTCGCGGACGCCTCGCTGGTCGACAAGCGGCAGTTCCGCGCCCATGGCGGATGCTTCCCGATCATCGTCGCCAATGTCGGCATCGTCGGCACGGCCACCGTATCCGGACTGCCGCAAGCCGAAGATCACGCGCTCGTCGTCGCTGTCATTGAAGAGGTGCTGGCCGAGATCGGGTCTGGCGAGGCCCGCGCGGAGGTGTGGACCGCCTGAGCCATCGGCTCAGGCTGCGCCGGATCGCGTCAGGCAAGGCTCATTGGATGCGGATGGTCGCGCAAAAGGGCGGCCTTGACCTTCTCCATCGCACGCCCCTCGATCTGCCGCACCCGCTCCTTGGAAATGCCGAGCGCGACGCCGAGCTCTTCCAGCGTCACCGTCTCCTCGCTCAGCCGGCGCGCTTTCAGGATGCGCGCCTCACGCGGCGACAACGCGTCCATCGCCTGCCGCAGCCAGGCTGACCAACGCGCGCCATCGATTGCATCGCCGACGCGCTCGTCGGGCAGCGGCGTATCATCGATCAGGAAATCCTGGCGGTCCGAGGCGGCCGAGTCGCCGTCGCCGACCGGCGCGTTGAGCGAGGCGTCCGAGCCGGAGAGCCGTGCATCCATCACGGCGACATCGTCGGTGGAAACGCCGATCGCCAAAGCGATCTGCTGATAGATCTGGCGGCTGTTCCCGGTTTCCCCATTGCGCGCCAACTTGGCGCGGAGCCGGCGCAGATTGAAGAACAACGCCTTTTGCGTCGACGAGGTGCCGCCGCGGACGATCGACCAGTTGCGCAGGACGTAATCCTGAATGGCCGCACGGATCCACCAGGTCGCGTAAGTCGAGAAGCGAATTTCGCGTTCAGGCTCGAACCGCGCCGCCGCTTCCAGAAGGCCGACATTGCCCTCCTGTATCAGGTCGCTCATCGGCAATCCGAAATGCCGAAAGCGGCCAGCGAGCGCGATGACGAGCCGCATATGGGCTTGGGTGAGCTGATGCAGCGCCGCCTGGTCATGGCGGTCGCGCCAGAGCACCGCGAGGTCGTGCTCCTGCTCCCGCTCCAGATACGGAGCCTGCATGGCCGCCTTCACGAACTGGCGGCTCGAAATCGTCGACATGGCCATTCGCTGGGGTTCCCGTTCTCACCCACCCGCATTCACAAGGTGATACGGATGGCGGAGGCGAACGGTTGCGTCCCCCTTGCACACATCAGCGTGATCGAGCAGGAGCCCCACGAAAACAAGACGCCCGGCCAAGGGCCGGGCGCGTTGTCTGCTATTCAGCGACGCGGCCCGAACGACCGCGTCAATTCGGCGCAGCAGCGATCACGCCGCCTCGTCATGCGACTCGTCGCCGTCGTCCTCAGGCTCGGCCTCGGCGGTAGCCTCGTCGCCCTTGCCGCCACGGCGCGGGCTCTTGGCGAGGTTCTGCTCGATCTGGCGGACGGCCTCAGTCTCGGAAATCTCGCTGACGGCGGCGATCTCCCGCGACATCCGGTCGAGAGCCGCTTCATAGAGCTGACGCTCCGAATAGGACTGCTCGGGCTGGCTATCGGAGCGGAAGAGATCACGCACCACTTCGGAGATCGAGATCAGATCGCCCGAATTGATCTTCGCCTCATATTCCTGCGCCCGGCGGCTCCACATCGTGCGCTTGACGCGCGCGCGGCCACGGATCGTCTCCAGCGCCTTCTTGACGGTGGCTGCATCGGAGAGCTTACGCATACCCACGGCCGTCGCCTTGGCGACCGGCACGCGCAGTTTCATCTTGTCCTTCTCGAATGAAATCACGAACAGCTCGAGCTTCATGCCGGCCACTTCCTGTTCCTCGAGACCGACGATCTCGCCGACGCCATGCGCCGGATAGACGATGCGTTCGCTCGTCTTGAAATCGGAACGAAGAGTGGTCTTCTTGATTGCGGCCATACTCGTGTAGACTCCTTGCGGTTACGGTCCCGGCTCGCCATGCCAAAGGCCGGACATGACGCGCACAGCGTCAGATCCATCGCTCCTGCGTTCCGGGACGGTGCCAGTGCGCGCGAACACTCCGGCGGCGAACCACCCGGATTCGCCTTGCCAACTGTCAGTCGATGGAAAAAATCGTGTGGCGCGTCCAAAGGCCGAGGCTGCGCACGCTTTCAGGTCACGAATAAGCCCGCTGGCTCGCTTATCGCTGCGCCAGAAGGCCATTGCACTACCGAAAGAGGGAGCTTACCAACAACCAAACACCAACCAGGTGCGGCGACGCCGTGGGTTTTTACCGACTGTGTTGGGTATATATCACAAAAAGCCGGAAAAACAAAGCGTTACAAAGCACGTCCTCGCGATCGCCCGCTTGGGAGCGCGCGTCGGGCCGCTTGTCATCCGTTGGAAACGGCCGCGTTCAGTCGCCTTCGCCGGGCTTCGGCGAGAAATGCGTCTCGAACTTGCCGGCAACGCCGTCGAAGCTCGCAGCATCGGCCGGCGGCTCCTTGCGCAGCGTGATATTCGGCCACTTGTCGGCATATTCGGCGTTGATCTTGAGCCATTTGTCGAGGCCCGGCTCGGTATCGGGCTTGATCGCCTCCGCCGGACATTCCGGCTCGCAGACGCCGCAGTCGATACACTCGTCCGGATGGATGACGAGCATGTTGTCGCCTTCATAGAAGCAGTCCACCGGGCAGACTTCGACGCAGTCGGTATATTTGCAGCGAATGCAGTTATCAGTCACGACATAGGGCACGGCAATCTCCTGGCCCGGGCGCGTCAGCCGCAGGCAGTGGCATGGGGTACCCGGTTTGCCGGGAGGGCGCAAGGATCGGAAAACCCCACAGGCGGGCCCGCGACGAAATGATCATTCAGTCATCGCCATCGTCACGAAACACCGTTCCACCCAAGGCCGAATCCGCGGAATGGAACGCATCGAGGGCGCGCCTGTCGCGCTTCGTGGGTCTTTCGCCGCCCGATGCGGGGCGGATCGAAGCAGGCGGCGTGACGGCCTCATAGAGCTGTTGCGCCTCCGGCGCCGGCCCGCGGCGAACGCCCGGCGCCAGCACCTTGAGCACCCTCACCTGCCGCTCCAGCGCGACCGTGAGCACGTCGCCGACCCGGACCAGCCGACTGGCACTGTCGATCCGGTCGCGATTGACGCGGACCGCGCCCGATAGCACCAGCTTCTGCGCCGTCGTGCGGGTCTTGGCGAGGCGCGCGAACCACAGCCACTTGTCGATGCGCTGGGGTCCGGCCTCCTCGCTCATCGTCGCGCGGCCGCCGTCAGTTGCCGCGCTTCTTCGCCTCGAGATCGGCCTTCAGGGCGGCCAATGCGGCGAAGGGCGAATTCGGATCGATCGGCCGTTCGCGACGCGGCTCCTCGCGGCGCGGCTGCGGCGCCCCGCCATGCTTGCGCTGGTCAGGACGATCCTGATGACGACGATCGGGACGCTCGCCATCGGCATGCGTTGGGCGATCATGTGGACGGCCCGGACGGTCAGGTCGCGGGCTGCGCTCGTCGCGACGGCCCGGTTTGCCCTCGCCGCTCTGCGGCGGCCGGCTCTGGCCCGGACGATCCTGTTGCGGACGACCGTGGCGCCGGCCCTCGTCACGGCGACCCTCGCGCGCTTCGGCCGGCGCAGCGTCCGCGCCTTCCTGCGGCGCACCGCGGTGGCGACCACCGCCACGGCGCTCGCCCTGCTCGCGCGGCGGACGGCGATCAAAGCGGCCCGGCCGCCAGATCTCGATCATCTCGGGCTCGGCCGGCTCGACCGGTGCTGCAGGCTCTGCCGCCACGGCAGCCGCCGGTTCAGCGACGTCGTCAACGGCGACAGGCTCGGCGTCGGAATCGGCTTCGACGGTTTCAGCTTCGCCGTCGGCCGCAACCTCATCCGAAACGGCCTCGGCGACGCCAACCTGAGGCTCAGGTGATGCCGCCTCAACTGCCTCGGGAGCCTCCTCAGCCGCAACGGCGGCTTCCAGCGCAGGCGATGCCTCGTCCTCAGCGCCCGATGCCTCGCCCTCTCGAACCTCAGCAACGGCGTTCTCAGCAACCGGCTCGGCAACGACCGCTTCGGGAGTTTCAGCCGCGACGGGCGCAACTGGCTTCGGCGGGGCCGGACGGCGATCGAGGCGATAACCGAGCGATTTCAGCACGCCGGCGAAATCCTCGCCCGAGCAACCGAGCAGCGACATCATCGACACGGTCACGGTGAAACCGTTGCCATCGACCGCGCCTTCCGGCGGGACGAGATTGTCGGAGGTCGGCTTCCAGGCGATCAGCGGGCGGATGATATCGGCCAGCCGCTCCAGGATATCGAGCCGCACGGCGCGATTGCCGGCGATGCGATAGCCGACGACCCGGTAGAGCTGACGCGCGAAGGTCGGGTCGACGAGGATCGTCGTGCGGCCCGAAGCGGAGAGCTGCGGCAGCTCGGCGAGGCCAGGCGTGTCGAGCCCCTGGTTCTTGAGCGCCCAGAGCAGCGCGTTGAGCGCGCTCGGCGCCGGCTTCAGCAGCGCCGGGACATAGACATGATACGCGCCGAAGCGAACGCCGAGCTTCCTGAGCCCCGCACGCGATTCCTGATCGAGCGCCTTCAACTCGTCGGCAAGCTCCGAACGATCGAGCACGCCCTGTCCCTCAACGAGACGGAAGGCGATGCCGCGCGCGGCGGCCGTCAGCTCGGTGCCGGCAAGAAGGTCGAACAGCGGCTTCAGCAGCGTCTCGACATGGCTCTTCAGCCAGAGATCGACACGGTCCTGCACCCGCTCGCGCGAAGGGCCGGTCAGCCCGTCATCGGCAAGCAGCACGAGGCGCGGCTTCAGCGCGTCATCGGTGGAGACGATCTTGGCGACCGGTGCGCCGAGCCAGCGCAGCGTGCCATCGACCGAGAGCACCAGTTCGGGATTGGGCGCACGGCCGAGTTTCTCGGCCCGCCTTTCAAGTTCGCCGGCCAGGGCCTTGTGGGCCACCGCTGCAATCGCCTTGGCGTCCGGACCGTCGGCCTTGGGATCGGGCGTGAAGCGGAAACCCTGCAGGCTGCCGACATGCTGTCCCTCGACCAGCACGTCGCCGGAGGTTGTGATTTCTGCTTCGAGCATCGCGTTTTCTCTTAGCCGCTTCATGAGAACGCTGGTGCGCCGATCGACGAAACGCTGGGTCAGCCTCTCGTGGAGCGCGTCGGAAAGACGATCCTCTATCGCGCGCGTGCGCTCCTGCCAATGGCGAGGATCACGAAGCCAGTTCGAACGGTTCGCCGCGAAGGTCCATGTTCGGATATGCGCGATGCGATTGGCAAGCGTATCGATGTCGCCATCGGTGCGGTCTGCGAACGCACATTGCCGGTCAAACCAGTCATCCGCAATAGCCCCGTCGCGTGCGACGAAGCGGAAGATCTCGCTGACAAGCTCGGCATGATTGGCCGGAGCAATGCGGCGATAATCGGGAATTTGGCATATATCCCAAAGGAGTTGCACCCGTTCGCGTGATGTCGCGAGGTCCTTGACGTCGGCGTCGCGGCCGACGCGATCGAGCACGGTGACGTCGACCGAAGGCGGCGCCTTCGAGAGCCCCTCCACGCCGGGGGCGCGATCAAGGCTCGCCCGCAACGTCTCCAGCGAACGAAAATCGAGTGCACGGTTGCGCCATTGCAACGTCCGCACCGATTGAAAATGATGATTCTCCAGCGCCTCGACGAGATCGTCATCGAGCGGATCGACCTGTCCGGTGACGCCGAATGTGCCGTCGCGGGTGTGCCGGCCGGCCCTTCCGGCGATCTGGCCGAACTCGGATGCAGTGAGTCGGCGATACTGATAGCCGTCGAATTTGCGCTCCTGCGCAAAGGCGACATGGTCGACATCGAGATTGAGGCCCATGCCGATCGCATCGGTCGCGACCAGGAATTCGACGTCGCCGGACTGGAACAGCTCGACCTGCGCATTGCGCGTACGCGGCGAGAGCGATCCGAGCACGACGGCGGCGCCGCCACGCTGCCGGCGGATCAGCTCCGCGACGGCATAGACCTCGTCGGACGAGAAAGCGACGATCGCGGAACGGCGCGGCAGCCGCGTGATCTTTTTCGAGCCGGCATAAGTCAGCATCGACATGCGCGGCCGCGTGACGATCGTGACGCCGGGCAGCAGTTTCTCGATGATGCCGCGCATGGTCCCCGCGCCGAGCAGCAGCGTCTCGTCGCGGCCGCGCAGATTCAGGATGCGATCCGTGAAAACGTGTCCGCGCTCGAGATCGCCGGCGAGCTGAATCTCGTCGATGGCCAGGAAGGACGCATCCGTCTGCGAGGGCAGCGCCTCGACGGTGCAGACACGATAGCGGGGATGGGCCGGGATGATCTTCTCTTCGCCGGTGATCAGCGCCACCGCCTCGGCGCCAACGCGCGCCGCGACGCGGCCATAGACCTCGCGCGCCAGAAGGCGCAGCGGCAGCCCGATGACGCCGCTCGAATGGGCGAGCATCCGCTCGATGGCGAAATGTGTCTTGCCCGTATTGGTGGGCCCGAGCACGGCCGTCACGCCGCGACCGCCAGCTCCCGCACCGGCACCGGGCGTTCTGTTCGAATCCGTCATCGCTTGGGCTGTCTCACCTCGGCGGATCTTGTAGACCGCGACACCTTGCGCAAAGCGCGCCCAGATCGGAACCGGGAACGTCCTGCGAACAAAGCCGGCCCGAATCGCTGACTCGCGCGCTGTCCCATTCTGTTCTTCCGACTATATGGTGTGCTGCCCCGCTCGATCCACCAGCGCTTTCAGGGAGGGGCCGAAAATCCGATCGGCATGGCAGGTTCGACGTTCGTTAATCGGGCCTGAACGTGGAAGCGCTATTGCAAAGCATCGGCCTTAACCTTTGCGCCGAACGGCGAACGGAGCATGGACGAATCGGATGGAACCCGGTGTTCGCCTTCCGTTTCACCCAGATATTGTGCCCGGCCGGAGCGAAGGCGCAATCAAGCCACCGGAACGAGCACCGCCAATCAATCGCGCGGTTCCAATCATTATCATTTTCAGCAAATTGAGCGCGCTTCTGTCCCGCCTTGAGACAGACGCATCAGTTGGCGGCAGCGGCCCGCTGGTCCCGGCCGGTGCTGGCGAACCGCGATGCATGGATGGTGAGCACGCCGGCTTCGGTGCCGATCTGCATCCGATAGGGCAGCATCAGGCCGATGTCTTCGGCCGGTGCCAGCCAGACTTCGAGATTGGTGTTGGCTTCCATGAATTTCACCTGCTCGCGGCTTGGCCGGTGACCGGCAACCGGCACATAACGCGCGCCGCAGACATAAACGGTGCCCGAATAGGAACCGCCCTCGCCCTTCACTTCGGCCGTCGACTTGTAGAACAGGCGGATATCGAACCGCTGCCAGCCATCGAAGACCGGAATCGTCCGGTTGCAGGCTCGCGCCATGTCGCCCTTGTAGAGCGGCGCGATCATCGCCGACAGCGGGTCGACGATCTTGTGCTTGTGCTGCGGCAAAAGGGGCACGCGGTCAGCCTTGATCGGCAGCGGCGGCAGCGCGGCAACGGAAACGATCGTGCCGGAGCGCATGCGCATGTCGACGACGCTCGACGTCTGGCCGCTCTCGGTGGTGTCGAGATAATAGTCCTTCGGCAGGACGGTGGCGCCGGCGATCTGGCCGCTGCTCTTCAGCAGGCCCGTCCCGTCCGAAACGAGCCGGCTGAGGCCGCTGGTCGTGCCGCGGATCGTCATCGTATAGGTGCTGCGCTCGACAATGGCGTCGAGCTGGAAGCGGCCGATGGTGATGCCGTTGAGGCCCATTGTGTAGCTGGCCTCGACCTGACCGCTGCGCACCACAGTCGTCGGCGCCCGCGCCGCGGCCGGGAAACTGCCCGTCATCGCGACCAGCACCAGCGCCGGCCGCAGCATCCGAAACATACGGCTCGGGATCATGGCTCACTCCTCATTCGGACCGCGCGGGCACATCGCGGCCGTTTCCTGCTCTCATGATTTCATTAACCATGATGCGGCTCGTTTCTGACTAAAGTGTTAGCTTCAGGCGCGACATCGTCATTTTGCGTCCCCCATCGCGCTCCGAGAGGCCGCTGCCGCGAGGCTGTGCTTGACGTGCCGGGCTCCGGTGACTATGAGAAGCGCCACTTATCCAGAATATGGGCCGTGATGACTGCCGAGGCCGGCGCGCGCGGCGGAAGAGAAGGATCTTTGTTATGTCCCGTGTCTGCGAATTGACCGGCAAGGCGGTGATGACCGGCAATACCGTCAGCCATGCCAACAACAAGAGCCGTCGCCGCTATCTGCCGAACCTCGTCAACGTGACGCTGATCAGCGACGCGCTCGGCCAGAGTTTCAAGCTGCGCGTCAGCGCCTATGGCCTGCGTTCGGTCGAGCATCGCGGCGGTCTCGACGCCTTCCTCGCCAAGGCTGATGCCAGCGAGCTTTCGGCGAAGGCGCAGCTCCTGAAGCGCCAGATCGCCAAGAAGTCGGCTGCGACGGAAGCTGCGGCTGCCTGATCGCCAGGCGATCCGGAATATCGAGCAGGCCGCCTCCGGGCGGCCTTTTCATTTTCGGACGCGGCGTCACTGGGCCGCGACGATCGCCGGGTCGATCCACACGAATTCAAGCAGCAGCGTGCGCTGGAAAGCGTTGAGGTTGTTGTCCGACACGATCGTCACGCGCGTCCTGCCGTCCGGATCGGTGGAAACAGCCAGGCCTTCCATATTGTCGATCTGTTCGGACATGGCGGCCTCGAGCGCCACTGGCCCGTCCAGCACCGCGCCGGGGCGGATCGCGTCGCCCGGGATGCGGCGCAGCCGCATATTGACGCCGACTGGAAGCACCGTGACCTTCCGCTCCAGGAGCAGCAGGTCGCCATTTGGCATGAAGGCGCCGTCCGTGACGTCATAATCGTCGCTGCGGACAATCGAGAAAGCGCCGGCAAGCTTGCCGCGCACGACAAAGGCGCGATGATTGCCATCGGCATCCAGCGAGCGCTCGGACACCAGCACCGGGACGCCGGCGAGCGGGCCGCCTGGCGGGCCCACAGCCACCATCTCCAGCCCCTGATTGGCGACGAAGCCGCGTGCGGCGCGCGGCATCGGCACGATCTCGGCCCACGCGGAGGATGGATCAGCGGTGAAGGCGTAGAATCTCAGATCGTTGCTCTGCTCGAAGGTCACATAGGCGCCGCGGCCGGAGGGCGCGAACCGCACCGATTCGGCATCGGCGCGACTACGGCGCAGGAGTGGGCGCCCACGCGTATCGCGCATCGTCCCCCATGCCGTGGCCTCGACGCCCGTCAAGCGACCGGCGCTGCGTGTCAGACGCCCGGAAAACCACTGGCCGAGGTCGGAGACGGCGAGGAAATCCACCCCGTTGGGTCGGAGGTCAATACCTGAAAGGCCGCCGAAGCGCTTCATCGGCGAGGAAAGGACGAGTCCGCCGCGAAATTCGAATTCGCCGAACCGCGTCTCCGGGCCAAAGCGCCGGAAAGCGTCGATCGGCTCGGCGTGAACCTCTATCGGCGCCATCCCGGCCTGCGGCCGGCTCGCAGCGTCCGCGGAGGCAAGAGGCAGCAACGCCGCGAGAACAAGCCAAGCAAGCCTATGCCTCACCCGGCGCGCCTCCGCCGCTGCTGGGGCGCAGCCACCGCCTTTTCGTCGAACAGCTCGGCGAGCTTCTCGGTCATCGCGCCAGCCAGTTCCTCGGCATCGACGATCGTGACCGCGCGCTTGTAATAGCGCGTCACGTCATGGCCGATGCCGATGGCGATCAGCTCGACCGGCGAGCGGTTCTCGATCTCGTCGATGACGAAGCGCAGATGCCGTTCGAGATAGTTGCCGGTATTGACCGAAAGCGTCGAATCGTCGACCGGCGCGCCGTCCGAGATCATCATCAGGATCTTGCGCTGTTCGGTCCGCACCAGCAGCCGCTGATGCGCCCAGTCGAGCGCCTCGCCGTCGATATTCTCCTTCAGCAGACCTTCGCGCATCATCAGGCCGAGATTGCGCCGCGCCCGCCGCCAAGGGGCGTCGGCCGCCTTGTAGATGATGTGGCGGAGATCATTGAGCCGTCCGGGCGCCGCCGGCTTGCCGGCGTGCAACCACGCCTCGCGCGACTGGCCGCCCTTCCAGGCGCGGGTCGTAAAGCCGAGGATCTCGACCTTGACGCCGCAACGCTCCAGCGTCCGCGCCAGAATATCGGCGCAAGTGGCCGCGACCGTGATCGGCCGGCCGCGCATCGAGCCGGAATTATCGATCAGCAGCGTCACCACGGTGTCGCGGAAATCGGTGTCCTTTTCGATCTTGAAGGACAGCGGCTGCATCGGGTCTGTCACGACACGGTGGAGCCGCGCCGGATCGAGGATGCCCTCCTCGCGGTCGAAATCCCAGGAACGGTTCTGCTGCGCCATCAGCCGGCGCTGCAGGCGGTTGGCGAGGCGTCCGACCGCGCCCTGCAGATTGGCGAGTTGCTTGTCGAGGAAGCCGCGCAGCCGATCGAGCTCGGCGGAATCGCAGAGATCCTCGGCCTTGATCGTCTCGTCAAAGCGAACGGTAAACGCCTTGTAGTCGGTCGTCGGCGTGGCGCGGAGCTGTGGCGGCTCGGGCCGGCGTTCCTCGCCGGCATCGCGCGCGTCCTCGCTCTCGTCGCCCTCGCTCTCCTCCTCGGCGCCGGTCTCGGTCGTCTCGGTCTCGCCGGAGTCGGCTTCCTCGCCGCTCGCCTCGGAATCCTCCGAAGCCTCGCTTTCGGCCTGATCCGACTGATCGGAACCGCTCTCCTGCTCGGCGCCCGAATCCTCGGATGCCTCGCCATTCTCGTCATTGTCGTCGTCGTCGCCCTCGCCGAGCTCGTCGCCCATTTCAAGCGAAGCGAGCAGCGAGCGGACCGCGGAGGCGAAGCGGCGCTGGTCGCCAACCGTCGTTTCCAGGCGGGCAAAGCCATCGCCAGCCTTGTCCTCGATCCAGTCGCGCCAGAGATCGACGATTTTCCGGCTCGATTCCGGCGGCGCCAGCCCCGTCAGCTTTTCGCGGACGAGCAGCGACACGGCATCCTCGAGCGGCGCCTCGGCGCGCTCGGTGATGTCCTGGAAATTGCCGCGGTGATAGCGGTCCTCCAGCATCGCGGCGAGATTGCCGGCAACGCCGTCCATCCGCCGGGCGCCAATCGCCTCGACACGAGCCTGCTCGACCGCATCGAACACCGCGCGGGCATTCTTGCCCTCGGGCGCGACCGAGCGGTGCAGCGCCTGGTCATGGCAGGCGAGGCGCAGCGCCATCGAATCGCCGAGACCACGCGTCACCGCGATTTCCTGCGCGGTCGGCTTGCGGCCGGGCTCGGGCAGGCGCGCCCGAAGGCCCGTCAGCACCGGCCGGTCGTTGGAGAAGGTGACTTCGAGGTCGGCCTTGCCGGAAATCGCGCGCACGCAGCCGGCGACCGCGCGCTTCAGCGGCTCGATCGCCGCTTCGCCCGGCTTTGGCTTCGGATCGGAATTGGAGCCGCTCATTGCGCGCGCCGCTTCAGGACAGGACGACGTTAGCCGCCGACTCGGTCAGTTCCTCACCAAAGGCACGCTGGTAGAACTCGGCCACCAGCGAGCTCTCGAGCTCGTCGCATTTGTTGAGGAACGTGACGCGGAAGGCGAAGGCGATATCGCCGAAGATCTCGGCATTCTCGGCCCAGGTGATGACCGTGCGCGGGCTCATCACCGTGGAGAGATCGCCGTTGACGAAGGCGGAGCGGGTCATGTCGGCGAGGCGCACCATGCGACCGACCAGCGCGCGGCCCTTCGCATCGGCGAAATGCTTGGCTTTTGAGAGGACGATGCCAACCTCGTTGTCATGCGGCAGGTAGTTCAGCGTGGTGACGATCGACCAGCGGTCCATCTGCGCCTGGTTGATCTGCTGCGTGCCATGATAGAGGCCGGACGTATCGCCAAGGCCGACCGTGTTGGCGGTGGCGAACAGGCGGAAGGCCGGATGCGGGCGGATGACACGGTTCTGGTCGAGCAGCGTCAGGCGGCCCGAGGATTCGAGCACACGCTGGATGACGAACATCACGTCCGGACGGCCGGCGTCATATTCGTCGAACACAAGCGCGACATTGTGCTGGTAGGCCCAGGGCAGGATGCCGTCGCGGAACTCGGTGACCTGCAGGCCATCCTTGATGACGATCGCGTCCTTGCCGATCAGGTCGATACGGCTGATATGGCTGTCGAGATTGACGCGGATGCACGGCCAGTTGAGGCGCGCCGCGACCTGCTCGATATGCGTCGATTTGCCCGTGCCGTGATAGCCGGTCACCATCACGCGGCGGTTGCGCGCGAAACCCGCAAGGATCGCCAGCGTGGTCACGCGGTCGAACAGATAGTCCGGGTCCGCATCCGGCACATGCTCGTTCGGAGCCGAATAGGCGGGAACGATGAGGTCGCTCTCGAAGCCGAACGTTTCCTTGACCGAAACCTCGGTGTCCGGAAGGGCCGTGCGGTCGCTCGTGGTATCAGTCATGTTGGCTCCGTCGCGTCCAAGGGACGCTTTCGGTCGGTTTCGCGTCGGAAGGGACCGGGATTGAAGATGGCCGGGAGAGGCCGTTTTTCGTTCTAGCAGAAGCCGGCGGCCTTGAGGAAGTTGTAAGCCTGGATGATTTCGCGAAGTCGGTCTTCCGAGCCGCGATCGCCGCCATTGGCATCAGGGTGATAGAGCTTCACCAATTGCTTGTAGCGCGACTTGATCGCCTCGCCAGCTTCGCCGCCTTCGAGATCGAGCGTGTCGAAGGCCTTGCGTTCCAGCGTCTTCAGATGCCGCTTCGGCGCTTCCTCGGGCGGCGGCTTGAAGCCGCGCTCGAACATGTCGAATGGATCGCGGATACCGCCGGTCCAGTCCTTGGCCGCCGTGCGGCGGACATCCTCGCGCTTCTCGCCGGCGCTGTTGACGCCCATGGTCCAGGTCGGCCTGTGCCCGGTCAGCGAATCCTTCTGGTAGGCAGCGATCGCGTCGTCGCCCATGCCGGAAAAGTAGTTGTAGGATTTGTTGTACTGGCGGACGTGATCGATGCAGAAGTGGTGATATTCGCCCTCGCGATTGCGCCCCTTCGGGGCCTTGTGCGTGCCCGGCCGGTCGCAACCCGCCCAGCTGCACTGGATGGTCGACTCCTTCAGCATCGCGTCGCCATCCGGCTTGATGCGGATGCGGTCGAAGATTTTTGAATCGAGCTTCATCGGCTGATTATGCTAGCCACCCATCGCCCGAACAAGGCGATGTTTCGGCACGGGGTGAATGGAGAGAACGATGGATACCAGGGACCGGATCACCAAGGTGCTTGCGGAAGCCCTGCAGCCGGCACGTCTAGATGTGATCGACGAGTCGCATTTGCACAAGGGCCATCATGGCGCACGGCCGGGGGGAGAGACGCATTACCGCGTCCGGATCGCCGCTGCGGCCTTCCGCGGCAAGAGCCGGATCGAGATGCACCGTATCATCAACGGCCTCCTGGCGGACGAGCTGGCGGCTGGCGTGCATGCACTCGCCATCGAAGCCGCAGCCGCCGACTGAACGCCTAGGCGCGTGCCTTGACGCGGCCGGTGGCAAGCAGCTTCTTGGCCAGCGCCCGGCCCATCGCGTGGTAGATCCCGGCGGCGATGCGCGGATCGCTCTCGCCGGCGAGGCGCAGTTGCTCGGCGTCGAGCGCGATCACCTGCAGAGGTCCGGCCGCGCGGATCGTCGCAGTCGATGGCGCGTCGGCGAGGAAGGCAACCTCGCCGATGAAGGCCCCGCGACCGAGCCGGGCCGCGACCACGCCGCCGACCTCCACCTGCGCCCTGCCCTTCGCGACGAGATAGATCGCATTGACGGCATCGCCGGCGCCGATCAGCACGGCGCCATCGTCGAGATCGACCAGTTCACCGAATTCGACCAGCCGCGCCAGTTCCTCGTCGTCGAGATCGGCGAGACTGTCGCGCAGCAGCGCGCTGCCAGGAACCGCGTCGACGACCCGCCGCGCGGCGAGCAGCGCCTTGAGACGATAGAGGTTGATCAGGATGAAGAGACCCATCCACGCGATGCCGGTATAGAGCGGCATCGGCGACAGCGCGAAATAGACGATCAGGAAGGCAAACGACAGGATCAGGAAGACGCGCAGCCAGAGGATATTCGTCAGGAACAGCGACACGGCCATCAGCAGGAAGCCGATATGGCCGGGAATATCGATCCGGTTGCCGAAGAAAAGGCTCAGGACGTCGAGCATCGCCGCCTCCCGCTCACAGGCTGTCGGCGAGGAAATCACGCACGGCGGCCGGGGGCACGTCCTTCGCGATGAAGGCTTTGCCCACGCCATGCGTCAGGATGAAGGTCAGCGTGCCGCGTGAAACCTTCTTGTCCTGCGCGATCAGCGCCATCAGGCCATCGGCATCGGGCAGCGTACCCTCGATCTTCTGAAGCTCGGTCGGCAGCCCGACATCGGCGAGATGCGCCGTGACGCGCGCCGCGTCATCGGGCGAAGCGAGGTTCATCCGCGCCGAGAAGCGATGCGCCAGCACCATGCCGATCGCGACGCCCTCGCCATGGACGAGGCGCTGCGAATAGCCGGTCGCGGCCTCCAGCGCATGGCCGAATGTGTGGCCGAGATTGAGCAGGGCCCGCTCGCCGGTCTCGTGTTCATCCGCCGCGACGACGCGCGCCTTGGCGCGGCAGCTCGTCGCCACCGCCTGTTCGCGTTCCGGCCCGCCTGAAAAAACACCGCGCCAGTTCGCCTCCAGCCATTCAAAGAAGCCGGCATCATTGATGAGCCCATACTTCGCCACCTCGGCATAGCCGGCGCGCAGTTCCCGCGGCGGCAACGTATCCAGCACCGCGGTGTCGGCGATGACGAGGCTCGGCTGGTGGAAGGCGCCGACCAGATTCTTGCCCTCCGGCGTATTGATGCCGGTCTTGCCGCCGACCGAGCTGTCGACCTGGGCCAGCAGCGAGGTCGGAAGCTGCACGAAGCGCATGCCGCGGCGCACGATCGCCGCCGCGAAGCCGGCAAGATCGCCGACCACGCCGCCGCCGAGCGCGATCACGATATCGCCACGCTCCAGCCTAGCGGCGAGCACCGCGCGGACGACATGTTCGAGATTGGCGAAATTCTTGGTGCCTTCGCCAGGCGCGACGTCGACTGCGACCGAGCCGATACCGGCCGCCTCGAGAGACCTGGCGAGGTCGGCGCTGTAAAGTGGGCCGACATTCGCGTCGCTGACGATCGCGGCGCGGACGCGCGGCGCCCGCCGTGCGATTTCGGCGCCGGCAGAGGCGATGAGGCCGCGGCCGATGAGGATGTCATAGGAGCGGTCGCCGAGCGCAACGCCGACGCGGATGGGTTCGGCGAGCGCTGGGGAGGATAGGGTCACGTCGGGGGCCTTTCGTCGGGAGAGCCGGCTGCCAGGAAGCTGGCGAGCGCCGTCAAGGTCTCCTCGGCAACGACTTCATGCGGCACGTCGCGGGAGACGACATGGATATCGGCCGTCGCATAGACGGGATAGCGCTCTTCCATCAGCCGCCGCATCGTCGCTTCGGGATCCTCGGTGTGGAGCAGCGGCCGATTCGAGCGCTTGCGCACGCGCGCCATCAGGATATCGAGCTCGGCGCGCAGCCAGATCGAGACGCCGTCGGCCGCAATCGCGGCGCGGGTCTCCGCGCTCATGAACGCCCCGCCACCCGTCGCCAGCACTTTCGGTCGCCTGTCGAGCAATCGGCGGATGACCCGCCGCTCGCCATCGCGAAAATAGGCCTCGCCATGCTTGGCAAAGATCTCGGGAATGGTGGCGGCAGCGGCCTTCTCGATCTCGGCATCGGCGTCGACGAAAGGCAGTTGCAGCCGCGTGGCGAGGCGCTTGCCCACCGAGGTCTTGCCGGCGCCCATCAGGCCCACGAGCACGATCGCTCGCCCGCCAAGCTGTTCGACCAGCCCGGCGGCCGCTCTGGCCGCTTCCTCGCCTCGTATCGCGTCCTGTTGCATCCTCGCCCGCCGCATCCGCCGAATACGGACCAAAGAGGTAGAGCCGCAGCAGGCGCAGGCTGTCAAGCGAGGGCACGTGTCGATGCCGTGGTGCTTGCCAGCGGCGCGGCGCGTGCCATAAGCAGGAGACCTGAACGGAAACCTCGCGCCGGGACCGGGCTCGCATGCCGACGCTGTCGCGTTTCATCATGGTCCTGATCGCGCTCGCCCTCGCGGCGTTCGGCGCGGTCTATGCGCTAGCGACCTTCGTCGAGCCGACACCGCGGGAGATTACGATCCGAATCCCGACCGACAAGCTGCTGAAGGACTGATGATGAACCGCGAATCGGCAGCGCCGCCGGCCTTCCTGAGCGATCTCGAATCGTTTCTGGAAATGATGAGCGCGGAGCGCGGCGCCTCTCCCAATACGCTCTCGTCCTATCGCCGCGACGTCGAAGACTATGCCGGCTTCCTGGCACGGCGAAAGTCCAGCATACGCACCGCCGACGCTGCCGCGTTGCGCGCCTATCTCGCCGAGCTGGAAGCGCGCGGCTACGCCGCGTCCTCGGCGGCGCGACGCCTTTCGGCCATCCGCCAGCTGCATCGGTTCCTGTTTGCGGAAGGCATTCGCAAGGACGACCCCTCGGGCATCATCGCCGGTCCGAAGCGCAAGCCCGCATTGCCCAAGATCATGTCGGAGGCCGAGGTCGACCGGTTGCTCGAAACCGCGGAAGCGGTCGTCGGCCAGGCCGAAACCCCCTCCGCAGCCCTGCGAGCGGCCCGCCTCGTCGCCCTGCTGGAAACGCTCTATGCCTCCGGCCTCCGCGTTTCCGAGCTCGTCGCATTGCCGGCGTCCGCCGCGCGGCCCGATCTCCGCATGCTCATGGTACGCGGCAAGGGCGGCAAGGAACGCGTCGTGCCGCTGACGGCGCGGGCCCGGGAGGCGATCGCCCGTTTCATGTCGCTGCGCCGCGCCGCAGAAGGTGACAGGCCCGCCGGTCCCTGGCTGTTTCCGGCGATCAGCGAAAGCGGCACCCTCACGCGGCAGGCTTTCGCGCGCGAGATGAAGGAACTGGCCAGCGCCGCCGGCATCAAGCCGGAACGCATCTCGCCGCATGTGCTGCGGCATGCCTTCGCCAGCCATCTGCTGCAGAACGGCGCCGATCTGCGCATCGTCCAGCAGCTGCTGGGCCATGCCGACATCTCGACGACGCAGATCTATACCCATGTGCTCGAGGAACGGCTGCGCAGCCTCGTGGCCGACCACCATCCGCTGGCGCGCACCGGCGAGGTCGACGCGTAACGGTCTACCAGGCGAGGACGCGGCGGCCGATCAGCGCGCCGGCGGCCGTGAGCGCGGCGATGCCGATCCCATACCAGGTCAGCACAAACAGCGGCGAATCGTCCGTGCAGTGAAACGCATAGAGCGCCGCGCCAAGGCCGCCCGCGGCGAGCCCTGCACAGGCGCCGGCAAGACCGGGTCGCGTCGGCGCGCCCTTGCGCAGCGCCAGGAGCAGCGCCGCCAGGATCGGCGCGCCCATCAGCGGCACGAAGACCACGCAGTAGCGCGCATAGTGACCGACCAGCCCGGGACCCCAGGTCTCGGGCGGCGTGAGGCCGAGCACGGCGGCGATGCCAAGCGCCAGCATCCCGCAGGGAACCAGGAGGCTGACGGCGACCGGACCGGCCCTGACCCCCGGCCGGACGAGCCGCGAGACGATAAGGAGCGCCGCGACGGCAAGACTGAGCGTCACCGCGAACTTGAACGGCAGCCAGGGCGTCGCCAGCATCGGCAGGAAATCCGGCCTGACGCGAAGCAGCAAGGAAAACAACAGGACGGCAACGGCGAGCCCAGCCGGGAGCAGCAGCGCGACGGCCCGGCCGGGGCTCGTCTCGCGCTTTTCGTCGGCGGCGAGGCCGCGAATGAGATCGTCCGTCCTCATGTCCTCGTCCTCACTCCTCTGTTCTCAGCCGCGCCGCGAGGCTCGCAAATCCGCGATGCAACGCCACGCGAACGGCGCCCGGCGTCATGCCATGCTGCCGGGCCGCATCGCCGACGGATGCGCCTTCGACGGCCACCGTCTTCAGGATTGCGCGCTGCTTGGCCGGCAACTGTGCGAGATGTCGGTCGACCTCTGCGGAATCGGCGCCCGGCCGTTCTTCGGCGGCTGGCAGGATATCGGCAAAATCCTCGATCGGAATCTCGATCCGCCGGCCGCGCTTGCGCACGTGATCGATCAGCTTGTTGCGTGCGACGGTGAATAGCCACGGCCCGAACGGATCGCTCGTCCGCCATGTATGACGCTTCAAGTGAATGGCCAGCAGCGTCTCCTGCACGATGTCCTCGCACTCCTCGAGCGGCTGCCCCATGCCGGCCAGACGTCGCCGCACCGAGGCGCGTAGCGCCGGCGCGAGCGCGCGCAAGAGAGTCTGATAGGCGGCCTGATCGCCGGCAAGGCTGCTGCGCATGAGGGACGCCCATGCCTCTTCGCGATCGATCATCAAATGCTTCCGAAGGCCTGTTCGTCCGCAGGGCGCGGATCGTTACACCGAGGTCGCGATTTTCCCGCTTTTCCTGCCTTTAGCACAGAACCCAGCGCCGCGAACGGAGACGGATCGAAACACGCTGTCGCGCATTGTTATGAGCGCGCGGCACGGGGGCCGCGCGACACATCATCGGGGCAGAGCGCAATGTCGGACCCAATCGTCAAGTTCGAGGTGCCGACGACAGAAACACGTCCGATCGAGGCGCCTGACCTTACGGCGCCCGATGGACCGCTTCCCTCCGATCCGAAGATCGTCATCCAGACGATGCTTCTTGTCATCGCTGTCTTGGCTGTCTGTTACTTCGCCTCGGCGATCATCCTGCCGATCGTCCTGGCCTTCGTGCTGAAGATGCTGCTGCAGCCGGGCATGCGGGCTTTCGATCGGCTGCGGGTTCCGCGCAGCATCGGCGCCCTTCTGCTTATCTTTGGCGTCTTCGCGATCATCGTCGCGCTCGGCGCCGCCATGTCGGGACCAGCGACCAACTGGGCCGCCAAGGTGCCCGAAGGAATAGACCGCATCGAGGACCGGCTGAAATTCCTCGCCCGTCCGCTCCACACCCTGCAGACCTTCCTCAGCCAGTTCGACAATGGCTCCTCTGCCAACGAGGGACCCTCGCTCGCCTCAACGCTGATGAAGGGAACCCAGCATTTCGCGTCGGGCTTCTTCGAAACGCTGCTGGTCCTTTATTTCCTGCTGATTTCCGGCGACACGTTCCTGCGCCGGATGGTCGAGATCGTGCCGAATTTCCGCGACAAGCGTCGCGTCGTGGAGATGTCTCAGCAGATCGAGGACAATGTCTCCGCCTATCTGATCACCATCACGGCGATGAACGCTCTGGTCGGCATCGCGACGGGCTTGGCGATGTGGCTGTGCGGCCTCGGCGATCCCCTGCTCTGGGGCGCGATCGCCTTTGCCCTGAACTATGTTCCGATCATGGGCCCAGCCGCGGGCGTCGGCCTGTTCCTGATGGCCGGTCTCATTACCATCGATCCGCTGCTGCAGGCGCTCATGCCGGCCGGTCTCTACCTCCTCATTCATCTTGTCGAAGGCGAGAGCGTGACGCCCATCCTTCTGGCCCGGCGCTTCACCCTGAACCCGGTTCTGGTCATCGTGTCGCTGATCTTCTGGTTCTGGATGTGGGGCGTTCCCGGCGCAATCCTCGCCGTGCCGATGCTCGCGATCGCCAAGATCGTGTGCGACGGGGTCAAGCCGCTCAATCCGCTCGGCCGCTTCCTCGAAGGCTGACGGCGCCGGATCGGACATGATGCGGACGTCGTTACGAGCGCGCGCTGGCGGCTTCGACGCGGAGCAGGAAAATGGCGTCCCGGAAGGGATTCGAACCCCTGACCTACGGTTTAGGAAACCGTTGCTCTATCCTGCTGAGCTACCGGGACGCGGAGATGGTCCCTCTAGCATAGTCGCGCTCCCGATTGCACCCCCCGCCCGGCTGTCGGGAGGCAGGAAAAAGCGCGTGCGAAACCCTGTAACGACGGTGTTGCAAGGTGTTGCAGCGTTGCGACGCCGCGCGGACACGCATCGCAGCAGGGCCGTTGACGGTTCATCGCCCGAATGTTGCGTGCAACACTGACCGCATGGGCGCGACATCTATTCCGATCGATTCGCTCGTCCGACGATACGGCGCTGCCGGCGTGGCGCTGGCGTTGTCCTTCGTGTCGATGGCGTCGGCGATGGCCGATTGCCCGCTCCAGCCGGCCGAAGGCGGGCGGGTTGCCGCCGTGATCGACGGGGCGACGCTGAAGCTCGACGACGGCCTCGTCATCCGCCTCGCCGGCATCGCCGCGCCAGAACCTCCGCTAGCCGCGACTGTTGCACCCTGGCCGCTCGCCGAAGCGGCCCGCGCCGCCCTCGGCAAGCTCGCGCTTGGCCAGGATGTTGCGCTCGAACTTCCCTTCGCTGGCCGCGACCGCTACGGCCGCACCGTCGCGGTCGTGACCGCCGAAGGTGCCGATGGATCCTTGAACGAAGCCATGATCGCTGAAGGTCTTGCCCGTGTGATGCCCGGCGACGAGCCGCCCGGCTGCCTGTCTTCACTCTTCGCAACTGAACGTGAAGCCCGTGAAAACCGGCTTGGCCTTTGGTCTGATCCGTATTACGCCATCCGCGCGGCGCGCGACCCGGCCCTTGCCGATCGCGCTGACGTTTACGATCTGGTGGAAGGGCGCGTTGTTTCCGTCGGCGTCCGCGGCAGGATCGCCTATCTCGATTTCGGAAGAGACTGGCGAACCGACTTCACGGCCGTGGTGGCCGGGCCGGCGGGTGAGGCGCTTGCAGCGCTCGGACAGGCGCCGGTCTCGCTGAGGGGCCGGCATGTCCGGTTGCGCGGCTGGATCGAGGACCATGACGGACCGAGCCTCAGGGTAACCAATCCCGCGCAGCTCGAACTGTTGGACGACGGTGATTGATGGCGGATTTCAGCGCTGAAGGCGGCAATATCTCCGGGACGGCCAGGCGGCGGCCGGGGATCGCGGCAGCGCTTCTTGCCGCGCTTTTGCTCGCCGGCTGCACCACGGCTTCCCTGGAGGGCACCTACGGTCCGCCGCCGACGGTCGCCGGTGCGCCCGCGCAGCCGCCTGCCGATCCAGAACAGGCGCGCATCGGCGCGGAGCAGCATCCGCGCATCGTCGCGAGCTATGGCGGCATCTATCACGACGACAAGCTCGAGCAGACGCTGGCCCGCATCGTCGGCCGGGCCGTCGCCGCATCGGACGATCCCTCGCAGTCCTATCGCATCACGATCCTGAACAGCCCCTCGGTCAACGCCTTCGCGCTCCCGGGCGGCTATCTCTATGTGACGCGCGGTCTACTGGCGCTTGCCAACGACTCGTCCGAAGTCGCGGCCGTGATCGCGCATGAGATGGGCCATGTCACCGCCAATCACGCCATGCAGCGCCAGAACAAGGCGCAGGCGGCCGTGATCGTCAGCCGTGTCGTCACCGATGTTCTGCAGGACGGCGATGCCGGCAAGGTGGCGCTCGCCTCCAGCCAGCGCACGCTCGCCGCCTTCTCGCAGCAGCAGGAGCTCGAGGCCGACGCCATCGGCGTGCGCACGATCGGCAAGGCGGGCTACGACCCCTTTGCCGCGGCGCGTTTCCTCGACCTGATGGGGCGCTATTCAGCCTACAAGTCCGCCGGCGCTGTGCAGGACAAGCGACCCGACTTCCTTGCCAGCCACCCGGCGACGCCGCAGCGCGTCGAACTCGCGATCCGCGCGGCGCGGCAGTTCGGCGCACCCGGCATCGGCGAGGTCGACCGCGACCGCTATCTCGCCGGCATCAACGGCATCGTCTATGGCGACGACCCGTCGCAGGGCTTCGTGCGCGGCAAGACCTTCATGCATCCGAGCCTCGGCGTCGGCTTCGCCGTGCCGGATGGCTTTGTGCTCGACAATACCAGCGACGCCGTGCTCGCCACCGGCCCGGACGGCACGGCGCTGCGCTTCGACGGCGCCAACCTCCCGGCTGGATCCTCGCTCGCCGCCTATATCGCCTCGGGCTGGGTCAACGGTCTCGACACGACGACGATCAAGACCTTCACGGTCAACGGGCTCGACGTCGCTTCCGCGCGTGCGCAGGCCAAGGGCTGGGTGTTCCGGATTGCCGTCATCCGCGTCGGCGACAGCGCCACCTATCGCTTCATCTTCGCCAATGAGAGTGACACGCCCGGACTTGAGAAGGCCGCCAATGCGACCGTGGCGAGCTTCCGCCGCCTGACACCGCAGGAAGCCGCGGCCCTGCAGCCCCTGCGCATTCGCATCGTCACCGTGCAGCCGGGCGATACGATCGCTTCGATGACGGCGCGCATGCGCGGTGTCGAGCGGCCGGAGGACCTGTTCCTGATCCTCAACGACATCAAGCCGGGCGCCGGCCTTCCCGCGGTCGGCGAGAAGGTCAAGATCGTCGGGGAATGAGGGTTCGGCGCCGGAGCCGGGCGATGTCGCTCAGAGCCGGCTCGGGCCGCGATATTTCCGGTAGACCACGATAAACACGGCTGCGAAGAACAGCGCGGCCGCGACGTCGATGATGACCGTCAGCAGGAATTCATACGGCCGGTCCGCATAGAGAAGCACGCCCCGCCGGCCGTAGAGCCAGCCCTGCGTCGCCGCCAGCACGAGTTGCACGACGGAAAAAACGGTAGCCACGGCAGCAAAGGCGAGAACGGCGATTGACCCGAACGGCATCTGCCGAGGCTCCTTGATCGGAACGGAATGCCGGAGATCCGGCGGCGCTGCTGCCGCAGCGGGCCAGGCCCGCCGCGGCAGAAGTTCGGTAGAGCGCTACTCGACCTGCGTCACGTCGCGGACGGCGCCACGATCGGCGCTGGTCGCCATGGCAGCGTAGGCGCGCAGCGCCGGTGTGACATTGCGCTTGCGAGGGTTGGCCGGCTTCCAGCCCGCCTTGCCCTTGGCATTCATCGCGGCGCGACGCGCCTCGAGTTCGGCGTCCGAGATGACGATGCGGATCGTGCGATTGGGGATATCGATCTCGATCGTATCGCCCGGCTCGACCAGCGCGATGGCGCCGCCTGAAGCGGCTTCCGGCGCCGCATGACCGATCGAAAGCCCCGACGTGCCACCCGAGAAGCGGCCATCGGTGATCAGCGCACAGGCCTTGCCGAGGCCGCGCGACTTCAGATAGCTGGTCGGATAGAGCATTTCCTGCATGCCGGGACCGCCCTTCGGCCCCTCATAGCGGATGACGACGACGTCACCTTCCTTGACCTTCTTGTTGAGGATGCCGTGCACGGCGTCGTCCTGGCTCTCGAAGATCACGGCAGGGCCGGTGAATTTCAGGATCGATTCGTCGACGCCGGCCGTCTTCACGATGGCGCCGTTCGGCGCGAGGTTGCCCTTCAGCACCGCCAAGCCGCCATCCTTCGAGAAGGCGTTCTCGACATCGCGGATCGCGCCGGCCTCGCGATCGAGGTCGAGCTCGTCCCAGCGCGACGACTGGCTGAACGCGACCTGCGTCGGCACGCCGCCCGGCGCCGCGCGGAAGAATTCGCGCACGCTGTCGGAATTGGTCTGGCGGATATCCCAGCGCTGGATCGCCTCGCCGAGCGTGCGCGCATGCACGGTCGGCAGATCCGTATTGAGCAACCCGGCCCGCGACAGTTCGCCGAGGATTGCCATGATGCCGCCGGCGCGGTGCACGTCCTCCATGTGAACATCCTGCTTGGCAGGCGCCACCTTGGAGATGACCGGGACCCGGCGCGACAGGCGATCGATATCATCGAGCGTGAAGTCGATCTCGGCCTCATGCGCCGCCGCAAGGATATGCAGCACGGTGTTGGTGGAGCCGCCCATGGCGATATCGAGCGCCATCGCGTTCTCGAAGGCGCCGAACGAGGCGACCGAACGCGGCAGCACGCTGGTGTCCTCCTGCTCGTAATAGCGGCGGGCGAGATCGACGATCAGATGACCCGCCTCGACGAAGAGGCGCTTGCGATCCGAATGGGTGGCCAGCGTCGAGCCGTTGCCGGGCAGCGACAGGCCGAGCGCCTCGGTGAGGCAGTTCATCGAGTTCGCGGTGAACATGCCGGAGCAGGAGCCGCAGGTCGGGCAGGCCGCCCGCTCGATCGTCGCGACATCCTCGTCCGAGGTGCGCTCGTCGGCCGCGGCGACCATGGCGTCGACGAGATCGAGCGCCACCTTCTTGCCATGCATGACGACCTTGCCGGCCTCCATCGGGCCGCCCGAGACGAACACCGCGGGGATGTTGAGGCGGAGCGCCGCCATCAGCATGCCGGGCGTGATCTTGTCGCAGTTGGAGATGCAGACCATCGCGTCGGCGCAATGGGCGTTGACCATGTATTCCACGCTGTCGGCGATGATCTCGCGCGAGGGCAGCGAATAGAGCATGCCGTCATGGCCCATCGCGATGCCGTCGTCGACGGCGATCGTGTTGAACTCCTTGGCGACACCGCCCGCCTGCTCGATCTCGCGCGCGACGAGCTGGCCGAGATCCTTCAGATGGACATGGCCGGGCACGAACTGCGTGAAGGAGTTCACCACCGCGATGATCGGCTTGCCGAAGTCGCCGTCCTTCATGCCCGTCGCGCGCCAGAGGCCGCGGGCACCGGCCATGTTGCGGCCGTGGGTCGTCGTACGGGAACGATAGGCAGGCATGGTATGACCTCGCATCAGGGGCGATCGCGCCATCCGGAGACGGCTCCGCGCGCTTCTGAGGCGCGCGGGTGGTGGGTAGATAGTCTCGTTGCACCAGAATCCGAAGGGTGTCGAGTATTTTTGGGTGCCGTCAGGCCTTGAAACCTCTGCTGCAACCTCCTAGCTGCCGCTGCACGAGCGGGGTCCGGGCCCCTCTGGCGGTGCGTCGCCCACCGCGATGTCGGACCCTTGAAGCCCATCGGCACGGCGACGATTGCTCGTACCCATGGAAATCGTCTCCGCTTTCCCGCAGTTCCTTTATGCGGACTTCCTCGGCCAGCCCGTCGCAGCCTGGCTCGGTTTCATCGTCATCATCATCGCGCTGCTCGCCTTCGATCTCGGCTTCGCCAACAAGGGCGACCATGAGATCGGCATCAGCCGCAGCCTCGTCTTCTCCGCGCTCTATATCGGCGTGGCGCTGCTGTTCGGCGGCTGGGTCTGGTGGCAGATCGGCCCCGAATCCGGCATGGATTATCTGACCGGCTTCGTCGTCGAGAAGAGCCTCGCCCTCGACAACATCTTCGTCATCTCGCTGATCTTCACCGCCTTTCAGGTGCCGCGCGCCTATCAGCACCGCGTGCTGTTCTGGGGCATCGTCGGCGTCGTGGTGCTGCGGGCGATCATGATTGGCCTCGGCGCGGCTTTGATCAGCCAGTTCGGCTGGATCCTCTATCTCTTTGGCGCCTTCCTGATCCTCACAGGGATCAAGATGCTGATCGCCGGAGACGACGAGCCGGACATCGAGAAGAACCGCATCGTCCGTCTGGTCCGGAAGTTCATCCCCGTAACGCGCGAACTGCATGGCAACCGCTTCTTCGTCCGCGTGCCGCATGGCCCCTCCGGCAAGCTGACGCGGATGGCGACGCCGCTGTTCCTGGCGCTGATCACCATCGAGATCATCGACATCGTCTTCGCGGTCGACAGCGTGCCGGCGGTGTTCGCCATCACCACCGATCCGTTCATCGTCTACACCAGCAACATCTTCGCGATCCTCGGCCTTCGCGCGCTCTATTTCGCGCTCGCCGCGGCGGTGCACCGTTTCCACTATCTGAAATATGCGCTCGCCCTGGTCCTGATCGTCGTCGGCGCCAAGATCTTCTGGGCGCATTTGATCGGGCCGGTGGATTCGCTCGTCTCGCTTGGGCTGACAGTCGGCCTTCTCGCTGGCGGCGTGATAGTCTCGCTCTGGCGCACGCGCGACGAGCCGGTGCATCCGATGCCGACGGAAAAGCACGATCTCATCGCCTGAATGCAGAACAGGCTCCCGCGCGTGTGGAGCCTGTTTGAAGGTTGTCGCCGCGTTGAAAAGATCAGGCGGGCGCCAAGGCCGTCTCGACCAGCTTCGCGAGATAGGACGCGCCGACAGGCAGGGCCTCATCGTTGAAGTCATAATCGGAATTGTGCAGGCCGGCGCTGTCGCCATTGCCCATGAAGATGAACGCGCCGGGCCTTGCTTCCAGCATGTAGGAGAAGTCCTCGCCGCCCATCATCGGCGCCACCGCCGTGTCGACATGCGATGCCCCGGCGATCGCGCTGGCGACACCGGCGGCAAAATCGGTCTGGACGACATGATTGACCGTCACCGGATAATTGCGGTTGTACTCGACGTCGATCCGCGCGCCGGAGGCAAGCGCGATGCCGGCCGCGATCGCGCGGATACGCGCTTCCGCAAGGTCGCGCATCTCCGGCATCAGCGTCCGTACGGTTCCAACGAGGCGAGCATCGCCGGGAATGATATTGTGGGCCTGTCCGGCGTGAAACTGCGTCACCGACACGACCGTCGCTTCGAGTGGGTCGACTGAGCGCGAGACAATCGTCTGCATCGCAGCAACGAGTTGCGCCCCGGTGACGATCGGATCAACCGTGACATGCGGCTTCGCGGCATGACCGCCGACGCCGATGATCTCGATATTGAACTCATCGGTCGCCGCCATGATCGGGCCGGGACGGATCGCGAAGCTGCCGACCGGAATGCCCGGCATGTTGTGCAGCCCATAGACCTCGTCGATGGCAAAGCGGTCCATCAGGCCATCCTCGACCATCGCCCGGCCGCCGCCGCCGCCCTCTTCGGCCGGCTGGAAGATGACGACCGCCGTGCCATCGAAATTGCGCGTTTCCGCCAGATAGCGCGCCGCGCCGAGCAGCATGGCGGTGTGCCCGTCATGGCCACAGGCATGCATCTTGCCGGGCTCGGCCGAGGCGTAATCCTTGCCGGTGGTCTCAACGATCGGCAGCGCATCCATGTCGGCGCGCAGCCCGATGGTCCGCCCGGCAGCACTGTTGCGGCCGCGGATGACACCGACGACGCCCGTGCGCCCGAGGCCGGTCACGACCTCGTCGACGCCGAATTCGTTCAGCAACCCCGCCACGGTCGCGGCCGTGCGATTCACATCGTAGAGCAGTTCAGGATGACGGTGGAAATCGTGCCGCCAGGCGACGATGTCGTTCTGGAACTCGGCCAGACGATTGATGATCGGCATCTTGCACTCCGCGAGCGGCGTCAAAGCCGAAGTCTAGCTGCACTGCAGCAGAAAATCACGCCATCACCGCGCGCTTTGCTTCAGGCGGCGGCCTTCAGTCCGCCCGCGGCCTCGATGAAGGCGACAACGTCATCGACATTGTGGCCGGAGCGCACATTGGTGAACACGAACGGCCTGACGCCGCGCATCTTCTTCGAATCGCGATCCATCACTTCGAGCGAGGCGCCAACCATCGGGGCGAGATCGATCTTGTTGATGACGAGAAGGTCGGAGCGCGTGATGCCGGGGCCGCCCTTGCGCGGGATCTTGTCGCCGGCCGAGACGTCGATGACATAGATCGTGATGTCGGCAAGCTCGGGCGAGAACGTCGCCGCGAGATTGTCGCCGCCGGATTCGATCAGGATGACGTCGAGCGCCGGGAAGCGGCGGTTGAGATCGGCGACGGCCGCGAGATTGATCGAGGCGTCCTCGCGGATCGCCGTATGCGGGCAGCCGCCGGTCTCGACGCCAAGGATGCGGTCCGCCGTGAGCGCACCGGAGCGGGTCAGGAACTCCGCATCTTCCTTGGTGTAGATGTCGTTGGTGATCGCGGCGATGTCGTAGCGATCGCGCAGCTTCTTGCAGAGCGCATCCATCAGCGCCGTCTTGCCGGAGCCGACAGGGCCGCCGACGCCCACGCGGAGCGGGCCGTTGGGGGAGCGGGTCATGAGCGGAACAGCCTCGTATACTGTGTTTCGTGTTTCATGCTGGCGATATCGGCGCGGAACGCGGCGCCGCCAAGCGCCTCGAGCGGCAGGCCCTCGACGCTGTCGACGACCAGCGCCACCACCGGCCCAAGCCGCGCGATGATCTTCTGGCCGTCGGTCTGGCCGAGCGGCACGGCGCGCAGCCCTGCCGAGATGATATTGGCCGCGAAGGCATGCAGATAGGCATGAACCGCCGGCCGACGCGGGACGCCATGCGCCGCGGCGGCAACCGCCACTGCGACCGGATAGGCCGGGCCTTCCGCGCCATCGATGACGGCAGCCGCGCGCTCCAGGACGGGGTTTGGCCAAGCGGCCCGGACGGCGATCAGGAAGGCCCTACCCTGCGCCAGCGATTCGAGCCGCCGCTCGGCGCCCGGCTGGAACGCCGCCGCGAGATCGACGATGTCGCGCAACGCCGCCGCGTCATCGATCGCCGCTGCCGCATGCGCGAACAGGATCGCGTCGCTGCGACCGGCGCCATGCATCAGGACATCGCCGACCCACGCCTCGAGCTTTGGTGCATCGGTGACGGTGCCGTCCTCGATCGCCCATTCGAGGCCGTGGCTGTAGCTGAACGCTCCGACTGGGAAGGACGGCGACAGCCAGGCGAGCAGCCGATGCAGCGCAAGCGGATCGACGCTGTCGCCGAGGATAGGCTCATGAAGGGTCACGGCCGGCCCCGGCGCCCGCCGCCATGGCCGTGGGCATCATGATCGTGGCCATGGTGATCGTGGGAATGCCCATGATCGTGGTCATGTCCATGGTCGTGATGATGATCGTGATCATGCGCGTGCCCGTGAGGGCCATGATCGTGGTCGTGGTCTTGAGCCGCCCGCTTCGGGGCGTGATGATCGTGGTCGTGGCCGTGGTCGTCATGGCCGTGATCGTCGGCAGGGCCATGGTCGTGGCCGTGCACGCGGCCGTGGCCATAAGCCCCGCCCTCGGGATTGAACGCCGCCTCGACCGGCTTGACGACGGCGCCGAGCCCTTCCAGCATCGCCTCGATGACATGATCGCGGCGGATGCGCAGGCGCGTCCCGAGCAGTTCGGTCGGCAGATGGCGGTTGCCGAGATGCCAGGCGATGCGCACCAGATGGGCCGGATCGCGCGCCGTGACCTCCGCCAGCGTCTCGGGCGCGGCCTCGACGGCGATGATGCGGCCGTCCTCGAGCAGCAGCCCGTCGCCATGACGCAGCGCCACCGCGCCCGGAAGATCGAGCAGGAACGAGGTTCCACCCTTGGCCGACATCGTCACCCGGCGCCTGTGCCGCGCATCGAAATCGAGCAGGACCGCGTCGGACGCAGCTTTCGACCACAGGCCGGCGGGATAGACGGAAATGGCGCGGATCATCGCAAACTCTTTCCGGCCGCCGCCGATGCGGCAGGGCGGCCCTGGTTGTGAGCGCCCGCGCTAGAACAGGAAATAGCGCTGGGCCATCGGCAGAACGTCGGCCGGCTCGCAGATCAGAAGCTCGCCGTCCGCACGAACCTCATAGGTCTCCGGATCGACCTCGACATGCGGCATGGCGTTGTTGTGGATCATCGCCGCCTTGCCGATACCGCCGCGCGTGTTCTCGACCGCAACCAGCTCCTTGGCGACGCCGAGTTTGCCGGCAAGGCCGTTCTCTGCGGCCGCCTTCGAGACGAAGGTTACCGATGAATTGGTGAGCGCCTTGCCGAACGCGCCGAACATCGGCCGGTAATGCACCGGCTGCGGCGTCGGGATCGAGGCGTTCGGATCGCCCATCGGCGCCGCGGCGATCATGCCGCCGACCAGCACCATATCCGGCTTCACGGCGAAGAAGGCCGGCGACCACAGCACGAGATCGGCGCGCTTGCCGACCTCGATTGATCCGACATGGCGCGAAAGGCCCTGCGCGATGGCCGGGTTGATCGTGTATTTCGCGATGTAGCGCTTGGCGCGCGCATTGTCGTTGTCGCCGGTCTCGCTTGCGAGGCGGCCGCGCTGCAGCTTCATCTTGTGCGCGGTCTGCCAGGTGCGCATCGGCACCTCGCCGACACGGCCCATCGCCTGGCTGTCCGACGACATGATCGAGAACGCGCCAAGATCGTGCAGGATGTCCTCGGCGGCGATCGTCTCCTTGCGGATGCGGCTCTCGGCGAAGGCCACGTCCTCGGGGATCGACGGATCGAGGTGATGGCACACCATGAGCATGTCGAGATGCTCTTCGAGGGTGTTGCGCGTATAGGGCCGCGTCGGATTGGTCGACGACGGAATGACGTTGGGCAGCGACACCACACGGATGATGTCCGGGGCATGGCCGCCGCCGGCGCCTTCGGTGTGGAAGGCATGGATCGTCCGGCCCTTGAAGGCGGCGATCGTGTCCTCGACGAAGCCCGACTCGTTCAGCGTGTCGGTGTGGATCATCACCTGGATGTCGTGATCGTCGGCGACGGAGAGGCAGCAGTCGATCGCCGCCGGCGTCGTGCCCCAGTCCTCGTGCAGCTTCAGCGACGAGGCCCCGGCCTCGATCATCTCGACCAGCGCCTCCGGCCGCGAGGCGTTGCCCTTGCCCGCGATGGCGATGTTCATCGGAAAGGCGTCCATCGCCTGGATCATGCGAGCGATATGCCACGGGCCGGGCGTGCAGGTGGTGGCGAGCGTGCCATGGGCCGGACCGGTGCCGCCGCCGACCATGGTCGTGACGCCGGACATCAGCGCTTCCTCGATCTGCTGCGGGCAGATGAAATGGATGTGCGAATCGATGCCGCCGGCGGTGAGGATCTTGCCCTCGCCCGCGATTACCTCCGTGCCGGGGCCGACGATGATGTCGACGCCGTTCTGCACATCGGGATTGCCCGCCTTGCCGATCGCGGCAATGCGGCCATCCTTCAGCGCGACATCGGCCTTGATGATCCCCCAATGATCGAGGATCACGACATTGGTGATGACCGTGTCGACGGCGCCGCCGGCCCGGGTCACCTGGCTCTGGCCCATGCCGTCGCGGATCACCTTGCCGCCGCCGAACTTCACTTCCTCGCCATAGGTGGTGAGGTCGCGCTCGATCTCGATGACGAGATCGGTATCGGCGAGACGGACCTTGTCGCCGACCGTCGGCCCGAACATGTGGGCATAGGCGTGGCGTGAAATCTTGGCAGCCATGTCCGTCTCCTGTCAGGCGAGGGTGCCCATGATCTTCTGCTGGAAGCCGTAGACGGTGCGAGCGCCACCATAGGGCACCAGCGTCACCGTGCGGCCCTGGCCGGGCTCGAAGCGCACCGCTGTGCCGGCGGCGATATCGAGCCGCATGCCGCGTGCCTTGTCGCGATCGAAGCTGAGCGCGGCGTTGGTCTCGTAGAAATGGTAATGGCTGCCGACCTGGATCGGACGGTCGCCGGTATTCGCGACCTCGAGCGTCACGGTCGGTTGGCCGACATTGAGCTCGATGTCGCCAACGCCGGTGATGATCTCGCCTGGAATCATGATGCGTCCCTCGCCGGTTCAGGCGCCGGCGGCAAACATGCCGCGGCGATCGAGACATGATGGGTCATTGCTCACGACGCGACGCGCCGAGGGCGGGTTGGCGGCAAGCTTGCAAGCCGGGCGCACCGGTCGCGCCGTCAGGCCGCCGCCGCAATTCGGGCAGGCGCCGCCGAACACGGACGACGCGCAATCCGGGCAGAATGTGCATTCGAAGCTGCAGATCATCGCAGCCGCTGCCGGCGGCAGGTCGCGATCACAGCACTCGCAATTGGGGCGCAACTCCAGCATGGCGGACCTACCGGATCGGCTGGTGCACGGTGACGAGCTTGGTGCCGTCCGGGAAAGTCGCCTCGACCTGGACGTCGTGGATCATCTCGGCGATGCCGTCCATGACCTGGGCGCGCGTCACGACATGGGCCCCGGCCTCCATCAGATCGGCCACGGTCCGGCCGTCGCGCGCACCCTCGACCACATAATCGGTGATAAGCGCGATCGCCTCGGGGTGGTTGAGCTTGACGCCCCGTTCCAGACGCTTGCGGGCGACGATCGCCGCCATGGCAACGAGCAGCTTGTCCTTCTCGCGCGGTGTCAGATTCATGGCTTCAGACCCTGTTCGTCCGTTCGTGCATCAGCAAGACCATACGCGCGGCATCGGCCGCCCGCGCAAGGCCAAGATCACGCTTTCCACGTCTTGCCGCAAGGCCTGCCCGGACGTCGCGAGAAATCGCATGGTCATGAGGTCGCCAAAAGCGCTGGCGCCAGCCTCGCCCCTGCAATCCTCGAGCAGCGCTCGCACAGCCCCCAGCCTCCCCGCGACATCGTGCCCGACCATCACGAGGCTCGCCACCGCGACGCCGCCGCTTGCCGTGGCGCCGCGCTTCAGCAGCGCCTGTGCATCGCCATCGACAACGATCCCATCGGCATAGATTAAGCGCCCGCCGCGGCGCACCCGCCAACGATCGGCGAGCGAGACCGTCGTCAGGCTCTCGCCCATGGCCGTGCGGCCGAAGACATAGGCCTCCAGCATCAGCGCCGTGGCATCCTCCGCCAGATCCACCTCGAGGCTGCGTGTGATCGCCGACCGCTCGAACAGGATCGTCTCCTGCGGCAGCCAGTCGATATGGCCGCCGGCCGCGACTGCGATCCGGTTTTCAACCCGCGCCGGCGCGGCACCAGCGGAACGGCGATAGATGCGCTCGGCCGCCTGCGTGGTCACGGTCACGGAGACGCCGGCGCCCACATCGGCCTCATAGACGAGATGGTCGCCGCCCGTGATCCCGCCTGCGGTGTTGAGCAGCACCGCATCGGGCGGCAATCCCGGCTCGCTCCGCGGCAGCCGCACCTTGCAGCAGCCTTCCTGGATGAATTCCGTCAGCCGCGTCGCGTCGCCATCACGGCGGAAGCCGACGCGCGCCCGGCCGCGCGAGCGCTGCATCCGCGCCACATCGGCCGCCTCGGAGACGCGCAGGCCGCGCTCGGCGATCACTTCTGGCCCTGTCATGAATTCACGGTCTGGATCGGCCTCTGGATGGCGCAATGCGCGTCCCGGCGAGACGCTTGGCGCGCACCGGACAGAGGGCGAGAATTTCATGCCACCGGCCGCCGCGCAAGGCGCGCCGGCCCCTGATTTCGCCTGGACTTTTGCCAAGTGGCGCCGCTTTGGTCTATGAAGGGCGCCGGGTCGCTGCCGACAGACCCATCCCTTTTCGCTTGCAACGACCAGGATCTGCCCGTGATGCGTTCGCTCGCCCGCTTCATCGTCGCGCTCATGCTGATGCTGCCCGGCGCCGTCGCCGCCTGGGCGGTCGAGACGCCCTATATCGTCGTCGACATGGCGAGCGGCCGTGTGCTGTCCGAGCGCAACCCGCATCAGATGTGGTACCCCGCATCGGTCACCAAGCTGATGAACGCCTATGTCGTGTTCAAGGCGCTCCGCGCCGGCGAAGTTTCGCTCGCGACCCGCGTGATCGTTTCGAAGAACGCGCTGGCGGAGCCGCCGAGCAAGATGGGCTTCAAGGTCGGCACGGCGATCGACCTCGACAACGCCATGAAGATGATGCTGGTCCACTCCTCGAACGACATCGCGGTCGCGGTCGCCGAGACCGTGGGCGGCAACGAGGCGGCCTTTGTCGGACGCATGAACGCCGAGGCCGCGCGGCTCGGCATGGCCTCCACCCATTTCGTCAATCCGAACGGGCTGCCGGGACCCGGCCAATACACGACCGCGCGCGATCTTGCGGTGCTCGGCCGCACCATCTGGACCGAATTTCCCGAATGGCGGCCGATCTTCTCGATCTCGGCGATCCAATCGGGCAAGCGGGTGCTCAAATCGGCCAACAATCTCCTCGATCGCTATCCGGGCACCCTCGGCATGAAGACCGGCTTCATCTGCTCGTCCGGTTTCAATGTCGTCGCGGTTGCGCAGCGCGGCAACACGACCCTGCTCACCGTGGTTCTCGGCATGGACAATGCCAAGGACCGCGCCGAACTCGCGGCCCGGCTGATGAATGACGGCTTCGGCGGCCGTTCGAAGCCCGGCCCGGCGCTCGCAAGCTTCCGCGGCAGCTCGCCCGTTCCCTATGCAATCGACATGCGCGGCGAAATCTGCCAGCGCAAGGATCGCGGCGAGCATGAGGTCGATGTCGAGGCTGCGCAGGTCAGTGCGCTGGTGCCGAAGTTCAAGTTGATGGATCCCGTTCCGGTCACGACCCTCGGCATGATGACGGCAGATGGCACCATCAAGGCCGTCTCGACCGACCCCGATCCCGCCGCCCCCGCCGCCAAGAAGAAGGCGAGCGGCAAGAAATCGGCCAGCAAGACCGCAAAGAAGGCCGGCAAGGCGGCCGTGACGGCGGCGACAGGCGACAGCGAACTGCCAGCCGATGCCGCCAACGCCCCGGCCGCGACGCCTGACGCAACCCCGGCCAGCGGCGCCCCCGCGACGAAGAAGTCCACCAAGAAGACGTCGGCTCCGGCCCAGCTCGAGATCGGCGTCCCCTTCGATTCGACCGACATCGCGCCGCTGCCTGAACAGGGCGAACTGCATTGAAGCCGCCCGTCCCGCTCACCGTCCTCACCGGCTTCCTCGGCGCCGGCAAGACGACGCTGTTGAACCGGCTGCTGCAGGATCCGGCCCTTGCGGGTACCGCCGTCATCATCAATGAATTCGGCGATGTCGGGCTCGATCACCTGTTGGTCGGCGAATCAGAAGACGGCATCATCGAGCTGTCTTCGGGCTGTCTCTGCTGCACGATCCGCGGCCAGCTCGCGACGACGCTGGAAGCGCTGCTGCGCGCGCTCGACAACAAGCGCATCGCACGGCTTGATCGCGTCATCATCGAAACGACGGGGCTCGCCGATCCGGCCCCCGTGCTGCAGAGCGTGCTGCTGCATCCCTATCTGTCGCTGCGCTATCGGCTCGACGGTGTCGTGACCGTGGTCGATGCGGTCAATGGCGCGAAGACGATCGCCGCGCATGACGAGGCGGCGCGCCAGATCGCCGTCGCCGACCGGATCGTGCTGACCAAGACCGACATGCCGGCGGCCGATCCGGCGGTGAGCGCCGCCATCCGGGCGCTCAATCCGTCAGCGCCCATTCTCCCTGCCTTGAGCGATTCCCCCAAGGCGGCCGAGCTTTTCGACAGCCAGCCCTTCGCGACCGCCGGAAAGATCGCCGCCGTCGAGGAGTGGCTCGCGGCCGACCCGCAGGATGATCATCACGATCACGGGCACGATCATCATCACGACCACGACGCGCATGAACATCACGACATCAGCCGTCATGATGCCCGCATCCGCACCTTCACGGCGATCCGGACGACGCCGATCGGACGCGCCAGCCTCGAGAGCTTCCTGGAGCGGTTGGCCCGCAATCACGGCCGGCAACTGCTGCGGGTCAAGGGCCTGATCCAGACCGTGGATGACCGCGACCGGCCGCTGGTCGTCCAGGCTGCGCAGACGGTGTTTCATCCGCCGGAGCGGCTGCCCGCATGGCCGAGCGCCGACCATCGCTCGCGCCTCGTGCTGATCGTCATCGATCTTTCCGAGGACGCCGAAGCCGCCATCACCGCTTCATTCTCGAGCCTCCCCTCGATCGACCATGCCGACGCGGAGACGCTCGCCGACAATCCGCTGGCGATTGCCGGGTTTTCCGGGCGGTTCGCGCGTTAGCGCCGGTTCAGCGAGCCGAATTACCGCCGAGCGCGAGATGCTGCAGCCGGGGATGGCGGCTGACATCCCCAGCCGATCGAAAGACCGCGGCGTCCCAGCCCGCGCGTTGGGCGCAGGCGACGATTTCCGGCTGGTCATCGAAAAAGAGCGGCGGTTGCGCCGGATCGATGCGAAGCGTCTGATTGATCGCCTCGAAAAATCGGACATCCTTCTTCGGATAACCGAGCGACGCGCTGTAGAACATGCCGTCGAAGCGCTTGGAAAGACCGAGATCGTCCCAGAGATAGCGGGCGCGGTGATGCTCCTGGCCCGTCGCAATGAACACCTTCGCGTCGGCAATTCGCTTGAGCTCCGCCACCAGCTGCAGGACGTCGGCGTTGAGGTTTGAATCCTTTTCAAACCAGTAGCGCATGAAGTCCTTCACCTCGCCGCGATACCCGATATCGGGCAGAACGCCGGCCAGGGCTTCCGCCAGGTCGAGACGACCGATCACGCATTGATGCATCAGCGCTTCGGATCGTTGCCCGCTGATGCCGAAGAAGCGCGTCTGGAAAGCGGCACGATCGACGCCGAGATCCGCCGTGATGGTCGCGTCCCACGGCTTTCGCAGGGCGGCATCAGCATGCCAGCCGTCGATCAGGACGCCATCGACATCGAAGAAGACCAGCATCGGCTTCGCTCTCGCATCGGAACGCAAAGCCTACCAGCCGCCGCCGGCCTTTTCGACATGCGCGGCGCCGATGATCGCGCCCGGCTGGTCGTCTGCGCCCGTCTCCTGCAGCAGGATGGCGCAGCCGTCGGTGCCGCTCTCGCGATATTCCGCCATCGGCAGGTCGACCTTGACCGGCTCGCCGCGCCAGACGGCGATCGGTCGCAGCCGGCGCACGACATTGTAATAGCTGAGCGTGCGGTTGCGGTTCTCGCCGCGCTCGATCGGCACCTTGACGTGCCGCTCATAGAGCGCGAGCCACAGCGTCGCCTTGCGCGGCCCCGCGCTATCGGCGCCGCCTACCGACACGCGGATCGCATCGCCCATCATGCCGACCTTGATCGGCACCGAAGGCGCCGGACCGGCGGCGATGGCCTTCTCTATGGTCTTGGAGTCGCTGCCGACCACATGCACGCGGCCGTTGACCACCATCTGCGGCGTGTACACCTGCCTGTCGCCGCGGGCGGCGGCATAGGCTTTCTGGCGGACGGTGAACGCGTGCTCGGCGAGCGTGTCCTTCCAGCCCTGATAGTCCCAGTAGTCGACCGAAAAGGAGAGCGCGAGGATATCGGGACGTTCGCTGAACGACTCCATGGCCTCGTCAGCCGGTGGACAGGAGGCACAGCCCTGGCTGGTGAAAAGCTCGAGCACCGCCTTCACCTGCTCGTCGCCGTCGCGGTCGTCGGCAGCGCCAGCCGCGCCGGCCACGAAGCCGGAGCAGATCAGGATCGCCACGATGGACGGGATACGGGACATGCGTCGAAGAGTGCGTTCTCGAGAGGGGCGGCCACATGACGCGGCCCGGGTCACTCAAATACGACCGCACCCGCTCGCGAACCAGTCAATTCAAGGTGACCGGCGCCGTGGCGCCGGTCCCGATCGCGCCTGAGGGCTCAGGCGACGAGGTTGCGCAGCACATATTGCAGGATGCCGCCATTCTTGAAGTAGTCGAGCTCGTCCAGCGTATCGATGCGGCAGAGCAGCGGCACGACCTTGGTGGTGCCGTCGGCGAAGGTGATCTCCGCATCCAGCATCTGTCGCGGCTTGAGATCGCCGGCGATGCCGCGGATCGTTACCGTTTCATCGCCCTTGAGACCGAGCGTCAGCCAGGAGACGCCTTCCTCGAAGACGAGCGGCACGATGCCCATGCCGACGAGGTTCGAGCGGTGGATGCGCTCGAAGGACTGGGCGATCACGGCGCGGATGCCGAGCAGCTTGGTGCCCTTGGCCGCCCAGTCGCGCGACGAGCCGGTGCCATATTCGCGGCCCGCGAACACGACGAGCGGAACGCCCTCGGCCTTGTATTTCATCGCCGCGTCGAAGATCGGCATTTCGACGCCGTCCGGCCAATGGCGGGTGAAGCCGCCTTCCTTGCCGCCCAGCATCTGGTTCTTGATGCGGATATTGGCGAAGGTGCCGCGCATCATCACTTCGTGATTGCCGCGCCGCGTGCCGTACTGGTTGAAATCGATCGGGCGGACCTGGTGGTCGCGCAGATAGACGCCCGCCGGGCTCGCTTCCTTGATCGAACCCGCCGGCGAGATGTGGTCGGTGGTGATTGAGTCGAGGAAGAGCCCCATCACGCGGGCATTGATGACGTCCGAGACCGGCTCGGGCTCCATCTTCATGCCCTCGAAATAGGGCGGGTTCTGCACATAGGTCGAGCCATTGTCCCAGGCATAGGTCTCACCCTCGGGCGCCTGGATCTTCTGCCAGTTCTCATCGCCCTTGAAGACATCGGCATATTTCGCCTTGAACATCGCCTGCGTGATGTTGTCGGCGATGAATTCGGCGATCTCTTTCGAGGACGGCCAGATATCGCGCAGATAGACCGGCTGCCCGTCCGTGCCGGTGCCGAGCGGCTCGGTGGTCAGATCCACCTGCAGCGATCCGGCCAGCGCATAGGCGACGACCAGCGGCGGCGAGGCGAGATAGTTGGCCTTCACATCCGGATTGACGCGGCCCTCGAAATTGCGGTTGCCGGAGAGGACGGCCGCGGCAACGAGGTCATGCTCGTTGATCGTGCGCGAGATATCCTCCGGCAGCGGACCGGAATTGCCGATGCAGGTCGTGCAGCCGAAGCCGACGATGTTGAAGCCAAGCGCGTCGAGATCCGTCTGCAGGCCCGACTTGCCGAGATATTCAGCAACGACCTGGCTTCCGGGCGCGAGCGACGTCTTGACCCACGGCTTGGCGGCGAGCCCCTTGGCGAGCGCATTGCGGGCGAGCAGGCCGGCGCCGATCAGCACCGAGGGATTGGACGTGTTGGTGCAGGAGGTGATGGCGGCGATCGTCACGGCGCCATGGCCGAGGTCATAGTCATGGCCAGCGACGGCGGCGCGCTTGCCGGCCTCGCCCGGCTTCTTGAACTCGCCTTCGAGGGCTGCCAGGAAGCCGCTCTTCGCGTCGGTCAGCAGGACGCGGTCCTGCGGACGCTTCGGACCCGCCAGCGACGGCAGCACGGTGCCGATATCGAGTTCCAGCACGTCGGTGAAAACAGGATCGGCGGTCGAGCCGTCGTGCCAGAGGCCCTGCGCCTTCGAATAGGCTTCGACCAGCGCGATGCGCTCGGCCTGGCGGCCGGTCTCGTCGAGATAATCGATCGTCTCGGCATCGACGGGGAAGAAGCCGCAGGTGGCGCCGTATTCCGGCGCCATATTGGCGATGGTCGCGCGGTCGGCGAGCGTCAGATGGCTGATGCCCTCGCCATAGAACTCGACGAACTTGCCGACGACGCCCTTCTTGCGCAGCATCTGCGTCACGGTCAGCACCAGATCGGTGGCCGTGATGCCCTCGCGAAGCGCGCCGGTCAGGCGGAAGCCGACCACTTCGGGCACGAGCATGGAGATCGGCTGGCCGAGCATGGCCGCCTCGGCCTCGATGCCGCCGACGCCCCAGCCGAGCACGCCGAGGCCATTGACCATCGTCGTGTGGCTGTCGGTGCCGACCAGCGTATCCGGATACGCGATTTCGGCGCCGGTCGCCTCGTCCGTCCGCGTCCACACGGTCTGGGCGAGATATTCGAGATTGACCTGATGGCAGATGCCGGTGCCCGGCGGCACGACGCGGAAATTCGAGAAGGCCGACTGGCCCCATTTCAGGAAGCGATAGCGCTCCTGGTTCTGCTCATATTCGCGGTCGACATTCTGCTTGAGCGCGGTCGCATTGCCGAAGAAATCGACGACGACCGAATGGTCGATGACGAGGTCGACCGGAACGAGCGGATTGATCTTTTCCGGATTGCCGCCAAGCGCCTTCATGGCGTCGCGCATCGCGGCGAGATCGACCACAGCCGGCACGCCGGTGAAATCCTGCATCAGCACGCGGGCCGGGCGGAAGGCAATCTCGCGACTGCTCTTGCGCGTTGTCAGCCACTCGGCGATCGCACGGATGTCATCGGCCGAAACGGTGCGGCCATCTTCGTTGCGCAGGAGATTTTCAAGCAGAACCTTCAGGGAGAAGGGAAGGCTGGAGATCCCGGGAAGCCCGTTCTTCTCTGCGTCCGGCAGGCTGAAATAGACATAGGACTGTCCGCCGACCTGAAGGGTCTTGCGGGATTTGAAGCTGTCGGGGTGCGGAGTGCTCACGATGGATCAGGCCCTCGGTTCGATCGCGAAAGAAACCTGACCGAAGCCGATGCACGAACCATGCCCGCCTCGATCCGGCGAAACCGGCAAGTCGGGCGCACGAACTGCCGCGAAGCGGCAGATGCAGCGCGCTCTCAAGCGCCGGTCCGGACTGTCTGTCCTCGCCGCGGCGCGGCCCCGCGCCGGGTTGCAGGGCTTATAGTGAATTTCGTAAGGAGAAGCCATAACGAGGAAACTCGCCGCGGCTGGAACGGTTCGAATTCGCCGCTCCCCCTCGTCTCGCCGCCAGCCCGGGAGGTCGCGTGATCCGTCTCGACGTCAGGGACCTTGCCGTCGAGCGCGGCGGCAGACCCGTCCTCGCCGGGATCGGCTTCGCGCTCGCCGCCGGCGAGGCGCTGGCGCTCACGGGCGCGAATGGTGCCGGAAAATCGACGCTTCTGCGCGCCATCGCCGGTCTGGTGCCGCTGACGGGCGGGCGGATCGACTGGCAGGGCAGCGGCGAACCGATCACCGAGGCGATCCATTATTTCGGCCATCTCGATGCGCTGAAGCCTACCCTCCCGGTCGCCGATAACCTCGTTCTGTGGTCAAAAGTCGCAGGAGTGCCGGGCCTGTCCGTGATCGAGGCGCTGGAGCGGGTCGGGCTCGACCATCTCGACGACATGCCGGCCGCCTATCTTTCGGCCGGCCAGCGGCGGCGGGTCGCCTTCGCCCGCCTGCTCGTGGTGCGACGGCCCCTCTGGCTTCTGGACGAGCCGACCGCGGCGCTCGATGCCGGCGCGGAGGCGACCTTCGGCGATCTCCTCGCCGACCATATTGCGTCCGGCGGCCTTGCCCTCGTTGCGACGCACCGGCCCTTGCCGATCCCGGCCGCAACGCTGAGGCTTGGCGCACCATGATGGGATTTTTCCTCGCGCTCGCCGGCCGGACCGCCCGCCTGTCGCTCGGCGCCGGCGGCGGCGCCTTCACGGGCCTCGTCTTCTTCCTGTCGGTGGTGGCCGTCGTGCCCTTCGGCGTCGGACCCGACATGCCGCTTCTCGCCCGCATCGGCCCGGCCATGCTCTGGATCGCGGCGCTGCTCGCGACGCTGCTCGGCCTCGACCGGCTGTTCCAGGACGATCGCGACGACGGCTCGCTCGACCAGATGATCCTCTCCGGCCTGCCGCTCGAACTCATCGTGCTCGCCAAGGCGATCGGCCATTGGCTGGCCACGGGCCTGCCCCTCGTGATCGGTGCGCCCCTTTTCGGGCTGATGCTCGGCGCCGATGGCCGCGCGATCCTCTTCGTGACGCTGACGCTCCTGGTCGGCACGCCGGCGCTGACCTTCATCGGCGCGATCGGCGCAGCCCTGATCACCGCCATGCGCCGCGGCGGCCTCATCGTCGCCGTGCTGGTGCTGCCGTTCACGATTCCGGTGCTGATTTTCGGGGTCAGCGCGGTTGCGGCCGCAACAGGCGGTTTCGACCCGGCCACGCCGCTGATGGTGCTGGCCGGGCTCGCCCTCGGGTCACTGGTCGCCGGCCCGATCGCCGCCGCGGCGGCGCTGCGGGCAGCGCTCGACTAGCCGATCGACATCAGGCTGGCATTACCGCCGGCCGCTGCCGTGTTGATGCTGAGGGAGACCTCCTCGACGAGGCCGTCGAGATAGAAGGTCTCCCGCCCGCTGGCGAGGCCGTCGCTGGAGACGGCATGGATGGCGACGATCGGGCCGTCTCGCGCGGCCATCCGCTCGGCCAGCAGCGCCAGCCGGTCTGCATCGCCCTCGTACAGAACCGCGCCGAGCGGCATGGTCTCGGCCTCCTCGATCACATCGATGCGCCGCGCGATCTCCGTCGGCAGGGAGCCGAGCAGCGCCGCGATGGCCTCGCCTGGCGAGAGTACGGGGCGGTTGCCGGTGGCCAGCGCCGCACCGAGCGCCGCCGTCAATCCGGCCGGCGTCTGCGCCTCGATCAGCACGCGCCCGCGCGGCCGCGTGAAATAGCTGTCGCGCTGCCCGACAGGCCCCGCAAGAACGCGCTCGGCCCCCAAGCCGGCGCGCCCGATGAAGCCGCGCACCTGCGCCGCCGCGTCGCCGTCGCCCCGCCGCGCCAGCCAATCAGCGAAGGCAAGAGCGACCGGGTCGGCCCCGCCTGACAGCGCGTTCCCGCCGGCCGCTTCATGCGGCTGTACCAGACGGCCGAGATAAAGCGGCCCCCCGGCCTTCGGCCCGGTGCCGGAAAGGCCGTTGCCGCCGAAGGGCTGCACGCCGACGACCGCGCCGACCACGTTTCGGTTCACATAGAGATTGCCGGCATGAACGCGCGCCGTGACAGCGGCGATCGTCTCGTCGATGCGCGTGTGCAGGCCGAATGTGAGGCCATAACCAGTGCCGTTGATGGCATCGACGAGCAGATCGAGGCTGTCCCGGGCATAGCGCAGCACATGCAGCACCGGCCCGAACACCTCGCCAGGCACGTCCTCGATCGCCTCGATCTCGATCAGCGCCGGTGCGAGGAAACTGCCCGGCCTCGCCTCGTCCCCCGCCGGAAGCCGGTGCACCTTGAAGCCACGCGCCGCCATCGCCGCGATATGCGCCTCGAGCTTTTCGGCCGCCTCCTGTGTGATCACAGGACCGATATCGGTTGAAAGCAGCGCCGGATCGCCCAGCGACAATTCGGCCATCGCACCCTTCAGCATGGCGAGCATCCAGTCGGCGACGTCGTCCTGAATGCAGAGCACCTGCAGCGCCGAACAGCGCTGGCCGGCGCTGTCGAAGGCGGAGAGAATCGCGTCGGCCGCGACCTGCTCGGCAAGCGCCGAGGAATCGACGATCATGGCGTTCTGGCCGCCCGTCTCGGCGATCAACGGCAAAGTGCGGCCATCCGGCGTCAAACGGCTGGAAAGGCTGCGATTGATGGCGCGCGCGACGTCGGTCGAGCCGGTGAACAGCACGCCGCGGACGCGCGGATCGGCGACCAGCGCCGCGCCGACATCACCCGCGCCGGGCAGAAGCTGGACAGCCGCCGCCGGCACGCCGGATGCGCGCAGGATGCGCACCGCCTCGGCGGCGATCAGCGGCGTTTCCTCGGCCGGCTTCGCCAGCACGGGATTGCCGGCCGCGAGCGCCGCCGCGACCTGGCCGGTGAAGATCGCGAGCGGGAAATTCCACGGACTGATCGCGACGACAGGGCCGAGCGGCCGATGCGTATCGGCGGCAAAACCCGCTCGCGCCTCGCCGGCATAATAGCGCAGGAAGTCGGTTGCCTCGCGCACCTCGGCGACAGCGTTCGGGATCGTGCGCCCCGCCTCGCGCACGATGAGGCCGACAAGCTCCGGCAGACGCGTTTCCAGAGCATCGGCGGCCCGCTCCAGCGCAGCGGCACGCTCGCTGGCCGGCGTCGCGCCCCAGATTGGCGCGATCGCCTCGGCCTCGGCAAAGGCCGCGTCGATCGCCTCCGGCGAAGCGACGATCATGCCGCCGACACGGTCGCGGCGATCGGCCGGGTTGAGAATGTCGATCGCCTCACCGGCACGTTCGTCCTTCCCGATCAGCGGCGCGGCGCTCCAAGCGGTCGCGGCACTGCCGATCAGCGCCACCGCGAGCGCGGCGAGCCGTTGTTCATTGGCAAGGTCAAGCCCGGCCGAATTGATGCGATCAGCGCCATAGAGCGCGCGCGGCAGGGCGATCTTCGGATGCGGCGCGCCGATCGGCTCGATGGTGAGCGCTTCCGTGACGGGATCGGCGATGAGCGCCTCGACCGGCACCTCGGGATCGGAGATCCGGTTGACGAAGGACGTATTGGCGCCGTTTTCAAGCAGCCGCCGCACGAGATAGGCGAGCAGCGTGTCATGCGTGCCGACCGGCGCATAAATGCGGCAGGGTCGGCCAAGCTTGCCCTCGCCGACCACTTCTTCATAGAGCGGCTCGCCCATGCCGTGCAGGCACTGGAACTCGTACTGGCCCGGATAATAGTTGGCGCCGGCCATCTCCATGACGGCAGCCAGCGTCTGCGCATTATGGGTCGCGAATTGCGGGAAGATCGCATCGGGAGCAGCGAGCAGGCGCCGGGCGCAGGCGAGATAGGAAACGTCGGTGTGCAGCTTGCGCGTGAAGACCGGGAAATCCTCGAGGCCCGACTCCTGCGCCCGCTTGATCTCGCTGTCCCAATAGGCGCCCTTGACGAGGCGCACCATGATGCGTCGCCGGCTGCGGCGGGCGAGATCGATGAGCCAGTCGATGACGAACGGACAGCGCTTGCCATAGGCCTGGATGACGAAGCCGATGCCGTTCCAGCCGGCGAGGTCCGGGTCGAAGGCGAGCGCCTCCAGGAGATCGAGCGAGATCTCCAGCCGGTCGGCCTCCTCCGCATCGATGTTGAGGCCGATATCGTAGCGCTTCGCCAGCACGGCGAGGCCCTTCAGAAGCGGCAGCAATTCGGCCATCACACGGCCGCGCTGCGCACGGGCATAGCGCGGATGCAGCGCCGAGAGCTTCACCGAAATGCCGGGCCCCTCATAGATGCCGCGCCCGCCCGCCGCCTTGCCGATGGCATGGATCGCCTGCTCGTAATCGGCGAGATAGCGCGCCGCGTCGGCGGCCGTCATCGCCGCCTCGCCGAGCATGTCATAGGAATAGCGGAAGCCCTTCGCCTCCATGCGGCGACTATTGGCCAGCGCCTCGCCGATCGTCTGGCCCGTGACGAACTGCTCGCCCATCAGCCGCATCGCGATCTCGACGCCCTTGCGGATCAGCGGCTCGCCGCCCTTGCCGATCAGACGCGTCAAAGCCGCCGAAAGGCCGCGCTCGCTGTTGGTCGTGTTGAGCTTGCCGGTGACGACGAGCCCCCAGGTAGCCGCGTTGACGAACAGCGACGGGCTGTGGCCGACATGCGCGCGCCAGTCGCCAGCCGAGATCTTGTCGCGGATCAGCGCTTCGCGGGTCGGCCGGTCCGGAATGCGCAGCAGCGCCTCGGCAAGGCACATCAGCGCCACGCCTTCCTGAGTCGACAGCGCATATTCACGCACGAGACCGTCGACCCGCCCGGCTGGCTCCTTGAGGCGCAGCCGCTCGACCAGTTCCCGCGCGGTCCGCTCCGCCCGCGCCTTCGCAGATGGATCGAGTTGTGCCTGCGGGATCAGCAGCGGCAGGCATTCCGTCTCCGGCATCCGTGTCGCCGCCGTGATCCGGGCGCGGAGAGCGCTTTGCGGGGCGAGATCACGCGCGAAGCCGACAAATGGACCCTGGGCGGCCTGTGGAAGCGGCTCCGCCTCGTCTTCGGCATCGAAACGCTCGCCGCGTTCCGCGCGTTCGATCGCTGCGATCACTCCGGTGCGGGCCAGCCAATGCGGCGAGCGCCCGACCATCGCAGCCGCCGCCTTCAGCCGCGCGCGCAGCACCTCGTCCACCTTGATCGCAATCGTCCCCGCCATCGTCCCGGTCCCGCCAGCCTCGATCAATCGGTATTACTCCGTCTCGTGATAGGTGTCACCTGCTTCGAGCAGCCAAGGGCACTCGGTATTACCGCCTCTGGCATGGAATTCCGGACCGGCCGAAGCAAATCTCGGCGTGCTGGCGAGTTGCGACGGGCGGGAGGCTGTGCTAACGAACGCGCGGCTTACGGGCGGGCCATTCTCGACGGCTTCTAGCTGCTTCGACAAAATCCAATCCGTTCAGTGTGTTGCACGGCAGCGACCGGAACGGGACCGAAGCCCGGTCGTGGCGTCTTAAAGCGAGGATCAGGTGGCGGAAGAGAAAAGCATCGTCTCAGGGGTGTCCGGGCGCTACGCCACGGCCCTTTTCGAGCTCGCGCTCGACAGCGGCGCACTCGACGCCGTCGAGGCCGACCTTTCCCGCTTCACCGCCCTGCTCGCCGAGAGCGACGACCTCACCCGCCTCGTGCGGAGCCCGGTCTTCGCCGCCGAAGATCAGTTGCGCGCCGTGACGGCCGTGCTCGCCAAGGCGGGTATCGGCGGGCTCGTCGCGAATTTCATCAAGGTCGCCGCCGGCAATCGCCGGCTGTTCGTCCTGCCCGGCATGATCACCGATTTCCGCCGCCTCGCTGCCGCCCATCGCGGCGAGGTGACGGCCGAGGTGACCAGCGCCGAGCCGCTCAGCGATGCCGCGACGGCCGCGCTGAAGGAGGCCCTGAAGGCCAAGATCGGCAAGGACGTCACGCTTGTGGCGCATGTCGATCCGGCCCTTATCGGCGGTCTCGTCGTCAAGGTCGGCAGCCGTATGGTCGACACGTCGCTGCGTTCCAAGCTCAATTCACTCAAGATCGCCATGAAAGAGGTCGGCTGATGGACATCCGCGCCGCTGAAATCTCCGCAATCCTCAAGGAGCAGATCAAGAACTTCGGCTCCGAGGCTCAGGTTTCCGAAGTCGGACAGGTTCTGTCGGTCGGCGACGGTATTGCCCGCATCTACGGTCTCGACAATGTCCAGGCCGGCGAGATGGTCGAGTTCCCGGGCGGCACCCGGGGCATGGTGCTGAACCTCGAAACCGACAATGTCGGCGTCGTGATCTTCGGCTCCGACCGTGACATCTCGGAAGGCGACACCGTCAAGCGCACCGGCGCCATCGTCGACGTTCCCGTCGGCAAGGCCCTGCTCGGCCGCGTCGTCGACGCCCTCGGCAACCCGATCGACGGCAAGGGCCCGATCGAGACGACCGAGCGTCGCCGCGTCGACGTGAAGGCACCGGGCATCATCCCGCGCAAGTCGGTGCATGAGCCGATGCAGACCGGCATCAAGGCCATCGACGCCATGATCCCGGTTGGCCGTGGCCAACGCGAGCTGATCATTGGCGACCGCCAGACCGGCAAGACCGCCGTCGCGCTCGACACGATCCTCAATCAGAAGTCGGTCAACGACACCGGCGACGAGTCGAAGAAGCTCTACTGCGTCTATGTCGCGATCGGCCAGAAGCGCTCGACCGTGGCGCAGTTCGTGAAGGTGCTCGAGGAACGCGGCGCGCTCGAATATTCGATCGTCGTCGCCGCCACCGCCTCGGACCCGGCCCCGATGCAGTATCTCGCACCCTTCGCCGGTTGCGCGATGGGCGAATATTTCCGCGACAACGCCATGCATGCCCTGATCGTCTATGACGATCTCTCCAAGCAGGCCGTCGCCTACCGCCAGATGTCGCTGCTGCTGCGCCGCCCGCCGGGCCGCGAAGCCTATCCGGGCGACGTGTTCTATCTGCATTCCCGCCTGCTCGAGCGCGCGGCCAAGCTGAACGACGACAACGGCAACGGTTCGCTGACCGCCCTGCCGATCATCGAGACGCAGGCCAACGACGTGTCGGCCTATATCCCGACCAACGTGATCTCGATCACCGACGGCCAGATCTTCCTCGAGACGGACCTGTTCTACCAGGGCATCCGTCCCGCCGTGAACGTCGGCCTTTCTGTGTCGCGCGTCGGCTCGGCCGCCCAGATCAAGGCGATGAAGCAGGTCGCCGGCCCGATCAAGGGCGAGCTGTCGCAGTATCGCGAGATGGCGGCCTTCGCCCAGTTCGGCTCCGATCTCGACGCCACGACCCAGCGCCTGCTCAATCGCGGCGCCCGCCTCACCGAACTCCTGAAGCAGCCGCAGTTTTCGCCGCTGAAGGTCGAGGAGCAGGTCGCGGTGATCTATGCCGGCGTGAATGGCTATCTCGACAAGATCCGGGTGGACCAGGTCAATACGTTCGAACAGAGCCTGCTCGCCGTGCTGCGCACCGAGCACAAGGATCTTCTCGATCTCATCCGCGACAAGCGCGAGCTGAATGACGAGATCCGTTCGAAGCTGAAGGCCGCCCTCGACGCCTTCGCCAAGAACTTCGCCTGAACCTAGGGAAGGGCCGGTCCGCCTCGCGCGGTCCGGCCTTCATTCCGCTCGACAGGGACGCTCATGCCGAGCCTCAAGGAACTCCGAAACCGTATCGCCTCGGTCAAGGCGACGCAAAAGATCACCAAGGCGATGCAGATGGTCGCCGCGGCGAAGCTTCGTCGCGCCCAGGCCGCCGCCGAAGCGGCCCGCCCCTATGCGGAACGCATGGGCGCGGTGCTGGCCAATGTCGCCGCCGGCGTCGCCGGCCAGTCCGATGCGCCGCGCCTTCTCGCCGGCACCGGATCGAGCCAGACGCATCTCCTGATCGTCTGCACGGCCGAACGCGGCCTTTGCGGCGCGTTCAACTCATCGATCGCCCGCCTTGCACGTGAGCATGCGCTCTCGCTGCAGCGCCAGGGCAAGACGGTGAAGATCCTCTGCGTCGGCAAGAAGGGCTATGACGCCCTTCGCCGGCAGTTCCAGAACGAGATCATCGAACTGATCGAATTGCGCACCGTGAAGCAGATCGGCTTTGCGAATGCCGACCAGATCGCCCGCAAGGTGCTCGCCCTCTATGGCGAGGGCCAGTTCGATGTCGCGACGATCTTCTATGCGAAGTTCCGCTCGGTCATCCAGCAGATCCCGACGGCGCAGCAGCTGATCCCGGCCCAGGTGCCGACCAACGACAACGCCGCACCGACCACGGCGGCGATCTATGAATACGAGCCGGACGAGGCGATGATCCTGGAGGATCTTCTGCCGCGCAACATCTCGGTCCAGATCCTCGGCGCGCTGCTGGAAAACGTCGCGTCGGAGATGGGCGCCAAGATGTCGGCGATGGACAACGCGACGCGCAATGCCGGCGAGATGATCAAGAAGTACACGCTGCGCTATAATCGCACGCGCCAGGCGATGATCACCAAGGAACTGATCGAGATCATTTCGGGCGCCGAGGCGCTCTGACCGGACTTTTGGAAGGCGAGAACACCATGGCGAATACCACCAATCAGAAGGCCGAATCGGGCCGCATCACGCAGGTGATCGGCGCCGTCGTCGACGTTCAGTTCGAAGGCCATCTGCCGGCAATCCTGAACGCACTCGAGACCAGCAACAACGGCAACCGCCTCGTGCTCGAGGTCGCCCAGCATCTCGGCGAATCGACCGTCCGCTGCATCGCGATGGACATTTCGGAAGGCCTCGTCCGCGGCCAGCCGGTCCGCGACACGGGCGTTCCGATCCAGGTTCCGGTCGGCATCGGCACCCTCGGCCGCATCATGAACGTCATCGGCGAGCCGATCGATGAGGCCGGCCCGGTCGAGGCCGAGGGCCTGCGCCCGATCCACGCGCCCGCCCCGTCCTATTCGGAACAGTCGACGGAAGCCGAAATCCTGCTCACGGGCATCAAGGTCGTCGACCTCTTGGCGCCCTACGCCAAGGGCGGCAAGATCGGCCTGTTCGGCGGCGCCGGCGTCGGCAAGACCGTGCTGATCCAGGAGCTGATCAACAACGTCGCCAAGGTCCATGGCGGCTATTCGGTGTTTGCCGGCGTCGGCGAGCGCACCCGCGAGGGCAACGACCTCTATCACGAGTTCATCGATTCCAAGGTGAACGCCGACCCGCACAATCCCGATCCGTCGGTGAAGTCGAAGTGCGCGCTGGTGTTCGGCCAGATGAACGAGCCGCCGGGCGCCCGTGCCCGCGTCGCGCTGACCGGCCTCACTGTCGCCGAGCACTTCCGCGACCAGGGCCAGGACGTGCTGTTCTTCGTCGACAACATCTTCCGCTTCACCCAGGCGGGCTCGGAGATGTCGGCGCTGCTCGGCCGCATTCCCTCGGCGGTGGGCTATCAGCCGACGCTCGCCACCGACATGGGCGCCCTGCAGGAGCGCATCACCACCACCCAGAAGGGCTCGATCACCTCGGTGCAGGCGATCTACGTGCCGGCCGACGACCTGACCGACCCGGCGCCGGCGACGTCGTTCGCCCATCTCGACGCGACGACGGTGCTGAACCGCTCGATCGCCGAGAAGGGCATCTACCCGGCGGTGGATCCGCTCGACTCGACCTCGCGCATGCTCGACCCGCGCATCGTCGGCGACGAGCACTACGCCGTCGCCCGCCAGGTCCAGGAGATCCTGCAGCGCTACAAGGCGCTCCAGGACATCATCGCGATCCTCGGCATGGACGAGCTGTCGGAAGAGGACAAGATCGCCGTGGCGCGCGCCCGCAAGATCGAGCGCTTCCTGTCGCAGCCGTTCCACGTCGCCGAGGTGTTCACCGGCTCGCCGGGCGTCTTCGTCGACCTCGCCGAGACCATCAAGGGCTTCCAGGGCCTTTGCGACGGCAAGTACGACCACCTGCCCGAGGCCGCCTTCTACATGGTCGGCACCATCGAGCAGGCGGTCGAGAAGGCGCAGAAGCTCGCGGCGCAGGCGGCCTGAGGCCACTCGACGTCAGGGCATCTGGACGGCCGGGCCGCCGCGCGGCGACCCGGCGCTGAGCGTTAGGATCGAACGATGGCCACCGAAACCGCCGGCGCGACATTCCCCTTCGAGCTCGTCTCGCCCGAGCGGCTGCTCGTGTCGGCCGAGGTGCGCTCGGTCGTCGTGCCGGGCAGCGAGGGCGATTTCGAGGTGCTGAAGCAGCACGCGCCGTTCCTCGCGATGCTGCGCCCGGGCATTCTGCGCGTCACCGGCGCCGGTGGCGAGCGGCAGGCGATCTTCGTGCGCGCCGGCTTCGCCGACGTGAACGGCGCCGGCCTCACCATCCTCGCCGAGGAGGCGGTGCCGGTCGAGCAGCTGAAGCCCGACCAGATCGCCGAGGCGGTCGCCACCGCCGAGAAGAACCTCGCCGACCTCAAGGACCCGGCGCAGCGCTCGGAAGCGGAGCGGATGATCGCCGCCCTGCGCGACGTGCAGACGTCGCTGCGGGCTGGCTGACGCCCTGCCGGCCGCAGGCCGGCCCGGTGTACGAACTGCTGCGGCCGCAGGCCGGCCCGGTGCACGAACTGCTGCCGGCGCAGGCCGGCCTTCTGCAGGACCTGCGGCCGGCCGGTGGCGGGCGGGCGGAACCGGCGCCGGGGTCAGCCGCGCCGCGTCCGGCCGCGCAGGCCCTGCGCGAGCAGGATGGCGCCGACGGCGATGAAGAGCCCCCACATCGTCGCCGCCATCAGGTAGCCGGTGGGGTCGGTCGCCCAGCGGTGCCGGCCGGCGCCGCCGCTGTCGCCCTCGCCGAAGAACCACATGTCTCCGGTGGCGATCCCGACCACCA
>DATMGR010000033.1:0-154208 GCA_035555375.1 Kaistia sp. | reverse complement strand
TCCTTCAGACGGCGGATCAGATCGAGCGCCTTGTAGGCGGCGATGCCGCCGCCGATGATGAGGGTAACGCGGTGGCGTGCCTGTCCTTGCACCGGACGAGCGGCGGCTTCCGAAGTGGACGGGACTGGCGGCAGCGCGGGGGGCTCGCCGTCCGAGGCGGCCTGCCGCAGAATCACCCGCACCTCGTCCTCAACCGAACGTCCGTTCTGCGCGGCGCGCAGTTTCAGTGCGGTCTTGATGTCGTCGTCGAGCTTGCGGACGGTCAGGCTGGCCATGGCGTAACCCTAACATCTGATTGCAATGCAATCAAATTACCGCAGGAATGATTGCACTCAGCGCGACAGCTAGAAAAATCCAAGCAAGCTCAAGGCGATAATCCACAACGCGACGGTTTCCCAGCGGCGGTTGCGGGCCTGCTGCCGCCCCAGCGCGGCGATGGTCTGGGGCGACAAAACCAGCCCCTCGCGGGTCATCCCCTCGAATTGCTCCAGCGCCGCGACCGAACGCGCAGCAATAGATGGCAGGCCGGAGAGAATGCGGCCGAGGTCGCCCGCGCCGTGTGCTGCCTGCTGGATGCGTCCGAGCGGGCCGAGATTGCGCTCGATCCATTCGCGCACCACGGGGTCGGCGGTCTTCCAGATGTCGAGCTTGGGATCGAAGGAGCGCGCGACGCCTTCCACCACCACCATGGTTTTTTGCAGCAGGATCAGTTCTGGCCGCGTGCGCATGTCGAACAGGCCGGTGACCTCGAGCAGCAGCGTCAGCAGCTTCGCCATCGAGATTTCGTCGGCGGCGCGGTTGTGGATCGGTTCGCCGATGGCGCGGATCGCTTGCGCGAAATTCTCGACCGAATGATGCGCGGGCACGTAGCCTGCTTCGAAATGCACCTCAGCGACGCGACGATAATTGCGGGTGATGAAGCCGTAGAGAATTTCGGCGAGAAATTGCCGCTCCTTCATCCCGAGGCGGCCCATGATGCCGAAATCCACCGCCACCAGCCGCTCGTTCTTGTCGACGAACAGATTGCCCGGATGCATGTCGGCATGGAAAAAGCCGTCGCGCAGCGCGTGGCGCAGGAAATTCTGGATCACCTTGCGGCCGAGCGCGGGCAGATCGATGCCGGCGGCCTCGAGCCGCGTGCGGTCGTTGAGCGCGATGCCCTCGATCCATTCCATTGTGAGAACGTGATGGCTGGTGCGATCCCAGTCCACGGTCGGCACGCGGAAGTCGGTATCCTCGCGCGTATTCTCCGCCATCTCCGAGAGTGCGGCCGCCTCGATGCGAAGGTCCATCTCCATGGCGACGGACCGCGCCAGCGTCTCGATAATCTCGGTCAGGCGGAGCCGGCGCGCCTCCGATGAAATGCCTTCCGCCTTGCGCGCGGCGTAGCGGAACGCATTGAGGTCATGGTTGAAGCGCGCGCCGACATGCGGGCGCAGAATCTTGACGGCAGCGGGCCGCGTGCCGTTGGCGTCCGAAATCTCGGCGCGATGCACTTGCGCGATGGAGGCGGCCGCGACCGATTCGCCGAAATGCGAAAATACCGATGAAATGGGCTTTTCCAGCCCAGTCTCGACCACAGCGATGGCCTGGTTCTGTGGGAATGGCGGCAGACGATCCTGCAGGCTTTCAAGATCGCGCGCCATCGCGACGCCGACGACGTCGGGCCGGGTGGCGAGAAACTGACCGAGCTTGACGTAAGTGGGGCCGAGCCGCGTCAGTGCCCGCGACAGCCGCGCGCCGGATTTCGATCCACGGCGTTCGATCAATCGCGCGGCGCGAATCGCGGCCTGTGCGGGCGGCGGCAACGGCGAGGGATCGATGATACCGAACACGCCTTCGCGCGCGAATACGAAGGCCGCGCGGGCAAGCCGGGAAATGTGCGTCAGCGATGAAATCACAGGCGCCAGCCCGAATGCAGCGCGACGATGCCGCCCGAAAAGACCTCGTGGGTCACGCGCGAAAAACCGGCCTCGCGGATCATGTCGGCGAAGGTGTCGGGTTTCGGAAACTGCCGGATCGATTCGACCAGATAGCGATAGGATTCGGCGTCACCAGTCACGGCTTTGCCGATCTGCGGAATGACATTGAATGAGAACATGTCGTAAATTCTGTCGAGACCGGGCACGTTGACGGAAGAAAACTCAAGGCAAAGGAAGCGCGAGCCGGGCCGGAGCACGCGATAGGCTTCGCGCAGCGCCAGCGGAATCTGCGGTACGTTGCGAATGCCGAAGGCGATGGTGTAGGCGTCGAAAGTCCTGTCGGCGAAAGCGAGCGCCTCGGCATTGCCCTCGACGAAATCGACGCGGTCGTCCAGACCTTGAGCCTGCGCCCGTTCGCGACCAACCGCCAGCATGTCGGTGTTGATGTCGCAGACGGTGGAATGGAAATTGGGTCCGGCCGCTTTTGCCGCACGGAAGGAGATGTCGCCGGTGCCGCCCGCGACATCGAGCATCCGGAACGAAGCCTCGCCGCGCGGCGGGTTCAGCGTCTCCACCATGAGGTTCTTCCAGACGCGGTGCAGCCCGCCCGACATCAGGTCGTTCATCAGGTCGTAGCGCTTCGCGACGTTGTGGAAGACCTCGTTGACGAGGCCCTGCTTTTCGCCGGGCGAAACCTCCCGATAGCCGAAATGTGTCGAATTATCTGGCGCTTGGCTCATGTCTGGCTCTCCGGGGCGCACCATAGCGTGACGAGCGCAATGGCGCTATCACCTTGGGCGCTCAAGGTGAATCCGAAATGCCCGAATTACCCGAGGTTGAGACGGTCCGTCGCGGTCTGATTCCCGCTATGGAGGGTGCGCGAATCGAGTGCGTCACCGCCCATCGCGGCGATCTGCGTTTCCCATTGCAGAAGGATTTTGCCGTCCGCCTGAACAAGCGGAAGGTGACGGGGCTGGGCCGCCGCGCCAAATACCTTTTGGCCGATCTCGATTCCGGCGACGTACTGTTGATGCATCTGGGCATGTCCGGCTCGTTTCGTGTCATGGCGGGCGATCACGGAAAAACGCCGGGCGCGTTTCACCATCCGCGCGGCGAGAGCCGCACGCACGATCACGTCGTATTCGAGATGGATAATGGCGCGGTGATCTCGTTCAACGATCCGCGTCGCTTCGGCTACATGAAGATCGTGGCCCGGGCCGATCTCGATGACGAGCCGTTCCTGAAGGCGCTGGGCCCCGAGCCGCTCGGCAATGCGTTCGACGCGGCGATGCTGGCGCAGGCCTGCAATGGCAAGAAAACCTCGCTGAAAGCGGCGCTGCTCGACCAGCGCGTCGTCGCGGGGCTCGGCAATATCTATGTCTGCGAGGCACTGTTTCGCGCGCATCTGTCGCCCAAGCGGCAGGCGTCCACGCTCGCGACTCGCAGTGGCGCGCCGGCCGAGCATGCCGTGCGGCTCGTGGCCGCTATCCGTACTGTGCTGAATGCGGCGATTGAGGCGGGTGGGTCGTCGCTGCGCGACCACCGCCAGACCTCTGGCGAACTCGGCTATTTTCAGCACTCGTTTCAGGTCTACGATCGCGAGGGCGAGCCATGCCGCACGCGCGGTTGCCGCGGCACCGTGAAACGCTTTACCCAGAACGGGCGCTCCACCTTCTGGTGCCCGAGCTGTCAGAAGTAGGTATTCGATATTATGCTGACGTCCGAAGAACTCGAACGCTATGCCCGTCACATCGTCCTGCGCGAAGTCGGTGGGCAGGGCCAGGCCGCGCTCAAGGCCGCGAAGGTGCTGGTGATCGGCGCGGGCGGGCTCGGTGCGCCAGCCCTGATGTATCTCGCCGCCGCCGGTGTCGGCACGCTCGGCGTGGTCGATGACGACACGGTGTCGCTGTCGAACCTGCAGCGCCAGATCATTCATGCCACGCCCGATGTCGGTCATCTGAAAACGCAGAGCGCGGCCGACAAAATCCGTGCGCTCAATCCGCATGTCGAATTCATCACGCATGAGATGCGGCTCGATGCGTCCAACGCCATGCAGATCATCGGAGGCTACGACATCGTCGTCGATGGCTCCGACAATTTCACCACGCGCTATCTGGTATCGGATGCTTGCTATCTCGCGGGAAAAACGCTGGTCGCGGGCGCCCTCGGGATTTTCGATGCCTCGCTGACGACGATCCGCGCGCACGAGAAGAATGCGGAAGGTGCGTTCAATCCGACCTATCGCTGTCTGTTTCCGGAAGCGCCGCCGCCCGGCACGATTCCGACCTGCGAGGAGGCGGGGCTCGTCGGCGCTTTCGCGGGCGTGCTCGGTTCAATGATGGCGCTGGAAGCGATCCGTGAGATCGTCGGCTTCGGCGAGGGACTGGTCGGGCGGTTATTGATGATCGACGCCCGCGCGATGCGCTTCGAGACGCTGCGCTATACCCGCGATCCGTCCAATCCACTCAATGGGGACCATCCGACGATCAGAGATTTGTCCGCACACCGTTAAGACGCGATTACAGCATGCTCGGCAGCACGCGATCCGGCGGCTTGTGGCCGTCGAGGAAAGTGCGGATGTTGATGATGACCTTTTCGCCCATGTCGACGCGGCCTTCGACCGTGGCCGAGCCCATATGTGGCAGCAGCACCACCTTGTAGGTCTTGGCGAGGCGCAGCAGCTTGGGGTGCACTGCGGGCTCGTGTTCGAACACGTCGAGCGCGGCGCCGGCGATCTCGCCGTCTTCGATCAGCTTCACCAGCGTCGCCTCGTCGATGATCTCGCCGCGCGCGGTGTTGATGATGTAGGCGTCCTTGCGGACCAGCTTCAGGCGGCGCCCGGAGAGCAGGTGATAGGTCGCAGGCGTATGCGGACAGTTCACCGAGATGAAGTCCATCCGCGCCAGCATCTGGTCGAGGCTCTCCCAGTAGGTCGCGCCCAATTCTTCTTCGATCGCCGGGCTGACAGGGCGGCGGTTGTGATAGTGGATCTGCATGCCGAAGGCATGCGCGCGCCGCGCCAGAGCTTGGCCGATGCGGCCCATGCCGATGATACCGAGCCGCTTGCCGCCGAGACGGTGGCCCAGCATCCAGGTCGGTGACCAGCCGGGCCATTCACCGCTTGTCAGCACGGACGCGCCCTCGATGAGCCGCCGCGGTACCGCGAGGATCAGCGCCATCGTCATATCGGCGGTGTCTTCGGTCAGGACCTTTGGCGTGTTGGTCACCGTGATGCCGCGCGCGACCGCCGCCGTGACATCGAGATTGTCCACGCCGTTGCCGAAATGGGCGATCAGGCGAAGTTTTCCGTTGGCATGGCCGAGAATTTCGGCGTCGATCTCGTCGCTGACGGTAGGCACCAGCACGTCCGCGGTCTGGACCGCCTCGATCAGCTGCGCCTTGGTCATCGGGACGTCGTCGATGTTGAGGCGGGTGTCGAACAATTCGCGCATGCGCGTTTCGGTGCTGTCCGGCAATTTGCGCGTGACGACGATCAGCGGCTTTTTCTTACCCGACATTGCTCATCCTCAAGACCAGATCGACCGGCGTTCAGTCCGCATTAACCGGCTTGTTCGAATGTACGAATTGGACGCCAGCTGCAAGGTTTCCCGTTCCTATGCCCAAGGTGTCCCGTATTGGAGGCTTCGGTCCTCTCTATCAGAAGGCCGGATCAAGACAAGAACCAGGATGGCCTGATGACGATGGCCGCGGCGGGGCGCAGCTCGTTCGAACGTCTAGGGCCATTGTGGCGGGGTTAAGTGACGGAATGCGGATGATGGAATTACGGTCTTCGATCTGGGCAATGCTGATGGCGCTCGCAACCTGGGGAATGACGGGCGGAACCGGACATGCGGCCAAGGACGTGCAGACCACGAGCGGGCTGCCGGTGCCGCGTTACGTCAGCCTGAAGTCCGATCACGTCAATGTCCGGGTCGGCCCGACCAAGGATCAGGACGTCAGCTGGATCTACACCCGGGCGGGATTGCCGGTCGAAGTGACGGCGGAATTCGAGAACTGGCGACGGGTGCGCGATTCCGAAGGTGCGGAAGGTTGGGTGTATCACTCGCTGTTGTCCGGCCGTCGCACCGCCGTCGTCACCATGAAGAAAAAGGATGAGCTTGCCGCATTGCGGGATCGACCGGATGAGGACAGCGCCGTTGCGGCGCGTCTGCAAGCCGGTGTGATCGCCCAGGTGAAACGGTGCACCGGGACGTGGTGCCGCATCACCGGCGACGGCTTCGATGGCTGGATCGAGCAGCAGCGGCTGTGGGGCGTCTACTCTGACGAGAAGGTGAACTGACGCGCCCGTTTGCAGATCATGTCAGGCACAATAAAACGCCGACCGGAATATCCCGGTCGGCGTTTTGTTTTGATCCCGGATGACGGGCGCGGTTCAACGCTTCTTGCGGAGCCGGACCACCATGTCGATGCGGCTGATCTCGTAGCCTTCCGGCACTTCCGGCACCTGCTGCAGCATCAGGTTCTGGTCAGGAATATCGACCAGCTCGTGATTGCTCTCCAAGTAGAAGTGATGGTGCGAGGTGACATTGGTGTCGAAATAGGTCTTGGTACCGTCGACGCTGACCTGACGCAGCAGGCCCGCTTCGGTGAGCTGGTTCAGCGTATTGTAGACGGTCGCGAGCGATACCGGCACCTTGGCGAGCGTCGCTTCTTCGTAGAGCATTTCCGCAGTCAGGTGACGATCGCCCTTGCCGAACAGGAGCCAGCCGAGCGCCATGCGCTGGCGGGTGGGGCGCAGCCCGACCGATTGCAACATCTCGTTGACGTCATGCCACGGACAGCCAGTGAGGACCGGTGCATGGCCATGAACGTGCTCACGTGCGCGGCTGGCATCGTCCTGACCATGACGTTCGATGTTGTCGATCTCGTTCACTTTTCGGATCCCTGAAAATACGCAACGCTCGGAAACGGAGTTCCCCAAGATGTAGGCGTATCGTATCGAAAGATGCAGTTACATGCAAGTTTTTCGCAACTGGATCAAAGACTTTGATTGGGTGTTTCACGAAACCAATCACTTTGCTTGGCTGAAATGGCTATGTTAGGACCGGTTCGCAACCGGCATCGGGCCGAGTGGGGGAGAGTCGATGCGCGAGCGGCAAAACAGCTATGATTACGAGGACTTGCTGGCTTGTGGCCGCGGCGAATTATTCGGACCCGGCAACGCCCAGTTGCCGCTGCCGCCGATGCTGATGTTCGACCGGATCACCGAAATTTCGGATACCGGAGGCGAATTCGGCAAAGGGATTATCCGGGCCGAACTCGATGTTAAGCCGGACCTGTGGTTTTTCGGTTGTCACTTCAAGGGTGATCCCGTGATGCCGGGCTGCCTCGGCCTTGATGCGCTGTGGCAGATGGTGGGCTTTTTCCTCGGCTGGACCGGTGGCGCCGGACGCGGGCGCGCTCTCGGCCTCGGCGATCTGAAGTTCTCCGGCCAGGTGCTGCCGCATGTCACCAAGGTTCAGTACCACATCGATATCAAGCGTGTGATGCGCTCGAAGCTCGTGCTCGGCGTGGCCGATGGCTGGCTTTCGACGGATGGCGAGATTATCTATCGCGCAACCGACCTGAAGGTTGGGCTTTTTCAACAGGACGCGCCGGCGCAGGCCGGAAAGTAATTTAGTGCGGGAGGCGCCTGGATTAAACTTCCAGGCCCGGGGAACGGCCGGACACAAGGCCAAAAACGGAATCAAGTGAGGCGATCATGCGACGAGTTGTCGTCACGGGGATGGGAATTGTCTCGTCCATCGGAAACAACACTCAGGAAGTTCTGGCAAGCCTGCACGAGGCGAAGCCCGGCATTACGCGCGCGGAGGAATACGCCAAGCTGGGATTCCGCTCGCAGGTGCAGGGCGCGCCGACGCTGAATCCCGCAGAGGTCGTCGATCGCCGTGCAATGCGTTTTCTTGCGGAAGGCGCGGCGTGGAATCACGTCGCGATGGACCAGGCGATCCGCGATTCCGGCCTCGAAGAATCCGACGTCTCCAATGTGCGCACCGGCATCATCATGGGATCGGGCGGCCCCTCTGCGCGCACCATCGTCGAAGCTGCCGACACCACGCGCACCAAGGGACCGAAGCGCGTCGGCCCGTTCGCGGTGCCGAAGGCGATGTCCTCGACCGCGTCTGCGACGCTTGCGACCTGGTTCAAGATCAAGGGCGTGAACTATTCGATCTCCTCGGCCTGCGCGACCTCGAACCATTGCATCGGCAATGCGTATGAGATGATCCAGTACGGCAAGCAGGACGTGATGTTCGCGGGCGGCTGCGAAGAACTCGATTGGTCGCTGTCAGTGCTGTTCGACGCGATGGGTGCGATGTCGTCGAAGTACAACGACACTCCGTCGACCGCTTCGCGTGCCTACGACGTCAACCGCGATGGTTTCGTCATCGCCGGTGGTGCGGGCGTCGTGGTGCTGGAAGAACTTGAACACGCCAAGGCGCGTGGCGCGAAGATTTACGGTGAGATCGTCGGCTACGGCGCGACCTCCGACGGCTACGACATGGTCGCTCCCTCGGGCGAAGGAGCGGAGCGCTGCATGCGCATGGCTCTGTCCACAGTGAAGGGGCCGATCGACTACATCAATCCGCACGCGACCTCGACGCCCGCGGGCGATCCGCCGGAAATCAACGCCATCCGCAACGTGTTCGGCACAGGCGACAAGTGCCCGCCGATCTCCGCCACCAAATCGCTGACGGGTCATTCCCTGGGTGCAACGGGTGTGCAGGAGGCGATCTATTCGCTGCTGATGATGAACAACGGTTTCATCTGCGAGAGCGCCAACATCCAGGAACTCGACCCGGTGTTCGCCGACATGCCGATCGTGCGCAAGCGCATCGACAACGCGAAGGTCGGTACCGTGCTGTCGAACTCGTTCGGTTTCGGCGGCACCAACGCCACACTGGTGTTCAAGCGGCTGGATGCCTGAATTCCCGACCCGTCCGCCCGGACGGGTTCTATCTTTGCGTAGGACGAATCGATGTCAGGACTGATGCATGGCAAGCGCGGGCTCATCATGGGCGTCGCCAACGATCACTCGATTGCCTGGGGCATCGCGAAAACGCTGGCCGCGCACGGCGCTGAGCTGGCCTTCACCTATCAGGGCGAGGCGCTCGGCAAACGGGTGAAGCCACTCGCGGAATCGCTCGGCGCCAAACTGGTCCTGCCTTGCGACGTTGAGGATATCGCCAGCGTCGATGCAACGTTCGATGCGATCAAGAATGCATGGAGCAAGATGGACTTTCTCGTCCACGCCATCGGCTTCTCGGACAAGAACGAACTGAAGGGCCGCTATGTCGACACCACGCGCGCGAATTTTTCGCGTACGATGGTGATCTCCTGCTTCTCATTCACGGAAGTGGCGGCGCGCGCAGCAAAGCTGATGCCGGACGGCGGCACGATGGTGACGCTGACGTTCGGCGGCTCGACCCGTGTGATGCCGAACTATAACGTGATGGGTGTCGCCAAGGCGGCGCTGGAAGCCTCGACCCGCTACCTCGCTGCGGATTTCGGTCGCGACGGAATCCGCGTCAATGCGATTTCGGCGGGGCCCGTGCGCACGCTGGCGGGCGCGGGCATCGGCGATTCGCGGGCAATGTTCGCGTTCCAGCAGAAACATTCGCCGCTCGGCCGCGGCGTGACGCTCGACGAACTCGGCGGTACCGCGCTTTATCTGTTGTCCGATCTGTCGGGTGGCGTCACCGGCGAGACTCATTTCGTCGATGCCGGCTACAACATCATCTCGATGCCGCATCCCGATGCGTTGAAGGATAACGGCAACGCCGACTAAGCCTCAGGCCGTCAATTTTGCTGCGGTCTGGAATGCCGGCCGCGCCGCGCAGGCGTCGAGATAGCGATCGAAATTCGGCCGCGTTGGAATCATCTTGAACATGCGGATGGCGAAATTCATGCCCGCGCCGATGACGACGTCGGCGGCCGTGAAGTCAGGGCCGAGCAGCCACGGCCCTTTCGCCAGAGCCTGATCGAGAACGTCGAAGGTCTGCGTCGTGCTGCCCCATGCGGCGCTCACAGTGGGAATGTCGAGCTTGAGATAGGCTTGCAAGATCGCGGGCTCGATGCAGCTCGGCGCGAAGAACATCCATTGCAGATATTTGGCGCGGCGCGGATCGCCGAGGGGTGGCGCGAGCTTCGCCTGCGGATAGCGGTCCGCGACATAGGTGCAGATCGCGGCGGATTCCGCCATCACAGCGTCGCCATCGGCTAATGCGGGCACCTTGCCCATCGGGTTGATGGCGAGGTATTCCGGCGTCTTGTTCGCGCCGGTGGAAATATCGGTGAGAACGCGCTCATAGGGCTCACCTGTCTCCTCCATCAGCCACAGCGTGGTGAACGAGCGCGAGCGTGGCGACCAGTAGAGCTTCATCGTCGAGCCTCCCGAAGTGGAATTCGCGGATGCTTTGAGGCAAGCACCGAAAAAGGGCAAGAGCGAGGGTGGAAAGAAAAACCTCCGCGAAAAATCGCGGAGGTTTGATGTGTCAGCCGTTTTACAGCGACGATTATTCGGCCGCCTGCAGGGTCCGTGGTTTGTCCGCGAGATCGAAGCGATCGGCGTTCATCACCTTGGCCCACGCCTTGACGAAGTCCTTCACAAACTTCTCCTTGGCGTCCGAGCTTCCATAGACTTCCGCGAGTGCGCGGAGCTGCGAGTGCGCACCGAAGATGAGGTCGATGCGGGTCGCGGTCCACTTCACAGCTTTGGTCTTGCGGTCGCGGCCTTCATAGGTGTCGCCCGCTGGCTGCCATTCCGTGCCCATGTCGAGCAGGTTGACGAAGAAGTCGTTGGTCAGCTTGCCAGGCGTCTTGGTGAAGACGCCGTGCTTGGAATCGCCGAAATTGGCGCCGAGCACGCGCAGCCCGCCGACAAGGGCCGTCATCTCCGGTGCCGTCAACGTCAGCAATTGCGCCCGGTCCACCAGAGCTTCTTCCGGCTTCATGAACTGCGTCTTGCCGCCGATATAGTTGCGGAAGCCATCAGCACGCGGCTCAAGCGGCGCGAACGAATCCACGTCCGTCTGCTCCTGCGTGGTGTCCATGCGGCCCTGTGCGAACGGCACCGTGACCGACACGCCGGCATCCTTCGCAGCCTTCTCCACGCCGGCATTGCCCGCGAGCACGATCAGGTCGGCGAGCGAGATCTTGTTGCCGCTCTCCTTCTGGATCGCTTCAAGTTTGGCAAGCACGGTTGCCAGCTGCTTCGGCTGGTTGACTTCCCAGTCCTTCTGTGGCGCGAGGCGAATGCGCGCACCATTGGCGCCGCCGCGCTTATCGGAGCCGCGGAACGTCGAGGCGGATGCCCATGCTGTTGAAACAAGCTGCGGCACGGTGAGTCCGGAGGCGAGAATCTTCGCCTTCAGATCCGTGATGTCCTTGTCGCTGAGGTGCGCACGATCATTGGCGGGGATCGGGTCCTGCCAGATCAGTGTTTCCTTCGGCACCAGCTTGCCACGGTAGCGCACGCGTGGGCCCATGTCGCGGTGGGTGAGCTTGAACCAGGCGCGAGCGAAGGCGTCCGCGAACTGATCCGGATTTTCGTAGAAGCGCCGTGAGATCTTCTCGTAGATCGGGTCAAACCGCAGCGACAGGTCGGTGGTGAGCATGGTCGGGACATGCTTCTTCGACTTGTCGTGGGCATCCGGGGTGATGGCAGGGGCATTTTTCGCCTGCCACTGATGCGCGCCCGCCGGGCTCTTGGTCAGCTCCCATTCGAACTTGAACAGCGTCTCGAAGAAGTTGTTGTCCCATTTCGTCGGCGTCTGGGTCCAGGTGACCTCGAGGCCGCTGCCGATCGCATCGCCGCCCTGGCCGCTGCCGAAGCGGCTCTTCCAGCCGAGGCCCTGATCCTCGACCGCGGCGGCTTCCGGCGCAGGTCCGACCAGTGACGCATCGCCCGCGCCATGGGTCTTGCCGAAGGTATGGCCGCCCGCGATCAGCGCGACGGTTTCCTCATCGTTCATCGCCATCCGGAAGAAGGTCTCGCGGATATCCTTGGCGGCCGCGACCGGGTCCGGCTTGCCGTTCGGGCCTTCCGGGTTGACGTAGATCAGGCCCATCTGCACCGCAGCGAGTGGTTCCGAGAGCTGCCGTTCGCCGCTGTAGCGCTCGTCACCGAGCCAGGTTCCTTCGGGACCCCAGTAGAGTTCTTCCGGCTCCCAGACGTCGGCGCGTCCGCCCGCAAAGCCGAACGTCTTGAAGCCCATCGATTCCAGCGCGACGTTGCCGGCAAGGATCATGAGGTCGGCCCACGAAATCTTGCGACCGTACTTCTGCTTGATCGGCCACAGCAGCCGGCGTGCGCGGTCGAGAAGTACGTTGTCCGGCCACGAGTTGAGCGGGGCGAAGCGCTGCTGGCCCGCGCCCGCGCCGCCACGGCCGTCGGTGATGCGATAGGTGCCGGCCGAATGCCATGCCATGCGGACCATCAGGCCGCCGTAATGGCCGAAGTCAGCCGGCCACCAGTCCTGACTGTCGGTCATCAGGGCATGCAGATCCTTGATGACGGCATCGAGATCGAGGCTCTCGAATTCCTTGATGTAATCGAAGGCTTCGCCCATCGGATCGGCGGCCGGGGTATGCCCGTGCAGAACGCCCAGGTCGAGATGTTCGGGCCACCAGTCGCGGTTGCTGCGACCCTTGGTGTGCATGACGGGGCATTTGCCTGCGCCTTTGTCGTCGGTTTTGGCGTCCATGAATTCTCTCCGATTGCTTGTGATTTTTGATTGTCCGTCGCGCTGTCCCGACTGCGGCTTTGCCGCAGTCTCCGCGCTTTGACCCGAGGAGGTCAGTTTGACGGGTTCATGTGTCATCAGTTTGGATTTATTCCAGTATCAGGTCCAGTCGAATTGCCTTTGGTCTGCGATAAGTTAATCTGATCGGCATGATCACATTGAAACAATTGCGCTATCTCGCTGCGTTGGCGCAGCACGAGCATTTCGGGCGTGCCGCGGAAGCCTGTGCGGTGACGCAACCCGCGCTTTCGATGCAAATCCGCGATCTCGAGGGAGAACTGGGGCTTGCGCTGGTGGAGCGCCGCCCCGGGGCGGTGACGCTGACCGACGCCGGACGTGAAATTGCACAACGGGGCGAGGACGTGCTGGCGAAGGCGCGCGATCTCGTGGATTTCGCGCATCATCGTGCGCGGCCGCTGGCGGGGCGGCTCACGCTCGGTATGATTCCTTCGCTCGCGCCTTATGCGTTGCCGAAATTCCTGCCGCTCCTGCAGGCACGCTTTCCCGACTTGCAGCTCGAACTGCGCGAGACGCAGACCCGCCAGTTGCTGGATGAAGTGAAAAACGGCGCGCTTGATGTGGCGATGCTGGCTTTGCCGGTGCAGGAGAATGATATCGACAGCATCGCGCTGTTCGATGACACATTCCTGCTCGCGGTGCCGGTGAACGATCCGCGCGACGAGAAGAAGCGGGTTCTGGCGAGCGATATCGATCAGGAGCGGTTGATCCTGCTCGAAGACGGCCATTGTCTGCGCGATCAGGCGCTGGCGTTTTGCGCGACCGCCGGCGTCGGACGCAATGCGAGTGGCATGACGTTCGGCGCGAGCAGCCTTGCGACGGTGATGCAGATGGTCGCGAGCGGCTACGGCATCACGCTCATTCCGCAGATCGCCGCCGATGTCGAATTGCGCGACGAACGGGTGAAGATGTTGCGCTTCAAGGAGCCGCAGCCGGGGCGCAGCATCGGCCTCGTGTTTCGCCGCACCTCGCCGCGCAAGGAAGACTTTCAGGTTCTCGGCGAACTGGTGAAGGAATGCTTCGAGCCACGTCGCGATAAGAGAAAGGGCGGCTGAATCTCAGCCGCCTCAAATGATACAGCAAACGGCTCAGAGCGTCAGCGTACCGGCCTTCGCGGCGGCGTAGCGCTCGCCGATTTTCTGCCAGTTTACGACGTTCCACCATGCCCTGAGATAGTCGGCGCGGCGGTTCTGATAGTTCAGATAATAGGCGTGTTCCCACACGTCGTTGCCGAACAGGACGCGCTTGCCGTACATCAGCGGCGTGTCCTGATTGGCTGTCGTTTCGATGCCGAGCTTGCCGTCCTTGGTGACGGTGACGAACACCCAGCCGGAGCCGAACTGGCTGGCGCCTGCGGTGTTGAACGCTGTCTTCATCTTTTCGAGATCGCCGAAGTCGCGGGTGATCGCGGCCAGCACCTCGCCATCCGGCGTCCCGCCGTTCGGCGCCATGATCTCCCAGAACATGGTGTGGTTGGCGTGGCCGCCGAGATTGTTGCGGACGCCGACGCGGATGCTGTCGGGCACGTTGACCAGATTGGCCAGGATTGTTTCGACCGGCGTCTGGCCGAGCTGCGGCGCGGTCTTCGCGAAGTTGTTCATGTTGGCGACGTACGCACCATGATGCTTGTCGTGGTGGATTTCCATGGTGCGGGCGTCGATGTGCGGCTCAAGCACGTTGGTTGCGTAGGGCAGCGGCGGCAGCTTGAACGGGCCTTCGGCTGCAGCAGGTGCGGTGGGAGCCTGTGCAAGCGTGATGCGGGGCAATGCGGCCGTGGCGGCGACGATGCCGGCAGCGCCTGCGAGCAGATGGCGGCGGGAAAGGCTGATCATGCGAACGTCTCCCTGACTGGCTTGCGCGATCAGGTCGCGCAGTCCTTGAAAGCTACGCCAGCACCGCTGCTGGCGTTTGCGGTATCCCAACAAAAAAGAGGCGGCAAAATGCCGCCTCTTCGCAAACTTTTGATGGGTCGCCTTACTCGGCGGCGGGAGCGTTCTCGGCCTTCTGCTTGGCCTCGAGGTCTTCGCCGGTGGTCTGGTCCACCGCCTTCATCGACAGGCGAACCTTGCCGCGATCGTCGAGGCCGAGCAGCTTGACCTTGACCTTGTCACCTTCCTTGACGACGTCGGAGGTCTTCTGCACGCGGTTGGGCGCGAGCTGGCTGATGTGGACAAGGCCGTCCTTCGGGCCGAAGAAGTTCACGAACGCGCCGAACTCCATCACCTTCACGATAGTGCCGTCGTAGATCTGGCCGACTTCCGGCTCCGAGGTGATCGACTTGATCCACTTGATCGCCGCGCGGATCGATTCGCCGTTGGCGGAAGCGACCTTCACGGTGCCGTCGTCTTCGATGTTGATCTTGGCGCCGGTCTTTTCGACGATCTCACGGATGATCTTGCCGCCGGTGCCGATCACGTCACGGATCTTGTCGGTCGGGATCTGCAGCACTTCGATGCGCGGCGCATGTTCGCCGAGCTCCGCACGCGCGGCGGTGAGGGCTTTCGCCATCTCGCCGAGGATGTGCATGCGGCCGTCCTTGGCCTGCGTCAAAGCGATCTTCATGATCTCTTCGGTGATGCCGGCGATCTTGATGTCCATCTGCAGCGAGGTGACGCCCTTGTCGGTGCCCGCCACCTTGAAGTCCATGTCGCCGAGATGATCCTCGTCGCCGAGGATGTCGGAGAGCACCGCGAAGCGCTCGCCCTCGAGGATGAGGCCCATGGCGATGCCCGCCACCGGACGCTTCAGCGGAACGCCGGCGTCCATCAGCGAAAGCGAGGTGCCGCACACGGTTGCCATCGACGAGGAACCGTTCGACTCGGTGATCTCCGAGACGACGCGGATCGTGTAGGGGAACTCGTGGTGCTTCGGCAGGATCGGGCGAACGGCGCGCCAGGCGAGCTTGCCATGGCCGATTTCGCGGCGGCCGGGCGAGCCCATGCGGCCGGTCTCGCCGACCGAGTAGGGCGGGAAATTGTAGTGCAGCAGGAAGGTTTCCTTGTAGGTGCCTTCCAGCGCGTCGATGAACTGCTCATCGTCGCCCGTGCCGAGCGTCGCGACCACGAGGGCCTGCGTCTCGCCGCGGGTGAACAGCGCCGAACCATGGGCGCGCGGCAGGATGCCGACCTGCGAAACGATCGGGCGGACCGTCTTCAGGTCGCGGCCGTCGATGCGGCTGCCGGTGTCGAGGATGTTCCAGCGGACGATCTTCGCCTGCAGTTCCTTGAAGACGGCGCCGATCTTCTCCTTGTCGAAGCGCGGCTCCTGCCCTTCCGGGAAGAAGTGGGCCATCACCTTCGCCTTGACGGCGTCGACGGCGGCGTAGCGGTCCTGCTTGACGGTGTTCTTGTAGGCGTCGCGGAGCTCGGCCTCGGCGATGCCGAGCATCTCGGTCTCGATGGCCGAGAGATCCGGTGCCTGGAAGGCGCGGGGCTCCTTGGCGGCCTTCTCGGCCAGCTGGATGATCGCGTCGATGACCGGCTGGAAGCCGGCATGACCGAACATCACGGCGCCGAGCATCGTGTCTTCCGAAAGCTCCTGCGCCTCGGACTCGACCATCAGCACGGCGTCGGTGGTGCCGGCAACGACGAGATCGAGCTTCGAGTCAGCGGCCTGCTCGAGCTGCGGATTGAGCACGAAGGCGCCGTCGATCAGGCCAACGCGCGCGCCGCCGACCGGGCCGAAGAACGGAACGCCGGAGAGCGTCAGCGCCGCCGAAGCGGCGACCATCGCGACGATGTCGGGATCGTTCTCGAGGTCATGGCTGAGGACGGTGGCGACGACCTGCGTCTCGCAGCGGAAGCCTTCCGCGAAGAGCGGGCGGATCGGCCGATCAATGAGACGCGAGGTCAGCGTCTCCTTTTCCGAGGGACGGCCTTCGCGCTTGAAAAAGCCGCCGGGGATCTTGCCGGCTGCGAAGGTCTTTTCCTGATAATTGACCGTCAGGGGGAAGAAATCGATACCGGGCTTCGGCTGCTTGGCGGCGACGACAGTCGCCAGCACGCTGGTCTCACCATAGGTGGCGAGGACGGCGCCGTCGGCCTGGCGGGCAATCTTGCCGGTCTCGAGCACGAGCGGGCGTCCGGCCCATTCGATCTCGACACGTTGAATGTCGAACATGGCAGTTCCTTTCCGCCGCGGATGCGTCGGAGGAGCCATGGACAAGACGGCGGGAGGCTCTCCACGCTGCGCAATAGCACAGCAAAAGCATCCGGCGATCCTGCCATGGCTCGGGCGTACAACCGCGAGCATATCAGCGCGGCGACCCCATGCCGCCGCGCGCTAGTTTGCGTCTTCGGGGGCGGGCGTCAGCCCGACCCGCTCAGCGACGCAGGCCGAGACGCTCGATCAGGCTCTTGTAGCGCTGCTCGTCGATCTTCTTGACATAGTCGAGAAGGCTGCGGCGCTGGCTCACCATCTTGAGCAAACCACGCCGGGAGTGATTGTCCTTGGCATGGCCCTTGAAATGCTCGGTCAGGTTGGCAATCCGCTCCGAAAGAACGGCAACCTGCACTTCCGGCGAACCCGTATCGTTCGGGCTCGTCGCATATTCACTGATCAGTTCCTGCTTGCGAGCAGCGGTGATCGACATCGGGGATCCTTTCGAGAGTGACTGGACCGGGCGACATGCCCGGCCGGATCGGTTCCGGTATGATCCGGAACCCTTGCCTGGATGTGGTCGGCCGGTGCCGGGATGTCGTCCAGCACGGTCGCCGCTCCATAGGGCTTCGCCCTGAAGACCGTTCGACCTTCAGGGCGCGGGCGACATATGCCCGAAGATCGCCGCCAAGACCAGCGGAAAGTTTCGGCGGCGGCCCTACGCCGCCAGCGCCTTCTCGATCTCGGCAACCGTCATGCCCGTCAGATCCTTGGCAATCTCCTGGCGAACCAGCCCGGCTGTCTCTTTGGAGATCGCCTTGCGCAATGTGCCGAGCACCAGGGGCGAGGCGACGATGACGAGCGAGGCGAGGCTGCCGGCCTTGGTATCGGCGTCGAGCCGTTCGGCGATCGACGCGGCGAAGCGCTCCTTGCCGAGCCGGTGCCAGTCCGTCTGCTCCATGCCGCTCTGCGCGTTGGGCGAGCCGCTCGCACCGGTCGCGCTGATGGCCCGGCCGGGCTGATCCGTTCCCTGTTCACGGGTCGGTGGATTGTCGTTCTCGAGCACCGTCTCGATGTCGAGGCGATAGCCGCCGCCTTGCCCGCTATTGCGCAGGAACAGCGCCTTGGCGCCATCGGCGACGAGCACGAGATGCATGGGACGATCGGATTTGATGGTCATTTCGTTCTCCCTTGACGAAGAAGGAACGACCCGCGTCCGGCCGAGGTTCCGCTATTCGCCCACGAAGACGCGCAGCGGCTGGAAGCTGCCCTGTTCGATCGAGCCGATCGCGATGAGGGTGCCGGCCTGCGTCGCGAACACGGTCTCGCCGGCGAGCGGCGCGTCCCGGCCGCGCAGGATGAAGGGTTGGCCATTGCGCAGCCGCGCCGCTTCCATTTCGCCGATGCGGATTTCGCGAAGGTCAGACAGCGCGGTCTCGACCGGCGCCAGCATGGGGTCCACCTGCTCAAAGCCGCCCTCCGCCTGCGCGTCGCGCAGCGCGTCGAGCTTCACCATCGACGCTTCGTCGAAGGGTCCGACGAGGAGGCGACGCAGATTGGCGACATGGCCGCGCGTGCCGAGCAACCGTCCCATGTCGCGCGCCAATGCCCGCACATAGGTGCCCTTGCCGCACTCGGCGGCGAAGACGGCGGTGTTGTCATCCGGCATGTCGACGAGGTCGAGACGATGCACCTCGATCGGGCGCGGCTCCAGTTGAACGTCCTCGCCGTCCCGGGCGAGATCATAGGCGCGCTCGCCATCGATCTTGATCGCCGAGAAGGCCGGCGGTACCTGCATGATCGTGCCGATGAACTGAGGCAGCACCGCTTCGATCGCGGCGCGCGAGGGCCGGAGATCGGACTGCGCGACCACGGCGCCCTCGGCGTCGTCGGTCGTTGTCTCCTCGCCCCAGCGGACAGTGAAGCCATAGATCTTGCGCCCGTCCATCACATAGGGGACGGTCTTGGTCGCTTCGCCGAGGGCGATCGGCAACAGGCCGGTGGCGAGCGGATCAAGCGTGCCCGCATGACCGGCCTTCTGCGCGCCAAAGATCCGCTTCACGACCGAGACGGCTTGCGTCGAGGTCATGCCGAGCGGCTTGTCGAGGATCAGCCAGCCGGAAATCGGCCGGCCCTTCTTCTGGCGCTGGCCCATGATGTCTTTCCTGTTGGCTTGTTAGTCGCGCGTGTCGTCCGGACCGTCCTCGTCCGCATCGGGCGAGGGCGTCACGATATCGTGCCGGACGATCGGATCGGTGCGCAGCAGGGCGTCGATCTTGGATCCCTCTTCAAAAGAGGTATCGACGCGGAAGCGCAGATCCGGCGCAAATTTCATGTTGATGCGATGCGCGACCTCGCCGCGCAGATATTTGCGATGGCGATCGAGCGCGGCCACGACGCCGTCGAGATTCTGGCCGCCGAGCGGCATGACATAGGCTGTCGCGATTTTGAGGTCGGGCGAAAGCCGCACCTCGGGCACGGTCACCACGACGCGTTCAAGATCCGGCTCGCGCAGGTCGCCGCGCGTCAGGATTTCCGCGAGCGCGTGGCGCACCAGTTCGCCGACGCGCAGCTGGCGCTGTCCGGGCGTTCCGATCTTCTTGCCGTTGGCAGCAGTCCTTGCCATGGAAATCCTCCTTCTTGATGCCGGAAAATGGGCATCCGCCGGGTTCGGACCGGCCTCGTCTCATATCGGATGATTGTATTGCGTCCGCATCGTCCACCACGGTGGCGGGCAATGCCAGGCCTTCCCGCGATTGAACGCGGGGCGTCCGAAGGGAGGGCCTTCCCGGTCCCGGAGGAGAGCGGGAAGGCCAATCGCCTGTCAGGTCACAGCGACCGCTTGATCTCTTCGACGCGGTAGCACTCGATGATGTCGCCGGCACGCATGTCTTCGTATCTCTCGAAGGCCATGCCGCATTCCTGGCCCGCCGGCACTTCCTTGACTTCGTCCTTGAAGCGCTTGAGCGTCGAGAGCTTGCCCTCGTGGATGACGACGTTCTCGCGGATGAGGCGAACATTCGCCCCGCGCTCGACCGTGCCGTCCGTGACGCGGCAGCCCGCGACCTTGCCGACCTTGGTGATGTGGAAGATCTCGAGGATCTCCGCATTGCCGAGCATCGTCTCGCGCCGCTCGGGCGTGAGAAGGCCGGACATCGCCTGCTTCACGTCGTCGACGAGATCGTAGATCACGTTGTAGTAGCGGATCTCGATGCCGTCGCGCTCCGAGACGTCGCGGGCCTGCTTGTTGGCACGCACGTTGAAGCCAATGATCGCGGCATTCGAGGCCGCGGCCAGCGTGACGTCGGACTCGGTGATGCCGCCGACGCCGGAATGGATGATCCGGGCCACGACTTCCGAGGTGCCGAGGGCATCCAGCGCGCCGATGATGGCCTCGACCGAGCCCTGCACGTCACCCTTGATGACGAGCGGGAACTCCTTGAGGCCGGCGCTCTGGCGCTGGCTCATCATTTCGGCGAGCGAGCCGCGCGCCGTCGTCTGGCGGGCAACGGACTTCTCGCGCTTCTGACGGGCGCGGTAATCGGCGATCTCGCGGGCACGGGCCTCGCTCTCGACCACGGCGAAGCGGTCGCCCGCCTCGGGTGCGGCCTGGAAGCCGAGAACCTCGACCGGCATCGAAGGCGGCGCCTCCGAAACCGTCTGGCCCTGATCGTTGATCAGCGCGCGCACACGTCCCCATTCGGAGCCGGCCACGATGATATCGCCGGGATGCAGCGTTCCGCCCTGGACGAGCACGGTCGCAACCGGGCCACGGCCGCGATCGAGCTTCGCCTCGATGACGACGCCGTCGGCGACGCGCCGCGGATCGGCCTTGAGATCGAGCACTTCCGACTGCAGCAGGATGGTCTCCAGCAGCTTGTCGAGATTGGCACCGGTCTTCGCCGAAACTTCGACGTCCAGCGTCTCGCCGCCCATCGATTCGACGAACACTTCGTGCTGAAGCAACTCGGTGCGAACGCGCGTCGGATCGGCGTCGGGCTTGTCCATCTTGTTGATGGCGACGATCACCGGAACCTTGGCGGCGCGGGCGTGATTGATGGCCTCGATCGTCTGCGGCATGACGCCGTCATCCGCCGCCACCACCAGAACCACGATATCGGTCGCACGGGCACCACGCTGACGCATCGCGGTGAACGCGGCGTGGCCAGGCGTATCGATGAAGGTGATCTTCTGGCCGTTCTGCTCGACCTGGTAGGCGCCGATATGCTGGGTGATGCCGCCCGACTCGCCGGAAACGACGTTGGTCTTGCGGATCGCGTCCAGCAGCGAGGTCTTGCCGTGGTCGACATGGCCCATGATCGTGACGACGGGCGGGCGCGAAATCTGCTCGGCCTCGGCATCCTGCCGGTCGAACAAGCCCTCCTCGACGTCCGATTCGGCAACGCGCCGCACCGTGTGGCCCATGTCCTCGGCGATCAGTTGCGCCATATCGGCGTCGATCACGTCGGTGGCCTTGAGGAGCTGGCCCTGCTTCATCAGGAACTTGATGACGTCGACGGCGCGCTCCGCCATGCGGTTGGCGAGATCGCCGATGCTGATCGTCTCGGGAAGGATCACTTCACGCGAGATCTTCTCGCGCGGACCCTGCGCCATGAGACGAGCACGTTCGCGCTCGCGGCGGCGGCGGACCGATGCCAGCGAACGCTCGCGCTCGGAATCGTCGAGCGCGTTCGACAGCGTGAGGCGGCCACGCGGCTTGGCATCTTCCTTCTTGACCGGCTTCGGGTCGATCGTCTTCGGACGCTTGGCCGTCGAGGGACGCAGGCCGCCGGAGCGACCCTCTTCCTCGTCGGCGCGCGCGGGAGTGCGGGCAGCACCCGGAGCCGCCGTACGGGCCGCCGGCTTCTCGGAAGCGCCGGGCGCGCGTTCACCAGCCGGGACGGCCGGCGCGCGCGGCGCCTCGTCGCCAAGGCGGCGGCGGGCGGCTTCCTCGGCGCGTTCCTTCACGGCCGCTTCTGCGGCCTTGCGGATATCTTCCTCGGCCTGGCGCTTGGCGGCTTCCTCACGCTCCTTGGCGAGGCGAGCCTCCTCGATGACGCGACGCTTCGCATCTTCCTCGGCCTGACGGCGCTCTTCCGCATCGCGGACGCGGGCATCGGCCAAGGCGCGGGCGCGGGCGTCGAGCTCGTCGGACGAGAGCTGGCGCAGGACCATACCGGAGCGCTGCGGCTGGGACCGCGACGGCTGCGACGGCGCGGCGGGCGTCGGCCTCGCTTGCGTGTTGGATTGAATGGTGCGCGTCTGCGACACCGGCGGTGCAGCCGGGCGCGGCGGTGCGGCCGGGCTGGCGGCAACCGGCGCGGGGGCCGGCTCGCTCTTGCCCGGGATCAGCACGCGCTTCTTCTTCTCCACGACGACGGTATTGGTGCGCCCGTGTGAGAAACTCTGCCTGACGGTGCCGCGCTCGAGGTCACGGCCCTTAAGGCTCAGCGTCTTCTTCGCGCCGCCAACATCCTTGTCGCCGCTATTGCTCGTATCGTTCATTCGGTCTTCTGTCCTGCGGGTCTAGCGCCCTTTCACGGCGCGGTCTTCTCGGGCACTTCCGGCGGTTCGATCTCGCGGCCGTCGTCGCCAATGCCAACGGGCCCGTCTTCCCCCAGAAAACGGGCGAGCGCGGCGACACGCTCAATAACATTCTCGCTCGCCCGGCCCGCGAGCAGTGCAGCATGTATCACATTTGACCGGCCCAATGCCAAATCCAATTGTTCGGATCGGAAGATACGAATAACGGGAACTGCATCGGTGCGTCCGAAGCGGCGCTTCAGCGCCGCCGCGATCTTCGTCCGGCCGTCATCGGCCGCCTCATTTGCCTGCACGATCGCAGCAAGCTGCTCCCGCGCGATCGCTGTCTCGACCTTGGTGAAGCCGGTGACGACTTCGCCCGCCTTCCGCGCGAAGGACAGCGCCTGCACGGCACCATCCTCGAGCAGCAGGCCGACGCGGCCGGCCAGACCGGGCTCGACCGTGACAGCGGTCTTGAACCCTTTGGCGAACAGCCGCTTCTTTTCGGCCGCCGCCACCATTTCCTTGCGCGCCGTCACCCAGACGCCGCGACCCGGCAAGCGCCGGCGCAAATCGGGAACCACCCGGCCCTCGGGATCGAGGACGAAGCGGATCAACTGATCGGACGGCATCGCCAGCCGCGAAACAACGCAGCTGCGGACTGTCGGCTCGCTACGGCGCGGCATGATGATCTAACCGCGACCCGAGCTTCGCTCAGGCCTCGGTCTCCTCGACACCTGCCGCCTCGGCTTCGCTCGCGGCGGACGCCTCGATTTCTGCCTCGGCTTCGTCTTCCGTGATCCAGCCCGCTTTGACGCGCGCCGTCATGATCATGCGCTCCGCATCGCCGCGCGTCAGTCCGAACTTGTCGAGCAAGCCGCCATGGCGCTTGGTCTCGCCTTCGTTGCGCTCGGCCCAGCCGACGAGATCGTCCGGCACGTAACCGGCAAAATCTTCCATCGTCTTGATGCCGTCCCTGCCCAGCGCGACCAGCATCGAGCTGGTCATGCCGGCAAGTTCCTTCAATTCGTCGGCGACGCCGAGCACCTTGCGCTCTTCGTCATGCTCGGCCTCGATCCTGTCGAGATAGTCGCGCGCGCGCTGCTGCAGCTCGGCGGCCGTCTCTTCGTCGAAGCCCTCGATCGAAGCCAGTTCGTCCTGTTCGACGAAGGCGATTTCCTCAAGCGAGGCGAAACCTTCGGAAGCCAGCAACTGGCCGACAACCTCGTCGGCGTCCAGCGCAGTGTTGAACAGGGTCGAACGCTCCTGGAATTCCTTCTGGCGACGCTCGGACTCTTCCTGCTCCGTGAGGATGTCGATGTCCCAGCCCGTCAACTGCGAGGCGAGGCGGACATTCTGTCCGCGACGGCCGATCGCAAGAGACAATTGGTCATCGGGGACCACGACTTCAATACGCTCGGCCTCTTCGTCGAGCACAACCTTGGCGACTTCGGCCGGCTGCAGCGCATTGACGATGAAGGTTGCCGGGTCGGCAGACCACGGAATGATGTCGATCTTCTCGCCCTGCAGCTCGTTCACCACCGCCTGGACGCGGCTGCCGCGCATGCCGACGCAGGCGCCGACCGGGTCGATCGACGAATCGCGCGAAATGACGGCGAGCTTGGCGCGGGAGCCCGGATCGCGGGCCACCGACTTCACCTCGATGATGCCATCATAGATTTCCGGCACTTCCTGGGCGAACAGCTTCGCCATGAACTGCGGATGCGTGCGCGACAGGAAGATCTGCGGTCCGCGCTGCTCGCGGCGAACGTCATAAACATAGGAACGAATCCGGTCGCCATAACGGAACGTCTCGCGCGGGATCAGCTCGTCGCGACGAACGATGCCCTCGCCACGGCCGAGATCGACGATGACATTGCCGTATTCGACGCGCTTGACGGAGCCGTTGACGATCTCGCCGATGCGGTCCTTGTATTCGTCGAACTGCCGGTCGCGCTCGGCCTCGCGCACCTTCTGCACGATGACCTGCTTCGCCGACTGCGCCGCAATGCGGCCGAAATCCATGGGCGGCAGCGCCTCAGCGATATAGTCGCCGACGCGGGCGGCCGGATTCTGGTCGGTCGCAACCTCAAGCGAGACCTCGACGGCCGGGTTCTCGACGGTTTCGACAACCTGCAGCAGGCGCTGCAGCCGGATCTCGCCGGTCTTCGGGTTGATCTCGGCGCGAACATCCGTCTCGGAGCCATAGCGCGAGCGGGCCGCCTTCTGAATGGCGTCCTCCATCGCGGCAATGACGATCTGCCGGTCGATCACCTTCTCGCGGGCGACCGCATCGGCGATCTGCAAGAGTTCGAGGCGGTTGGCGCTGACTGCCATCGTCCTGTCTCCGTTACTCTTTTGAACGATCCCCGCGCCTTCAGGCGTCGGAGGATTCGTCTGTGATGTCTTCAATGTCGGATCCCTCGCCGCCGGAAAGGGCGGCGTGGTCCCGAAGCGTGTCATCAATCAGCGCGTCGGTGAGGACGAGCTTGGCATCCCCGATCGCGGCGAGCGGTATCTGCACCCGGTCAGGCGCGCCGGCCGGCGCGTCCTCGAGCCGGAGACCGGTCGCCTCGCCTTCGACGCCGAGCAGCGTACCGCGGAAGCGGCGGCGCCCGTCGACCGGCAGGCTGGTCTCGATCTTGGCGATATGGCCGGACCAGCGCTCGAAATCCGAGCGGCGGACAAGCGGGCGGTCGATCCCAGGCGAGGAGACCTCGAGGTGGTAGGCCTCGGTGATCGGATCTTCGACATCGAGGGCCGGCGAGATGTTGCGGCTGATCTGCTCGCAATCGTCGACCGTCATCGTGCCATCAGGCCGTTCGGCCATCACCTGCAGTGTCATGCCGTTGCGGCGCGAGGTCTTGACGCGCACGAGGCGATAACCGAGATCGGCGACGATCGGCTCGATGATGGCGGCGACACGCGCGTCGACGCCGGTCTCGACGACGATGCGGGGTTCGATGGTGGCGGTGGCGGGATCGGCCAAGGCAATCCGTCCGAAGGTTTGATCGGCCGGGCATGCACCAGGCCGTAAAGGAACTCGCACGATCGGCCAAGAAGTCTTGCGAGCGGGCCCCGGGGGTCCACTCTCCAACGAACCGATCGTTTGAGATGAATGAAAGGCGTATAGGCCGATAGGCCGGCAATTGCAAGCGGCGTCGCCATGTCAGCTGCCCTGCCGCCGCGATGCTGCGTTGCAGGCGCGCCACCAGTTGGAATTATTTCAACTTCGGCAACGCTCATCAATACATTGCTAAGCAGGATCTTCGCAGTCTCGGCCCGTTCGATCCACGAACCTCTCCGGTGTTGCGTATCATGAAATCCATCGCCCTGCGTTTTGCCGCCTTTCTCATCCTGACGGCGGCGAGCACGTCGCTGCTCGCGCTGCCTTATCTCGTCGGTCCCTGAGGCTTTGCGCCCCGCGCGATGGTGGGTCGGCGGGGTGCATCTCAGTCCGAAGCGGAGGCAATGCGGATCAGCGCGCGCCGCACGCGCGGCCCGGAGTGCATCGATATTCAGGGTTCGCGTCGCGGCATGGATCTCCCTTCTGTCATTGCAGGGTCAGGCCCGGCAATGACAGGAGGACGAAAACGGCGTCTTTTCGCCCGGGCTCATGTCGATCCGTCCTAAAGCCGGCGGAAGCTCAGGTAGGTGCCGCGGCGGCCTTCGCGGATCGCTTTCTGTTCATAGCGCGTGCCCGGCCAACCTGGGAATGGCAGCCGCCAGTCGTCGGCGTCCTCTGCCGTCCATTCGAACTGCGGATCGGCCGTGACCGCGATCAGCGTCCAGTCGACATAAGACGGGATGTCTGAGGCGAAGCGGAACAGCCCGCCCGGCTGCAACACGCGGGCGATGCGCTGAAGATTGGCGGCGGAGACGAAGCGACGCTTCCAGTGGCGGCGCTTGTGCCAGGGGTCCGGATAGAGCAGATCGACGACCGAGAGGCTCGCCGGCGGCAGCCAGTCGAGCAGCTCGGCCGCATCACGGTCGAACAGGCGCAGATTGCCCGGCTCTCTCGCGTCGATCGCTGCCGCAGCCTTGGCCATGCCATTGACGAAGGGCTCCGCGCCGATGCGGCCCGTGCCGGGTTCGGTGGCCGCGCGGTGCAGCAGGTGCTCGCCGCCGCCGAAGCCGATCTCGAGCGCAACGTCCGCGACGTCAGCCTCGAACAGACGGCGAAGATCATCGGGCGCCGCAGCGGCCGTGTCGACGCGCAAGGTATCGAGCACGCGCGTCAGCGTATCGGCCTGGGTGGCACGCAGGGCATGGCCCTTGCGGCGGCCATAAAAAGAATCGCGGCGGGATGCCGCGCCGGTTTCGCTCAAAGCAGTTTCAGCAATGTGTCCGAGAGATCGGTCTTCTCCCAGGAGAAGCCGCCATCCTCTTCCGGCGCGCGGCCGAAATGCCCGTAGGAGGAGGTGCGCGCGTAGATCGGGCGGTTCAGCTTCAGGTGCTCGCGGATGCCGCGCGGGGAGAGGTCCATCGCCTTGGACAGCGCGGCCTCGACGGCAGCCTCCGAGACCTTGCCCGTGCCATGCAGGTCGACATAGATCGACAGCGGCTGCGAGACGCCGATGGCGTAGGAGATCTGGATCGTGCAGCGCTCCGCTGCGCCCGAAGCGACAACGTTCTTGGCCAGATAGCGCGCGGCATAAGCCGCCGAGCGATCGACCTTGGTCGGGTCCTTGCCCGAGAACGCACCACCGCCATGCGGCGCCGCGCCGCCATAGGTGTCGACGATGATCTTGCGGCCGGTCAGGCCCGCATCGCCATCGGGGCCGCCGATGACGAACTTGCCGGTGGGATTGACGTGCCAGATGGTCGACGGCGTGATCCAGCCGGCCGGCAGCGCTTCGTCGATATAGGGCTCGACGATCGAGCGGACGTCGTTCGACGAAAGGTTCTCGTCGAGATGCTGCGTCGAGAGCACGATCTGGGTGACTTCGACCGGCTTCCCGTCTTCATAGCGGACGGTGACCTGGCTCTTGGCGTCCGGGCCGAGCGCATGCGTCTCTTTCGAGCGGCGCGCTTCCGACAGGCGCTTCAAAATGCGGTGGGCATAGAAGATCGGCGCTGGCATCAGTTCCGGCGTTTCGGTGCAGGCATAGCCGAACATGATGCCCTGGTCGCCGGCACCCTCGTCCTTGTTGCCCGCAGCGTCGACGCCGACGGCAATGTCGACCGACTGCGCATGCAGGTGCACGTCGATCTCAGCAGTCTCCCAGTGGAAGCCGCCCTGCTCATAGCCGATATCGCGAATGGCCAGACGGGCAACGTGGGCGATCAGATCGCGCGTGATCGTGGCGGGGCCGCGCGTCTCACCGGCGATCACGACGCGGTTGGTGGTCGCGAGCGTCTCGCAGGCGACGCGCAGATGGCTCGGGTCCCAGCCCTGCTCCGGCCCCAGACGGAAGAACGTATCCACCACCTCGTCGGAAATGCGGTCACAGACCTTGTCGGGGTGGCCTTCGGAGACCGACTCGCTGGTAAAGAGATACGACGTCCTCGACACTATTACCCCCGCATTTGTAGAGATGAGCATGCGACCTGCAGAATGCCGGACAAGGTATTATTCGGATCGAGGGGCCGGTCAAGCCGCGACGGTCGCGATTCACCATCGCGGCGGTCTCTTGAAAAAACGTTCTGAAAAAGCCCGTCGCCGGAGGCGATCAGTCCGGAACTTCCTCGCCGGCAACCGCGCGCACCAGATCGACGATCTTGCGGCGAACCTTGGCGTCCTTGATTCGCACAAAGGCACGGTTGAGTTGCAATCCCTCGGCGCTCGACAGGAAATCCGTCACGAATGCAGCGGGCCGTCCTTCATCGAAACCGGCGTCCGCGGGCGTTCCCGGCGCGTCCTCGAAGAAGAACGAGACCGGAACCTGCAGGACAGACGAGATATTCTGGAGACGGCTGGCGCCAATCCTGTTGGTGCCCTTTTCGTATTTCTGAATCTGCTGGAATGTGATTCCGAGACTCTCGCCAAGCTTTTCCTGGCTCATGTTCTGCATCATGCGACGCAGCCGGACTCGTCCGCCCACGTGTACATCGATGGGATTAGGGACTTTCTTATTAACCATCGAAAGCTCTCTTTCCAGAAACAGCGCAGGGCTACGATGGGCTTGGTCTTTGCCATGCCCCCGCAATAGAAGATCCATAATGATTGGACGGTAACATCCCGGCGCCATCCACCCGGCCCACGCCGCCAAAATGGAGTGCAATGCGGAGCGTGTCAATTCCGGGTTTTAGCTGGAGTGAAACCAGCATATGCGGACAACAAGAAGCCGAGGAGGACCGCAACCGCGAAAGGCACATCTCCAAAACGCTCATAGGGCGTCGCCGCGAGCGCCGCGGGAAGCGGCCCGTCAACCACCCCCGTTTTTTCAAGCGTCAGCGCGGCAATAATGCGGCCGTATGGATCGACGATCGCGGAAATTCCAGTATTGGCTGCGCGCGCGAGCGGTAGTCCCTCCTCGACGGCGCGGACGACAGCCTGCTGCAGATGCTGATGCGGGCCCGGTGTATTGCCGAACCAGCCGTCATTGGTGACATTCACCAGCCATTGAGGCCGGAGGCGACGATCCGTCGCGGCCCCGGGGAAGATGATTTCGTAGCAGATCAGCGGCCCAAACGATGGTGCGCCTTCGAGCGGCAGCGTCCGCAGCCGGCGGCCGGCGTCGAAACCGCCCGGCAACGCAACCATTTCGTGCAGGCCAAGGCGCGACAGCAGTCCATCGAAGGGCAGATATTCGCCGAATGGCACCAGATGCACCTTGTCATAGGCATCGCGGATGACGCCGTCGTCGCCGATGACATAGATGCTGTTGAAGACGCGCCCGGCCGCATCCGGGTCCGCGGCCGGCTCGCTCCGCGCGGCGCCGGTGATGAGCGTCGTGCCCTCCGGCAGCATCGCGCCGATGGCCGCCAGCGCGTTTGGCTGGTCGGTCAGGAAGAAGGGCAGCGCCGTCTCCGGCCAGATGAGGATCGAGAAGGGCGATGCGCCATTTTCCGTCACGCCCTGGCTGCTGAGCGAGAGATAGCGCTGCAGCACGGCGCTGTCGCGGCCGGGCGACCACTTTTCGTCCTGCGCCAGCACAGGTTGCACCAGCCGCAGCCTGACCCCCGGCACCATGGCCTCGTCGGAAAGAGCGAGCCGCGCCGCGCCATAGCCGAGATCACCGAGAAAGAGAGCGAGGATCACGAGGAAGGCGATGCGGCGGCCCGCGCCGCCGGTCCGCTCGCCGATCAACAGCACCGGCGCCATGAAGACGAGGAAGGCGAGCAGCGTCATCCCCCACAGCCCGACAAGCGCCGCGCTCTGCATCATCAGCGGCATCGGCATCAGCGTGTAGCCGAAGGCGTTCCACGGAAAGCCGGTGAGAACATGCCCGCGCAGCCATTCGGCCACCGCGAGGGTCGCCGCGAGGAGCACGACGCGCCGCCAGCCTTCTGGCCAGACGATGCGGGCAAGAGCCGTGGCAAGGCCCCAGAACAAGGCGAGGCCGGCCGGCAGCAGCAGCACGGCGAAGGGCATCAGGAAGACGACGCCGGCGCCGGCATCGGCAAGGAAGGCCGCGCCGATCCACCAGAGACCGCCGAGGAAATAGCCGAATCCGAACATCCAGCCGGTCCGGAAGGCCGGTAGGAGCCGCCGCAACGCGCCCGCGCCAGGCGGCGGCGTCGCGCCGTCCAGCAGAAGAACGAGGACCGGCATCGTCAGGAAGAGGATCGGGAACAGCCCGAATGGCGGCAGCGGCAGCGCCGAGAGCGCCCCGGCGCCGACGGCGATCAGCGCGCGCCGCCATCCCCACGAAAGGAGGACGGCATCGGCGAGCGCGGAGAGCCCTGCGCGGCGGGGGCGCGATCTCGAAATGGCATGGCTCGCGAATCAGGGTCGAAGGACGGTGGGAAGCCTCGCGGCACCCCGCCCGAGGGTCAAGCAGCCGCTGCGTTCTCGCGGCTGACCCGCAGCCGTTTCACGCGGCGCTGGTCGGATTCGAGGATCTCGAAGGCAAGGCCATCCGGCAGCGCGATCCGCTCGCCGGCCTGTGGAATCCGCCCGAGCAGCGTGAACACCAGCCCGCCGATCGTATCGACGTCGTCATGACCGTCACCAAGCCCGAGTTCCATGCCGAGCGCGGCCTCGAGATCCTCCAGATCGGCGCGCGCGTCGGCAAGGAAGGTGCCGTCCGGCTCGGGCGTGATCAGCGGTGCCTCGTCCTCGTCATGCTCGTCCTCGATCTCGCCGAACACGATTTCGACCACGTCCTCGAGCGAGACCAGCCCGTCGGTGCCGCCATATTCGTCGATAACGACGGCCATCTGCACATGGCTTGCCTGCATGGTGGAGAGCAGGGTCGCCGCCGGCATGGAGGGCGGGACGAACAGAACGCTGCGGATGATCTCGGTATCGGCGAGCTTCAGCGACAGGTCGACCTTGGTGAAGTCGATGTCGCCATTGGCCATCGCCGCGCCAGTAATGAGGTCCATCAGGTCCTTGATATGGACCATGCCGACCGGATCATCGAGCGATTCGCGATAGGCCGGCATGCGGGAATGGCCGGATTCGCGGAAGGCGCCGATGACGGCGCCGAGCGTCATGTCGACGTCGAGGGCAAGGATATCGGCGCGCGGCACCATCACGTCGTCGACGCGGACGTCGCGCAGCCGGAGGATGTTGCGCAGCATCAGCCGCTCTTCGGCGGTGAAGGCGGTCGTGGCCCCGTCGCCTTCGAGCGCCTCCTCCATCTCCTCACGGAGCGAGCCGCTCGGCTTGAAGCCGACGGCGTGGCGCAGCCGGTCGAACCAGCTTTCCGATGGTTTCTCCCCCTCGCGCGAGTCCGGCGCGAAGGCGGAGATACTTGGAGGTTCCTGGGCGTTTTCGGCGCCCGTGCCGGGCGTGTCTGTGTCAGTCATCGGTCCAGATGTCAGTGTGAGGCGCGCTGCCCGGATACTCAAAGGGCGCGCTCGGCATAGGGGTCGGCAATTCCGAGCCTGCCGAGAATGGCCGTTTCCAGCGCTTCCATGCGTTCGGCTTCCACGTCCTCTATGTGATCATGCCCGAACAAGTGAAGCAAGCCATGGACGAGAAGATGGGTGAGGTGGTCGTCAAATGAAATCCCCTCCGCCTCGGCCTCGCTGGCGACCGTCTCCGAGGCGACGACAATATCGCCGAGCAGCGGGCCGAACCGGCCGCGTCCGGGCGGGCTGCCTGGGAAGGACAGCACGTTGGTCGCCTTGTCCTTCTGCCGCCAGGCGTCGTTCAGCTCCCGGATATGGGCATCGTCGGTGAAGACGACCGAGAGCTCCGAGCCTTCGATGGCGTCGAGCCGGCCTTCCGAGAAACTCGCCTCGACAGCGCGGGCGAGCAGCGCAGCGAGGACATCCTCGGCCGGCCATGACCCGGCCTCGACCATGAGGTCGATCGCGATCGGCCGGATGGATGGGCTCCGCGTTTGCGGGGAGGCCTTCACGGACCGCTCCCGTGACGCGGCGGACGCGGCAATTGCTGGGCCGTCTTCGGCGCGCTGTCATAGGCCCGCACGATCCGCCCGACCAGCGGATGGCGCACGACATCGACATCGGTGAAGCGGATCTGCACGATCCCCTGCACGTCGCGGAGCAGGTCGGCCGCCTCCGCAAGTCCGGAGACCTGGCCGGCCGGAAGGTCGACCTGGGTCGGATCGCCGGTAATGATCATGCGCGAGCCCTCGCCGAGGCGGGTCAGGAACATTTTCATCTGCATCGACGTGGTGTTCTGGGCCTCGTCGAGGATGACGACGGCATTCGCCAAGGTGCGGCCTCGCATGAAGGCGAGCGGCGCCACCTCGATCATGCCCGAGGTCAGTCCCCGCTCGACCTTGTCGGGCGGCATCATGTCGTAAAGCGCATCATAGAGCGGGCGGAGATAGGGGTCGACCTTCTCCTTCATGTCGCCGGGCAGGAAGCCGAGCCGCTCGCCGGCCTCGACCGCGGGCCGCGACAGGATCAGCCGCGAGACATCGCCGCGCTCGATCAGCGCCGCGGCATAGGCGACGGCGAGATAGGTCTTGCCGGTACCCGCCGGGCCGATGCCGAACACCATCTCGGCGCGGTCCATCGCGCGGATATAGGCGTCCTGCGCCGGATTGCGGGCCATGACCGTGCGGCGGCGCGTCGAGATCTGTGCCATCGCCAGCCGACCTTTCGGCTCGAGGCTCGGCAGGGTCAGCTGTTCGTCGGCGGTCTCGGCCATGCGGACGGCGCCCTCGACATCGGCCGGGCCGATCTCGTGGCCCTGCTGCAGGCGCAGATAGAGCAGATCCAGTGCCAACCGCGCCTGCGCGCAGGCTTCCGGCCTGCCGCGGATCGTCAACTGGTTGCCGCGGGCGACCGCCTCGATGCCGAGGCGCTTCTCGAGGATGGCGAGGTTCTGATCGAACTGGCCGAACAATTCGCTTGCCAGACGGTTGTCGTCGAAACCAACGACGACATGGGCGAGATCGGAGGCGTGCGACATTTCCGAAACCCGCCCGGCGGGCGGACCCCCCGGCGTTGTCGAGCGTGCACTCAAGGGGCGGTCTCCGCTGCTGTTGCGTTGCCTGCCATCAGCGCTTCCGGGCGCGGCGGCGCGCCGGCCAGGCTGCCGAAGAGGGAATTGGTACCGAGCCCATCGATCGCGACACGGCCGATCGTGCCGATCCGCTCCGGGCCAGCCTCGACCGCCACGGCCTGCAGATAAGGCGTGCGACCCATGATCTGACCGGCCATGCGGCCGGGCTTCTCGAAGAGAACATCCACCACGCGGCCGACGGCCAGGCGGTTGAACGCGGTCTGCTGCGCCGCGACCAGCGCCTGCAGCCGCTGCAGCCGCTCCGACATGACGGCCTCCTCGACCATGTCGTCGCGCAGCGCTGCCGGGGTGCCGGGGCGGGGGCTGTATTTGAACGAATAGGCCGCGGCATAGCCGACCGTCTCGATCAGCCGCATCGTCGCCTCGAACTCCGCATCGCTCTCGCCCGGGAAGCCGACGATGAAATCGGACGAGAGCGCGATATCGGGCCGCGCCGCGCGGATACGGTCGATGAGACGGAGATAGTCGTCTGCGCCATGCTTGCGGTTCATCGCTGCGAGAATGCGATCGGCGCCCGATTGCACCGGCAGATGCAGATAGGGCATCAGCGCCGGGAGGTCGCGATGAGCGGCAATCAGCGCCTCGTCCATGTCACGCGGATGACTGGTCGTGTAGCGAAGGCGATCGAGTCCTGGAATCTCGGCAAGGCGATAGAGCAGTTCGCCAAGGCCCCATGAGCGGCCATCAGTGCCATCGCCATGCCAGGCATTGACGTTCTGCCCGAGCAGCGTCAGCTCGCGCACGCCGGCATCCGCCAGCCGCCGCGCTTCCTCGATGATCGCGCCGGCCGGGCGCGAGACCTCGGCGCCGCGTGTATACGGAACCACGCAGAAGGTGCAGAACTTGTCGCAGCCTTCCTGGATGGTCAGGAAGGCGGTGACGCCGCGGGCGCGGGTCTGGGCCTTGGTCGCGGCCGGCAGGGCGTCGAATTTCTCGGCGATCGCGAATTCTGTTTCGATCGCGCGGCGCCCGGCGGCGACGTCCTTCAGCAGGCGTGGCAGATGCTGGTAGGACTGCGGGCCGACGACGAGATCGACGACCGGCGCGCGGCGGGCGATCTCGGCCCCTTCGGCCTGCGCCACGCAGCCCGTGACGCCCACCATGACCTGGCGTCCGGCGCGCGCCGCCTCTTCCTTCATCACGCGGATGCGGCCGAGCTCGGAATAGACCTTCTCAGCCGCCTTTTCGCGAATATGGCAAGTGTTGAGCAGGACGAGATCGGCCTCCTCGACTTTTTGCGTCGGCGCATAGCCGTCAGCCGCCAGCGCGTCCGTCATCCTCTCGGAATCGTAGACGTTCATCTGGCAGCCATAGGTCTTGACGAAGACGCGCTTCTTTTCTTCTGCTGCGGCCATTGATCCCGCGGGGGGCTTGCGGCAGCGCCGGCATCAGGCCGTGCCGCCGCGCGGTTTGGAATCCCTTCCTAGCCTCTTTCGGCGGCGCTGAGAAGCGCGGCCGGACCAAGCTCAAGCCGCCGTTGCCGCCTTGCCACGCGCCGCGCGGATCCGGCGAACCATGATGCGCACCTCGCGCTCGGCCGCGGCGGTTGCCTCCTTGCGGTCGCCGCCGGGGCTGAAGACGATCGGCGCTCCGAAGGCGACGACCGCATCGATCGCGCCGACGCGCACGAGATTGGAAAGATGGGGCGCGAGATCCATGTCGCCATGCCAGGCGACGTCGGCCGTGCGGAGCCGGCCGATCGGCAGCCCGTGAAGCCCGACATAGACCAGCGCCACCGGCTGGATGGTGATGGAGCCTGATACGCCGTCGCCGTCTTTATCTTCGGCCGCGGCGCTCGCCTTGGCAGCGGCGCCGACCAGCGCGCTGCGGAACGGCAGCACCGAGACGCCGTCTCCGGTCGTGCCCTCGGCGAACAGCACCAGCGCGTCGCCACCGGCCAGCCGCGCCGCGATCGCCTCGCCGGCCTCCGAGGTTGCCGTGCGGCGGGCCCGGTCGATGAAGACGCTGCGCTGAAGGCGGGCGAGACGCCGCACCACCGGCCATTCCGAGACTTCGCGCTTCGCGATGAACGACATCGGCATCAGGCTGCCGAGCGTCACGATATCTAGCCAGGAGACGTGGTTGGAAACGAGCAGCAGGGGGCGGGCCGTGGACGGCGCCCCCTCGACGCGGACCTTGAGTCCCAGCATCGCCGCGGCGATGCGCTGCCACAGCATCGGGAGGATGCCGGCATGGCGCGGCGAGAACGCCATTGCGGCAAGCTGGAACGGCAGGAAGAGGAGCGTCGTCAGGGCGAGGACGAGCACCAGCACCACGAGCCGCCCCGAGATTTTCAAGATGACGATGCTTTCACGAGCGGGACTTGTCCTTCGCATCGATCGGGACGGCATAGAGTTCCAGCCGATGATCGACCAGCCGGTAGCCGAGCCGCTGGGCGATCACCTCCTGCAGCGCTTCGATATCCTCGCTGCGGAATTCGATCACCGCGCCCGAGCGCAAGTCTATCAGATGATCGTGATGTTCCTCAGACACCGTTTCATAGCGGCTGCGGCCGTCGCGAAAGTCGTGCCGCTCGATGATTCCGGCATCTTCGAACAGCTTCACCGTGCGATAGACGGTCGAGATCGAGATGCGCGGATCGATGGCCGAGGCGCGGCGATAGACTTCCTCGACATCGGGATGATCGGTGGCAGCGTCGAGCACACGCGCGATGGTGCGCCGCTGGTCCGTCATCCGCATGCCCTTGGCCGCGCATGCCGCTTCGAGCGTCTGGTTCTCATCCGTCACTAGCTGACTCATGCCGCATCCCCCGGACGCCTCAACTGGCCAATCGCCGCTTAGCGAAGTTGCAGGCGCATGACAAGCGCGGTGCCGCCTTGCCCGCCATCGGCATAATAGCCCTTGCGGCGGCCGACTTCACCAAAGCCGAGCCGGCGATAGAGCGCGAGTGCCGGCGGATTGCTCTCGCTGACCTCGAGGAACACTTCGCTCACCCCTTCGGCATAAATGCGGCGCAGCGCCTCGTCGAGCAGCTTGCGGCCATAACCATGGCCACGCCTTGCATGGGCGACCGCGATCGTCAGCACCTCGGCCTCGCCGGCGACGCTCCGCATCATGATGAAGCCGAGCACCCGCCGCGTACCGAGCACCGTCTCGCGGCGCAGCAGCAGGCAGCGGACGGTCCGGTCGGCCAGCAGCTTCTCGATCTCGTCGATGCCCCAGCCGCGGCGAAACCCTTCAGCATGGATCGCGACCATCGCCTCGATGTCGGTTTCACCGCGAACGTCGTCGAACATGAGGCGTGACTGTGGAAACAGCGACATCATCGAATAGATCATCGGCGCGCAATCCTGGCCCCCGCCTGCGGCACGGCGTCCGGCGGCTTGATATACAGTGGCTTCGGTGGATGGTCGGTCGGGTCCAGCACCGCGCCGAGCGTCAGCAGCGTCTCGATCGCGGGAGCCGAATCGAGATGCAGCGGCGTGAATCCCTCCCCGAGCAGCGCGGCACCGGCGCCCGCGACGGCTAAACCGCCGGCGGTCGCGCGGGCCGCGAATTCACTGGCGGGCCGGCTCGATGGGGCTTCGAGAGGCGCGCCATCCGCCGAGAAGAGCTGGCCGAAGGCCTCGCCGCCACGCCCCGGTAGCAATGCGAGGATCGGCCGCCCGTCCGTGGCGAGGCGGCTCGCGCGATAGGCATGGGCGGCGAGCGTCGAGAGGCCGACCACCGGCAGATGGTGGACGAGCGCCAACCCGCGCGCCGCGGCGATGCCAACTCTCAGCCCGGTGAACGATCCCGGTCCGACGGAGACCACGATGCGATCGAGCGCGTCCGGCCGGATGCCGGCCTCCGTGAAGAGCGCAGCGATCTCGCCCATCAGGATTTCGGCATGGCCTCGGCCAATGGTCCGAACGCGCGCTATCGTCCTCTCGCCTGCGACAAGGCCGACGGAGCAGTTCTCAAGCGCGGTGTCGATGGCCATGAGGTTCATCATGCCCGAATAGAGCGGCGGCGCGGCTCTGTCGAGGGCAGCAGCGCCGGCTGCGGTTTGCGCCCGCGTCCGGCCGGTCTATGACAGGGGGCGGACTGGCCGCGAGCCCAGCGCGAAGGAGCAGGACGAAGCGATGAAATCGGCAACGCTGATGCAGGTCGCAGAGCGCGCCGGCGTCTCGACGGCGACGGTTGCCCGCGTGCTCAAGGCGCAGGGCTATGTGTCGGACGACGCCCGCGCGCGGGTCGAGGCGGCCGTGAAGGCGATCGGCTACCGGCCGAATGCCATGGCGCGCAGCCTTCGCCAGCGGCGCAGCTTCACCATCGGCCACATGTTGGACGCCATCATCGTCAATCCGTTCTTCGTCAATGTCGCGCATTGGGCCGAGGAAGAGGCGCTCGATCACGGCTACAAGACGTTCCTCTTCAACCATAACGGCTTGGCCGAGCGCGAACGCATCGGCATCGAGCGCTTCATCGAGCGCCGGGTCGACGCGGTTCTCTTCACCAATGCGGTTTCCACCGACAATGTCCGCCTGCTGAAGGCGGCCGGCATCCCCGCTTTGCAGCTCGAGCGCAGCCGTACCCCAGCCGCGCCGGCGATCCGCGTCGACAATACGGTCGGCGCTCTCCAGGCCATGGCACATCTCGCCGGGCTCGGCCATCGCCGCATCGCCTTCATCGGCGGAGATCCTGAACTGATCGGCCGCGGCGAAACCGCCGGGCCGACCGTCGAGGACGACCGGCTTGCTGCCTATGGCGCCGGCCTCGCCGCGGCAGGGCTCCCCTTCGATTCCGCGCTGCTCCGGCTCGGCAAATATTATTCGCTGAGCGAAAGCGGGTCCGGCAGCGAGGGCTATCACCATACCCGTGCCCTGCTGGCGCTCGCCGACCGGCCGACCGCGATCTTCGCGACATGCGATATCCTCGCCGCCGGCGCGCTGCAGGCCGTCTATGAAGCCGGACTGCGGGTGCCCGACGACATTTCCGTCATTGGCTTTGACGATACGCTCGCCGCCAATCTGACGCCGCAGCTCACCACCGTCGCTCAGCCGATGGAGCAGCTCGGCCGGATCGGTTTCCGCGCCGTTCTCGCCGCCATCGAGACGGGAGCGTGGCCCGAGCAGCCGCTGCTGCCGAGCCACCTCGTGCTGCGCCGCTCGACGGGACCCGCGCCCCTCTGACTGCCGCCGATTACGATTGACCGGCCCGGCCGGCGAATGATATCGCTTGCATATGTCATCGATGACATATCGCGACCAGAGCCAATTTGGCGCGATCCGGCCCGCATCAATGACGGGCCTCTCAGGAAACGCCGCCGCCGCGCATCGCGCGGCTCAGGACCCATTTCGGAGGGACAATCATGCGCATCAAGGCGCTTCTCGCAGCCACAGCCCTGGCCACGAGCGTCATGGCCGCCGGCCTCGCTTCAACGCCGGCGCTCGCCGAGACCAATGTCACGTTCTGGCAATTCTCGACCCGTGATGCCGACATTGCAGCCTGGAACGAGGCGATCGCCGCCTTCGAGAAGGTGAACCCGGACATCAAGATCAACATGGAGATCGTGCCCTGGTCGGAGCAGCAGCAGCGCCTTGTCAGCGCGCTGTCGGCCGGCGGGCTGCCGGATGTCTCGATGCTCGGCAACAATGTCGTGGCACAGTTCCAGGCCGCCGGCGCGCTGGCGCCGCTCGACGACTATATTGCTGCCTATGATAAGGAAACCGGCACCGATTTCGCCGCCGAAGTATGGCCGGGCGACAAGGGCTATTACAACCTCGCCGGCAAGTGGTGGGCCTCGCCCGTCAATGTCGAGACGCGCGCGCTCTATTATCGCAAGGATCTCTTCAAGGCCGCCGGTCTCGACCCCGACAAGCCGCCACAGACCTGGGCGGAGTTCGCCAAGGATGCCAAGACGCTGACGCGTGACGGCGTCTATGGCGCTGGCCTTTCGATGAGCCTCGACTACTTCACCGTCCAGAACTTCATGAGCGCCTATCTCGGCTATGGCGCCCGCATGATCGGCGATGACGGCAAATGCGGCTTCGATACGCCGGAATTCAAAGTGGCGCTCGATACCTATGTCAGCGTCTACAAGGAAAAGGCGACCCATCCGGACGCGCCGACGATGAACGGCGACACGTTCCGCAAGGGCTTCCGCGACGGCAAGTTCGCGATGATCCTGTCGGACCCCGGCCTCTACAAGGACCTGCAGAACGACAAGGCGCCGTTCCTGAACGATGTCGGCATCGCCTTCGTTCCGGCCGGCGAGAAGAACCGCTCCGGCTTCCTCGGCGGCTGGCCGCTGGTGCTGTGGGATGCGTCCGAGAACAAGGATGCCGCGGCGAAGTGGATCCTTTTCGCGACCCATGGTGAGGCGCTCAAGAATCTCGCCATGAAGGGCGGGTTCATTCCCGGCAGCGTCTCGCTCGCCAAGGGCGCGCCCTGGACCGAGTTCCCCTATCCGCTGTTCGTCGAGCAGCTGAAGGACGCCAAGCCCTATCAGTATCCGGGCGAAGCGATCCCGCAGATGGGCCAGCTCGAGGTCGACACGATCCAGAAGGCTGTCCAGGCCGTGGCGCTGGGTCAGCAGTCCACTGATCAGGCGACGGCGCAGCTCTGCACGACGATCAACGAAGTCCTCGCCCGCTAAGACGAGGGCGACGAGCGTGACCTTCGAGACGACGACACGGCTGGCCCCGGCGCGCCCCCGCCGCCGCAGCATCGTGCCCGATTTCCTCCTCCCATACGGCATGATCGGGCCAGCCGTGTTCGTCGCGTTCGCCATCGCGATCGTCCCGCTCACCTACGCATTCTGGCTGTCGCTGCAGGACTGGTACATGCTGCGGCGGCCAACCCCGACCTTCGGCGGCCTGATCAACTACAAGCAGTTGCTGCAGGATGGACCGCTCTGGGCCGCGTTCGGGCGCACCTGGATCTGGACCATCGGCACCGTCTTCGTCGAACTGGTGCTCGCCCTGCCGATCGCACTTCTGCTCAACCGCGAGAGCGCGGTGGCGCGGGCGGCCTCGGCGCTGATCCTGCTGCCCTGGGTGACGCCGTTCATCGTGCTCGGCTTCGGGTGGCGCTTCCTGCTCGACAGCGATGTCGGCCCGATCCACGCCTTTCTGCACGCCATCGGGCTCGCCGGCGACTCGTCGATCCTCAACGATCCCGTCGGCGCCTTCGCCATCATCATCTTCATCTCGGGCTGGAAGGGCACGCCCTTCCTCGTCATCGCGCTGCTCGCGGCGCTGAAGTCGATCCCGGAAGAGCTCTACGAGGCGGCCGAGGTCGATGGAGCCGGACCCGTCTCGCGCTTCGTCCATGTGACGCTGCCCGAGATCTGGAACACGGCGATCACCGTCGGCCTCGTCCTCGGCATCCTCGCCTTCTATTCGTTCGATCTGCCCTGGATCATGACCAAGGGCGGTCCGCAGGACGCGACGACGATCGTCGGCATCGCGATGTACAAGGCGGTCTTCCTCGACCTCCGTCCTGCCTATGCCGCGGCGATCTCGATCGTCATGCTGGTGCTGCTGTTCATCGCCTCGCTCTTCGTGCTGAAGCTCCGGAGGCGAAACTGATGCGCCACCGTTCCGCCGTCCGCGAAGTCTCGCTCGATCTCATCACCATCGCGGTGCTGTTCCTGCTGCTGGTGCCGATCCTCTGGGTGTTCGTCGCCTCGGTCCGCCCCGAAACCGACATCACCGGCGGCGGCTTGCTGCCGACACGCTTCACCTTCGATCACTACGCTGCGATCCTCGCCAAGAAGCCTTTCCTGATCGCGCTGAAGAACAGTCTCATCGTCGGAATCACCGTCGCGATCATCACCACGGCGCTGGCGATGCCGGCCGCCTACGCCCTGTCGCGTTTCACCTTTCACGGGCGCAATTTCTTCGCGCTGCTGATCCTCGGCACGCAGATGCTGCCGAGCCTCGCCGTGCTGGTGCCGCTGGTCGTCATCGTGCGCCAGATCGGCCTCACCAACACGCTGACGGCGCTCATCTTCACGCATCTGGCGCTCGGCATGCCGATCGCGGTCTGGATGCTCAAGGGCTATATCGACGCCATCCCGAAGGAACTCGAGGAGGCCGCACTGATCGATGGCTGCAGCCGGCTCGGCGCGCTCTGGCGCATCGTCGTGCCGCTGATCCGCCCGGCGATCATCGCCGTCGGCACCTTCGCCTTCGTGCTGTCCTGGGGCGAATATCTGATGGCACTCGCCCTCATTTCAAAGTCGGACGTCAAGACGCTGCCGCTCGCCCTGCAGGGCCTGTTCGATCCCTATTCCTTCTCCTGGGGCCAGGTCATGGCCGGCGGCACGATCATCGCCATGCCGGCCATCCTGCTCTTCCTCATCTTCCGCAGGCAACTGGTCGGCGGCCTCCTCGCCGGCGGCGTGAAAGGATAATCCATGGGCGTTTCGACCCGCTCGCTCTACTTCACAGGTCCGCGCGATCTCGAGATCCGCGAGGAGCCGCTTCGCGAACCCGGACCCGAGGACATCGTCCTCGCGGCGCTCGTCTCAGGCATTTCGGCCGGCACGGAGCTCAACGTCTTTCGCGGGCTCGCGCCGCAATGGCGCCAGCATATGGATCCGGCGACGCGGCTGTTCCTCGATGGCGGCTCGGACTGGCACTGGCCCGCCCGCTATGGCTACGCGATGGTCGGCCGCGTCGAGCGCGTCGGGGCCTCCGTCAGCGATCGCAAGGAGGGCGACCTCGTCTTCGCCTATGCGCCGCACGGCGCCCATGCCGTGCTGCCGGCAAAATCCGTCGTGCCGCTCGGCGACCTCGCTGATGCCGAGATCGGCATCTTCTTCGCCAATCTCAATACCGCCTATAATGGCGTGCTCGATGCCAATATCCCACTGGGCGCTGATGTCGTCGTCAGCGGACTCGGGGTGATCGGCCAGCTGGTCGTCCGCCTCTTGCGGCGGAACGGCGCCCGCACCGTCATCGGCGTCGACGGCATCGATCTTCGCCGCGAACTGGCGCTGGCCGGCGGCGCCGATCATGTTCTCGTCCCCGGGGCGGACAAGGTGGCGGAGACGGTGCGCCAGCTCACCGAAGGCCGCGGCGCTGATGTCGTCATCGAGGTCTCCGGCGCAGCACCGGCGCTCAACGAGGCAATCCGTACCGCCGGCTACAATGGCACTGTTGTGGCGATGTCCTGGTATGGCGGCACGTTCGAGAGCCTCAGCCTCTCCGGCGAGTTCCACCACAACCGCCCGCGCATCATCTCCTCGCAGGTCGGCAATGTGAATCCGTTCCTCGGCCCGCTCTGGTCGACGTCGCGGCGCGGCGCCATAGCGCGCGAGTTCATGGATGCCTATTCTGCCGATCTCAAGGGATTCGTCACCCATCGCGTACCGCTGGACGAGGCGGCGCGTGGTTATCGGCTGCTGGACCAGGGGTCGCCCGAGGTCATGCAGGTTCTCATTGATTATCGCCTCTGATCGAAAGCGAAGGATCACCCATGCGCTATTCCGCCTGCCTCGAATGGCTCTTCGCCGCTGAGGCACCTGTCTTCGCCGATCGCATCCGCCTTGCAAAGAAGGCCGGGCTCGATGGTGTCGAGTTCTGGCTCTGGAGCAACAAGGACATCGCTGCCATCCGCGCTGCCCTCGACGAGACCGGCCTCCCGCTCACCGGCTTCGTCGCCGAACCGATGGTGCCGCTGACCGACCCGGCCAAGCATGCCGAATTCCTCGAAGGCCTGAAGCGCTCGATCGAGATCGCGCAGCAACTCGGCGCGCCGACGCTGATCGCGCAGGCCGGCGCCGACCTTCCGGGCCGCTCGCGGTCCGAACAGCGCTCGGCGCTCACCGATTGTCTGCGCAAGGCGGCCGATATCCTCGCGGGCTCGGGCGTCGTGCTGGCCGTCGAGCCGCTCAACACGCTGGTCGACCATGTCGGCTATTTCCTACCCTCGACCGAAGAGGGGCTCGACATCATCGACGATGTCGGCCGGCCGGAAATCCGCATCCTCTACGATATCTATCATTCGGCGGTGATGGACGAGCAGATCGCCAAGGTGCTCGAAGGGCGGCTCGATCGCGTCGCCCATGCCCATCTTGCCGATATGCCCGGCCGGCATGAGCCCGGCACCGGCCGGCTCGACTGGCAGGCGCGGGTCGGCTGGCTTGAAGACAACGGCTATCGTGGCATGGTCGGGCTCGAATACAAGCCGACCGTCTCGACGGAAGCGAGCCTCAAGGCGGTGCTGGCCGGCTGAGCCAGCGGCGCCGCCTAGGCAGCCTGTCCCGGCATCGGTTAAGCGCCGGTCCGGGCTAGCGATCGCGATCCGGCTCGGGACTCTTGGCATGGAGCAAGCCGAGCAGGATGATCACGACGAGGCAGATGGCGGTCGCCATGGCGCCGACGGAAACGTAGCCGAGGCCGCAGGCGACCCCGACAGCACCTGCCAGCCACATCGCCGCGCCGGTCGTCAGCCCTTGCACCTGCCCACGGCTCTGGATAATGGCGCCGGCCGCGAGGAACGCGACGCCGGCGGTTACGGCCTCGATGATGCGGATGGGATCGACCTGGACATGCTCCATCCCGAGCGTGTCGGAATGGAGGATCTCCAGCATCACGATCGTGAAGACCGCGGAGGCGAGCGCCGTCAGCGTATGCGTCCTGAGGCCGGCAGGCCGCGAGCGCCATTCCCGCTCGGCGCCGATCAAGGCGCCGAGCACGGACGCTGCGATGAAGCGCAGCGCGATCTGGGATTTTGGCAGGTGGGTTTCGAGAAAGGCCGCCTCGGCGAATTCAAACATGATCCTGCCCCGCTGCAGCTGTCCCGCACATGCGACGATTACTTGACGGCGTCTTCGACGGCGTTTCCTGTCTGCTTCACATCGGTGGCAACGCCATGCACGGTGTTGGCGCAACCAGCGAGGCCGGCGGCAAGGGCGAGTGCAACAAGCAGGGTGGAGCGGGAGCGGATCGTCATCATCGTTCTCCTGGCTGGACGGTGAACAGCCAATGCGGATGTCGAAACTTCGTTCCGGCGCGAGCGTGACATTGGCGACCACGGGCTGATCGCGGCTTCAACCCAAGGCGCTGTCTGTCCGCCAGCGAGCCGCTTTACACACGGCGACCACGCTTCTACGTCTGGCAGCCTTCCTTTCGCCTGAGGTCCCCATGCTCCCCTCCGCCGCGCCGCTTCCCGACGATCTCATCATCGAGGCCGGGGATGAGATCGCCATCCGCCAGGACCTGACGCTCACGGCGCTCGGCAAGCGTCCGGCGACCCGCGTGCTGCGGGTCGGGCGGTTGCTCGATGTGCATTCGCGCAGCTGGCTCACCGACCAGGAAATCGTCATCAAGGGCCGCCGCATCGCCTATGTCGGGCCGGCAGGATCCTGGACGGGCGAGGCGGCCGAGCGCCTGCATGAGCCGGATCTCGCGGCGGTGCCGGGCTTCGGCGAGGCGCACAAGCATATCGAGAGCTCGCATCTGACGCCCGAATATGAAGCGGGGCTGGTGATGCCGCATGGCGTCACCTGGGTGTGTGAGGCGAGCCATGAGTTCTCCAATGTGAATGGCGCGAAGAACCTCGAATTCTGGCTCGAGGCGCGCCGGCGCGGCTCGCCGATGAAGATCTTCCCGCTGCCCGGCTCCGCGGTGCCGCCGACGGCCTATGAATGGGGCGGCGGCTGGTTCGGCTATGACGAGCAGAAGGCATTCATGGCGGAGAGCCTGATGGTTGCCGGGCTCGATGAGGTGATGGATTGGCCCTCCGTCTGGAACCCCGAAAACCCCTCCTATGACCGGCTCTGGGGCATGATCCGCGCCACGTTCGAGAAGCGCGGCGTGGTCGAGGGCCATGCCGCTGGCATTCGCGACCTGCCGACCATCAACGCCTTTGCCGCCGCCGGCATGGCGTCCGACCATGAGGGCTGGTTCCTCGAGGAGGTCTGGGAGAAGCTGACGCATGGGCTCTTCGTCGAGTTGCGGCCGCATTCGCTGCCCGACATCATCAAGGGGCTGATCGCCAAGGGCCTTGCCGACTGGTCGCAGGTCGCCTTCGTCACCGATGATCGCAGCGCCTCGGACACGCTGAAGATCGGCGCCACCGATCACAATGTTCGCCTCGCGATTGAAAGCGGCCTCGCGCCCGAGATCGCCATCCAGTGCGTGACGATCAATCCGGCTCGCCACATGCGCCTGACGCCCTGGGTCGGCTCGATCGCGCCCGGTCGTTTCGCCGATCTCGTGCTGCTGGACGATGTCCAGACGCTCTCTGTTGCCAAGGTCTTCGCCGATGGCTGCAAGGCGGCCGAGGCTGGCCGATATGAGGGCCCCCTGCCGAAGATCGACTGGCCCGAATGGGCGACGCGGACGGTCAATCTCGGTCGCACGGTGATGGCAGCGGATTTCAGCATCGCGGCGCCGGATGCCGGGGCAGTTACCGCTCAGGCGGCGCTGCTGCGGCCGTTCCACTGGCATGACGACTTCATCACCATGGACCTCCCGGTCGCCGATGGCGCCGTGCAGCGTGACGAAAGCCGCAACGTGACGAAATTTGCCATCGTCGACCGCTTCTCCGGCGAGGCGAAGGTGTCGAAGATGTTCTGGCTCGGCACGGGGCCGCGCACGCCCGACACGGCGCTCGGCGCGACGCTCGGCCATGACAAGCACAATATCTGGGTCGTCGGCTCCTCGGATGCCGCCATGGCGATGGTGGCCAATGAGCTCGCGGCGCAGCAAGGCGGCTGGGTGCTCGTCTCGGGCGGAAAGGTCGTCGCGCGTGTCCTTTACGAGGTTGGCGGGCTGATGACGGCTCGTCCTGCCGAGGTGCTCGACGCCGAGATGCAGGCGCTTTATGCCGAGGGCGCGAAGATCGACTGGATGTATGAGCCGACCTTCTCGCCACGCTGGTGGCCGGGCTTCCCGGAGCGACTCTCGTTTGCCACCTTGACCTGCGCGCCCTGGCGCTGGGTCCTCGTCGCGCCTTCGCCGCTGGCGCCCGAAGGTTTCGTCAATGTGGCTACCGGCGCGACGCATCCCATCGTGTGGTAGCGCGCACACAGAAGCCGCCACCCTGTGCACATTTCGCGCAAGGGCGCACGCATTTCAGGCTGGCTAAAATGCGCGCATCGAATAGACAAGTGCTGAAACGGCTTCAAAGAGCGGGGACGATGATGTTCGGGAAATTGAAGGCTGGTCTCAAGGTCGCGCTGGCGGTGATGCCGCTGGCTTTCGGCAGCATCGCAATCGCCGAGGCCGATGGGCTCAAGGTCGCGATGGTCCTGCCCGGGCCGATCAGCGACAATGACTGGAATTCGGTCGGCTATAACGGACTGCAGGCCGCCGCCAAGGCGCTCGGCGTCGAGGTGGCCTATTCGGAGAATGTCTCCGACGCCGATGCGGAACGCATTCTGCGCGACTATGCCTCGCGCGGCTATGGGCTGATCTTCGCCCATTCCTTCTCCTTTGGCGACGCGGCCTTGAACGTTGCCGAGGACTTCCCGGACACGACCTTCATGGCCGGAACGGCCAAGGAACTGGCGCCCAATCTCGGCACCTATTCGAACCCCGACTATCAGGGCGCCTATCTCGCCGGCATGCTCGGCGCCGGCGCTTCCAAGTCGAAGACCATCGGCTGGGTCGGCGGCATGCCCGCGCCCAACATGCTGGCCAACCTCCATGCCTATGAGGCCGGCGCCAAGGAGATGGTTCCGGACGCCAAGGTGCTGCACACCTTCATCGGCTCGTGGTTCGATCCGCCCAAGGCCAAGGAAGCCGCCATCGCGCAGGTCGAGCAGGGCGCCGACGTGCTCTCGGCACAGGGCGTCGGCGTCATCGACGCGGCGATCGCCAAGAACGTCTTCGCGCTCGGCGCCATGACCGACCAGAACCATCTCGGCCCGAAGGTCGTGCTGACCTCGGTCACCTGGGATCTCGGCCCGCTGGTCACCGCGGTTGCCAAGGCTGTCGAGGACAAGGACTGGAAGAGCCAGAACTGGTCCTATGGCATTGCCGAAGGCTCGGTGAAGCTGGCCGATTTCCATGGCCTCGATGCCGGCGTCCCGCCGGAGGTCCTGAAGGCCGTGCAGGCGAAGTTCGAGGCTATCAAGTCCGGCGCCTTCACGGTTCCGCTCGATACGTCCAACGCGGAGTAAGGCCGACTTCTTACCCTCTCCCGCTTGCGGGGGAGGGCAAGGGAGGGGGCTGTCCTCCACGAGCCTCTGCCGCCGGATGTCCTTCTCATGCCAGCGCAGATCCCCCTCTTCATCTCTCCCCACAAGGAAGGAGAGAGAGCCTATCGCCCCGATCGCGGCCAATGACCAAGACGAACCCTCTCCTCCTCGATATGCGCGGCATCACCGTCGCCTTCGGCAGCTTCGTCGCCAATGACGGCGTCGACCTCGCCGTGGATGCCGGCGAGATCCATGCCCTGCTCGGTGAGAACGGCGCCGGCAAATCGACGCTGATGCGCGTGCTGGCCGGGCTGCTGGTGCCGGCCGCCGGGGAAATCCGCATTGCGGGCGAGATCGAGCCGCTCGGCTCGGCGCATGAGGCGATGCGGCTCGGCATCGGCATGGTGCATCAGCATTTCATGCTGGTGCCGACCCTGACGGTTGCCGAGAATGTCTGCCTCGGCCTCAGCAGCACCGGGCGCTTCATCCCCGATCTGAAGACCGCCGCAGCGAATATCCGCGACCTTGCCACCACCTATGGTCTCGACATCGACCCGAACGCCCGCATCGCCGATCTCTCGATCGCAGGGCAGCAGCGCGTCGAGATCCTGAAGGCGCTTTATCGCGGCGCCCGCATCCTGGTGCTCGATGAGCCGACGGCCGTGCTGACGCCGCAGGAGGCGGAGGGCCTCTTCCGCATCCTGCGTGCGCTCGCCGCCGAGGGCACGGCGATGATCTTCATCAGCCACAAGCTGAACGAGGTGATGGCACTCACCGAAAAGGTGACGGTGCTCCGCCAGGGCAAGGTCGTCGCCACGGCGCGAACGGCCGAGACCGATACGCGCGGCCTCGCCCGCATGATGGTCGGCGCCGAGATCGCGCTGCCGAAGCTCGAGGACGCCGGGACGGATGCGGGCGTCGAGCCTGCCCGGCGTGCGGAAGCCATCCTGGCGGTCTCCGATCTCACCTGCCGCGATATCAGCGGCATCACGCGCGTCGATCGCGTCACCCTCACCGTCGAAGCGGGGGAGATCGTCGGTGTCGCCGGGGTCGACGGCAACGGCCAGCAGGAACTCGCCGAAGCGATCGTCGGCCTTCGCAAGGTGGGAAGCGGCCGCGTCGTCCTTGCCGGCGTCGACGTCACGACCGCGCCGATCGCCCGCCGCATCGCGCTCGGCCTCGCGCATATCCCCGAGGATCGCCACCGCACCGCGCTGGTCGAGCCGATGTCGATCCGCGACAATATCGTGCTGGAGCGCATCGGCGATGCGCCGTTCTCGCGCGGCGGCTGGATTCGCCGCGACGCGGTCGCCGGCCTCGCCGAAAAGGTGATGGCGGCTTTCGATGTCCGCGCCAGCGGCTCCGGCCAGAGCGTCGGCACGCTGTCGGGCGGCAATCAGCAAAAGGTCGTGCTCGGCCGGGCGCTGTCGCGCGATCCGCGCCTCGTCGTCGCGGTCCAGCCGGCACGCGGCCTTGATGTCGGCGCTACAGCCTTCGTCCATCGCCAGTTGCTCGCGCGCCGTGCCGCCGGGGCCGGCGTGCTGCTGGTTTCAACCGAACTCGATGAAATCCTGGCGCTCTCGGATCGCGTCGTCGTGATGTTCAAGGGCGCGGTCGTCGGCGAGATGACGCGAGCCGCGATCTCCGTCGAACGGCTCGGCCTGATGATGGCAGGGCGCGCCGCATGACCGTCACCGATCAAACGGCCGCCACGCGGCTTCGCCTGCCGCCCGGCCTTGTCGGCAGCCTTGCCGCCGTCGCCGCCGCGTTCCTCGTGGGGGCGGTGCTGATCGCCGCCGTCGGCGTCAACCCGCTTACCGCCTATGGCGCGCTGTTCGAGGCGGCACTCGGCTCGCGCAACGGCCTTGCCGAAACCTTGGTGCGCACCGTGCCGCTGGCGCTGTGCGGCCTAGGCATCGCGCTCGCCTTCCGGGCTGGTGTGTTCAATGTCGGCGCCGAGGGCCAGCTCTTCCTCGGCGGCACCGCGGCCGGCGCCGTCGGCGTGCTTGGAGCGGGATGGCCGGCCCTCGTGTTGCTGCCGGCGATGGCGCTGGCGGCGGCGCTCGCCGGCGCCCTGTGGTCTGGCCTCGCCGCCTGGCTGAAGCTGCGGTTCCGCGCCGATGAGCTGATCACCACGATCATGCTGAACTATGTGGCGATCCATCTCGTCTCGTTCCTGCTGCACGGGCCGCTCAAGGATCCGAACGGCGCGCTGGCGCAGACCGCCCGGCTGACGAGTGATGGTCGCTTGCCGGTGTTGCTCGCCGGCACGCGCCTTCATGCCGGCATCCTGATCGTCCTCGTCGCGGCGGTGCTGGCGCATCTCTTCCTGTGGCGGCGGACCAACGGCTTTCGCCTCCGCGTCGTCGGGCTCAATCCCCGCGCGGCCGAAAATGCCGGTATCGACGTCCGCCGCACCATCCTGTTCGGCTTTCTCATCTGCGGCGCGCTGGCCGGGCTTGCGGGTTTTTCCGAGGTCGCCGGCGTGCAGCGCCGCATGATCGAGAATCTGTCGCCCGGCTTCGGCTATACGGCGATCATCGTCGCGCTGCTCGGCGCCACCAATCCGTTCGGCGTGATCGCCAGCGCCTTCCTGTTCGCGGCGCTGCAGATCGGCGCCTCGACCATGGAGTCGGCTGCCGGCGTGCCCTCGACCCTGACCACGGTGATCCAGGGCCTCGTCGTGCTGTTCCTGATCGGCCGCGCCGCCCTGCCGCTTTGGCGGGACTGGGTCGCCGATCGCTTCAGGCGGAGAGCCTGATCATGTTTGCGATCCTCTTCGATCCGACCTTTGTCGGCTTCCTCTCCGCCACGATGCGGCTCGCGATCCCGATCATGCTGGCGGCGCTGGGCGGGCTGTTCGCCGAGCGCTCGGGCGTGCTCAATATCGGCCTCGAGGGCATGATGCTGGTCGGCGCCTTCGTCGGTTTCGTCGCCGCCTATGGCAGCGGCCATCTCGCCATCGGCGTCGCGGCGGCTGTGCTGGCCGGAATCGCCGCCGGCCTCATCCTCGGCTTCTACACGATCACGCTCGGCGCCAATCAGGTCGTCGTCGGCATCGCGCTCAACCTGCTCGCAGTCGGCATCACCTCCTTCTTCTATCGCCTGATCTTCGGAGCCGGCACGGAGCGGCCGCGGATCGATGCCTTCGTGCCACTCGATCTCGGCAGCCTGGCCGATATCCCGATCATCGGGCCACTGCTCTTCCGCCAGGATGCGCTTGCTTATGTCGCGCTCGGCCTGGTGCTGGTGACGTGGTTCGTCATGGCGAAGACGCGCTTTGGCCTTGATGTCCGCGCCGTCGGCGAGCATCCCGAGGCGGCTGAGACGCTCGGCGTCAATGTCCATCGCATCCGCTATTTCGCCATCGGCCTTTCCGGCGGGCTGGCCGCGCTCGGCGGCGCCTTCCTGTCGCTATCGGCAACGGGCGTGTTCCTGGACGGCATGACGGCCGGTCGCGGCTATATCGCGCTGGCGATCCTCATTCTCGGCCGCCGGCATGCGGTCGGCGTGCTGCTCGCCTCGCTGCTTTTCGGCGCGGCCGACGCTTTGCAGCTTCGGGCGCAGATCCTGCCGACCGGGGTGCCGTTCCAGTTCCTGCTGATGCTGCCTTATGTCTTGACCATCATCGTTCTCGCCGGCTTTGTCGGCCGGGGCGGCGCGCCTGCCGCGCTGGGTGTGCCGTTCCGGCGCGGCCGCTCGAACAAGGAATGACCGCGATGCTCGATCTCCACGCAGCCACCTCTCCTGAAGTGAAGGCCGCCATCGAGAAAGGCGCCGTGGCCGTGCTCGCGGTTGGCGCGCAGGAGCAACACGGCGCCCACCTCCCGCTATCGACCGATACGGTGATGGCGCAGGGCGTCGCGCAGCGGATCGCCGGTGCGATCGATGGGCTGCTGCTGCCGCCGATCGCCTATGGCGATGCCTGGAACAATGAAGGCTTCGCCGGCACGCTGTCGCTCTCGCCCGATACGCTGCGCGCCGTGCTGATCGATCTTGGCCGCGGGCTCAGCCGCATGGGCGTCAAGGCGCTCGTCATCATCAACGGCCATTTCGGCAACCGCGAGCCGATTGCGCTCGCCGCCCGGGCGCTGAAGACGGAGGCCGGGTTTCCGGTCATGCATCTCGATTATCCGGGCATGGAACGCATCGCGACCGCGATCTGCGAAAGCCAGCCGGCCGCGCCGACCTTTTATCACGCCGACGAAGTCGAGACCTCGATGATGCTCGCGCTGGCGCCGGAACTCGTGCAGATGGACAAGGCGGCGCCGGAGTATCCCGAATTTCCGGAGCTGTTCGGCACCGGGCCGATCGACCTCTCGAGCTTCAACCGCTCGGGCGTTTTTGGCGATCCGCGTCCGGCGACGGCAGAAAAGGGCGAGCAGCTGATCGCCGGGATCGCTGCGGAGAGCGTGCGCCTCATTCGCCTGTTCCTCACCGGGCCCTGAGGCGATAAAGCTTCGGAGCCGCGCACGGTTGGCGCGCAGCGCGTGCTTCGATGCGTCCGCGGACTGTCTGGCACCGCGCAGAGCCTATTCGCTCGATGTGGGGACGGAGCGGAACGGATGGGTAGTGCTGGCTTTCTTCTGGCGATCAATTTCGCGATCGGCGTCTCCTTCGCCGCCGCCTTTCTTGCGCTGACCTGGCGGACCGGGGTGCAGGTCGGGCGCTGGTGCGCGGCCGGCTTTCTCGCCGCGTCGGCGACCGTCTGCGTCCAGGGCGTCGCATCGACCGTGCCGTCGGTTCCTGTCTTCCAGGTGATGTCCTTCGTGCTGTTCATGTTGGCGGTGACGCTGATCACAGCCGGATTGACACGACATTATCGCCCCGGCAGCAGCGTTGGGCCGCTGTTCGGCTTTGCGCTGCTCGCCGCCGTGATCAACGGATTGGCGATTCCCGGCTGGATTGGGGGCGTGGCGTTCCGGGCTTTTGCCTATCAGACGCCGTTCGCCGTCATGCTCGCCATCGCAGCGATCATCACGCTCATTTTTTCGCGCCGGAAGGCTGTCGATCTTGGACTTGCGGTCGTCCTCTCGGCATCAGCCATCCAGTTCCTGGCCAAGGCTGTTTCGATCGCGTTCTACGATGACGGTCCTGGCGCCGACTATCTTTCCAGCGTCTATGCGCATTACTCGCAGACCATGGGCGGAATCCTGTCATTGCTGCTTGGCGTCGCGCTCACGGGCCTGGTTTCAAGCGCCGTGATGGCCGAGGCGGCGGGCCGCCTGCAGCGTGATGCGCTGTCCGGCACGCTCAATCGCGGCGCCTTCCTGGAGCATGCAGGCCGTGCGCTGAGGACATCTCAACGCGGCACCCAGTCGACCGTCATCATGTGCGATCTCGATCACTTCAAATCGATCAATGATCGCTTCGGCCATGCTGCCGGCGACGAGGTCATCCGTACCTTCGGCACCAATCTCGCGGAATTTGCCGGCAAGGACGGGGTCTGCGGCCGCATCGGCGGCGAGGAATTCTGCATCCTGATGACAGACTGCAGCATCGCGGCGGCGCGCGTCTATATCGACGCAATCCGCGAGTTGTCGGCGATGACCATCTATCCGATGTTGCCGGAGGATCATCGCGTAACCGCCAGCTTCGGCATCGCCCTGACCGATTGCACCGAGGCGATCGAGGACGCCATGCGCCGCGCCGATCTCGCGCTCTACGAAGCCAAGGCGGCAGGCCGCGACGACTATCGCTTCGCCGCTCTGCCGCTCGTACCGCCACCACGATCGAAGGTGTCGTGAGACTCCCCGGCGGGCGGCGACTATTTGGCGATCCGCTTAAGGATCTCGTCGCGAGCCTTGCTGCGGCCCCCGGCCCTCCACAGCCCTTTGGTGGCCGCCTTCATGACGAAGTTGAAGGAGGTGGCTGCCAGCACTCTTTCGAACAAACCATCGAGCCAGGCCGCGATCTGGTCGTCGAATCCCTTCGGAAGCGTGGCCTTCGGAACCGATGGCGGCGGCTTGGGCGGATTTTTTCGCAGCGATTCCATCAGCGGGATCATCGGCAGGAAGCCGATCTCGGCCGGTTTCTGGCCCGGAAAGATATAAGCGCCGGTCGTATAGGTATTGATCTGGCCGGCCGTCCATGGCGTCGCCGCGTTGGCGAGGATCACATTGACCGGATCGAAGCGGAAGCTGCGGGTCAGGAAAAGATAGGCGTCGTATCGTCCGAGGGCGAAATCATGCTTGAGCAGTTCGCGATCTAGGAAGCCGCCGAACGCGCCGAGACCGCCGGAGGCCAATGTCGGCGTGGCGGCGCCGGTCATGCCGGCCCCGATCAGGAAGCGGCTGTAGACGTCGTCGTCGACGGCGAGCGCGATGTCGCCAGCGCGGTAGCGGGCCTGGTCGAGCAGCAGGCGGACGACGGCGCGGCCTAGATCGGCCGCGGTGGTCGGCGACTTCGGCATCGCGCTAGGGGTTGCGAAGGGATCGACGAGGATCACCGCCCGGCACGCCTCCTCGACGTTGCGCGGGTTGCTGCCGGTGAGACCGGCGAGTTCGACATGGGCGGCGCCGATCGGCTCATTATTGGTCGCGCCGCCATCGACCATCAGCGTAGTCGCGTTCTGCTGCAGCCACGGATCGAGCTTCTCCCAGACGGGGACCATCGGCGCCACCGACGCCGGCGTCTGGCCGGCAGCCGGCATCACTGTGGCACGTGCGGCGATCTGCTTGTCCGTGCGGCGGACGGGACGTGCGTCGAAGGCGATCGGAAAGGCGCAGGTGGCGAGTGCCGCCTCCTGCAGCCAGTTCCACCCGTCCGGGCTGACGCTCGACAGCGCGATTTCGTCGACCCGCGGCCGTATGCCCGCAACAGCGTCGGCGCCCGGCACCGACAGGGCAAAGCGCGCCGTATCATCGTGGCGCCAGATCTCGAAGCCGGTATTGCCGTTGCCCTTGAGATCGACCCGGTAGGGTGTTCCGGCCAGATTGCTCATCGTCACCACCAGCCGCAGCGGATCGGCGAGATAGCCCCGGACTGCCGGCACGGGATGGTTGGGATTCGGATGGTTCCCGAACGCCAGCAGCTGTGCGATGCACTGGTCGATCGCCGACGTATTGAACAGCGCTTCCGAATGGGCGCCTGGCGAGGTTCCAGGCGCCAACAGCTTGCTGATGGTCACGCAGTCCCTGCCGCACCAGGACGCGTAGAACGGATTGTCCTCCGTCTCGCCGCGCGGAAATGTCCGCCCGGCGGCACGCAGGAAAATGGCGCCGTTCAGCGCGCCGCCCGAGGCGCCGGCCAGAGCCCGGATCGTGACCCTGTGTCCCGGCGCGTCCTCATCGCCGCGTTCCTTGGCCGCTTCCCAGGCGTCGAGCGCCTCGCCGAGATAGTCGAGCACGCCCGCTGTATAGGCACCGGCCGAGACGGTCCCGGCGAGTGCGAAGGCGATCTCGAACGTGTCCTTCCGCTTGTCGCGATCAGGCGGAAAGGTGGCATTGAAATCCTCGGCGCTCAGCGTGTAGCCCATCGCGCGCTCCTAGGATGTCTGCCTGCGCGGGTCGGCCGGCTTCGGCCCCGAACTGCGCAGGTTGATAAATTGGTTGATGAGGTCGAACCAGAACGGGCCGCCGAACGACACCGCGATGGCTGTCAGCAGCCAGCCGGCGATCATCGGCAGGATCGGCGTCCTGAGGTGCCGGACGTTCTCGAGCGTGACCGCCTTGGTGCAGTCGACCTTGGGCTTCGCGGTCTCGACGCAGGTTTCCCAGCCGATGGGCAGCGGGCTCGCGGTCAAAGTACCGATCTCGTCGAGCAGCCGCTGACGGATGTCCTTGAGCTGCGCGACGGTGTCAGTCGTCGCGGCGGTCTCCTGCTGCGTCGTGCCGGTCGCTGGCCCGGCGGCATCCTGCTGGCGGGTCTTATCCTCTGCAGTCGCGACGGAATCAATATAGGCTGTCGCCGCCTTCACCGATGCTTCCAGTTGCACGGGATCGCGCATCAGCACTCTGACCATGCGCACGGTGTCGACATTGAGGAACGCGGCCAGCAGCAGCCCGATGGCGAACAGCGTCCATTGCGCGCGGCGCTTATAGGCGCCGCCGAGACGGTCCATCGCATCGTCATACCAGCGGTCAATCGAGGTCTTGAAGGCCGCAAGATCGCCACCGGCATTGTCGAGCAGGCTTGTCAGCGCCTGGCGGACCGGTCCGGGCGGCATGGTAGCGATGGCCGTCTGCACGCCGGTGAGCGTCGGCTGCTGCTGGGCGCCGAGGACGGTATCGAGCAGCGCCAGAGTGAAGTTGCGCGAGGGAACATAGGCGGGAAGACCGCTCTTCGCTGTGCCGGCAACGAGGGCATGATCATAGACATTCTTGGCCAGGGAGGTCGCGAACGCCTGGCCACCGGCGCCGACCAGCGCTTCGATCGCGCCGCGCAGATCCTTTGCCCGCGTCTTGGTGATGCCGACAACGAGTTCATTGACTGTCGAGGCGATCGTACTCAGCAATAGATAGGCAAAGCTCAGCGAAATCGCGACGCCGAGCAAGGTTGTGAGGCTCATCGCTGCCCCTCCTTCGTCCGGTACCTTCGGCAGCCGGGTTCGGGGCTGCCCGCCGTCATGCTCCGAGAAAAAGGTTCCTGAGGACGCGGACCTGATAGTGGAAAGAATTGATGCCGCTGCCATTGTAGCGCCGGGCGGCATAGGGCCAGTCGCAGCCGAAATCCGACCGGTCGGGGACGCTGCCGTAATCGGCGCTCGGGTAATAGGGCGTGGCGCGATAGGTCTGGTTGGAGCCGGGATAGAGCGGCACGCCGGCGCGGATGGTGACCGGGCGCGCCGCCCGTGCGCAGGCGCGGCAATCCGTCATGTAGCGCGCATCGCCCTTAACATAGCGACAGAGCCGCAGCCGCAGCAGCGGGTTCTCGGCGGTCCGGTCGTCGGCGCGATCATCGGGTCCAACGACGAAGCGGCCGAATTTCTCAGCAAATTCGGCGATCGCCCGGCTGATATTGTGCACCGGGTCGCGGATGAGCGCCGCGATTTCCTCCGGCCGGGCCGGATGATGGAACAGCGTATACTGCCCGATACCATAGCCGCGCGATGTGATACGATCGGGACGCTCGTCGTCGTTGCGGTCGAGCCCCATGAGGAGAAAGGCGTCGAGGCCGCCGGACTTTGGCACGTTGAAGTGTCGCCGGCCGCTTTCCTGCAACATCATCGCGAACAGGAACGGCATGGGAACGCCGACCCCGCTTAACTGCGCCAGCGTCGCCATGGCCTGCGTATTCTCGCCGGCCGGGTCCTCGGAGGAGGGGATCTTCGGGAAGGCCGGATCTCCGATCATCTCGGCGATGATGGCGATCAGCACCGCGTCGACCGTATCCCCGGGCGTGACCGCGCGGCCCCGCGCGTAATTGCGCACCTTGACCGGCGCAGGACCATCGCCGCCGCGCGAGTTGCCGTCATTGAGGACAAGATCGATCTTCAGAGCCCGGATGGCGCGGGCGGTCGCTTCGCCGAAGCTTCCGTCGAGGCCGCCGGCGAGATAGCCGAGCGCACGGAGATCGCGCTGCAGCCATACCACGGTATCGCTGCGGTCGCGACCACCGGAAGCGTCGCCTCCCCCAACTGACGACATGGCGCGCATCCCCCCGGACTACACCCTCAACTCAAGAGGGCATCATCATCGATGCAAACGCAAGCATAAAGTGTAGGCAAACAACGGATTCGCCACCGGGAAGGGACTCCGGTCCCGATCAGGCCTCCTTATGGCCCTTGACGCGCTCGCGCAGGGCCTGGAACGTCACATAGAGCGCTGGAATGGCGAAGATGCCGATCAGCGAGGCGGCGAGCATGCCGCCGAAGACGGGTGTCGAGACGTTGCGTCGCGCCAGCATGGCGGCACCGCTGCCGAAGACCAGCGGCGCCAGGCCGAGGATGAACGCGAAGGACGTCATCATCACTGGCCGGAAGCGGAGCCGCGCGCCTTCCGTCGCGGCTTCGAGCAGCGGCACCCCTTGCTCGCGCCGTTCCTTGGCGAATTCGACGATCAGGATGCCGTTCTTCGCCGCGAGGCCGATCAGGACGATCATGCCGATCTGGCCGTAGAGATCGAGCGTCAGGTGGCCGACCACCAGCGCAAGGAAGGCGCCGAGAATGCCGACCGAGACCGAGAGCAGCACCGGCACCGGAATGGTCCAGCTCTCATAGAGCGCGACCAGGAACAGGAACGCGAACAGCACAGCGAAGCCGAGGATCATCCCCATCTGGCCTTCGGCGCGCTTCTCCTGGAACGAGATGTCGGTCCAATCGCCGCCATAGCCTGATGGCAGCGACCTCGCGGCGACGCCTTCCATCGCCGCGAGCGCCTGGCCGGACGAGACACCCGGCGCCGGGCTGCCCTGCACCGTGACGGCCAGCTTGTTGTTATAGCGGATCAGCGCCTGCGGCCCGAGCACGATGCGCGTTTCGACCAGGCTCCGCAGCGCGATCATCTGGCCGCTCTTGCTGCGGACATTGATGCGGCTGATATCGTCGATCGACTTGCGGTCGCTCGCCTCGGCCTGTGCCTGCACCTGCCAGGTACGCCCGAACAGGTTGACGTCGTTGACATAGGCGCCGCCGAGCGAAGTCTGCAACGCGGCGAAGATGTCGCTGATTTCGACGCCGAGGATCTGGGCCTTGTCGCGGTCGATATCGAGGAAGACCGACGGATTGCTGGCCGAGAACGTGCTGAAGACATTCGAGAGCTGCGGATCCTGGTTGGCCGCGACGAGAAGGCCGCGCAGAACCTGCGCCAGCGCTGAGGGATCGTTGTTGCCGAGCGCGCGCAGCACATAGCTGAACCCGCCGCCATTGCCGAGGCCGATGATCGGCGGCGGCGCTAGCGGCAGCGCCCGACCGCCGGTGACGGTGGCAAGCTTGTCCCGCAGCCGGCCCATCACGGCTGCCGCGGAATCGTCCGACGCCGTGCGCTCGTCGAACGGCTTCAGCGAGACGATGACGAAGGCTGCGTTGGGCTGCGAATAGTTGTCGACGAAGTTGAGGCCGATGATCGAGGAGTAATCGGCAATCGCCGGCTCGTTCTTCAAGATCGCCTCGACCTGCGAGACGACCGCGCCGGTGCGGCCGATCGAGGCGCCGTCCGGCGTCTGCACCACGACGAAGAACGCGCCCTGATCCTCTTCCGGCAGGAAGCCGGTTGGCGTCACCTTGTTGAGCGCCACGATGCCGAAGCCGGATGCGACCACCATGACGAGGCCGATGATCGCGATGCGAACGAGCCGCGCGACGACGGCGCCATAGGCGTCGCGCACACGGTCGATGCCGCGCATGACGTAGCCGATCGGCCCGCGCCGGGGGCCGTGATGCGGCTTCAGGAGGATCGCGCAGAGCGCCGGCGACAGCGTCAGCGCATTGATGGCCGAGAGCAGCATCGCAACGGCGACGGTGACGGCGAACTGGCGGAACAATTCCCCGGTGATGCCGCCGAGGAACGCGACCGGGACGAAAACGGACAAGAGCACCAGCGTGATGCCGATGATCGGCGCGGTAATCTCGGCCATCGCCGCCTTGGTCGCCTCCTTGGGCGACATTTCCGGATGATGCTCCATCTTGGCTTCGACCGCCTCGACCACCACGATGGCGTCGTCGACGACGATGCCGATGGCAAGGATCAGCGCCAACAGCGAGACGGTATTGGCCGAATAGCCGATGGCGTTCAGCACGATGAAGGTGCCGATCAGGCTGACCGGAACCGCGATGGTCGGTATCAGCGTCGCGCGGAAATTGCCGAGGAAGAGGAAGACGACGAGCACCACGAGGACGAAGGCTTCGATGAGCGTGTGCTCGACGACCTCGATCGTCGCCGAGACGAAGGTCGTCGGGTCATAGGTGACCTTCCAGTCGAGATCCTCGGGGAAATTCTTCTTCGCTTCGTCGAGCTTGGCCTTGACCGCCGCCAGCGTCGAGAGCGCGTTGGCGCCCGGCGCCTGATAGATGCCGATCAGCGTCGCCGGCGCGCCGTTCAGCCGCGTCGAACGGTCGAGATTGGCCGCGCCGAGTTCGAGCCGCGCCACATCGGCCAGGCGAAGCACCGAGCCGTCGGCATTGGTGCGGACGATGATCTTGTTGAACTCGTCGATCGAGGTCAGCCGGCCCTTGGTCTGGATATTGAGCTGCAGTTGCTGGTCGTCCGAAATCGGTTGCGCGCCGATGCGCCCGACAGCCGCCTGCACGTTCTGGCTCTGGATCGCCTTGATGACATCGGAGGTCGTCAGCCCGAGGCCCGTCAGCCGGTCGGTCTGCATCCAGGCGCGGATCGCATAGTCCTGCGGCCCGAACAGGCGGGCATCGCCGACGCCCGGCGTCGAGCGGATGTCGTCGACGAGGTTGATGGTGGCGTAGTTGGAAATGAACAGCTCGTCATGCGTCTCCTTCGGCGAGGAGAGCGCGATGACGCCGAGCAACGCCGACGACTGCTTCTTGACCGTGACGCCTTGCTTCTGGACGTCCTGCGGCAGCTTCGACAGCGCGACCTGGACGCGGTTGTTGACATTGACGGCGTTGATATCGGGATCGGTGCCGAGCTCGAACGACACCAGCAGTGAATAGCTGCCGTCATTGCCGCTGACGCTCTTCATGTAGATCGACTTGTCGACGCCGACGATCTGGCTCTCGAGCGGCTGCGCGATCGTCGCCTCGACCACGGCCGCCGAGGCGCCGGGATAAAAGGTCGTCACCGAGACCTGCGGCGGCACGATGTCGGGATATTGCGCGATCGGGATCGCGAGCAGCGAGACGAGGCCGGCGATGACCGTCACCAGCGCGATGACGATGGCGAATCGCGGGCGGTCGACAAAGAGGGCGGAGATCATGGGTTCAGCCCGCGCCAGGCAGCGTCGATGCCGGCGTCGCCGTGACCGGAACACCGGGCCGCAGCGCCTCGATTCCCTGCACGATGACCTGGTCGCCCGCCTTGAGCCCGTCATCGACGATGGCGCTCGTGCCGCTTTCTCCGCCGAGGGTCAGGCGGCGCGTTGCGGCCTTGCCGTCCTCGACCACGAAGACATAGATGCCCTTCTGGTCGGCGATCAACGCCGATTGCGGCACCAGAATCTTCTCGACCGGCTCTTCGAGCTGCAACGCGACCTTGACCAATTGGCCGTCGATCAGCAGCCCGTTCGGATTGGCGACCTCGGCGCGGACGAGCACGCTGTCCGTCGCCCGGTCGACCGAGACGTCGACGAAGTCGATCTTGCCGGGAAATTCATAGGCGGTGCCGTCCGAGAAGCGGATCAGTGCGGTGAGCGCACCTGTGCCCGTCATGCGGTCGGCGCTCTTCAATGTCAGGAATTCCCGCTGGCTGATCGGCATCGACACGAACATCGGATCCTGGCTGACGATCGTCGTCAGAACGCCGCTGTCGGGCCCGACGACATTGCCCCTGCTGACGCTGGTCCTGCCGATCAGGCCGTTGATCGGCGACTTGATCTCCGTGTAGCCGAGATTGATCTCGGCGGTCTTGAGGTTCGCCTCGGCGATCTGGACATCGCCCTTGGCCGTCAGCTGCTCGGCCTGGCGCTGATCGCGCGTTGCCTGCGTCCCGCTTTGGGTCTTCAACAATTCCTGCGCGCGGACAAGCTGGGCATCCGCGAAGGCCGATTGGCCGCGCGCCTTGTCGAGCGCGCCCTGCGCCTGCGCAACCGCGGCCTCGAAAGGCTCGCTCTCGATCTTGTAGAGAAGGTCGCCTTCCTTGACCTGCTGTCCTTCCTTGAACAGCACGTCGCTGAGATAGCCGGTGACGCGGGCCCGGATCGCGACGCGCTCCTTGGCCTCGATCCGCCCGACAAACTCCTTGGCAGGATTGATCGGCTGGGCCTCCACCACCACGGTGCCGACGCGCACCGGCGTCGCGTCCTGCGCCTGAGCGAATGAGGCAGCCGGGAGGATCGCGAGCGCGAGCAAGGCGGCCGAAGCCGACCGCCGCATGGCGACGACGAGCGATGTCGATGTCCATGCCGCCAAGGCCGCTGCCCGTGCATCCGTGCCAAATCGGCGCGAAATACGCGCCGTCTGGCTGTTCTGGATCCATGCCATCATGTTCACGCTATGCTATCCCCGAAGCAGCCGGTCGCCGGATTTCGCCCCCAACCCGCTCGGCAGGCAGCAAAAACGAACCGAATATCCATCCATAGCCCAGAATTGTCGCCGCGACACCCGTGTGGGAGTGAGGTCGACGGAATTGCCGGCGGAAGCCATCGCGCCCCCGTCGCGTAGCCCGTGAATGTTGGAGGAGCATCCTGGACAAGACAATCGCCATCGCTGCGGCATTGATCCTGCGCGAGGATGGAAACGTGCTTCTGGTGCGGAAGGAGGGCTCGCCCGTCTTCATGCAGCCGGGCGGCAAGATCGAGCCCGGTGAGACGGCCGTCGAGGCGCTCCAGCGGGAACTGCACGAGGAACTCGGGCTGGAGATTGCGTCAGACGAACCGATCCCGCTCGGCTGCCATTCAGCGGCGGCCGCCAATGAGCCCGGCTTTCGTGTCGAGGCCGAGCTCTTCCTGCTGGCAGCGCGCGAGGGCGCGCGTCCAGGCGCGGAGATCGCCGAGATGAGGTGGGTCGATCCCGCCGCTCTCGGCGACCTCGCGATCGCCACGTTGTCGCGGGATCACATTCTCCCGCTGAGCCGGCCGCCGCAACGCCTGCTGGCCCGGATCTGCCGGCAGGAAAGCAGCGATTGAGCGGTCAGGCGGGCTCGAAGTTCATCGCGACGCCATTGATGCAATAGCGCAGATAGGTCGGCGCCGGGCCATCCTCGAAGACATGGCCGAGATGGCTGCCGCATTGCGAGCAGTGACACTCGGTCCGGACCATGCCGTGGCTGCGGTCGACCGTGGTCTCGACCGCACCCTCGATCGGGTCGTTGAAACTCGGCCAGCCTGTGCCGCTCTCGAATTTGCCGTCAGCGGCGAAGAGCGCCTGGCCGCAGCCGGCGCAGAAGAACGTGCCGGGCCGCTTCTCATGCAGCAGCGCGCAGCTGCCCGGATATTCGGTCCCATGCTGCCGCATCACCCGATATTGCTCGGGCGTCAGCAGCTTCTTCCATTCGTCGTCGCTGTGGGTGACAGGAAACGGCGTCGTCAGCATGATGATCTCCTCGATACGGGTTCTTGCTTTATATGGGGCGTCACCGCCGCGGCGGCATCAGTCCTCGCCGTGCAGCCGCAAGGCATCGCGCAATGCCGATACGGCTGCCGTGAGACGGCCGGCTTCGGCGATGTCGAGTCCCGCTCTTTCAGCAACGCACGCCGGAACCGCTTCGGCTTCATGGCCCAGGGCTTTTCCGCGATCCGTCAGGTGAATGCGGACCTGGCGCTCGTCGGCGGCATCGCGGATGCGCGTGACGAGGCCATTGGCCTCGAGCCGCTTCAGCAGCGGGGTCAGCGTGCTCGATTCGAGCAGCAGCCGATCGCCCAGCGCACCAACGGTCTGCCCGTCCTGCTCCCACAGAACGATCATGACGAGATATTGCGGATAGGTGAGCCCGAGCGGCTGTAACAGCGGCCGATAGATCTTGTTGAAGGCGTGGCTCGCGGAGTAGAGCGCAAAGCAGACGAAGTCATCGAGGCGCGGCGTGGTGCCCGATGCGGCGGCGTCCCCCTTGGTGGTCATCCTGGCGCTCCGTGCTGATCAACGTTTCAGATAGATCGCGCACGAGACAATCGCAAGCGGCCGGGCCGCTTCGCCATTCCGCGCTCAGTCGGTCGACTGGTCGGGAACCAAGCGCAAGAGCCGGCCGGGATCGTCATCCTCGATCAACCAGAGCGCGCCGTCGGGCGCCACGGCGACATCGCGGATGCGAGCCCCCATATCCCAGCGCTCCGCTTCATCGGCGTTTCCATTGCCGTCGAAGGTGACGCGTACCAGCGCGCTCGCGGCGAGGCCGCCGATGAACGCCGATCCGCGCCACTGCGGGAACATGCCACCCTCATAGAAGGCGAGGCCTGCCGGCGCGATGACCGGGTTCCAGTAGAGCGCCGGCGCTGCGAATTCCGGACGCGTCGCATGGCGCGGGATCGGGGTGCCGTTGTAGTTGTCGCCATTCGAGACAATCGGCCAGCCATAGTTCTTGCCCGGCTCGATCAGGTTGAGTTCGTCGCCGCCGCGCGGTCCCATCTCGTTGAGCCACAAAGCGCCGTCAGGCGCGAAGGCCAGGCCATAGGGATTGCGGTGTCCCGTGCTCCAGGTCTCGGCGCGCACGCCGCCGGCCGCGGCATCGGGATTGTCAGGCGCGGCCTTCCCATCGAGGGTCAGCCGCAACACCTTGCCGCGCGCCTCGTCCGGATTCTGCACACTTTGGGGACGCATGCGGTCGCCGACCGTCAGGAAGAGATGTGTGCCGTCGGGATCGAACGCGATGATACCGCCCGGCTGGCCAACGCCACCTTCCGGCGTCTGCCGCCAGATCACGGAAAGCGCGTCGAGGCTGCTGCGTGTTCCCGCGACGGTGAGCTTCGCTCGGGCTAGCATCAGCGTGCCGCCGCTGCCTTCGGGCGCGACATAGGTCAGATAGACGATATGGTCACTGCGGAAATTGGGCGAGGGCGCGATGTCGAGCAAGCCGTTCTGCCCTTGTGCCGCGACGGACGGCACGTTGACGATCGGTGTCTTCTTGCCGTCCTGCGTCACCAGGAAGAGATGACCGGGCTTCTCGGTGACGAGCATCCGGCCATCAGGCAGGAAGGCGAGCGCCCAGGGCGTGTCGAAGGTGGCCACTTCGCTCGCCGCAAAGGGTTTGGTTGCGCTTGGCTGATGGTTGCCGGCATTAACACTGGCGGCGTGGGCGCTCGTCGCGAAGAGGAGCAGCAGGGCGGCGGTTGTGATCGGCTTCATGGGACCTCAATGCGTCGCTTGCGCGTCGGTTCACGTGTCGTGAGATGGTGATCCCAGGAAATAGGTCGCGTTTGCCCGCCGTCCCCACACAAAGGCGTGACGTCGGCGCGAGGATCGCTCAGCGGGCGCGCCGCTCGCTGCGGACGACATGGACCAGAGCCCCCGCGAGCAGGATCGCCATGCCGAACCATGTGAGGGCATAGATGAGGTGATTGTTGGGGAAGGCGATGACGGTCAGGCCACCGACCGGCAAGCCGCCGGGATTTTCCGTCGCGTCGGCATCGACGAAATAGGGGGCCACCGGGCCAAGCCCTTGCGCCGCGGCGATGGCCGCGACATCGCGCGAATACCAGCGCCCGGCAGCCGGATCGTTGGCGCGCAGGAACGCACCGCCCGGCTCCGACATCCGCATCAGCCCGGCAAACGCTGTGTCGCCGGCAATCTGTCCCTCGCGCCGCGTCGCGGGATCGCGCCGGTCGCCGGGCACGAAGCCGCGATTGACGAGCACGGTGAACCCCCAGTCGGTCGCAAACGGCGTCATGACCCAGAAGCCGGAGCCGCGCTCGGTCACGGCCTGAACGAGGGTCTCACGGTCGTTGAGAAACCTGCCCGAAAGTGCGACGTGGCGATAGGCGTCGTCGCGCGCATTGATCGTGGGCCAGGCTGCGGGGTCAGGCGCCGCCACGGGCGCGGCATCGACGCGTTGCTCGACCTGGTGGATGAGATCGAGCTTCCAGCTTCGACGCTGCAACTGCCAGGTGCCGAGCGCCGTCAGAACCAGCACGGCGCAGCAGCCGGCAACGATCAGTCCCGTCAGCCGCCGCCGCGAAACGGCAGGAGCCGGAGGTATCGGCGGTCCCGCGCCCCCATCCGGAGCGCCGGGGCCGCTGCTTGAAGTCATGGCATCTGGCTCATGTCGTGGCCGGGCATCATGTTGGTGTTGAGATGATACATGACCCACAGCGATCCGCTGAGTGCGATGACAACGAGGATCAGCGTGAAGAGCAGCGCCATCATCGACCAGCCGCCCTCGGATTTCATATTCATGTGCAGGAAGCAGATCATATGCACGAGGATCTGCGCCACGGCGAAACCGATGATCGTGATCGCTGTGATCTGCGTCGGCAATGCGCCGCTCATCACGAGCCAGAACGGGATCGCGGTCAGGATCACCGACAGCACGAAGCCGATGGTATAGCTCTTCAGCGTGCCCTGCGGGTGGTCAGCATGATCATGGTCATGGCCATGCTGGTGGGTCGCAGCAGGCGCGGCGTCAGCGGTCGAGCTCATCGCAGCATCCCCATGAGATAGACGAAGGTGAAGACGCCGATCCAGATGACGTCGAGGAAGTGCCAGAACATGCTGAGGCAGGATAGCCGGCGCTGGTTGGCCGCGATCAGTCCGCGCTTCTTCACCTGGACCATCAGTGTCACCAGCCAGATCAGGCCGAAGGTGACGTGTAGGCCATGCGTGCCGACCAGCGTGAAGAAGGACGACAGGAAGGCGCTGCGCTGCGGCGTTGCGCCCTCGTGGATCATATGCGCGAACTCGTAGAGCTCGATCGAGAGGAAGGCGAGGCCGAAGAGAGCCGTTACCGCGAGCCATGCCTGGACCTGGCCTGTGCGGCCACGCTGCATCGCCAGCATGGCGAAGCCATAGGTGATCGAGGAGAGAAGCAGCATCGACGTGTTGAGCGCGACGAGCGGCAGGTCGAACAGGTCCTTCGGCGATGGGCCGGCTGCATAGCTGCCGCCGAGCACGCCGAAGGTCGCGAACAGGATCGCAAAGATGAGGCAGTCGCTCATCAGATAGATCCAGAAGCCGAGCGCGGTGCTGCCGCCCTCCGCGTGCTCATGCTCATCGGCGAGGTGGAACAGCGGCGCGCCTTGCGGCGTGGTCAGGGCGGTGTCGCTCATCGCGTCACCTCCGCGGCCAAAAGGCGGGTTCGCGCGGTCTCTGTCGCGAGGATGGTCTCGGCCGGGATGCGGAAATCGCGGGCATAATTGAAGGTGTGGCCGATCGCGACGGCCAGCAGGCCCGCGAAGCTCACCGCCGCCAGCCACCAGATGTACCAGATGAGGCCGAAGGCCAGCGCGACGCTGAGCCCGGCGAGGATCACGCCGGTACCGGTGTTGCGTGGCATCAGGATCGCCTTGAAGCCGCTCTCGGGCCGCGTGTAACCGCGATTCTTCATGTCCCACCAGGCATCATTGTCGTGCACGACCGGCGTGAAGGCGAAATTGTAATCCGGCGGCGGCGACGCGGTGGCCCATTCCAGCGTGCGGCCGTCCCAGGGGTCGCCAGTCGTGTCGCGGAGGCTCTCGCGGCGGCGGATGCTGACCGCGATCTGGATCAGGAAGAACAGGATGCCGAGCGCGATCAGGACGGCACCGAACGCTGCGATGACGAACCAGATCTGCAACGCGGGATCATCGAACACGCGCAGCCGACGCGTCACGCCCATCAGGCCGAGCACATAGAGCGGCATGAAGGCGAAGTAGAACCCGACGACCCAGAACCAGAACGACAGTTTGCCCCAGAACGGATCGAGCTTGAAGCCGAACGCCTTCGGGAACCAGTAGCTGATGCCGGCGAAGAGCCCGAACAGCACGCCGCCAATGATGACATTGTGGAAATGCGCGACGAGGAACAGCGAGTTGTGCAGCACGAAATCCGCCGGCGGCACCGCGAGCAGCACGCCGGTCATGCCGCCGATGATGAAGGTCAGCATGAAGGCGAGCGTCCACATCATCGGCAGTTCGAAGCGGATGCGGCCGCGATACATCGTGAACAGCCAGTTGAACATCTTCGCGCCCGTCGGGATCGAGATGATCATCGTCGTGATGCCGAAGAACGAGTTCACGCTGGCGCCGGAGCCCATCGTGAAGAAGTGGTGCAGCCAGACCAGATAGGAGAGGACGGTGATCACGACCGTCGCATAGACCATCGACGTATAGCCGAAGAGGCGCTTGCGAGAGAAGGTCGCAGTGACCTCCGAGAAGATGCCGAAGACGGGCAGGATCAGGATGTAGACTTCGGGGTGTCCCCAGATCCAGATGAGGTTCACGTACATCATCGGATTGCCGCCGAAGTCGTTCGTGAAGAAGTTGGTGCCGACATAACGGTCGAGCGACAGGAGCGCGAGCACGGCGGTCAGCACCGGGAAGGCCGCGACGATCAAAATGTTGGTGCAGAGCGCGGTCCAGGTGAAGATCGGCATCTTCATCATCGTCATGCCGGGCGCGCGCATCTTCACGATCGTGCAGATGAGGTTGACGCCCGACAGCAATGTCCCGACGCCCGCCACCTGCAGCGCCCAGATATAGTAGTCGACGCCGACATCGGGGCTGTAGCCGATGTTCGACAGTGGCGGATAGGCGAGCCAGCCTGTGCGCGCGAACTCGCCGATGAACAGCGACATCATGACGATGACGGCGCCGGCTGCGGTCATCCAGAAGCTGAAATTGTTGAGGAAGGGGAACGAGACGTCGCGCGCGCCGATCTGCAGCGGCACGATGAAGTTCATCAGACCCGTGACGAGCGGCATCGCCACGAAGAAGATCATGATCACGCCATGGGCGGTGAAGATCTGATCATAGTGATGGCTGTCGAGATAGCCCTGGCTGCCGCCGAATGCGATCGATTGCTGCAGCCGCATCATGATCGCATCAGAAAATCCGCGCAGCAGCATGACGATGCCGAGCACCAAATACATGATGCCGATGCGCTTGTGATCGACGCTGGTGAACCACTCGCGCCAGAGATAGCCCCAGAGCTTGAAATAGGTGATCGCGCCGAGCAGCGCGAGGCCGCCAAGCGCGACGACGATGAACGTGCCAACGACAATCGGCTCGTTCAGTGGCAGCGATTCGAGCGTGAGGCGGCCGAAGATCGCGTGGACGATGGGGGAATTGTCGGACATGGGGGCGGAGGTCATGAGTTCGTCGGCCGGCGCTCGCCGGTCAGGAGGGAGAGCGACGGGGCGCGGGCCGGCGTGAAGCCGGGAACGGCCGTGCCGGGGAGGCGGAGGCCGGAGCCGGTGAGCGGGGCGCCGGCCGGGACGGAGGCGGGCGGGGACCGGCTCGCCATCATCGCGGCGGCCTCTTCGGGCGTGCAGATGCTGGCCAAATAGCCCGGCTCCGTGCCGAGCACGCTGCCGCGGCGGCGGTATTTGTCATATTCGAGCGGCAGCACGTTGTAGATGCCGGCCATGCCGAGCCCGCCCTTGGCATCGATCGCCATCATCTCGCTCATGCACATCTTTCCCGGCTCGACGCAGCGATTGAGGATGCGGCGATAGAGATCGGGATCGACGGAGGCGAAGCGCTGGACGGGAGCGTTCTCGCTCGGCTGCTCCAGCTGAAGATAGGTTGCGCGATCGAGTGCGCCCTCGCCCTTCTTGCCGTCAGCGGTCCAGGTTTCGAAATCCGCGTTGCTCATCCCGTGGAAGGCGAACTTCATCTGCGAGAAGCCGGCGCCGCTGTAATTGGCCGAGAAGCCCTCATAGGTCCCGGCCTTGTTGATCACCGCGTGCAGCTTCGTCTGCATGCCGGGCATCGCGTAGATCTGGCCGGCAAGCGCAGGGATGAAGAAGGAGTTCATCACGGCGGAAGAGGTAATGCTGAAGTCGATCGGCCGATCGACGGGGGCCGCGAGTTCGTTGACGGTGGCGATGCCGTAATCCGGATAGATGAAGAGCCATTTCCAGTCGAGCGCCACGACCTCGACACGGAGCGGCGCCAACTCCTGTGTGACGGGCTGGCCGGCGGCCAGACGATCGAGCGGGCGATAGGGATCGAGCAGATGCGTGCCCATCCAGGTGACGGCGCCGAGGCAGATGATGATCAAGAGCGGCGCGGCCCAGATCACCAGCTCGAACTGGGTCGAATGATCCCAGTCGGGCTGATAGTTTGCCGCCTTATTGGTGTGTCGATAGCGCCAGGCAAACAGCACGGTCAGTGCCATCACGGGCACGATGACCAGCAGCATCAGCACAGTCGAGACGATGATGAGGTCGCGCTGCTGCACCGCCACATCACCTGATGGTGCGAGGACGACCATGTTGCAGCCGCCAAGCAGCAGCGCTGCCGGCAGCAAGGCTAGGGAACGAAATCGGCTCACTGTTCGGACCTGTCCGGGATGCGTCGCATGCCCGAGACAACTAGATGCAGCGCAGCAAAGGCGGGACTGGACAATTTGTCCAATGCCCGCCGAGGGCGTCAGGGAACAGAAAGTCAGGATGGCAGGGAGGACTCTTGCCGCATGATCGGCGCCGACCAAGGAACGGATCTGAGATGATTTCTGAGACGGCGACGTCAACGCCGACCGCGACGCCGATGGCGACGGAAGCCGAGAACGACGCGGTGCGCATCCATGCGCGCCACGGTTCGGTCGAGCCCGGCGAGATCGCGATCGGCGTCATCATCGGCCGTGCGTCGGAGTTCTTCGATTTCTTCGTCTATGCGATCGCGTCCGTCGTGGTCTTCCCGAAGCTGGTCTTCCCGCAGTTCGATCCGTTGACGGGGACGCTCTATTCCTTCGCGATCTTCGCGCTAGCCTTCATCGCCCGGCCGGTCGGTACCGTACTGTTCACGGCGATCGACCGTCAGTATGGCCGCGGCCTCAAGCTGACGGTCGCCCTGCTGCTGCTCGGCATATCGACGGTCGCGATCGCATTCCTGCCCGGCCATGCGCAGATCGGCGTTGCCTCGGCCTGGCTCCTGGCTGGCCTTCGCATCGGCCAGGGCCTCGCCTGGGGCGGATCGTGGGACGGGCTCGCCTCGCTGCTGGCGCTGAACGCGCCCGACACCCGCCGGGGCTGGTATGCGATGATCCCGCAGCTCGGCGCGCCGGTCGGCCTCATCATCGCGAGCGCGCTGTTCGCCTATTTCGTCGGCCATCTCTCGGCAGAGGATTTCTTCGACTGGGGCTGGCGCTATCCCTTCTTCGTCGCCTTCGCGATCAATGTCGTCGCCCTGTTCGCCAAGCTTCGTATCGTCGTGACGCCGCAATATGCGGCGCTCTACGAGACGCGCGAGCTGCAGCCGGCCCGCGTCCGCGCAACGCTCAGGGCCGAAGGACGCACCGTCCTGATTGGAGCCTTTGCGCCGCTCGCCAGCTTCGCCCTGTTCCACATGGTGACGGTGTTTCCGCTGTCCTGGGTGTTCCTGTTCACGCGCGAGATGCCGGCGCGCTTTCTCTATATCGAAGCGCTTGCCGGCATTGTCGGCGTCGCCTCGATCTTCGTGTCCGGATTTCTCGCCGACAGGTTCGGCCGAACGGCGCTGCTCGGCACCTGCGCCGTGGCGATCGCTGTCTTCAGCGGCTTCGCCCCGCAAATGCTCGACAGCGGCCTTGTGGGCGAGGCGGCCTTTATGGTCGTTGGCTTCCTGTTGCTCGGCCTTTCCTTCGGCCAGTCATCGGGCGCGCTCGCCTCGAACTTCTCGCCCGCCTATCGCTACACCGGTGCGGCGCTGACGGCGGATCTTGCCTGGCTGTTCGGCGCCGGCTTCGCGCCCTTCGTGGCGCTCTATCTCTCGAGCCATTTCGGCCTGATCTCCTCGGGCCTCTATCTCCTTTCGGGTGCCGTGTGCACGCTGCTGGCGCTTGGCGCCAACCGCCGGCTCGAAATGGCCTCGCGGCGCTAGCCGGCTCATTTCACCCGGGATTTCTCGAGCTTCCGCGCGAGGGTCCGGCGGTGCATGCCGAGCCGGCGCGCGGTTTCCGAGATGTTGAATCCGGTCTCGGCCAATGTCTCGTGGATGCGCTCCCATTCGAGGTTCTTGATCGAGGTCGGCCGCTGTGTCAGCGCGACCGAGCTGTCGCCGTCGGCCCGTTCGAAAGCGGCGATGATGTCGTTGGTGTTCGACGGCTTCGGCAGATAGTGGCAGGCGCCGAGCTTGATCGCCTCGACGGCGGTGGCGATGCTGGCAAAGCCCGTCAGAACGACGATGCGCATCGCCGGGTCATGCGCATGCAGCAGTGCGACGCATTCGAGCCCGGATCCCGAAGCAAGCTTGAGATCGACCACCGCATAATGCGGTGTCACGGTCTCGAGCAGGGTGCGGATGCCCTCGATGCCATCGCTTTGATGCACCACGAAGCCGCGCCGTTCCAGCGAGCGGCGAAGCGCGCGGGCAAAGGACGCATCGTCCTCGACGATCAAGAGCGGCTGTTCAGTGTTCACCATGGCCTCCCGTCGCGAGCGAGGCGAGCGGCAGCGCGAGCGTCACGCAGGCGCCGCCATCGGCGCCGTTTTCCGCCGCCACCGTGCCGCCGAGCTTGCGGATGACGTTGACCACCAGGAACAGGCCGAGGCCTCCGCCCGGCCGGCCCTTGCTCGATCGGTAGGGCTTGCCGATGGTTTCGAGCATGTCGGGCGCGAAGCCGGGCCCGACGTCGGAGACGGCGATGACGATGGTGTCGGCCTGTCGCCCGGTGACGACGCCGATCCATCCGGGCGACGCCTCAAGGGCGTTGTCGAGAATGTTGAAGATGACCTGCTTCAGGGCGGTATCGGAGATGATGGCTGCGTCCGGCTCGATCAGGTTCGAATAATCGATGACGGCCGGCGAACGACTCTCGCGCCATTCACCGATCGTTTCGTCGAGGAACCGTGTCGCCGTCGTGCGGATCGTGCCCTCGCCGCGCGCATCGCCTGACGAGATCAGGATGCCCGAGACGATCGCCTTGCAGCGGTCGAGCTGCGATTGCATCTCCGCGATATCGCCGGCGATCTCGGGATCCGCGCCAAGCTGCGGCATCCGCTGCCAGTCGCTGAGGATTACCGAGAGCGTCGAAAGCGGCGTGCCGAGTTCATGGGCAGCACCCGATGCGAGCAGGCCCATCCGCACGATGTGATCCTCCTCCACCGAGCGCTGTCTCAGTTCCGCGAGGCGGGAATCGCGCGCCTTCAGATTGTGCTGGATGCGGGTCACGAAGAACACCAGCAGCGTCGCGGCGAGGACGTGGCAGATGAACATGCCCTGGATATGCAGGCCGAGCAGTTCGCCATGGGCATGCGGCATGTCGAGCGCGCGGAACCTGACGGTGAGGAACAGGAAGCACCCGGAGGTGACGAACACGAGCATCCAGGCCGACCATGCGTCGACGAGCACGGCGCCGAGGATCACCTGCAGCAGATAGAGCGACACGAACGGATTGGAGGCGCCGCCGCTGAAATAGAGCTGCAGCGTCAGCGCGCCGACATCGAGCATCAGCTCAAGGAAAAGCTCGGAATTGGAGATCGCCTGCCGCCGCGATTGACGAAGCAGGCTGACGATGTTGAGCAGGACCAGGAAGCCGAGCACGGCCGCCATCGCGGCGAGCGGCAGGGCGATCGCCAGTACGAACTGAACGTAGAGGATCGTCAGCACCTGGCCGATAACCGCCAACCAGCGCAGCTGGACCAGCAGCAATAGGTTCTTCTTGTTGGTGATATCGCGCGCCTGGATCGTCGTTCTCCCAAACCTGCCCCGCTGCAACATGTCGCCGATCGGCGCGATGACAACCATACGCCGTGCGATTCACCGCCCGCCGGCCACCTGGGGGGAAAGCGCGAAATCGGGGTGCGATGTCAAGGGCGCGCGCTTGACGTGAAGCCGTCGTCGGCGCCTGCTGGCCCCGCACAAGGTTTCGGCCGGGATTCGCAGAAGGATGCCGGCCGATAGGGAACGAGGAAGGGCACATTCGCCCGAAGCCTCGACCGCCCCCGCGACTGTGAGCGGCGAGCGACCTGCCGATTGCCACTGGATTTCGTCCAAAACGGCGCGATCCGGGAAGGCGGCAGGCTGCAACGACCCGCGAGTCAGGAGACCGACCCTGTGGATGTGTTCAACTGAAGCCGTCGGTGGGACGGCAAACGGAGATACCCCATGCATATCGAACCTGGACTGGTCGACAGCAGCAAGATCTGGCTGAGCTATGTCACGGCCGCCGGAGCCGGCGGTTACACGCTGAAGCTGGCCGCCGAGGCGATCCGAGCGCGCGGGCCGCTTTCGCTTCTGGCCCGCAGCGGCGCGACGACCGCGCTCGTCTTCGCCTTCTTCGAGATCCTGCCGCACTATCCGGTCGGCGTTTCCGAGGTCCATCTCATTCTCGGGTCGACGCTGTTCCTGGTCTTCGGCGCGGCCCCGGCGGCGATCGGCCTCGCCCTCGGACTGCTGATCCAGGGCCTCTTCTTCGCGCCGTTCGATCTGCCGCAATATGGCATGAACGTCACGACGCTCCTGGTGCCGCTCTTTGCCCTGTCGGCGCTGGCCCCGCGCGTCATCGCGGCGGGAACGCCCTATGTCGAGCTCAAATATCGTCAGGCGCTTGCCCTCTCGACGACCTACCAGGCCGGAATCGTCGCCTGGGTCGCCTTCTGGGCGCTCTATGGCCATGGCTTCACGGCGGACAATACCGCCGCGATCGCATCCTTCGGCGGCGCCTATATGCTGGTGATCATCATCGAGCCGCTGGTGGATCTGGTGGTCCTCGCGGCTGCGAAGGCGCTGCACCGCCTGAAGGGGAACCCGCTGTTCGAGCGCCGTCTGTTCGAGGCGGCCTGACGGGCTCAAGCTCCCATGAAAAGGGATGGCGGCGCGTGTCGCCGCCATCCAGACCGTCTAGGAGAAGGCGCGCTTCAGGGCCGGCACGCGGGTCAGCACCAGCATGTCGACTGCCAGGACGCAGATGAGCGCGATGCCCGCCATCGGGAAAGCCAGCGAAACGGCGAGTCCGACCAGGATCGCGCCCTTCCAGAGCGGCAGTTCACGGGGCATGGGCGGGGCCGCGAGGCGACCGACGCCGGAAGGCCGGCGTTTCCACCACATGACGATACCGGAGACGCAGAGGAACAGGACCAGCGCCAGATAGACGAGGTTGAAGACGAAGTTCCACGTCCCCGCCATGCCCTTGTGCAGGCCGATGCCCCAAGCCATCAGCTTCGCGACCGGCTTGTAGTCGGCGTAGCGGATATCGGCCAGGATGTTGCCGGTATACTGGTCGATATGGACGAAGCGATCGTCCGAAGGCGTGAACCCATCGCCGTTCCGGGCGTCGATCGAGACCGTGTAGACGCCCGTCTCGCTCATGGGTAGCGACAGCCTGTACTGGCCCGCGAAGCCATTGGCTGCCGCCCATTGCGCGACGGTGTCGAGAACCACCGGCTGCGGGACGGCGGGCCTCCCAGCCGCGGAGCCGGAGGCCGGCAACGGCGTCAGTTCGAGCCCCCATGGCACCTCATGCAGCGGTGAGAGGTTGAGCGAAGCGTGGGTCAGGTCGGAAAGCGGGACATTGTCCCACTTCTCGGCCGGAAAGGACGACCACGGCTTGACGAATTTATCGCCCCAGATTCCCGTCCAGGCGAGGCCCGACAGCATGAAGAGGAACAGGAAGGCGGCGATCCAGATGCCGGTCGCCTTGTGCAACTCCTTCCAGAGGCCGCGCCCCCTGGCGGACAGCCTCGGAACGAATGCCTGCACAAGCCCGCCACTCCTTGGCCACCAGAGATAGAGTCCGGTAGCGATCAGCAGGATGGTCAGGGATGCGGCGGCCTCGATGAGCCGGTCGCCGAGATCGCCAATCAGCAGAGTGCCATGGATCCGCTCGGCGAGAGCGCGGATTGTCGTCGCTTCGTTCTGCGCGTTGAGGACGGTGCCTTTATAGGGATCGACGGCCACCGCGAAGGAGGCGCCGTCCTTGCTGAGCTCGAAAAAGGCTGGCCGCGTTGCTGACTCCGGCGCGATAAAGGTCGTGAGCATCCCGCCCGGGACCGCGGCGGCGGCAGCGCGCGCCTGCGCCGAGACCGGCAGCGCCGGCCCGCTCGCCACGACGTTCGGCGCTTGGCCGAGTTCGTTGCTGACGCTGGAATAGATCATCATGACGCCGCCGGTGAGCGCCAGCATCATGAGAAACGGGATGACGAACAGGCCGGCATAGAAGTGCCAGCGCCAGGCCGCGAAATAGAACGGATTGACTGCAGGCGCGGGATGCGAGGTGGCGCTCATGGGGCCACCTCCCTGAAGGCGGCGAACGGGCGCCGAGGCAAGGAAGAGTGCACGGCAGGTCGCCGCGCGGTGGAAGCGCTTCGAAGGAACATGATTTTCCAATGGCTGAACGCCCGCGGAGCGGGCTGAAAAGGACGAGCCGACCCGAAGGACGGCGCTGGCTTTCAGCTCAGCCTTGGCGGCGCACGAGGATTTTGCGGCGTTCGCTCTGCAGCATCCTTCGGGGCTTCGGTCCGGGCCACGATGGCGCCGGCATCGCGTGCCGGGCCTGGATGCGACCAGGCATCGCCGACGAGCGGCGGCGCCAACGCCCCGACCATGCTGCAGCCGAGCGTGCAGCAATCGAGGCCGTGGCGGGCCGGTACGGCTGGCTGGTCTGGCGTCGCTTGCGTTGCGGCGCCGGTGGCGCAGATGATCTGCCCGAAGGCGTCATCGGGTTGCGCAGCCGCGCCGCCAAGCGACAGACCGGAGATCAGCGCCTGGACGACGAGCATCAAGGCGATGAACATCGCCCCTTCCCGTGCCAGTTCCTGACGAGCCAATCTGCGCAAATCGATGCCCTCCTCCGCGAGAATAGCATCGGACGCCGCTGCCGGTCACTGTGTCGGCGCGCAGAATCGTACGCTGGAGGCCGGTGCCTGCTTTATGGCAGAAAGCGGCGCGCGCCTCGGAGGCGGTCTGGTGCTGATCTGAATCAGGCGCGCCAGGCCATTATGTCGTTGCCGTGCGGGATGCCCGGGTTCCGAGCACCACGAGGGGCGCCGCCGCAAGATTGACCGCGGCGACCAAAAGCCAGACGGCGCCGGGCCAGAACGGCTGCACGGCGACATAGAAGGTCGAGAATCCGAGCGGGGCGACGATCGAGGCGAGGCTGACGGTCGAGGCGAGCACCCCCTGGAACTGGCCTTGTTGGCTCTCGCTGACGCGCCGGGTGGCGAGCGCCTGGAACGCCGGGATGCCGATGCCGCCAAGGGCGAAGAAGGGCATGATGGCGAAGATGACCCAACTCTCTCTGGCGAGGGCCATGACGACGAGGGCCGCCGCCGAGCAGGAGATCCCGATCAGGACGGCGCCGCGCTCACCGAGCCGCCTCGCTGCCGGGCCGGGCAGGAGGGCCTGGACCAGCGTCTGGCAGACCCCGAAGGCCCCGAGCGACAGGCCGATCCAGGCGCCGTTCCAGCCGAACGTGTCCGTGCCCCACAATGCCCAGCAGATGCCATAGGCCTCTCCCCCGCCGGCCAGGATGAAGAAGACCAGGACGATTGGCAGCAGCGGCGGCATCGAGAACAGCCAGCGCAGCGGCAGAAGCGGGTTGAACGCGGCGATGGTCAGCTTGCTTCTGCTCGGGACGCGCGATTCCGGCAGCATAAACACGGCAAGCAGGAGATTGCCGGCTGTCAGCGCGGCGGCCGCAATGAACGGGAGCCGCAGCCAGACGTCGCCAAGCAAGCCGCCAAGCACCGGTCCGATGATGAATCCGGCCCCGAACATCGCGTTGAACAGGCCGAAGCGCCGGGCGCGCTGATCCTTCGTGGAGATGTCGGCGATATAGGCCGAGGCGACGGAGATATTGGCGCTGGTGAGGCCCGCGATGGCTCGCCCCAGAACCAGCATCCAAAGCTGCGGCGCGAATGCCATGATGAGGTAGTTGACGGTTGCGCCCGCCAGCGAAACGAGCAGCACCGGCCGTCTGCCGAGCGTATCGCTCAATGACCCAAGCACCGGAGCGAAGACGAACTGCATGGTCGCGTAGAGCGCCGCCAGGATGCCGATATAGGGCGCGATGTCCGCCGCGTGCGCGACGTCGGCAAGGAGGCGCGGCAGGATCGGGAAAATGAGACCGATCCCGATCGCATCGATCAGGACGGCGGCGAAGATCACGACGAGGGGTCGGTTCACGGCAAGCATCCGGCGGTCTCCAGGGCGGGCGCGGTCGGTCGGGCGGCGCTGGTCTCGTCGTCGTTGCGAGCCATCGCGCAGGCCTGCCGGCTGAGACGGATTGATTGCATCGGTTGGCCTTTCAATGCGGCATGTACGCGTCATAAAAGTAGACGGAGTACATTTCTGATAAGGCGACCGACTGTTCACGTCAAGGCGAACTGTACCCGGTACAGAATCGATGCTATCCAGAACGCATGTCCGAGCCGATCGACCGTCGAACGCGCAAGCGCCTGGCCACCCGTCAGGCCATTTCCAACGCGGCCACGCGGCTGTTCTGGGAACGGGGGTTCGAAGCCGTCACAGTCGACGACATCGCCGAGGCTGCCGATGTCGGGCGGATGACGGTGTTCAACCATTTTCCCCGCAAGGAGGACATGTTCTTCGATCGCGAGGAGGAGGGGCGGGAGTTGCTGCGCAGCGCGCTCCGCAACGGCGATGGCGCTACCATGCCCATCGAGGCGCTCCGACAACTTGCGCATCAGCTCGTGGCGGAACGGGCGCCTTATGTCGTGTTCTCGCCCGAGAGCCAGAATTTCGTCAGGACGATCGAGGCAAGCGAGACCCTGAAAGCTCGGGCGCGGGCCATTCGTGATGAGCTTGCCGATGTCGTGGCGTCTGCGCTGGCCGAGACCGCCGGGCGCGCGACCGGCGACCCCGATGCCCGTCTGGCCGCCGCCTTGCTTCTGGCCGTCTGGTCGACGGCTTTCGCCGAGGCGCACCGGATATTCCGGCAAACAGGCGACGCCGAGGACGCGAGGTCTACCCTTCTCGGCATTGTCGACCAGGGAACCGTCGGCGTGCTCGCCGCGATGGCGGGCACGCCCTATTGCTAACTGCGGATGCCGCGGCCGCGTTCATCGAAGCCGCTGGCGCGCTGGCCTCAGACTTGCGCCAGACCACCGTCGACGAAGATCTCGGCGCCAGTCATGAAGCTGCTGTCGGCGGGGGCGAGAAACGCAGCCACCGCTCCGGTCTCCGATGGGTCGCCGATGCGCCCGAGCGGGGTGGCGGCGCCGAGTTCCATCATCGCGTCCTCCCCCACCACCTGCAGCGCCAGTTCCGTCTTGGTCGGGCCCGGCGACAGCACATTGATGCGGATGCCCGTTCCGCGCAGATCGAGCGCCCAGCTGCGGGCCAGATTGCGGATCGCAGCCTTGCTGGCGCTGTAGACGCTGAACTGCGGCGTGCCCATCACGCCGGCGCTCGAGCCGGTCAGGATGATCGATCCGCCGGCTGCCATCAGAGGCAGCGCTTTCTGGACCGTGAACAGCAGCCCCTTCACATTGACATTGAAGGTCTCGTCAAACTGTTCGGCGGTGATCTCGCCGAGTGGCGCCAGATTTCCGGTGCCGGCATTGGCAAAGACGATGTCGAGGCTGCCGCGTTCGTCCTTGACGGACTGATACAATCGGTCGAGATCGGCCGGATCGGTCACCGACCCCTGCACGGCTCGCGCCGCGTTCCCCAATTGACGGAGGGCGTCGTCGAGGGCGTCCTGTCGCCTTCCGAAGAGATAGACGAACGCGCCTTCCTCGACGAACCGCTTGGCGGCACCCAGCCCGATGCCGCTTCCGCCACCGGTCACCACCGCCGTCTTGCCTTGTAGCCTGCTCATGATGTGCTCCTTCAATGAGGTTGCACTCACGTGGCTGGCCGCCCACCTATGGGCAAGTATGCACCTTTTGGTAAGTAGCAAAGAATGTCTCTCGACGTCTCCGACCTCCCTTCGCCGCCGGCTGTGGGCTGTACCCCGACGCTGCCCGGCTTCACCTGCGGGCTCGACGCGACGCTGCGCGTCATCTCCGGCAAATGGAAGCCGCTGATCCTCTATTTTCTCGCTCAGGACGGCCCCATTCGCTATGGCGAACTCCGCCGGGCCGTACGCGATGTCAGCGACAAGATGCTGATCCAGCAGCTCAAGGAGCTGGAGGCCGACGAACTGGTGAAACGGACCGACTACAAGGAGGTCCCGCCACGTGTCGATTACAGCCTCACGCCCTTGGGGCGAAGCCTCGCGCTGGCCCTCGTGCCGTTGTGCAGCTGGGGCACGGAGAACATGGCCGAGGTCACCCGCGTCTTTGCGCAAAGGCAGGCCACCAACCGCAAGCGGTGACGGATGTCGGTCCCCCAGGGCGGGAGCCTGACCCCGCCGGCAGCAGGGTGAGCGTCGCTTGGCGGCGCCGTGATGGATCGGCGGCGCGTTGGCGGCGTTCTCGTAGGGATGAAGATCGCCACCTTCAACATCAACGGCATCAATGGCCGGCTCGCCCTGCTCCTGCGCTGGCTCGCCGAGGCGGCACCGGACGTCGTCTGCCTGCAGGAACTCAAGGCGCCGGATGACCGCTTCCCGCAGGCCGCGCTGGCCGAGGCGGGGTACGGCGCAGTGTGGCGCGGGCAGAAATCCTGGAACGGTGTGGCCATCCTGGCCAAGGGTGTCGATCCCATCGAGACGCGGCGTTCCCTGCCCGGCGATGAGGACGACTCCCATAGCCGCTATATCGAGGCGGCGGTGAACGGCGTGCTGATCGCCTGCCTCTATCTGCCGAATGGCAATCCGGCGCCGGGGCCGAAATTCGCCTACAAGCTGCGCTGGTTCGAGCGGCTGCAGGCGCATGCCGCTGACCTCTTGGCGAGCGGCGCGCCGGTGGTGCTGGCCGGCGACTACAACGTCATGCCGACCGAACTCGATGTCTACAAGCCCGAACGCTGGACGGACGATGCACTGTTTCGGCCTGAAGTTCGCACGGCCTTCCACGCTCTCGGCGAACAGGGCTGGACGGATGCTGTCCGCCAGCTCCATCCCGGCGAGCGGATCTATACGTTCTGGGACTATTTTCGGAATGCTTACGGCCGCGACGCCGGGCTGCGCCTTGATCATCTCCTGCTGAGCCCTCCGCTCGTGCCGCGTCTCATCGCCGCCGGTGTCGATCGTCACGTCCGCGGCTGGGAGAAGCCGAGCGATCATGCCCCGGCCTGGATCGAGCTGGCCGACGCTTCGACACCGCGCCGGCGACTTCGAACCAGAGCTGCCAGGAGTGCGAAAACGGCCTTGCCAGACATGTGAGATCGATCTTATTCTCGTGAGAGATCGATCTCATAGGGTGGGGCATGAAGCAGAAGGCGATCACGCTGCTCGACGTGGCGCGGGAAGCCGGGGTCTCCCGGGCCACCGTGGCGCGGGTCCTCAACGCGACGGGTTATGTCGGCGAGGAGACCCGCATCAAGGTCGAGGCAGCCGCGCGGGCGACCGGCTACAGACCGAACGTCATGGCGCGCAGCCTTCGGACGCATCGTTCGTTCACGATCGGCCACATCCTGCTCGAGATCACCACCAATCCGTTCTTCGCCCATGTCGCGCGGGCGGTGGAAGGGGAGGCCCTCGGCAACGGCTACAAGGCCTTCCTGTTCAATCACCATGGCAACAAGGACGACGAGCGCTTCGGCGTCGAACGTTTCATCGAGCGCCAGGTCGATGCGGTGATCTTCACCTATCCGATCGACGGCGACAGCATCGCCCTGTTGCGCGCCGCCGAGATGCCCGTGGTGCAGATCGAACGGCAGCAGACCGCCGACACCGATGCCGTCCTGGTCGATAATCCGCTCGGGGTCGAACTGGCGATGCGCCACCTGATCGAACTCGGCCACAGGCGGATCGCTTTTATCGGCGGTGACCCGGTGCTCTATCCCTATTCGGGGGTCCAGCCGCGCTCGATCGAGGAAGAGCGGCTCGATACCTATGTCGCGTGCCTGCGTTTCGCCGGCATCTCCGTCGATCCGGATCTGATCCGGCTCGGCCGCTATGTCCACATCGACGGCGGCTCCAATATCGAAGGCTATCGCCACACCCAGGCGCTGCTGGCGCTGCGTGATCCGCCAACCGCGATCTTCGCCGCCTGTGACATTCTCGCTGCCGGCGTGTTCCGCGCCGCCTATGAGGCGCGCTTGCGGATTCCGGACGATCTGTCGGTGGTCGGCTTCGACGACACGCTCGGCGCCCATCTCGCGCCACGGCTGACCTCGGTGGCGCAGCCGATGGCCGAGCTCGGGCTCACCGCTTTCCAGCTGGCGCTCGGCGCCATCGAGAACAAGGGTCTCGCGCCGCGCGTCGTCACGCTCGCGCCGCATCTCGTCATTCGCGAATCGACCGGTCCCGCTGCGCCCGCGCCAAAGGCGCGCAGCTGATCCATCTCATCCGCAAGCCGTCGAAAGGAGGCAATCCCAACCCCGCTCACAAGGATAGACGGCCGCAAGGCCGCGGAAAATCAACCGGAGAGGAAACAATGCCATGACTACGAAAGCCCGTGCGCATTTGCGCAAGGCCGGGATGCTCGCATCCATTGCCGCCGCCGCGCTGATCGGCCTTGCGCCGATGGCCGCATCATCAGCCGACGCCGTGAAGCTTAATTTCTGGGACATGATCTGGGGTCCGCCGGAATATATCGATGCGGCCAAGGAGCTGGTCGGCGAATTCAACAAGCAACACCCGGAGATCCAGGTCGAGTATCGCTCGGTGCCCTGGAACAACTGGTACCAGACCTTCGTCACCGCGATCAGCTCGGGGACTGCGCCCGACATCTCGACCGGCGCCGGCTATCAGGCCGTCCAGCTCTATGACCAGGGCGCCATCCGCCCGATCGACGACGTGATCGCGGAACTGAAGGCCGACGGCGAACTCGACGACTTCCTGCCCAACACCGTCGATACGCTGCGCTATGACGATCACTATGTCGCGCTGCCCTGGGGTATCGACATCCGCGTCTGGTTCTACCGCAAGGACTTGCTCGAGCAGGCCGGCGTCAAGGTTCCGACCACCTGGGAAGAACTGCGCGCTGCCGCAAAGGCGACCACCAAGGACGGCAAATACGGGATCGTCGCCTCCGGCGACACCGGCGGCTCGCACTTCCTCTACAACGCCATCCTCAACAATGGCGGCGGCCTCTTCACCGCCGATCGCAAGCTCGACCTGAAGAACGACCGCAACATGGAGGCGTTCGAAGCCCTCGCCGCCATGGTCGCCGACGGTTCTGTCAGCCCCGCCTCGACGGGCTACAACAGCGACGACCGCAGAGCCGCCTTCAATCGCGGCCAGGCGGCCTTCACGCTCGACGGCCCAGGACTCATCGCGCAGGCCGGCGCAGAGGCCAAGAATATCGGCGTCCTCCCGCCGCTTGCGGGTCCGCATGGCGACAAGGCGACGATCTTCTGGGTCAACAACATCATGGTCTATGAGCAGACCAAGCACCCGGACGAGGTCAAGACCTTCCTGAAATGGTGGTCGAAGAACCAGCTTCCGCTCTGGACCAAGGGCAATACTGGCCAGTTGCCGACGCGCAAGTCGATCGCCGCGGACAAGGCAATCAAGGACGACGTCGCCCGTGCCTATGTGCTGGACAACTATGTCCCGATCGGCAAGACGACGGCCACCAACGCCTCCGGCATCTTCCCGGCGCTGAACGACGTCGAAGGCGAGGGCGCCATGCAGTCCTTCGCCCAGGAGCTGTGGCAGGGCAAGCCGGTCGGTCCGATCGTCGATACTGCCGAAACCCGCCTGAAGTCGATCCTGAAGGAATAGACGCGTGACGGTTCAGCCCCGGCTGGCCGGCGAAACCGGATCCTGGCGCGCCAGCGCCAGGAGCTGGTACGCCTCCGGCGACGCCCTGCCCTTCCTGTTGCTGGCGCCCTCGATCGTGCTGATGCTGGCCGTCATCGCCTATCCGATGCTGACCGGCTTCATGTACGGCTTCTCCACCGGCACGCTGCTGAAGCCCGGCAAATTCGTCGGGCTCGACAACTACCTGCGGCTGCTGCAGTCGCCCGATTTTCTACATGCGCTGTGGTTCAGCCTGCTCTTCGCCATCTTCAACGTCATCGGCTGCTATGTGCTCGGCCTCGCGCTCGCCCTGTTGATGAACCAGGACGTCCCGTTCCGGGGGTTCTTCCGCGTCGCGCTGCTGTTGCCATGGATCGTGCCATCGATCGTCTCGATCGTGTCGTGGCGCTGGATGATGGCCGACCAGCATGCGCTGTTCAACCAGATCATCGGCGCCTTCGGTGGCAGCCCGATCTACTTTCTCAGCGACCAGAACTGGGCCATCGCCGCGGTGATCGTCATCAAGATCTGGCGCTCGTTCCCTTTCATGATGCTCTCCCTGCTCGCGGCGCTGCAGGGCATCGACCGCAGCCTTTATGAGGCGGCCGCGCTCGACGGCGCCTCACGCTGGAACCAGCTGCGCTATGTGACGATGCCGCAGCTGCGCAACATCTCGATCGTGCTGTGCCTTCTGATGACGATCTGGACCGTCAACGACTTCGACACGCCCTGGCTGTTGACGCAGGGCGGACCGGCCAACGCGACCGAAAACCTCGTGCTGCTCGCCTATCGCTACACCTTCGGGCGCAACGATGTCGGCCTCGGCTCGGCCGTCTCGTTCATAACCCTCATCATTTTGATGGCGCTTGTCGTGGTGATGCTTCGCCGGCAAAGGGAGCGCTGACATGGCCTATCCCGCAACGTCGACCGCCCGCCGCTGGAGCCTTTTCTGGCTGCTGGTGGCGATCACCCTGGTGGTCAACCTGCCGATCATCCTGATGGTGATGAACTCGTTCCAGACCACCGAGCAACTGGTGAGCCGGACATCGATCCTGCCGCACGACCTGACGCTCGCCAATTACCGCTACCTCAATGACCGCACGAGCTTCTGGCAGTTCCTGTGGAACAGCTTCACCGTCTCGGGGGTCAGTACGGTCACCAGCGCGGCGATTGCAGCGCTTGCCGGCTATGCGTTGTCGCGCTTCCGCGGCCGTCTCGTCACCGGCTATTCGCGCGCGCTGTTCGTCGTCCAGATGTTTCCGATCATCCTGGCGCTGATCCCGCTGTTCATCCTCTTCCGGACGCTCGGCCTCATCAACTCGCCGCTCTCGGTGATCATCCTCTACACCGTGGTGCACCTGCCCTTCGCCACCTGGATGGCGCGCGCCTTCTTCGACACCATCCCGCGCGAACTGGAGGATGCGGCGCTGGTCGATGGCTGCTCGCGCTTCGGCGCTTTCGTGCGGATCGTTCTGCCGCTGTCCGGTCCGGGACTCGCGGCGATCGGCATCTTCTCGTTCCTGTTCTCCTACAACGAGTTCTTCGTCGCCAACGTCTTCCTGAAGGACCAGAGCACGATGACGCTGCCGGTGGGCATCACGATGTTCATGCAGCAATATTCGACCGACTGGGGCAGCCTGATGGCTGCGGCGACGCTGACCGTCGTTCCCACCTTCATCCTCTTCCTCGGCATCCAGAAATGGATCACCTACGGCGCCGTCTCTGGCGGCGTCAAAGGGTGAGTCCGCAAAAGAACCTCAGGAAACTTCAAGGACATCGAACAGTGACACATCCCATTCGCGTCGGAATCGTCGGCTGTGGCGAGGTCGCGCAGGTCATCCACCTGCCGGCCCTCCGCGACCTGCCGGATCTCTTCCGCGTCACCGCGCTCTGCGACGTCAGCCCGGCCGTGCTCGCGGCAGCGGAACGCCACGCGCCGGACGCGGCCCTCTTTGCCGACTACCGGCAACTGGTCGCCTCCGACGATGTCGATGCCGTGCTCGTCGCCAACCCGAATGTCTACCATGCCGAGGTTGCCCTGGCGGCCATGGCCGCGGGCAGGCATGTACTGATCGAGAAACCGTTCTGCGTCTCACTGGCCGAGGCCGATGCGTTGATCGCGGCGGAAAAGGCGCATGGTGTCACCGTGCAGGTCGGCTTCATGCGCCGCCATGCGCCCGCCTTCGTCGAGGCCGTGAAGATGCTTGCCGAGCGCCGCGGCGATATCATCCTCGCCCGCGTGCACGACGTGATCGGCCCCAATGCCGCGATCATCGATTCGACCTCCAACGTCACGCGGGCGAAGGACGTTGCGGAGACGGTCCTCGAGGAGGGCAGGCGACGCATGAGCGAAGCGGCGCTCGCCGCGGTAGGCGTCGGCGAGGGCCCGAAATTCATGGCCTACAACCTGCTGCTCGGCCTATCCAGCCACGACATCTCGGCGATGCGCGAGTTGATCGGCATGCCGAAAGCGGTGCTCTCGGCAACGCAGCGGAACGGTGGCCGCGTCATCACGGCGAGCTTCGACTACGGACACTTCGTCTGCCAGTTCGAGACGGCGGTCGATCGCATTCCGCATTTCGATGCCCATCTCGAGGTGGTGACGCCGACCGAGATCATCCGCGTCGACTATGACACGCCCTATATCCGCCACCTGCCGGCGAAGCTGACGGTTCTTTCCGCGCATGGCGCGGCCGGGACCTCGACGGATACCAGCTTCCCGACCCGCTATGACGCGTTCGCCGTCGAATGGCGCGATTTCCACGCCAATGTCACCGAGCGCCGCACGCCGAAGACCTCGCTGGCCGATGCGCGCCAGGATCTCGAATTGTTCCGCGACATGATCGCATCGATGGCGTGACCGACCCCGACGAGGCGATCACCTCAGGCGGCTGCCCGCTCCACGACTGGCCGGCGGCGCTGTGAGGGTTGCGTGATCGACGGCGGCAAATAGGCCGCCCCCTCGAGCGGCGCCACGTCAACGCCCGGCGGCACGATCTCGTCGATTCGATCGAGGATATCATCACTGAGCGTCACCTCGGCGCCGGCGAGCAGGCCGTCGAGATGTTCCATGGTGCGCGGGCCGATGATCGCTGCGGTGAGAGCGGGGTGCGAGACCACGAAGGCGAGCGCCATGTGCATCAAGGAGATGCCGGCGCTGTCCGCCAATGCGATCAGATCTTCGACCTTGCCGAGGCTTTCTTCGTCGGACATTGCCTTGGGGAAGAATTTCGCGCGAAGCGAATCCGGCTGCGGCCGGCCTGTCCGGTACTTGCCGGTGAGCATGCCCTTCGCCAGCGGGCTCCAGGCCATCACGCCCATGCCAAAACGCTGGCAGGTCGGCAGCACGTCACGCTCGATCGACCGGTTGAGGATCGAATAAGGCGGTTGCTCGGTCCGGAAGCGGGCCAGCCCCCGCCGCTCCGCAGCCCACTGCGCGTCCACGATGTCGGATGCTGGAACGGTCGATGCGCCGAATGCGCGGATCTTGCCCGCCCGCATCAGGTCAGTGAGCACCGACAGCGTTTCTTCCACGTCGGTATCAGGCGATGACCGATGGATCTGGTAGAGGTCGATATGGTCGGTCTGCAGCCGCTGCAGCGAGTCCTCGACCGCCCGCGTGATCCAGCGTCGCGACGTGCCGCGCCGGTTCGGATCATTGCCCATCGGCAGAGCTGCCTTGGTGGCGAGCACGACATCGTCTCTCCGGCCTTTGAGGGCCTTGCCGACAATGATCTCGGATTCGCCCTGGCTGTAGGCGTCGGCGGTGTCGATGAAGTTGACGCCGAAATCGAGCGCCTTGTGGACCATGCCGATACACGCGTCGTGATCGGCATTGGCCAACTTCCCGAACATCATCGTGCCGAGGCAATAGGTGCTGACCTGGATGCCGGTTCGGCCAAGAGGGCGGTAACGCATGGTCGTCTCCTTCAAAGGGGGCTGGCGAAGCTGCAGCAAGGGCTGTATGGATAAATGGAACAGTCGTCCGTTTATACGGAACGTTGTTCCGGTTAGCAACGGATATTTTGGACCCCGGCAATGGATGTCGACCAACCTGAGGCGCGGGACGGGCACGGCCGACCGATACGGGCCGATGCACGTCGCAACGTCGACGCCCTCCTTCGCGCCGCCACGACCGTGTTCGCCGAGCTCGGCGTCGATGCGCCCATGCGGACGATCGCGGCTCAGGCAGGCGTTGGCGTCGGAACCTTGTATCGGCACTTTCCGCAGCGCTCGGACCTCATCAGGGCGATCATCCAGCGCGAGGTCGATGACTGCGTCGAAGCGGCTGCGACATTGGGCCGAATCGCGGCGCCGGCAGAAGCGCTGGCATCATGGGTCCAGCGTCTCGTGGATCTCGCCAGTACCAAGCGGGGTCTGGGCCCCGCGCTTCATTCGGGAGACGCCGCTTTCCAGTCGCTCCCAAACTATGTGGTCGGACAGCTCACCCCGGCCCTCTGCGGTCTGCTCGATGCCGCGGGTGCAGCCGGGGACATCCGCACGGATGTCGACGCGCGCGAGTTGCTGCTGGCAGCCATGCGGCTCGCAGCGCCTGCAAGTGATGGTGATGTCGCCGAGGCACGCCGGATGGTGGCGCTGCTCGTCGATGGCCTGCGCTTCCGAGCCGGCATGCCGGCCCCTTGAGGGCGTGGCCCTCGAACGCTTCTGCCATGACGGCCATGACAAGGTCGGTCTCTCAACATTCCGGCATGTTGACGGCGAGCCCTCCTGTGCTCGTTTCCTTGTACTTCTCGCTCATCTCTTCCCCGGTCTGCCGCATCGCCTCGATACAGTTGTCGAGCGGCATGAAATGCGAGCCGTCGCCGCGCAGCGCGAGCGACGCGGCAGCGACGGCTTTGGTGGCGCCGATGCCGTTCCGCTCTATGCAGGGAATCTGCACGAGGCCCGCGACCGGATCGCATGTCATGCCCAAATGATGCTCGAGTGCGATCTCGGCAGCGTTCTCGACCTGCGCGGGCGTGCCGCCAAGCACGGCACAGAGACCGGCTGCGGCCATGGCAGCGGCCGAACCGACTTCGCCCTGGCAACCGGCCTCCGCACCTGAGATCGAAGCGTTGTGCTTGATCAGACCGCCGATCGCCGCGGCGGTGAGCAGGAACTCCGAGATCCGTGCCGGATCGGCGCCGTAGCAATGGTCGAGGAAGTAACGCAGCACTGCAGGAACGACACCGGCAGCGCCGTTGGTGGGCGACGTCACGACCTTGCCGCCGGCGGCATTCTCCTCGTTGACCGCCATGGCATAGACGCCCAGCCAATCGGAAGCCGCATGCGGCTGGACCCTGTTGGTCAGTCGATCGGCAAGCAGCGATTGATGGATCTTTCGCGCCCGGCGGCGGACGTGCAGGCCGCCCGGCAATTCGCCGTCCTGCTTGAGGCCGCGCTCGATGCAGTCATTCATCGCCGACCAGATCCGCGCCAATCCCTGCTCGACCTCGTCGGGTGAGCGAACGGCGTTCTCGTTTTCGCGCTTCATCGTCGCGATCGAAAGTCCGCTGTCCTGCGCCATGCGCAGCATCGATGTGGCGCTGTCGAACGGATAGGGATATTTTCCGCTCCCGCTGAAAGCCGGAGCCTTTGGCGCGCTGCGCTCCGCCGCAGTCAGGACGAAGCCGCCGCCGATCGAATAGTAGGTTTCTGCGATGAGCAGGTCGCCGTCGGCATCATGCGCTTGGAAGACGAGCCCATTGGCGTGGCCCGGCAGGGGCGCTCCATAATCAAAGACGATGTCGAGGTCCGGATCGAAGCCGAGAGCCGGAAGGCCGGGCAGCGCCACCACATGCGTCTGCCGCAACGCCGCAAGCGCGCGCTCGGCGTGGTCCGGATCGAGGTCGGCCGGCAGATTCCCCAGCAGACCGAGCGCCACTGCGCGGTCGGTTGCATGGCCTTTCCCGGTGAAGGCCAGCGAACCATGCAGCGTGACATGGAGGCGTCTGGCGTGATGTCGTTCCGAGGCGTGCCGCAGGAGATCGAGGAAGCGCGCCGCCGCCGTCATCGGTCCCATGGTGTGCGACGAAGACGGTCCTATGCCGATCTTGAATATCTCGAAGACGCTGAGGAACATGCGGCACCCTCGCTTGCGTGCACCCACCGGCCCGTGCCGCCGGGTGGATCCGCCATGTCATCGACGAGGCTATTCGTCGGCTATGGCGAGTTCGCTCTGGATGAGCCGGGTCCAATACGCGACACCTTGCGGAAGGACGGCGTCGTTGAAATCGAACTGCGGTGAATGGAGGCCGGGATTGATCCCCTCCTTTGCACTGCCGATCCAGGCATAGGCCCCCGGCACTGCCTGCAGCATGAAGGCGAAATCTTCCGATGCCATGCTGGGGGCCGCCTCGATCACGTGGAGTCCGGCCCGGGCGGCGGCATGGCGCGCGCTCTCCGCTGCAACTGCGTTGTTCAAGGTCGCGGGGTAACGGCGTTCATGGCGGATGGTGGCGACGCAATCATGGGCGGAGGCGATATCGGTGGCGATCTTCCGCAATCGCGCCTCCAGCGCGTCGCCGGCTTCCTGCGAAAACCACCTTCCGGTGCCCCGGATCGTCGCATGTTCAGGAATGACGTTGTAGGCATCGCCGGCATGGATCTGCGTGACGGACAACACCGCGGTGTCGAGCGGCGAGATGTTGCGGCTGACGACGGTCTGCAGCGCGGATACGAGGGCGCAACCGGCGACGATTGGGTCGATGCCCTCGTGCGGCATGGCGCCATGAGCACCCTTGCCACGGATCTCGATGTCGAAGATCGAGAAGGCTGCCATGATCGGTCCCGGTCCGGCGACGAACGCCCCCGGCGCCAATTGCGGCCAATTGTGCAGCCCGTAGACCGCATCGACAGGGAGGCGTTCGAACAGCCCCTCCTCGATCATCCGTCGCGCGCCGCCCTCGTTCTCTTCGGCCGGCTGGAAAATGAAGCGCACCGTTCCGTCGAAATCGATTCCCTGCACGAGCGAAGCGGCTGCGAGCAACATCGCCATGTGGCCGTCATGACCACAGGCATGCATCGCGCCGGGCCGTGTCGAGCGATAGGCCAGATCGGCGGTCTCATGGATTGGCAATGCGTCCATATCGGCCCGCAGGCCAATGGTCTTGCCGGCGTTGCCCTTCGTCACCGAGGCGACGATTCCCGTGCCGGCAAGGCCCGTCTCGATCGAAAGCCCGAAGCCAGCGAGTTGCTCCGCCAGGAAAGCTGAGGTTTGCCGCTCCTCATAGGCCAGCTCGGGAATCGAATGCAGGAAATGCCGCCACGCCACCGCTGTCGCGATGGTATCTGCCGGAATGGTCACGCCGTCCGTCATGCATCCTCTCCCCGCCGATTCCCGCGTCGTACCGAGGCTCCCCTGTCGGCAACGACGCTTGAATGCGTGTCCATGTCTTTCCTCACAACCCCGCCTGAAGCACCGTGTGCCCCTCGGAAACGGTGAGGAACGTATCGCCATCCTCGTGCTGCGGGAAACGGACGGGAACTGGCTTTTGTCCCGTCCGCCTCCGGCCAAACCGGGGAACGGCATCCAGCAGGCTCCGCGTGTAGGGGTGCTGCGGGTTCTCGATGACGGCGCGGGCGGGGCCGCACTCGACAAGCCGTCCACGGTGCATGACGGCGATGCGGTCGCACAGGCGCGCGACGACGGCCATGTCGTGGGAAATGAAGAGATAGGAGAGATTTCCGTCCTTCTTCAGATCCGCGAGAAGATCAAGAATCTGCGCCTGAATGGTGACATCCAGCGCAGAGACCGGCTCATCGGCGACCACGATCTGCGGATTGGGCGCCAGCGCCCTGGCGATCGCGATGCGCTGGCGCTGACCGCCGGAGAATTCGTGCGGATAGCGGCTGGCGAATTCCCGCTTCAGCCCGACCCGATCGAGCAGATCGGCGACGGTGAGCCGGATCGCTCTCCAGTCGGACTCGCCACGGGCGAACAGCCCTTCTCCGATCTGCCGGCCAACGGTCAGTCTTGGATTGAGCGAGGAATAGGGATCCTGAAAGATCATCTGGCATTGCCGCAGCTTCTCGCGGCGCTCGGGCGAAGACAAAGTGTCCACGCGCTCGCCTTCGATATGCAGTTCGCCGGCGCTGGGCGTGTCGAGACCGACCGCGATCCGTCCGAGCGTCGACTTGCCGGACCCGCTCTCGCCGACGATACCGAGCGTCTCGCTCTGTCCGAGCGTGAGCGAAACGCCGTTCAGCGCATGCACGGTTCGCCGGTTGGCCGTGAAGGACTTCCGCAGACCGACAACCTGAAGCACGGGGTGCGACATCAGGGTCGAGCCCCCTCGAGTTCTGCCTGGCGCTGCTTCAGTCCCTTCTCCACCGTCAGGTGCGAGGCCAGGAGCGCCTGCGTGTATTCGTGCTGCGGCGCGCGGAGCACCTGATCCACTGTCCCTACCTCCAAGATGCGGCCGCCACGCATGACGGCGACGCGATCGGCGGTTTCCGCGACCACCCCGATGTCGTGCGTAATCAGAAGGATGCCCGAGCCCGAGCGCGCCTTGAGATCGACCAGCAGGTCGAGCACCTGCGACTGCACGGTGACATCGAGTGCGGTGGTCGGCTCGTCCGCGATCAGAATGCCCGGCCGAAGCGCAAGCGCCGCAGCGATCATGATGCGCTGGCGCATGCCGCCCGAAAGCTGATGCGGATATTGCGCGAGCACGCGGGTCGGTTCGGAAATGCCGACATCCTCGAGCCAGGTGCAGGCCGTCGCCAGCGCCTCGCGTCGGGAGAGGCCGTTGTGGCGCACCATCCCCTCGGTCATTTGCCGTGCGATCGTCAGGACCGGATTGAGCGAGGTCATCGGCTCCTGGAAGATCATTCCGATCTTGGCGCCACGCACATCCTCCATCTGCCGGCGGTCCAACGCCGCTATATCCTGCCCGTCGACCTGGATGCGGCCGCTCATCCGCGCCGCCGCGGGAAGCAGCTTCATAATCGAGAGCGAGGTCATGCTCTTGCCGCTGCCGGATTCGCCGACCAGCGCAAGGATCTCGCCGCGAGCGAGATCGAAGCTGATGCCGTCGATCGCTCTGAAGTGGTCCGACCGGGTCGGGAAGCTGACCGAGAGGTCCTGGACGCTGAGATAGGGAACGCTCATGACCGGCCCTTTCGACGAGGATCGACGAGGTCGCGCAAGCTGTCGCCGATCAGGTTGAAGGAAAGGACGGTCAGGCAGATGGCGACGCCCGGGAAGATCAGAATCCATGGCGCCTTGTTGATGTAGTTGCGGCCGGAGGCCAGGATCGCACCCCATTCCGGCGACGGCGGCTGCACCCCGAGGCCGAGGAAGGACAGGCCTGCCGCCGACAGGATGGCCGAAGAGAATCCGAGCGTTCCCATGACGATCAGGCTCTGGCCGATATTCGGCATGACATGCACCCGAACCAGCCGGCCGTTGCCGATGCCCGCGAGTCTCGCCGCTTCGATATACGGCTTGGCCCGTTCCGCCGCGGCGAGCCCGTAGGTCACGCGGGCATAGAAGGGGACGAGGCTGATGGCGATGGCCAGCGTCGCATTCTCGATGCCTGGGCCGAGGAAGGCGACGAGCGCCAGGGCGATCAATGTGTCAGGGAAGGAATAGAGCACATCGATGAGACGCAGCAGCGTCACCTGAACGATCCGGGCGGAGAAGGCGGCAAGGAGCCCGATCAGCCCGCCAATGACGAGACCACTGACGACAGCCGAGATGCCGATCCCGAGCGACAGACGCCCGCCAACCAGCACCCGGCTGAAGAGGTCGCGGCCGAATTCGTCCGTGCCGAACAGATGCGCCCCGGATGGCGGGGCCAGCCGGGGCCCGGCGGCCATCCGCGTCGGATCGAACGGCGCCAGGTAGTACGAAAGCAGCGACGCTGCGACGATCACGGACGCCAATCCGAGGCCGAGAACGACGCTGAACGGGGGGCGCCGTCTCCATATGGAGATTTCGGTCGTGATGCTCATTTCTGCCGCATCCGCGGATCGAGGAAATTGTACAGGATGTCGATCAGCATGGAGACGATCACGACGGACACGGCGAAGACGACGATGAAGCCCTGGATCATCGGGTAGTCGCGCTCCAGCATAGCCTGGACTGCCAGGCGGCCGATGCCGTTCCAGGAGAAGACGTTCTCGATGATGACCTGGCCGCCAAGCAGATAGGCAAAGACAAGGCCGACGACAGTGACGATGCTGATCAACGCTGGTCTGAGCGCGTGCACGAGCAGCACTTCATGTCCGCGCAGCCCCTTGGCACGGGCGGTGCGAATATAGTCCTCCTCCAGAACGTCCACCAACGCCGAGCGCGTCATGCGGGCGACGAGCGCACAATAGGTGAGGCCGAGCGTCAGGGCCGGCAGAATGATGTTGCGCCAGCTCGAGCCGGCGACCGGCAGCCAGTCGAGTTTCAATGCGAAGACCTGAATCATGATGAGGCCGAGCCAGAAGGCGGGGATCGACACCCCCAGCACCGCAATGAACATCACAGCGGTGTCGGCGAGCCGGCCCCGGTTTACGGCGGCCAGGAATCCGAGCGGGATCCCGATCGCCAAGGCCAGGCCGAGGCCGGAAACCGCCAGAGCAAAGGTGTTGGGCACGCGTTGCATCAGCAGTCGCAGGACGGACTCGTTGCCGCGGATGGTCGTACCGAGGTCGCCATGCAGGACGCGGGAGAGATAGAGCAACACCTGCTGCCAGACCGGCAGGTCGAGGCCCAGGCGAGTGCGCATTTCAGCCATCGCCTCCGGCGTCGCGGAGACCGACTGCGCCATCATCGCGGTCACCGGGTCGCCCGGAACGACATGGATGAGAAGGCCGGAGAGAATAATAACGACAATAACGGTTGCAAACGCGACAAGAACTCGTCTGGAGATCAGAAACAGCATCGGAACCCATCCGGTCGATCCACCGCCCTGCCTCGTGAGGCAGGGCGGTGCAAAACCCACTATTGCTTGAGCGTCACGTCATTGAACAAGAGGGATACCATGAACCCCAGCTTGAAGCCGTCGACCTTCGCGTTCGATGCCATCAGCCAGTTCCAGCCGGGCGACAGCAGCGGGACCGTATAGGCATTCTCCAGCAGGTATTTCTCGATATCGTGGATCTTGGCGGCCCGCGCATCGCCCATGAGCGTGCGCTGTGCATCGACCATGGTGTCGACCTGTTCATTCAGGCCCATGTTGACGAAGCCGGGCTGCTTCCAGAGGAAGTTGAGATAGTCCGGATCGACGCCCGACATGCCCATCGTCCAGACGAAAGGCTCTCCGTCGGTGCGCTTGTTCTCGCTCGACATGTGATCGAAATGCGCGGCGACTTCGCGTGTCTCGATCTCCGCCTGGACGTTGATGGCAGCCAGATCCTGCTGCATGATCTGGTGCATCTGGTCCCAGCCCGACAGCTTGTGGGCCAGCAGCTTGATCTTCAGAGGCTTGTCGGCGGTGTAGCCGGCCTTCTCCATGATTGCCTTGGCAGCCTCGGGATCATATTTTTCGCCCCAGCTGGCGCACAGCGCCTCATCCGTTGCGAACAGTCTCGGCGCGACAGGGCAGCTCGACGTCGTGACCAGGCCTTCGAAGGCGATGTTGGCATAGGCATCGCGGTTCATCGCCATGCCGATGGCCTTCCGGATTTCCGGATTGTCGAGCGGCTTGATCTTCCACGAGAAAGCCGCCAGCACCTGCTGACCCGAAAGATCGGCGGCATAGACCTTGAAGTTGCTGTCGCTCTTCAGGTCCGCCGTCTCCTCCAGCGAAGGCTCGACGATGTCGACCTCGCCGGAGCGCAGGGCTGCCATGCGAGCGACTGCTTCGGGGATGACCTTGAACGTCAGCGTATCGATATGCGGCTTGCCCGGATTCTCGATCATCGGATTGAAGTTCTGGTAGTCGGCATTGGCCGCAAGCTTGAGGCTGTCGTTCCGCGTCCAGCTGACGAACTTGAACGGGCCGGTTCCGATCGGCTTGAAATCGGCCGTTGCGAACGCGGACGGGCAGACGAAGCCTGCCTGAATGCCGGTCAGAAACGACAGGAACGGGCTGTAGGGTTCCGACAGCGAGACCTTGAGCACGTTGCCATCCACACTGGTGCTCGTGATCGGGCCCCAGAGTGAGCGGTCCGGATTGACCGTGGCCGGATCAATGGCCCGATCCACTCTTGCCTTGGCGGCGGCGCCGTCGAAGAGGCTGCCGTCATGACACTTTACGCCGTCGCGAATGGTGAAGGAATAGGTCTTGCCATCGTCCGACACCGACCATGCGCTGGCGATGCCCGGGTGGAGCGATCCATCCTTGTCCATCGTCAGAAGGGTGTCGAAGATCAGGTTCGTCATCTGCAGTGACTGCGTCGTGCTCGTCTTGTCGGGATCGAGACTGTCGGCATCGACGGCGCGGGCGACGGTGAGGTCTGCCGCTGCGGCGACGGAGAGGCCGAGGCCGGCCCCGAACGCGGCAGTAGCCAGCAGCGCGCTGAAGGATTTGCGGAGATGGTACTGATTCATGCGGAGTTCCCTTCTTTTTTGGTTGGACTGGAGGTGTAGATCAGGCGACGGACACAGGCGGGCGTTTGCCCTGCCAGGGTCTTGCGCTTTCGAGCTGCGATGCGAGCCGGAAGAGCAGGCCCTCGGCCGCGGGAGCGGCTGCGAACTGCACGCCGATCGGCAGGCCTTCGGCGTTCCAGACGAGCGGCACCGACATGGCCGGCGAACCGTTGACGTTGAAGATGTGCGTGAAAGGCATCCAGGAGAGATAGAACTCGTAGTGGCCCCGCATCGAGGTCGCTTCCGGGAAGGCCTTGTGCGGCAGAGGCGGCTGAGCGAGCGTCGGCGACAGGAAGACGTCGTAGCGGCTGAATGTCGAGGTTACGGCGGCGGCGACCGCATGCAGTCGCGTCGTCGCAACATTGACGTCGACAGCGGAGATACGATTGCCGGCCTCGATCATTTCCCAAAGCATCGAGGGGAAGTCTTTGGCCGTCAGCTTGCGTCCGAGCAGCTGTTCCTCGAGCCGCATGTCTGTCGCATATTCGGCCAGGATGAACGTCTCGAAGGCAGGCCAGCCATCCTCCGGCAGGTCGATGTCATAGGGCTCGCAGATATGGCCGAGGCTCTCGAGCAGTTCGACCGTCTCCGCGACCGCCTTGATGCAATCGGCGTGCGTCGCCGCGCCATAAGGCGCTTTGGTCGAGACGCCGATGCGCAGCCGTCCGGGATCTCGGCCGAGTTCGCCGGCAAAGTCGCCGCCAGGCGGGCTGTTGAAGAACTGGCCCTGATAGGTGCCTTGGGTGGCGTCCAGCATCGCAGCGCTGTCGCGCACCGAGCGCGAGAGCACATGCTCGACCAGCATGCCCTGCCAGGTGCTGCCGGACGGCGCGACAGGGTTGCGACCCCGGGTTGGCTTGAGGCCAAAGCAACCACAGACGGAGGATGGGACGCGGATCGAGCCGCCGCCGTCATTGCCATGCGCCATCGGCACGACGCCTGCGGCTACGGATGCCGCCGTGCCACCGCTCGACGTTCCCGCCGTCCGCGTCGTGTCCCACGGATTGTTGGTCACGCCATGCGCGCGCGAGCGCGTTGTCCAATCCATGGCGAGCTCGGGAACGGCGGTCTTGCCGAAAATCACGACGCCCGATTTCTTGAAACGACGGACGAGCTCGGAATCCTTGGCGGGCCTGAAGGCAGCGCGTGCTGGCCACCCGGCACCGGTCGGCTGACCACCATAATGCGCCGTCAGGTCTTTCAGAAGGAAGGGGACACCCTTGAACGGACCATCGGCAAGCTCCTCGTCGATGAAGCGGCGGGCCTCCTCCTCGAAGGTGGCCACGACGGCATTGAGCTGTCCATCGACTGCCTTGACGCCGGCAAGCGCCGTCTCGAGCAGTTCGGTGGGTGTCACTTCACGCTTGGCCACGAGTTCGGCCAGCCCGATGGCGTCAAAATTCTGATATTCGCCGAGCTGCAATTTCATAAGTCCCCATTCGGTCATTGCCCGACGTTACGTCGCGCCGAAATTATTGGCATGATCCCGAGGGGGGAGGCCGTGCAAGAGCTGCACATCACCCCAAAGGGTGATACGCATTATCGCGGCCACGTGAATGTGCGGATGTCCCTTGTCGCAGCGAACCAGTCTTATCAATCGCTTCCTTTCGCCGCCGCGCGCTTCGCAGGGCGTGATCGACAGACCGCGGCTGACCACCCTTTCCCGTTTGGTTCTGCAATACCCGCTCTGCCTCGTGCATGCCCCCGCCGGTTCTGGCAAGACGACGCTACTTGCGCAGTGGCATCAATCCCTGGCGGAAGCCGGCGCCCAAACGGTCTGGTATTCTGCCAGTGAGGCCGATCGCGACCCGCTCGCCTTCGCCGATGGCTTGAATCTCGCCGTCGAGACGCGTTTCAACCAGCTTGGCGCGACGGTCCCCTCTCGGGACGAGCCCGACGCCCTCGCTCGCCTCGTGGCGCTGATCGCCCGGTGCGCCAACCTGGCGCCACTCGCTTTGTTCGTCGATGACTATCATCTCGCGGAAGGGGGAGACGGCGGCGAAACGATCAATCGCATTTTCGCGGCTCGCATCGCCAATCTGACGATCATATTGGCGAGCCGCAATCGTCCCTCGATCCCGATCGGCCGCCTGCGCGTCAGCGGCGAAATTCTGGAAGTGCCTGTCAAGGATCTGTTCTTCGACGAGAGCGAGACGGAGGCATTCTTCCAGGCGTCGTCCGGCGTTTCGCTGACCTCCGAAGAGAGCCGGCAGATGCATGGCTATACCGAAGGCTGGGCTGCGGGCCTTCGGCTCGCCTCGCTTGTGCTCGGTCGCATGCCGAGCGCATTCGCTGCCACTCCGCCGACTGGCAGCCATCGCGCCTTTGCGGAGTATTTCCTGGAAGAAGTGATTCTCGGCCTGCCGGAGACGATCTACAGCTTCCTGACCACAACCTCGATTCTCGACGCGCTCAATGCCGATCTCTGCAACGCGGTCACCGGTCGGAACGACAGCAGCGAGGTCCTGTCGTTCCTCGAGGAGGCTCAGCTTTTCGTGGTCGGGTTGCCGGGATCGCAGCGATGGTACAAGTACCATCATCTGTTTCAGGAATTCCTGCTGGCGCGGCTCTATGCCGAAACGCAGGCCGATCTCGCCGAGCTGCATTTTCGCGCCGCCCAATGGTTCATCGAGAACGGTTCGCCGATGGACGCGGTGCGGCACGCCTTCCTGGCACGCCGACCCGACTGGGCGGCGGAGATGATCGAGAGCTATTGCCTCTACGATTATCTCAGCCACGGTCGCTTTGAGGTCTTTTCGCGCTGGATGCAGCAACTGCCGCGCGATGCGCGAGAGGAGCGCCCGCTCCTATTGTTTCTTCAGGTCTGGCGCTTCATCAACATGCGGCGTTTCCTCCAGGCAGAGCAGACGCTTCGTACAATCGAGGACCTCGCCGCCGACGAGGCCAGCCGTATGTCGGTCATCGCCCGCGAGACCGGGCTGGATATCGAGGGGCGCCTGCACCTGATGCGGGCGTTGATCGGTGCTTATGGCGGCGATATCGATAGCGGTCTCACGCATATCCAGGACCTCCGGGGCCGAGAGCTCGATCAGCTTGCCTTTGGCCAGGTGGACCTCGATTCAATCCACAGCTACCTCGCCCTTCAGGTCGGCAATCTGGCACTCGCCGAAAAGCTGACGTGGCGGGCAAAGGGCATCTACGACGAGATAGGTGTCCATTGGGGTGGGCTCCATTCCCGCTCCATCGCGGCGATGTGCTATATCGCCCGCGGCCTGATGCACGAAGCCGGGCGCGTTGCGGAAGACGCCTTGCGCATCGCGCGCGGCAACTTCGCCGAACATTCCTACATGGTCGCCCTGCCGTCGGTGCTTCTGGGCATGGTCGCGTTCGACCGGGGCGAGTTCGAAGAGGCCGAGCGACTTTGGCTGCGTGCCATCCCGAGCGACAACGCGACTGACGTCTCCGGTCTCTGCGAGCGCGTTCTGTTTGCCACGGTCGGTCTTGTCCGCCTCTACGACCTGACCGGCAGTTCGGACAAGGCAACCAACGTGCTGGTGCGCGCCAGCCGTCGGGCCTACGAGACGGAGGACTTCCGCCTTGAGTTTCACCTTGCCATGGAGCGGGCTGATCGCGCATTCCGGCTCTGCAATCGGACCGAAGGTCTGCGGGAATGGGAGCGGATCTGCCTCGCTTTGCCGGAGGCCCAGCGCCGCTTTCCGCCATCGGCCTGGCAGATCTGGGATGGGTTTCACGTCGTGGAAGCGCGCGTGATGATGGAGACGGGCCAGTCCACTGCGGCTCTGACAAGCCTGCGTGCTGTCGTGGCAAAGGCGAGCGAAGAGGGCCGGGTTTTGAGCGCCCTGCAGATAGAGCGTCTGATCGCGCGGCTCGAAGGAGCGGCCAGCCCGGCCGCGACGCCCCAGTACCCGGAACTTGGCAATCTGCTGGACGTCTATCTCGATATCACATCCGCGAGCCTGTCGCCGTCCCTGGCAAGCCGCCGCGATGTCAGCGCCTCGGAGCCCTTACCCGACCCGTTGACGCAACGAGAGGAAGAGGTGCTGGAACTGATGCGATGGGGCCTCTCCAACACCGAGATCGCCAGCAAACTCCGCATCAATATCAACACCGTCAAGTCCCACTCCAAGAATCTGTTCTCAAAGCTCGGTGTCAGGAACCGCACGCAGGCTGTGCTGAAGAAGCTGGGATAGGTCCGCCGAACCCGGGCCGGCCTCGTCTCTGGCGGGCGGCGCGACCGTTGCCGATGTTCCAGCAACGGCGCGCAGGCGATGATCGTCCCGGCGGCCCGCGCGGCGGCGCCGGGCAACCCTCGCCTAAAGCGGCTTGATGCGAGGGGTTTCGATGGGCCCGGCCACGAGGGTGTTGCGCAGCGGGGCGCCGAACATCGGGCAATCGACCACCATGACATCGCCGGCGGCCAGCGAAACGCTGTCGGCAAAGCTCAAGATGCTGGCGCCATAGTAATAGACATGCACGTCGCCGGCGCGGCGGAAGCCCGAATATTTGAAGTGGTGCTGTTCCAGATTGGCGATCGAATGCGCCATGTTGTCTTCGCCCGAAAGGAATTCCTCCGACCACAGGGTTTTGCCATCGCGCAGGATCGAGACCTTGCCGGCAATCTCGCCGGGCAGCGCGCCGACATAGAGCTCCGGTCCGAACGAACTCTGTCTGAGCTTCGAATGGGCGAGATAGAGATAGTTGCGCCGTTCCATGACATGGTCGGAGAATTCGTTGCCGAGCGCGAAGCCGACGCGCAATACGGTGCCATCCGCGGCGATGACATAGAGCCCGGTCACCTCCGCTTCCTCGCCGCCGTCCTCGCCATAGGCAGGCAGCTCGATATCGCCTTCTGGTCGGACCAGCCAGGACGCGTCGCCCTTATAGGCCCATTCTGGCTGAGCGCCGGTCTCTCCCGGCGCCGGCTTGCCGCCCTCGAGGCCGAGCTTGAACATCCGCATCGAATCCGAAAGGTCGTCGCCGGCGAGCTTCACATGCATCGCGTCGCGCGATTGGGCGCTGCCGAGATGGGTGAGGCCGGTGATCGCGACGACGGTCCGCGACGGTTCGGGATGATCAAGCGGCGACAGCACGCGGCCGGCGGCCAGAAGCTCGGCGATGTCGACCGTCTGCTCGGTCGCAAGGCCGGCCGAAAATTGCTGCAAGTCCTGTCCGGCCGCATAGGCGTCCAGCGCCATTTCGCGAACGCTTTGCGCGTCGAGCACGCGATGTGTTGTCTCGCCGTCAAACAGCGCGGCCACACGACGCGCCTTGGCGGTGTCTTCAAATTGGATCAATCGCATCAATATCCTCCCCTCGACGATCCCCGTATCTACCATTATTGTATGAGAAATAGAGGAGGAAAAGGCATGAAAGCGACCGAAAAACGCAAGCTGGGCGCGTCAGGGATCGAGGTGACTGTCCTCGGTCTCGGCAGCGCGCCGCTGGGCGATCTCTATGAGATCATTCCGGAAGAGCGGGCCACGGCGACGGTCGAGGCGGCCTATGAGGCCGGCATCCGTCTGTTCGATACCGCACCGCTTTACGGCCGCGGCATCGCCGAGCATCGCTTCGGCCATGTCCTGCGGCAACGACCGGACGAGCGCGACGGCTTCGTGCTCGCGACAAAAGTCGGCCGCCACCTGGTGCCGGAAGCGCGAGGGAAAGTCGATCGCAGCGTGTTCAAGGGCGGATTGGATTTCCGCCTGGTCAACGATTACAGCTATGACGGCACGATGCGGGCGCTGGAGCAGAGCTATCAGCGGCTCGGCATGAACCGGATCGACATCGTTCATATCCATGACGTCGATCACCGCACCTGGGGCGGCGAGGCGCCCTATCGCGAGCGCTTTCGGGAGGCTTGCGAAGGAGCCTACAAGGCGCTCGACGAACTGCGCACCGCTGGCGTCATCGGCGCGATCGGCGTCGGCGTGAACGAGATCGAACCCTTGATCGAATTCTCGCGTGCCGGCGATTTCGACTGCTTCATGCTGGCCGGCCGCTACACGCTGCTCGAGCATGATGCACTCGATGAGCTGCTGCCACTCTGTGAGAAGAAGGGCATCGGGCTGCTGACGGCCGGGCCGTATAATTCCGGCATCCTCGCCACGGGCGCCAAGCCCGGCGCGATGTACAATTACAAGCCGGCGCCGCGTGACATTCTCGACCGCGTCATGGCGATCGAGGTCATTTGCGCACTGCACGCCGTGCCGCTCGCCGCCGCAGCGATCCAGTTTCCGCTCGCCCATCCGGCGGTTTCGGCGATGGTTCCGGGCGCCGTTCGCCCGCAAGAGGTTCGCGCCAATGTCGAACTGATTGAAACGCCGATACCGGACGCCTTCTGGGCAGAGCTGAAGCATGAAGGCCTGTTGCGTGCCGACGCGCCGACGCCATAGGCGTTTCGCCAAGGCCGTTGATACGAAAATGCCCCGCCGTGAGGCGGGGCATCAGTCCTGGAGGCTGAGGGAGGGGATCAGCCGCCCATGACGCGGGTGACCGCAGCGTCGGCTGCCGCCATGCCGGCATCGACATCGGTCGAGCCGGTGAGGACGTTCACGATCTGGACCGAGATTGCATCGACCACCTGCGAGAACTTCGGATCGGAGTAGGGCACGCGGTTCGGCTGCACCGAAGCGAGGCTCTTGGAGATCTCCGCGGCAGTGTCGCCGGGGAAGAACTTCTTGAAGCCTTCATCCGCCCAGACCGATTCGCGGGCGACCGGCGAGCCGGTGGCCCTGCCGACGGCCAATGAGACTTCGGGCGATGTGGCCCAGGCGATGAACAGCGACGCCGCGTCCTGGTTGCGGCTTGCAGCGGGCATGCCCAGCAGCCAGAACCAGTAGTTCGGAGCTGGCGCCTTGTTGCCCATGGACGGCCAGGCATAGGCGCCGACATCATCGACGACACGGCTTGTGGTCTTGTCGAGCACGACGGCGAGCTGGCCGCTTGCATCGGTGAAGGTGGCGGCGTTGCCCTCCTTGAACACGGTCGACGCCTCCAGCCACGACATGTTCGCGGTGCCTTGGGGGCCGTTCGCCTTGAGAAGCTTGTTGATGTAGATGTCCGTCGCTTGGCGCGCGGCGTCGGTATTGAGCGCCGGCTTGCCATCCACGAAGAAGTCGCCGCCTGCGCCGAGGAAATAGCCGGTCCAGACCCAGACGACATCGAGACCGCGCCGGCCGCGGCCGACAATGCCAGCCATCTTGTCGGTCTTGGTCGCATTGGCGGCGTTGACGAGATCGTCGAACGAACGGATCGGCCCGACACCGGCCTTTTCGAGGATGCTCTTGCGGTAGATGACGACCTCGGCTTCGGTCGCGATCGGCAGGGCCATCAACTGGTCCTTGTAAGTGCCGGCCGCGCGGCCCGAGGCGAAGATGTCGTCGAGCTTGTACCAGCTCGCATCGATGATCGCGCTCTTGCCGAGCAGATCGTCGAGCGGCGCCAGCCAGCCCGCCGCCGTATACTGGCCAGCCTGGAGATTGCCGACCATGAGGCCGTCATAGTTGCCGGTGCCGGAGGAGAGTTCGACGGCGGCCTTCTGGTAGTAATTGTCCTCCGAAAGCACGTCGAGCGTCACGGTCATGCCGGTCAGCTTCTCGAATTCGGCAATCCGGCCCTTGATGGCGTCAGTCCACCAATGGTTCACGAGCAGCAGGCGCAGATTGGTGCCGCTGAACTTGGCCCAATCGGCAGCGTTCGGAATGTCCGCGCGCGCGCTGAGGCCGCCGAGCCCGTAAAGCCCAAGCCCGAGCGCGCCGATACCCGCGCCGCGCAGCAGTTGGCGGCGCGTTGCCGGCATGAACAAGCCGGGCCCGTTGGTCGTCTTCGTCATATTGTCTTCCTCCCTCTATGGTGTCCCGCCCGTCTCCGCCCGGCGGGTCTTGCTTGTTACAGTGCGACCGGCGGCAGCGGCCGCTCTCCCATCATCATGCTGACGGCCTTGTCGGCGATCGCCATGGTCGGGGCATTGGTGTTGGCGCTGATCAGGTTCGGCATGATCGACGCGTCGAAGACGCGCAGATTGCTGACGCCGCGAACGCGCAGCTCGGGATCGACGACCGATGTCGGGTCGCTGTCGACGCCCATGCGGCAGGTTCCGACGGGGTGGTAGTTGGTCTTCACAGTGCGCTTGCAGAATTCAGCGAGTTCCGCGTCGGTCTGCTTGTCAGGCCCCGGCAGGATTTCGCGGGCAATCGTGTCGCTCATCGGCCGGCTGGCGAGGATTTCACGGCCGTAACGCAGGGCAGCGATCTCGATCCTGAGGTCATCGGGATGACCGAGGAAATTCGGATTGATCAGCGCATTGTCGGCCGGATTTGCCGACCGCAGCGTAACGCTGCCGCGCGCCTTGGGACGCATCAGGCAGCAGGTGAACGTTACGCCATGGCCTGGCGGGACGTCCGAAACATCCCGATCGAGATAGATCATGGCGACGCAGTAGATCTTGACGGTCGTGTCGCTGCCGCGCGTCTCCGGATTGACGAAGGCGCAGGTCTCGGCGCCGTTCGAGGCGACCGGGCCGCTGCCGAAGACGAGGTATTGGATCCCGTTGATGATCATCTTCACGCCGCGCTCCTGGCCGTAATAGCCAAAGGCGCCGTTGGTGTAGGCGCTGACGGGAACCTCGTGATGGTCCTGCAGGTTCTGCCCGACTCCGGGAAGGTCGACCTTGACCTTGATGCCATGCCGTTCGAGCTGTTCGGCAGGGCCGACGCCCGAGAGCATCAGCAACTTCGGCGAGACATAGGAGCCCGCGGCGAGCACGACCTCGTTGCCGGCACGCGCCTGCTCGACCTTGCCATTGTGGACATATTCGACGCCGACGGCGCGCTCGCCCTCGAACAGGATGCGCGTGACCATCGCGCCGGTCTTGAGCGAGAAGTTCTTGTTCTTGGCGATCGGATCGATGAAGGCGCGGGCCGCGCTGCAGCGCTCGCCCTTATGCGTCGTCAACTGCATGAAGCCGGCGCCATACTGCGTGCCGGCGTTGAAGTCCGACGTGTAGGGAACGCCCATCCCCTGCATGGTCTTCAGGAAGATATGCGCCATGTCGCAGATATAGAGATGGTCGGAAACCTTGAGCGGACCGTCGATGCCATGGGCCGGGCCGGCAAGGCGCTGGTTGCCTTCAAGCCGGGTGTAGTAGGGAAGCATATGGTTCCAGGACCAGCCTGCGCCGCCCGAAGCCTGGTCCCATTCGTCATATTCCGCCGGCTTGCCACGCATGTAGATCATGGCATTGACCGAGCTTCCGCCGCCGAGGACATTGGCCTGCGGCACCTTGGTCGAGCGGCCGTTGAGCATCGCCTGCGGCTCGGACTCGTAGATGTTGAGATACTTGCTACCGCCAAGCATCTTGAAAAAGCCGGCCGGCATCTTGAACAGAAGGCTCGCATCGAGGTGCCCGGCTTCCAGCATGAGCACGCGCGCGCCATGCGTTTCCACAAGACGCCACGCGGTCAGGCAACCCGAACTGCCGCCACCCACCACGATGTAGTCGTAGTCCATTCCGACGTTTCCTCTCCAACCGCCTAAGGAGCGATGCAAGCTGCTCGCCCGGGCCCTTGGGCCGCGGTCAGCCCCTTCATCCTGATTGGGTGCGACCTGGGCGCCGCGCCTTCGTCCGGTCAAAGGCCGTCGCGGCCGATCGTGTTCTCGGGCCAGGCATTGCCCTTGGCCGCTCATTACTCTTAGGATAGTAGAAATAGAAAATCGGTCAAGGGAGGACCAGACCAGATGACGGAATTGAGTGGCGTGATTGTCGTGACCGGGGCTGCATCCGGTATCGGCCGTGCCTCGGCGGAACTCTTCGCGCGGCGTGGCGCGACCGTCGTTGCGGCCGATATCAATGCGGCTGGCCTGAGGACGCTGGAGACGGACAGGATCCACACGATCGTTGCCGACCTGACCCGTTCCGAGGATTGCGCAAAGGTCGCTGAGCTGGCGCGCAGCCTTGGCAGGGTGAAGGGCCTTTTCAACTGCGCTGGGCTCGAGATCCATGGCAGCGTGGTCGAGATGCCGGAGGCCGATTGGGACCGTGTCCTGGCGGTCAACCTGAAGGCGATCTTCCTGCTCTCGAAGCATGTGATTCCCGATTTGATCGCCGGCGGCGGCGGCGCGGTGGTCAACATGTCCTCGATCCACGCGCAAGCGACGTCGCAGAGCGTCGCTGCCTACGCCGCGAGCAAGGGCGCCGTGATTTCGATGACGCGCGTCATGGCGCTCGATCATGGCCGGGACAATGTGCGCGTGACCGCGATCCAGCCCGGCGCCATCGACACGCCGCTGCTGCGCGGCAACGCGGCTTCGTTCAATCCAGGAAACCCGGACGCGCAGATCGCCGAATGGGCAGCCGAACATGCGCTGAACCGGCTCGGCCAGACCGAAGAGGTTGCCAAGCTGGCGGCATTCCTGCTTTCCGACGATGCGTCGTTCATCACCGGCTCGTCGCATCTTGTCGACGGCGGCATGCTCGCCTCGTTCTAGCGAGGGACGCGCGCCGGCCGCTGAAGGTCGGCGCGCCCGTCTCAGGCGATTGTGAAGCGATTTTCGGGGAGACCCGCAACGCTGCTCTCCATAGAGAACACCGAGCCTGCGAGGCGTTCAGTTTCCGGCGTGAAGATCGACGCGCTGGTGACGTAAAGCGTCTTCAATTCCGGCCCGCCAAAGGCGCAGGTCGTCGGGTTCGTCACCGGCATGTCGATGACCCTGTCGATGCTGCCATCAGGCGCTATCCGGACGATGCAGCCGCCGCCGAAGCGGCAATTCCAGAGATAGCCTTCCGAATCGATCGCCGATCCATCCGGCCCGCCGCGCTCGAAGCCGGCAAACAATACTGACGCCTCGCCGATCGTCCCGGTTGCCTCGTCATAGGGCTGGACCCAGATGACGTTCTCCATCGTGTCGGCGAAGTAGAAGCGGGTCCGGTCCGGGCTCCAGCAGAGCGTATTCGAGACCGCCAGCCCGTCGCGGAACACCTGCACGGTTCCGTCCGGCGCGATGCGGAACAGTTTGCCGTCCGTGCCGCCAGCCGGCAGAACGTCGCCAGACGGGCCGACATTGTTGCGCATTGAGCCGACCCAGAAATTCCCGATCGGGTCCGACCGTCCGTCATTGAGGCGCACGGCGGGCCAGCCCGGGAGCGCGAAGCCGCCATCGACGCGGCTGTCATCGGCCGGCCACCACCAGAGCATGCCCGATGCGAGGGCAACGAGCATGCGTCCCGCTTCGCTGGTCAGCGAGAGCGCGACGACGGGCGCGTCGAACGTCCAGCTCCGCGTCGTCTTCAACGTGGCGTCGTAACGGTGGATGAGGAAGCGGTTGATGTCGCACCAGTAGAGCGCCGCCTCGTCGGCATGCCACAGCGCAGCTTCGCCGCAGCGGTCGCCCGCCGGAACGACGAGCGTGCAATCTCCGAGTTCGAGCGTTGACATCAGTGCGATTCCCGCGGGACCGCCGAACCACGACTGCCGAGAAGAAAATCGAAGTCGCAGCCCGTATCCGCCTGCATCACATGGTCGGTGAAGAGGCGTGAATAGCCCGTCTCCGAATGCCGCGGCGGCGCGATCCAGGCGGCCTTGCGAATGGTGAGTTCCTCGTCCGCCACGTCGAGATGGATCGTCCGGTTGGGAACGTCCACCTCAATGAAGTCGCCGCTCCTGACGAGCGCCAATACGCCGCCTTTCGCCGCCTCCGGCACGGTGTGAAGGATAACCGTGCCATAGGCCGTACCGCTCATGCGGCCGTCCGAGATCCGCACCATGTCGCGCACGCCGTCCTGCAGCAGCTTGGGCGGCAGGCCCATATTGCCGACCTCGGCAAAGCCCGGATAGCCGACGGGACCGGCATGCTTCAGCACCATGATCGAGGTTGCATCGATGTCGAGGTCCGGATCGGCGATCCGCGCGTGATAGTCCTCGATATTCTCGAAGACTACGGCGCGGCCGCGATGGACCATCAGCTCTGGCGAGGCCGCGGACGGCTTGATGATGGCGCCGCCGGGCGCGAGATTGCCGCGCAGAACAGCAATGCCGCCGCTTGCGGTGATGCCGGTTTCCTGCGTCCTGATCACGTCCTGATCCCAGCACGGCGCCTCCTTGATGCCGTCCCAGACCGGCTTGCCGGTCACCGTCAGCGCGTCCTTGTGCAGCAGGCCGGCTTCGGCCAATTGGCGCATCACGACGGGGAGGCCGCCGGCATAGTAGAAGTCCTCCATCAGATATTTGCCCGATGGCATCAGGTTGACGACGGTGGGCACGTCACGGCCGAGCCGATCCCAATCGTCGAGGCTGAGCTTGATCCCGACGCGACCGGCAATGGCCAGAAGATGGACGACCGCATTGGTCGATCCGCCGATCGCGCCATTGACCCGGATCGCGTTCTCGAACGCTTCCTTGGTGAGGATCTTGGAGAGCACCAAATCCTCCTTCACCATGTCGACGATGCGAATTCCGGCCGAATTGGCGAGCACATGGCGTCGGGCATCAACCGCAGGGATCGCCGCATTGTGCGGCAGCGCGATGCCGAGCGCCTCCGCCATCGACGCCATGGTCGATGCTGTCCCCATGGTCATGCAGTGCCCGGCCGAGCGGGACATGGAGGCTTCGGCCTCCATGAAATCCTCCGTCGAAATCCTGCCGCTCTTCACTTCCTCGCTCAATTGCCAGACAGCAGTGCCCGACCCGATGTCGCGGCCGCGATACTTGCCGTTCAGCATCGGCCCACCCGACACCACGATGGTCGGGAGGTCGACACTGGCGGCGCCCATGACGAGCGATGGCGTGGTCTTGTCGCAACCGCAGAGCAGCACGACGCCATCAAGAGGGTTGGCACGGATCGATTCCTCGACATCCATCGACGCCAGGTTGCGCAGAAACATGGCCGTAGGGCGAATGTTGGACTCGCCGAGCGACGTGACCGGGAATTCCAGCGGGTATCCACCGGCTTCGATGACGCCGCGCTTCACGTGTTCTGCGATGGTGCGAAAATGAGCGTTGCAGGGTGTCAGTTCGGACCAAGTATTGCAGATGCCGATGACCGGGCGGCCATCGAACATGCGCGAGGGAACGCCCTGATTGCGCATCCAGCTACGGTGAATGAAGCTGTCCTTGTCGTTCTTCCCGAACCATTCCGCCGACCGATAGCGGCGCTTTTCCTTGTCGCTCATTTTCGTTTCCGCCCAAGTGTCTCTCGTTGCGCAATTCCAGGCTGTCGAACGCAATGATCCACGATCGTGCTAAAAGATGGATCGCGCAGGCGTCGACGGATGTGCGCAGCACCGGCAAACCTGATTGCGCGGTCAATCAAACATCTATTATTGTATGAGTAAAGGGGCTCACATGAGTCGGCCATGGTGAGGCGAGAGGGATAGGGATGGAACTTCTCGACGAAATGGCGCGCGTCAACGCACCGTCCAATGTCAGCCGCAGGCGGCTGCACGGGTCGGTGGCGCATCAACTGGCGGTGATGATCATCGGCGGCCGATTGAAGCCGGGCGAGGTCCTGCCGAACGAGGACGTGTTGAGCGCACAGCTCGAGGTTTCTCGCACGGCCTATCGTGAGGCGATGCGCATTCTCGTTGCCAAGGGCCTGGTGAGCTCACGGCCGAAGGTCGGGACGATCGTCAGCCCGCGGGCGAGCTGGAACCTGCTCGATCCGGACGTGCTGTCCTGGCATTTCGAAGTCGAGCCCAGCCCTGCTTTCATCATCCAGCTGTTCGAACTGCGCCGCATCATCGAGCCGGCCGGCGCTGCATTGGCCGCCGAGCGCCATGATCCCGAGCACATCGTCATCATGCGTAAGATGCTCACGCAGATGAAGGATACGCCGCCCGGTTCGATCAGCGGCCTCGATGCGGATCTGACGTTTCATCACACCATCCTCGTCGCATCGAAGAACGAGGCGATCATCGCGCTTTCGAGCGTCATCGGCTCGACGCTGCGCTGGTCGGTTCGCGTCAAGATGTCGGCCCGCCCGCAGGTCTATGAGACGTCGCTGCCCAGCCACATCCAGGTGATGGAAGCGATCGAGAGCGGTGATGCAGCGCTGTCGTCGCAATTGATGACGGCGCTCGTCGAACAGGCGCTGACCGAAACGCTCCAGGCTTTGCAGGATCAGCGCCTCGAGGCGTGACGCGCAGGATTTGCCATGATGACGACCAATGTCGAGGAATTCCGCGTTCTCGCGCGACGACGGCTGCCTCGGATGTTCTTCGACTATCTCGATGGCGGCGCATTCAGCGAAAACACGCTGCGGCGCAATCGCACCGATTTCGACAAGCTCGTTCTGGAGCAGCGTGTCCTGCGCGATATCAGCCGCCGCGATCTCAGCCACACGTTTCTTGGTCAGCGTTCCAAGTTGCCGATGATGCTGGCGCCAATCGGTTTCTGCGGCATGATGTGCGCCGATGGCGAGGTCAAGGCGGCCCGCGCGGCGGAGGCGGCGGGGATCGGCATGTGCCTGTCGACCTTTTCGATCGCGTCCGTCGAGAAAGTCGCCGCCTCGGTCAAGCGTCCGATCGCTTTTCAGCTCTATATCTTCCGCGATCGCGCTCTGGCCGAGATCATGGTGGACCGTGCCGAGAAGGCCGGCGTGAACACGCTGTTCCTGACGGTGGACACCGCCGTTTCTGGTATTCGTGAGCGCGACACGCGCAACGGGTTCCGGACGGCGACGCGTCTCGGCATTCGGCCGATGGTCGATCTGGCGCTGCATCCACGCTGGTGCCTGTCGATGGCGCCGCTCGGTCGCCCGCAACTCGGCAATGCCGCCGGCGTCGCCTCGCTCGGCAATGGACTGATGGAGCAGGCGAGCCGGCTCTCGGCGCAGCTCGACCCGAGCCTGGTCTGGGAAGACCTGGCGTGGTTGCGAAATCGCTGGAAGGGCCGGCTGGTGGTGAAGGGCATTCTCTCCGTGCATGATGCGGAGCGCGCGGTGGGCGCCGGTGCCGATGCGATCGTGGTCAGCAATCACGGCGGCCGCCAGCTAGATTCCGCTTCGTCCACCATCGCCATGCTGCCCTCGATCGCAAGAGCCATCGGAGGGCGCGCCGAGATCCTTCTCGATGGCGGTATCCGGCGCGGCACCGATATTTTCAAGGCCTTGGCCCTGGGGGCCGACGGCGTTCTGCTCGGCCGTGCCTATGTCTACGGGCTGGCGGCGGCAGGAGGGGCCGGAATAGCAGGCGTGATTGAACATCTCCGCGCCGAACTCGATGTGACTATGGGATTGACGGGGCTGTCGAGCATCGCGGAGCTGCGTGCGACCGGCGCCGACCTCGTTCACGCTGCCTGAGCGGTTCCCGGTATCCATGAAACCCGCTCTCCTCATCGCCCGCCGTCTGACCGCGCCGGTTCTTGCCGACGCCCGCCGGGATTTCGACATCGTGGAATCCGGGCCGGGCGATATCGATACGGCCGAGACGGTACGGCTCCTGCGCGAGACGGGGGCGCCCGCGCTGGTCTTCTCTTCGAATGTGAGGCTGGATGCCGCGACGATCGCAGCCCTGCCCGAGACGTTGAAGATCGCCGCGACCTGCAGCGTCGGGTTCGATCACATCGATGTCGCAGCCGCCGCCCGTAAAGGCCTGCCGGTGACCAACACGCCGGGAACGCTCGACGAGTGCACGGCCGATCATGCCTTCATGCTCCTGCTGGCAGCCGCCCGGCGCGCTCGCGCCTATATCGCGATGGTCGATGCCGGTGGTGGCCGCGTCCTCCAGCTCGACGAGATGCTGGGGCTGCGCGTTTCCGGCAAGGTGCTCGGGATCGTCGGCATGGGCAGGATCGGCCGGGCCATGGCGGCGCGGGCGCGCGGATTCGGGATGAGCGTCGTCTATACCGGCCGCACTCGTCTGCCGCCCGCGCTGGAGCAGGGCGCTCTATTCTTCGAGGATTTCCGCGCCATGCTCGGAGCTGCAGATTTCGTCAGCCTGCACGCGCCCGGAGGGCCGACGACGAACGGGATGATCGATCGGGCCGCGATCGCCGGGATGCGGCGGGGCGCCGTGCTGATTAACACTGCGCGAGGATCGCTGATCGACGAAGACGCGCTGATCGAGGCGCTGCAGGATGGACAGCTGTTCGCGGCCGGTATCGACGTGTGGAACGACGAGCCCGCGGTCAATCCACGCCTTGTTGCGCTGCCCAATGTCATCATGACACCGCATATGGCCAGCGCCACCCGGGAAACGCGCGATGCCATGGGTTTCAGAGCGCTCGCCAACATCCGCGCCGTGCTGTCCGGTCGTCCTCCGATCGATCCGCTGACAACCGGCTGAGCTTTACTACTCATACAATATGAGATAATGACAGCATCGCTGCTGTGGCGGGAGGAAGCTGCCGCGGCGCGCCAGGGAGGGTATAATGAGCATGCTGGCCGGCCGTGCCACAGGCCGACATTCGCCGAGCCATTTGGATGTCCAGAAGCGGCGGATCACGCTGGATTCGATGGCGCCGGGCCTCATGCTGGCGCCAATCATCGTCGTGCTCGCTGCGCTGACGCTTTATCCCTTTCTCGCCAATGTCTGGTACAGCGTCCATGCCCGCGACCTGACGCAGCCCTTCGACACCGGCTTTACCGGCATTCGGAACTATGAGGCGGTGTTCGAGGGCGGCAGCTTCCTGAATTCGCTGCTCGTCACCATTGAGTTTGTCGTCATCTCGCTCGGCATTGAGCTCGTGCTCGGATTTCTCGTCGCGCTGGCGCTCTGGAAGCCGATCATCGGCTCGCGGATCTATTCGACGATCCTGATCCTGCCGTTCGGCCTGACCCCTGTTGCGCTCGCCCTGGCATGGCGGCTTCTCTTCAATCCTGCTGGCGGCGGCATCAATCTGATGCTGGCGCATTTTGGGTTGCCGACGCTCGACTGGACCGCTTCGCCGCAATTGGCGCTGCCGTCGCTGATTATCGTCGATGTCTGGCAGTGGACACCGTTCGTGACGCTGATCCTGCTGGCCGGCCTCGTCGCATTGCCGAATGAACCGTTCGAAGCGGCCGCTGTCGAGGGCGCAGGCTACTGGACGAGCGTGCTGCATGTGGCGCTGCCGATGCTGCGGCCGCTTGTCCTCGTCGTCATCCTGTTCCGCGGCATCGATCTGTTCCGCACGTTCGACACGTTCTGGGTGATCACGGGCGGCGGGCCAGGCAATGCGACCGAGACGCTCAACATGCTGCTTTACCGGCTTGGCTTCCAGAACCTCAATTTCGGCCAGGCGTCGGCGCTGGCGCTGACCATGCTCGTCATCATCATTGTCACGACCCGGCCGTTGATCCGGCGCCTGGTGGCGAGGAGGGACCGATAATGCACTCCCGCCGCAATGACTGGCTGCGGACATTCGTCCTCGTGGTCTTCTGCCTGATTTGGGTCGCGCCGATCGTCTATATCGTTCGCGTCGCTCTGACGCCGCCGCTTTCGGGCGGCGTTGAGGTCGAGACGGCGCTCGGTCTCAGTCTCGACAATTTCCGCGCGGTATTGGCCAGGCCCGAGCTCCTCAAGGCGCTCGGCAATTCTCTCGTGATCGGCATCGCCTCGACGATCATCATTCTGCTGATCGCCATCCCCGCCGCCTTTGTTTGCGCGACCCACGAGTTTCGAGGCCGTGAGACCATCGAGGCATGGATTCTATCGACGCGCATGCTGCCGGCCTTTGTGGTGGTATTGCCCTATTTCATGCTGTTCCGCACCGTTCACCTGCTGGATACGCTGATCGGCCTGATCGTCATGCATGTGATCGTCAGCCTGGCGCTCGCCTTCTTCATGCTGCGCAGCTTCTTCTCCGAATTGCCGCGCGAGATCCTGGAGGCATCGACGATGGAGGGGGCCGGCCAGTTTCGGACGCTGTTCAGCGTGGCCTTGCCGCAGATGCGAGCCGGCGTCGTGGCGACCGGCATCATGGTCTTCATCTTCTCCTGGAACGAACTCGCCTTCGCCTTCACGCTCGCCGGTGGCGCCGTGAAGACCGGACCGGTCGCGATCCTGTCCTTCATGGCGTTCCAGAGCGTGCAGATCGCGCCGCTCATGGCCGCCGCCAGCATCCTCGTCGCACCAATCGCTATCCTTCTCATCGTCGCCCAGAAGAGCCTGATCCGCGGGCTCAGCTTCGGCGCAGTCAAGGCCTGACCAATGGCAAGCATCAGCATCGTCGGCGCCACCAAGCGCTATCCGGATGGTTCTCCGGCCGTCAACAATGCCAGCATCGAGATCGCTGATGGCGAGTTTCTGGTTCTTGTCGGGCCGTCCGGCTGCGGCAAGTCCACCCTGCTGCGGATGATTGCCGGCCTCGAAACCATGTCCGAGGGCGAGATTCGTGTCGACGGCAAGCTGATCAACAACCTTCATCCGAAGGATCGCGACATCGCGATGATCTTCCAGAGCTATGCGCTGTTTCCGCATATGACAGTGGAGAAGAACCTGAGCTTTGGATTCAAGGTCCGCGGCACGCCAAAGATCGAGGCCGATCGGCGGATCGCCGAGGCGGCAAAGACCCTTGGTCTCACGCCCCTGATGCAGCGGCGTCCGAGCCAGCTCTCCGGCGGCCAGCGCCAGCGCGTCGCGATCGGCCGGGCGCTGGTGCGCGATCCCTCCGCCTTCCTGATGGACGAGCCGCTCGCCAATCTCGATACGAAGCTGCGGGTCCAGATGCGCACCGAATTCGCGCGACTGCGAGAGCAGCTGCGTACGACGACGATCTATGTCACGCATGACCAGGTCGAGGCGATGACGCTCGGCCACCGGGTCTGCGTCTTGCGTGAAGGGGTCGTGCAGCAGATCGATACGCCCGACCGGCTGTTTGCCCGGCCGCAGAATCTCTTCGTCGCGGCCTTCATCGGATCGCCCGAGATGAACCTCGCGATTGGGACCGTAGACGGCCGCCATGTTCGCCTGGGGACGCATCGTCTGGCGCTCGCCGATGATGTCGATCTTGCCCGGCATCAGGGCCAGCAGATCGTGGTTGGCATTCGCCCGACCGATTTCCAGCCGTCGGAGAGCGCAGATTCGGCAGCGCTCACGGTCGATCTCGAACTGGTCGAGCGCCTCGGCAGCGAAATCCTGGTCGTGTTTCCGGTCGCCGCCAAAGGCATGAACGCCGATGCCAGCGAGAGCGAGCCGGAGGTTGGCGATCCAAACCGGACCACGTTTACGGCGCGGCTCGACGGATCGAGCAAGGTCAAAGGCGGCGACCGGGTCTCGCTGCGCGTCGATCCGAACGCGCTGCATTTCTTCGATCCGGCGTCGGGCCTCGCGATCGGGCGGTAGGGAGCGAGGCATGGATCGGGCCGCATTTTCGGGAATTCACGCTGTCCTCTATGCGTTCTTCGGCGCCGATGAGCGGCTTGATCGTGCGGCCATGCGGCGCCAGGTCGAGCTGTGCATCGATGCGGATGTCGACGGCATCGTCGCGCTCGGGCTTGCGACGGAAGTCGCGAAGCTCGACGAGGCAGAACGCCGGACGATCATGGACTGGCTGTCCGAGGACGTCGCCGGCAGGGTGCCGATCGGCATCACGATTGCGGGAAATTCGGTCGCCGCGCAGGTCGCGCAGATCCGTCACGCCGAGAAGATCGGCGCCCAATGGGTCATCCTGCAACCACCCGCCGTGGGTGCCTTTGCTGCGCCCACCTATATCGAGTTCTTCGGACGCGTCTCCGCCGAGACGGCGCTGGCGGTGGCCATCCAGAACGCGCCCGCTTATCTGGGGCGCGGTCTCTCGGCCGAGGACATCGCACGCCTTGTCGCGCGCTATCCCAACATCCGCGCCGTGAAGGGCGAGGGCAGCGCGATTGATACCGCGCATCTGGTTCGTCAGGCCGGTGACGCTGTGCCCGTCCTGAACGGTCGCGGCGGCCTGGAACTGGTCGACAATCTCCATGCCGGTTGCGCGGGCTTCATCCTCGCGCCGGACTGCATCGATGTCGCGATTGCTGCCTACGGTGCCTATCGCGCCGGTGATGAGGCGCGGGCAGGCGAGCTTTATGCGCATATGCTTCCATCAGCGACGATGGTCATGCAATCGCTCGAAACCCTCATATGCTATGGCAAGCGGCTGTTCGCGGCGCGCGCAGGCCTTTCCGTTGACGACCGCCAGCCTAATCTGGTTCCCACGCCATTTGGTCTTCAACTGGTGGCCAATCACGCCCACCGGCTAGGAACGTTCAAGAGCGCGCGCCAGATAAGGTGAGGCTCCGACCGGATTTTAAGACCGCGGCGTTCTTGTGCAGGCGATGCGCCGTCGGCGCTTGTCGATTCCAACGCAAGAGCGCACGATCACTGCAGGTAAAGTCGTCGTCCGATTGAAAGCAGCGTGCGGGTCCTTCCGGCTCAGTGCAAATACCAGACCCGTCGAGCCGCTCACAACGCAATCTGGGCATCCGATTGATGTTAATCGTGGATAGGAAGTATAAGCGGATCACCAGGCATATCGGGAGTTGTTTCGACACTGATCCGATAATAGATCAAGGAGACGGAGCCATGGTGAGGCGGACGGAGGAGCTTCATTACAATAAAAAGGATATTTGACGGCTTGGGGAGCGCGTTTCCTAGTGTGCCGTCTGACGTATTTCGGTAATGCGTTGGCTAGCCTCCCAATTGTTCTTTGTCATTTTGGGTGACGCTGCTCATCGCGAGGATGCGGAACCATAGCACGTCTGCGCAGAGGTTCCGCAATGAGGCCCGTTTCGATCAGGTTCCTTGGTCGTTTTGAGTTGCAGCCGCCGTCCGGGGCGGAAGCGCGGCCGAATGGCGTGAAGACCGTGCTCTTGCTGGCCTGGCTGACGATGCCGCCGGGCAAGATGCATGATCGAAAGAGATTGAGCAAGCTGCTTTGGCCTGATCGCGAAGAGGCACAGGCGCTTGCAAGCTTGCGGCAGTCGCTCTGGACCCTGCGAAAAGGCTTGGGCGACGGACCGCCGTCGCCGATCATGGCCGAACGGTCCTCCATCAGCATCGATCCGGACGCCGTCGCGGTCGATACCGTCCAGTTCGACCGACTGATCCATAAAGGCGCCAAGGCGGATCTGGAGCAGGTGGCCGAAATCTATCGCGGCGATTTCCTGGCGGAATTCGATCTGGATGATGTCGACTGCTATGGCCCGCTTCTGTTCGAGCGGCGGCGGCTGCGGGAGATGGCGCTATCCTGCCTGAGATCACTTGTCGAAATGCGGGCCGGATCCGGCGATCCGGATGGCGCCGTGGCGATCGCACAGCGGGCCCTGTCCTTCGACCCTCTGCAGGAAGACGTTCACGCCGCCATCATCAGGTTGCACCGGGACAGAGGGCGATTGGGCCTCGCGCCGGAACAGTACGACATATGCCGCGAACTGCTTCGCCGCGAACTCGGCATCGCACCGTCTGCGGAAGTCGAGGAACTGAGGAACGGATTCGGTACTGCCACAATGGCGGTTCGCCCACCCGAGAATGGCGGCGAACGTCGCCAGCCTCTCAACGCGCGATCGCGGCAGGCCCTCCGGGCCGTATCGGCTCCGGGCCGGCACCGTTGCGGTGGGGTGTCCTTGCCGCCGCGGCCGTCGCGATTGTCTATCGCGTTCAGGCTGGACCAAAGGAAACGACCTCGATGGCCGGTCCTGTCGCTTCGGACGGGCGTCCATCGCTTGTCGTGCTGCCGTTCGAGGACATCGGCGTCGAGGGCGAGCAGGCGGCCTTCGCCGCCGGCCTGACTGATGATCTGACCGCCGACCTGTCCAAGGTGAGCGAGTTGTTCGTCATTGCTCCCGAGACGAGCCGATCCGCCGCGAAATCCGATAGTTCGGTCCAGCAGATCGCCCAGGCGATGGGGGTCGAATACGCCCTCAAAGGCACTGTGCAGCGGTCGGGAGGAACGTTCCGGATCACCGCCCAGCTTGTCAGGGCGGCAACCGGCCAGTCGATCTGGGCGGAGCGCTACGATCGACAGGCGTCAGACTTTATCAATGTGCAGGACGAGGTCGTGCAGAAAATCGCCGCCTCGCTGAAGATCGAACTCAGCGAGCGGGAGCGTCGGACCATCACGCGCGTCCCGACCCGCAATCTCGAGGCGCACGACTTCTATCTACGAGCAGAATATCAGAATGCCGGCCTGACTGAGCCCGCCAGCTACCGGCGTTCCATCGCAGCCTACAAACGTGCCATCGAGCTCGATCCGGGCTTCGCCGAGGCCTATGCAGGGTATGCCCGGCTGGTGGCCACGATCTGGCGCCGTGACTTCAACGAGATCATGTCGAGCGCGGTGGCGAGGCAGGAAGCTTATGCTGCTGCCGGCAAGGCCATCGAACTCGACCCTGAGAACGCTCGCGCCAATGAAGTGCTCTCGATTATTCAGGCCGTGGAAGGCGAGCACCAGATCGCGATTGACTCCGCGAAGAGGGCGGTGGAGCTGCAGCCCGGAGAGGCTGAGGCGCACACCAATCTCGCAACCGTTCTCTATATCGCTGGCGATCTGGAAAAGGCGGCCGCCGAGGTCAAGCTCGCGCGGCAATTGAACCCGGCTCTCTCGACCGATCTTCGACTCGTCTCGGCGACGGTGGCATTCGCGCAGGGCCGTTATGCCAAGGCCATCGTCGAGTTCAATGCCATCCAGGAACTGGTGCCGCGCAGCGACCTGGTGCTCGAGCATCTTGCGGCGGCTTATGCTTGTCTCGGCGAAACGAACCGCTCGCAGGAAATCGTGGCCGAGCTGATGAAGGTCATTCCAATCGCGAATCTCGGCTTCTACGCTGTCCTGCGCGACAATATCGGGACGCCGGAGCAGACGGCCCGCCTTATAGAACGTCTGCGGTTAGCCGGGCTGCCCGAATGGCCGTTCGGCGACCGGCGCCGAACAGAGGATCGGCTTGGCCCGGATGAACTGCGGACCGTTTCTGCCGGACCGGTATGGACCGGAACGCTGCAGAACGGGGTCGACTTCGTCCAGTATTTCGACCGGTCCGGAGGGTTCGCCTATCGCAGCACGACCAGTCTCCTGACCGGCCATATCGGGATCCAAGGCGACAAGCTCTGCCAGATCATCAACGGCTATCTGCTGAACCATCCAACCTGCGGCTATGTCTATCGCAACGCGTCGGCCGGCGGTCGCCATCTGGCCATTCTAGCGTTCCAGTCTGCGTGGCCTTGCTCGACGAGCTAACCTCTGGACGCATTGATCAAACCCAGAAGATGACGGCCGCAGCCATGCAGATCGCCGAGAAGAAGGTGTGTGCACATCGGTCGCCACGGGCGGCGAGGCGGCGCCCTTGAAGGTTAGTCCGCCTTTGGCGCGCCCGATACCACCGGGAACATCCCCTTATTTAGGAGGCTCGCAGCCATGCGGTGAGCCGTCGGATGCGTCGCGTCGATCGTGCTGCGCTCCGGCTCATCCCTTCGCCTGCAACTCTGGCGAAGATACCTTTCATCCCGGTATTGACGGTGCCTCCTTCCATTAACTGGAAGGAGGCACTACGGGCGAGTTTGTGCATGGGACCGTGGCCTGCGCGCCGTCGGCCGTATTGTCGACTGCCACGACCACGATTCCTGCCGCTTCTGCGCGCTTCTTTACGACCAACGAGCGCGAAATCACCTTCGTGACGCGCATACTACGTCGAGGATCGCAACAGGAGACGGTTGTTGCGCCAAAGCGGCGATCGTAGCAGCCTTATTTCGGATTGTTCGTTAGTCGAGATTGGACAGCCTAGGACAGGAGAGCGATCCGTTGAGCGTGGCGTTTGTCAAAGAAGAAAGTGCCGAGGCCGCGTCCGAGACCATTCTGCCGGCTCGTCCAGTCTCCGATCGGATCAACCTTGTCACGGAGGCTGGTCTCCGTAGCCTGCAGGATGACTTGGCCAAGGCGCGAGAGGCTTTCGCTGTTGCTGATGCGCTAGAAGACGTCAACGAGAGGCGGCGGCAGTCAGCGCTTCCCGTTCGAGATATGCGCTACTATGCCGAGCGTGTCCGCACGGCCCAGGTGTCTCCGGCGCCCGCGTCGAATGACGTGATCGCTTTCGGTCATACGGTCACCTTCGAGCGGGACGATGGCCGCAAGCAGACCTTTCGAATCGTGGGCGAGGACGAGGCCAACCCGTCTCAAGGCTCGATATCGCATGGCTCTCCGGTGGCCATCGGCTTGCTTGGCAAACGCGTTGGCGACGTTGTCCAGCTGGGGAACGGCGAACTCGAGATTCTCTCCATTGCTTGATCTGACAGGTCCTGTTCCGGGTTCAGCAGCGCCTTCTGCTGGATGACGGGGCAACGCGACGTCGATGTCGTGAGGTGTCGTGTCCTGATCGGGGATGTTTCGCGTCACCAGGTCGTCTGCAGCCCAGATGATTGATGGGATGTCCGCCGCTCGTCCATGAGGACGGGGCATTGTTGCCCGCTCTCACCCTGTTCGATGTAGCATTGCCAGATCTGCTTTTGCGGTGAGGGTAATCGCGATGCTGCGGCTTTTGATCGTACTGATCGGCATGGGCTTTCTGGCCAGTCCGGCGCCGGCGGCTTCGCCCGCGCCCGTCGAGGGGCAGCGCGGCATGGTGGTCAGCGATCAGGCGCTGGCGACAGAGGTCGGCGCGGAAATCCTCAGAGCCGGAGGCAACGCCGTCGACGCTGCAGTTGCGGTCGGATATGCCCAAGCCGTCGTCAATCCATGCTGCGGCAATCTTGGCGGCGGCGGCTTCATGACGCTTCATCTCGCAGATGGACGCGCCGCCTTCATCGATTTTCGGGAGGCCGCCCCCAAGGCTGCTGGCCCGAATGTCTTTCTGGACGGTGAGGGCAAGATCATCCCGCGCGCCAGCCTCGACGGCTGGCGGGCTGCTGGCGTGCCGGGAACGGTTGCCGGACTCGACAGCGCGCTCGCGCAGTTCGGCACGATGAAGCGAGCCGACATCATGGCTCCGGCCATTCGACTTGCCCGCGACGGCTTCGTGCTCACGCGTCCTGACGCCGATATCCTTGCGACAGGAATGGCGGCCTTCAAGGCGGATCCGGCGCTCGCGCAAGACTGGTTGCGCAATGGCGAAGCGCTGAACGCCGGGGATCGGCTCGTTCAACTGCAATTGGCGACCACGCTGCAGGGGATTGCCGATCTAGGTCCGGACTACTTTTACAAGGGACCGATAGCGGCAGCGATCGTGGCCGCCAGCGACAGAAACGCGGGACTGTTCAGCCTCGAGGACTTCGCCGGCTATAAGGCACGGATCGGCACACCCGTCGAATGCTCCTATCGGGGATACGACATCCTGACGGCAGCGCCGCCAAGCGCCGGCGGGCTCGCCCTCTGCGAGATCCTCAACATTCTCGAATTCTATCCCATCGGCTATCTCGGCTTCGGTTCGGCCGATACGGTCCATCTGATGGCGGAAGCGATGCGGCATGCTTTCGTCGACCGCAACTCAGCGATCGGCGATCCGGCATTCGTCACAAATCCCGTCGAGAGGCTCGTCTCCAAGGACTATGCGGCTGCACTCCGCCTGACCATCGATCCGTACAGGGCGACACCTTCCGAGGCGTTGTCAGGCACGACGCCGCCTCATGAGGGCACGGAGACGACGCATTTTTCCGTCGTCGATAAGGCCGGAAATGCGGTTGCCGTCACCTATTCGCTCAACGCGTATTTCGGCGCCCGCGTCATGGCGCCGGGGACGGGCTTTTTCCTGAACGATACGATGGACGACTTCACCATCAAGGTCGGTGCCGCCAACATGTTCGGCCTGGTGCAGGGCCCGGCCAATGCCATCGCGCCTGGCAAGAGGCCGGTGAGTTCGATGGCCCCGACCATCGTGCTCAAGGACGGCAAGCCGTTCATGGTGCTCGGAAGTCCCGGCGGATCGCGCATCATCACGGCCGTGGTCGAGACGATCCTCAATGTCGTGGATTTCGGCATGACCATCCAGGAGGCGGTCAATGCGCCGAGGGTGCATGCGCAATGGCTGCCGGATATCCTCTTTGCCGAGCCCTACGCCCTGTCGCCCGACACAATCCGCGCGCTGGTGGAACGCGGCCATCAGGTTCGCGCGCAAAAGCCCTGGGGCGCGGTCGAGGCCATCCTGCTAGGGGACGGCGCGGCCCGGAAGGGGGAATTGCCGTCGTTTGGCGACGATTCCGTACGGGGAGAGGTGCCGCGCGCGGGATATGTCTATGGCGCCAACGACGCTCGACGTCCGGCCGGAGCTGCCAGGGCAGAATGAGGGTAGGGGGACATGCGTCCGCCGTTTCGGAAGATTGGCGTTCTTGGCATTTCGGTCACCCGCCGCTCAGTCAGGAACCAAATCGCGCCCAGTTCGCTCGCCGCGTCGCGGGAAAGTTGCTTCACGCCATGACGCTGGCGAAATCGAGCAAAGATAGCTGCGACGCGATCCGGACAGGACAGTTGCGGCGCATGGTCGGTGTCAACGGTGGCGATCCGCGCGCCCGGCAGGAGGCTTTGCATGGTGCGCTGGACGGCAATCGGAACCGAGCGGTCCTGCAGGGCCTCGATATAGAGGCGACGGACCATCCCCGCGCCTTCGGCGGTCCGGGTCGGTGCGATCATCCAGCTGGTATTCCGTTGTGCATTGAGCCGGGCGCCCGTCCGGGCAGGTCCGGCGCGACGACGGCGTAGCCCGCCGCGGCGAGCATCGGGGATACGCCATCCCAAACCCAGTGGCCGGCCCAGGCGCCATGCAGCAGCAGGAAGGCCGGGCGGCTCATGCCTGTCGCCCGGCCGAGGCGAGGACGCGGCCCGCTTCCCGCACGGCGGCAAGGTTCTTGCGGCCCTGGCGCGAGCCGGCCAGCTTGGCGGCGACATGGTCGCGCACGGTGATGGGCTCATAGGCAAGGCCGTCGCCGAGATCGAGCAGGATGGCGAGCGTGCTGACCACGGCATCGGCATTGCCGTCATGGAAGAAGGCGACCGAACGGCGGCGTCGGATGGTGCCGTCGACAACAGGCGGCTTGACCCGGTGCAGCGTCGACATCCAGCGATCATTGGTCATGCGCGCGGTGAGATCGCCAAGATTGACCAGCAGCGCGCCTTCGGCCGGCATGACGTCGTGCCAGAGGCCATCGCGGCCCAGCACCTGAAGGCCCGCGACGCGGTCGGACCAGAGCACGGTGACGATGCCGAAATCGGTGTGCTCGCTCATGCCGGTGAGGTCGCCGTCGAGGCTGATGTCGGTGCCCGGCGGCAGGGCATAGTTGTTCATGCGCAGCACGTCGATGGAATGGTCGGTCAGGGCGTCGAAAAAGTGCGGCCCGGCCCCCAGCGCATCGGCGAAGATCCTGGTCAGGGTGCGGGCGACCCGTTGGGCCTCGAGGAAATAGCTGTTAACGCGGTCCTCGAACTCCGGCAGATGCGGCCACAGGTTGATGCCGTAGTCGCGCTCGTCGAGGGCGGGATGCGGGAAGGATCGGGCTTCGGCGCCGATGTTGAACGCCTCGAAGAAGTCGTTCATCCGGCTCGCCGATTCCACGCCGAGGCTGAGCGACAGGGATTCGCTCTTGGGCGGGCTGTAGCCGCGGTTCGAATCCGGCACCCGGTACTGCTTCTTCTCGTCGAGCGGCAAAGAGAAGAAGTCATCCAGCGCCGTGGCGAGGCCCGCCTGTATTTCAGGCGCGACGCCGTGGCCGACCACCTGCATGAAGCCGACCTCGCGACAGGCAAGGTCAAGCGCTGCGGCGACGGCAGCCCGCTCCTCATCGGAGCGAGGCTCGACATAGGCAGTGATGTCGATGGTGGGAACGTCGAACGACATGGCGCGACTCCTCCAGATATCCCGGAGGTGTCTGGCCCCAGCGGCCGCGTTGAACTCGGTGAAGCCAAAAGCTAGCAGATCGGCTCTGGCCGTCAATTCGAGGTGCCGCAGCGAGGGCCTGACTCTCGCCCGTCCAGAACCTTCGCCGGCTTTAGTTTCCTTGCGAAGGACATGATTTTGCCTTCAGGCGAGGTCGGTTCCTGCATGTCGCTCCCGCCACAGCGAGGGTGAAAGGCCCGTCATCCGCTTGAAGGCATTGCTGAAGGCGCCTTGCGAGGAATAGCCGGCCAAGGCCGCAACCGACGCCACGGGAAGTTTCTCGTCCCGCAACGCCTTACAGGCGAGGTGGGTGCGCCACCGTGCGAGATAGCCGAGCGGCGCGATACCGGCCGCCGCAGTGAAGCGCGCGGCAAAAGTCGACCGCGACATCGCGCAGGCCCGCGCAAGCTCGTCGAGATGCCATGCGCGTGCCGGTTCGTCATGCATCAGTTGCACGGCCGGCACGAGGCGCGGATCGCCCAGCGCGCGCAACCACCCCGGCGGGAGGCGGTCGTTGCCGTCCATCTCTGCCCGCAGGATCTGGACGAACAGCAACTGCGCGAGCTGCGTTGCGACAAGCGTGCCACCCGGCAGCCGCTGCTCACGCTCGTTCACCAGTTCGCTGAGCAACCAGCGAAACCGCGCCGCTTGCCCGGTGACACCGGCAATGCGGAGCCACGGTGGCAGCGCTTCCGACAGCAGGGTCCCGCTCGTCGGATCAAGCAGGACATGCCCGCCCACATAGCTGAATTCCGTTCCGTCGCCCAAGGTGACGAAGGAGCGGCCACGCCCGGAGAACAATGCCATTGCGTCGACCGGCGTCACCGACGGATCGCTCGACAAGGTGTAGGGACGCTGCGCCGTCAGAAGGCCGACATCGCCTTGTTCGAAGCGGACGGGCGCTTCTCTGTCGATTCGGGCCCAGCAGAAGCCCTTGGTCAGCGCGAAGAACTTGAGCGATTTCGGCGCGGGAAAGCGAAGTGCCCATGGACCTCCCGCGTCGAAGCCACCGGTCACCATCGATTCCACGGTTGTCAGTCTGAGAATTTCGGAAAGTGCGTCAGAGGGCATTTTCGGACTATCGCGTATGGAACGCGGACGTTCAAGCATTCTCCATCCAGCTTTTAACCCTATCCTTCGAGAACAGCATCAACGCGCTTTCGGAACAACCATGGCAGACGAAACCATCCTCATCACCGGTGCGACCGGATTTATCGCACAGCACACGATCATTGCCGCGCTCGCCGCCGGTTTCCGGGTGCGCACCGCCATCCGTTCACTCGACCGGGCGGACGAGGTTCGCGCCTATCTGGCCCATGGCGGCGCCGAGTTGGGAGACCGACTGAGCTTCGTCGAAACCGACCTGCTCAAGGACGAAGGATGGCCCGAGGCCACGCAAGGCTGCACTTACGCGATTCATAGCGCCTCCTCGACGCCCTCGGGGCAATATGCGAGCGAAGAAGACTGGATCCGGCCGGCCGTGGACGGCAATTTGCGGCTGCTGCGCGCCGCCCGCGACGCCGGAGTGAAACGCGTAGTGCTGACGTCGGCCTTCGGGGCCATCGGCGCGGGCAAGGCCAACCCTGGCCGTCCCTTTACCGAGGAGGATTGGAGCGATCTGGACGGCAACATCGCTCCCTATCAGAAATCCAAGACGCTTGCGGAACGCGCGGCTTGGGACTTCATCGCCCAACGGGGCGGCGGAATGGAACTGGCCACGATCAATCCGACCGCCGTGATGGGCCCAGCGCTCGGTCCGGACACGTCGCATTCGCTGATGATGCTGAAGGGCATGATCGAGGGTCAACCCGGGCAGCCCCGGATCCAGTCATGTTTCGTTGACGTGCGCGATGTGGCTGACCTTCAATTGCGAGCAATGACTGATCCGGCCGCAGCTGGCGAACGCTTTCTTGCGACCTCTGGCGACGCGCTATGGCTCGTTGATGTCGCCAGGATCCTCAGGGAACGCCTCGGCGATCAGGCGCGAAAGGTCTCCACCAAGGAGGTGTCGGACGCGGATATGAAGGCCGCGGCCGAGACCGACCCCAAAGCGAGAGCGCTTCTTCCGCTGCTCGGCATCGACCTGTCGGCCAGCGGCGACAAGGCCAGGCGCCTCTTGGGATGGCACCCGCGACCGCCGGCCGATGCGATCGAGGCCGCCGCGCGCAGCATGATCGCGTTCGGCATCATCAAGGTCTGAACGCAGTGAAGGGGGGCGGCAGTTGTCTGTCAGCTCAAGGCGCAGCGGGAGGCGCTTCCATGTCACGGCTGCCCTTCACGCGATCGGCCAGTTCTCCGAGCGACGACAATTCTTCCGCGTCGAGGTGCAGGATCGCCCCTCCGGCATTCTCCTCGACCCGCGAGGGCTTGCGCGTCCCGGGGATCGGCACGACCGCCAGACCGAAGACCTGGCTCTGGTGCTGAAGCCACGCCAGCGCGATCTGCGCCGGAGTCGCGCCGCGCTTTGAAGCCATCGCCTCGATTGCTTCGATCAGACGGGCGTTATCTTCCTCCCGAAAGCGCTGGTAGAGCTTGCGGACATCCTTCCCGTCGAACTTCGAGGGATCGACCCGTCCGGTAAGCTGGCCCCGGCCGAGTGGCGAATAGGGCACGAAGCCGACACCCAGCTCGGCCGCGGCGGGCACGATCGCATCCTCGACATGGCGCGAGAACAGCGACCATTCGGTCTGTACCGCCGCGATCGGGTGGACGGAATGAGCTTCACGCAACTCGTCCGCGGTAACTTCCGACAGGCCGAGAAAGCGAACCTTGCCCGCCTTGACGAGGTCACTCATCGCCCCGACTGAGTCCGCCAACGGCACGGCCGGGTTGCGGCGGTGCATGTAGTAGAGGTCGATCACCTCGATACCGAGCCGTTTCAGCGAGCCGTCGACCGCCTCGCGGGTATATTCCGGACGGTTGTCGATCGACACTTGGTCGATCCGGGGACCGAAGCGATGGATCCCGAACTTGGTGGCGATGGTCAGCCTGTCCCGATTCTCGCGGATGAACGGCGCGATGAACGTCTCGTTCTTGCCCTGACCGTAGACATCGGCCGTGTCAAGAGCGTCACGCCCAGATCAAGCGCCCGGTCCAGCGTCGCCCGCGCCTCCTTTTCGTCGGTGGCACCATAGTAATCGGTGACCATGCCCATGCATCCGAGGCCCTGGATGCCGACCAGCGGGCCGTTAGTGCCAAGATGGGTTTTGGGCAATTTCGGGGTCTGCGTCATCGGTTCTCTCCTTGGATTCAACCTATGATGTCCCGCACTTGCAGGGGTAGCCCGATTGCCTCTGATTTCTGCCTGATTCTCTCTGGTGAGAGACTGATGAGTGGCGGCGCTCTGGATTCATGCTATGGATCGATCATGATCGCCTCTTCCCGAGTTGCTCCGTTCTCAGCAGATCGCGACGAACCCCAGCGCGGACTGGTCGCCCTCCTTCGGACCGAGATCGAAAACACGATCGAGCGCTACATGCGTGCGAACAGCGATTATCGGACCAACGTGCCTGGGCTGCATGTCGCCCGGATTGTCGCTCCGGTCCCGCCGACGACGCATATGGCCGAAGCCTCGATCTGCATATGCATCAGCGGCGCGCGGCAAATGACGTTCGGTGGCGGGAATTACGACCAGATCGAATCGCAATATTTGCTGAGCACCATTGGGCTGCCGTCCATCGTTGCGATTCCCGATGCCAGTCCGCAAAACCCGTACACCGCCGTGCGTATCGAGCTCGATCTGGAACTCGCGCGGCAAATCATGGCAGAGGTGGACGTCGACACCGGGGACCGCCAACCATCGCAGAGCGGCATCAGCATTGCCCCCGTGGATCACACTCTGCTCGACCCTGTCGCGCGGCTGGTCCGCTTGATCGAGGCACCGCGAGATGTCGCCTTCCTGAGCGATCTCCTCCAGCGAGAAATCCTCTACCGCGTGCTCACGGGTCCCCGCGGGACGAATCTGCGCCAGATTGTCAGGCTGGGATCGCAGGGCCACCGGATAGCAAAGGCCGCCAGCTGGATCCGCGATCATTTCCGCGAGCAATTCCACGTCGAACAGCTGGCGACGATGATCGGCATGGGTGTTTCAACTCTCCACCGGCATTTCCAGGACCTGACGGGAATGAGCCCGCTGCAGTACCAGAAACATCTGCGCCTCCACGAAGCGCGCCGGCTGATGCTGATCGAGGAGACCGACGTCACCACGACAGCCTTGAAGGTAGGATATGAAAGCCCGACGCAGTTCGGTCGGGAGTATCGGCGACTTTTCGGGCAGCCCCCGCTGAAGAACATCAAGTCGATACGTTCGGAGGGCGGGGATAGGACGGCCTTTTAGTCAGCCGTGGTTCACGGGTCCCGCTGATGCACCTCTTCGTTTGAATACGCGATGATGGCGCAAGGGTTGAGGGACGAACTCAGGTCAATCGTTTCATGCCTGCCGCCGACCCGCCGGCGGCATTTGCCGCGATGGACTGTTTCTGCCCTTCCCCGGTTTCTCTGCTCGCCGTTGCGAGCGGCACCCTGAGAGTCCCGGTCAGAAATGTCTGAACGACCAAGATGAGGGCGCGAAGCGGAAGCCGCTCAAAGGACAATCGAGGGGCCGCTCGGCGGCCTGCATCTGACCGTGCTGGACTATAAGCGCGCCGTATTCCGGAATGAGGCGATGACGCCTTCCGCCATTCGCACAAACTGAGCGCTGGGTCCTTCTGCGCCGACGCTCTGGCGGCTGACGCGCGCGCCGTCGAGCAGCAGCGACAAGGTATCGGCGAGGAGTTCGGCCTGTTCTATGCCCGCATCGCGGCACAGGCCGACGAGACGGTCGCGCTGCGCCGTCTTGAGCTCCTTGATCACCCGTCGCGCAGGGTGATCGTCTTCCGTCAATTCTACGGCGGCGTTGGCCATGTCGCAGCCGCGCCCGTCGACTTTCAGGCCATCCGCCGCGATTCGAACCCAGGCATGCAACTGCCCAAGCTTGTCGTTCGGGTGCTCCGCTTCGAACTGGCTCCAGATCGCATTGGCATCGCAGGCGACCGTGCGGAGGCACTCGATGATCAGGTCGTCCTTCGAATCGAAGTGCCGATAGAGCGTCATCTTGTTGGTGCCGGCCGCTTCCGTGATGGCGTCGATTCCGACGCCTCGAATGCCATGCTTGTGAAACAGATCCCGCGCAGTCCCGAGGATGCGATCCCGCGGACGAACCTTCTCTGCAGTGCCATCTCCCATCGAAGCCTCCTTGTCTCCAAGAAACCGTATATCCACCTCTTGACTAGGGTGTGACCGGTCTGTAACTTCTCCCCACTGTTACTTACCTGTAACACCTCTATCGCCCTGCGTCAATCGACCGGGCTTTTCTGCGCTGTCTCCAGCCGAGGATCGGACGGAGAAAGCGCAGGGCTGGCGCGCCTTTGAGGGCGCGCCGGCACAGAACACGAACAGCGATCTCTGGCGTTGCCGTGGATCCAATCGGGAGTGGTTGCCATGTTGCAGCACGATGATTTCACCATCGACGAAGCGCTGAACGACTCGATGGTCCGAATGCTCATGAAAGCGGACCGGGTCGATCCGCGAGCATTCGAAGCCTCGCTGCGCTCCTTGGCCAAGGCGCAGGCGCGGCGCCGCAGCCTCGCGCCGATGCGTCTGCGCGACGATCCCGGTACTCGGCGGGGATCGACGCCGCCGAAGGTCACGCCGGCAATCGCGGATGCATGCGCATCATGGTGAATTTCTTCATTCATCGCCCGATCTTTGCATCCTCGATCGCCGTCCTCATGGTTCTGGCCGGGACCATCTGCTACTTCCTGCTTCCGGTCTCGCAGTTTCCCGACATTACGCCGCCGCAGGTCGTGGTCAGCGCCAATTATCCGGGCGCCAGCGCGCAGGTCGTGGCCGATACGGTCACGACGCCGCTGGAGCAGCAGATCAACGGCGTTGCCGGCATGACCTATATGTCGTCGTCCAGCTCCAATGACGGCTCGGCGACGATCACCATCACATTCGAAGTCGGCTATCCCCTGAGCATTGCCGCCGTCGATGTCCAGAACCGGGTTTCGCAGGCCGCGTCCTCATTGCCCGCGATCGTCAACCAGGGCGGCGTGACGATCAAGAAGCAGAATCCGAACTTCGTGCTCATCGTCGATCTGACATCACCGGATGGTTCCATCGATCCGGTCGCGCTCAGCAATCTCGCTTATCTGCAGGTGGTGGATCCGTTGAAACGCGTGCCGGGCGTCGGCGATGTCCAGATCTTCGGTGAGCGCCGCTATTCGATGCGCATCTGGCTGGATCCCGACAAGCTGGCCAATCTCGGCATCACCGCCGTCGATGTTCAGAACGCCGTCGCCGAGCAGAACGTGCAGGTCGCGGCCGGCAAGATCGGGCAGTCGCCGGCGCCCGCCGGCACCGCATTCGAGATGCAGGTCAACGCCATCGGCAGGCTGAGCACGCCTGAACAATTCGGCGACATCGTGGTGCGGGCCAATGCCGCCACCGGCTCGATGGTCCGGCTGCGCGATGTCGCCCGGATCGAACTCGGGGCTCTGCAATATTCGTCATCGGCCTTCTTCGGCAAGGACCCGACCGTGGTGCTCGCGGTCTACCAGATGCCGGGCTCGAACGCGCTCGATCTGCAGCAGCGCGTCAAGGACAAGATGCAGGAGCTGTCGAAGCGCTTCCCGAAGGGCGTCGACTACGCGATGCACTATGACACGACGCGCTTCGTGTCGGCCTCGATGCACGACGTGCTCGTCACGCTGGGCGAGGCGCTGGTTCTCGTCGTGGCCGTGGTGTTCCTGTTCCTGCAGAGCTGGCGGACGACGCTCATCCCGACCATCGCGATCCCCGTATCGCTGGTGGCGACGCTCATCGTCATGGAGATGTTCGGTTTCTCCCTGAACATGCTGAGCTTGCTTGGCATGGTGCTGGCGATCGGCCTCGTCGTCGACGATGCGATCGTCGTGGTCGAAAACGTCGAGCGCCAACTCGAGGCCGGGCTTCCGCCGCTTGCCGCGACCCGCGCGGCCATGGCCGAAGTCACGGGTCCGATTATCGCCACGACGGCGGTCCTGATGGCGGTGTTTGTGCCGGTGGCCTTCATTCCCGGCGTCGCCGGCAGGCTCTATAACCAGTTCGCGCTGACCGTTGCGATCTCCGTCGGCATATCCGCGTTCAATTCCCTGACGCTCAGTCCGGCGCTTGCGGCTGCGTTCCTCCGTCACCGGCCGCCGACCCATTTCCCGCCATTCCGCTGGTTCAACGCCGGCTTCGACAGGATGTCGCACGCCTATGCCCGCGGTGTGCGGGTCCTCATCCGCCTGCGCTGGATCATGCTCGGCCTGTTCGCAGCGGGGCTGGCGGCCACCTACCTCCTTTCGACGCGCATTCCATCGACCTTCCTTCCCGTTGAGGATCAGGGCTATTTCTTCGTCGTGATCCAGCTTCCCGACGGCGCTGCCCTCGAACGCACCGATGCGGTGGCGAAGAAGGCACGCGATATCCTGCAGGACACGCCGGGGGTCGATATCGTCGGCTCAATCAGCGGCCTCAACTTCCTGACCAATGCCGCCCAATCGAATTCGGCTGTCGAGTTCGCGATCCTGAAGCCGTGGGATGAGCGCGGCCCGGATCAGAGTGCCTCGAAGATCGTCGCCGATGTCCGCATGAAGCTCCTGCAGATTCCGGAGGCGTTTGCCCTGAGTTTTGATCCGCCTTCGATCCCTGGCATCGGTACGACCGGCGGCTTCGAATTCGAGGTCGAGGATCTCTCGGGGCGCGGCAGCGTGGCGCTGAACGAGGCAACGCAGGCTGTGATCGCCGAAGCGCGCAAGCAGCCGGAGCTGAACCCGCAGCAACTGTTCTCGTCCTTCTCGACGACGACACCACAATTCGACTACGACCTCGATCGCAACAAAGCGAAGCTGCTGGGCCTCAACCTGCCGGATGTGTTCAACACGCTGCAGATCTATCTCGGCTCGCTCTATGTCAACGACTTCAACCTGTTCGGTCGTACCTTCCGCGTCACGATCCAGGCCGACAAGGATGCGCGCGCCGGAGCGGCCGATATATCGCGGCTCTACGTCCGCAATGCCTCGGGCGGCATGGTGCCGCTGAGCACGCTGGGCCGTCTCGTGCCGATCGTGGGCCCGGAAACCGTTCCGCACTACAACAACAACGCCTCCGCCCTGATCAATGGCGGTCCGGCACCTGGCTTCTCCTCCGGCCAGGCCGTAGCGGCCATGGAGCGGGCCGCCAATATCGCGCTGCCGAAGGATTTCGGCTTCGAATGGACGGGCATCACCTATCAGGAGCTCAAGGCTGGCTCGATCGCGACGGTTGTCTTCGGCCTGGCCATCGTCTTCGTCTTCCTGATCCTGGCAGCCCAGTACGAAAGCTGGGCCATGCCCTTCATGGTCCTGCTGGCTGTTCCGTTGGCGCTCTTCGGTGCGCTCGCCGCGATCTGGCTGCGCGGCATGCAGATCGACGTCTACTCGCAGATCGGCTTCGTCATGCTGATCGGCCTCGCGGCGAAAAACGCCATCCTGATCGTCGAGTTCGCCAGGCGGCGTCGCGAGGACGGCCTCGGGATCATCGAGGCGGCAATGGAGGCGTCGCGGCTTCGGTTGCGTCCAATCCTGATGACGGCGTTCGCCTTCATCCTCGGCGTGCTGCCGCTGATGTTTGCCGCCGGCGCCGGCGCGGCGAGCCGCCAGTCCATCGGGACCACCGTGTTCGGCGGCATGGTGGCGGCGACTTTGCTGACCCTCGTGTTCGTCCCGGTCTTCTATGCGGTGATCGAGCAACTTCGCGAGCGCCGCGGTCGCCCTAAGCCCGGCACGCCAAACGCTGAGCCCGTCTTCGAGCCGATCGCCGAAGCGGCGGAATAGAACTGGAAAGATCAATCATGCGCATCTGGAAAATCACGCTCGGCGCGGTCGTCACGCTCGGTGTTGTCTCCGCAGCCGGTGTCCATCTTCTCGATATCCGTGGCAACTGGCTGGGCGGCGGCACCGCAGGAGCGGCAACACCGGATCCCGCGGCGTTCGCCATGCCGGTGCCGGTCATGTCGGTGGTCAAGAAGACGATCCCGATCTATCTCGATTATGCCGCGCGGACGGAATCGATCCGCAGCATCACGCTGCAGGCGCGGGTGCCCGGGTATCTTCAAGAGCAGAACGCCGTCGACGGTGCCGATGTCCGCCAGGGCGACCTACTCTACAGGATATCGCCCGACGATTTCCGCGCGGCGCTCGATCAGGCCAAGGCCCAGTCCCAGCGTGACGCCGCGACGCTGGACTATGCGCGATCCAACCTCGGCCGCGGCACCGAACTCGCCAAGAGCGGCTATCTCGCCAAGGATGTCTTCGACCAGCGCACCAGCGCGGTGCGCGCCGCTGAGGCGGCGCTCGCCATGTCGGAGGCGGCGGTTCGAACCGCGGAACTCAACCTCGGCTATGCCGAGATCCACGCTCCGTTCAGCGGGCGCATCGGGCACAATCAGGCACCGGTCGGAACGCTCGTCAGCGTTGCCGGCACCGTGCTCAACACGCTGGTGCAGCTCGATCCGATCTATGTCACCTTCCATCCGAGCGAGAGCGATCTCGCGCAGATCGAAACGGCCCGTGCCGAGGGGGCCGTCGATGTCGAGGTCCTGCTTCCTGGCGATCAGGAGCCGGTCCAGACGGGCGAACTGACCTTCATCGACAACATCGCCGATCCGACGACCGGCACCATCACGGCGCGGGCGACGATCGGCAACGGCAAGTTCTCCTTACTGCCGGGACAATATGTGCGAGTGCGCCTGCATGTCCGCCAGCAGCCCGATGCGCTGATGGTTCCCCAGGCAGCGCTCGGTTCGAGCCAGCTCGGCAAATATGTCTATGTCGTTGGCAAGGGCAATACGGTCGACCAGCGCCTGGTATCGCTCGGCCCGACGAATGGCGACTTGGTTGCCGTGCTCAGCGGCGTGGCGGAAGGCGATCAGGTGATCACCGGCAATCTGCAGAAGATCGGCCCCGGAGCGCCGGTTGCACCAGTGACCGGGACGCCGGCCACCTGAGGGGTCCACGTCCCCGGTTTTTGGAGATGTCGGTGCCGCCGGGGACCCATTTTCTGTTTCGTGTGACGATGAGTTTGTCGTAGCTCAATCGACCGTCAGCCGAGCAGGCAGGAATGGATTACGGTGCGTTCCGGAGGGATGCTCCCCCGGTCAGCTATTCGGCCGCGAAGCCTGGCTCGGTCGTTGCGAAAGGCACGCTTGCGCACCACGGCGTATTCCCAGGCCGTCTCGATCAAGCGGCTGTTTGAACGGCCAGTGGATCTTCATGAGCAGCATGCCGGGGCTGCTTACGTCTTTCAGCCAGTCGACGAAGGCGCGCACGACAGGCGAGAGTGTCGCGACCACATACTGCTGGCGGTGAAGGATCTGCTGGGGTTGCGCCTCGCTGGAACAGACGAGCACGTATAGAGCCCGTTCTGAGACCGTGGGAAGAGCCTGAGCCAGCGTCCACGGCAGGCACCTTGAGATGCAGGTTGGCGTGAAGAGCGCCACCCGCATCCCATTCCACTGTCCCTCCACGCATCCTCCACAGGACCGCGATTCTCGGAGCCTACCGTCCCGCAGAAATCGATGCCGGCAGCGCCGGTTGAAACAGGGACAACCGCATGGCAGCCACGCTTCGAAGGCGCTCCAGCCCCAAATATCCGATGTCAATCCGTATCCTGCACTGGCTGCGAGCCATTCTCGTCCTGGGGGTGATCGCGTGCGGCTGGCACATGACCGGTCGCGACGAATTCGATCCCATCGCCGGGATCCTGTATCCCAACCACAAGCAGTTCGGGATCCTGGTCTGGCTTTTGGCGCTGGTGCATCTGACCCTGCGCTGGCGCTACCGCGCTGTGCTTCCGCATGAACCGGCGGCTATGAAAGCCGGGGAAAAATGGCTCTCGCACGGCACCCACCGGCTGATCATCGCCCTGACGCTCCTCACGCCGCTGCTTGGCTACGCCATGTCGAGCAGCATCCCGGACGGCGATGGCGTTCCCTTCTTCTTCATCACGCATGTGCCGGAGATCCTACCGAAGAGCGATGCGGCATTCGCGCTGTTTCAGGCGCTGCACAAATACAGCGCCTATCTGCTGCTGGCATGCATCGTTCTGCACGTCGCTGGCACTCTGAAGCACCGTCTCGAAGACAAGGGCGGCGAGACCGACGTTCTCCCGCGCATGCTCTGAAATGCGCCGAGGCGCCCCGCGGTGCTGCCGTTATGCATCATGTGCCGCGGGAGACCGCCTTGCCTTCACGAAGATCATTTCGAATAGCGCTCCGCCTCCAGGCGCTGCACGATAGTGCAGGCGTCCACCATGGGCTTCCATGATGGCGCGCACGACGGAGAGGCCGAGACCGTTACCACCCGGTTCCCGCGACCGCGCCGGGTCGCCGCGCACAAAGGGATCGAAGATGCCGGGCGTCATCTCCGGTGATAACCCGGGCTCCTCGTCGGCGACGCCTAGCACGACCGTATTCGTCGCGCGCGGTCAGTGTGATCGTGATCGCGCCTCTGATCGCATAGCGCCGCGCGTTGGTGACGAGCGCAAGAAGGGCCTGGCGGATCCGCGTCGCGTCCGCCTCGACGGTGAGGTCGGCGAGTTCGAGTTGCAAATGAAACCCGGCGGCGCGCAGGTCATGAACCATCAGCTCGGCCATCTGCTCGATTTGCCGGGCAAGGCGGATCGGCTCGATGCGCAGATCCAGATGTCCGCTGTCGGCGAGCGTCACGGTCCTGAGGTCCTCGACCAGCCGGGCCAGACCGTCCACCTGTAGGACCAGGGCCTGAAGGGCGTGCTCGTCCGGCTCGAACACGCCGTCGATCATGCCCTGCAGCCGTCCCTTCAGAATGGTGAGCGGGGTGCGAAGTTCGTGTGCGATGGTGGCGTTCCACAGGGCCATGGCTGCCGCCATGTCCTGCAGCCGCTGCGCCATCGTGTTGAAATCGTCGATCAGGGCGGCCGTCTCGCCAAGGGTCCGCTCGCCGACCGCGCCCGGGCGGTCAGGTCCCCAGCCGTGATGCGCCGGGCGCTCAGGGCGAGCGATTCCAGCGGCTCGAGAATGCGCCGGGCGAGGCGCACCGAGACCATGGCGGCGATCGGTAGCGCTACGATGATCAGGACGCATACGATCGCCAGGTCGATCGAGGTCAGCCCTTCGTCGGTTTCCTGAACGGGTGGAGGACCATGATCGCCATATAGGCGAGATAGGCGCCGAAGAAGACCAGGAGCCCGGCCATGACAATGATGGCGGACATCGCCACAAGGATCTGCCGGCCCAATCCGGTACGCGGTCCCATTCTCGTTACGCCGACAGCCGGTAACCGACTCCGCGAACGCCCGGCAGCAGGCCCGGTGCGCCGGCAAGCTCCAGCTTCTTGCGCAGCTTGCTGAGATGGCTGTCCACGGTGCGGTCAAGCGCGTCGGAGCCCGGCATGCAGGCGTCCACCAGTTCGCTGCGGGAGAAGACCTTGGCGGGATTCCGCGCCGTATGGGCGAGGATGCGGAACTCGGTGAGCGTGAGCGCGAGCGGCCGCGTCGCACCGCCCGCTCCCAGGCTGGCCTGATAGGCGTCGAGATCGATCGTCAGTTCGCCGACCCTGAGGACGCCCGCCGTCGTCGCAAGGCCGGAACGGCGCAGCACAGCCTTGGCCCGGGCGACGACCTCGATCGGGTTGAAGGGCTTCACGACGTAATCGTCTGCCCCGATGCGCAGGCCCTGGAGACGGTCGATATCCTTGTCGAGCGCCGTGATCATGATGGCCGGCGTGTTGCCCCGCCTCCGAAGCTCCGCCAGCGTCTCCCATCCGTCGAGGCGCGGCATGGAGACGTCGAGAAGAATCAGGTCCGGTTTCAGCGCGAGATGGAGGTCCAGCGCGGTGCGCGCCGTCGCGCGCCTGAACGGTCCGGAAACCCTCCCGCACGAGATAGGCATCCAGGATCGCGGAAATCTCTTCGTCGTCTTCTGCAATCAGAACGAGGGCTGTCATGGCGTTCTCCTTCTCCAACGGATGCCATCTGGTGCGGCCGGCGTCGAGCGCTCGGGCTCCATCTCCATGAGATCGCAACACTCCCCACACATGGCGCCGACGCGGCGGATCGATAGAGGCGGCGTCGCCCGGAGCGACGGCACTGCTTTGATGGATGATCGCGATGATGCGCCCTTGCCCAACGCTGACGCTCGCTCTCCTCGCGGCCGCGGCAATCGTTCTCGGCGGCTGTACGGACGGCGCGAAGTCCGATAGCGGCGCCGCGCAGACCGAGCCCGCTTCTGTCGCCGTCCGCATCGGCGTCCTGAAGATCGAGCCTCACCGGGTCGTCGTCTATGACGAACTGCCCGGCCGGGTATCGGCGCGCCAGACGGCGGAGATCCGGCCACAGGTCAACGGCATCGTGCGTTCCGTGCTCTTCAGGGAGGGCGCAGAGGTTTCCGTGGACCAACCTCTGTTCCAGATTCCGTCCAGTGGGAGGAGCTGGAGGGGAGGATCGCCAGCGAACGCGGCGCCGATTTCCCCTCCCTTCCGGTCGAAATCCTCACGATCACCGGCAAGACCTACGAATTCTCGGGCAATATTCTCTTCTCGGACAGTACGGTGGACCCAGGCACGGGCAGCATCGCGATGCGCGTGGAGGTGCCGAACCCGCACCGACAGCTCCTGCCCGGCATGTTTCTGCGCGCCAGAGTGCCCAGCGCCATCTATCCGGACGCTTTGAGCGTTCCGCAGCAGGCCGTGCGCCGCGATCCGGCGGGCCGCGCCTATCTCACGATCCTCGGAAGCGACAATACGGCCAGCCGCCGCGATGTCGAACTGGGGCCGCTTGTCGACCGGCACTATGTCGTCCTGTCCGGCCTCAGGTCCGGCGAGACCGTGGTCGTGGAGGGTCAGGATCGCACGGACGCAGGCCAGCGGCTGGAACCTGTCCCGTACCAGCCGTCCGTGTCCGGGTCGGAAATCTGAGGAGACTGCCCGTGCCGCAATTCTTCATCAATCGCCCGGTCTTTGCCTGGGTCATCGCGATCTTCATCGCGCTCGCCGGCATTGCCGCGATCCCGCAACTGCCCGTCTCCCGCTTTCCCGTCATCGCGCCGCCCAGCATCAGCATCAACGCCACCTATCCCGGCGCCGGGCCGCAGACGATCACCGACAGCGTCACGGCGCCGATCGAGCGCGAGCTGACCGCGGTGAAGAACGTGCTCTACTTCGAGCCCTCGTCGGACTCGGCAGGCAATGCCGCCATCACGGTCACGTTCAAGCCCGGCACCGATCCGGAACTTGCCCAGATCGATATCCAGAATCGCCTGAAAGCCGTCGAGCAACGCCTGCCGGAACCCGTCCGCCGGACGGGCCTCTCCGTCGAGGCCGCCACATCAGGCTTCCTGATGATCGTGTCCCTGCGCTCGGAGGGCGGCAAGGCCGATACACTGGCGCTCGAGGATTATCTCGCGCGCCGCCTGGCGCCGGAACTCAAGCGCATACCGGGCGTCGGCCGCGTGCAGTCCTTCGGTTCGGAGGCTGCGATGCGCGTGTGGATCGATCCCGCCCGCCTCGTTTCCTACTCACTTTCGGTCGCCGAGATCACGCAGGCCATCCAGTCGCAGAACGTTCACGTGGCGCCCGGCCGGCTCGGCGAGGCGCCCGCCATTCCGGGCCAGACAATCAGCGTTCCACTCAGCCTCAGCGGACAATTACGGACGCCGGCCGAGTTCTCCGACATCGTCCTGCGCTCCAACCCCGGCGGCTCGAAGCTCACGCTGGGTGATGTGGCGAAGGTCGAGATCTGCGCCCAGACCATGGGCTTTTCGATCTTCGACGGAGGGAAGCCGGCGACCGCAGCGGCGATCCAGCTCGCGCCCGGCGCCAATGCTGTCAGGACTTCCGAAGGCGTGCGTGCGCGTCTCGCCGAGCTGGCGCCGTCCATGCCGGACGGCGTCGCCTACGCCGTGTCCTACGACACCGCGCCCTTCGTCAAGCTCTCGATTTCAAAGGTCGTGCAGACGCTCGCCGAGGCGATGGTCCTCGTCTTCCTGATCATGCTCCTCTTCCTCCAGAACGTCCGCTACACCCTGATCCCGGCGATCGTCGCGCCCATCGCCCTCCTCGGCACCTTTGCCGTGATCTGGGCCATCGGCTACTCGATCAACGTGCTCACGATGTTCGGCATGGTCCTGGCCATCGGCATCATCGTCGACGACGCGATCGTCGTGGTCGAGAATGTCGAGCGGCTCATGGCGACCGAGGGACTGGCGCCGCGCGACGCCACCCGCCGCGCCATGCGCGAGATCACGTGGGCCGTCGTCGGCATCACGCTCGTCCTGACCGCGGTGTTCCTGCCCATGGGCCTGGCCGGCGGCTCCGTCGGCGCGATCTACCGGCAGTTCACCGTCTCGCTCGCGGTCTCGATCCTGTTCTCGGCGTTCCTGGCGCTCAGCCTGACGCCTGCGCTCTGTGCCACGATCCTCAAGCCGGTCACGCCCCATCACGAGCGCAAGGGCTTCTTCGCCTGGTTCAATCGCGGCTTCGACCGGCTGACGGGGCGATACACGACAGGTGTCGGCTGGCTCGTGAAGCGCGCCGGACGCGTCATGCTGGTCTATGGCGTCCTCGTCGGCGCGCTGGTGCTTGGCTACCGCGCTTTGCCAACCGCCTTCGTGCCGGACGAGGACCAGGGTACGTTCATTACATCCTTCACGCTGCCGGCCGACGCCACCGCCGAGCGCACGCGGGCGCTCGTCGAGCGCTTCGACCGCCAGGCCGCGACCCGTCCCGACATCGCGAACAATCTCTCCATCTTGGGCTTCGGCTTTTCAGGTTCCGGTCCGAACGCGGCGATGGCCTTCACCACGCTGCGCGACTTCGATGTGCGGGGCGGCAGCACCGATGCCGAGATCGCTGCTGCAGAGCGCGCGATGCAGGAGGCGACGGAAGGCGACGTCCTCATCATGAAGCCGCCCGCCATCGACGAGCTGGGTACGACATCGGGCGTGGCCCTGCGGCTGGTCGACCGCGCCGGCGGCGGTCCGGCGGCGCTGCGGGCTGCGTCTGACAAGCTCGTCGCGCTCGCCGGACAGAGCACGCTTCTGCGGAATGTGCGCGTCGACGGACTGCCCAGCGGGCCCGAAGTCGATCTTCGGGTCGATCGCCAGAAGGCCAGCGCGCTCGGCGTCTCCTTCTCCTCGATCAGCGATCTGCTCGCCGCGACCATGAGCCCAACCTACGTCAACGACTTCCCGCGGGCGGGCAGTCTCCAGCAGGTCATCCTGCAGGCACAGGCGAAGGATCGCATGCAGGTCGAGGACGTGCTGAAGCTGCATGTGCGCAACGACAAGGGCGGCATGGTTCCCGTGTCCGAGGTGGTGACGCCGGAATGGTCGCTCGGTCCGCTGCAGCTCAACCGCTACAACGGATATCCCTCGCTCAGCCTCTCGGGCGATGCGGCGCCCGGGGTGTCGAGCGGCACGGCGATGCGCGAGATCGACCGGATCGCCACGAAGCTTCCCGCCGGTTTCGCCGTTGAATGGATGGGCCAGTCGTTCCAGGAGCGCCAATCGGGCGGGCAGGCGCCGCTCCTGGTCGTCGTTTCCCTCGTCTTCGTGTTCCTCGTGCTCGCCGCCCTCTATGAAAGCTGGGCGATCCCGCTCTCCGTCATGCTCGTCGTTCCGCTCGGCATTCTTGGCGCGGTCGTGGCGGTGCATCTGCGGGGCCTGGAGAATGACGTGTTCTTCAAGGTCGGCCTGATCACGCTGATCGGCCTTTCGGCCAAGAACGCCGTGCTGATCGTCGAGTTCGCCCGCAAGCTGCTGAAGGAGGGGCACTCGCTTCGTGAGGCCGCCATGGAGTCGGCCCGCCTGCGGCTGCGGCCGATCGTCATGACCTCGCTCGCCTTCACGCTTGGCATCGTGCCGCTGGTCGTCGCGAAAGGGCCGAGCTCCGAAACCCAGAACGCGCTCGCCACCGGCCTTTTCGGCGGCATGATCGCGGCCACCGTCCTGGCCGTGATCTTCGTGCCGGTGTTCTTCGTGCTCGTCATGCGGCTCGCCGGCCGCCGAAGGTGGACCGAAGGCGCGGCCGCCACCGTCGGCGTTCGCGCCTGAAGCCATAATCCCCGGGCGTGAAACGCCGGTCCATAGCCGGTCGGCCACCCCTTTCGGTTGGAACCAACCGATGACTGCCGATCCCGATAACGCCCGCGTCACGCTCGACGTCGCCACCGAAGCCGACCTCCCCCGCTTCTGCAGGAATCTTCAGGATGCCTTCGCCATCGCCGTGGTCGAGGATTTCGGATCGCTCGGCGAGGGGCCCATTCCTGCCGACGAGGACGTCTACGCCTCCTCCGAAGCGCCGAACGCCGTCGTGCTGCGTGTCCTCGATGATGGACGCTGGGTCGGCGGTGCCGTCGTTTGCATCGACGTTGAAACCCAGCACAACTCGCTCGACTTCTTCTTCATCCGCGCCGACGAGATTGGCCGGGGTCTTGGCCGGAAGGCCTGGAAGGCCATAGAGGCTTACTATCCCGATACCAAGGTCTGGATCACGCATACGCCCTATTTCGAGAAGCGCAACATCCATTTCTATGTGAACGTCTGCGGCTTCGGCATCGTCGAATATTTCAACAAGCACCATAAGGACCTGAGCCATCCTGCGGGCCCAGACCTGCCTGGAGACGGCGGAATGTTCCGCTTCGAAAAGCACATGTGATCCGCCGAAATCGAATCGAGCCAGCCGCCTTGGCCGGCGCTTGCAGCAGGCTGTTCTCCCTCAGATATTTGTTCACCGTGTCGGAAAGGGGAGGGTTATTGCGATAGCGCGGGAAGCCCTGCGGAAACGCCCTGAACGCCTCGAGGCTCACGCCGACGAGCGGAATGCGCCGCGGCGCAGGCGGGCTCTTCGGCTGGCGTCAACTCGGTAAATATCAATGAAATCATTGACCCGAGTCGGATGCGATGAATGGTGAATGGCGGAGGGAGCGGGATTCGAACCCGCGATACGGTTTCCCGTATACACACTTTCCAGGCGTGCGCCTTCAACCACTCGGCCACCCCTCCGTCGCGCTTTGCAGCGCTGCCGTTGGCGTCTCCTGCGGTTTCGTTGCCGGGACGCCGCGCGGGCTGTGGAACAGCCAGCCGGACGAGCGGTGCGGTATCACGAAGCGCTGCGGCGGCGCAAGGGCGCACGTTCGGTCGGCGGCCGGCGTTGCTGATCATCCACGTTCCGCCCCGTCATCACGCCGGTCTCTCGACAGCGGCCACATGAACGGCGCTGTCCCGGGCCAATCCATGGCGCGTCGCCGATGACGGCCGCGATCTCGCATGCCGGCTCGATCGCCGCGCATCAACTCGATTGGCAGGGGTGCGCTTTCCATCGGTTTGCGCTTGTCGAGGATCGTCCTCGAAATGCGGTCGCATCTCCTTGTGTCTGGCCCGATACTGGGGAGGGTGGTCGCCGGTTCTCCGCCCGACATCGTCATGCTTGGCCTCTTTCGTCCGATGCGGCATGATCGCCGGCGCCTCCGGCGGGGGCGGGCGCTGGAGTGATCCCTGATGTTTCGTCTTCTCGTGCGCCTTGCGGGCTTGTTTGCCCTTGCGGCAGCCGTAATCGGGCTGGTCGTCGACGGCACCAAGTCGATTGCCGCTTCTGCGCTCGTGCTGACGCCGCTCGGCGAGGCGTGGCTGGCGGTGAGTCCGGCGAGCCTCGGCCGTGCCGAAGCGGCCATCGAGGCCCATCTCGGCCGCTTCGCCTGGGAGCCGCTTGCGACGGCGCTGCTGGCGCTGCCGGTGTGGCTTGTGTTCGGCGTCCTTGGCGCGCTGCTCCTTCTAGCCGTCCGCCCGGCCCGGTTTCGCGTCTCTGCCTGACGGCCCTCAACTTCGACGAGAGATTGACGATGAAGATCATGGACGACCTCGCCCGCCATGCCAGCCGCGCACCGCCCGGCCGCATCGAACTGACCACATCTTGAGCGGCGCGGCCGCATCTTTCGATGCTGCGCCGGCGCTCGATGCGCTGATGGAGCAGCTTGCGGCGACAGGCTATGCCGTCGCCGACGATGTCTTCCCGGTCTCGCTCGCCGCGCAGCTTCGCGCCGAACTCCTGGCGCTGCAGGCGGCAGGCAGCCTCAGCATTGCCGGCGTGGGCCGCGAGGCCGCCTATCGGCGCGATGGCAATGTTCGCCGCGCCGCGATCCGCTGGCTCGATGGTGGCACGGCGGCGGAACAGGCTTTGCTCGATTTCGCCGAGGCGTTGCGGCGCGCCATCAACGCCCGGCTGTTCCTCGGCCTGTTCGATTTCGAGTGCAATTTCATCGCCTATCCGATCGGCGGCTTCTATGGCCGTCATCTCGACTCCCTGGAGGGTGCGCGCAACCGGGTGGTGTCCTTCGTCGGCTATCTCGATCCTGACTGGAGCGAGGCGGATGGCGGCGCGCTCAGGCTGTGGCGAGATCCTGCCGACCAGAGCGAGCCGGTGGCGACGGTGCTGCCGCATCTCGGGCGGATGGTGCTCATGCTCTCGGAGGAGATTCCGCATGAGGTGCTGCCGGCCCATCGGCCGCGCCATGCGATTGCCGGCTGGTGGCGGATCAACCGAGCGTGATCGGGCGCCGCGCCGCGCGGCCTTTCGCTTCGCACGCGGACGGCCTATCTCGGGCCGGTCCTCCTCCACCCTGGAACCGCTTCATGGCCTCAGCTCTGTTCTCTCCCCTGACGCTCGGACCGCGCACGCTGTCCAATCGCATCGCCGTCGCCCCGATGTGCATGTATTCGGCTGACGATGGTTCGGCGACGGACTGGCATCTCCATCACTGGACGTCGCTCGGCGTTTCCGGCGCTGCGATGGTGACGGTCGAGGCGACGGGCGTCGAGCGCCGCGGCCGCATTTCGCATGGCTGCCTCGGGCTCTATTCAGATGACAATGAGGCGAGCGCCCGCCGGGCGCTCGAGGCCGCGCGTCGCTTCGCGCCCGCGTCGACGGTGTGGGGCATCCAGCTTGGCCATGCCGGGCGCAAGGCGTCGACCCGGATCCCGTTCGACGGCCAGGGCGGCCTCGGTCCGGACCAGGATCCCTGGCAGACCGTGGCCCCCTCGGCCATTCCGTTCGCGCCGGATTATCCGATGCCGGAGGCGTTGGACGAGGCCGGCATCGAGCGGATCATCGCGGCGTTCGTCCAGGCGGCGCAGCGCGCCGAGCGGGCCGGCTTCGACTTTGTCGAGCTGCATGGCGCGCATGGCTATCTGCTGCACGAGTTCCTGTCGCCGATCTCGAATCATCGGACCGATCGTTGGGGCGGCAGCCTCGAAAATCGCATGCGGCTGATCGTGACCATCGCTCGCGAGGTGCGCGCGGCGCTGCCGGCGCATATGTTCGTCGGCGCCAGGCTTTCGGCGAGCGACTGGGTCGAGGGCGGCTTCCAGATCGAGGATGCGATCGCGGTTGCCAAGGCGCTGAAGGCGGAGGGCGTCGTCTATATCTGCGCGTCGTCGGGTGGCAATGTGGTTGACGCGAAGATCCCGATCGGCCCGCTCTACCAGGCGCAGTTCGCCGAAGCGATCCAGCGCGAGGCCGGCATTCCCACCCGGGCCGTCGGCCTGATCACGACGCCGGCCGAGGCTGAGGGACTGGTCGCGTCCGGCCGTGCCGACATGGTGGCGCTGGCACGCGCCATTCTCGCCGATCCGCGCTGGCCCTGGCGCGCCGCTGCCGAGCTTGGCGCGGAGCTTCACGTCGTCGATCAATATGCCCGCAGCCAGGCGACGATCCGCCATTGGGTCACGCCACCGGCACCGGCGCGTTCGGCGGCCTGACCGGTTCGCAAGCCGCCGCCGTTCAGGCAGCGGCGGTGCATCGCGCGGCGTCTAGTGAAGGGACCCGGTTGGCTGCGTGTCGGCCGGGTTTTCCACCTCGACGCCCGGCGGGCTGTCCTCAGCGGGCAAGGCGGCGGCAACCGGCCGGCCGGCGGCGACGATATGCTGCGGCTCGATGCCGGGCGGGGCGCCGAGCAGCACCTCCCGGCAGGCCGCCGGCAGGTCTGACAGCATGATCTGGCGCGGCGGTGCCGGCGGCTTCACAGGTTTCGTCGGCGGCTTGACCGGCTTTGGCGGCTGCAGCCAGGCGTCGAGTTCCGCCCCGCAGCCGTCGCCGGGCGGCGGCGCCTTCTGCGGGACGCAGGTCGACATGCCGGCCGGGCAGTCGAGGCGGACATGGAAGTGATAGGTGTGTCCCCACCAGGGCCGCACCTTGTTCAGCCAGCCGCGATCACCACCGGCGCTCACGCAGAGCTGCTTCTTGATGGCGGGGTTGACGAAGATGCGGGCGACTTCCGGATCGAGCGCGGCGCGGCGGATCAATTTGAATTGACCGCTCGTCCAGGCCGACGGGTCGATCCGCCTTGCCTTTTCATTGACCATCGACCTCGGCGCCATGGTCTCGCGCTCGTCGAGCGACAACGTCCGCTTCGGCATCGGTGTCAGCCACAGGTCGACATCGAGGCCGATCTGGTGGCTGGCATGGCCGGTGAGCGCCGGGCCGCCGCGCGGCTGGCCCATGTCGCCGACCAGCAGGCCCGGCCATTGATCGAGCGTCTTGGCGCTGTCGGCGAGGCGCTCGGTGAAGGCGATGAGTTCGGGCGTGCCCCAGTTGCGATTGCGAGAGAGCCGCATCGCCTGCCAATCGGGACCATCGACCGGCAGCGCGATCGCGCCGGCGAGGCAGCCTTTGGCATAGGAGCCGATCGAGCGCGCCTCCATCGGCAGCGGCGTATTCATGCGGCTGAACAGGACCTTGGCCGGCGTCGTCTGCAGGCTGTCGCTGGCGAGGGCCGGGGTAACTCCGGTCACCAGCAGCGCCAGCATCGTTCCGAGCAGCCGCGTCTGGCGCCTCAAGCGCGATCGGGCAGCATGCGAAAGTTCCGCCATCGAAGTCGTCCTTGTTCCGTCCAGAGCCCGCCCTCACCTGTATTTTGCACCGAGTTCGTTAAGGATTCATCAGCCATTCGAGTCCTGACGCCGCGGATGAATTTTCCTCGGATCGGGCCGTTAACCGTCCGGTGTGGAATGGAATCGCGAATGAGCCCTCAGAATCGCACAGTCTTGCTCAAGACTGACGGAATTGCGCGATTGACCGGCGAAGTCGCCATGCGATAATCGCCCCTGAATCATTCCGCGGCGCGTGAGGCGACCGCAGCAACGAGGACATCTCGATATGGCACTGAATCTCGGCGATGTGGTTCCCGATTTCGAGGCCGATACCACCGAAGGCCGCATCTCCTTCCACAAGTGGCTCGGCGACAGCTGGGGCGTGCTGTTCTCGCATCCGAAGAACTTCACGCCGGTCTGCACCACCGAACTCGGCGCGGCGGCGAAGCTGAAACCCGAATTCGACAAGCGCAACGTCAAGCTGATCGGGCTCTCGGTCGATCTCCTGACCAATCATGACCAGTGGGTCACCGACATCAAGGACGCCACCGGCGCGACGCTCAACTTTCCGCTCATCGCCGATCACGACAAGAACGTCGCCAATCTCTACGGCATGATCCATCCGAATGCCTCCGACACAACGACGGTGCGTTCGGTGTTCGTCATCGGCCCGGACAAGAAGCTGAAGCTCTCGCTGACCTATCCAGCCTCGACCGGCCGCAACTTCGACGAGATCCTCCGCGTCATCGACAGCCTGCAACTCACCGCCAAGTTCTCGGTCGCGACGCCGGCCGATTGGGAAAACGGCGACGAGGTCATCATCGTCCCGTCCGTTTCCGACGAAGCCGCCAAGGAGAAATTCCCGGCCGGCTGGAAGACCGTGAAGCCCTATCTCCGCTTCGTTTCCCAGCCGACGGCCGGCAAGCCGAGCTGAGAGCTTCGAGAAACTCCGAGAAGGAAGGCGTCGGCCCTAGCCGGCGCCTTTTTTCGTTTCGATTGATCCGGTCACGCGCCGCACCAGTGGATGCAACCATAGCGCGATTTCTCGGCAAAGTCATTCGAAAGCTGAATGATCAGCCGGGGCGTCCCGCGCCGGCTCCGATCAGATCCGCCCCTGCACGCGATGCAGCCCCGCATAGACGCCGTCTCGCGCCATCAGCGCGTCATGCGTTCCCTCCTCGACGATGCCGTCCTCCGTCAGCACCAGGATGCGATCGGCGTGACGAACCGTCGAAAGCCGGTGCGCGATCACCAGCGTGGTTCGCCCGCGCGTCAGCGCCAGAAGCGCCTGCTGCACGGCGCGTTCGCTCGCCGTGTCGAGGGCGCTGGTGGCCTCGTCGAAGATCAGGATCGCCGGATCCTTCAGGAAAGCACGGGCGATGGTCAGCCGCTGTTTCTGCCCGCCTGAAAGCTTGACGCCGCGCTGGCCGATATCGCTGTCATAGCCCTCGGGCAGGCCGAGGATGAAGTCATGCGCATGCGCCGCCCGCGCGGCGGCGATGACCGCATCATCAGGCGCATCGGGCCGGCCATAGCGAAGGTTCTCGGCGACGCTGCCGGCGAAGAGGTAGACATCCTGCTGCACGACGCCGACCGCGCGCCTGAGCGAGGCGAGCGTCACGTCGCGAACATCCACCCCGTCGATCAGCACGCGCCCGCTCGTCGCCTCATAGAAGCGCGGGATCAGCGCCGCGAGCGTGCTCTTGCCGACGCCGGAGGGGCCGACAAGCGCGACGAATTCGCCCGGCGCGATGCTGAACGAGAGATCCTTCAGCACGGGCGGACCCGCCTCCCCATAGCGGAACGACACCTGCTCGAAGCGGACCGCGCCGCGCGGGGCGGGGAGGTCGCGTGCGCCCGGCCGGTCGATGATCTCGGGCGCGACATCGAGCAACTCCATCGCCCGCGCGAAGCCGCTATAGCCCTCCTGCCAGAGCCGCACGAAATTGGCCAGCCGATTGACCGGATCGACCAGCACGGCGACGCAGAGCAGGAATGTCAGCATGTCCGCGACGGTGAGATCCGCCGTCACCACCCGCACCGCGCCGAACACGATGACCAGCACCGTGACCAGCTCGGCGAAGGTCGTCGTGCCGACTGAGAACCACGCCTCGCTGCGATAGCCATCCTTGCGGCTCTCGAGGAATCGGACATTTTCCGTATCGAAGCGCCGCGTCTCCAGCGCCTCATTCGCGAAGCTCTGCACCACGCGGATGCCGGCGAGCGAATCCTCCACCCGCTCGTTGACGGCGGCGATGCGCTCGCGGCTCGCCCGCATAGCGCGGTTCATGCGGGCGTTGAAATGCAGCGCATAGAGGGTCGCGACCGGGACCAGCGCCGCGATCGCCAGCGTCAGCACGGGGTCGATGAAGGCGAGGATCGTCAGCGCGCCGATGAATTTCAGCAGCGCGATGGCGAGGTCTTCCGGACCGTGATGATAGAGCTCGCCGAGCCAGAACGAGTCATTGGTGATCCGGCTCATCAACTGGCCGGTGCGCTCGCGGTCATAGAAGCCGAACGACAGCCGCGCGCAATGCTCGAACAGCTCCTTGCGGATGCGCGCCTCGATCTTCGCGCCCATCACATGGCCCTGGTAATCGACGAAGAACACGCAGACGACCTGCAGCGCAAGCAGGCCGAGCATGGCTGCGCCGATGATCAGGATCGGCCGCAGCGGCTCGGCCTCGCCGGCAAGATCGCCGAGATGGCGCGTCACCAGATTGGCCGCGAGCGGCAGCAGCAGGGCCGTCGCCGAGACGAGCACGGCCGAGCCGATATCGGCCGCGAGCAGCCCTTTATGCGGCGCGTAATAGGCAACGAACCGCCGCATCGTCGCGAAGCGGCGCGCAGGCGAGCCGGCCGGCGGTCTTGCCCGGCGCCGGAAGAAAAACCGGGCTAGCGGGGAGAGATCATGGCGCGCATCGGCACGGCGCGCCTTTCGCAAGGAGGAGAGCATCGAGCATCCTGTCCCGATTGAAGAGCATGGTGTTCATCTCGGACAGGATTGCTCTCATCTTGATCTCCTCAGGCAGCACGCGCTGCATGGGCTCGACTATGTCGCCATCGGCGGCCCCGGACAAGACGCGCCGGCCGCAGAGTGCCGCGCTGTGACCGATCGGGCACAGCGCGCCCTCAGCCGCGGCGGGCGGCCTCGATGGCGGCGATGTCGATCTTCGTCATCTCCATCATCGCATCGAAGGCCCGCTTCGCCTCGGCCCCACCGGCCATCATGGCGTCAGTCAGCGCGCGCGGCGTGATCTGCCAGGAAATGCCCCAGCGGTCCTTGCACCAGCCGCAGGCGCTCGGCTTGCCGCCATTGCCGATGATGGCGTCCCAATAGCGGTCGGTCTCTTCCTGGTCGTCGGTCGCGATCTGGAACGAGAACGCCTCGCTGTGCTGGAACATCGGTCCGCCATTGAGGCCGATGCACGGGATCCCCGCGACGGTGAACGAGACGGTGAGCACATCGCCCGCCTTGCCCATCGGATAATCGGAGGGGGCGCGATGAACGGCCGTGACGGCGCTGTCGGGAAAGAGGCCGGCATAAAAGCGCGCCGCCGCCTCGGCGTCCTTGTCGTACCAGATGCAGATCGTGTTCTTCGCCGTCGCCATCACGCGTCCTCCTGTTGCAAAGCGCTCGTCGCCATCCCGCCCTTGGGAGGCTCAGGCTGAGGACGAATGGTGAAACACCTTTCCGACAGCGCAAGGGAAAAAGCGGCGCGCGAGCCCTCGGCCGCCCTATGATGCCGTGCGGCGCGTCACGGCCGCGGAGGCTGGCGGCCACGGCGAAACGCCCGCGCAGCCCTCAGCGCGCGGGGGAGACGCCGATCGGTCGATCGGCCGGGCGGAACTGTCGCGTCAGGACGCGAAGAGGGGCGCGGGGCGCACGGTTCGTCGGCGCTCAGGCGGCGCGCCGGCGAAAGGAGGATTGTCGGGTTTGCCTGACCGCCCTCGCGAACGATCCGGCGCCCCGCGCGCGAAGGTTCGGCTCGAAACCCGATCAGCCCGGGCGGTCTGGATCGCCCACGACACGCGATTCGCAAGCTGCCCACCGGCAAGGTTTCCCCGCCGCAAGGCCGGCCCCAAAGGACCGCTCGCGAACCCGGCGCCGCTGCCCCGCGACACGGGACGGCCGTCAAGGCCCTGCCGACCTCTCGCGCCGGGATCGTGACCCCCACCGCAAAAGGCCTCCGCACCCCACCCGCAAACGGAACGACCGGTTCGCCCTCTTCATGGACGGGGATGAACGGAGTGTAAGCCCGGTGGGAGGGGGCGGGGATTGTTATTTTTGAGGGTGGTGGGGGGATGATGACCGAGCACCAGAAGACAGGCGGGATCGGGATTAGTTGTCCATGTTTGAGCGAGCGGCTCGATTCGGTAAGCTCACAATTCGCCTCATCCGAATTTCTGCGTCTACTTCACGCAGAAAGCCCATGGAGTAGCCGTTCTTGACCTCCGACGGATTTGAAGAGCCGCACCCCAGGGAGCGTTCGGTTGGATACCTCCGTCTGAAAGTGGGTGTCGCACAGAAGCGGCTGGCCCGATCGCTTGGGCTCGTTGATCGATCTGATGACTTCATCCGCATGATTTGGTCGATCGACAAAATCGGCGAGGGCAAGGAAATTGGTTGGCAGTGGTTCACCAAACGACCGCGATATGCAGTTGAGTTCGCCCTCGGCCCGCACAACATCCATAAATGGACGCTCGAATCTCTGGTCAATGCGTACCTGTTGTCGAAGCCTCTACATCGACGCAATGACCGCCCGTCTAGATACCTCGATACGCATAATCTTGCATCGCCTCTGCAGCTTCTGCAGATGATGAACGATCGAGAGAATGCCGACGACGGTTTGACCTTACGTCGGGTTAGCGTTTTCGATGGAATGCGCCGGCTCGCGCAGCGCCAGTTTCACTGGCAAAGAGGAAAATTGAACAAGACGGCCTTTTTCAAGTCAGCTTACTCATATAATTTTCAAGAAGCATCCGATCACTTCTTCGATAAATACAATGTTTCGATAGATGAGTTTTGCTTTACGGGATTTGTTATTACGTCAATGCTACAAAAGCATGCGGCTATCCAAGTGCATCCGTTGCCGGATCTCAAATCGAAGATTGACCTAAGGGCTTTGGGCCAGTGTTTTTCCCTTTATTCTCAGACTGAAGCGTCACTTCGCCGTAAAGCCGCAGCAATGCGTCAGGTGACGGCGCACTCAGCGTATCAATCATCGATCTTGCGCCAGTGGCCCTGCTTATTGATCGAAACTGATAATATAATTATCTGTCCAATACCAGATTTGGTCGTTGAACGATATACGGACGGCTTATACTATGATTTAGTTGACAATAACGGTGAATTGCGCAATGAAATCGCTCATAGATTCGAGGAATACTGTAAGCTTATTTTGTCATCACATATTCCAGAAATCGAAGTCGTTTCTGAATTCGAGTATAATTTCCGAAAAAATAGGGTTAAGAGCCCCGATATTTTTCTCTGCAAGAACAACGAAACAATTGCCGTTATAGAGTGTAAGGCTAAGAGAGCGCCCATATCCGTCAGATTTGGCGACACGATCGATCCGCTAACGGATCCCGCGTTTGAAGATTTAGCTAAGGGCGCATTCCAGATCTGGGGCTTCGTCTCCCGAGTCCGGCGAGGCCTGGCCAGCGTAGCTCAGGGGAAGTTAGCCGCCGATGCAATAGGCATCGTGGTGTTGATGGATACTTGGCTCGAGTTGTCGACTCATCAGATCGATGATGTCCTCAATCGAGCACGCGACTTGTGCAGGTCGAAAGAACCAGAGATTCAGCTTGAAGACCAGATTCCACTGACCTTCTGCAATATTGATGACCTTCACGATCTATTGAGATCGAGCACGACAATTGGTGCTTTGCGTTCATTGCGCGAGGCGACAAAGCCGGAGCGTTATGGTTGGCTACTGACGAGCATTCAACGGCAGGTCGCGCCAGATGCAGTCGACGACAAGGGGCATAGCCTCGACCCGTATATGGATGACGTCATCAAGTGGTGGCCACGGGCTACAGCGGAGGAGGTATAGTCCCAACGCGTCTGTGGCGATGGGGCAAGCTCAATTCAGCTTGGAGCCGTCCGTCATGCCCGGGCTTGTCCCGGGCATCCACGACTTGCCTGGAAAGTGAAGCTGCCTTGATGGCGGGAAGCAAGACGTGGATGGCCGGGACGGGCCCGGCCATGACGGCGCGGATGGTTGCGGGTGAGTTGAGCCGTTAGCTGCGCTGCAGGAGCGCCCGCAGGGCGCATGAGTCGCCATGCCCTCCGTCATCCCGGCGAAGGCCGGCATCCATGTTCCAGAGGCCTGTGTGCTGGGACCCCGGCCTTCGCCGGGGTGACGGCTTGCGGGTATGGAGGCGCCGGCGCGGGGTCGTCACATTCGTCCGCGATCTGCTCTTGACCTCAACTTAGGTCGAGGTTGTAGGCAGGCGGGCTGGATGGAAAGGCCGCCCTATGACCGACGAACGCATGCCCCTCATCGACGGGCTCTATGAGACGCATCTGACCGTGGCCGATCTCGGCCGGTCGATCGCCTTCTATCGCGATGTCGTCGGGCTCGAACTGGCGAAGGTGTTCCCGGAGCGCCGCATTGCCTTCTTCTTCGTCCCCGGCCGCAGCACGGGGATGATCGGGCTGTGGGAAACCGGGTCCGGGCCGCTCGCCATGCGGCTGCACCTCGCCTTCGCGATGGGTGTCGACGGTGTGCTCGCCTCGGGGGCGGCGCTGAAGGCCAGGGGCGTGCAGCCGCTCGGCTTCACCGGCAAGCCGGCCGGGGAGCCCGAGGTGATCGGCTGGATGCCGGCCGTCTCGCAATATTTCGCCGATCCGGACGGTCACTCGCTTGAGTTCATCGCCGTGCTCGACGAGGAGGCGGACGCCGCCTTCGGCGTCAGGCCGTATTCGGAATGGCTTCGGCGCTAACTCTCGCTCGTCGCGGCGCTTGCTCGTGGGCTCAATGACCGCGAAGGCGCGGCCCGGACGGCCTTGGCCCTCGAACCCTTCATAACGCCAGCACCAGCGGGCAGTGGTCCGAGACTTCCGGTGCCGTCACGACGTCGAAGGGCGCGTCGGCGAGGGTGGTGTTGACCAGCATGTAGTCGGCGAAGCGGCCGGGCTTGGTGTAGTGCGAACTGCGCGTGCCGGGGAAGCCGCGCGCGGTGACGAGGTCGCGGAGGCCGAGCCGGCCGAGAATGGCGAAGGTTTCGCTGTCCGGCTCGACGTTGAAATCGCCGCAGAGGATCTGCGCGTCACCGGGCTCGGCGAGCGACGAGAACAGGGCGGCGAGGCGCTCCGCCTGGGCGCGGCGGGCCGGCGTGTCGTGCTTGCCGGCGAGATCGCGGAGGCCGTGCATATGGCCGATGGTCACGGCGCGGTCACGGGCGAAATCCCAGAGGCGCACGATATGGGCGACGCGCGAGCGGGGATGATCGCCATAGCCATTTGGGGAAAAGGCCTTGTGCACGAAGCCCTGCGCCTGGCCGATGATCGGGGAGGCGCGGCGCACGAAGGTCGCGAGGCCCCATTGCGAGGGCACCGCGCGGTCGCCGTCATGGAGCACGCCCTGCGCCGCCGGGCAGAACAGGGCGACGTGATCGGGCAGGGCCTCGGCAACCTCGCGGAAGAGATTGGCGCGCTGCGGCAGGATATGGTCGCCGTCGCGATAGGTCAGCACTTCAGCGCTGGAGGCCGGCGTCGATACGACCTCCTGCAGGCAGAGCATGTCGGGATCGGCAGCGGCCAGATAGGCCAGCAGTTCATCGCCGAGCGTGCCGCCCCAGCCATTGAGGCTCATGACCTTCATGACGCCTTGCTCCGGGGCTGTGCGCGGGGGCTATTCGTCCATCTTCAGCGCGGCGATGAACGCTTCCTGGGGGATGTCGACCTTGCCGAACTGGCGCATCTTGCGCTTGCCCTCTTTCTGCTTGTCGAGGAGCTTGCGCTTGCGGGTGATGTCGCCGCCATAGCATTTGGCCGTCACGTCCTTGCGCATCGCCTTGACGGTTTCGCGGGCGATGATCTTGCCGCCGATCGCGGCCTGGATCGGGATGACGAAGAGATGCTGCGGGATGAGGTCCTTCAGCTTCTCGCACATCGCGCGGCCGCGGCGGTCGGCCTGCGTGCGGTGAACGAGCATCGAGAGCGCGTCGACCGGCTCGGCATTGACGAGGATCTGCAGCTTGACGAGATCGCCGGCCTTGTAGTCGGAGAGGTGATAATCGAACGAGGCATAGCCCTTCGAGACCGACTTCAGCCGGTCATAGAAATCGAACACCACCTCGTTGAGCGGCAGGTCATAGGTGACCATCGCGCGGGCGCCGACATAGGAAAGGTCGACCTGCACGCCGCGCCGCTCCTGGCAGAGCTTCAGGATCGCGCCGAGATAATCGTCCGGCGTCAGGATCGTGGCGCGGATCCACGGCTCCTTGATTTCCTCGATCTTCATCGGATCGGGCATATCGGCCGGGTTGTGCAGCTCCATCTCGGAGCCGTCGGTGAGCAGCAGCTTGTAGACGACCGACGGCGCGGTCGCGATCAGGTCGAGATTGAACTCGCGCTCGAGGCGCTCCTGGATGATTTCCAGATGCAGCAGGCCGAGGAAGCCGCAGCGGAAGCCGAAGCCGAGCGCGGCCGAGGTTTCCATTTCAAAGCTGAACGAGGCGTCGTTGAGACGCAGCTTGCCCATCGCAGCGCGCAGCGTTTCGAAGTCGGCGGCATCGACCGGAAACAGACCGCAGAACACGACGGGAATCGAAGGCTTGAAGCCGGGCAGAGGTTCATCGACCGGATTGCGTTCGTCGGTGATGGTGTCGCCGACGCGCGTATCGGCGACCTCCTTGATCGAAGCGGTGAGCATGCCGATCTCGCCGGGGCCGAGCTCGTCGACGATCGTCAGCTTCGGCTTGAAAACGCCGGTGCGGTCGACTTCATAGGCCGCATCGATGCCGATCATGCGGATGCGCTGGCCCTTCTTCAGGACGCCATCGACGATGCGCACCAGAACGACGACGCCGAGATAGGCGTCGTACCAAGAGTCGACCAGCAGCGCCTTGAGCGGCGCGTTGCGGTCGCCTTTCGGCGGCGGCAGGCGGGTGACGATGGCCTCGAGGACGTCCGGGACGCCGAGGCCCGTCTTGGCCGAAATCATCACCGCATTGGACGCGTCCAGGCCGATGACGTCCTCGATCTGCTTCTTGATTTTTTCCGGCTCGGCAGCGGGCAGGTCGACCTTGTTCAGCACCGGCACGATTTCATGGCCGGCATCGAGCGCGTGATAGACGTTGGCCAGCGTTTGCGCCTCGACGCCCTGCGACGCATCGACCACCAGCAGCGAGCCTTCGCAGGCGGCCAGCGACCGGTTCACTTCATAGGCGAAGTCGACATGGCCGGGGGTGTCGATCAGATTGAGGATGTAGTCCTTGCCGTCCTGGGCCTTGTAGTTCAGGCGCACGGTCTGCGCCTTGATGGTAATGCCGCGCTCCTTCTCGATCTCCATATTGTCGAGAACCTGCTCCTTGCCGGCCATTTCGCGCGCGTCGAGGCCGCCGGTCAGCTGGATCAGCCGGTCGGCCAGCGTCGATTTGCCATGGTC
>DATMGR010000032.1:0-500291 GCA_035555375.1 Kaistia sp. | reverse complement strand
CGACGTGGTGATCCAGGGACCTGAGATCACGGGCAGCTATACCGATGGCCGGTCGTTCCAGACTTATGCGCCCAATACGCCAGGCATGGTCGAGCGCCTCTATGGTAAAGGCGTCACCGTCACCGCCAAACCGCTTCAGGACAATGTTCCCTGGTTCGTCAGCCTACTGATATCGTGGCTGCCTTTCCTCGCTTTGATCGGCGTCTGGATCTTTCTGTCTCGCCAGATGCAGGGGGCGGGCGGCAAGGCGATGGGTTTCGGCAAATCCAAGGCCAAGCTGCTCACGGAAGCGCACGGACGGGTCACGTTCGAAGACGTCGCGGGCGTCGATGAGGCCAAGGACGATCTCCAGGAGATCGTCGAGTTTCTGCGCGATCCGCAGAAATTCCAGCGCCTTGGCGGTCGTATTCCGCGTGGCGTGCTGCTGGTCGGCCCTCCCGGAACCGGCAAGACGCTGCTCGCCCGCTCCGTGGCCGGCGAGGCCAATGTGCCGTTCTTCACAATCTCGGGATCGGATTTCGTCGAAATGTTCGTGGGCGTCGGCGCGAGCCGTGTGCGCGACATGTTCGAGCAGGCCAAGAAGAACGCGCCGTGCATCATCTTCATCGACGAAATCGATGCGGTCGGCCGTCATCGCGGCGCCGGTCTCGGCGGCGGCAATGACGAGCGCGAGCAGACGCTGAACCAGCTGCTGGTCGAGATGGATGGCTTCGAGCAGAACGAAGGCATCATCATCATCGCCGCGACCAACCGTCCCGACGTGCTGGATCCGGCGCTGCTGCGTCCCGGCCGTTTCGATCGCCAGGTGATCATCCCCAATCCGGATGTCGTCGGTCGCGAGAAGATCCTGAAGGTGCATGCCCGCAAGGTGCCGATGTCGCCCGACGTCGATCTGAAGACGCTCGCCCGTGGTACGCCCGGCTTCTCGGGTGCCGACCTGATGAACCTCGTCAACGAGGCCGCGCTGATGGCGGCCCGTCGCAACAAGCGCATGGTCACTATGCGCGAGTTCGAGGATTCGAAGGACAAGGTGATGATGGGCGCCGAGCGGCGTTCGCTGGTGATGACCGAGGACGAGAAGCGCCTGACCGCCTATCACGAGGCCGGCCATGCGATCGTCGCCCTCAACGTCCCCGCCACCGATCCGGTGCACAAGGCGACGATCATTCCGCGCGGCCGTGCTCTCGGCATGGTCATGCAGCTGCCGGAGCGCGACAAGCTCTCGATGAGCTACGAGCAGATGACCTCGCGTCTCGCCATCATGATGGGCGGCCGCATTGCCGAGGAAATCACCTTCGGCAAGGACAAGGTCACGTCAGGCGCGGCGTCCGATATCGAGCAGGCGACACGCCTTGCCCGGGCCATGGTCACGCGCTGGGGCTTCTCGGAAGAACTCGGCACGGTCGCCTATGGCGAGAACCAGGAAGAGGTGTTCCTCGGCCACTCCGTGTCGCGGACCCAGAATGTCTCGGAAGAGACCGCCCGCAAGATCGACGCCGAAGTGCGGCGCCTGGTCGAAACGGGTCTCGACGATGCCCGCCGGATTCTCTCGGAGAAGCACGGCGACCTCGAGATCCTGGCCCAGGGGCTGCTCGAATATGAATCGATGAGCGGCGACGAGATCAGGGGCCTGCTCGCCGGCAAGCCGCCGATCCGCGATACGGGCGATGACACCCCGCCGTCGCGTCCTTCGGTGGTGCCGACGACGCGCGGTCCCCGGCCGAAGGGCGATACCGGCCTCGAGCCGCAGCCGCAGGCCTGATCGATTTGTTTGCCACGCAATCGGGCGGCCTTCGGGCCGCCCTTTTTGCTGGTGCATTTTGTCATCCGAAGGCGCGGCGAGCATGTGACCGTCGCTCATCAATTTTGAACGGTCTTTGCCTAGTGTTCGCACTATGAAGGTCCGCAGGCGAAAAGACGGATGGCAGTGATGGTGCGCAAGCTCTTCGGTACAGACGGCATTCGGGGCAAGGCCAATTCTTTCCCGATTACCCCGCAAATGGCTTTGCAGGTCGGAATCGCCGCCGGTATTGCCTTCCGCAACGGCGCCCATCGTCACCGCGTCGTCATCGGCAAGGACACGCGCCTGTCGGGCTATATGATCGAGCCGGCGCTGACGGCCGGCTTCACCGCCGCCGGGATGGACGTGTTTCTGCTCGGTCCGATGCCGACGCCGGCCGTTGCCATGCTGACGCGCTCTCTGCGCGCCGATCTCGGCGTCATGATCTCCGCCTCACACAATCCCTATGAGGACAACGGCATCAAGCTGTTTGGTCCGGACGGCTACAAGCTCTCGGACGAAGCCGAAGCGAGGATCGAGGCGCTGATCGAGGAAGATCTGTCGGGACGCCTTGCGGCGTCTGCCGATCTTGGGCGCGCCAAGCGCATCGATGGTGCACGCGAGCGCTATGTCGAATTCGCCAAGCGGACGCTGCCGAAGTCGCTCGATCTGTCTGGCCTCAGGATCGTGATCGATTCAGCCAATGGCGCGGCTTACAAGGTCGCGCCGGAAGCGTTGTGGGAACTCGGCGCCGAAGTGATCTCGGTCGGCGACAAGCCCGACGGATTGAATATCAACCGCGATGTGGGGTCGACGGCGACCGACGCGCTGCGCCGCAAGGTGCATGAGGTGCGCGCCGATATCGGCATCGCGCTCGACGGCGATGCTGACCGCGTCATCCTGATCGATGAGCGCGGAGAGATCGTCGACGGCGACCAGCTGATGGCCGTTGTCGCTGCGTCCTGGGCCGAGGAAGGCAAGCTTTCGAAGCCAGGCATCGTCGCGACGATCATGTCCAATCTCGGGTTGGAGCGCTATCTCGGTTCCCTCGGACTGTCGCTCGACCGCACCAAGGTCGGCGATCGCTATGTCGTCGAGCATATGCGTCAGCACGGCTTCAATGTCGGTGGCGAACAGTCCGGCCATCTGATCCTGTCGGATTTCTCGACGACCGGTGATGGCCTGGTCTCGGCGCTGCAGATCCTTGCTGTGGTGCGCCAGACCGGCAAGCCGGTGAGCGAGGTCTGCCGCCGGTTCGAGCCGGTGCCGCAGATCCTCAAGAATGTCCGCTTCGGTGGCGGTAAACCGCTCGATACGGCCAGCGTCAAGGCGGCGATCGCCGAGGGCGAGGCGCGGCTCTCGGGTTCCGGCCGCCTGGTGATCCGCCCCTCTGGCACCGAACCGCTGATCCGCGTGATGGCGGAAGGCGATGACGAGACCGTCGTCACCTCGGTGGTGGACGATATCTGCGTCGCGCTGAAGCAGGTGGCCGCGTAGCGTCTCAAGACCCTCACCCCGGCCCTCTCCCGCCTCGCGGGAAAGGGGCGATGGCCCTGCTTACAATCGCGCCGCCTCAAAAACTCGGCGGCGTGCAGGCCGAGACCAACTCAAGCTCACCCTCGCCGATATTCCTGAAGGCGTGCGGCTTGCGGCTGTCGAAGAAATAAGCGTCGCCGGGGCCGAGTTCATAGCGGGCGCCGGCAACCTCCAGCAGCATGCGACCGCGGATGACGAGGCCGGCTTCCTCGCCCTGATGGGAAAGCATCGCCTTGCCGCTCTCGGCGCCCGGCCGATAGCGCTCATGGATCATCTGCAGCGCGCGCCCTTCGAGATTGGCGCCGACCTGGCGGAACGAGATCGGGCCGCCGGCGATCTCCTTCAATTCATCGGCGCGAAAGACGACCTGCTCGCGGTCACCGGGCGGGCCGGCGAAGAACTCGCCGAGGCTGATCGGTATGCCGGCGAGAATCTGGCGAAGGCCCGACACCGAAGGGCTGACGCGATTGGCCTCGACCATCGATACCGTGGCGTTGGAAACGCCAGCGCGCTTCGCCAGCGCGCGCTGCGACAGGCCTTGCTTCAAGCGCAGATCGCGCAGGCGCGCGCCGACATCGATGTCGAAATGGGCATCGTTCATATGTTCAATATAAAGAACACTCTTAACGTCCGCAACGAATTGACCGGCTTTTCCGGCGGGCCTACGTTCAGGAAAATGACCGGTCGAACCGTCCCGCCCGGCATCCCGGAGACCATTCCACCATGACCGCCCCCGTCCGCCCGAACAATCTCGAAGCCTTCTGGATGCCGTTCACGGCCAACCGCCAGTTCAAGCAGAACCCGCGCATGCTCGTTGGCGCGAAGGACATGTATTACACCTCCGCCGACGGGCGGCAGATCCTCGATGGCACGGCCGGCCTCTGGTGCGTCAATGCCGGCCATGGCCGGGCGAAGATCGTCGAGGCGGTTTCGGCGCAGGTGGCCGAGCTCGATTACGCGCCGGCTTTCCAGATGGGCCATCCGAAAGCCTTCGAGCTTGCCGCCCGCCTCGCCGGCATGATGCCGTCGCCGCTCGACCATGTGTTCTTCACCAATTCAGGCTCGGAATCGGTCGATACGGCGCTGAAGATCGCGCTCGCCTATCATCGTGCGCGCGGCAAGGGCACCAAGTTCCGCCTGCTTGGCCGCGAGCGTGGCTATCACGGCGTCGGCTTCGGCGGCATCTCGGTCGGCGGCATCTCGGGCAACCGCAAGACCTTCGGCACGCTGTTGACCGGCGTCGATCATATTCGCCACACGCATGATCTCGAGCGCAACGCCTTTACGCGCGGCGAGCCGGAATATGGCGCCGAGTTCGCCGACGACCTCGAAAAGGTCATCGCGCTGCATGACGCATCGAACATCGCGGCGCTGATCGTCGAGCCGGTCGCTGGCTCGACCGGCGTGCTGATTCCGCCGAAGGGCTATCTGAAGCGCCTGCGCGAAATCTGCGACAAGCACGACATCCTGCTGATCTTCGACGAGGTCATTACTGGCTTTGGCCGCCTCGGCACGCCGTTCGCGGTCGATTATTTCGATGTCGTGCCGGACATGGTGTGCACCGCCAAGGGGATCACCTCCGGCGTCGTGCCGATGGGGGCGGTGTTCGCTTCCAAGACGATCTACGACACCTTCATGGATGCGCCCGAGAACACGATCGAACTGTTCCACGGCTACACCTATTCGGCTCATCCGGTCGCCTGCGCGGCTGCGCTCGCAACGCTCGACATTTATGCCGAGGAAGGGCTGCTGACGCGTGCCGCCGAGCTCGCGGATTATTGGGCCGACGCGCTGCACAGCCTCAAGGGCCTGCCGCATGTCATCGATATCCGCAATCTCGGCCTCATCGGGGCGATCGAGCTCGATCCCATTGCCGGCGCGCCGACCAAGCGGGCCTTTTCGATCTTCCTAAAGGCGTTCGAGAACAACCTGATGATCCGCACCACCGGCGACATCATCGCGCTGTCGCCGCCACTGATCATCGAGAAGACGCATATCGACCAGATCTTCGAGACGCTCGGCCGTCTTCTGAAGCAGGCCGACTGACGCGAAGGGAGGAGCACAGGATGGACAGGATCTCCAATCTCGTCGGCGGCAAGAAGCAGCCGTCGGTCTCGGCCCGCACGGCGCCGATCTTCAATCCGGCGACCGGCGAGCAGACCGCCGAGCTGCCGCTTTCCACGGTCGCCGAACTGGACGCCGCCGTTGCGGTTGCCAAGGCGGCCTTTCCGGCCTGGGCCGAGACGACGCCGCTGAAGCGGGCGCGCGTGATGTTTCGCTTCAAGGATCTCCTGGAGCAGAATGCCGACCGCATCGCGCGGGCGATCTCGGCCGAGCATGGCAAGACGCATGACGATGCGCTCGGCGAAGTGCAGCGCGGGCTCGAGGTGGTCGAGTTCGCCTGCGGCATCCCGCATCTTTTGAAGGGCGAATATTCGAAAAATGTCGGCCCCTCGATCGACAGCTATTCCGATCGCCAGCCGCTCGGCGTCGTTGCCGGCATCACGCCGTTCAATTTCCCCTGCATGGTGCCGCTCTGGATGTATCCGGTGGCGATCGCCGCCGGCAATTGCTTCATCCTGAAGCCCTCGGAAAAGGATCCGAGCGCGGCGATGGTCGTCGCCGAACTGCTCTATGAGGCCGGGCTGCCCGCCGGCGTGCTCAATGTCGTGCATGGCGACAAGGAGATCGTTGACGCGATCCTCGCGCATCGCGACATCAAGGCGGTGAGCTTCGTCGGCTCGACGCCGATCGCCTCCTATGTCTACGCGACCGGCACGGCGGCCGGAAAGCGCGTGCAGGCGCTCGGCGGCGCCAAGAACCACATGGTCATCATGCCAGATGCCGACATGGACAAGGCAGCCGACGCGCTGATGGGCGCGGGCTACGGCTCGGCCGGCGAGCGCTGCATGGCGGTATCGGTGGCCGTCCCGGTCGGCGCCCGAACCGCGGACGCGCTGATCGAGGCGTTGGCGCCGCGGGTCCGCGCGCTGAAGATCGGTCCGGCGACCGACCGCGAGGCCGAGATGGGCCCCCTCGTCACGAAGCAGCATCTCGACAAGGTCTCGTCCTATATCGACAAGGGCGTCGCGGAAGGGGCGAAGCTCGTCGTCGACGGCCGCGGCTTCAAGCTGCAGGGCTATGAGGGCGGCTACTTCATCGGTGGCACGCTTTTTGATCATGCGGACAAGGAAATGACGATCTACCGCGAGGAGATCTTCGGTCCTGTCCTCTCGGTGCTGCGCGCCGGGACCTATGACGAGGCAGTCGAGCTGATCAATGCCCATGAATTCGGCAATGGCACCGCGATCTTCACCCGCGACGGCGACGCCGCGCGGTCGTTTGCCGACAAGATCGAGGCCGGAATGGTCGGTATCAATGTACCGATCCCGGTTCCTGTCGCCTATCATTCGTTCGGCGGCTGGAAGCGGTCGATCTTCGGCGATCATGCCATCTATGGGCCGGAAGGCGTGCGCTTCTATACACGCATCAAGACCGTCACCTCGCGCTGGCCGGATGGCATCAAATCCGGCGCCGTGTTCAACTTCCCGACGATGTGAGGATGTGGTCAAATTCGGCTGCTACATTCTCAGTCGTCATCCCCGGGCTTGACCCGGGGATCCAGTCTTGTTGCCGATCTCCCGTAAGGTCTGGATTGCCGGGTCGAGCCCGGCAATGACAGGCTGTCGAGCTCTTTGAGGACAGTACCCACATGACCGCCCCGACCGACAACCTCCGCATCAATGGCGAGCGCCTGTGGGACAGCCTGATGGAGATGGCGAAGATCGGACCGGGTCTCAGGGGCGGCAACAACCGCCAGACGCTGACCGACGCCGATGCCGAGGGGCGGAAGCTCTTCGAGGGCTGGTGCGAAGCGGCCGGGCTCACCATGGGCGTCGACAAGATGGGCACCATGTTCATGACGCGGCCGGGCACCGATCCGGCCGCACTGCCTGTCTATGTCGGTTCGCATCTCGACACCCAGCCGACCGGCGGCAAGTTCGATGGCGTGCTCGGCGTGCTCTCGGCGCTGGAAGTGGTGCGCAGCCTCAACGATCTCGGCATCAAGACGAAGCATCCGATCGTCGTCACCAACTGGGCCAATGAGGAGGGCGCGCGCTTTGCGCCGGCCATGCTCGCCTCGGGCGTCTTTGCCGGGCAGCTGACGCTCGACTACGCCTATGGCCGCAAGGATCCCGAAGGCAAGACCTATGGCGAGGAACTGAAGCGCATTGGCTGGCTCGGCGAGGAAAATGTCGGCGCGCGCAAGATGCACGCCTATCTCGAATATCATATCGAGCAGGGGCCGATCCTCGAGGTCGAAGAGAAGCAGATCGGCGTCGTCACGCATTGTCAGGGCCTGTGGTGGCTCGAAGTGACGCTGACCGGCAAGGAGGCGCATACCGGCTCGACGCCGATGGCGATGCGCGTCAATGCCGGTCTTGCCATGGCCCGCATCATCGAGATGGTGCAGGGGGTGGCGATGGAGAGCCAGCCCGGCGCCGTCGGCGGCGTCGGCCAGGTGTTCTTCACGCCGAATTCGCGCAACGTGTTGCCCGGCAAGGTCGTGTTCACGATCGATATCCGCAGCCCCGATCAGGCGAAGCTCGACGGCATGCGCGCACGGATCGAAGAGGAAGCGCTGCTGATCGCCGCCGAACTTGGCGTCGGCTGCACGATCGAGCCGGTCGGCCATTTCGATCCGGTGACCTTCGATCCGGTGCTGGTCGGGCGCGTGCGCAGCGCCGCCGAGCGGCTCGGCTACAGCCATATGGACATCATTTCCGGAGCCGGACACGACGCCTGCTGGGCCGCCAAGGTGGCGCCGGCCACCATGATCATGTGCCCATGCGTCGACGGGCTCTCGCACAACGAAGACGAAACCATCACACCGGAATGGGCATCAGCCGGGGCGGACGTGCTTCTGCACGCCGTGCTCGAGACGGCCGAGATCGTCGGCTGATCCGCCTGCCAGAAACAAAGAGGGATTACAGATGTCGACGGTGATCAAGGGCGGCACGATCGTGGCCGCGGACCGCAGCTATGAGGCGGATATCCTCATCGAGGGCGAGACGATCAAGGCGATCGGGCCTGATCTTTCCGGCGATACGGTGGTCGATGCGAGCGGCGCCTATGTGATGCCGGGCGGTATCGACCCGCATACCCATCTCGAAATGCCGTTCATGGGCACCACGGCGGCCGAAACCTGGGAGAGCGGCACCTTCGCGGCACTTTCCGGCGGCACGACCACGGTCGTCGATTTCGTCATTCCCGGCGAGGCCGGCATGCTCGCGGCGCTCGAGGACTGGAGCGGCAAGGCAACGCGCCAGGCATCGGGCGACTATTCCTTCCACATGTGCATCACCGGCTGGTCGGAGACGCATTTCGACGAGATGGCGAAGATCGTCGACCGCGGCATCAACACCTTCAAGCATTTCATGGCCTACAAGGGCGCGCTGATGGTGAACGACGACGAGATGTTCGCCTCGTTCCAGCGCTGCGCGGCGCTCGGCGCGCTGCCTCTCGTCCATGCCGAGAACGGCGATATCGTCGCCGCCCTGCAGCAGCGGCTGATGGCCGAAGGCAAGACCGGGCCGGAGGCGCATGCCTTCTCGCGGCCGCCCGAGGTCGAGGGCGAGGCGACCAATCGCGCCATCATGATCGCCGATGCCGCCGGCGTGCCGGTCTATATCGTCCATACCTCCTGCGAGCAGGCGCACGAGGCGATCCGCCGCGCCCGGCAGAAGGGCATGCGTGTCTATGGCGAGCCCTTGATCCAGCATCTCGTCCTCGACGAAGGCGAGTATTTCAACCGTGACTGGGACTATGCGGCGCGGCGTGTGATGTCGCCGCCCTTTCGCGACAAGAGCCACCAGGACAGCCTGTGGGCCGGGCTGGCCGCCGGCTCGCTGCAGGTGGTGGCGACGGATCATTGCTCCTTCACCACCGAGCAGAAGCGCATGGGCGCCAGCGATTTCCGCAAGATCCCGAACGGCACTGGCGGGATCGAGGATCGCATGCCGGTCTTGTGGACACGCGGCGTCGAGACGGGACGGCTGACGCCGAACGAGTTCGTCGCTGTGACCTCGACCAATATCGCCCAGATTCTGAACATTTACCCGCGCAAGGGCGCCATCCTGCCGGGCTCCGACGCCGACCTCGTCGTCTGGGATCCGAAGCTCTCGAAGACGATCTCGGCGGCCAACCAGAAGTCGATCATCGACTACAACGTCTTCGAGGGCGTCGAGGTGCGCGGCCTGCCGCGCTACACGCTCTCGCGCGGCGAAGTGGTCTGGTCGGACGGCCAGAACTCGCAGCCGCAGCCCGGACGCGGCAAGTTCATCGCGCGCAAGCCCTTCCCGGCCGCCAATCGAGCGCTCTCCAAATGGAAAGAACTGACCGCGCCGCGCGCCGTCACCCGCTCGGCCGAACACATGCCGATCGGCGTTTGAGCGCCTGATGACCGGGGAGGGGACATCAGGCACGAAGAGCGAAAGTCCGGCGATCGCGATTGCCGGACTTTCGCTCGTCTTCAACACCAATGACGGCCCAGTCCAGGCGCTGTCGGATATCGACCTCGAGGTGAAGCGCGGCGAGTTCGTCTCCTTCATCGGCCCGTCGGGCTGTGGCAAGACCACGCTGCTGCGCGTCATCGCCGATCTGGAGCAACCAACCGGCGGCTCGATCACCGTCAACGGCGTCTCGCCGGAGGAGGCCCGTCTCGCGCGCGCTTATGGCTATGTCTTCCAGGCGGCGGCCCTCTATCCCTGGCGCACGATCGCCCGGAATATTGCGCTGCCGCTGGAGATCATGGCGCTCGCCAAGGCCGATCGCGAAAAGCGCGTCGCCGACAATCTCGCCCTCGTCGATCTCGCCGGCTTCGAGCGGAAATATCCATGGCAGCTTTCGGGCGGCATGCAGCAGCGCGCCTCGATCGCGCGTGCGTTGGCGGTCGAGCCCGAGCTTCTGCTGATGGACGAACCCTTCGGCGCGCTCGACGAGATCGTGCGCGATCATCTCAACGAGAAGCTGCTGCGGCTCTGGGACCGAACCCAGAAGACCGTCGTCTTCGTCACCCACTCGATTCCCGAGGCGGTGTTCCTCTCGACCAAGATCGTGGTGATGTCGCCGCGTCCGGGCCGCGTCACCGATATCATCGAGTGCGGCTTCCCGCGCAACCGCAGCCTCGACATCCGCGAGACGCCGGAATTCCTCGCCATCGCTGCCCGCGTCCGCGCCGGGCTCAGGGCCGGGCATTCCTATGAGGATTGATCTCTACGGAAGTGCCCCCTCTCCATCTCTCCCCCGCTTCGCGGGAGAGAGGGCCGGCTGCGGCCTAGATAGCCGACGGACATTCACCGAGGCGCCTCCTTCTCCCTCTCCCGCGAAGCGGGGGAGGGCTGGGGTGGGGGCGTCGAAGGGCGGGCAGCTGCGATGATGAGCATCACCGCCACTCCCCGGCCCTTGCCCGGCAAGCCGAAGGGCAAGCTCGTTCCTGTCCTTGTCGTCACGCTGGCTCTGATCGCGCTTTGGTATGTCGGCGCCTATTTCATGAATGCGACGCTGGCGCGCGATGCCTTCCTGCGCGCCAAGAAGGAGCCGACAGCGAGCGAACTTCTCATTGCGACCTATGCCATGGATCGGCCGCTGCTGCCGGCGCCGCATCAGATCGTCGCCGAGATCTGGAAGTCGACGGCGCTGACGCCGGTCACCTCCAAGAAGAGCCTCGTCTATCATTCCTGGATCACGCTTTCCGCAACGCTGGCCGGCTTTCTCTCCGGTGCGCTGCTCGGGCTGATCCTCGCTGCGGCGATCGTCCATGTGCCGAGCCTCGATCGCAGCCTGATGCCCTGGGTGATCGCCTCGCAGACGATCCCGATCGTCGCGATCGCGCCAATGATCGTCGTGGTCGGCTATAATCTCATGAACGGGCAGATGGGCTTTTCGACGGATACGTCGCGCTTCATCGCCAAGGCGCTGATCTCGACCTATCTCTCCTTCTTTCCGATCACGGTCGGGCTGGTGAAGGGGTTGCGTTCGCCTGACACCATCCTCGTCGACCTGATGCGGACCTATTCGGCCAATCGCTGGCAGACCTTCTGGAAGCTGCGCATGCCGGCGGCGCTGCCGTTCCTGTTCGCCTCGATGCAGGTCGCGATCGCCATCAGCCTCGTCGGCGCGATCGTCGGCGAATTGCCGACCGGCGCTTCGGCCGGCATCGGCGCGCGGCTGCTCGCCGGCTCCTATTACGGGCAGACGGTGCAGATCTGGTCCGCGCTCATCGCGGCGTCCGTGCTGGCGGCACTCCTCGTCTGGATGGTCAGCCTTGGCGGCACAGCGGTCGTCAAGCGGATGGGGCTCGCGCGATGAATCGGACGCGTGGCCATATCCAGCCCTGGATCGCGCTGGTCGGGTTGATTGCGTTGTTCGCACTGCCGCTCGACGCTGCCGATCCAGCGCGGCTGCTGATCCGCGAGGGGCCCGCCGGCTGGGCGTTGGTCGCGGTCATGGCGGCCGCCATCATGGCCGCCATCCGCGTCCGGCGCAGCCTTGTCGCGGCGGCGTTGCTGGCGCTGGCGGCGCATGGCGGTGCGGCGATGGCCATCGGGCTGCTGCCCGGCCTTGCCGGCCATGCGGGCAGCGGGTTCTGGGCGCTGGTGCTGACAGCCTGGCTGCTCGCCTGGGCGCTGGTGACCGAGCTTTCCGAATGGCCGCGCCGGCCCGGATTGCCGGGCCTTGCGCTGTCGCTGCTCATTCCGTTCCTGTTCGGTCTCTGGCTGCTGATCCTCTGGCAGATCGTCGTCGTGGTGTTCGAGGTGCCGTTCGTGCTGATCCCGCCGCCATCGGCGATCGGAACGCGCATCGCCAGTTCGCTGCCGATCCTTGCCGCTGATTTCCGGCAAACCTTCCTGAAGGCGGTCGTGGTCGGCTATGTCATCGGCTGCGGCTCCGGTTTCCTGGTGGCGATCCTGGTCGACCGCGTCGCTTTCCTGAAGCGCGGGCTGCTGCCGATCGGCAATCTCGTCTCGGCGCTGCCGATCGTCGGCATCGCGCCGATCATGGTGATGTGGTTCGGCTTCGACTGGCCGTCCAAGGCGGCTGTCGTTGTCGTCTCGACCTTTTTCCCGATGCTGGTGAACACGGTCACGGGGCTTTCCGCCTCGCAGCCCATCAGCCGCGATCTGATGCGGACCTATGCCTCGACCTATTGGCAGACGCTGTTCAAGCTGAGGCTGCCGGAGGCGATGCCGTTCGTGTTCAACGCGCTCAAGATCAATTCGACTCTCGCCCTGATCGCGGCCATTGTAGCGGAGTTCTTCGGCACGCCGATCGTGGGCATGGGTTTCCGTATCTCAACCGAAGTCGGGCGCATGAACATCGACATGGTGTGGGCGGAAATCGCGGTGGCGGCGCTGGCCGGTTCCGCGTTCTACGGCGTGGTCGCGCTCGCCGAGCGCGCCGCGACTTTCTGGCATCCGTCCTTCCGCACTTAGGGACGGAAACGACAACCTGGAGGGGTCAATGAAGAAGTGGATGATGGGCGCCATCGCTGCCGCGACCGGCCTTGCGATGAGCGGGCCGGCCTTTGCGGCCGACCCGGTGACCCTGCAGCTGAAATGGGTCACGCAGGCCCAGTTCGCCGGCTATCTGGTGGCCAAGGCCAAGGGCTTCTATGACGCCGAAGGGCTCGACGTCACGATCAAGCCGGGCGGGCCGGATATTTCGCCGGTGCAGGTGATCGCGGCGGGTGGCGCCGACGTGATCGTCGACTGGATGGCCGATGCGCTCGCCTCGCGCGAAAAGGGCGTCAAGCTCGTCAACATCGCGCAGCCGTTCAAGGGTTCCGGCCTGCTGCTTGTCTGCCGCAAGGACACCGGCATCGCCACGCCGGCCGATTTCAAGGGCAAGACGCTCGGCGTCTGGTTCTATGGCAATGAATATCCATTCATGGCCTGGATGAACAAGCTTGGCTACAAGACTGAGGGCGGGGCGGACGGCGTCACGGTTCTGAAGCAGGCCTTCAACGTCGATCCGCTCGTGCAGAAGCAGGCGGATTGCATCTCGGCCATGACCTATAATGAATATGGCCAGATCCTCGATGCCGGCCTCAAGGCCGAAGACCTCGTCGTCTTCAACTATCGCGATGAGAATGTCGGCATGCTCGAGGACGGTCTCTACGCGCTCGAGGACAAGCTCTCAGATCCGGCCTATGTCGACAAGCTCGCCCGCTTCGTGAAGGCGTCCGAGAAGGGCTGGGCTTATGCGCGCGAGAACCCCGATGAGGCGGCGCAGATCACCGTTGACGCCGACGAGTCGGGTTCGCAGACGCTCGATCACCAGAAATACATGATCGGCGAGGTGAACAAGCTCACCGCTGGTACCTCCGGCGCGCTGGAGCCGGCCGATTACAAGCAGACGGTCCAGACCATGCTGTCGGCCGGTGGCGTCATCTCCAAGGAGCCCGACGCAACTGCCACGACCACAGCCGTCACCGACAAGGCCGGGCTGAAGTAAGCGTCGGCCTGTTCCCCATTTCGGCATCGGGCGCCTTCGGGCGCCCGATTTCGTTGGGGGTGCGATCGTGAGCAAGGAAGCGCCCCCTCTCCAACTCTCCCCCACAAGGGGGAGAGGGCAGGCGGCGGCTGGCATTGGGCGCGATCCCGCTTCGCGGCTGCCGCCCCCCTCTCCCGCGAAGCGGGGGAGGGTTGGGGAGGGAGCTCACACGATGTTCTTCTCGATCAGCGGGCGGTTTTCGAGAATGCGCTCATAGCCGAGCGGCGCGAGGTCGATCGTCTGGTAGGCGCCGTCGACGGTGAGTTCGGCGAGGCCGCGGCCGACGGCCGGTGCCTGCTGCAGGCCGTGGCCTGAAAAGCCGTTGGCGATGAGGAGATTGCCATAGGGCGGCAGGCGACCGACGATCGCGTTGTGGTCGAAGAGGTTCATGTCGTAGTGGCCGGCCCAGGCGCGTGCCTGGCGGATCGCTTCGAAGGCCGGAACGCGGACCGCGAGGATCGGCCAGATCATCTCTTCGAACAGCGCATGATCGACGTCGAAATCTTCGGCGAGCGGGTCATTGTCGGCTTCCGGCGCCGAGCCGCAGAGGAAGAGATCGCCCTCCGGCCGGCAATAGACGCCGGACGGGTCGATGAGCATCGGGAAGCCGGGTAGCTTGTCGCGGCAGGCGAAGGTGAAGATGCAGCGCTTGCGCGCCTCGACGGGGAGCGGAATCCCGAGCGGCTGCAGAAGGGCGGGGGTGCCGGTGCCGGCTGCGATGATGACGGTCCCCGCGAAGGCCGTCTCGCCGCCCGCAAAGCGCACGCCCGTCGCGCGGCTGCCCTCGGTCAGGATTTCGGTCACGGTGGCGCTGGCCGTCTCGACGCCAAGCGAGCGCGCCTTGCCGCGAAAGGCCTGCATCAGCCCATAGCCATCGAACCAGCCTTCTCCGGTCGCGCCGAAGGCGCCGGCCGTGATGTCGTCGAGCGCGAGATAGGGGAAGCGCTCGGCGAGTTCGGCCGGGTTGAACAGAACGATATCCGCCCCGCGGCTCGACTGGAGGATGTGGTTTTCGGTCAGCGTCGGAACGCCGGCCGCTGTCGCGAGGAACAGATAGCCACCCTCGTTGAGACTGATGAAGGGCCGGTCACCGTCGACCGACAGGGTCTCGCCGATCGCGCGCAGGAATTCGATGCCGTAGAGCGACATGTCGATATTCACCGGCGAGGAGAATTGCTGGCGGATCGAGGCGGCGGAGAGCGCGCTTGCCGCCTGCTGGAAGGTCGGGTCCTTCTCGACGAGCAGGACGCTGCCGGTGAAGCGCGGATGCGCGGCAATGTGATAGGCGGCGGAGGCGCCATGAACGGCGCCGCCGACGATGATGACGTCATGGTGGCGCGCCACGCTTCAGCTCCGTCATGAAAGAGCGCGACCATGACATGCGCCTGTTTCGCCGTCGATGTGGCGAAGCGGTCACGTCAGCCGATCGGCACCAATGGCCGCTCGATCGCCTCGCGGAGCGCGAATTTCGAATAAATGCGCGCGACGCCCGGCAGGTGGCCGAGCACATTGGCATGCAGCCGCTCGAAATCCGGCAGGTCGCGCGCGACGATGCGCAGCAGATAGTCGCTCGAGCCCGACATCAGATAGAGCGACAGGATGTTGGGGCATTTGCGCGCCGCGGCCTCGAAGGTCTTCAGCGCTTCGTCATTCTGCCGGTCGAGCGAGATCTCGACGAAGGCCGTGATGCCGAGGCCGAGCGCGTTGGGGTCCACCACAGCACGGTAGCCGGTGATGACCGCGCCGGCCTCCAGACGCTGCAGCCGCCGCGTTACCGCGGAAGCCGACAGGCCGATCCGTTCGGCAAGTTCGACGGCCGAAAGCCGGCCCTCGCGGGCCAAGGCGCCGACGATGCGGCGATCGAAATCGTCAAGCTGCATGAATCGGGCGCCTCCGCTGCCGATAGTGCAAAGTTAGTGCGAAGAGGTACGATTAGCGACATGAAATAGCACGAAAACGTCCAACGCGCGGCGATATCCTTCAGGCACAGCCAATAAGAGCCAGGGGATATCATCATGCTTGTCGGCGTTCCGAGAGAGATCAAGAACAACGAATTCCGCGTCGGCCTGACGCCGGCCGCGGTGCGCGAATATGTGGCGCGGGGCCATCAGGTCGTCGTCGAAACCGGCGCCGGGCTTGGGATCGACGCACCGGACGCTGCCTATGTCGCAGCCGGCGCCATGATCGCCGCGACGGCCGGCGAGGTGTTCGCCAAGGCCGGCCTGATCGTCAAGGTGAAGGAGCCGCAGCCGGCGGAATGGGCGCAGTTCCGGCCGGGCCAGATCCTCTTCACCTATCTCCATCTCGCGCCTGACCCGGATCAGGCGCGCGGCCTTATGGAATCGGGCGTCACCGCGATCGCCTATGAGACGGTCACGGACCCATATGGCGGCCTGCCGCTGCTGGCGCCGATGAGCGAAGTGGCCGGCCGGCTGTCGATCCAGGCCGCGGCAACGGCGCTGCAGAAGCCGAATGGCGGCCGCGGCATCCTGCTCGGCGGCGTTCCGGGCGTTGCGCCGGCCAAGGTCGTCGTCATCGGTGGCGGCGTTGTCGGCATGCATGCAGCCCGCATGGCGGCCGGCCTCGGCGCCGAGGTGACGGTGCTCGATCGCTCGGTGCCGCGCCTCCGCGAACTCGACGAGACCTTCGCCGGCCGTATCCGCACCCGCTATTCGACGATCGATGCGCTGGAGGACGAAGTCGTCTCAGCCGATGCCGTGATCGGAGCGGTGCTGATCCCCGGCGCTGCGGCGCCGAAGCTGGTCACGCGGCCCATGCTGCCGAAGATGAAGCGCGGCGCGGTGCTGGTGGATGTCGCCATCGACCAGGGTGGCTGCTTCGAGACCTCGCATGCCACGACGCATGCCGATTCGACCTATGTCGTCGACGGCGTCATCCATTATTGTGTCGCCAACATGCCGGGCGCCGTGCCGCTGACTTCGAGCCATGCGCTCAATCACGCGACGCTGCCCTTCGGGCTGGCGCTCGCCGGCGAGGGTCTTGCCGCGCTCGCCCGCGATCCGCATCTGCGCAACGGCCTCAACGTCCATCGCGGCCGGATCACGCATCGCGCTGTGGCTGAGGCGCTCGGCGAGAGCTTTGCCGATCCGGCCGGCGATATCGCAGCCTGATCGTCGGCCCTCGGGCTAAGGCGCCGTCCCGCAATCCCTGAGCGACGGCGGCAGCAGCGCCGGATCGCGCGTCACGGCAAATAGGGTCAGCCAGGCAAACTGCCATCTGCAAACCATCCGTCCGGCAATGACCTCGGGCGGGAGCTGGTTGGCGTAAAGCATGGCGATCCAGGCGGGGTCGTGTGCCTTTGCGGCGCTCCAGATGCGGTCCATGGGTTCGAGCGGCGGCCGTATGAACTGGTAGGTGACGCCATCCGATTTCGGCAGGTAATAAGCGAGGTCGCGCGGGATCTGTTCGCTGTTGGCCAGGATCTCGATGTTGCGGACCCCGTTTGCGTGCAGGAGGGCGGAAACGCTGCGCCAATCGACTTTTCGGCCCGAGGCGAGCATGTCGGCGGCCTGGAGAGAAACGGCGAGGACGAAGATCGTGATGACCGCTGTGGCCGGGATGCGCCAGGCCGGACGCGATACGATAAACGTCATCGCCGCAGTGACGAGGAGAATCGTCGCGGGCATCATGCCGAGCAGATAGCGCGCCGTCACGGCGGTGAAGCTGCCGATGACGATGAAGGCGAGGGGCGTGCCGATCGCCGTGATGATCAGGTAGCGTCCGGCGGTCCTGCTGATACCAAGGCCGACGCCGATCGCCAGCAGCCCCAGCAGGCAGGCGCCCACCCAGGTCTCAAAGCCTGCCGGCAAATAGCGGTTGGCATCGCAGTCGACGGCAAGGCCGTAGATGGAGCGATAGGATTCGAGGAAGCGGTTGGCGGGCGATGTGGTGACCTGCCATTTCATCAGTCCTTCGGCCTTCTTGCCGAGGCTGATGAAGCCGGGCACCAGTCCCAGCAGGGCGATCAGCGCGATGGTCCATGTCGCCAGCAGGTGGCGCCGCCAGAGCATCCGCGTCTCGGCGGGTCCGCGAAGAGCGCCGCAGGCGAGCGCGCCGCCTTGCAGCATGGCGACGGCCACGATGCCGGCCGGGATCACCAGCGCAGCCCCCACGGTGCCGATTGTCGCCATCCATGTGGAACGCGCGATGCCGGCTTGCCTCGTCAGCATCGACAGATGGCCGAGCATAGCCATCACGACGAAGAACAGCATCATCGTGTAAGGCCGGGCCTCCTGGCCGTAGGCGATCAGGATCGGCAGCATCGCGTAAAGGAGGGCCGCCGCACCCGCGGCGAACAGCCCGATGAAGCGCAGTGCGACGATCGCCAGCAGGCCCGCTGCGGCCGCGCTGAAGAGCGCCGACGGCAGGCGGAGCCAGAATTCATCCGCCGCCCCGAGGCCGAAGATCTTGATGAGGGCGAAATAGGTCGGGAAATGGCCGTTGGCGAGGCGGTCGCGAATGAGGTCGATCCACGATGCCTGCGCGACTTCGGCCGTCAGGACTTCGTCATACCAGAGCGCCAGCCTGCCCAGCGTCGGCAGGAGGACGGCCAGGACAAGAAAGGCGGCGCCCAGGAAGACCGCCAGTTCAATCCGGAGCGGCCAGGCCTTGCCGGAAGACCAGATGCTCTCCGTTCCGGCGCTCCCGGTCTCGATGCGATCCGGATGCGCCTCGCCAAAGGAGCGCGATCCCGCACGACGCCCGGGCGATCCATCCATCAGTCTCGAATCTCCATGGAGACACGGCGAAGCCAGCCTTGATGCCGCCAAACTAGAGCATGATCCCGTCTTCGTGAAGGACGCGGCCCGGGAGACGACAACGCTTCGCCCGTCGACCGGCGATGCCGTCCTGTTCCCGGCGGTTCTCTTCTGAATTCTTGTGCGCAGCCATATCCGGCGCTACTAGGTGCTCCGCGACGGGCCTCGACGCCAGCTTGCTCAAGATGCCGACGCATATCCTCGGCGACCGAACCGCGATGGGTCCGCATGCCAACCGCCTCCCCAAGACTCTCTGATGCCGAGTTGCTCGAAGCGCTCGTCGACACGGCGCTGCGGGCGGGCCGTGTCGTTCTCGATGTCTATCACAGCGCCTTTGCCGTCGAGCAGAAGGGCGACTCCTCCCCGGTCACTGAAGCCGACAAGCTTGCCGAGGTGATCATCCTGGCCGATCTCGCGCGTCTCGCGCCCGGCATTCCGGTGGTCGCCGAGGAGGCGTGCTCGGCCGGGATGATTCCCGAAGTCGGCGCGACCTTCTTCCTCGTCGATCCCGTCGATGGGACGCGCGAATTCATCAGCCGGAACGGCGACTTCACGGTGAATATCGGGCTTATTCGTGACGGCACGCCGGTACTCGGCATCGTCTATGCGCCAGTGCGCCGGGCCCTCTATCTCGGACGCCTCGGTGCGGGGGCGGAACGTCTCGATGTCGAGGATGGCCGGGTCACCGCGCGTCAGGCCATCGGCGTGGCGTCTCCTTGCAAGGTGCCGCCACGCATCATCGCCAGCCGCTCGCATCGCACATCCGAGACGGATGCCTTCATCGCCACCCATCCCGGCGCCTCGATCGTTTCGGCCGGCTCCTCTCTCAAGTTCTGTCTGATGGCCGCAGGCGAGGCGGATCTCTATCCGCGCATGGGCCCGACCATGCAGTGGGATACGGCGGCCGGCGACGCCGTGCTGCGCGCCGCGGGCGGCATCGTCACCGAGACCGATGGCCAGCCGCTCCACTATGGGCCGAACGGACGGGCCGGCGTCATGGCTTTTGCGAACCCATGGTTCGTCGCCTATGGCAATCCAGCGGGAAATCCCGACTAACAAGATCGAGTTAGCGGAAATGGCTTTTCACGTTTACGGCCGGGCGCGCGATGTCGCGTGGTATTCGGCCGGATAAACGCGACGCCCGTGCTTGAGACAGGGTGTCCGCGAAGACTAGGTTCCGAGCTGTGCCGGAGCCCGCCGAATGACATCTCATCTGAAGCCGCATCTTCGCCGCCTCGAAGCCGAGGCCATCTTCATCATGCGCGAGGTGGTGGCGAATTTCGCGAACCCCGTGATGCTCTATTCGATCGGCAAGGATTCGTCGGTCATGCTGCATCTGGCGATGAAGGCGTTTCATCCTGCCACGCCGCCCTTTTCGCTGCTGCACATCGATACGACCTGGAAGTTCCGCGAGATGATCGCCTTTCGCGACGAGACCGTGCGCCGGCTCGGGCTCAACCTCATCGTGCACACCAATCCTGAAGGCAAGGCTACCGGCATCAATCCGTTCGATCACGGCTCGTCCAACTATACGCAGGTAATGAAGACCGAGGCGCTGAAGCAGGCCCTCGATGCCGGCGGCTATGACGCGGCTTTCGGCGGCGCGCGGCGCGACGAGGAGAAGAGCCGCGCCAAGGAGCGCGTGTTCTCGTTCCGCACGGCGAGCCACGGCTGGGACCCGAAGAACCAGCGGCCCGAACTCTGGTCGCTCTACAACACGCGCATCGGCGCGGGCGAGACGATCCGCGTCTTCCCGCTCTCCAATTGGACCGAGCTCGACATCTGGGAATACATCCTCGCCGAGCAGATCCCGATCGTGCCGCTCTACCTTTCCGAGGCGCGTCCGGTCGTCGAACGCGGCGGCCAGCTGATCATGGCCGATGATGAGCGCATGCGGCTGAGGCCCGGCGAGACGCCGGTGAAGCGCCGCGTTCGCTTCCGTACGCTCGGCTGCTATCCGCTTACGGCTGCCGTCGAGTCGGACGCAACGACGATCGAGGACATCGTCGAGGAAATGCTGCTGGCGACGACGTCGGAACGTCAGGGCCGGCTCATCGACCATGATGAATCCGGCTCGATGGAAAAGAAGAAGCGCGAGGGATATTTCTAATGGCCGAGCCCGCAACCCTCAGCCCCGGCCAAGAAGCAGCCGTGCGCAGCCTGGCGCTCGGCGATGCCGACAAGAGCCTCCTGCGCTTCCTGACCTGCGGCAGCGTCGACGACGGCAAGTCGACGCTGATCGGCCGGCTGCTGTTCGATTCGAAGCGGCTGTTCGAAGATCAGATCGCGACGCTCCAAAAGGATTCGCGCAAGTTCGGCACCGTCGGCGACGACATGGATCTCGCGCTGCTGGTCGATGGGCTCGAGGCCGAGCGCGAGCAGGGCATCACGATCGATGTTGCCTATCGCTTCTTCGCGACGGAGAAGCGGAAGTTCATTGTCGCGGATACGCCCGGCCATGAGCAATATACCCGCAACATGGCGACCGGCGCCTCGACAGCGGATCTCGCCGTCCTTCTGATCGATGCGCGCAAGGGCATTCTCAGCCAGACGCGGCGCCACGCGACGATCGCCTCGCTGCTTGGCATCCGCCATGTCGTGCTCGCGATCAACAAGATCGACCTCGTCGGCTATGACCGTTCGGTCTTCGACTCGATCGTCGCGGCCTTCGATGCCGATGCCGGCCATTATGGCTTCGCGACCCGTGTCGCTATCCCGATCTCGGCCCGGTATGGCGACAATGTCAGCCGCCACAGCGAGCACATGCCTTGGTATCGCGGGCCGACGCTGATCGAGCATCTCGAAAGTGTCGAGCTTTCGTCGGGCGCCGCCGCGACGAGACCGCTCCGCTTCCCTGTGCAGTGGGTCAACCGGCCGGACCTCACATTCCGCGGCTATGCCGGCACCCTTGCGGCGGGCACGGTTCGCCCTGGCGATGAGGTCGTCGTGGCACGGAGCGGCCAGGTCGCCCGTGTCGAGCGCATCGTGACGCATGACGGCGACCTTGCCGAAGCCTCGGCCGAGGATGCCGTCACGCTGACGCTCGACCGCGAGATCGACCTTTCGCGCGGCGATATCCTGGTGCCGCCGGGCGCGCGCCCGGATGTTTCCGATCAGTTCGCCGCCCATCTCATCTGGATGGCCGAGGAGCCGATGCTGCCCGGTCGGCCTTACCTCATGAAAATCGGCACGCGCACCGTCGGTGCCGCCGTCACCGAGCTGAAGCACCGCGTCGAGATGGACACGCTGAAGCCGCTCGCGGCCAAGACGCTGTCGCTCAACGATATCGGCTTCGCCAATTTCTCGCTCGCCGAGCCGATCGCCTTCGATGCCTATGACGATGTGCGAACGACGGGCGCCTTCATCCTGGTCGACCGCTTCACCAACCAGACGGTGGCAGCGGGCATGATCCGCTTCGGCCTCCGCCGGGCCACCAACATCCACCGTCAGGCATTGACGATCGACAAGGCGGCGCGCTCCGGCGCCAAGAGCCAGAAGCCGGCCATCCTGTGGTTCACAGGGCTTTCGGGCGCTGGCAAATCGACGATCGCCAATCTCGTCGAGCAGAAGCTGCATCTGGCGGGCCGCCACACCTATCTGCTCGACGGCGACAATGTTCGCCATGGCCTCAATCGCGATCTCGGCTTCACGGATGCCGACCGGGTCGAGAATATCCGCCGCGTCGCCGAGACGGCAAAGCTCTTCGTCGATGCGGGCCTCATCGTGCTGGCCTCGTTCATCTCGCCGTTCCGCTCCGAGCGGCAGCTCGCCCGCGATCTGGTCGAGCCCGGCGAATTCGTCGAGATCTTTGTCGATACGCCGCTTTCCGTCGCCGAGGAACGCGATCCGAAGGGCCTCTATCGCAAGGCGCGTGAAGGGAAGATCGTGAACTTCACCGGCATCGACAGCCCCTATGAGGCACCGGAAAGTGCCGAACTGCGACTCGAAGCCGGCAGCGCCTCCGCCGAGGATCTCGCCGACCGCGTCATCGATTATCTCGCGAGCAACGGCTTCATTCCGCGCTGATCGCATCTGTCGCGGACCGGAAGCGTCCCGTCCGCGACAGCCATCGCCTCAGGGCAGCACATCGATCGTGACGGAACGGATGTCCGCCGCCGTCTGGTCGCCGGGAATGCCGGGCTCGATCAGGATCGCGTCGCCGTCCGGGCCGGTGCGATCCTCCGGCACGGTCCATCTCATCGGCAACGACTGGAAGTCGCCGCTGAGGTCCAGATCGGTCCAGCCGCTGAGCTGGTTCCCGTTCTGATAGGCAAGGCGCATCGTCGCGGCCGGATTGTCGCGCGCGCCCCGCGCCACCACCACGATCCGGATATTGCGGCCAGCGATGCGCTGATAGATGCCCGGGCCGACGATCAATCGGGCGCCATTGGCGCCTGTGGACGACGAGATCTCGACGAACCCATCTGACGAACCGCCCTCAAACCTGACGGGATTATCCGGCGTCGACCGGAATGCCGACGGGTCATGGCCGTCGAACAGCACGAGGCTCTCGGATGCCGGCGGGCCGGGCGGCGGAGCAACGGCTTGCGGCGCGGTGCTCGGCGCCGTGGCGGCGGGCTCACCGGCTGCTGGTGCTGCCGCATCGGCCGGCGGCGTGGCCGTCGTCGTGGGCAAAGGTTCGGGTTCGGCAGGCGCGGGGGCGGCATCCTGCGGAACGTCGGTACTTTCGAGAGCATCGGTGCCGCCGGCCGCCGCTGGCGTGTTGCCTGAGCCCGGCGCCTCGACCGCGGCTGGCGTCCCACTGCCTTGGGCCATCTGCTTGGCGAGAAAGAGCCCGGCGATGAGGATCACCAGCAGCGCGACCAATCCGCCGGCTATGAAGGCCAGTCTCCGCGCCGATAGCCAGCTCGGATCGGACGGCGGCAGCGGCGTCTCGTCCAGGTCGAGGACAGTTTCCTCGGTCTCGTCCAGCGGCTCGTCCTCGAAGTCGTCCTCGTCGAACGGCCCCTCGTCAGGGTCTTCGTCGACATAGTCCTCGTCGCCCGCTTCGTACTCCTCGTCGAAGTCGGAGCTCGCCGGCAATGGCGCGGTCGGCGTCTCGGCCTGCGCTGCGGCAGGCGCCGCAAATTCTGCTTCGATCGTGCGAATATAGGTGTCGACTTCGTCGATCTTGCGCTCGATGGCATCGGCGCTCAGCGGCGGATCATAGACTGCGAGCAGCCGCAGCATCGAGGCGCGGACATTGCCGAGCGCCATGCGCCGCGCGTCCCGATCCGATGGATCGAGATCCGCAATGGCGCGCCGAAGGGCTGTTTCGAGATGGCTCATGATTCGCTGGAGCGAAGAATTAGGGGAAGATCGCGGCGATGGCGAGCCGGAGTTGCATTCCAGGTTTCGACGTCAGCCACGGCGGCTGAGGAATTTCGGCCCGAAACCGAGCACGCGCGGATCGGGCGTTCCCACCACCGACATGTCGCGGCCGGGATAGTCGACGCTGGAGAGCACCTGGCGGATGATGTTGAGGCGAGCCCGGCGCTTGTCATTGGCGAGCACGATGGTCCATGGCGCCCTCTCGGCGTGGCAGGCGTCGAGCATCGCATCGCGCGCCTTGGTGTAATCGTCCCACTTGTCGAGCGCCGCATAGTCGATCGGCGAGAGCTTCCAGATCTTGAGCGGATTGTGCCGCCGCTCATGGAAACGCTTCATCTGGGTCTCGCGGCCGATATCGAGCCAGAACTTGAAGAGAATAAGGCCGGAATCGACGAGAAGGCTCTCGAAGCGCGGCACCTGATCGAGGAAGGCCTTGTGCTCGGCGGGCGTGCAGAAACCCATGACGGGCTCGACCCCGGCGCGGTTGTACCAGGAGCGGTCGAAGGTGACGATTTCGCCGGCGGTCGGCAATTCCGCGACATAGCGCTGGAAATACCACTGGCCGGCTTCGGTCTCGCTCGGCTTCGGCAGCGCGACGTCGCGGGCATGGCGGGGGTTGAGATACTGGCGGAACGCGAAGATCGCGCCGCCCTTGCCGGCGGCATCGCGTCCCTCGAAGACGAGCGCCATGCGGAGGCCCTTGGCCTGCACATGTGCTTGCAGCTTGACCAGTTCGATCTGCAGCGGAATGAGATCCGCCTCATAGGCCTCGCTCTTCAGCGACTTGTCATAGGGATAGCCGCCAGAGCTGAACGCGGCCTTTTCGACCCAGTCCGGCAGGACCGGATCATCGAGATCGAAGCGGCCATTCTTGGTTTCGACGGCGGGGGCGTCGGTTTCGGGTTTGAGCTGTGGCGGCAGCGTGTCCGAACCTGGCTGCGGCCCCGAGGCGGCGGGGCTGGCGGCTTTTTTCTTTCCATCGCCGTTGCCATTGCCGTTGCGGGAGCCCTTCCGCTCGCGCTTTTCGCTGTCCTTCGCCATGAGAGCGCCCTCCGCCAGACTTTTATGTTGGCTTCGATTCTGTCACAGACGTCATCCGTTTGTCCCGCATGTCATGCGATCCTGATTTTTCGCGAGAATTGACAGTGGGAAAGCGCGGAGGCGGGCGCAGACATGGCGGGCGAGGCGGCAGACCGGGAGGAGCGCGGATCGGCGCAGGGCGGAGATGGCGGTGTGGTTGGCCGTCTCGGCGCTGCGCGCTATGTGCTGCTCGGCTTCGTCTGTTTGCTGGCGATCCTGGTCGCTGCCGGGGCGCTTGCGCTGCACACGGCCGCTTTGCTGTTTTTCGCCGTCACGCTGATGATCGCGGCGCTGCCGCGCGGCGAGCGCCTTGTGCCGCGCCGCCTTGCCCAGCGCGCGCCGCCCTCGGTCTGGCCCGACACCGGGTTGAAGCAGATGGCCGATGCCCTGCCGGAGCCCTGCGTCATTCTCGATCGGCGCGGCTTTGTCCGCTACCAGAATCACCTCGCCGAAGCCGCATTCCCGATCCGTCCCGGCGATCCGCTGACATTCCGCCTGCGCGCGCCGGATCTCTTGCGCGCCTATGAGCGCGTTGCCGCCGGCGGCATCGCCGAGCGGCTCGAATTCGTCGAGCGGGTGCCGACCGAGCGTTGGTACGACGCCTGGTTCTCGCCGATCGAGACGCGCGAGGACAATGGGCGCGGCGGCTTCGTCATGCTGCTGTTTTCCGACAAGACCGAGCAGCGCCGCGCCGAGCGCATCCGCGTCGACTTCGTGGCGAATGCCAGCCACGAACTGCGCACGCCGCTTGCTTCGCTCGCCGGCTTCATCGAGACCCTGCAGGGCCCGGCGCGGGGCGACGCCGTCGCCCGCGAACGATTCCTCGGCATCATGCATGAGCAGGCGACGCGGATGAGTCGCCTGATCGACGATCTCCTGTCGCTCTCGCGCGTCGAGATGAAGGCTCACATGAAGCCTGAAGCGCCGGTCGATCTGACCGCGCTGCTGAACGGGGTCGTCGATGCGATGGAACCGCTCGCCCGCGAGCAGCAGGTGACGATCGAATCGCGGCTGCCCGACGCGCCGGTCGTGATCGCGGGCGACCGCGACGAACTGGTCCAGGTGTTCCAGAACCTCGTCGAGAACGCCTGCAAATATGGCCGATCCGGCGGCCGCGTCTCGGTCGAACTTGAAGCTGGCGCTGCCGGCGAGGGGCCGCGCGCGACCGTGCGTGACTTCGGGCCCGGCATCTCAGCCGAGCACCTGCCGCGCCTGACGGAGCGCTTCTACCGGGCGGACGAACCGGGCGGCAACACGCGCGGCACAGGGCTCGGCCTAGCCATCGTCAAACACATCCTCAATCGCCATCGGGCCCGTTTGGTGATCGAAAGCCAACCTGGGGCCGGCGCTGCTTTCAGTGTTGAATTCGCTGGCGGCACGATCGGTCCGAAGCGGATCGATCCGGATAAAATCTAGATATCCCAAAGACTTGATCTGTCACAAAAGCGTATTGCTTTCGTCATAGAACCATTACCTGAGGTCACTAGGGTCCGACCCGTTCCAGCCTATTGCACTGCGGCAAAAAGCTGGGCCGACAAAATTGAATCCATCAGGGAGATGGTCCGTGAAACTCACGAACATCGTACTTGCGGCAGGCATGGTCGCCGCCGTCATCGGTTTCGGCTCCGCTGAGGCCGCCGATATCTCGGGGGCTGGCGCGACCTTCCCCTATCCGATCTACGCGAAGTGGGCGGATACGTATAAGAAGGAGACCGGTAACGGTCTCAACTATCAGTCGATCGGTTCGGGCGGCGGCATCAAGCAGATCAAGGCGCGGACCGTGACCTTCGGCGCGAGCGACGCGCCGCTCAAGCCGGAAGAGCTTGAGAAGGAAGGTCTCGTCCAGTTCCCGACCGTCATCGGCGGCGTGGTTCCGGTCGTCAACCTGCCGGGCATCAAGCCGGGCGAAATCACCCTCGATGGCTCGGTTCTCGCCGACATCTTCCAGGGCAAGATCACCAAGTGGGACGACGAGGCGATCAAGAAGCTGAACCCGGGCGTCCAGCTTCCCTCGACGGCCATCGCGGTCGTTCATCGCTCGGACGGGTCGGGCACCAGCTTCGTGTTCACGACCTACCTGTCGCAGGTCTCGAAGGGCTGGGCTGACGATGTCGGCGCCGCCTCGGCCGTCGAATGGCCGATCGGCCTCGGCGCCAAGGGCAATGAGGGCGTCGCCGCCGGCGTCACCCAGACCGTGGGCTCCATCGGCTATGTCGAATATGCCTACGCCGCCCAGAACGACATGACGTTCACCAAGCTGATCAACAAGGATGGCAAGACCGTCGCCCCCGAGGTGCCGAACTTCGCTGCCGCAGCCGAGAACGTCGATTGGGCCAATACGCCCGGCTACTACGTGATCCTGACCAACGAGCCGGGCGCTGCCAGCTGGCCGATCACCGCTGCCACCTTCATCCTGATCCCGAAGCAGCCGAAGGTTGACGCGGACGCCGCCGAAGCCCTGAAGTTCTTCTCCTGGGCCTATGCCAAGGGTGATCAGGAAGCTGCCGCCCTGCACTACATCCCGATGCCCGACAAGGTCGTCGAGAGCATCAAAGCGACCTGGGCCAAGGAAATCGTCGGCGCAGACGGCAAGCCGCTCTACGTCGAAGCGAAGTAAGTTTCGCCGAACCGGGGGAGGGGCACTGTCCCTCCCCCGACCGTTGACATCGTGGACCCTTTCATAAGGGTCGGGGGATCGAGATGGCGGACGCCGTGATGACTGGCTTGCAGACCGCAGGCATCGACAATGCAAAGCTCCGACGTCTGGCGCGGCTGCGCGTCGGCGACTCGACCTTCAGGGGCCTGACGCTGGCGGCGGCGCTGACCGTGCTGCTGCTGCTTGGCGGGGTAATCGTCTCGCTGATCTACGGGTCCATCCCGGCTTTCTCCACCTTCGGGCTCGAATTCCTGACGACGCAGCGCTGGAATCCGGTCACCGAGAAGTTCGGCGCTCTGGCGCCCATCTACGGCACGGTCGTTACCTCGATCATCGCGCTCCTCATCGCCGTGCCGGTCGGCATCGGCATCGCGATCTTCCTGACCGAACTCTGCCCGCCCTGGCTGAAGCGTCCGATCGGCGTCGCCATCGAACTGCTCGCCGGCATCCCCTCGATCATCTACGGCATCTGGGGCCTGTTCGTCTTCGCGCCCTTCTTCCAGACGACAGTCCAGCCGGCGCTGATCGCGCTGTTCGGGCCGGTCCCGATCCTCTCCGACATCTTCGCCGGTCCGCCCTACGGCATCGGCATTCTGACGGCCGGCATCATTCTCGCAATCATGGTGCTGCCCTTCATCACCTCGATCACCCGCGACGTGTTCGACACTGTCCCGCCAGTGTTGAAGGAAGCGACCTACGGCCTCGGCTGCACGACGGCAGAGGTGGTGACCAAGGTCGTGCTGCCCTATTCGAGGGTCGGCGTCATCGGCGGCATCATGCTCGGCCTCGGCCGCGCGCTCGGCGAGACCATGGCGGTAACCTTCGTCATCGGCAACGCGCACAAGATCTCGGCCTCGATCATGGCGCCGGGCACGACCATCTCGGCTTCGATCGCCAATGAATTCACCGAGGCGGTCGGCGATCTCTACACCTCGTCGCTGATCGCGCTCGGCCTCATCCTCTTCGTCATCACCTTCTTCGTCCTGGCGGGTGCGCGGCTTCTCCTGATGCGCATGAACGTCAAAGCCGGCAACTGAGGCGAAACGATCATGGCAACGCTCGGCAACTCCGCCGTCTCCTCACCCGCAGCGCAGGCGCTCTATGCCCGCCGCCGCCGCGGCAATGTAGTGCTGCTCACGCTCTCCTTCGCCGCGACCATCTTCGGCCTTGCCTGGCTGGTGCTGATCCTGGCGGCACTGCTCTACCAGGGCTTCGCCGGCCTCTCGCTCGAAGTGTTCACCGAGACGACGCCGCCGCCCGGCGCCGCCGGCGGCCTGCTCAATGCGATCATGGGCAGCCTGGTCATGACCATCATCGGCGTCGTGGTCGGCACGCCGATCGGCATCATGGCCGGCACCTACATGGCCGAGTATGGCCGGCACAACAAGCTCACCACCGTGGTCCGCTTCATCAACGACATCCTGCTCGCCGCGCCATCGATCGTCATCGGCCTCTTCGTCTATGAGGTGGTCGTGGCGCCGATGGGACATTTCTCGGCGATCGCCGGCTCGATCGCGCTGGCCATCCTGGTCATCCCGGTCGTGGTGCGGACCACCGAGGACATGCTGAGCCTCGTTCCGAACACGATGCGCGAGGCCACGGCGGCGCTCGGCCTGCCGCGCTCTGTGATGATCCAGAAGGTCGCCTACCGGGCCGCGATGTCGGGCATCGTCACGGGCGTGCTGCTGGCCATTGCCCGCGTCAGCGGCGAGACGGCCCCGCTGCTGTTCACCGCTCTCAACAACCAGTTCTGGAGCACCGACCTCAACGCGCCGATGTCGAGCCTGCCGGTGACGATCTTCCAGTTCGCGCTCAGCCCCTATCCCGACTGGCAGAAGCTCGCCTGGTCCGGTGCGCTGCTCATCACCTTCACCGTGCTTGCGCTCAACATCGTGGCGCGCACCTTCCTTAGCCCGAGGACGTCGAAATGACCGTGTCCACGCTCCAGAACACGCTGCCCGAGAAGATCTCGATCAAGAACCTCAAATTCTTCTACGGCGACAACCTCGCATTGAAGTCGATCAACCTGCCGCTCTACGAGAAGAAGGTCACCGCCTTCATCGGACCGTCGGGTTGCGGCAAGTCCACCTTGCTGCGCGTCCTCAACCGCATGTACGACCTCTATCCGAAGCAGCATGCTGAAGGCGAGGTGCTGTTCGACGGCGGCAACATCTTGGCGCCGAACCAGGATCTCAACCTGCTGCGCGCCCGTATCGGCATGGTGTTCCAGAAGCCGACGCCGTTTCCGATGTCGATCTACGACAACATCGCCTTCGGTATCCGTCTCTACGAGAACCTGTCGCGCACCGAGATGGACGAGCGGGTCGAGGCGGCGCTGACGCGCGGCGCGCTCTGGAACGAGGTCAAGGACAAGCTCCATTCGAGCGGCCTCAGCCTTTCCGGCGGCCAGCAGCAGCGCCTGTGTATCGCCCGTTCGATCGCGGTGCGCCCCGAGGTGGTCTTGTTTGACGAGCCCTGCTCGGCGCTCGATCCGATCTCGACCTCGAAGATCGAGGAGCTCATCGACGAACTGACGGCCGATTACACGATCGCCATCGTCACGCACAACATGCAGCAGGCTGCCCGCGTCTCCGACTACACGGCCTTCATGTATCTCGGCGAACTGATCGAGTTCGACGAAACCTCGAAGATCTTCACGGCCCCGAGCGACAAGCGCACCCAGGATTATATCACCGGACGCTTCGGCTGAGGCCGGACCGCGCCAGGAGGACGACATGTCGGAACATATCGTTACCCGCTACGACGACGAATTGAGGGATGTCCAGCGCCGCATCGCGGAGATGGGCGGCATGGCGGAGCGGCTCGTCGACCTGTCGGTCCGCGCGTTGACCCGCCTCGACACGACGATCGCCAATTCGGTCATCGCCGATGACCGCCGCCTCGACCAGGTTCAGCGCGAATGCGAAGAGCTGGCGATCATGATCATCGCCCGCCGCCAGCCGATGGCGCTGGACCTGCGCGAAGTCATCGGCGCGATGCGCATTTCGAACGATCTGGAGCGCATCGGCGATCTCGCCAAGAACATCGCCAAGCGCGTATTGGCGCTCGATGGCCAGTTCCAGTCGAAGCGCTTCATCACCGGCGTCGAGCACATGGCAGAGCTGTCGCTCGCCCAGCTCAAGGACGTGCTCGATGCTTATGCGGCGCGCGACGTCAACCAGGCCTTCGAAGTCTGGCGCCGCGATGCCGATATCGACAGCATGTACACGTCGCTATTCCGCGAATTGCTGACCTACATGATGGAAGATCCGCGCAACATTACCTTGTGCACGCATCTTCTGTTCTGCGCCAAGAATATCGAGCGCATCGGCGATCATGCGACCAACATCGCCGAGACCGTGCACTATGTCGTTACCGGCGAGGCGCTGACGCAGGACCGTCCGAAGCAGGACGAATCGAGCGTCACCAGCGTCTCCTACGAGACCCGCTGAGCGCGGCTCGAAGAAGGACACCAAGACCGAGATGACGCCACGCGTGATGATCGTCGAGGACGAGGAGGCCCTTGGCCTCCTCCTCCGCTACAACCTCGAGGCCGAGGGCTATGCGGTCGAGGTCGTGCCGCGCGGCGACGATGCCGAGACCCGGCTGAAGGAGACGGCGCCGGATCTGCTGCTGCTCGACTGGATGCTGCCCGGCATTTCCGGCATCGAACTCTGCCGGCGGCTGCGGGCCCGCGACACCACGCGGACGCTGCCGATCATCATGCTCACCGCGCGCGGCGAGGAGCAGGAGCGGATTCGCGGCCTCGCGACGGGCGCGGACGACTATGTCGTCAAGCCGTTCTCCGTGCCCGAACTGATGGCCCGGGTTCGTGCCATCCTGCGCCGCTCGCGGCCCGAGGTCATCGCCTCGTTGCTTCGGGCCGGCGATATCGAACTCGATCGCGAGACGCACCGCGTCCGCCGCTCGGGGCGCGAATTGCGGCTCGGACCGACCGAGTTCCGCCTGCTCGAGTTCTTGATGAAGAGCCCAGGCCGCGTCTTCTCGCGCGAGCAACTTCTCGACGGCGTCTGGGGGCGCGACGTCTATGTCGACGAGCGCACCGTCGACGTTCATATTGGTCGTCTGCGCAAGGCGGTCAATCGCGGGCGGGTCAAGGATCCGATCCGGACCGTACGCGGCTCCGGCTATGCTTTCGATGATCAGTTCGTTGGTATGAACTGATCTTCAGATCCACGCCTTCTTCTTCATGGTTATTGAGGTGATGCCCGGCGCGGTTTGCGCTGCCGCCACCGGCTGATTGCAGCAAGCAATTGGCCGGATTGGCGATTTGCCGTTTGGACCGACGTTAACGCGTGAGTAACGTAAACAGCTGTGGTTAAGCGACGTAGTTAATCTGTTCTTAAAGCTTCTCCGGCAGATTCATCCTCGGTGATTTTGTATCGATCGGGCTTGGCCTCGATCCAGTCGATGCCGGGGAGACTTCCATGCATTTCGTGAAGACAATCACGCTCGCCGCCATGCTTGGGGCGGGCCTTGCCGCGTCGGGGGCCGCGATGGCCGCCGACATGCCCGAGCCTTATGTCGAGCCAGCTCCGCCGGTCATCGCGACGGGTGGCTGGTATCTGCGCGGTGATATCGGATACAAGTGGTATAACAATCCGAGCACCAGTTTCGTCACCAATACTTATGTCGACAACTGGAACAACAGCACGCTCGATAATACCGGCATCATCGGTCTCGGTGCCGGCTACCGCTTCAACGATCACTTCCGTGTCGACGCCACCATCGACTACGAGTTCCAGGCCGGCACCTATGCCGAAGGCTATTGCGGCGGCTGCGGCGGCGTCGGTCATACGATCGAGACCGGCAATATCGACGCCTGGACGTTCCTCGCCAATGGCTATGTCGATATCGGCACCTGGTCCGGCTTCACGCCCTATGTCGGCGCGGGCATCGGCACGTCCTACCTGCAGACGACGGATATCGGCTACCTCAATCCGAACGGCGTCAGCGGAACCTGGGACGGCGCCGGCAACTGGAACTTCGCCTATGCCCTCATGGCCGGCGTTTCCTATGCCTTCTCGCCGAATATGTCGGTCGACCTGAACTATCGCTACCTCAATCTCGGCGATGCGGTTTCCGGCTATATTCCGGCAGGCGGCGGCGGCACGATCAACTACGACAATATCTCGGCCAACGAGGTTCGCCTCGGCCTGCGCTACAATTTCTACTGAGCGCATCGGCGATCGATCAAGGAAAGGCGCGTCCGCGAGGGCGCGCCTTTCGTCATTGTGATGCATGCGACGCTGGTGCGGCGCGGCAGCTCGTTGACTTCCCTCTCAGCCCCGCGTAACAGCGACGGCGGGACACGCCTCCCCAACGAGGCGCTGCTATCTGAGAGGGTAGATCAATGGCAGATCTCGCGACGCCCGGCTCCCGGCCGGTCAATCCTAACTATTCTTCCGGCCCCTGCGCCAAGCGACCCGGCTGGTCGCTCGAAGCGCTCAAGGATGCGGCGCTCGGCCGTTCGCATCGGGCCAAGATCGGCAAATCCAAGCTCCAGAAGGCGATCGACCTCACCCGCGAGGTTCTCGGCGTGCCGGCGGATTACCGCATCGGCATCGTGCCGGCGTCCGATACCGGCGCCGTCGAAATGGCGCTCTGGTCGCTGCTCGGCGCCCGCGGCGTCGACGTGCTCGCCTGGGAGAGCTTCGGCGAAGGCTGGGTCACCGACATCGTCAAGCAGCTGAAGTTGTCCGATGTCCGCACGCTCAGCGCCGATTACGGCAAGCTGCCGGATCTCAACAAGGTCGATTTCGACCGCGACGTCGTCTTCACCTGGAACGGCACCACCTCTGGCGTGCGCGTTCCGGACGGTGACTGGATCGATGGCGACCGCGCCGGTCTCACGATCTGCGACGCCACCTCCGCCGCCTTTGCGCAGGATCTCGACTGGCAGAAGCTCGATGTCGTGACCTTCTCCTGGCAGAAGGTGCTCGGCGGCGAGGCTGCGCATGGCATGCTCATTCTCTCGCCGCGCGCCGTCGAACGGCTCGAGAGCTACAAGCCGGCCTGGCCGCTGCCGAAGATCTTCCGCATGACGAAGGGCGGCAAGCTGATCGAGGGCATCTTCGTCGGCGAGACCATCAACACGCCGTCGATGCTGGCCGTGGAGGACTATCTCGACGCGCTGACCTGGGCGCAGTCGATCGGCGGCTTCAAGGGTCTCGCCGCGCGCTGCGATGCCAATCTCAAGGTGCTCGCCGACTGGGTCCAGACGAGCGACTGGGCGGAGTTCCTGGCGGTGGAGCCGAAGACGCGCTCCAATACCTCGGTCTGCCTCGTCATCGTCGATCCCGCGGTCAAGGCACTCGATGCCGACGGCCAGGCGGCCTTCGCCAAGGGCATTGCCTCGGCGCTCGAAAAGGCCGGCGTCGCCTTTGATATCGGTTCCTATCGCGATGCACCGGCGGGGCTCAGGATCTGGGCCGGCTCGACGATCGAGGCTTCGGATCTCGCGATCCTGACCGAGTGGCTCGACTGGGCGTTCGCCAATCAGAAGGCCGGCCTCAAGAAGGCCGCCTGAAACGCTGCCGGCCTATGCCGGTCTTCGCATCTCATCGCCCATTCCCTGTCATTGCCGGGCTTGACCCGGCAATCCAGCCTTTCTCTCCGACAGCGCGAGAAAGCCTGGATCCCCGGGTCAAGCCCGGGGATGACAGGAAGGATGGCGTCACGACAGGCTCAGGGAACTCAGTCCATGGCACCGCGCGTTCTCATTTCCGACAAGCTTTCCAAGACCGCCGTCCAGATCTTCAGGGATCGCGGCGTCGAGGTCGACTATCAGCCGGACCTCGGCAAGGACAAGGAGAAGCTGCTCGAGATCATCGGCAATTATGATGGTCTCGCCATCCGCTCCAATACCAAGGTGACCGAGAAGGTGATCGCTGCCGCGACCAACCTTCGCGTCATCGGCCGCGCCGGCATCGGCGTCGACAATGTCGACATTCCCGCGGCCACGGCCAAGGGCATCATCGTGATGAACACGCCCTTCGGCAATTCGATCACGACGGCCGAACATGCGATCGCCATGATCTTTGCGCTGGCGCGTCAGATCCCGGAAGCGAACGCCTCCACCCAGGCCGGCAAGTGGGAGAAGAACCGCTTCATGGGCGTCGAGGTGACGGGCAAGACGCTCGGCATCATCGGTTGCGGCAATATCGGCTCGATCGTGGCCGACCGCGCCGTCGGGCTCAAGATGCGCGTCATCGCCTTCGATCCGTTCCTCTCGGACGAGCGCGCCGTCGCGCTCGGCGTCGAGAAGGTCGAGCTTGAGGAACTGTTCCGCCGCTCCGATTTCATCACGCTGCATACGCCGCTGATCGACAAGACGCGTGGCATCATCGACGCCAAGGCGATCGCGCAGATGAAGGACGGCGTGCGCATCATCAACTGCGCGCGTGGCGGTCTGGTCAACGAGGCCGATCTCGCCGAGGGTTTGAAGTCGGGCAAAGTCGGCGGCGCTGGCTTCGACGTGTTCGTCGAGGAGCCGGCGACGGAGAACGCGCTGTTCGGCCTGCCGAACTTCATCGCGACGCCGCATCTTGGCGCTTCCACCACCGAGGCGCAGGAGAATGTCGCGCTGCAGGTCGCCGAGCAGATGGCCGATTATCTCGTGAAGGGTGCCGTTTCCAACGCGCTCAACATGCCGTCGATCACGGCCGAGGAAGCGCCGCGCCTGACGCCGTTCGTCAAGCTCGCTGACCAGCTCGGCTCCTTTGCCGGCCAGTTGACCGAGACCGGGATCACGGCGATCAAGCTCGAATATGAAGGCGATGTCGCGGCGCTCAACGTCAAGGCGCTGACCAATGCGGCGCTGGCTGCCTTGCTTCGTCCGCAGCTGCAGACGGTCAACATGGTCTCGGCGCCGGCGATCGCGCGGGAGCGCGGCATTGCCGTCGAAGAGGTGCGCCGCGAGCAGCAGGGTGCCTACGAGAACTATATCCGCCTGACGGTGACGACCGAGCGGCAGGAGCGTTCGGTCGCCGGCACGGTGTTCGCCGACACCAAGCCGCGTATCATCCAGATCAAGGGCATCAATATGGAGGCCGAGCTCGGCCGCCATATGCTCTACGTCACCAACAAGGACAAGCCCGGCTTCATCGGCCGTTTCGCCAGCCTGCTCGGCGCTGAGGGCATCAATATCGCCACCTTCAATCTCGGACGCCAGGCGGCCGGCGAGGACGCGATCGCGCTGGTCGAGGTGGACGAGGCAATTTCGGATGACGTGATCGCCCGTGTCGGCGCGCTCGAAGGCGTCGTGCAGGCCAAGCGTCTCTCGTTCTGAGAGGCAGTTTCGCTACGGTCGCCGGCGGGGGTCGCGCGGCCGTAACGGAATCGATATAAGGTTCGCGCGCTTCGCCCCGGCCTCGTACCGGGGCGCGGCATGTCAGGATATCCCGAAGGGCGCCCGAAGGGGCGAAGAGGCCGTTTCATGGGGAATGTGGTCGTCGTCGGCTCGCAATGGGGCGACGAAGGGAAGGGCAAGATCGTCGACTGGCTGTCGGAGCGGGCGGATGTCGTCGTGCGCTTCCAGGGCGGGCACAATGCCGGCCATACGCTGGTGATCGATGGCGTCAGCTACAAGCTGAGCCTGTTGCCCTCGGGCGTCGTCCGTCCGGGCAAGCTCGGCGTCATCGGCAATGGCGTCGTCGTCGATCCGCATGCGCTGGTGGCCGAGATCGAGCGGCTGGCGGCACAAGGCGTCGCGGTTTCGCCCGACAATCTGCGCATCGCAGAGAACGCCGCGCTGATCCTGTCGCTGCACCGCGAGCTCGACACCTTCCGCGAGACCAGCAATTCCGGCACGCGCATCGGCACGACGAAACGCGGTATCGGCCCGGCCTATGAAGACAAGGTGGGCCGCCGCGCCATTCGCGTCATGGATCTCGCCGATCTCGACGTGCTGCGCGACAAGATCGAGCGCTTGCTGTCGCATCACAATGCGCTGCGGCGCGGCCTTGGCCAGGCCGAGATCGATCCGAACGTTCTCTACGAGGAACTCGCATCGGTCGCCGACAAGGTGCTGCCATTCATGGATTCGGTCTGGCGCCTGCTCGACGAGCATCGCAAGGCCGGCAAGCGCATTCTCTTCGAGGGCGCGCAGGGGGCTCTGCTCGATATCGACCACGGTACCTATCCGTTCGTCACCTCGTCCAACACCGTTGCCGGCCAGGCCGCGACCGGCTCGGGCGTCGGTCCGGGCGCTGTCGGCTATGTGCTCGGCATCACCAAGGCCTATACGACTCGCGTCGGCGAGGGTCCGTTCCCGACCGAGCAGACTGGGGAAGTCGGTGATTTCCTCGGCACGCGCGGCCATGAGTTCGGCACGGTTACGGGACGCAAGCGCCGCTGCGGCTGGTTCGATGCCGTCCTCGTGCGACAGACCGTGCGCACCTCGGGCATCCATGGTATTGCGCTGACCAAGCTCGATGTTCTCGACGGCCTTGAAGAAATCAAGATTTGCGTGGGTTATAGGCTGGATGGTCGCGAAATCGACTATCTGCCGGCCGCGCAGGCGGCGCAGGCGCGAGTCGAGCCGATCTACGAGACGCTCGAAGGCTGGCAGGATTCCACCGCTGGGGCACGGCGTTGGAACGACCTGCCGGCTCAGGCCGTCAAATATGTGCGCCATGTCGAGGAATTGATCGGCGCGCCCGTTGCATTATTGTCGACGAGCCCCGAGCGCGACGACACGATTCTCGTCCAGGATCCGTTCCAGGACTGAGCCTGACGAAAGTCGGCGCCGGTCCGGACGCACCGCTTAGCAGAATGGAACGATGACCGACTATTACGTCGTACTGAAAAGGGCCGTCGGAGGGCTGGAACACGAAGCCACCGACGTGCGCCGGTCGATCTATGACAAGGCGCGCTCGGCCCTGCTCGGCCAGCTCAAGGCGATCACGCCGCCGCTCACCACCGCCGAAATCTCCAAGCAGCGCCTGGAGCTCGAGGACGCGATCCGCCGCGTCGAGCGCGAGGCGGCGATGACCGCGGCCGGGCCGTCGCCGGCGCGCGTGCGGGCCGCTGCTGCAGCGGCCGATGCGATGGCCGCCGAAGCGATGCGCCTCGCCGAGGAAGAGACCGCGGCCGAGGCCGTACCGCCGCCTGCGCCCCCACGGCCGCGCGCGACGCCCGTGCCGCCCGATTTCCGGGCGCCGGAGCCGCGTTCCGGCGAGGGGCGTGGCGCTGCGCCTCGCAACATCGCTCCTGCCGGAGAGCCTGTACAAAGCCGCAGCGCGGCGCGGGTCGCGCCGCCGGCTGCTCCGGAATGGACGCCCGAGGACGAGCCGGTCGCGGAAGCGCCGCGCCGCAATCCAAGGACGCCACGTCAGGAGCCACGTTTTGACGACCAGGCCGAACAGCCCTCGGCCGAGCCCGTCGATGTCGCGCCCATCGCGCCCGAAGAGCGCGCCGAATGGCCCGAGGACAGCGATTCCGAGGCGTTGCTGGCGGCAACCGACGAACCGCCGCGCCGCGAACGGCGCGAGCGCCGGCCACGCCAGGAGCAACCTGCCGCCAATGTCGAGCGCGCCAAGCCCTCGCGTGGTCCGGCGATCATCATCATCCTGATCATTGCCGTTCTCATCCTCGGCGGCATCGCGGCGCTCGCTTGGTCTCAGCGAGCCAAGGTCAGCGACGTGGTCGGCGACCTGATCACATCCGACAAGGGATCGACGCCGACGGCGCAGACCGAGCCGGCACCCGACGCGGCGAACTCCAAGAATGCCGACCGTCTCGGTGGCGCACCGCCCGAGGAGGCGCCGAAATCCGTCCGTACCGTCACCGCCGAGCCGCCGGCCGAAGGCACCGAGCCGGATCCGCTGGCTGGCGTTGTGCAGCCGGGAAGCAATGAAGCGAGCGAACCCGCGCCTGCTGCCCCGGCGCCCGCGCCGGAAGTCGCTGCTCCCGCGCCCGCGGCTGCCGCGCCGACATCGGAGGCCGACAACGCTGCGACGCCCGGCGATGATCTCGTCGCGCAGAAGGCGATCCTCTACGAACAGCCGCTCGGCGGCAGCGCCAATGTGACGGCGCTGCAGGCGACCGTGACGTGGAAGTTCGAGGCTGATTCGTCCAATGGCCCGCAGATCGTCGCGAATGTCGATGTGCCGGACCGGCAGATGAAGGTGACGGTCAATATCCGCAAGAACAACGACACCGCGCTGCCGGCGAGCCATCTCGTCGAGGTGATCATCGATACGCCGGCCGATTTTCCGGGTGGCGGCGTCAAGGCGGTCCCCGCCTTCGTGATGAAGCCGACCGAGGAGGCGCGTGGCGTTCCGCTCGACGGTGCGGCTGCCAAGGTCGCGGACGGCTTCTTCTGGATTGCCTTCGCCAATGACAGCGCGCCGATGGCGCAGAACATCGCGCTGATGAAGGAACGCAACTGGATCGACATTCCGCTCGTCTACAACAACGACCAGCGTGCGATCCTGACCCTCGAAAAGGGAACGCCCGGCCAACGCGTCTTCGACAAGGCGCTCGCGGCCTGGGGTAACTGAGGGCGCGGGGCGGCGGGTGCAATTGCGCGCCGCCCGGTTTTGCTGCCAAGAGGAAGTACCCCCTCTCCATCTCTCCCCCGCTGCGCTGGAGAGAGGGCAGGGTACGGCTGGCATTGATGGCGGGATTTCCTGAGGCGGCTGCCACACCCTCTCCCGCAAAGCGGGGGAGGGTCAGGGAGGCGGCTACGACGCCAGTCGTCCTCATCACGTCCTTTGCCACTTGCCCGACTTTGATCGGCGACGTTCCTGGCCCTTGCGCTTGCCAGACGCTTCGGCCATGCTCCGGCCATTCCGAGGGGTGTTCGCGAACGCGAGCTGAGATGGCCAAGGGCCGAACCCTTCGAACCTGATCCGGGTCATGCCGGCGAAGGGACGGGAAGCTTGGTCCATTTGGCTCGTTCATCGCCGACGCGTGGCTCATTCCGTTTGTGGAAGGGCCGGTCGTCCTTGGCTGAGCAATCGCCGACATCCCGCATATTCTCGCCGCTGCTGCGTGGCTTTGCCATCGCGGTCGCGCTGGTCGCGATCTGGCAGGCGGTGATCGTCATCTTCGCGCCGCCGCCTTTCATGCTGCCGCCGCCGGCGAAAGTCTGGCAGGCGCTGGTGTCGCGGCCGGAGCTCTGGACGCGTGATGCGGTGACGACGCTGACGGAGACCATCATGGGTCTCATCACGGGCTCGATCGCCGGCGTGCTGCTGGCACTCGCGATGATGCTGATGCCGCCGCTCGGGCGCGTGCTGATGCCGCTGCTCGTGGTGACGCAGGCTTTCCCGGTCTTCGCCATCGCGCCATTGCTCGTGCTCTGGTTCGGCTTCGGCATCGGCTCGAAGATCGTCATGGCGACGATCGCCATCTTCTTTCCCGTCGCCTCGGCCTTTCATGACGGCCTCACACGCACCGATGAGAGCCTGATCGATCTCGGCCGGCTGCACAGGGCGCGCCACGACCAGGAGCTGTTCCTGCTGCGCGTTCCGAGCGCCTTGCCGGCGCTGGCCTCGGGCCTGCGTGTTGCGGCCGTGTATGCGCCTGTTGGCGCGCTGATCGGCGAATGGGTCGGTGCCTCCTCGGGGCTCGGCTACGCGATGCTGATGGCGAACGGACGCGCCCAGACCGATGTCGTCTTTGCCGCCCTCGCGCTCCTTGCCGTCATGGCGCTGCTCGTGCGCGCGCTGGTCGTCTCCCTCACGCGCCACATCGCCCCCTGGGCGCCCGAAACGCGAACCTGATCTCCCCCGATAAAGGACAATTCCATGAGACCGATACTTCGTCGCGCGACGCTTGCCCTGGCGCTGGCCCTCGCGCTGCCCGTAATGCCGGCCATGGCCGCCGACAAGCTGGCCGTCTTGCTCGATTGGTTCGTCAATCCCGATCACGCGCCGCTGGTCGTGGCCAAGGAGGGCGGCTTCTTCGCCCGGCATGATCTCGACGTCGAGTTGATCGCCCCCGCCGATGCCAGCGCGCCGCCGCGCCTCGTCGCAGCCGGGCAGGCGGATATCGCCGTCACCTATCAGCCCGACCTGATGCTGCAGGTGAAGGAAGGCCTGCCACTCGTCCGCGTCGGCACTCTGGTCGAGACGCCGCTCAACTGCCTGATCGTGCTGAAGGACGGCCCGATCAAGACGCTGGCCGATCTCAAGGGCAAGAAGGTCGGCTATTCGGTCGCCAGCCTGCAGGACGCCTATATCGGCGCCATTCTCGGTTCGGCCGGGCTGACCGCCAAGGACGTCGAGATGGTCAATGTCAATTTCAACCTGACGACCGCGCTGATGTCGGGTCAGGTCGACGCGGTCATCGACGGATATCGCAATTTCGAGCTGACGCAGCTGGCGATCGAAGGCAAGGCCGGCGTCGCCTTCTTCCCCGAAGAACATGGCGTGCCGCCCTATGACGAACTGATCTATGTGACGCGCAAGGACCTCGCCACCGACCCGCGCATGGCTCGCTTTATCGCTGCAGTCGAGGAAGCGACGATCTTCCTGACCAATCATCCGGAGGAGGGGTTGGCGCTGTTCCTCAAGGCGCATCCCGATCTCGACGACAAGCTGAACCGCACGGCCTATGCCGATACGCTGCCGCGATTCGCCAAGCGTCCTGCGGCGCTCGACCCTGGTCGCTACGACCGGTTCGCGGCATTCCTGAAGGACAAGGGCCTGCTCGACACGATCCCGCCGATCGAAAGCTACGCCATCGCCCCGCGCTGACCGCGGCTCACGCCTCCGGAAGACCTGCGAGGCGCAGGCCTTCCATATAGCGCTCCATCTCGGCGCCACCCAGATTGTGGACGGCCCGGCGGACTTCGGCGAGCGTCATGCCCGGCCGCTCCTGCACCAGCCGGGCGATGGCCGTCCGGGCCAGCGGCATGTCACCGGCCAGCGCTGCTGAGGTGGCGAGAAGGCGATTGGCCCAGATCATGCCCGGGCGTGCATCGAGGGCCTGGCGTGCCTCCCGGGCGGCTTCGGCATAGTCGCCGAGCAGGAAAAGACAGGTGGCCATCCCGGCATAGGCGTTGAAGCGCACCGGATCTTCGGGGCTGAGGAGAAGGGCGCGGCGCAGACTGGCGAGGCCCTCGCGCGGCTGACCGGAATAGGCCTGGATGAAACCGAGCCGCGTCCAGGCCCATGCCAGGGTCGGATCGAGCGCCAGGGCTCGCTCGATGTGAACCCGAGCCTCGGACTGGTCGACCGTGAGGATGGACAGGGTCGCGCCGATCATCACATGGACGAGGGCATCCGGGTCCGCGATCTCGGCCGCCTTCTGCGCGAGGGCGAGCGCCAGGCGCTTGTCGCGATCGACGTCGTCGGACCAGAGATAGGTGACCTCCTGGCTCAGGCACCAAGCCTTGAGCCCCAAGGCCTGGCCCGAGCGCGGATCCGTGGCGAGCGCCTCGTCGAGCAGGCGAATGGCAGTCGCGTTGTCCTCGCGCCGGTGCGCCCAGAAGTGTGGCATTGCCTTGAGGACGAGATCGTGAGCCCGCAACGCGTCGCTCTTCTTGCGGCGGGCCCGGTCGATCTCGGCCGTGCGGATCGCCGGATGAAGGGCGCCGGCGATGCTGGTCGCCACCTCGTCCTGCAGTGTGAACGGATCGTCAAATGTCCCTTCGGTCCGGCCCGACCAGAGATGCGTGCCGGTCTCGGCCTCGATCAGCTGCGCTGTGATGCGGATGCGGTTTGCGGCGCGGCGGACGCTGCCTTCGACCGCGTAGCGCAGACCGAGATCGCGGGCGAGGGCGCGCATATCCGCGCCCCCGGCGAGGGAGTGACGGCCGATGAGGCGGATCGAGCGCACATGGGCGAGTGTCGCCGTCGTCTCCTCTGTCACCCCGCCGGCAATGCTTGCGCAGCTCTGGTCCGGCGAGAGATCGCCGAAGGGCAGGATAGCCACCAAGGGCCGCTGGTCCTCCTGGGGTTCCGCGGCAAGGCCCGGCAAAGCGAGCACGCCCGGGGTCAACATCTGGTTCTGCGTCGGCTGAATATTGGGAAGAGTCCGTCCGGGTGGGACCCAGAACCAGGCTTCGACCGGATAGGGCACGCTGCGCAGCATCAGGAATCCCACCGCCTTGAAGGCCGATGCCGGTTCCCCCAAGAGCTGCCAGCGCACCGAATGAGTAATGGCGATGCCGCCGGGAGGCGCCGCCGCCTGAAGGCGCATGGCGAAGCCGAGCGCGGCGCCAAAGCGATCATTATCCGAAAGAATGACATCAGCGAGGACGATGGCGGCCCGGACCTCGATGCGCGGCCGGTCGGAAGCGGTATTGTGCTCGGCCATGGCGAGCTGAAAGCCCATGCACCACTCGACGGCATCGAGAACGCTTGGAAACTCGACCAGCCCGCCATCGCCCATCATCTTGATGATCTGCGCGCCGAATTTGGGCAGCGAGGACCGGACAAGCGTCTTGTAGATGGCACGCATCTCACGAAGCGTGCCGAGTTCATCGCGCTGAACCAGCTCGGAATAGCCGACCATGTCGAGTGCGGCGATGACAGTAAGGCGACGACGCGGGCGCGCCATTGACCCTTTTTCCTATCTGGCAAGAGCGGAATTAGACTGACTCTCATCCGATAGGTGACCCACCGGCTGAGCAAATGCCCTGAGCCGATGGTTATTCATCATCGCGCCGGATGCACGATGTAATGTGACCCGATCACGATGTTGTCATCAGATGGATGGTGACGACAATGACGCCAAGGATTCAATGAATTGAACCGCAACCGGCGATAGAGATCGTCTTGAGGACCCTGCCTCAGAGACTTGCCTGTTCCAGTTCATCGTCATCGGAATGGCCACGCTCAAGCTCGCGCGCACCGCGCTTGACGGCCTTTTGAACCTTCTCGAAAGCACGGACCTCGATCTGACGCACACGCTCGCGGCTGACACCGAATTCGGTCGACAGTTCCTCCAGCGTGATCGGCTCCTCGGCGAGGCGGCGTGCCTCGAAGATGCGGCGCTCGCGATCGTTGAGCACGCCCATCGCGTCCTTCAGCAGCTTGCGGCGGTTGTTCGCCTCTTCCTGATTGGCGAGAACCGTCTCCTGGCTCTCGCTGTCATCGACGAGCCAATCCTGCCACTCGCCACCTTCGGCGTCTGCACGCAGCGGCGCGTTCAGCGAGGTATCGCCGCCGAGACGGCGGTTCATCGAGATGACGTCCTCGTTGGTGACGCCGAGCTTGGTCGCGATCTGCTGGACCTGATCCGGCTTGAGGTCGCCCTCGTCGAGCGCCTGGATCTGACTCTTCATCTTGCGAAGATTGAAGAACAGCCGCTTCTGGTTGGCGGTCGTGCCCATCTTCACCAGGCTCCACGACCGCAGGATGTATTCCTGGATCGACGCCTTGATCCACCACATGGCGTAGGTCGCGAGGCGGAAGCCCTTTTCGGGCTCGAACCGCTTCACCGCCTGCATGAGGCCGACATTGCCCTCGGAGATGACCTCGCCGATCGGTAGCCCATAGCCGCGATAGCCCATAGCAATCTTGGCGACGAGGCGCAGATGGCTCGTCACCAGACGATGGGCGGCATTCCGGTCGTCATGTTCCTTATAGGCCTTGGCGAGCATATACTCCTCGTCGGGGGCCAACATCGGAAAGCGCCTGATCTCGTCGAGATAGCGCGATAATCCGGCCTCGCCCGAAGCGATGACCGGCAAACTTGCCCTGGCAGCCATTGAGACCCCCTTCCTTCCACGGCGTCGCAGACAGCCAACGCCGAATGCGGCCATAGCGGCCCGCATGGCTATATATGGGTACGAATTCCAGCAAAAACAGGGCCATCCCGCAGCGCGGGATCACAAGGACGAGACCGCCCCGCGAGCCGGCGGACGACTTGTCGCGGACCTAGAGCGCTTCGAATCCAGCAATGAGACTGGCCAGATCCTCCGGCGGTTCGGCCTCGAAATGCATCGTCTCACCCGTGACGGGGTGTTCAAAGCCGAGCAGCCAGGCATGCAAGGCCTGTCTTGGGAAATGCGTGACATCCGCCCGCAGTGGTTGCGGGAGCAGGCCCGCTTTGGTCAGGAAACCCTTGCCATAGTCCTGGTCGCCGATCAGCGGGTGGCCAAGCGCCGCCATATGGACGCGGATCTGATGGGTTCGGCCGGTTTCGAGGCGGAGATCGATCAGACTGGCGATCGGCGCGGAGGCCGGGCCGAAGGTCTCCGAGACCGTATAATGGGTGATCGCCTGCTTCCCGCCCTGCTTGACGATGGCCATCTTCTGCCGGCTTGTCGGGGAACGGCCGAGCGGTGCATCGACGAGGCCGTAGGGCAGGGACGGCACACCCCAGACAATGGCCTGATAGCCGCGCTCGAGCGGCCCGCTGCGGCCGTGATCGGCAAATTGCGCGGCGAGGCCCTTATGGGCGCGGTCGGTCTTGGCGACCACCATCAGGCCCGTCGTGCCCTTGTCGAGGCGGTGGACGATGCCCGGGCGACGAACGCCGCCAATGCCCGAAAGGCTCGAGCCACAATGGGCGATGAGCGCGTTGACAAGTGTGCCGGTCCAGTTGCCTGCGGCGGGATGCACGACGAGGCCGGCCGGCTTGTCGATCACGACGAGCGCCTCGTCTTCATAGACGATGTCGAGCGGGATCGCCTCGCCCTCGGGCTCGGCGGGCTCCGCTTCGGGGATGGTGACGCGGACATGGTCGCCTGAATTGACCGGCTTTTTGCCCTCGACTATGGTCGCGCCGCCGACGCTGACATGGCCTGCCTCGATCAGGGCCTTGAGGCGGCTTCGGCTCAATCGTTCGATGCGGGCGGCGAGCCAGGCGTCGAGACGCCGGCCGGTTGCCTCGGCTTCGACCACGAGGTCGACGATGTCCTCGCCGACGATATCCTCGCCGTTGTCCGGAAAGTCATCCATGGTTCGCGCTTCTTCTGCCCCACATCCGCTGCCGCCCCGTTCGCTCGATGATGACGAGCGCGAGGAGCCGCCGCTCGATCCAGCGGTCGAGCGCATCCGCCAGCGCCTGAAGCGGCTGATCGTCATTTCGAGCGCGACGCTTCTGGTGGGGCTGATCGCCGTGCTCGCTGCCGTCATCTACAAGATTGGCCCCGGCCAAGACAAGGCCGCGCTTGCGCCTGTCGCCGGCGAGGCTATGATCGGCGGCGTCCTGCCGGGCGGTGCCCGCGTGCTCTCGACGGCGCTCGACGGCCGTCTGCTGGCGCTGACCTTCGAGGCAGGCGGCGCGGTTCGCATTGTCGTCATCGATCTTTCGTCGGGCAAGGTGCTGCGGCGGGCCGTTCTGGCCGACGCGCCGCCGCCCGTGACACCCTGACTTCTCCACGACATTCGCGGCGCGCCGCTTGCCAAGCGCCGAGCGGTTCGCTATATCGCGAGCGTCGCCGAACAAGCGACCCGCGCGCCCTTCGTCTAGCGGTCAGGACGTCGCCCTCTCACGGCGAAAGCAGGGGTTCGATTCCCCTAGGGCGCGCCAAATCTTCCCGGCCCTTTGCTTTGAAGGCTTTGTTGCCGCAGTGGCGCGTTATCCGCTTGCTGGTGCAGGCTCAATCGCGCTTGCAGCGAGCTGGGCTGCGTGGCAGCTTTGGTTGTGGATCTCTGTCGCATAATCAAAGGTTGTATCTGCGTTGCAAGTCGCGCGACCGTGGCGGTGGCGGTGGCTGCGATCATCGCCTTTCTGGCGATCATTCAGCAGGCGGAGGCTTGCGAGGGGTGCGGCTGTCGCGGCGGACCGGGCTATCGCGGTCCGAACGGGCGCTGTGTGAGCTGGGCGCAGATCGGCCGGATCTGCGGGTCGCCGCCAACATCGCGCTGCGTCGCGGAGGGCCCGAACGCCGGAGCCGATGAGGCGGCGCGCCAGGGACAGACGATCCAGCGGCTCAAGGATGCAGCGGGCAAGGCCGGCGGCGAATGATGTCGTCCGGGGGCCTCGGGCGGCTCTGAACACGAAAACGCCCGCCGGGGAGGAGATCGGCGGGCGTTCTCATGAAGGGCAGGCAGGCGAGGGAGGAGGTTCGCCTGCTGCCAGATCGCGGAGACGGGGGAGGACCGTCCGCGCGAAGCCTTGAAATTCAGTAGCCGACGGAGCGGCGAGCGACCTGGTCGATGTCGGCGCGGTTGATGCCGAGGTCGGCAAGCTCACGCTTGGTCAGGCGGGAAAGCTCATTGTAGGTTTCCCGGTATTTACGCCAGTTCTTGAAGCCATTGACGATGTTCATCTCGGCACCTTTCCTTCGATCTTCGATGGGCGCCGGCTGTTGCCGTCCGTCCGTTCTCGTTGACTGAAAGATAGGCCGGGTCCTGCTGTTCGAGCAGACCGAAAAAGCGCATGGCTGGCCTGCGACCAGTGCAAAGCAGCAAAGTTGGCGCCGACCATGGTGCGATGCAGCAAAGATGCTCGCTCGGTCTGCGCTTCAGGCGGGAATCGCCAGAACGGGGCAGGGGGCCTGACGCATCACGCGCTCGGTATGAGAGCCCCGCAGCATGTCGAGGAGGCTGTCGCGCTTGCGGGTCGGCATCACGATGAGACCGGCGCCGTCTGCTTCATCAAGGATCGTCTCGATGATCGGGCCGGTCACGTTGCGGATGACGGCCTTTCCATCGCCGCCCCAGACGACGCGCGGCGGCTCGGTGCCGATATGGATGAAGTCGGCGATGTCGGGCGCAAGGCCGCTTCCGTTCATCAGCACGGCCAGCAGCGAAAGCGCATGAGCAGGGTTCGGATCCTTCGTGACCGGCACGAGGATCCGGTCAAGTGTCAGCGCACCGGTGGCGCTGTCGATGAAGCCGGGTGCCTCCGAGGGCACCAGCAGGACCGGCGCGTCGGCAAGCGCCGCGATCTTCTCCGCAACCGAGCCATGAACGATGCGGTCGAGCCCCTCACGGCCATGCGTACCGAGCACCAGGAGATCGGTGCCGCTGCGCTCGACGAAGTGGTGCACGCCGGCGGAAGGATCGTGATCGCGGATGTCGACCTTGTAGACCGCGACACCCGTGGCCGGCTCGACGGCCTCGCGCGGCGCATCGGCAGGCAGCAGGCCCCAGCGCGCCAGCGTCGCGCGTACCGCTGGCGCATGCTCACCGGAAGGCCGTGCCTCGCCGTGGCGATGAACATGCAGGATATGCAGCTCCGCCTTGAGCAGGACGGCGAGCTTCAGCGCATGAGCGAAGGCTGCCTCGCTGGCGGGAGAAAAATCGGTCGGGTGAGCGATCCGGTATCTGGGCGATGTCATGTCTTGCGGGTCCCCGTTGCCACGATCAAGCCTTAGCAAATTCACGCGGCCGCTTCACGCGATCGTCGGCGCCCGAGAGACGCTCCGCGTTCAGCCGTCGCGTTCGATCGCTGCGATCGTGGCAGCCAGCTCGGCCTCGATATTGCCGTCGAGATTGATGGTCAGCACATCCTCGTCCGACCCTGGCCTTTCAAGCGTCGCAAGCTGGCTGTCGAGCAGCGAGGCCGGCATGAAATGGCCTTTGCGCGTGTTCATCCGCTCGCGCAGCAGCGCCAGGGAGCCATTCAGAAAGATGAAGGTGGTGCGCCGCCGCGTCGCGCTGGTCAGGATCGTGCGATAGCTGCGCTTCAGCGACGAGCATGCGGCGACGATGCCCGAAGGGGCCGCGTCGCTCTCGGCCAGACGGGCGGCAATTGCCTCGAGCCAGGGCTTGCGATCGGCGTCGTCGAGCGGAATGCCGGCCGACATCTTGGCGACATTGGCCGGCGGATGCAGCTTGTCGCCTTCGAGGAAGCTGGTGCCGAAATGGGCGGCGAGCGCTTCGCCGATGGTCGTCTTGCCCGAGCCGGAGACCCCCATGACGATGAGATTGCGCTTGAGGGCTGGTGTCGTCGTTGTCATGCTCGCTCCCGGCATCCGCTTCTGATCCGCCTTCATCCGATGCGGCCGGGCTTCGTGCAACCCTTCAATCGAGCGGCGTGACCACGGCGCCGGGGCCGAGATGCAGGTTGAGCGCGCGCGGACGGCACTCGACGCGGAAGCGCCGCGCCTTGATCGGCTCGCCGTCGAGATTGACCGAAAGCTCCTTGTCCGAACGGTATTCGAACCAGGAACTGCGGGCGCGCACCTGCAGGCCGGGCAGGGCCGCCGCGCCTTGGAGGACAATCCCGGTCAGAGCATCAAGCCGCTTTTCCGGCGGCAGCTCCGGCAGCACCATCAAGTCGAGCGCGCCATCGTCGAGCAGCGCGTCGGGACAGAGCATGATCCCGCCGCCGGCGTAGCGGCCATTGCCGATGGCGAGCGCCAGGAAGGCACCTTCCCACGCGAAGCCTTCGCCGGTGATCCGCCCCGAATTCGCGGCCAGTTCGCGAAAGCGCGAGACGCCGGTCAGCACATAAGCGAGCCCGCCGATGCTGCGCTTCAGGTCTGGATCGGTCTCGACGGTGACGCGAGAGCCGAAGCCGCCGGTCAGGAGATTGATGAAGGGTCGCCCGTCGACGAGCCCGACATCGATCGGTCGCGCGGCCCGCGTCACGGCGAGACGAAGCGCGGTCGTGGCGTCGGCTGCCGGGAGGTCGGCTGAACGGGCGAAATCATTGGCCGTGCCAAGCGGCAGCACGCCGAAGGAACAGCCAGGCGGGGGCTCGGCGGCGAGCGCTGCAGCGAAGACTTCATTGACGGTTCCGTCCCCGCCGCCGGCGATGATCGCGTCGAGCGCTCCGGCCTTCGCTTCGGCGACGGCCTCGGCGGCCAGGCGGCCGGCATCGCCAGCCTCGAATGTGACGCGGACGCTGACGACATGGCCGTCGGCGCGTACGGCATCGACGGCGTCATGCACGCGCGCTTCGCGGGCGACCTTGCCATGGACGATGAGGCGGAGGCGCATCAGATCACCGCACAGACGGTCTTGGTCTCGAGATAATTCTCGAGCCCCTGCGGGCCGTTCTCATAGCCCCAGCCGGATTCCTTGTGTCCGCCCTTCGGCAGTTCCGGCGAGAAATAGGAATGGCAGTTGATCCAGACGGTGCCGGCGCGCAATGCCGCCGCCATGCGATGAGCGCTCGAAAGGCTCTCGGTCCACACGCTCGCCGCGAGGCCGTAGCGGCTGTCATTGGCGAGCGCGAGCACCTCGCCGACTTCGTCGAACGGCGTTACGGCGACGACCGGACCGAAGATCTCCTCGCGCATCAGCGCCATGTCCGGCCGCGTATTCACCACGACGGTCGGTCGATAGAACGTGCCGTCCTGCTCGCCGCCGGCGAGGATCTCGGCCCCGTCCGTGCGCCCGCCCTCGACATAGCCGGCGACCCGGTCGGCCTGGCGCCGGTTGACCAGGGGGCCCAGATCGACATTGGGGTCGAGACCGTGGCCGAGGCGCAGCTTGCCGGCCTCCGCGGCGAGGCGCTCGACGAACGCATCATAGATCGGCCGCGCGGCATAGATGCGCGAGCCGGCGACACAGACCTGGCCGCCATTGGCGAAGATGCCACGCGCCGTGCCGGGAACGGCGAGATCGAGATCGGCATCGGCGAGCACGATGGCGGGCGACTTGCCGCCGAGTTCCAGCGTCAGCCGCTTCAAGTTTGTCTTCGCCGCATCGAGCAGCGCCTTGCCGGTGATCGTCGAGCCGGTGAAGGCGATCTTGTCGACGCCTTGGTGGTTTGCGAGCGCCGCCCCGACGGTGCGGCCATAGCCGGTGACGATATTGACGACGCCCGCCGGCAGCCCCGCCTCGATCAGCAGTTCGCCGAGCCTGAGCGCCGTGAGCGAGGTGTCCTCGGCCGGCTTCAGCACGATGGTGCAGCCGGCGGCGAGTGCAGGGGCGAGTTTCATCGCCGCCATCAGCAGCGGCGAATTCCACGGCGTGATCGCCGCGACCACGCCGACCGGTTCGCGCAGCGTATAGGCGAAGAGCTTCTTGCCAGGTGGCTGATAGCCGATCGAGGTCGGGATCGTCTCGCCGAGGATCTTGTTGGCGAAGCCGCCATAATAGCGGAACTGCGCGATGGCTCCGGGGATCTCGCCAAAACGGGCGGTGCGGAACGACTTGCCCTGGTCTAGCGTCTCGATTTCGGCCAGCGCATCGGCATTCGCCTCGATCAGATCGGCGATGCGGAACAGCAGCCTTCCCCGATCGGTTGGCGTCATCCCGCGCCAGGCGTCGCTTTCAAAGGCGCGGCGGGCGCTCGCAACGGCGGCATCGACATCCTCAGTGCCGCCTTCCGCGATTTCGGCGAGTGTCGCGCCCGTCGCCGGATCGATGCTGGGGAAAAAGACGCCCGATGCCGGCTCCATCCAGGCGCCGTCGATCAGCAGCCTCTTGCGACCCCCGAGAAAGGCGCGCGCGCTCTCGCTCGACGGGGCCAGCGGCGCGACATGGATCGTCATGATGTCTGTCTTTCTGCCGCGCCATTCCTTCGGGCGGCGAATGTCCGTGCGGCGCTCTCTGCGCCGCGCAGGATGGAATGATAGCCGGTGCAGCGGCAGATATTGCCTTCGAGCGCGGTCAGGATCGCTTCCGCCGTCGGCGCTTCATCGCGAAGGAACAGCGCCGTCAGCGACATTACAAAACCAGGCGCACAATAGCCGCATTGGAACGAAACGTCCTCGACAAGCGCCTCGCGGACGATCTGCGCGACCGGCATTCTGTCGAGCCCGGCCGGCGTAATGATCGCGGCTCCCGCCGCCTGAAAGGCCATCATGAGGCAGGCATTCACGGCCGCGCCATCGACAAGGACCATGCAGGCGCCGCAACGGCCGATATCGCAGCCGCGCTTGACGCCGGTCTGGCCACAGTCCTCGCGCAGGATATCGACCAGCCGCCGGTCCGGCGCGCCGACCACGGTGACCGTTTCGCCGTCGACCGTGAAACGGACCGTGGACTGTTCCCCTTCAGCGGTCATTGAGAACCTCGCGAACCCCGGACCTCGCGAGCGCATCGAGGATCTCCTCCGGCCGGATCGGCGTCACGGCGGGATAGTGGCCGATGGCATCGGCGATGGCGGCCGCGATGGCCGGCGTCACCGCCCCGATGCCGATTTCGCCGACGCCGCGCGGTCCATGCGGATCGCCGTCGTCGAGATCCTCCAGCGCCGTGACCCGCATGCGCTCAGGCGCGTCGCGGATCGAGGGCAGCATATAGGTGTCGAGATTGCCGGTCACATAGGCGCCGTTCTGCATCAGCGCGTCCTCGGTCAGGGTGAAGCCGAGCCCCTGGCCGCCGCCGCCCTCGATCTGGCCGAGATAGGCCGCCGGATCGACGATCGGGCCGGCCGCAATGTGCTGGTCGAGATCGAGAACGGCGACCATGCCCGTGACAGGATCGACCGCGACGCGGACCACCGCGGCGCCGAAACAAAAGACATAGCGGGCGTTGCCATCCTTGTAGTCGGCGGTCGGGAAGTGAAAGGCCACCGTCTCGCGCGGCCGCTCATTCTCGCCGAGGCCCCCGGCGAGTTCGGCAAAGGTCAGGAGCAGCGCGCCGCTGTTGGACCCAGCATCGCGAATGCCGCCGGGTGCGAGCGCCAACTGCTCGGCCGGACGGTGCAATGCGCGCGCTGCGAGAGCCAGGAGAGCGGCGGCAAACGGCGGACCGGCCTCCTGCGCCGTTCGCCAGATGACATAGGTGCCGCGCGCGGCCGTGGTCGAGCCCGATTCCGGCGCGAGCGCGGTATCGCCGACGACCGCGACGATGTCGGCCCGTGCGCAGCCAAGCACAGCGGAAACGGCAGCTTCGATCGCCGGCATGACGCCTTGGCCCATCTCGTCGAGCCCGAAGGCAGCATCGATCCGGCCATCGGCGCGGAAGGCCAGCCGACCGCCGCCGGGATCAGGCGGCAGCGAGCCGAGGCCGGTGCCCTGATGATGCAGCGCCATGCCTGTGCCGACGAGGCGGCCCCTGTCGTCGCGGCCGCGCGGCGCCTGCCAGAGCGGGTTCAGTGCCGCCTGGTCGAGCATTTCGGACAGGCGCTCGGTCGGCGCGACAGGATGGCCGAAAAAGCCGGGATCGCCGGGCATGCGTAAGTTTCGGCGGCGGATTTCCACCGGATCGAGGCCTGCAAGCTGCGCGAGGCGGTTCACCTGGCTTTCGATGGCGAACACCATCTGGTTGGCGCCAAATCCGCGAAAGGCGCCGCAAATGCCGTTATTGGTGTAAGCGAGGCGGCCCCGGCTGGTGATATTGTCGATGCGATAGGGGCCGGCGACATGCTCGAGCGCGGTTTCGAGCACGGCCGGGCTCAGCGAGGCATAGGCGCCGCATTCGGACGTGACGTCGACCGACTGCGCGATGAGAATGCCATCGGCATCGCAGGCCGTCTTCATGCGGATCGTCATCGGATTGCGGCGGATGCCGGCGACAACGGACTCGGCGCGATCGAGCTGCAGGCGGATCGGCCGGCCGGATTTAAGCGCCAGGAGCGCCATCGCCGGCTGCACGGTCAATTCATCCTTGCCGCCGAAGGCGCCGCCGGTCGGCGAGGTGATGACGCGGATCTTCTCTTCAGACAGGCCGAGGATGCGCGAAAGCTGCAGACGGTCGCGAGAGCCATGCTGTCCGCCGACTGCCACCGTCAGCGAGCCATCGGCTTCCGGGATGACGGCGCCGCCTTCCGTCTCCATGAAGCCATGCATCTGGCGTGGCGTCTCATAGATGTCTTCGACGATATGGGCGGCGCGGGCGAAGGCGGCGTCGATGTCGCCGCGGCGATGATTGAGTTCGAGGCGCAGATTGCCGCCTGGATGAAGCGCCGGCGCGTCCGCTGCCATGGCGGCTTCGAAGCTGTCGATCAGCGGTAAAGGATCATAGTCGACGCGGATCAGCGCGAGCGCCCGCGCGGCGGTCTCACTATCTGCCGCCGCGACGGCCGCGACCGGATCGCCAGCGTGTCGAACCCGATCGAAGCAGAGCGCCGGCTGGTCCGGCGCGACGATGCCAAAGGCGTTGATGCCCTTGATATCGGCCGCTGTCACGACCGCGACGACGCCGGGCAGCGCCTCGGCCGCGCTGGTGTCGATCGCGCGGATGAGCCCATGCGGAATGCCGGCGCGGAGGATGCGCCCGACCAGCATGTCGTCGCTGCGCCGGTCGGTCAGATAGATGAGGCGCCCCGCCACCTTGGCGGCAATATCGGGTCTTACGCCCCAGCGTCCGGTAAGGTTTTCGCGCGAGACGGTAATGCTCTGATGCGTGCCGCCCGGCGGTGTCGGTTGTCGCAGCCGAGCCGGCCGTCCCGTCGGCAGAGCGGCGGCGCCGCCGAGGCCAGCCGCCAATGCGTTGGCGGCGACCGCCTTGCGATAGCGCGCGCTGCGGAAGCCGTCCGACCGCGTTTCGATCTCATGGGCGGCGATCGCCCGGAACTCCGACCAGTCGACGGCGTCGGAGGCCCGTCCATGCAAATAGCGCTCGCTCGCCCGAAGCCGTTGCGGCCGCGTGATGCCGCCGCCGACGGCGATGATCGGCGCGCTGAACACGCCATCGTCGAGCGGCGCTACGGCGGCAACACCGATGATGCTCGGCGTAAAGGCTGCGCGAAGGCCGGTCTTGCGGGCAGTTACCCGCGCTTCGGGCGGCATCGGCCTGATCAGGACGGCCAGCAGCAGCGCGCCTGCTGGCAGCGTGAACCAGTCGAGGATCGGCCGCGTCTCGATATGGCCGTCTGTCATCACCTCGATTGATGCGTCCAGCGCAACAAGCGCCGGCCACAGACAGCCGACGCCGCCAGCGATGTTGCCGCCGATGGTTGCAAGGTTGCGGATCGGCGCCGCCGCGACGCTTCCGATGGCCTCGGCGAGCAATGGCCAGCCATCCGCGACGCGCCGATCGCGCTCGATGATCGCGAGGCGGGCGGTGGCGCCGATGCGAAGGGTGGTCCCCGCAATGTCGATGGCGGACAATTGGAGCCGGGAGAGATCGACGAGACAATCCGGCTTCGCTTCGCCGCGTGCCCATCCAAGCTGGATCAGGGTGCCGCCGGCGATCGCGCGGCTGCCCGGCTCGGCCAGAAGGCCGGCGGCATCCTCGATCGTCGTCGGCGTCGCGACGCGCATCGTCAGGCGGCCCGGTTCGTCGTGCCGTAGCGGATGCCCTTCTCCTTCAGCCAGCGGCGATAGGCGATGGAGGATGAATCGGCACGTGTCGGGATTTCAGCGCGCGGCTCCAGCGGCAACAGCAGCGGGCGCTGGTTCTCGACGATGATGCGGTCCTGCAGGAAGATGACCTGCTCGAAGCGCAGCAGTGCCGTCTGGGTCGACAGGCTGTCGACCAGATACATCACCGGCTGGGCACGGCAGAGGTTCTCCTCGATCGGCTGGATGAACAGCGCGATGGCGTCGAGACGGTTCGGCGATGTCGGGCAGACCCGATAGAGCATCACGATGAAGGGCGAGGGGACGCGGTAGGTCAGGTGGACGAAATCACCCTTGTCCTCGGTGGCAGCAATGCGCGGCTGGAAGAAGGTGCAGTTTGTCGCCCAAACCTCGTCGACATCGCGCCGGATTTCGGACTGATAGTGCGGCACTTCGGTATAGGGCTCGGCGCCGAGAATATCGGTATGGACGAAGGGAAAATGCGCCATGTCGAGGAAGTTCTCGACGATCCGGAGCCCGGAGGCGCGCATCTTGACCCAGCCACAGGGCACGAAGCGGCGGTCCGTCTCGGCGGCTTCGGGGATGTCGACGATCGGCCGAACCGGCGTTCCAAGCGAGGTCCAGACGCAGCCATAACGCTCGGCGACCGGAAGCGGCGGGCCGAAGCTGCCATCGTCCAGCACTTCGCGGATCAGGGGTGTGCCATCCGCCCCCCGAAGACTGATGATATCCTGACCCAGCAGCCGGTTTCGCATCGGCATCGCGCCGAGCTCGGCCGATGTTTCGACGGCGTACCAATCATCAAGCGCGACGCGGTCGGTGGTGCGGGTCATGTCAGTCCTTCGCCCCCGTCAGTCCTTGGTCCATTGCTTCGAGCCGCCGCCATTCTCGGCGAGCCACGCCTTTCGCCGCGCGAAGAGGCCGGGCGCCACGGCGTGGGCGCGGGCAATGAGATCCTTGAGATCCGCCGTCTTCAAAGCGCCGTTCTCCACGACGATTTCGCCGTCGATCACGGTCATGTCGACATCGCCGCCGCGCACGGCATGGACGAGATTATGCTGCAGGTTGAAATATTCGCCCGCGCCGAAAAGCGGCGTCATGCGCGGCGTGTCGGTGCGCACGGCGATGAAATCGGCCTTCTTGCCGACCTCGAGCGAGCCGATCTCCTTGTCGAGGCCGACCGCCTTCGCGCCGGTGATCGTCCCCATCCGAAGCACCGGCCAGCTGTCGAGCGCGGCCGCGTCGAGGCTCTTCAGCTTGCCGAGAAGCGAGGCGACCTTCATCTCCTCGAACATGTCGAGATTGTTGTTTTCCTTCTCGCCGTCGGTGCCGATGCCGACTGCGACGCCAGCCGCGAGCATCGCCTCGACCGAGGCGATACCGCTGGCAAGCTTCATGTTGGAAACGGGGTTGTGCGCGACGGAAACGCCACGCTGGCCGATCAGGTCGATCTCGCTTTCATCCAGCCAGACCGCATGGGCGATCATCGCGCGCGGTGTCTCGAAGAAGCCGAGTTCGTCGAGCACGAACATCGCGCGCTTGCCATAGCGCCTGTCGAATTCCGCCGCCTCGATGTTCGATTCCGAGCAATGGGTGTGGAAGCCAGTCTGGTATTGCTTCGCCATGTCGACGGCGCGGCGCTGGCCTGTTTCGTCGGCGTAAAAGAGATGTTCGAGGCCGACCCAGACATTGATCCGGCCGCCTGCCTTGCCATGCCAGTTCGTGATCGTGCGCTCGTTGTCGTCGAGGCTCTCGAAATAGTCGTAGTCGGGATGGGCACCGACATAAGGCACCGCGACCAGACGATTGCCGATCGTCTGCGCCGCCCGGGCGCTGCCATCCATGTAGCGCCACATGTCGACTAGCGTCGTCGTTCCGCCGAGCACGCTCTCGGCGTAGCAGAGCAGCGAGGCGGCTTCAGCCTCCTCGGCGTTCAGCACGCGGTGCATCGGATTGATATGCAGCGTCAGCCAGTCCCAGACCGGGAGATGCTCCGCCGTGCCGCGCAGGAGGCCGGAATGCATGTGCGCGTTGACGAGACCGGGCATCAGCAGGCGATCCGCGAGCCGGACCACCGCTGCGTCCGGATGCGCCTTGGTGAGGTCGCTGACCGTCCCGACCGCGGCGATGAGATTGCCGGAAACGAGGATCGCACCGTCTGGAATGGACCGGTTGTCGGCATCCATGGTGAGGAGGAAATCGGCGGCGTAGATCGTGTCGGTCATGGGGCCCTCGGGATCCGTTTATCGTTATCTGGAAGAGCGCGCCGAAGTCTATCCGACGGCCGCGGACGGCCGCATGCCGATACTGACAACTGCAGGATCATTCTTTCGGCGGCGCCAGGCACTCAGGCTCTCCCCAGCACAAAATCCGCCGCCCGTTCGGCGATCATCGTCACCGGGGCATGCGTGTTGGAGGTCGGAATGAGCGGGATCACCGAGGCATCGGCGATGCTGAGCCCCTCGATGCCGCGCACCTTCAGCGCCGGGTCGACAACGGCGTCCGCATCGGTGCCCATCTTCGCGGTCCCGCAGGTGTGGAAGAAGGTCGAGCAGGCATTGCGGACGAATTGCTCGGTCCCGGCCCTGTCGAGGCGTTTGGCCGGCGCTGCATAGCCGGCAAAGAGATCGGCGAAGGCGTTCGTTCCCGCGAGGTCGAGCACGAATTCGACACCCGCCACCAGCGCATCGAGATCGGCCTTCTCGGCGAGATAATTCGGCTGGATTTCGACGCGCCCACCGGGGCCCGCCTCGAGCAGCTTCAGGTAGCCGACGCTTTTCGAGCCCATCAGGCCGGGCGCCACGGCGAAGACATTGCCGGAAAGATCATGCGCCGCCGCGATCTCGGGGACCGCGCTGCGACCCTGGATGCAGAAGGCGTGCAGGTCCGGTTTTTCCAGCTCCGGACGGCTTTTCCAGTTGATCATCGAGCCGCCGCCATTGTCGCGCATCGGCGGAAGCGGCGCCTTGGCGCGGAAATTCACGGCGCGGACCAGCGGGTGGTCCTGCAGGTTCTTTCCGACGCCCGGCAGCGCGGCGTGCACCGGAATGCCGAGCCGACGCAGATCGGCCGGATCGCCGATGCCCGAGTTCAGCAAAAGGCGCGGCGTATCGATCGCGCCGAGCGCCAGGATGATCTCCTGCCGCGCATGCGTGGTGACGAAGACGCCATCGAGGAGATGCGAGACGGATGTACTGCGGCTGCCCTCGAAGCCGAGCGTCATCGCCAGCGCGCCGGTCAGTATGGAGAGGTTGGGACGATCTGCGACGGGGCGGAGATAGCCGCGCGACGAACTCCAGCGCGTGCCACCCGCGATGTTGAAGTTCGACAGCGTCGCGCCTTCGTTGATCGGGCCATTCGGGTCGTCGACCGGTGGCACGCCAAGCTCGATAGCGCCGTCGCGCAGCGCCAGCGCCACCGGATGGGCGTCGGCGCTGCGCTCGATGCGCAGCGGTCCGCCGCCACCGCGCAGCGCCGTCTCGCCGTCTTCCCAGTCCTCGCAGCGCTTGAAATAGGGCAGGCATTTGGCGAAGGTCCAGCCGGTCGCGCCGGCCGTTTCCCAGGCGTCGTAATCGGATGGATGCCCGCGATACCACATCATCGCGTTGATCGATGAGGATCCGCCCAGCACCTTGCCGCGGGGAATGCCGATGATGCGGCCGTTCACATGATCCGTCGGGGCATAGTCATAGCCCCAATCATAAGGTCCACGGGTCAGGCTCACCCATTTCGTCGGATCGTCGATCTCGCTGATGCCGAGATCGAGCGGCCCGGCCTCGATCAACAGGACCGTCGCGTCGCTGCCCTCTGAGAGACGCCGCGCCATCACCGAGCCGCCCGAGCCTCCGCCGACGACGATGAAGTCGTAAGCGGGACGAAGCTCCGAGGCGGCGCGAATATAGGGCATCAGTTGTGCTCGCTCGGCCCCATGATGGTGATGCCCTCGCTCGCCTCGACATGGCGGACGAAGATATACTTGTCCTCGCGCCCGTCGGAATGCTTGCGCTTGATGTCGGGCTGCACGGTGCCGGCGACCTTGGCGACGACGAGATAGGGCGCGTCGATGGCGAGCCCTGCGGCGCAATGGGCGTCGAATTCCTCGATCGTGCGTGCGGTATGGGCCTCGTCGATGCCGGCGCCGCGGGCGATAGCGGCGATGTCGACACGTCCCGAAGCGGTATGCGTCGGCGGGCCACCGATCGACTGGTACATTTCATTGTCCCAGACGACGATGAAGAGGTTCTTTGGCTGCTCGTTACCGACGGTCGCGAGGATGCCGAGATTGAACATCATGCCGCCGTCGGTATCGAGCGAGACGATCCGCCGATGTGGCAGGCCGACCGCGAGGCCGAAAGCCTCGGGCGTGACGCAGCCGAGCTGCTGCTGGAAGAGGCTGGCGGCGCGCATGTGCGGCGCGGCGTTATACCATTCGTCGACACTGGCGCCGAGCGAGAGGATGACGAGTTCGTTTTCGAGGCGGGCCGCCAAGGCCTTCATGCAGTCATAGCGCTTCATCGAACGACGCTCCCGCCAAGGGCTACCGCCGCGTGATAATAGGAGGCGTAGGACCAGTCATAGGCGTCGGTAATCGCGCGCTCGATCTCGTCTTCCGCGCGGACCACGCGATAGGGAATGCGGAGAGCGTCCAGCACCGGCTCCATGGTGATCCCATGTGGGATCGCCCACCAGTTGTTCTCGCCAAGCTCACCGCGGTAGCTCATCAGCATGACGACCGGGATGCCGGCGCCAAGGCCCATGCGGGCGAGTGGCTCGACCGAGGCGCGAAGGCCTGAATTCTCCATGACCAGCACGGCGCGCTTGCCCGAGAGGAAGACGCCACCGCAGATCGCGGCGCCTTCGCCCTCATTGGTGACGCGGATGGTGCGGATATCCGGATCGGCATCGAGCGCCGGATAGAGCGGCTTGAACAGTGAATCCGGCAGGTAGCAGGCGACCGTGACCCCGGCCTTTTTCAGGCCGCGGAGGACGGCATCGACCGCGCTCTGTTGCATGGTGTCGGTTCCTCGTGATGACCGAGCATCGCAAGCGTCTCGCGCACCGCATAGCCCTAAAATGACGGTCTCGCTGTTGCGCTCAGCGCAACACTCAACCGTCGGATCGGGCGGCCCGCTCCATGGCGAGGCTGAGCTGTGCGGCGAGAGCGGTCGCCGCGTCGGAGGTTTCGCCTTTCGCGCGTGTCACCAGCGTCAGGCGGCGCGGCTTCAGTCGCGGGTCGCGGATCGGTACGAAGGCGAGGCGCCCCTCGGCGACCTCGCGCTCGACGCCGACGCGCGTCTGCAAGGCGACGCCGAGGCCGCGGCAGGCGAGATCCACCATCAGCTCGATCGAGTTGGTGCGCATCCGCCTGACGACGCCAACGGCCGAGGCCTCCAGTGCCTCTTCGAGGGCGCGGCCGAGTGACAGCGTATTGTCCGAAAGGATGATGCGTTCGCCGGCCAGTTCATGCAGTCGGACGCCGGAGCGGCCGGCAAGACGATGATCCGGCGTTACCAGCGCGCCGATGCCGAGTTCGACGATGGTGAGGCGCTGCGTTGCCTTGGGCGCGGCGATGTCGAAGGCGATGCCGATCTCGCAATCGCCTTCCGCGACGGCGGCGAAGGCGCCACGCGAATCGACGACGCGCATGTCGACCGTGATCTCGGGATAGCGCTGCCAGAAGATCGCCAGCGCCTCGGCGGTGAGCCCGCGCGCGACGCTCTCGACCACCGCGACGGAAAAGGCACCACGCCGGAGGCCCTTCAGCTCGCCGAGTTCGCTCATCGCACGCGCGAGTTCCGCGCCGCTGGCGCGGGCGCGGTAGAGCATCAGTTCGCCCGCGCTGGTCAGCTTCAGCCGCCGCGTCTGGCGATCGAACAGCGGCGTATCGAGCTCCTCCTCGAATTGCGCCAGGGCGCGGCTGATCGACGAGGGCGCGACATTCAGCAGACGCGCTGCCTTGCGGATCGAGCCGAGCCTGGCGACGAGCTGGAAATAATGCAGCTTGGGCGAGACGAGGCCGAGCCGGAGCGGATCCATTATGCCGCGTCCGCGCCTGCTGTCACCAGCGACCGGAATCGGCCGGGTGTCATGCCGAAGCGCGCCTTGAAGGCGCGCGTCATGTGGCTCTGATCAGCGAAGCCGACGCGCGCCGCAACATCCGACAGCGCCGCGCCGCCCGCGATCAGTTCATGCGCGGCCGCGAGCCGGCGACCGACGAGATAGCGGTGCGGCGAGGTGCCCGTGAACCGGCGAAAGTGCCTGGCCGTCTCGAAACGGTCCATGCCGGAAACGCGCTCGAGATCGGCCGAGCCGATCGCCCGGTCGAATTCCGCTTCAAGCAAGGCTTTCGCGCGCGTGACGGCCGCAATCGGCTGCGCTGTCTTGCGCGTCTGCAAGCCGCCGCGCTCGGCCAGCAGCGCGGCGAGTTCGGCGAGGAACCCGTCGACGGCGAGGGCAGGGGCCGCATGCGGAAAGCCGGCATAGATCTCGGTCAGCAGATCAGCGAGCCGAGGATCGGCCGCGACCGCCTCGCCGACGAAGGGAAGCGCGCCGGGCTGGCCAAGCGCCTCGGCAATCCGCGCCGGCTCGATATAGACCATCCGGTAGAGGAAGCCGTCCGGGGCCGCTGCGCGGCCGTCATGCAGTTCGTCCGGATGCAACACCATGCACTGGCCGCGACGGCTGACCCGGCCCGCGCCGCGATAGCGAAATCCCTGTGCGCCGGAGAGGGTGACGCCGATCGCATAGGTCTCGTGCCGATGCGGATCATAGGCATGGCCACCAAAGCGGGCGACGAGACGCTGCACGCCATTCGTGGCCGGTTCGGTCAGGATGAAGTCGTCGGTCATTCCATGCACGATCGTTCAAGACGCGGGCGCTCGCCGATCCTAGCCTTGCCGCCATGCTTTACGCCACCAAGACTGCCCTGGTGATCCTCGACGATCTGCTGCCCTGGCAGAAGGTCAATATCGCCGCCTTCCTCTCCGGAGGTCTCGCCGCGCGGCACGCCATCATCGGCGAGCCCTATCGCGATGCCAGCGGCCAGGCCTATGCCGCGCTGATCCGCGAGCCGGTCTTCATCTATGGCGCGGATGCCGCAGGCCTCAGGCGCACCCACGGACGCGCGCTGTCCCGCGCGCTCGATATCGCGATCTATATCCGCGAGATGTTTGCCACCACCCATGACGCCGCCAACCGCGCGGCGGTCGCCGAAATAACGAGCGAGGCGCTGGATCTCGTCGGCATCGGCCTGCATGGCGAGCGCAAGGTCATCGACAAGGTGACGAGCGGCCTGAAATTCATGGCGTGATCGCGCGGGTCATGTGGAGATGCGGCCCAAGCGCGACAGCGATATGGCCGAAATTCGGCACGATGCGGCCGTCTCCTTCAAGACCTTCGGAACATGGCGATTGTGCGGCGCAACACAGGGCAGCAATGTGATGTTGCTCTGCATCAAATGCAGGCCTGCCATGACTTTTCACCGAGTGCTCATCGCCGGCGGACTGGCCTATCTTCCAATCATCGAAAGCGGCACGGCACTGGCCCGGCGCTTCCGGAAGAAGGACCGAACACAATGGCAAATGGCATCGTTGCTTCCTACAAGAGCTGGCTGAAGTATCGCCAGACCTGCAATGAGCTCAATCGGCTGACGACCCGCGAGCTCGATGACCTCGGCATCGCACGCGGCGAAATCTCCAAGATCGCCAAGCGCTCCGCCGGATACTGAGTTTCGAGAATTCGCCGGGAACGAACCTCCTCCCTCGTTCCCCGCGATCGGCGCGCGGCTGATCTCCTCCCCAGCCCAGCGCCTTCTCTAGAGACGCCCGTCGACCTCCTCCCCGACGGGCGTCTTTTTTTGCGCTGAATCCGCTGATCCTCGTCGCTCAGTCGTCTTGCCCCCTGACATAGGCCGCGAGACCGTCCGCCAGTTCGTCATAGACGAGGCGCATCCGACGCACAGACTTCAGGTCCTCATGCATGGCCAGCCAGCATTCGAGGCCGAGATCGAAAGCATCCGGCAGCACGCGCACGAGTTCTGGATCGCGTCTGGCCAGCATCACCTGGCATCCGCCGATGCCTGCTCCCGCCCGGATCATCTGCAGCTGCGCGATGTCGCTGTCGGTGCGGAGCCTGAACGCCGAGCGCTCCGGAAGGAGCCCGAGCCGCTGCACAGCCTGCACGATCGGCGTTTCGGTATCGAAACCGATCATCACATGGTCAACGAGGTCGTCCGGGCTCTGCGGCGTCCCATTCGCCGCGAGATAGTCGCGGCGCGCATGCAGCCCGATCGCAAGGGTGCCGATCCGTTTTTGCAGCAGGGCCTCCTGCTTCGGCGTCACCATCCTGACCGCGATATCCGATTCACGGCGCAACAGATTGTCGGTGTGATTTGAGACGACAAGCTCGATCGCGATGCGCGGATGAAGACGGCTGAGGCGCGCGAGGATCGGCGGCAGCACTTCTGTTCCGATGATTTCGCTCGCAGTGACGCGGACCGTGCCGCGATCGTCCGCCGCCTCGCCCGAGGCCGTCCGCAGCAGCGTTTCTGCCGCGGCGGCCATCGCCTCGGCATGCGGTCGGAGCTCGAGGGCGGCGTCCGTCGGCTGCAGGCCGGTTGGGCTGCGTGTGAACAGCACGACGCCGAGCGCCTCCTCGAGCTCCGCGACGTGTCGGCCAAGCGTTGGCTGAGTCAGCTGGAGCTTGCGCGCAGCAGCCGAGAGGCTGCCCTCGGCGAGGACGGCGAGAAATGAACGGCAATGATCCCAGGACAGCTGCATTATAAAATAATGCATGCCTTCCAGTCATAGTTCAACAATTTCGTTGCGACGGATGCGGCACTAGATTGTCATCATCTTCAAGCGATGGAGCGTGATCATGACCAAGACGATGCTGGTGATCGGGGCAACGGGCGGGATCGGCGGCGCGGTCGCGCATGTCATGTCCTCGCGCGGCTGGACGGTTCGGGGCCTCACCCGCGATGTCGAGGCGGCGCAGCGGCGCTGGCGCGGGCCCGCAATCACCTGGATTGAAGGCGACGCGATGCAGGCTGCGGATGTGCTGGCCGCCGCGGCGGGCGTGGACGTCATCTTCCATGGTGCCAATCCGCCCGGCTACAGGAACTGGGCGGGCCTCGCGATGCCGATGCTGGAGAGCACAATCACGGCGGCCAAGGCGCATGGCGCTCGGATTGTCTTCCCCGGCACGGTCTACAATTACGGGCACGACGCGATGCCCCTGGTTGCCGAAACGGCTGCGCAGAAGCCGTTGACGCGCAAGGGCCGCATCCGTGTCGCGATGGAACAGCGTCTTGCCAAGGCCGCGTCGGAAGGCGTGCCGGTCATCATCTTGCGGGCGGGGGATTTCTTCGGCCCCTCGGTCGGCAATAGCTGGTTCGGCCAGGGCATCGTGAAGCCGGGCAAGCCGGTGACTGCGATCACCTATCCGGGAACGCCCGACATCGGCCACGCCTTTGCCTATCTGCCGGATCTCGCCGAAACCTTCGCACGGTTGATCGAGCGCGCCGACGAACTGCCGACCTTCGCACCGTTCCATTTTCGCGGCCACTTCTTCGACCGCGGGATCGCCATCGCCGAAGCGGTTCGGTCCGTGGTCGGCAAGCCGGAGCTCAAGATCGGGCGTTTCCCCTGGTGGGTGATCTATGCCGGGGCGCCGTTTGTCGAGATGTTCCGCGAGATCCTGGAGATGCGCTATCTCTGGAAGGAGAGGCTCGAACTGGACAATCGCAAGCTCATCGCCTTCCTCGGGGATGAGCCGCATACGCCGACGCCGATCGCGATCCGCGCCACTCTGGAGGGCCTCGGCTGTCTGGCGGAAGAGGCTTCGAAAACCCAGCCTGTCGCTGCCCTTCGCTGAAGGCGCCGGGGGAAGGCCGGCGGTCAGCCCGCCTGCGAGGTCTGTTGCAGCGCCCGGATGCGCTCGGCGAGGCCGATCGGGCCCATCGCGCGGGCCGGCCTCTCATCGGACGCCGGAGGACCCACCGGTGACGGGAGCATGGAAACGATGCTGCTCCGTTCCGGGAGCGCCGCCATAGCCGCATTGCTGGCGGGAAGCGTTGGCGCGGCCAGTCTCGCGACGGCATCACCGATTTCGAGCAGCTTCCTGCGCAGTGCCGCGGTTTCAGCTTCGGGCGTGTCGCTGGAGGCTTCGATCCGCAGATTGGCTGCTTCGAGCGCGGCGAAGCGGGCCTGCATCGCGGTATTCTCGTTGCGCAGCGCGGCGAGGCTCATGCTGTTGGCCTCAGCCTCGACAAGCCGTGTCGACAACGCCTCGATCCGGCTTGTCGCCTCGGCAAGCTGTTCGCGCACTGCCGACAGCGCAACCGCCCCCGCCTTCGCCTCGACGTCCGCGGCGCGGCGTTCGGCTTCGGCGGCGCGGACTTCCTCCATGGCCGCCTCGCGGCGCACCCGCTCGCTCGCCAGTGCGGTCCGGAGCTCGGCCATTTCGGAGGCAACGGCGCCGGCGTCGCCCGCCAGCCCTGTAGTCACAGCGATCCGATCTCGAAGATTGCCGAGTTCGGTCCCGCGTGCGACCAGCTCCAGCTTCTGTGCCTCGCGCTCGGCGATCACGGCCTCGATCTGCTGCCGCGCGGCGTCGAGGCGGCCCTCGATATCGAGAATGCGCTTTTCGGCCGCCTTGTGCGCTTCGTCGGCCTCGGCCAGTTGGCGATCGCGGGTCGCCAGCGTCGTCAGCAATTGATCGCGCTCGGTCTCGAGGACGCCCAACCCCTGCGCCGACACGGAACTCTCGGAGGTCAGATGCGTGATGATCTCGCGCTTCTGGCCCAGTTCGACCTCGCGCGCCGCAACACGGCCCTCAAGCCGTTCTACAGTCGATTCAAGCTGGCGGAGCGACACGGCAAACCCGGCGCGAAGCTGATCCTTGTCGGCCGCGATCTCGGCCTCGGTCATCGGGAGCGTCATTTCGATATCGCGGCGGTTGAGGCGGACCGCCCGGCGCCAGAACGGCGGAATGAGAACAAGCGCAACGAGGCCTGCCGAAAGCACGCCGAGCGCCATATACATCACCGCTTCGATCACGCCGTGCTCCGTCGGTCCCTGTCCGCGCGCAGCCCCCAACATTCAGATGACACCGGGCGTGGCTGCAAGTCCAGCGCCGACAGCCTAGCGGGAGAAACTCTCCGGAGCGTGAAGGCCGGCGTCAGGTCAGAACGGGTTCCAGGTCTGGTGATTGGTGAACTTCATGTAGCCCACATTGACGCCGAGGCGCGCGCCGACGCCGGAGACGATCGGCACGACGAAGATATTGTCGCGCGAGAGCACCGTCATGCCGATGCCGCCGACGAGGAAGGCGGAACCATTGACCCCGACGAAGCGGTCATAGATCGCGTTCACCGAGGGCAGGTTATAGATCAGCATCATCACCTTGGAGCCTTCGCCGCCGAAATCCCAGCCGATCGACGGGCCCTGGAAGAAGACCGGATGCTTGCCGGCATTCTTGGTGTAGAGCGTGCCCTGGCCGTAGCGGACGCCGGCGATTAGCGCGCCGCTGCCCTGCTCGCCGAGCACATAGCCGTTCGGCTGGCCATATTGCTTCATCGAATGCTCGACGACCGAGGCGAGGCCGCCCGAGACTTCGCCGAAGAAATTGCCACCAGCCTTGACGATCTCGTCGACCGAGTATTGCTCGGACGATTGTGCGCTGGCCTGACCCGACGACAGCATGACCGCGAGGGCCAGCATGCCGAGCCAGGACCCGAATCGGAGGGCGAACGACATGAGGCGATCCCTTTCGAGCAAGAGGCGAATCCGCCTGGTGACAGTTGCGGCGCTTCAGCGTGCCCCAAGCGGCTGTCCGGCGGCAAGTCTTGCTGTCAGCCAGCATTGCAGCGAGCCTTGAGCAACAACACGATGGCGCAGAAAAGCGGCCCCTTCGGGGCGGCGGTTGGGCAAGGAACGGAGGTTAGGAGCGGCGCCGATGCGGTTGGCAGCGACGGCGGGGCGGTGTATCCCCGTGCTGCGCTCCAGGAGGCGCGCGATTCGCAACAGCATGTTGGGGGACGGCGATGTCTGAGCCGGTCGAACTCGAGGCGCTCGACCTTGCAGCGCTGCTGTGCAGCCGCGTCTGCCACGACATCATCTCGCCGGTCGGCGCGATCAACAATGGGCTCGAGGTTCTCGACGAGGAGAACAATGAGGAAATGAAGGCTTTCGCCTTCGATCTCATCCGCAAGAGCGCCCGCCAGGCTTCTGCCAAGCTGCAATTCGCCCGCCTTGCCTTCGGCGCTGCCGGATCCGCGGGCGCCGAGATCGATCTCGGCGACGCCGAGAAGGTGGCGCGCGGCTGGATGGATGGCGAGAAGGCCGATATCTCGTGGTCGGCCCCGCCGGCCCTGATGGCCAAGAACCGCGTCAAGCTGCTGCTCAACCTGGTGCTGCTGGCGGTTTCGGCCGTGCCGCGCGGCGGCCATATCAAGGTGGTGGTCGATGGCGCGCCGTCGGCGCCGGATTTCAGCCTGCATTGCTCAGGCCCGAATGCGCGCGTGCCCGCCGCCTTCGAAAAGCTCGTTCCCGGCCAGCTGATCGACGTGCATGTCGATGCTCATGCCGTGCAGCCTTATTATGCCGGTCTGCTCGCCCGCGCCTGCAACATGGACGTTGTCGCTGCGCTCGAAGGAACCGACGTCCTGATCACCGCCAAGACCCGGGCTGCGGCCGTATAAGATCGGCCTGCCGCTGCCTCGGGTACCGCGCGCCGGTTGAATCCGGCAGCGCCGCCATATCCGCGCGCTTTACATCGCCATGATGCAGATGCCGCCTGCGGCGCGATGCCGGTAGCGCCGCGACGAGCCTCCGCCCCAAAAGCAAAACCCCGCCGGAGCGGGGTCTTTTCAGTGTTGAGCGCTGATCTCGATCAGGCGGAAACGCGCATCGGAACCTCGTCCGGCTCGCGCAGCACATAGCCGCGGCCCCAGACGGTCTCGATGTAATTGTGGCCGCTGGTGGCGGTCGCGAGCTTCTTGCGCAGCTTGCAGATGAAGACGTCGATGATCTTCAGCTCGGGCTCATCCATGCCGCCATAGAGATGATTGAGGAACATCTCCTTGGTCAGCGTCGTGCCCTTGCGGAGCGAGAGCAGCTCCAGCATCTGGTATTCCTTGCCGGTCAGATGGACGCGGCTGCCATTCACCTCGACGGTCTTGGTGTCGAGATTGACCGTCAGGTCGCCGGTGTTGATGACCGACTGGGCATGGCCCTTCGAACGACGGACGATGGCGTGGATGCGGGCGACGAGCTCGTCCTTGTGGAACGGCTTCGTCATGTAGTCGTCGGCGCCGAAGCCGAGACCGCGCACCTTGTCCTCGATGCCGGCGAGGCCGGAAAGGATCAGGATCGGCGTCTTGACCTTGGAGAGACGCAGCGCACGCAGCACCTCATAACCCGACATGTCCGGCAGGTTCAGGTCGAGAAGAATGATGTCGTAATCATAGAGCTTGCCGAGATCGACACCCTCTTCGCCGAGATCCGTCGTGTAGACGTTGAAATTCTCGGACTTGAGCATCAACTCGATGCTCTGCGCCGTGGCGCTGTCGTCCTCGATCAGCAAAACTCTCATACCAATCCCCTCATTGCCTATCCTGGGCTTGGCGTTCCGGTCCTTCGAACCGGCCGCCATGGGAAACGGCTCAACCCCGATTCGAAGCCTAACGAACAATGGTTAACAAATTCCGATTCGCGCCTACAAGCGGCTTGGACGCACGGGACGAAAATTCCTCCCGCCGCCTGAATTGAACACCCGTCAGAACCCCAAGGGGCCGATAGGCACAATTGCGCGGATCGCAGTAACCAATTCGTCGGACTCCGTATTTTAGGATGGGTCAGCATCCGATGGGGTTTACCTGGCCTTAAGCCCTCCTTCGCCATGATTAACGCGAGACGTAAACGAAACGTTAGCGCGGAGCCGAAGGTTTAAGGTTTTGACAAGTGACTGGTCCGCTCTGGCGGCCGGTTGCGCCGCATCGGGGGCGGACAAGCAAGCGCTTCGGAGCCGGCGTTGTGCCGGAACTGGGGGCTGAGGGGAGTTGTGGGTGTAATGAAGTCGCGTGAGAGCCTCATTCGGCTGAAGCGTTTCCAGGCTGAGGAGAAGCGTCGCCGCGTCCAGCAGATCGAACTCATGATCGCTGAATTCGAACGCATGGCGCGCGATCTCGAGGATCAGATCAAGATCGAGCAGGAACGGAGCGGCATTCGCGACCAGAGCCATTTCGCCTATCCGACCTTCGCCAAGGCCGCCTCGCAGCGGCGCGACAATCTCCGCGCCTCCGCGCAGGAATTGCAGGTCCAGCTCGAGACGGCGCAGGACGAACTGCTCGCCGCGACCGACGAACTGCGCAAGCATGAACTCCTGGCCGAGCGCGATCAGGAGCGTGATCGCGGCGCCGCATCGGGTGACCCTGTCGGCGACAAGGAACCGGCCCGCCGTGGCCGTCATCCGCTCGCCGGAGAGCGCCGCAGCGTCTAACCTCTAGAAGGTTCGTCCCGACTCTCCGCCGGATCGATGAGCGGCACATGCGGTCCGGCCTCGCGCGGCAGAAAGCCGTCGAGGCGCGGGTCACGTGACACTTCAATCGCGAATTTCCAGGGCCTGAACCCCATGCGCCGATAGAAGGGCAGGGCGGCCGGATGATCGAAATGGCAGGTGTGCAGCCAGACCCGCTCCGCGCCGCCGCCGAACGCCCTGTCGAGCACGTCCGACATCAGGCCGCGTGCGGCGCCGGTCCCGCTTTCCGTATCGACCACGCCGAACATCGCGACTTCGAGCGAGCGCCCATCCTCGGAATGCTGCAGCTCGGCAAGGCCGAGCGCCTCGCCTGACCGCTCCAGGAACAGGATTTCCGCCCCGGGACGGCTGAGTTGCGCCATGAGTTCGGCATCGGACATCACCGCGCGCGAGAACCACAGCCACCGCTCGCCGATACGGCGATAGAGATCGCGATAGGCCGCGAGGTCGGGCGCTTCGAGGCGGCGGACCGTCAGTCCCTCCGGCAACGGCGCGACGCGTCCGGCGCTGCGGTCGTTCAGTTCGAGATAGGTGACGACATTGGCGATCAGCCCCGGCGGGAGATCGGTATAGCCGTCGAGGTCAAGCGGAATGGTCGCCATCGGTGATCTCGCGATCCAGCAGGAAACGGGCGGCGGCGAACAGGGTCGGCCTGATATTGTCGCGCGCGGCGAGGACGAGGAGAAGGGGCTCGTTCTCGAGGAAATATTCGAGAACGGCTGCAAGGAAACCGGGATCGGCAGCGGCAGTGCGCAGTGTCTCCGGTCCGATTCCAGCCAGCGCCAGGAAGCGGCCGAGTTCCTCGGGTTCACTGGCGAGAAAGGCGAGCGCCTTGATCGCCAGCTGTTCGGCGCCTTCCAGCGACATCGGCGGTTCGCGGTCGCGGATCATGTATTTTCCTTTCCGAAACGAATCGTCGCTAGAACTTAGCGCGAAGTGGACCAGGTGGGGCCGACACCAGCGGCGCCGGGATGTTGCGTAATCGCGAGGCTGGTGTGGCTGCGCGGCAGAGGCTGAGTTCGCATGGCGAAGACCGTTCTGGTCGTGGAAGACAACGAGCTCAACATGAAGCTCTTCCATGACCTGCTCGAAGCGCATGGCTATAACATCATCCAGACCCGCAACGGGCTGGAGGCGCTCGATCTTGCCCGCCGTCATCGGCCCGATCTCATCCTGATGGATATCCAGTTGCCCGAGGTCTCCGGCCTCGAGGTGACGAAGTGGATCAAGGAGGACGATGAACTCCGCGCGATCCCGATCATCGCCGTCACCGCCTTCGCTATGAAGGGCGACGAGGAGCGAATCCGCCAGGGTGGTTGCGAGGCTTATTTGTCCAAGCCGATATCGGTGACCAAGTTCATCGAGACGGTGAAGGCGTATCTCGGAGACGCCTGATGACCGCCCGCGTCCTCGTCGTCGACGACATCGCGACCAATGTCAAATTGCTCGACGCGATGCTGTCCGCCGAATATTTCGAGGTCGTGACGGCGTCGAGCGGGATCGAGGCGCTTGAGATTTGCGCGCGCGGCCAGTGCGATATCGTGCTGCTCGACGTGATGATGCCGGGCATGGACGGATTCGAGGTCTGCCGCAGGCTGAAGCAGAATCCGCTCACAGCGCAGCTTCCGGTCATCATGGTCACCGGGCTCGATCAGCGCTCGGACCGCCTGAAAGGGCTCGAGGCCGGCGCCGATGATTTCCTGACCAAGCCGATCAACGAACTGGCGCTGATCACGCGCGTAAAGAGTCTGGTGCGGTTGAAGACGCTCACCGACCAATGGATGCTGCGAGCCGGAGCGAGCGGCGAATTCGCGCTCGCCGATCCGTTCGAAGGCGCCATCGCTTCGGGCGAGCACGGCAACATCCTTCTGGTCGAAGACAAGCAATTGCGGCGCAACCGCATCGCCGACAGCCTCACCGAGGCCGGCCACCACGTCGATGCCGAGAGCGATCCGCAGGAAGCGCTGTTCCGCGTCATGGAGGGCGACCATGACCTTGTCATCGTCAGCCTCGATCTGGCTGATTTCGACGGATTGCGGCTCTGCTCGCAGATCCGCTCGCTGGAACGGACGCGGCTACTGCCGATCTTGGTGATCGCGCAGCCCGATGCGACGCATCGGCTGGTCCGCGGCCTCGATCTCGGCGTCAACGACTATCTGATGGCGCCGATCGAGACCAATGAGATGCTCGCCCGCGTCAGGACGCAGGTGCGCCGCAACCGCTTCATGGAGAGATTGCGCGACACTGCGCATCTCACGATGGAGATGGCGATCACCGACGGGCTCACCGGCCTGCATAACCGGCGCTATCTCGAACGTCACCTCGCCGGCCTTGTCGACCAGGCGGAGCAGCGCGAACGGCCGCTCAGCCTGTTGCTTCTCGACATCGACTTCTTCAAGCAGGTCAACGACACCCATGGCCACGATGCTGGCGATGATGTCCTGCGCGAGTTCTCGCGCCGCGTTCGCCGGACCGTACGAAGCATGGATCTCGTCTGCCGGCTGGGCGGGGAGGAGTTCGTCGTCGTGATGCCTGATACGGATATCCGCCTCGCGGCGATGGTCGGCGAACGCATCCGCGAGCGAATCGCCAGCCAGCCCTTCCTGATCGAGGGCGGCGAGGAGCAGATCGCCATCACCGTCTCGATCGGCCTTGCCGCGCGCCTTGGCAGCGGCGATGCGCAGGACTCGCTGCTGCGCAGGGCCGATGACGCGCTCTACAAGGCCAAGCGTGAAGGTCGCAACCGCGTCAGCGCCGCCGTCGCCTGAGCGGGCGGCCCGGCGTCACATTTGGCGGGCCGGACGATCGACCGGGTCGCCGCCGCTTGCTGGTCGCCGAGGCTTGCGTGCGAAAGCAAATGCCAGCACCCGCTCCAAACGAAAAGGCACCGCGCGAGCGGTGCCTTTGAAGCGGTAGACGGACGCTGTGGCGTCGCGGCTTACTTGATCTTGGCTTCGCGGAACTCGACGTGCTTGCGCACGACGGGATCGTACTTCTTGACCGCGAGCTTCTCGGTCATCGTGCGGGAATTCTTCTTCGTGACGTAGAAGAAGCCGGTGTCGGCGGAGCTGACGAGCCGGATCTTGATGGTGGTGGCCTTGGCCATGACAAACCTCTGCATGGTGCCGGCCGGGCATGCCCCGCCGACTGGAAATGTGCGCGCACCCTACGGATATGCATTCGAAAGTCAAGGAAGCTTGCGCCTATCGACGCCATCTGGGGAAGGAAACCGACGTCACGCCACGGTGATCCTGCGGATGCGGCTGACGATGAGCAGGAGATAGGCGCAGAAGAACACGCCGAGCGCGATCTCGAAGCCGTGCGGATCGACGATGTCCATCGCTGCACCCAGCGTTGCAGGACCGGCAAGGCCGCCGAGCGAATAGCAGAAGATATAGGCCGCGTTGGCGGCCGCGAGATCTTCGCCGGTAAAGCGCGAGCCGAGATGGGCGAGGCCGACCGTATAGAGCGAGCCGATCGTGCCACCCCAGATGCCGAGCGCTATCATGAAGGGCCAGAAATCCGCCGAAACCAGCGGTAGGATGACGGTGCCCGCGAGACCGAACGTCGCGATGGCGAGCAGCAGCTTGCGCCGGTCGACCCGGTCCGACAGGAGCCCCATGGGCATCTGCAGGACGATGTTGCCGATCGTCACCGCGATGCCGAGCAGGATCACCGTTTCCCGCGCATGGCCGACCCGCTGGCCATAGATCGGCAGGAGTGCGAAGGCGCCGCTTTCCACCACGCCGAAAAGCAGCGCTGCGCCCGTGGCGATCGGCGCCAGGAAGAGGAAGCGGGCAAAGGATCCGCTGGGACGGTGGCCGAGCCTCGGCGCCACCTTGAGGCCCGCCAGCACAGGCAGGATGCCCAGCGACAGCACGCAGGCGCCGGTGATGAACGGTGTCAGGCCCCGCGTCCCGGTGATCGAGAGAATGCCCGGGCCGAGCGCGAAGCCGGCCGACAGCACCGACACATAGATGCCCATGATAATGCCCCGCCGCTCCGGCGGGGCGGCGCTCGAGATCCAGAATTCGGAGAGCACGAATGTGATCGTCAGGGCCGCGCCGGCGATGAGGCGGAGCGGGAACCACAGCCAGAAGGGGGCGAAATAGAACACCGGCAGGCAGGCGGCGAGGACGAGGATCGACAGGATCAGCATCTGCCCGGTGCCGAATCGCGTTGCGAGACGCGAGACGAAGGGTGTGATGCCAAGCGAGGCGAGCCCCCAGAACGCCGTATTGAGGCCGATCCAGGTCGAGGAGATCCCGCGGTCTTCGAGCGTCAGCGCCAGCAGAGGCAGCGTGATCGAGAAGCCGAGGCCGACAGCCGCGATCGAGCCGATTGCCGCGATCAGGCCCGCTATGCCCCCTCCGGCGTGCTGCTCGGCACCGCCGTCGCGGCCGGGAATGACCTCGCCTGTCATGAAGAAACCTCAGGAATCGATGGCTGGGCAAGCGCCACGAAGCCGGGCCGCGGGGTCAGCCGACGGCACCACCGGGGCGGTGGCGGTTCAACTGAGGTCCGGCTGCCAGGGCGCCTTGGCGTCTTCCTCCGGAACGTGATCCGGATCGAAGCCATGCATATAGAGCGCCCATTGCAGGCCGACGACGGCGCCCTTGATCGGACGCAGCAGCGCCAGTGTCAAGATGAGCGTCAATGGCAGCCAGATCGCGAGGTGGACGAAATTGGAGGGGTGGAACGTCGTTTCGACGATCAGGACCAGTGGAACCACGATATGGCCGACGGCCATGATCGTGAAATAGGGCGGTGCGTCATCGGCGCGCTGATGCGAGAGATCCTCGCCGCAGGCTTCGCAGCGGTCGACGACGGTGAGATAGCCGTTGAAGGCGCGGCCCTTGCCGCAAGCCGGGCAGCGGCAACGGAAGCCGCGCGCCATCGCGTTCCATGGCGAGCGGGGCGGCCTGGCCGCTGCGGCCTCGCTGGCCTGTCCTGTCCACTCGCTCATCGAAAGTCTCCTTCGCTCCTTCATATCGCGATGGTCGGCCCGCAAACAAGGGAACGCGTCAATCGGCCCTGTCTCACGGGCAAGGCCGCGGCGCAGGTTCATCGCAAGGTGCGGCGGCGGTCGGCCGACTTTGCTCCGCTGGCGATGGAGGGCTGCTTTGAGCGTGTCCCGTCGCTGACGGTTGGTATCCGTGCGCGTCGCGGCATGTCCGCCTTGTCGAGGCCGCGCTTTGCCCCTATAGGGGTCGCTTCAAATGACACGAAACCCTTTGACGGACGCGGACCAGCCCGCGGCGGTGTTCACCCACCGCCATCTGCTGGGTATTGAGGGGCTGACCCCTCCGGAAATCGTCGCGCTGCTCGATCTCGCCGAGGAGGCTGTCGATGTCAGCCGCCAGGTCGAGAAGAAGAAATCGGTGCTGCGCGGCCGCACGCAGATCAACCTCTTCTTCGAGGCCTCGACGCGGACGCAGTCCTCATTCGAACTCGCCGGCAAGCGGCTCGGCGCGGATGTCATGAACATGTCGGTCGGCTCTTCCTCTGTGAAGAAGGGCGAGACGCTGATCGATACGGCGATGACGCTGAACGCCATGAACCCGGACATTCTCGTCGTCCGCCATCATGCCGCGGGCGCCGTGCATCTTCTGGCGCAGAAGGTCGGCTGCTCGGTGATCAATGCCGGCGACGGCGCACATGAGCACCCGACGCAGGCCCTGCTCGACGCGCTGACGATCCGTCGCCACAAGGGTAATTTCAACGAACTGATCGTGGCGATCTGCGGCGATATCCTGCATTCGCGCGTCGCCCGCTCGAACATCCTTCTGCTCAATGCGCTCGGCGCGCGGGTGCGCTGTATCGGCCCGTCGACGCTGTTGCCGAAGGCGCTCGACCGGCTCGGCGTCGAGATCTTCACGGACATGAAAGCCGGCCTCGCCGATGCCGATATCGTCATGATGCTGAGGCTGCAGCGCGAGCGCATGGATGGCTCCTTCGTGCCGTCGGTGCGGGAATATTTCCATTTCTTCGGCCTCGACCAGGAGAAGCTCGGCTATGCCAAGCCTGACGCGCTGGTCATGCATCCAGGGCCGATGAACCGCGGCGTCGAGATCGATTCGGCCGTTGCCGACGGCGCGCAGAGCCTGATCCGCGAACAGGTCGAAATGGGCGTTGCCGTGCGCATGGCGGTGCTGGAAGCTTTGGCGAGCCATCTCCCCAACCAGGCGAATTTCGCATGAGCGCCGTTCCGCTCCATTCCGAGCCGCGTCCGCTCGTCCTTTCAAACGCGCGTGTCGTCGACCCCGCACGCAGGATCGATGCGCCGGGTACTGTTGTCGTCATCGACGGACGGATCGCGCATGCGGGACCGGGACCGACGCCCGCGCTGCCCGAAGGCGCCGAGATCGTCGATTGCCGGGGCAGGGCTGTCTTGCCGGGTCTCGTCGATATGCGCGTCTTTGTCGGCGAGCCCGGCGCCGAGCATCGCGAGACTTTCGCCTCGGCGGGCCAGGCGGCAGCGGCGGGCGGTGTCACCACGATCGTCACGATGCCCGATACCGATCCTGTCATCGACGATGTCGCGCTGGTCGACTTCATCGCCCGCCGCGCCCGCGACACCGCCTCGGTCAATGTTCTGCCGATGGCAGCGCTGACCAAGGGGTTGAAGGGACGCGAGATGACCGAATTCGGCCTCCTGAAGGCGGCCGGAGCGGTTGGCTTCACGGATGGACGCCATTCGATCACCAACGCGCTGGTGCTCCGGCGCGCGCTCACCTATGCGCGCGATTTCGGCGCGCTGATCATGCACCATCCCGCCGATCCCGATCTGGTCGGCTCCGGCGTCATGAACGAGGGCGAGACCGCGACGCGGCTGGGGCTTCCCGGAATCCCGCGCGAAGCGGAGATCATCATGCTCGAGCGCGACATCCGCATCGCCGCGCTCACCGGCGGGCGCTATCACGCCGCGCAGATTTCCTGCGCTGAATCGCTTGCCGTGATCCGACGCGCAAAGGCTGCGGGTTTGAACGTTTCCTGCGGCGTCTCCGCGACGCATCTCGCGCTCAACGAGCGCGATGTCGGCCCCTACCGGACGTTCTACCGCCTGTCACCGCCGCTCCGCTCGGAGGACGATCGCCGCGCGATGGTCGAGGGCGTTGCCGACGGGTCGATCGACGTGATCGTCTCGAGTCACGACCCGCAGGACGTCGATACGAAGCGGCATCCCTTCGCCGAGGCTGCCGATGGGGCCGTCGGGCTGGAGACGCTGCTCGCGGCCGCCTTGCGGCTCGTCCACAATGGCGAGGCCGAGCTTGCCGCCGTGGTCAACGCGCTCTCGACGCGGCCGGCGGCGCTGCTCGGGCTCGAATCGGGGCGGATCGCGCCCGGCGCGCCCGCCGACCTCATCCTCGTCGATCTCGGCATGCCGTGGATCTGCACAACCGAAGCGTTGCATTCGCGCTCCAAGAATACGCCTTTCGAGGGCTCCCGTTTTGAGGGTCGTGTTTTGAGGACCATCGTTGCAGGGCGCACGGTATATAGTTTCGCCGACGCCTGAGCCAATCAGGCCGGATATGGATTTCAGGGAGAACGCGCATGGGCAGCCAGGGCGTGCAGATCTTTGTGACACTGATCCTCGGTTATCTGCTGGGTTCGGTGCCTTTCGGACTGATTCTGACGCGCATCTTCGGCGCCGGTGATATCCGCACCATCGGGTCCGGCAATATCGGCGCGACCAATGTGTTGCGCACGGGCCGCAAGGGCCTCGCCGCGGCAACGCTGATCTGCGACGCCTTGAAGGGGACGCTCGCCGTGGTCATCGCGAGCCATGTCGGCGAGGGCAATGCGCTCATCGCCGCCTTCGGGGCGCTGATCGGCCATGTCTTCCCGGTCTGGCTCGGCTTCAAGGGCGGCAAGGGCGTCGCGACCTTTCTCGGGGTGCTGATCGGGATCGCCTGGCCGGTGGCAATCGGCTTCGCGGTCGTCTGGCTCGCTGTGGCGGCCCTGTTCCGCTATTCCTCGCTCGCCGCACTGGTGGCGACATTGGCGACGCCGATCGCCTTTGCGATCCTCGGCAGTCGGCCGCAGGCAATCCTGTTCGTCGTCCTCGCCGCGATCGTCTGGTGGAGGCACGCCGCCAATATCGTTCGGCTCCGCGCCGGAACCGAAACCCGCATCGGCGCCAAGAGTTGACGCAGGCGCAAGAATTCCACAACCTTTTCGTGTCGCCAGGGTGTATTGCCTCTTTCGCTTCCGCCGCGCCGGCGCCAAACTCGCTTTTCTGACGGGTGTCGTCGCAAGCGGGGGTTGAAGATGGCCGGTGGGATGGGTGAGCGCGGCCTCGGGCTCATTTCGTGAGCGGCTTGGGGCATGCGCCAGGACTGACGGAAGGCCAGCGGCTCAACTGGCTGCGGCTGATCCGCAGCGAGAATGTCGGCCCGGCGACGTTTCGCGATCTGCTCAGGCATTTCGGCTCGGCAGGGGCGGCGCTCGAAGGGTTGCCGGATCTCGTGCGACGGGCGGGCAAGCCGATCCGCATCGCGGGCCTTGCCGATGCCGAACGCGAGATGGAGGCGCTCGCTGCCATGGGCGCGCGACTCGTTGCGATCGGTGAAGCCGATTATCCCGAATGGCTCCGCGCCATTGATGCGGCGCCGCCTTTGCTGGCGATGAAGGGCGGTGGCGTGACGCTGACGGAGCGACCGATGATCGCCATCGTCGGCGCACGCAACGCGTCTGTCGCCGGTCGCAAGATCGCGGCAATCCTCGCCCGCGATCTTGGCGACGAGGGCTTCGTCGTCGTGTCGGGGCTCGCGCGCGGCATCGACGCGGCCGCCCATGACGCCGCGCTGGTGGGCGGGACGGTGGCGGCCTTTGCGGGCGGTCTCGATAGGCTCTATCCGCCCGAGCATGCCGATCTCGCGGCCCGGATCATCGCTTCCGGCGGGGCGCATGTCTCGGAGATGCCCTATGGCTGGGAGCCGCGGGCACGCGACTTTCCGCGTCGCAACCGTCTCGTCTCGGGCATGTCGGCCGGCGTCGTCGTGGTCGAGGCGGCTGAACGGTCTGGTTCGCTCATCACGGCGCGGCTCGCGGGCATCCAGGGGCGGACCGTCTTTGCAGTGCCGGGCTCGCCGCTCGACCCGCGTTCAACCGGCTCCAACCGTTTGATCAAGGAAGGCGCCCATCTCGTGACCACGGCGCGCGACGTCGTCGAGATCGTGGCGCCGATGCTGGGCCGCGTGATCGCACCGCCGCCGGCATGGAGTGAAAACGACATCGTGGAACCCGTGACGCTGCATATGCCGGACGAAGGCGACCGCGCGATCCTTGTCGAGGCACTCGGGCCGGTGCCGACGACGATCGACGACATCATCCGTTTCACGGGTCTCAGCACGCCGACGGTTCAGGTCTTGCTGCTGGAACTCGATCTTGCCGGGCGGATCAACCGCCATCCCGGCCAGCGCGTATCGCTCATTGATTGAGCTGACCGGTTCAGGTCAGCTCCGATCCGGCCCCGTCACCGCCCGCGTTTCATCCTCTACCATCGAGAGGAGATAGGCGAGAAAGGGCAGATCGGCGCGCTGCGCGATGGCGCGAAGTTCGCTCGACATCCGGCCGACATAGCGCGCCGCTTCCAGACGATCCGCGGATTCGGGAACGTCGATGAAGCGGCTGCGAGTGGAATCTGTCTTCGGCATTCCCATATCCATCCTCAGACGATCACCGTCGCCGGGCTCGTTCACAGGTTGCATCATGTGATTAACACAATCAATAGGCGCAAGAGGCCTATTGCGTCGACGCCTGGTTGTCCACCCGGCGAACCATCGGCAGGCCGATCACGGCCGATTGATTGACAGGCCAGCCGCTTTCCGGGATTGTCCTGCGCGACATCGCCCGGGAGCCGCCCCGAGACAAGCGGGCTCGGGCCGCGGCGTCGATCCGGCGCGACCCATTCCCATTTTCCGCCGTTCCGGGCTGCTTGGCCCGGCCGGCCTTGCGCAAACGGCACCGATGAATCTCGTCATCGTCGAATCGCCCGCAAAGGCGAAAACGATCAACAAGTATCTGGGCTCGGCCTATCAGGTCGTGGCTTCCTACGGACATGTCCGCGATCTGCCATCGAAGGACGGCTCTGTGTCGCCTGACGATGATTTCGCGATGCTCTGGGAGGCGGACCCGAAATCGGCGAAGCGCCTGTCCGACATGGCGACGGCGGCAAAGTCGGCCGACCGCATCATTCTCGCAACCGATCCGGATCGCGAGGGCGAGGCGATCTCGTGGCATGTGCTGGAGGTGCTGAAGCAGAAGCGCGTCCTCAAGGACAAGCCGGTCGAACGGGTGGTTTTCAACGCCATCACCAAGCAGGCCGTGCTCGAGGCGATGAAGAATCCGCGCCCGATCGACGCGGCGCTTGTCGATGCCTATCTCGCCCGCCGCGCCCTCGACTATCTCGTTGGCTTCACGCTGTCGCCGGTGCTGTGGCGCAAGCTGCCCGGCGCGCGGTCGGCTGGCCGCGTCCAGTCGGTCGCGCTGCGGCTCGTCTGCGACCGCGAAAGCGAGATCGAAGCGTTCCGCAAGCGCGAATACTGGTCCCTGGTCGCCCGGCTCGCCACGCTGCGCGGCGATGAGTTCGACGCGCGTCTCGTCGGGGCGGACGGCAAGAAGATCAGCCGCCTCGATGTCGGCACCGAAGCCGAAGCTGCGGCGTTCCGCACGGCGCTCGAAGCCGGCCGCTTCACCGTTTCCGACGTCGAATCGAAGCCGGCAAGGCGCCACCCCTTTGCGCCGTTCACCACCTCCACGCTGCAGCAGGAGGCGAGCCGCAAGCTCGGCTTCGCGCCGAACCGCACCATGCAGCTCGCCCAGCGCCTCTATGAGGGCGTCGATATCGGCGGCGAGACGGTCGGCCTCATCACCTATATGCGAACCGACGGCGTCGACATGGCGCCGGAAGCGGTCGTGGCGGTGCGTCAGGTGATCGGCGCCGATTTCTCGCCGCGCCATCTGCCCGATGCGCCGCGCCGCTATCAGGTCAAGTCGAAGAACGCGCAGGAAGCGCATGAGGCGATCCGTCCGACCGCGCCGGACCGCCGTCCGCGCGATGTTGCGCGCTACCTCGATGCCGATCAGGCCAAGCTCTATGAATTGATCTGGAAGCGCACGATCGCGAGCCAGATGGAATCGGCCGAGATGCAGCGCACCAGCGTCGACATTCTCGCCGAGGCTGGCGGGCGCAAGCTGGACCTGCGTGCTTCCGGCCAGGTCGTTACCTTCGATGGATTCCTTGCTCTCTACAACGAGGACAAGGACGAGGAGGGCGACGAGGAGGACGGCCGCCTGCCGCGGATCGACAAGGGCGAGGCGCTCGAAAAGCGCGCGATCACCGCGACACAGCATTTCACCGAGCCGCCGCCGCGCTACAGCGAGGCGTCGCTGGTGAAGCGCATGGAGGAGCTCGGCATCGGCCGCCCGTCGACCTATGCCGCGACGCTCACGGTGCTGCGAGACCGCGAATATGTGCGTCTCGAGAAGAAGCGCCTCGTGCCGGAGGACAAGGGTCGCCTCGTCACGGCGTTCCTGCAGAGCTTCTTCTCGCGCTATGTCGAATATGATTTCACGGCTGATCTCGAAGGCAAGCTCGACCAGATCTCGGCCGGCGAGATCGCCTGGAAGGACGTGCTGCGCGATTTCTGGACGCAGTTCTCGCTCGATGTCGGCGAGACGAAGGAACTGCGCGTCGCGCAGGTTCTCGATGCGCTCAACGAGTTGCTCGGCCCGCATATTTTCCCGGAGAAGGCCGATGGCAGCGATCCGCGTGCCTGCCCGGCCTGCGGCAACGGCAAGCTCTCGCTGAAGCTTGGCAAGTTCGGCGCCTTTGTCGGCTGCTCGAACTATCCGGAGTGCCGCTACACGCGGCAGCTGGTGGTTCAGGGCGACGAGGGGACGGGCGAAGCCGGCGAGAACGGCGCTCAGCTCGGCGCCGATGGCACCCGCGTGCTCGGCAAGGATCCGGAGACGGGTCTCGAAGTGACGCTGCGGGCCGGCCGCTTCGGCCAGTATGTGCAGCTCGGCGAGGCTGAAGGCACCGAGAAGCCGAAGCGCTCGAGCCTTCCCAAGGGCTGGGACGCGGCGAGCCTCGATCTCGACCGGGCGCTCGCTCTGCTGTCGCTGCCGCGCACGGTTGGCACTCACCCCGAGGACGGCAAGCCGATCCAGGCGGGCCTCGGCCGCTATGGGCCGTTCGTGCTGCATGACGGAAAATACGCCAATCTCGACGGTATCGACGAGGTGTTCGCCGTCGGCCTCAACCGGGCCGTGACCGTTCTTGCGGAAAAGCAGGCTAAGGGTCCGCGCGCGGCGCGTGGCGCCGAACCCTTGAAAACGCTTGGCGACCATCCGACCTTAGGCGGGCCGGTCACGGTTCATTCCGGGAAGTACGGTCCTTATGTGAAGCATGGCGCCGTCAACGCCACGCTGCCGAAGGATACGCCGCCCGAAACCGTCAGCATGGATGTCGCGGTCGCGCTGATCGCCGAACGCGCCAGCAAGACACCGGCAAAACCCGTCCGCGCGGCCAAAAGCACGACCAAGGCTCCCGCCGCCAAGAAGACGGCCGCTGCCAAGAAGGCTCCGGCTGCGAAGAAGGCACCGGCCGCCAAAAAGGCACCGGCTGCCAAGACCAAGAAGGCCGCGCAAGCGTCCTGATCCTGCCGCCTGTTGCCAGGCGACGCGCACCTCGCCATTCTGACCGGCAGCAAGCCGGCCGGAGTGGCGGTGCGCGGCCGGCCGTAGCGGCACCCTGCATTTCATTGGAAAAAGAGACAACTTGGCCAAGAAGCCAGATCATCCCATTTCAAAAGGTTCCCGATCGGCGGCGCGTGGCGCTCCGGTCGTTCCCGACGCGAACGGCCTGCCGACGCGCGAACAGATTCTCACCTTCATCGCCGAACATCCGGGCCAGGCGGGCAAGCGCGAGATCGCGCGCTCGTTCGGCGTTTCCGGCGGTGCCAGGATCGCGCTGAAGCGCATGCTGAAGGAACTCGGCGAGGAAGGCCTCGTCAACAAGGAACGCAAGCGCCTGACGCCCGTGGGCACCTTGCCGACCGTCAGCGTCCTCCTGATCGTCGACCGCGACGCGGATGGCGATTTCGTCGCGCAGCCGGTTTCCTGGAACGACGACCGGGGCGGGGTGCCACGCGTCCTGCTCGTGCCCGGCCGCGGCCGGCCGCTGGTGCCGGCCCCCGGCATCGGCGACCGCGTGCTCGCGCGCGTCGAGCCGGATGCTGCGGCCGAATCCGGCTTTCCCTATACCGCCCGCGTCATCAAGGTGCTCGAAAAGCGCGCGCCCTCGATCCTCGGCGTGGTGCGCAGCACCATCGATGGCGAGCGGCGTATCGAACCGGTCGATCGCAAGCAGAGCGAATATTCGCTGGCTGCCGAGGACCTGAACGGCGCCAAGGACGGTGACCTCGTTGCCATCGAGGTCAAGCGCATGACGCGCTATGGCCTTTCGGCGGCGCGGGTCATCGAGGTCATCGGTGCGATGCACAGCGAGAAGGCCGTCAGCCTGATCGCCATCCATGCGCACAACATTCCGCACATCTTCCCGCCGCCGGTGCTGGAAGCTGCCGAGCGGGCCCAGCCGGCGCCGCTTTCGGGCGTGCGCGAGGATTGGCGGCCGATGCCGCTCGTCACCATCGATCCGGCCGATGCCAAGGACCATGACGACGCCGTTCACGCCGAGCCGGATACGGATCCGGAAAATCCCGGCGGCTTCATCGTTACGGTCGCGATCGCCGATGTCGCCTGGTATGTGCGGCCCGGTTCCCCGCTCGACCGCGAAGCGCTGAAGCGCGGCAATTCGGTCTATTTTCCGGATCGCGTCGTGCCGATGCTGCCGGAGCGGATCTCGAACGACCTCTGCTCGCTGCGCGAAGGCGAAGACCGGCCCGCGATTGCCGTGCGCATGCAGTTCACGGCCGAGGGCAAGAAGAAGTTCCACTGGTTCCACCGCATCATGATGCGGTCGGCGGCCAAGCTCTCCTACCAGCAGGCGCAGGCCGCGATCGACGGACGGCCGGACGACAAGACCGGCCCGCTGCTCGATCCGGTGTTGAAGCCGCTCTGGGCCGCCTATGCCGTGATGAAACGCGGCCGCGACCAGCGCGAGCCGCTCGATCTCGATCTGCCGGAGCGCAAGGTCATTGTCGGCCCCGATGGCGCGATCGAGCGCATCGTCGTGCCCGAGCGGCTCGATGCGCATCGCCTGATCGAGGAATATATGATCCAGGCGAATGTCGCGGCGGCGGAAACGCTGGAGCGCAAGAAATCGCCGCTCGTCTATCGCGTGCACGATGCGCCGTCGCTGGCGAAGCTTGAATCGCTGCGCGAGTTCCTCGCCTCGATCGAGATGAACCTGCCCCGCAGCGGCAATCTGCGGCCGGGCCATTTCAATACGATCCTCGACAAGGTCAAGGACACCGAGCATCAGGCGCTCGTCAACGAAGTGGTGCTGCGCTCGCAGAGCCAGGCGATCTACAGTCCCGAGAATATTGGCCATTTCGGCCTCAATCTCCGCCGTTACGCGCATTTCACCTCGCCGATCCGCCGTTATGCCGACCTTATCGTGCATCGCGCGCTGGTCCGCTCGCTGGAGCTTGGCGAGGGCGGATTGCCGGACGGCGCCGAGACGGATCTCGAAGCGATCGCACAGGAGATTTCGGGCGCCGAGCGCCGTGCCATGGCAGCCGAGCGCGAGACGATCGATCGCCTCGTCGCCCATTGGCTCGCCGACCGCATCGGCGCGACGTTCAGCGGCCGCATTGCCGGCGTGACGCGTTCGGGCCTCTTCGTGAAGCTCGACGAGACCGGCGCGGACGGCTTCGTGCCGATCGGCTCGATCGGCGCCGATTTCTTCGATTATGACGAGGCGCGCCACGCCGTCATCGGTAGCCGCACAGGCGAGATGCACCAGCTTGGCGATCGCGTCGAGGTGAAGCTGGTCGAAGTGGCGCCGATTGCCGGTGCGCTCCGCTTCCAGCTCGTCTCGGATGGCCGTCATGTTCCCAAGGGCGAGCGCCGGGTGGTCGAGCGCGGCTTCCGCAATTCGATCGGACGCCCGGGCGGCAAGCCCCGGCCGGGAGCCAAGGTGGGAGCCAAGGCCGGCGGCAAGGCGCGTCCGGGGACCAAGCGGCGCTGACGGTCCGGGCGCGGAGCGAGACACTGTTCTCTTTTCCGCCTATTAACAGGTGCGGCCGCATGATTGCGACTTGAGGCTGAAGGGCAGGGGCAGGCATGGTCGCGCCGGATTTCGAGACCCACGAGGTCGGCAACCAGGTCCCGCCGCGGACGGGTGCCAATCTCTATGTCTCCGATCCCGTCCTCGCCGCGCTGGTCGAGGATCTGCCGCAACCTGTCGTCGACGGGTTGATGCAGCATGGTGCGCAATGGGGTTCGGCCGAGATGGCCGATCTCGCCCGCCTCGCCAACACCGTCCTGCCGCATCTCAAAACCCATGATGCCAGCGGCCGCCGCGTCGATCTGGTCGAATTCCATCCCGCCTATCACGCCCTGATGCGCCGGTCGGTCGGCGCGGGCCTGCATGCCTCGATCTGGGATGCGGTCGGCGATGAATCGAATGTCCGCGCCGTGGCGCGCGGCGCACGGATCTACATGACGGCACAGGTCGAACTCGGCCATCTCGGGCCGCTGTCGCTGACCAGCGCCAGCGTCGCCTCGCTCGGCCATGCGCAGCCGCTCGCCGAAGCCTGGCTGCCGCTGTTGCGCTCGCGGCGCTATGATTCCAGGCCTGTGCCGACCGGTCAGAAGACGGGCGCGCTGATTGGCTTTGCGACGACGGAAAAGCAGGGCGGCTCCGATCTTCGTGCTTCATCGACGCGTGCCGATTCGATGGGCGACGGCACCTTCCGCCTCGTCGGCCACAAATGGTTCGTGTCGGCGCCGATGAGCGATGCGCTGCTCGTCCTGGCGCAGACGCTCGAAGGCCTGTCGCTGTTTCTGGTGCCGCGCTTCCAGGCCGATGGCAAGCGCAACCCGCTCAAGCTGATGCGGCTCAAGGACAAGCTCGGCACCCGCTCCAACGCGGTCGCCGAGATCGAATTGCCCGGCTCGATCGGCGTTATGGTCGGCGAACCCGGCCGCGGCGTCTCGACCATCGCCGAGACGGTCACGCTGCTGCGTGTCGATGATGCGCTGGCGGCTGCCGGCGTCGCGCGTGCGGCGCTCGCCGAAGCGGTGCATGTGGTTCGCCACCGCCGCGCCTTCGGATCGCCGCTGATCGACCAGGCGTTGATGACGCGCGTGCTCGCCGACATGGCGCTCGACGTCACGGCGGCGACCGCGCTGGTGTTCCGCCTCGCCGAGGCCGTCGACCGTTCGCAGGACAATCCGGCCGAGGCGGCATTCGCGCGGCTGATGACGCCGGTGGTGAAATACTGGGTCGCCAAGATCGCGCCGGCCATCGTCATGGAAGCGATGGAGTGTGCCGGCGGCAATGCCTATGTCGAGGACAGCCTTCTGGCCCGGCTGGCGCGCGACGTTCTGGCGCTGCCGCTCGCCGATGGGCCGGGGAATGTGCTGAGCCTCGATGTCCTGCGCGTCCTGCGCCGCTCGCCGGAGCCGCTGGAAGCCGTGCTGAAGGTGATCGAGGACGGTCTCGGCAGCGCGGCCCGATCGACGCTCAACGTCTTGCGCGCGGCGACGGCCGTGGCGCTCGCCGACGAGGGCTCCGCGCGCATCCTCACTGAGCAGCTCGCGATGACCGTTGCTGCGGCCGCGCTCCGCCGCCGTTTTCCGTCGGTGATCGCCGACGCCTTCCTCGAGACGCGGCTCGGCAAGCCGTGGCGTTCGACCTATGGCATGCTCGACGCGCGCTTCGACGCCCGTGCCTTCGTGGATTATGTCGTGCCGCGCATGTAGCGGCGCGGTCCATTTTGTTCCGTTGGCAAGGTCGGGCACCGAACCACGCCAAGCATAAGGCGAGCCTGTCAGAGCTTTCGTTCGGGCGCCGGACAGTTCGGCGGATCAGCCTGCCCCCATCCGCTCTCGACAAACGACTTGAGCCGCGCCAGTCGATCGTCCCATTCGGCGGAGACGTGATCGAGATAGCCCCGGGCGATCACGAGTTGCTCGGCCCGCAACCGCCACAGGCGATCCCGGCCGACGCGGAAGCTTTCGACAAGACCGGCATTTTCAAGCACGCGCAGATGTTTCGTGATGCCCTGACGGGTGACGCCGCTGCCCGGACCGTTCAATCTGGCGGTCGGAAGAGGACCATCCGCGCCCAGCCGCTCGATGATCGAGAGTCTCCACGGATCGCCGAGCGCCGCGAAGATCGGTGCCGTGACCTCGGTGTGCTGGACGGTCGTGCCGCTGCTCATCACGGCGCGTGCTGTTCGTCTGCCCAGGCAAGATATTTCGCAACCATCTGCGTCTGGTGTTCCCAGCCGCCGTCATTGGATTCGAGCGCGTCTTTGCGGCGGTCGATCGGAAGCTGATCGAAGCCGGTCTCGGTGATGGTGAGGAGCGTCCCACCCTCGACATCGGCAAGCTCGAAGCTGACAAGCGTCATCGGCTCGGACTCATAGTCCTTGGCGGGATCAACGGCGAACGGGTGCCAGCGGAACGAGAACAGATGCATGGGATCGATCTGCTCGATCCTGATGCGGAAGACCGTCCCGCGATACGGCTCCTGGAGTTTGGCAACCTCGGCATCGACCTTCGTGGGGACGATCTTTCCAATCGCCTCGCGCCCGGCGACGAACGGCCCCTCGATCTCCACGCCGAACCAGGTTCCGAACGCCCCGGATTCGGCGATCGCCTTCCAGACCCGCTCGCGTGGCGCCTTGAGGACGATCTGCTTCCTGATCTCGTTGCTACTCATGCGCAACCTCCCGGTTGCGTCTCTTTTGACATATCTTGCAGGCAGACGCAACGAGATGGTTGCGTGTCATGCCTCGTCTGTGCGCCAACCTGTGCTAGTCGTCGCCGGCGAGATCCGACGCGATCCGTGCCAGGCGGTCGAGCGCGCCCTGCAGGATGAAGGCCGCCGCCATCTTGTCGACCAGTTCGCCGCGCCGCTTGCGGCTGGTGTCGGCTTCGAGCAGCGTCCGCGTCACCGCGACCGTCGAGAGCCGCTCGTCCCAGAACACGACGGGGATGTCGACGAGCGGCAAGAGGTTGCGGACGAAGCTGCGCGTGGCCTGCGCGCGGGGGCCTTCCGAACCATCCATGTTGAGCGGCAGGCCGATGACGATGGCGGCCGGCTTGTGTTTTGCGATCAGCCTGCCGAGTTCCTCGACATCGAGCGTGAATTTCCGCCTGACGATGAGGACGAGCGGCGAGGCCATGCGCCGGCCGAGATCGGAAACGGCGACGCCGATCGTCTTGGTGCCGAGATCGAGGCCGAACAGCGCCGCTGTCTTGTCGAGCAGCGGCGCGAGATCGGCGATGTCGAGGAGGGAGGCTGCCATCCCGCTCAGACATAGATGATGGCGACGAAGCCGAGGATCACGAGGATCGTCCCGCCGATCATCACCTTGCTGAAATGCTCGTCGATCATCGCCCTTGCCTGCGGGCCGAAGCGATAGAACAGCCAGGCGACGATGAAGAAGCGCAGGCCGCGCGTCAGCGCTGCCGCGACGATGAAGGTGACGAGGTTCAGATGCACCACGCCGGAGGCGATGGTGACGAGCTTGAAGGGGATCGGCGTCAGGCCCTTGGCGACGATGATCCAGCCGCCCCATTCATCGAAGCGGAGCTGGAAATTGTGGAACGCCTCTTCGAGATGATAGAAGGCGATCACCGGCTGGCCGATGAGCTCATAGAGACCGGCGCCGATGGCATAGCCGGCGAGGCCGCCGAGAACCGATGCAACAGTGCAGACGAGCGCTGCGCGCAGCCAGCGGTCGCGCCGCGCGAGCACGATCGCCGCAAGGATCGGATCGGGCGGGATCGGAAAGAACGAGGCTTCGGCAAAGGAAACCACCGCCAGCAGCCAGAGCGCATGCGGCCCCGCCGAGAGCACCATGATGCGGTCGAAGAGCCGCTTCAACAAGCCGCGGTTGCCGCGATCCGCTGTCGTTTCCAGATCCGTCACCTGAACTCCTTGCGCTTTGCCAACCTGCTCGCCGTACCCGAACGGCGAGACTGTTCACCGGACGTGCACTGGTCGCGGTCCGGTCGCAACCCCATAATCCCGACACCAACAACGACAGGGTGTCGATTTCATGAAACTGACCTGGCTCGGCCACGCCGCGTTCCGCATCGAGATCAAGGGCGCCGTCATTCTCATCGACCCGTTTTTCACCGGCAACCCCAAATTTCCGGGCGATCACGCTGCCGCGCGTGAAGGCGTGACGCATATCGTTCTGACGCACGGCCATGGCGACCATGTCGGCGACACCGTGTCGATCGCGAAGGAGACCGGCGCCAAGGTGATCGGCGATGCCGATCTCGTCAGCTTTCTGGCGCGGCAGGGTGTCGGCAATATCGATCCGATGAATTCAGGCGGCACTGTCGACCAGGGCCCGTTCCGCATTTCCTATACGGTCGCGCATCATTCCTCGGCGATGATCGACGACAATGGCGTCTCACATTCGCTCGGCCATCCGCATGGCATCGTGATCCGGGCGCCGGGCGAAAAGACACTCTATCATGCCGGCGACACCGACATCTTTTCCGACATGGCGCTGATCGACGAAATCTATCAGCCGAAGATCGGCATCCTGCCGATCGGCGACCGCTTCACGATGGGCGGCGCGGTCGCGGCGATGGCGGCGCGGCGCTTTTTCCATTTCGAGACGGTGATCCCCGGCCATTACGCCAGCTTTCCGATGGTCGATGCGACCGCGGATGCCTTTCTCGAAGGCATGAAGGGAGCCACGACTAAGGTTGTCGTGCCCACAGTCGGCGAGACCCTGACGCTCTGAGACCGCAAATGAAAGAGGCCGGCGCTTGGCCGGCCTCGATCGCCCGTGGGGTGGGAGACTGCTACAGGATCTGGTGAAGCGTTTGGGGTCGGGCTATTGGCGGTATTGCTGGATGCGGGTCGTCCGAAGGCCGGCAAGTCCATGCTGGTCGATCGACTGCTGCCAGGAGATGAATTCCTCGACGGTCAGCGTATAGCGCTGGCAGGCTTCCTCGAGGCTGAGCAATCCGCCACGAACGGCTGCGACCACCTCGGCCTTGCGGCGGATGACCCAACGCTTGGTATCGCGCGGTGGCAAATCCGCGATCGTCAACGGACTGCCGTCCGGGCCGATGACATACTTCACCCGCGGACGCATCTGATCGGTCATTCTACACTCACACTCAACCTGACCTTGTCGTAGAGTGAGACTAGAGCTCGGCCCTTAAATTTTGGCTAAGCCAAATGGCAAAATTCGTCGACATTTCTTGCAAATTGCGAGCAATCGCAGCGTTTTGCGAGAGAGCCTGCCGCGCTCGGCCGGTCCGCAACTTCGGCTGGTGATCCGCTCTCTGCCAATGGCGAGGGCATCGCAGTCTTGAACATCAGGACATCGCGGCTATATTCCGGCCATCCTCCGTGGCGCGAGCCGCATTACAACGTCCTTATCGCCGGCCGCGTTGCCGCCGCGCGGTCCAACGACAGCGGTCATGCCAAACAGCCTCGATCTTACCGGGCTTCCCAAGGACAACCGCGTCGTCGTGGCCATGTCGGGGGGCGTTGATTCCTCTGTCGTCGCCGGGCTTTTGAAGCGCGAGGGCTACGACGTCGTCGGGATCACGCTGCAGCTTTATGATCATGGCGAGGCGACGCACAGGAAAGGCGCCTGCTGCGCCGGCCAGGATATCCACGACGCCCGCCGGGTCGCCGAGCGGCTCGACATCCCGCATTACGTCCTCGACTATGAATCGCGCTTCCGAGAGGCGGTGATCGATCGTTTCGCGGACAGCTATATTGCCGGCGAAACCCCGGTCCCGTGCATCGCCTGTAATCAGACGGTAAAGTTCTCCGATCTGCTGGCGACCGCGCAGGGCCTTGGCGCGGCGGCGCTCGCGACCGGCCATTATGTCTCGACGGCGCCGCTGCCCTCCGGTCATCGCGGGCTGTTTCGTCCGGCCGATCTTGATCGCGATCAGAGCTATTTCCTGTTTGCGACGACGCAGGCCCAGCTCGATTTCGTGCGCTTTCCCTTAGGGAGCCTCACCAAGCCCGAGACGCGCGCGATCGCCCGCGACCTTGGGCTCGAGATCGCCGACAAGCATGACAGCCAGGACATCTGTTTCGTGCCCGGCGGACGCTATGCCGACGTGATCGCCCGGCTGCGACCCCATGCGGCCGAGCCCGGCGAGATCGTGCATCTGAGCGGTGCCGTGCTCGGGCGCCATGAGGGAATCATCCATTATACGATCGGCCAGCGCCGCGGCCTCGGCGTCGCTGCCGGCGAGCCGCTCTATGTCGTGGCGCTCGATGCGGCCAGGCGACGCGTCGTCGTCGGCCCGCGCACGGCGCTTGCCGTCCGCCGCCTTGTGCTGCGTGATGTCAATTGGCTAGGCGATCGGCCACTCGCTGATTTCGGCGAGGAGGGCGTCGAAGTCTTCGCCCGCGTGCGTTCGACGCGCGCGCCACAGCCAGCCCGGCTCGCGTCTTCGGGCGGCGTGGTCGAAGTCGAGCTCCTCGGCGAGGAGACGGGCGTCGCCGCTGGCCAGGCCTGCGTCTTCTATCAGGGCGACGAGCCTGGGACGCGTGTTCTCGGCGGCGGCTGGATCGAACGCAGCCGGCGCTCGGATGGAGCCGAGGCTGCCTTGGCACGCCTCGCCGCCGAGCCGCTGGCGACCAGCTAGGGAGTTCGCATGCCGGATCTGTTTGAAGACGTTGCGCGGCGGTTCAAGTCCTTTTCAGGGGGCAGAAGCCGCGGCTGGCGCATGGATGACGGCGCCGTCAAGGCCGCCTATGCGCGCTGGGCGCCTGTTTATGACTGGGTGTTCGGGGCCGTCTTCAATTCAGGCCGCCGCGCCGCCGTTGTCGTTGTCAACGAATTGCCGCCGGGCCGCGTCCTCGAATGCGGCGTCGGCACCGGTATCTCGCTGCCCGACTACCGCCGCGACCATCGCATCACCGGCGTCGATCTCTCGCCCGAAATGCTCGAGCGGGCGCGGGCACGGGTGGATGGCGAGCGGCTGCAGCATGTCGAGGCGCTGGAGGAGGCCGATGCCGGCGACCTCGCTTTCGGCGATACGGCTTTCGATACCTCCGTCGCGATGTTCGTCATCACCGTCGTGCCCGATCCGGCCGCCGTCATGTCGGAACTCGCCCGCGTCACGCGGCCGGGTGGGACGGTGATCCTTGTCAGCCATTTCGCCGACCAGAAAGGCTGGCGCAAGACGATCGGCGAGGTGTTCGCGCCGCTCTCGGCCGCGCTCGGCTGGCATACGGACTTCCAGCTCGGCCGCATTCTGGGCCGCAACGATCTCCGCCTTGTCGAGAAGCGCCGCGTCGGACCGCTCGGCTTTTTCACGCTCCTGGTGTTCGAGCGGCTGTAGGGATTTTCCATGTCGCGCCCTGTCTATGCCGACCCGGTGCATGACGGCGCCGCGGACCCGGTCGTTATCCATCGTGCCGGCACGGATGAATGGTGGATGTTCTACACCAACCGCCGCGCCGATCTCGGCGGGGAGGGGGTCGGCTGGATCCATGGCAGCGCGATCGGCGTCGCGGTCTCGGCCGATGGTGGCCGCAACTGGGGCTATCGCGGCACGGTGGCGGGTCTCGACGCGCCCGAGGACACCGGCCTCAACACCCATTGGGCGCCTGAGGTGATCCGCGCCGGCGACACCTATCACATGTATCTCACCTATATGACGGGCACCGGTGAGCCCCTCGGCAACCCCGACCGTCGCATCGTGCATTTCACGAGCCCGGATCTTGTTGCATGGACGCGTCAGGGCGTCCTGCCGCGCACCTCGCACAATGTCATCGACGCCGCCGTGGCGCGGACGCCGGATGGGCTTCATCGCCTCTGGTATAAGGACGAAGGCGACGGCTCCAGCACCTGGTCGCTGACGAGCCCCGATCTCCATGCCTGGACGCTCGAAGGCAAGGTCATCCCCGGCTCGCCCGACGCACCGCCGCACGAAGGCCCCAACGTCTTCTTCCTCTCGGGATATTGGTGGCTCATCGTCGATGAATGGCGCGGCCAGGCGGTCTATCGCTCCGATGACGCCCTTGGGTGGCAGCGGCAGGGCCTGATCCTGGCAGAGCCCGGCGCGCATCCCGACGACCGGCGCTTCGCGCGCCATGGCGATGTCGTCACGCAGGGCGACTGGGCGGCTCTCTTCTATTTCACCCATCCGCACTGGGCGGAAACGCTGACGCCGGTGCCGCTCACCTTCGCGGAGCGGCGCACGGTGATCCATGTCGCGCGGCTTCACGTCGAGGATGGAAGGCTGCTGGCGACGCGCGATATCGAGGGCGTGACGCTCGATCCCGCCCTTTTGGGGGCCGGCTGAGCAGCGTCTGGGGGCGAAACGTGCATCGCTCTTGACAGCACTTTGCCGCCCTCCCTATAAGCGCGGCACCAATGTTCGCCCATGGGCGACGCGTGGCGGGGTAGCTCAGCTGGTTAGAGCAGCGGAATCATAATCCGCGTGTCGGGGGTTCAAGTCCCTCTCCCGCTACCACCATTCCCCCCCTGATAATTTGCCGCCGGGTTTGTGAGACTGGCGAGATGTCCGACGACGGATATTTCGATGTCGGCCGAGCCATCGCGCGGGGGATGCACAGTGACGGTCTCGATCATGTCGCGCAGCGCCGATTTGGATTCCGCCTCGAGCGTACCATCGCCTTCGGCAATTGCCTCCTCCAGGCGGCCTAGCCTGCGGCGGTAGTCAGCGATGGTGCCCGAGTGAAGCGCAACGACATTCGGCGGCTCCTCCGTAGCAGTGAGATCCGCTGCCGCTCGCTCCCTTTCAGCGCGCATGGCCGGCAGCCGCCGAACGGCATCGTCTTCACTGATGACGCCACGAATGGCGAGGTCCGTCATTCTCTGCAAGTCGGCGTCGATACGCGTCAAGGCTCGCTCGCAATCGGATCTCGATCGGATCGCTGCGGCGGCAAGACGTTGCCGTTCGTCGTTATAGACGCTCACATACCAATTGATGGCCTTCTCGTCGGCCAGCTGCTCGCGCAAGCCGCCTACGACAGCCCGCTCGATCCGGCCGAGAGGGTAGGGGCGTCGGTTGCTGCAAGCATCGGCTTCCTTGGCGCGTGTGCAGACGATACGGATGCCGCCGGTCGCCCGATCTTTGACGGACATGCCGGCGCCGCAGCAACCGCAGCGCAGCAGTCCCGATAGGAGATGCTGCGCCTTTCGGTGGAGGTGAGGGCGCTCGCCACCGCGAGACGCCTTCCGGCTGTTGGCCGCCTGAAAGATCGCCTTGTCGATGATGGCAAGGTGTGGCGCATCAGCTCTCTGCCAATCCGCCTCCGCATTGACCCGCGAGATCCGGCGCCCGGTGTCAGGATCCTTCACCATTCGAACGCGGTTCCAGACGATCTCGCCCGCATAAAGCGGGTTCAGAATAATCCCGTGGCCGCGCTGCCGGTTGCCGTTGATCGTGAATGCTGCCCAATAGTTGCCGCGCGGAGGCGGCACGCCCTGCCGATTGAGGATTGACGCGATCTGTCGAGGCGAATGTCCCTCGAGATAGAGGGCGAAGATGCGGCGCACGATAATGGCTTCATCGGGCACGATCTCGAGTCGGCCCGGATGACCAGGCACCGCGTGGTAGCCGTAGGCGCGGCCTCCTGCGTGCCGGCCGCTTCGGACAACGCCCGCCATGCCGCGTCGCGTCTTGGCGGCCAGGTTCTTGAGGAACATGGCCGACATCGTGCCCTTGAGCCCGACATGCATGTCGGAAATCTCACCGTCTGCCACGGTCCACAGCTTGAGGCCGAGGAAGCCCATGCGCTCGTACAAGCGGGCGATGTCGCCCAGATTGCGACTGAAGCGGTCCATATCCTCGGCTAGGACGATCTCAAATCCGCCCTCGAGGGCGAGGCCGAGCATGCGCGCATAATCAGGGCGGCCATGCACGGACGCTCCAGACGCGGCCCGATCGGCAAAGACGGCGGCGACGTGCCAGCCCTGTCGTTCCGCATAGGTCCGGCAGAGCGCAATCTGATCGTCGACGCTATGGTCGCTCTGCAGGTCGCTGGAGAACCGGGCGTAGATCGCCACTCTGATCATCGGGACGTCCATTCTGGTTTCGAGCGATTGCCGCGCGATGATCGCGGCGGGCGGCCTCTCGCGCAAGCGCCGCAACCAGGCGAGCGACGCCGCCATCTATGCCGGGAGGGGGTGAGAGATGGCTGGCGAACGCATTCATTGCCGAAGATACCATTCTAAACCGCTGCGGCGCCCGATCTAGCGTTCCAGTCGATGGCGGCCGTATCGTCATTGTCTTCGTCGTCTGGCGCATCACCGCCGTCCATTGTCAACGGAGGCGAGGCTTTGCCAGCCGGCGGAACGGACAGCAGGCTCGCGGGTGGCACGAGATCGAGCCGAGTCAACGTTCCCTCGCTGTCGCTCTGGACGAACTCGATCGCCTCAACGGCGAGATGATCGTCGATCAGCAGCATCGCCGAGTTGAGCTTCACCACGTCCGCTATGGCCCATAACGAGCCGTCGGCCTTGAACCAGCCCTGCACCGATACCTGCACCTTGGCCTGACCCTTGACCAGTTGCGCCATCTCCAGGTTCGCCCGCGTCTTCATGTCTTCCTTGTCGCCCGGCTCCTCCATGATGATGACTTTCTGACGTCGGCGCTTGGCCTTGTCGTTCGTCACACTGGCCGTCTGATTGGCGACAGCCGCGCCATAGGCGTCATCATTCCCTGGCATCTGGCCGACGACGATGATTTTGTCTGTCTGGCTGCTGAGGTCCACCATGGCGCTGGCGCTGAGAATGTTGACGCCTTCGATCAGCCCGACCGAAGCGTCTGAAGTTGGCAACTGGTTCGAGAGCACGAGATCGCCATCGGGGTCGTCGTGCAGGTGAAAGCCGCGCAGCCTAGCGAGGCGCGCGAGCAATTCGAAGATGGATTCACCGAATTGAGCGGTGACGTTCGGGAAGGGGGCGCCGATATCGCCCAAGACCTTCAGCCCGATCGATAGCGGATCGAGGAGCGCCCGCGCGATCTCGTCAAGCTTGTAGCCGGCGAAGGGACCGACCGGCTTGCCTTCGTCCGTGACGGCGGCAGCGTCGACGGCAAGAGCCGTTATGCTGCGGCCGGCGATCTCGACGCCGTGACTGCCGGCGTCATAGGCCGCCTGTCGAACATCGACATAGCCATTCACGACCTGGACGCCGCCGAGCTTGATCTGGATCGGATCGTCTGGCCGGATCTGCCAGCCGAGCACCTGGCCGGCCGCACTGGTCGGCTCTGTTACCGAAAGGCGAAACCGCGTCGCGACGTCATTGAAGCCGGGCACAACAGAAACGTCGGTCCAGCCTTCAAAGATCTGACCATTGCAATAGACCTGGCACAGCTCGGACCCGGCGGCTGACATCATCGTCGGCGATAGCGGAACAATTGACTTGGCTTCAGCCATGATGGTCTCCGGAGTTGAGAGAAGGGGCGACCCCGGCCGGCGCAGGAGGAGTAAACCGCGATCGGCCGGGGCCTCGATCGACGCGGAGGATCAGTCCGGCGATCATCGAATTGAGTGCGTCGGGTGGTAGGATTTTGATCGCGCCGGCCATATCGCGATGCCTGACGATATGGCCGGCGCGGTCGAGGGCTTTCGCTCCCCTTGCTGCCGGTCACCCGCCCGGCCGCAAGTCCTTGTCGGCGCTAAGCGCCCGGGTTCTTGTAGAGGCCGCGCCAGTGCAGCGCCTTCACACCGGCATCGATGCGGATCTTGAATTCTGCGCCATCGACGCTCCAGCCCTGGCGCTGCTCGAGCACGGGTTCCTTGTTGCCGTTCAGGTAGGTGACCTCGATCGTGTCCGTCTGCGCCGGATCGGCCGCGAGATACCAGGCGCTACCCGTGAGGCGCCCATCGGAGATCGGCGTCGCGATGTTGCGCACCGCGTTCGGCGGCCGGCCGGCGTCGCCGGGCGTCGTCTCGGCCGTGGTCAGCTTGAAGGCGAGATCGAGCAGCTCCGGCGGCACGAGCAGGAATTTCGGCACTACGCCGATGCCGGTCGCGATGCCGGCGGCATCCGTCTGGCGCGCCATCGCGGCACGGGCGGCGCCGAGCGACGTTTCCGACATCACCGCGCCGGTGCCGGCGAGATTGCCGTGGCTGGCGTGGAACAGCGGGATCGTGTCCTGCATATTCGGATTGGCATTGATGATGCCGTAGACGAGGCCGCCGATCGTGCGCTTTGCGGCGCGGCCCATCAGCCGCGGGATCTTCGTGAACTGGTCGAGGTCATCATTGACGATCGCCTGCCGCGAGATGGCGAACATCTTGCCATAGGTCGCGACCTGCACTGCGACGCCGCTGTCGCCCACCGTGGCGTAGCTGTATTCGCCGCCTTCGCCGACCTTATCGAGGTTCGGAAAGAGGCCGAGATCGACGCGGTTGATCGGGCGAAAATCTCCCGCATAGCCGGTGCCGGTCCAGAGATCGAAGGTCTCCTCGGCCTCCGCGTAGCCCGTCGACAAGCCGCGCTGCGCGACGGTCGCGAGAATCGATCCGAAATCGGACGTCGAGTGAAGTCCGCCCGAGGCGCGCGGATTGTGAACGCGGCGCCGATCATCTCGAGGCGGTCGCTGGGGCCGCCGCCCGGGATACACGACCTCGCCATTTCCGCGAGCGTCAACCCCGTGAATTCATTGCGCTCGCCGCCGGGAAGGCCGGCGCGGGCCATGATGCCGCGCGCCATGCCTTCGATGCGTCGGTCGCGAACGTCGCGAAATCCCTCACCATTCCATGCAGGCATGATCTGCTATCCTGTTGTTCGTGAAAGTCGGAAAGGTTAGGCGTCGCCGTTCGCGAGCTGCCACAGGTTCACGCCAGTGTCGGCGTATTGACCGGTGAAGCCGTAATCATTGCCGAGCTGATGTTGGTGCTGGCCGAGCCAGATTCTGGCGCTGGCCGTGCCGGCCGGCTCGCCGAGCCCCAGGCTGAAAACCGCCTCTGCAACCGGCCCAGGAACCTCGAGATCCCCGGCAAACGTCGTGGCCACAGAGCCCTCAGCCGAGACATAGGCAAGCGGCTGATAGGCGACAATGCGGACATTCTCGAAGAGGATAGGAGCGCGGCGCGGCTTCGGCTTCTCAGCCGAGGCTGCAGCTGCTTTTCCGGCGCGAATGTCGGCGGCGAGCGCACGCAGGGGCGCCGACACGATCGACTGTGCCACCGCCAGCGCATTGGTCGGCGCCGCCGGCTCGCCCTCCATAGGCATGCGCGGAATGAGCTGCGGTTCGAAGTTGCGGATAGCGGCATCGAGGACCGCCAGGGCGGCGAGTTGCGGCGCAATGGCCATGCCGTGCGTGCCGATGATCGGACCGCTCTCCCGCATCGCGGCGATCAGGCCCGCATAGCGTTCGGCGACGACCGCGACAGCGTCACGAAAATCGCCGACGCTGACGTCAACAAAGAGCGCTCGACGCTCCAGATCCTCAGCCGCGGCCGCGCGCTCGGCGCGGTCCGTCAGCTCGGCGATATTCTGTTCGATGCCGGCGATCTTCACGGCGGCATGACGAAGCGCGTCCTCGATCGTCGCGCGCGCTTCATCAGCGGCGCGACAGGCTGCCTCTGCCTTCAACACAGCTGCAGTGTCCGGTTCATCGACCTCGAGCACCAGGCGGCGGCGCTCGCTGGCGGCGCGCTCGGCGTCGAGCACTGCCCGATCCAGACGGCCCTTAAGCTTGTCACGCCGGCGGACGAGATCAGCGAGGTCGGCCTCGAGGGCTCGGGTCGGCGACTTCGATTTGGAGGGGAAAAGCTGCATCGTCGTGTCTCCTGTTGCCAAGACACTGACGATCGAAACGTGCACCGTATATGTCATGAAACGCGCACGAAACGCGCATGCTAGGTCAGTGCCGGGCTTCGCGGTAGCGCTTGAATTCAGCGCTGGCGCGGACGCGGCGGGGATAGACGCGCCAGCGTCCGCCGATCTTGTTTCCCAGCGTCGGGTTCTCTTCGAACCAGCGAACGAGTGTGCACCGCGGAACGCCAAGGGCGCGCGACGCAGTGCCCGTGTCCGTCTCTTCTTCCATGCTAGACGGCGCCCGTGACGCCTGCGGCTCGGGGTCGGCGACCATCATGACCAGTGCGTCACCGAACGCGGGAATCAACCGCTGAACCGCCGCCAGATCTTCGTCACTTAAGTCGACAATCACGCGGGGCAACTCGGCCTCCCGCGTTTAGGGACCAGCGGTCCCAAAAGCTCAATCGATGCCATCGCGAAGTGATTCCTGATTCCTGTTTGATTCAGGGTTTTGCGATCCTGAGCTCGCAGATGGTTCGGGGTCGCGCGTACCCCCATGACCCCCACCCATGGTCGGAGGACCCAAAGGGGTGGGGGGGGTGGGGTGCATCATGGCTTTCGACGCCGGACGTAATCGTCGTTCGCTGGCGCCGATCCGGTCTGATAGGCCGCGAGCCGCAGCGCTTCCGCTGTGATGTCCTGGCCGAGCTTGGCGAAGTCGCGAATGGTGCCGACGAACTTGACCTCGATGCCGTCCAGCCCGCCGAACTGGATCGTGGCCACGCCCTCGCAATCGGTCGATGGCCTCATGGCGATCCTGTTGAGGATGCCGCCGGGGATCGGCCCAGACCGTGGATCATGTCTGCGCATGGAGCTGCTCCGTTCGTTGTTCGATCAAGTCGGATGGATCGTCGGAACTCATCGCGTTCGCGGCGCTCGGCGGCGTGAACCGCATCGACGCGTCGCGCTGGATGATCTGGTCACCGCCGGGGACCGGCCCAGCCATCCGCGCCGCGAGCCTTGCATCCTCGATCATGGCCGCGCTCAGCCTGCCGTAGCGGACCGCGTCGCGCAGCCGGTGGACATGCTCGTCAGCGAGGCCGAAGACAATTCCGAACCCGGCTGCGACGTCACCGCGGCCGAGCCGCTCGGCAAGTCGTCGCTCCATCTCGCCATCGTCACCATGCCGTTGCTGGTAGTTCGCACGGCTCTTGCCGCTCGGCCTGACTTCTTTGCTCCAGAGCCCTGCAAGCGATCGCTCGGGTTGTGTCGGTTCGGGTTGAGCAGTGGCGTTTGAGAGAGACTGATCATCTCGTGCAGCGTCTCGGATTTCGGGCGTTGGCGCTAAGGAGGTTCTAGGTAGGTTCCTTAAGAAGGTTCCACGGACAAATTTGTCCTCCTTTTCCGGACAGATTTGTCCCCCTTTTCCGGCTCCGCGGCGGTCGCGCTTGCCGCCTCTGCGGTATCGGGAATCATCAGTCGATAGCGGCTCGTCTCGCCGCGGCCACAACCATAGGTAACGACAACAAGGCCTGCCGTGACGAGCTTTGCGATGCCCCGGCGGATTGATCTCTCGTCGACGTGGTTGGCCTCTGCCATGGCTGCGATGCTCGGCCATGCTTCGCCAGTCTCGGCATTCAGATGGTCGACGATGCTCCAAGCGACGGACGCGGGAGCGCCGTGGAGGTCGGGTCGCTGTGACACGAGCCCGAACCAAGCGAACCGGCGTTCATAATAAGGAACGACGCTAGCCACCACGGGCGCCCTTGGCCGCGAGCGGCGCGCAGAGCCCGTCAACAAGGCGATAGTCGACGCCTGCGAACGCACCAGCAGACCGAATGCACCGACGCTCGAGATAGCCGGCTGCGACGAGCTCATTGATGATGCGCGCCATTCGATCGCGACCAGTCGAAAACTCGGCGGACAGACTGGCGGGGTTCACCGTTGCTTCGCTCCGGCCAAGCCACAGGAAAGCGAGCACGCCTCGACCTTCTGCAGGCAGGCGCCGGTCACGTACGGCAGAGGCGAGCGCGCTGTTCACTGCTCGCCTCGCGGCATCGCGCCTGTCGGATGAGGCCAGGCCAAGCGGTGGGCGTTTGCCTGCCCCGGGCCGACGCAGATATCAGTGGCGATATAGCCCGTTCTGCGCAGGATGCGGACGGCGTCCTCGGCGGTTTCCTTGCTGAGCCCCATCCGACGGGCGACGGCGCCTTGTGTGAAAATCGCCGCGTTTGTTCGTTCATCCAGCAATTGGACGATCGCCCACGCGACCCGGATGTCGGAGCCGCGAAAAGACCCGCTGACGATCGCGTCAAACCACTCAAGCCGATCGGCGAACGGTATTTCAGCCATCTCGGGCCTCCGACGTTCCATTGGGTTTGGGAAACTGCAGCCAATAGCGCTGCGCGTTGCCCCGGCCGATGCCGGAGCGGATCCTGAGAAGGCCGGCGACCTCAAACCGCTGGACGATGCGGGAGACGGTCCTCGCCGAAATGCCCAGTTCTCCGGCCATCCAGCGGTAGGACCCGGCGCGGCCCGGTGGCTGCTGAAGGAGCGGTTCGGCCAGGAGCCAGCCAACTCGGACGCTGCTGTCCTCATAAATGCGGGCGACGTGACCGAACCAAGCGACGGGATCAGCTGGAGGCATGCTTGAACTCCGAGGGCGGTTGCTCGAGCTGATACCGATTGCGGAAATCGCGGCCGGCGCGCAGCTCCACCGCGAGGCCGCCCAGCCCGACCAACCGCGAAACAGCGCGGCCGATGGTTGCCCGTGGAATGCCGAGGGCGAGCCCGATTTCGCGCAATGAAAGATCCGCAGCCAAGGTGGCCGGATCCGCAGCGGTCGCGATGATCCAGGCGACCCGCAAGTCGGCGGGCCGCACGGCTCGCGACCGCGCGAGGGCATCGAACCAGCGATATTGCCTGTCGCCGTACCGCATGGGACGAGTTTCCAACGCTGCAGCGCGCGCTACTGCGCGGCCGGGCCAGCGCTTTGCTGGTTCAACGCGTCGATGCCGGCGCGGATCAACCGGCGGACAACTTCCGAGCGCGAGGAAATACGCAAGCGCCAGCGCAGATCATCGATTTCGTCCATATCGGCAGTCGGCAGGACGAATTGAAACTTGAGCGGCCGCTCTTCGCTGAGTGCCTTCGGCATCATCATCTCCGTTGTCTGAAGCGAATTGTGGATAACGATTCGTTAATCGGTATTCCGATCTTTTCGACACCTCGTTCTATTCGCCGAAAAGCACAAATGGATTCCGCCGCGTCCGTCCTATGCCGGCGCGTACTATCAACAGCCTTGTCTTGGCGCGGTGGATAACTGTTAAATCTGTTGCGAGGACCGCAACGACACAAGATTTCGCTTGCTCGGGCGGGAATCCGGCGCGGGTAACTTGTCACTAGGCGCTGGCGGACATCATCAGAGATGCAGACAGCCTCGCAGCGATCGAGTGCTTTCATGACCTGTCGGAGTTCGAAATCCTGTCGGACGCAGAACGTCGGCGCTGCAGCTTTCTGCCGCGATGGGCTTATGCCGACACGTCATCGACGAAAGCGACAGTGGCGCGGAACAGGGATTTCAGAAGATGTTGATCGCTGATCGCGCAGCCATCTAGCTCCCGCAGATATTCGGTCATAGCCGCCCGAAGGCCCCGCGCGGTCGTCGGTTGTGAGGATGCGATTTCCGCGTCGATCTCATTGACGCGCCCCCAACAGAAGTCCGCGATCTCGTCCGGCAGCTCGCCACCGACAAAGCTGTTTCCGGCGTGTTCGCACAGCATCCGCCGTTCGGCGCAGAGGCGGACCCATAGGTCCGGGTCCGTTACTGCCGGATCGGCAGAAGGTGCCGGGGACAGCGCGGCGGCGGTCATCGCGGCCGGCAGCGCAAAGGGCACAACGACCGCCCCAGCGACGATTTGACGGCGGTTCATCATCGCGCATTCCCCCGATGCTGCAGTGACGCGACAGCAATGGCGCGGCCAGAGCCGTCGAAAGGGGGTGGGTACAGTGCACCCATCCCTTTCGTCCTCATCAAGCCGTTCGAGCGCTTGGGGCGGTTCATCATCGCACAATCCCCCGATGCTGCAGTGACGCGACAGCGATGGCGCGGCCAGAGCCGTTGAAGCCGAGGTCACGGCAGCCGAAGCCGAGCGATGGATCCGCCAACGCGTCGAGATCGGCGACGCCGAGTTCCGCGATGTCGCTTTCCGCGTCGCCGCCGTCTTCGTCGTCGGCATCGTCGAACTCGCGATCGTCATCGCCGCTGTCATAGGCCGGCCCGTCGAGCCGGCCAGCAGCGCCGTGGCCGACGCCTGGCCAGCCGAGCGACGGCTCGTCATCGTTCGCCGGCTCGAGATCCGCGTCGCCGTCCAAGGCGTCGAGCGCCTCGATCAGCGCATCGACCGCCGCCTGCATTCGGCGGCGCAGCGTTCCTGTCTCAACCAATTCGAACGACCGGACAAAGCTCGGCCGTTCGCTAAAATGCGTGTGCATCAGCGCTTCTCCATGGTATAGATCGCCTCAAGTGGTCGATTGTGTACCACAGATCATTTTGATGGTCAATTATGTACCATGAGGACGAATGAGCATCACCGGGGCGCAGATAAGAGCGGCGAGAGCATTGGTACGATGGACGGCTGGCGATCTGGCTGATGCGGCCAAAGTCGGTGTGATGACCGTCCGCCGAGCTGAGGCGGTTGATGGAGCGGTGCCAACCACAGCGGCCAATGCCGCAGCGATCCGGCGCGTCCTCGAAGAGGCCGGCGTGGAGTTCATTCCAGAAAACGGAAGTGGACCAGGTGTCCGCCTTAAAAAGCGGCCTGCAGCCGACACGCCAGGTTCTGGCGACTGACAATCTGGGGAAGTCGGTCCTACCCTAGATAAAAAAATGCCCGGGCTGCATCTCTGCATCCGGGCCATGCTTCGCCACCACGAAGAACAGCTCTTGCTGTCTTCTGGGGCCGCGTGTGGAACAGGTGGCCTATCGGCTCAACCCCTCAACACTTTTCCGCGTCTCGTCCTGTCATTACAGCTACGGCTGAACATCCGCCGAGTCAAACATCGGCGGCCGCTCGATCGGTGAGCAGTCCGCGAGCGCGCCCGTCGATCGGTGAGCACCGACACATAGGGCAAATTTGCCCGAAGTTGCGGGCCGCCCGGTTGCCAGGAAGAAACCTCTACCCTGAAGACAAAAACGCCCGGACTGCATCTCTGCATCCGGGCCATGCTTCGCCATACGCGAAGGACGGTATCATCCGCCTTCCGGGTCGAGTGCCGCGGCTCAGACCCTTTCGGGCACCTGCGGGATCCACTCATTCGTCCTGCTCTATTGCCTAAGGCGGATTGCGCGGCCCGTCAAGCATCAGCGGAAGGTCCATCCTCAACGCCTTGCGCGTCGACAGCAGCGCAAATACCCGCAAATCTGCGGGACTAAGGCGGCCGGCGCCGGCGAACCTTCCGCAAATTTGCAGAAGGTCACGACCCTCAGGAGGCAAGCGGCAAATTTGCCGCTTGATCACCGGCGGACGAGGAAGCCGTGCGACAAGGCTAAATGCCTAAATTCAGGCATTTTCCATTGAGGCGATCTGGCCCCGAACCTTCCGCAAATTTGCGGAAGGTGGTCCCGCAGTCCGGCCGGCCGGTGGGGAAAATGCAGGAATTCCTGCATTATCCGGATCTACGTGACAGGGCCAGCAAGGCCTGCTCTCCGCTCAGCCCGCATTGAGCCCACGCGGATCCGCTCCGAACAGGTGCGGAAATTTCCGCAATTTCGGCGACGGCCCGGAGCTGCGGCAACCTTCCGCCAATTGGCGGAAGGTTGCCGCAGGTTCATTTCAAGATGCAAATTTGCATCTTGCCGACCAATGCCGGCAGCGTCGGCCGGCGTCATCCGCCTCCCGCTCCGAAAAGGCCGAAATTTCGGCCTTTTCCTGAAGCAGCGACAGAGGTGGAGCGAACCTTATGCCAATTGACAGAAGGTTGGGCAGCCAGATGGAAAACCGGCAAATTTGCCGGGTTTCGATTGGCCAGAATCTTCCACTAAGTATCGGTACGACGACCCCAAACCTCGACTGGACCGGCTAGACGAGACGCCATAGACTTTACAACCGGGCATCACTGAGGGGGAACGATTGCCTGCTGATCGAAACAACAGTGTCGTCGACCTTGTCGAGCTGATTATTGATCGCAGGGCTGGCAATGATCCGGAGGGCTCGGATCGACTCCACGTCGATCTGCGCGCGGGAACCGCAGAAATCGACGACATGGACAGCGGCGTATTCTTCTCCGTATCGATCAGTGAAGCACGTCTCGTGCTGCAGCTCGAGGGGCTCGATATCAAAATGGGAACGCGTCATGGCGAGCCGACCCGAGCCGATGAGATTGTCCGCACAACTGTGACAGAGGAAGAAAGCACCAAAGCGCAGATCGCCGCTGGGGGCCGCATCGCTGCCTCTAGCGCAGCAACGGGCGCTGCTAGCGCATCCGCAAGCGGTCGAGTCGATAAAGGGTGGCAGCAGTTGTCTCAAAGAACCACGGAGACCATTGATCAGCATATTGCCGTCAAGGCGCGCGGTGGCAATACATGGCATATATCGGAGCGCAACGGCGCGAAGCTTGATGGAAGCTATCTGTCTGACACTGTTATCTGCGAGCTGAAACGAGACGAGGGCGTGAATCGTACTTCAATACGAACTATCGTTTTAGCTAAGCAGCGGGCTGTGAATATTACTCCTGGTAAAGGGGGCTTAGTTGATAAGTTCACGAGCAGAAAGAAGCAGCTACTTTCTATATTAATAGCAAAGACTATAGATCCTCTGAGAGCTGAGAGATCAGGCGATATTGTGCTCAGCGAGTCGAGTATCGAAGATGCGGATTGAGGAGAATATTGCGTCTCGCCTTAATGGTGACGATTTTGCTCGGATAGCCGCACTTGCGGCGGTGTCAAATGGCTCATTTGTCGATGAGATCGAGGCCCTCGGTTTGGACCCGGCGCGAGATTTTCGATACTCATCATTGACTGATGTCGATTTCTCCAACTGCGATCTTAGTGGATTTGACTTCAGTGGCGCCGATCTTCGAGGAAGCTTTGGATCCAATGTCATAATTGATCAAACGACAAGATTTGACGAAGCTGACTTGCGTCTCTCCATCTTCCCTCATTTGGTACGGAAGCTGATGCGCCTGTCTGTGGATCCAGATTTTCTCCGTAGATACAAAGTTCTTAGAAACGACTACTGGATGAACTCGATACTATGGTTGTCAAGAAATCTTAGGCGAAACGCGCCTAATCAAGAAGATACGATTGACTTGGCGACATTTCTTTTTTCTGACTCCGCCGATGCGGTTGTAAGATCTAATGTCTTGTTCTTTATTGGTCGGGCTTTTGAGAGACGCGAAGAGCATCGGGATTTCTTGATCTATGCGGCGCTCGACAACCGGTTCAATCCTGGAATTGTAAAGACCGCGCTCAAGATACTAGGTGATCTGTTTTCCTCAGAGGAAGTCTCTATTCGGTTCCTGGAGAAGACGAGCCTTGATACACGGTTCGATAAGAAAATTAGAGAGGAAGCATTTAGAGCACTGTTTCGGACGTCAAGAGTGCATCTGTTGAACGTCAAATTGATCGTTCAGGAACTGGCTGATTTTAGTTCAGAGCTTCGACGATCCTACGCAGAAATGATTGCTAGGCGGCTTGGCCCGCAATATACGACGGCGATCTCTTCACCACGAAGCGGGAGCTTCGACTTTCTCGCGCCAATTACAGCGCAGATGTTGCTGGATTCTGCCCGGTATACATCAAGAAAGAAACGAGCGAATGAGTTGGCAGGCACCCTTAGGAGCCCGGGTCCGGTCGACGTAAACGAGAAGGCCGTGTTCGTAGCCGCTCTCCGCAACGTGGAGCTTCTGCGAGAGGTCGTGCAGGCTGGGGTGCCGTTCGATGTCTCCTCCGTGCAAGCTGATATTGGCAAGATGCTCGACGCCAGGAGGAGCGTAGCAGCTTCGCCGGACTAGCCGCCGTCTTGCTTGGCTCCGCGCGCTACGATCGTCAGCGCGTCGTCAGCAAGGGGCTGCTGAAGCGAGAGTGCCATCTCCGTCTCAGCGGTCAGCCACATCTCAACCTCGTATTCCGTCGTCAGGATGACCGGCATCGCTTTCGGATGGATTGGAGCGACGATCGCGTTCGGCTCGCAGGTGAGGAACGCGAACAGCTCGGCCGTCTCTAGGCCGGTGCGCGCCTTGCGAACGCTGGTCCAGCTCGGCGTCCAGATCCCAGCGAAGAAGGCGAGCGGCCTAGTGTCGTCAAGCGCGAACCAGACCGGCGCCTTGATTGAGGCTTCCCAACTCGGAAAAGCTCGTGAACGGCACGATGCAGCGGCTCTCGACGCCGAGCCAGCGCCGCCAATGTGGCGACTTGGCGTTGCGGACGTTCGTCACGCCAGCGTCCGGCTCCGCTCGGCGCAGCGCGTCGCGGGCGACTAGCTTGCCTCTGGCCTCTAGCTTGTTGGCGCGGGCGTCGGCGGCTTTGTGCAGGATGCTTGTCGGCGTCGGCATCCCCCAGCGAACGCGGGCAAGCTCGCGGCCGGCGGGTGTGTTTCTGACGATCGGTGCTAGGTAGTCCGGATAGACGCCCGGCAGCGGCTCGAAATTGCCGGTCGTGTCGACAAGCGCCCGCGTGAAAGCGCGGATCGCATCCGGGTTCGACATGATCGAGTAGAGGTTGCACATGGCCGGCAGGATGCCATGCCGCGGCCGAACGCTCCACAGCGATTCCGGCGCCAGCCTTGACTCCCCTGCGACCGTGAACAAAATGGGAACAAATTCCGGATAGAGGCGGCGATGGGCGCAGCGGCGGCAGGACATGACGAGGAAGAGAGCGCCCTGCGGCGGCGGGTCGACGACCTGGTCGCGGCCCATGGCGGCGATCCTCGCGCGGTCATCGAGACGCTGTTGCTGGTCAACGATGCCCGCGCCGCGGCAACGTCCTACGGCTATGTCCGTGGCCGGGCCGTAGGTTCCGTGCTTATTGATCATGCCCGATGATCGGACACCCCTGACACCGTGGGCCATCATCGGTCGGCTGGAGAAGCGTGTCGCCGCCGGCCGAGGTGCTCGGCTCACGTGGGAGACGAGCTTTGTGATCCTCGAGGCGCTCCGCGCCTATGTCGCTAATCCGAAGCGCGAGGCGCTCGCCCGCGTCATCTGCATGCGGACCAATGCCAAGCGGACGCCCTGCGAGCCGCTCTGCAGGCGTTGTGTCGATCTCGGCTATGAGCTCAAATGCATGATGCGCGGCGAGGCGGACCAGTTCGGCGATCGCGGCTGGTACGACGGCGGAAACCGCGTGCATGACAAGCGGCGATAGATCGAGTCGAGGAAGCTAGTCGGCGTCGAGTTCATCGGCGAGAACGGCGGCGGGGTAGGAGTGAGGCTGCGGCGGGGCCGGGTGAGGTTGAGGAAAGATCGGGGCTAATGATTACTGCGAAATCGATCGCCGATATCGTCGCCTTGGCATTCTCAATTGGCGCCTCGGCACTGTGGGTGGTCTCGTGGCGAGTCAAGGTGCCGTCCATTGGCCCTGGATTGGAAGAGCTGGACAAGGTCACCGACTATGCAAAGGCCTTGTCTGTCCAGTCGAAGTGGAACTCCTTCGCTGCGCTTTGCACCGCACTGGCACTTGGTGCTCAGATAGTGGCGAAGGCGCTCGAGATGTTGGCATCCCACTTGTGATGCAGGGCAACTCCGTGGCGACTTCTATTGCCGGCCCATCGCCAAGAACGACGGCGGGGCTATATGTGGTTGAGGAAATTATGACCAGAGACAGCAAGATCGAGACTGAGCGGCAGAAAATACTGGCCCTGCAGTCTGGATTATCTTGTTCCGGGCTTCTGCAGCTCTGCCACGGCTTTCTCTAGCGCGTCCAGCCGATTTAAAATGTCCGCGTTCTTTAAACCCGCCTCCGACGCCTTCACTTCGTTCGTTTCTAGCTGGAGTGCCGCACTTCGCTTCTGCGCATCATCAGCTCTAGCGCGATCCGCGCTTATGGCGTCAGAGAACTTGTATCTGGCATGCCGCGCCCGTCCCTGGTCGTCAATGAGCCAATGTCCAGGCTGCCGGAGACCATCGCGAGGCGACCCGAACTTGTCGCGATAGATCACAGCACTGCCGTTGTTTACTGAATCCACGCGAAGCACCGCCGGATCTTCACCTGGGATGGGCTCAGCTTCCTCCCATGCGGCCTGCTTCTCATCCTCGGAGTATTCGGTTTTCTCGATCAACGCGCACCTCTTCCTGAGCAGTTGTTTGCGACCGATATCACAACCAGCACCGAGCGAACAGTAAGCGCCATCTTGCGGCAGGCGTGCCAGGCGGAGAGACGCATATCGAAATCACGTCGCCTCAGTCGCCCCAGGCCTTCGGAGCCTTGACTTCAACAGGCCTCAGCCCGGCCGCGCGAATGCTGGTGACCTTGTCCTCTGCCATTGCCGCCTGCGCTCCGGTTGCATCTCGCTCTGCAATGCCATCGATCAGTCGTTTTTGAAGTCGGACGATGTCGATGTCTCGCCAGACCACATAGGCCATTCTGCTGCAGGTGAGGCCGACGACAGCGCCGATCAGGCCCGATGTCATCGTCTGGTACACCTCAGGCCAATGCGCTGCATCGGCCTTGCCGACGATCGACAGTGTGAGCAGAGCGGCGACTGCGGTTCCGCTGACAGCAACGATCCACGCATATTCGACTGCTACTTGAACGACGGCGGCGGTCAGGTTTCTGCGTTCGGCCGGATCGACGCTCTTCCACTCGAGCGCCGGCATGCCTCGGTTGAGTCGAACGAAGACTGCCGCGATCATGATCGACAGCGCTGTGACCAAAGGCGGAAGGACGTCGTAGAGCCGGACAAGCGGAACCACCCAGGCGAAGAGCCCGCCCGCTGCGACCGTTGCAATCAGAGCGACAGCACGAGCCATCAGGCCTCGATCTTTCCGTCCTTGACGAAGCGAGAATACACCTCCTGCAGCTGATCCGCGACGTTGTCGAACTCCAGAAGATTGCTCCCCTCATGAGGCTGGTGGAACGGCATTCGCGTTCGAAGGATCGCGTCACCGTCGACGATGCGGCCGTCCGCGCCCTCAATCTGGACCTTAGCGTCGGAGGCGTCGGCGAGGTCGTTGGCAAGGCCCTGCATCTTGGCGCGCGATTCAGCGGTCCGGGAACCCCGCACTTTTACTGAGGCATCCACCGCCAAGTATTCTTTGGGGCCAAGGCTCTCGACGAGCGATTCCGTCTTGGCCTTGCCGAACAAAGCCTCGACAACAGGGACTGCCTTTTGCATCTGCACGAACTTGTCCGCGATCCGCCGACTGGTAGAGACCTCGCGCTCCTCGGCGGGTACTGACACGACCATCTGCGGCGCGGCCTTTCCCGAGACCCGGAGACTGCGGATCTCGCCGATGTCGCCCGCCGCCTTTGCCTTGTCGATCTCTGCGTTGAAGATGATCGTTGTTTCCGGATCGACGACGGCCCCCCGCGTCTTGAGCAACCAGTCGATATAGAGCCTCACAAGTTCGGGGGTCATCGAGTGCGTTTTGACAAAGAAGACGTGATCGCCGATCGCAAGCCAATAGGCGAGGCCGCGGATAAACTGCGAGCCTGTCGGCGCTTCCCGCTCGCCAAGATCGTAGACCGTTGCAGTCGTAAGGTTTGACAGTTTTACCACGGAAGGCTGCATGCTCAGGAGGGCTTGGAGATCCCGATCCTGAGCAAGGCACATCTCGCCAAAGACCGCGTCAGAGAGATCGGCAACCTTGTTGAGGAAGATCTTGCGACGATCCGCATCTGCCGTATCAAAGACGCGATCCTCCGGCCGCGCCCAAAGCGCAGCACCGGCCGTTTGAGTGTTCAGTGCCTCGCGGCAGAGCGCCTCGAGAGTCCTGCCCTTCAGCGCCTTGGCATCGGCAGTGAACCGTCGATAGTGCACCATATGATAGACCGCGCTCATCCTCTTCCCCCGCTTGATCGGTCGGCTTGGGTTCACGTTATTCCCGTCAGACGGGAAAAGCCAAGCCGACACTAGTCTTGCGACAGGCGCCACGATCTCATGCGCTAATCACATGCCGCCGTGATCTTCAGCCCGGCAGTCCCAACGCCGGACTGCCGGACAGGTGAGAGCCGCCGTCCTACTCTGTAACCGTCCACGGCGCATCACGTCAGTAGCTCGGACGCGGGCCGCTCGGACCCGAAGGCGGGGCGGCAACCGGGTGCACGACAAAAGGCGGTAGGCCGAGCCCGCTCGCCTAGGCCGTAAGCCTCAAGCAAAACGGCGGCTTTACTAAGGGGGTTTCCGCCCGCAACGGGCTCCCGCTACCATTTTTCTCCCGAGACTGCAGTGCAGCCGCGTTGTCTCAGCGGCTCACGCCCGTTGCACTGCCTCAGCCTTGCCGTGACTGCTGTCGCGGCTTGGGACTTGGCTCCGCTGGAGCTGGCTTCGCGGGTCTTCGGCTTGTCCTATTTGCTGAGTGCCTAAAAGTCCTTGCATCATTCGAATGTATATCTGTCTTGTCGGCAATATTTTCCGGCAATCTGGATTGTCTCTTCTTCGGAACGATGCAATGGAAAAAGTCGTCCTTCCGCATCGGTGGAAAAGACAAGCGCCGCTACAGCTCAGTCGCTTGTTCCGTAGTCTCGCGGCCAGGACGATCGGAGCCTTGGGCCGCGCCCCCATATCGCCGCATGATGCCGTCCTGCTCGATTGTTTTCGCGCCATTGCCGCCGCGCTCGTCGTCGTCTTCCATGCGCGGGTCTACACGCTCGGCAACAATGGGACAGATGGTGCGGCCGGGCTTGTCTATTCAGTGGCGAATTGCGGCACGCAGGCGGTATTCTGGTTCTTTGTGTTGAGCGGCTATCTTGTCGGCGGCTCTGTCCTCGTCGAAATCGCGAAATCGGGGCGGATGGACCTGAGGAGATACGCGCTTTCGCGGGTGACGCGGCTCTATATCGTGCTCGTTCCGGCGCTGCTGGTGACCGGGGTGCTCGACTATTGGCGCATCAGCACGTTCGGCATGAACAATCATGCCGGGTTCGAGACGCCGGACTCCTATGCGGCCGCGACGTTGCTCGGCAATGTCTTCTTCCTTCAAACGACCGTCGTGCCGACCTTCGGTAGCAATCTGGCGCTATGGAGCCTTGCGAACGAATTCTGGTACTACCTTCTCTTTCCACTTTTGTTTGCGCCCTTGATGGGGACCATCCCTCTGCGCAGGCGACTTGCCCTGTTCCTTTGCGGCATCGGCGTTCTCACCTTTCTCGGGTTCGCCAATTTCAGCATCGTCTGGCTCTTTTCCATCTGGTGCATGGGGGCCTTGGCGCGGGTCTTTCCGGTGCCGGCGTTGACATCCCGACCGATCGCGCTCGTTCTGGCAGTGCTGGCGGTCGGCGCATTCTCCTTTCTCCGTCCGTATATCGGACCGCTGGCGACGCTTCTCGTCGGCCTGACATTCACCAACCTGCTGCTATCCCTTCGGCGCGAGGCTCCTGCGACGCCCGGATTATTGACCGCCGGCGCCCGGCACTTCGCGGCCTTTTCGTTCAGCCTCTACGCTGTTCATCTTCCCTTGCAGCATCTCCTGGCGACGACGATCCAGGCGGACGCCGATCCCTATTTTGACATCGATCCCCGCAGCATCGTCGCCCCGTTGACGATCATCGCGCTGGCCGCCGCCAGCATCGCGTTCGGATATGTCTTCTCACGGCTCACCGAGGCGCATACCGAGTTCGTGCGCCGATTTCTGCTCGGGGGACGGCCCCAAGGGCGCGGGGACGACATTCCGGCGGAACGCTCTTCGACCCTGGCGCACGACGCGACTTTGGAAGCGCCGCCTCCAATCGCGCCCTGTGAGGCGAGTCCGAAGGTCATCTGAAGATGGCGCCGGACCTTGAGAGTTTTTCTCTCGCTGAGATGACCGTATCTCGAACATCGTGGCGAGATTTCGTGCTTGAGCGATAAACTTCAATCTCCAAGCGGCTCGGCATCTATGCGATGTTCCCCTCCCGGGAGAACAGGCGCATGTCAGACACACCGAAGGTTGGTGACCTCGTCCGCATGGTCACCGGGGGGCCATTGATGGTGGTGAAAACCGTCGTCACGACGCCGAGCGGCACGGTCATGGTTGGCTGCACTCTGGCGGAGGAGCCCAAGGTTCTGCCGATAGACGTGCCGAGGGAACGGCTCGTACTGGTCAACTGAGCGCGTAGGGGCGTCGAGCGGCTCGCGCGCGGTTCAGGATCCCGATGGCCTGCTTGCCGCCGCGATCATGCCATCGCCCGGCAACACCAGCCGCGCTTCGAAACCTCCGGTTCCGCCGGGGGCCGGAGAGGCGAGGCGGAGTTCTCCGCCGGCATTGGTCATGATCTGGTCGACGATGGCGAGGCCGAGGCCGGAGCCTTCGGCGCGGGTGTCGCCGCGTTCGAAGCGCCGGGTGAGGAGCGCCAGACGGTCGGGCGCGACGGGCGGTCCGGCATTCGTCACAGTCACGATGCGATCCGCCGGCACCGCGACGATAACGGGCGCTGCCGTGTCGCCGTGAACAAGCGCGTTTTCGAGCAGGTTCCGCATGGCGATGCCGAAGGCGTCGACATCGAGTGGCGACAGCAGCGATGCGCCGGTGGCGATGTCGAGCGTCAGTCGGTGAGGATTGGTCATCTGGCGCCGCGCATCATCGACCACGAGACGCAGCGCGGGCAGGAGATCACGCGGTTCCGCGGCGCTGCTCATCCCGGAATCGGCGCGGGCGAGCTGCAGCAGCTTTTCGGAGAGACGGCGCAGCCGCCGTAGGCTGTCCTCGACCTGACGGGCGCGTGCTTCGGCCGGCTGCCCCTTCAATTCAGCCAGAAGACGCTGAGTCTGAGCCAGGCTCCCGGCGATTGGCGTTCTGAGTTCGTGCGCGCTGTTGGCTGCGAGCGATCGTTCCGCCTCGAAGGCCGCTGCAAGCCGCGCGATCAATGCCTGGACGGCCGCCCCCATCGGCGCCAGTTCGACGGGGAGGGCGCCGGTCTCGATCGGGGCGAGGTTGCGTGCGTCACGTTTGCTGATTTCCGCGCTGAACGCGCTGAGCGGCTTCAGGACCGTGCGGACAATGAGAAAGATGCCGAGCGCCGAAAGCGGGATCAGTGCCGCGATGGGCAGGATCAGGGTCGCGATGCTTCCGAACAATGTCTCCGAGCGATGGCTGAGCTGCTCGCCGACATGGATGAAGAGCTTTCCGTCCTGCGTTCCGATGGTCAGAATGCGCCAGCCATCGTCTTCGCTGAAGCCGTTGCTGAGCGGTACGTTGAATGCCTCCAGCGGGGCATCATAGGAGCGGACGAGGATCTGTCCTTTGGCGTTCCGGACCTGGTAGACGATGTATTCGCCGTCGGCTGCGTCGAATGCGGGAATCTCGAGGCTATCGTCGCCGTCGCGGGCGCCGCCATCGATGCCTTCCGCGGCGAGCGGCAGCAGGCGTTCAGCGGTTTCGCGGAGGCCGGCGTCGAAGGCAGCCTCGAGCTGGTGTTGCAGGATCGCGGCCGCAGCGAGCGCACCGCAGAGCCACAGGCCGGACGCGCCGAGCGTCAGCCAGAGGATCAGGCGACGGGTCAGGCTTGCCGGACGTTTCCTCACCGATCGCGTCATTCGGTGGCGAGCCGATAGCCGAGGCCGCGTGCCGTCTGGATCAGGCTGACGCCGAGCTTCTTGCGCAGGCGGCTGACATAGACCTCGACCGCGTTCGACTCGATCTCCGCGCCGAAGGCATAGAGCGCGTCCTCAAGCTGCGGCCGCGAAACGAGCATGCCGGGTCGCTGCGCAAGGCGCTCCAGGATCGCCCATTCACGCGCCGTGAGGTCGAGCCGCCGGCCTTCGATGCTCGCCGTGCGGTTTGCCTGATCAATATCGAGGGGACCGATGGTCACGAGGGGGTTCGGGTTGCCCGCATAGCGGCGGGCCACCGCGCCAAGCCGGGCCATGAGTTCGGAAAGGTCGAACGGTTTGACCAGATAGTCGTCGGCGCCGGCATTCAGCCCGTCGATGCGCATCGAAAGCTGGTCCATCGCGGTCAGGATCATGACGGGTGTCGTGTCGCCGCGCCGCCGAAGCCGTTTCAGAAAGTCGAGGCCGCGCCCGTCGGGCAGGCTGAGATCGAGCAGTATCAGGTCATAGGCGACGGTGACATGCGCATGCCCGGCGTCGTCGATCCGGCGCACCCAGTCGATCGCGTGGCCTTCCGCCGCGACGTGATCGCGCAAGGCGCCCCCCAGCATCTCGTCATCCTCGACCAGCAGAATTCGCATGTTGCCCCCCGTCCGATCTCCGACCGGATCAGTCCTGGCTGACGCGGAGCTTACGGGTTTGCGCCGCCGCCGTCAGCTTCGCGTCAGGGCGAGGAGGGAAAACGGCGTTGTCGAGCCAATCGACGGCAACAACGAGGTTTTCTGATGAAGTCGTTCTCTTCCGCCCTGTTCCTCGCAACTGCAGCGGCACTTGCGATCGGCGCGGCCGGTCCGGCTCTCGCAGCCGATATCTGCAATGTGCCCGCGGCCAAGGCCCAGAGCACCGATGCCCTCAAGATGCAGCTTGAGAAGGACGGCTGGACCGTCCGCAAGATCAAGCACCAGAAGGGTTGTTATGAGGCCTATGCAGTGAAGGGCAGCGCCCGGATGGAGAAGCTGTTCGATCCGGCGACGCTCAAGATGCTCGACGTGGCAGCGGACTGAGGAGGCCCCGATGTCCGGCGAGGTCAAGGTCTGGGATCCCGTCGTCCGAGTGTTCCACTGGGCATTGGCGATCTCGATCGCCGTTGCCTGGCTGACGGCGGACGACATGCAGTCGGTGCATCACATCGCCGGCTATGTCGCCGCCGGCTTGCTCGCCGTGCGCATCATCTGGGGCCTGATCGGGCCGCGCACGGCACGCTTCTCGTCCTTCGTGCGGCATCCCTCGACGGTCATCGGCTATCTCCGCGACATCGCCGTGGGTCGTGAGCGCCGTTTTCTCGGCCACAACCCGGCAGGCGGCGCGATGATCATCGCGCTCATGCTGGCGATCGCGGCCCAGGTGACGATGGGCTACCTGCTCACCACCGACGCCTTCTTTGGGGTCGACTGGCTGGAAGAGGTCCACGGCGCCTTCGCCTATGTGATTCTCGGGCTGATCGGCCTGCATGTCGCGGGGGTCGTCCTCGCCAGCATTCGCCATCGCGAAAACCTGCCGCTGGCCATGATCACCGGGAGAAAGCGCGGGATGGCGGCCGACGAAATGGGCTGACGAGGCACAAGGGATTCCCGGCCAATCCTCTCCCACAGAGGGGCGGTACGGGGATCGTTGAGCGGCTCGCCGGTACCCACACCGGTGGGTCGCTCTCGTTTTTGCGCAAGCCTTGCAACAAAAAAGGGACGGCCGAAGCCGTCCCTTTTTCTTACCCCACCGGCAACCGTCAGGTCGTCGAGGGAACGTCCTCGTCACGCAGCTTGCCGGCGAGCGCGGCCGAGACGGCGGCGATGAACGCCCCCACCAGAAGCGCCACGAAGCCGAGCAGCATCGTCGTGGTGGCAGCCTTGCGGGCGGCATCGGCCGCTTCCTTGGCCTTGGTCTTGGTCGCCTCGACCTGGGCCAGCATGTCGTTGACCCGCTTCTCGGCGTCAGCCGCCGGAATGCCGGTCCGCGCAGCGATGAGCTGAGCCAGATAGGCCTTGTCCGCATCCGTCATTTCGCCATTGGCGATGCCGGTGGCCACGATACGCCCCGCTTCGGTGCGGACGTCACCTGGGTTCGTCGCCGGCGTGGCCGGCGGCAGCTGGTCAGCGACCGGCCGGAACAACGTGTCGACGAGATAGCCCGTCGGATCGGTCGCGTTTCCAGCCGCCTGGGCCGCCCCCTGCGAAGCACCCTGCGCCGCGCCCGAAAGCACGGACGTGGTTGCCTGAACGCCTGACGAAACCGTGCCAACCACTGCCGAGCCGAGGAGAACCGCGGCGATGAGCGTGGAGACGCACCAGGCCAGGAAGCCATGCGCCGTGTCGCGGAAGAACACCTCGTCGGTGTGGACGCCGACCCAGCGCGTGCGCAGGCGGCCGGTTATGTAGCCTCCGAGCGCCGAGGCGAGCCATTGCACGACGACGAGCCAGATCGCCGCCGACACCGCAAACGTGCCCGCGGCAATCCCAGCGTTCGACCATGGCGAAACGGCAGCGAAGCCGAGACCGGATCCGAGCACGAAGAGGCAAAGCGAGGTCGCGGCTGCCACGGCCGCGCCAGCGAGGATTGCGCCCCACGAGATCGCGGATTGTGAGGACTCCGGCGCCGATACGGGCGCCGATGTTGCGACGATAGTCATCGTATTCCCCTCAATGCCAGAAGAGGGCGAGGAGGATGATGATCGGAATCGGCACCCCAAGGAACCAGAGAAGAATTGAGCGACCCATTTTCAGCCTCCGCTATTGAACCAGACGGTGGCTAAACGGCACGATTGGGTCTTTGGTTCCGACGCAAGAAAAAGGGCGCGACCAGCGCGCCCCTTTGGTGCGGGTGTATCTGTGCGTTATTCGGCCGCGACGAGGCCCGGTGCCAGCTCCGGTTCGGCCTCCATCCGGCCGGGCGCGCCGTCAAGCGCCGCCTTCATTTGCGCGACATCGAGTTCGCCTTCCCAGCGGGCGACGACCAGCGTGGCGACGGCATTGCCGATGAAGTTGGTCAGCGCGCGGCACTCGGACATGAAGCGGTCGACGCCGAGGATCAGCGCCATGCCGGCGACCGGCACGCTCGGGACGACCGAGAGGGTTGCCGCAAGAGTGATGAAGCCGGCGCCGGTGATGCCGGCTGCGCCCTTGGAGGAGAGCATCGCCACCAGCAGCAGCAACACCTGCTGCTCGAGGGAGAGATGCGTATTGGTCGCCTGCGCGATGAACAGCGCTGCGAGCGTCATGTAGATATTGGTGCCGTCGAGATTGAACGAATAGCCGGTCGGGACCACGAGACCGACCACCGAGCGCTTGGCGCCGGCGCGTTCCATCTTTTCCATGAGCGAGGGCAGGGCCGCTTCCGACGACGACGTACCGAGCACCAGCAGGAGTTCTTCCTTCAGGTAGCGAATGAGCTTCAGGATCGAGAAGCCGTTGTAACGTGCGACGGCGCCAAGCACGACGAGCACGAACAGGATCGACGTCAGGTAGAATGTGCCGACCAGGAAGGCGAGGTTGACCACCGAGCCGATGCCGTATTTGCCGATGGTGAAGGCCATTGCCCCGAAGGCACCGATCGGCGCCGCCTTCATCAGGATGGCGACGAGGCGGAAGATCGGGACTGTCAGCGCGGTCAGAAAGCGCGTCACGGGTTCGCCAGCCTCGCCGACCATGGCGAGTGCAATGCCGAACAGCACGGCGATGAACAGCACCTGCAGGATGTCGCCCGAGGCGAGGGCATCGGCCATGGTCGTCGGGATGATGTTCATCAGGAAGCCGACGATGGTCTGGTCGTGCGCCTTCTCGGTGAAACTCTGGACGGCTGCCGGGTCGAGGCTTGCCGGAGCGACATTGAAGCCGGATCCGGGCTGCACGACATTGGCGACGATCAGGCCGATGGCGAGCGCCAGCGTCGAGAACGTAATGAAATAGGCCATTGCCTTGCCGACGACGCGGCCGACCTTGCGAAGGTCATGCATCGCCGCGATGCCGGTCGTGACGGTGAGGAAGATCACCGGCGCGATGATCATCTTGACCAGCTTGATGAACGCATCGCCGAGCGGCTTCAGGCTGGTGCCGAGCTCGGGATAGAAATGGCCGACCGCGATGCCGAGGGCGATCGCTGTCAGAACCTGGACGTAAAGCTGGGCGTAGAATGGCTTGCGACGCTGTTCAGGCGCGCCGGCTGCGATCATGATGGCCATGGAAAGGTCCTCCTCCTCGTCCGGGTGAGACGGCGGACCCGGACCGGTTCCTCCCGCGGCGGCGGCACATTCTTCGCACACGCGCCTCGTCTCGCAGCAAGAGGCGCAAGCGGTGTGCCAAGGCCGCAAAACGGCGGAAATCAGCCAGTTGTTCGGCTAATATCGCGCCGGGTGTGCGATTTTCCGCACGAGGCTCATTTTCTTGTGTGGATTTTCGCACTAAGCTTCGCCGATGACCCTGATCGGCGCGCGCATCGTAGCTTCGCGGGGCTCGGTGCGGCTCTGGACGGCCGCCGGGCTGCTCTTGGCCGCGCTTGTCGTCAGCGCCGTCGTGATCGCAGCCGACTGCTACGGTCGTTCGATGGCGACCGCGGATCTCGATGCCCGCGCCGTCTCGACCTTGCCGCTCGCGGCGGCCGCGCTCTCGGGCGAAATCTCCAAACAGCAGCTCCTGCCGGCCGTGCTCGCGGTCGATAGCGATGTCGTGGCCCTGCTTGCGGCTCCTGACAACGAGCGGGCAGGGCGGCTGAGCGCCAAGCTCGAGACGCTCGCGGCAGAGGCCGGCGCCAGCGTGCTCTATCTCATCGGCCGTGATGGCATCGCGGTCGCCGCTTCGAATGTCGATGGTCCGGACAGCTTCGTCGGCAGCGACTACGGGTTCCGATCCTATTTCACCGATGCAATGACCTCGGGACGCGGACTGCAATACGCGCTCGGGACCGTCAGCCGCCGACCTGGTCTTTATCTCTCGCATCGTGTCGACGGGCCTTCAGGCGCGCTTGGCGTCGTCGTGGTCAAGGTCGAGCTCGATCGTGTGGAGGCCAATTGGCGCCAGAGCGGCTACACGGTCTTCGCGTCCGATCCGCACGGCATCGTGCTCGCGACCAGCCGCCCCGAATGGCGCTTCGGTCTTCTCGCGCCCGTTGCGGACGAAGGCGCGGTGCGGCAGGCGCTGCAGCTGGGCGATGCGCCGCTGGCGTCCGTGCCGCTCGCGGATGATGGCGGCGGCCTGGTCGGGGTCGGGCCGCGGAATGCCCGCGCGCATTTCGCCGTTGCAACGGGGCCCATTGGAGCCGTGGCGCCGGACTGGCGGATGACCGTGCTGGTTCCGGCCGACACGACGCTCGCGTCGGCCTCGCGCATGGCGATCTCGATCGCGCTCGCGGTGCTTCTCGCGATCCTCGCGGTCGCCGTCGCGGTGCAGCGGCGGCGCTTGTCGATCCGGCGGCGTCAGGCGGCGCTCAGCGCCATGAATGCCGAACTCGAGCGGCGCGTGCTGGAGCGTACGGGCGAGCTCAGCCAGGCGAATGCGGCATTGGCCGGCGAGATCGAAGTGCGGGCGGCCGCGGAGCAGCGCGTGCGGCGGCTGCGTGAGGATCTGGCGCAGGCCAACCGCCTCTCCATTCTCGGACAGATCGCGGCGGGGGTCGCGCATGAGATCAACCAGCCGGTCGCCGCCATTCGCGCCTATGCCGATAATGCAGGCCGCTTGATCGAGGGCGGCCGCACCGATCCGGCACGCGAGAACATGGGCGCGATCGGACGCATGGCGGACCGGATTGGCGAGATCACCGGCACGCTGCGCGGATTTGCGCGGCGCGCCACCAGCCCGCAAGGGCCTGTCGCGCTCGATGACGCGATCGACGGCGCCTTGTCGCTCCTCGCCGGCCGCATCCGCGACAGCGGGGTCGCGTTGGAGCGTGTCCGCGTGACGCCGGGGCCGATCGTGCTGGCGAGCCGCATCCGGCTGGAGCAGATCCTGGTCAATCTGCTTCAGAACGCGCTCGATGCGGTCAAGGGCGAGGCGCAGGGGCGGATCGTGATCAGCGTCGAGAGCGACGACACAGTGGCGCGGCTTCGTGTGTCCGATAACGGGCCCGGCATTGCCGCCGACATCGCCGAAACCCTGTTCATGCCCTTCGTCACCACCAAGGAGACCGGCCTCGGTCTTGGGCTCGTCATCTCCAGCGAGATCGCGCGCGAATTCGGCGGCGACTTGCGCTTTGAACCGAGCGCGGCGCGCGGCGCCGTCTTCCTCCTTGAACTGAGGCTTGCCGCATGAGCGATGCTTTGCCCGTCGTCCTCGTCGAGGACGATCCCGACATGCGCGCCGCCACGGCGCAGACACTGGAGCTTGCCGGTTACCGCCCGCAGGTCTTCGCCGCCGCCGCGGCTGCGCTTGCAACGCTCGACGCGAATTTCCCCGGGGTCGTCGTCAGCGATATCCGCATGCCCGGCCTTTCAGGCCTGCAGCTGTTCGAGCGCATCCGCGCGCTCGATCCCGACCTGCCGGTCATTCTCGTCACCGGCCATGGCGACGTCGAGCTGGCCGTCAGCGCCCTGAAACACGGCGCCTATGATTTCATATCGAAGCCCTTCGCCAGCGACCGCCTCGTCGAGGCTGTGCACCGGGCGCTGGAGAAGCGCGCGCTCGTGCTGGAGAACCGGCGGCTGCGCGTCGCGGCTTCCGGCGGCGCTGATGACATCACCTTTCTCGGCGACGCACCGGCGATGCGGCGGCTTCGTGCCACGATCCGCCAGATTGCCGATGCGGATGTCGACGTGCTCGTCGAGGGCGAGACCGGATCCGGCAAGGAGGTCGTCGCCGAGCATCTGCATCGCTGGAGCCGGCGTGCAGCGCGGCCGTTCGTGGCCCTCAACTGCGGGGGCCTGCCCGAAAGCGTCATCGAGAGCGAACTGTTCGGCCATGAGGCCGGCGCGTTCACGGGCGCACAAAAACGCCGTGTCGGCCGGATCGAGCATTCGGATGGCGGCACGCTGTTTCTGGACGAGATCGAATCCATGCCGCCGTCGCTGCAGGTGAAACTGCTGCGCGTGCTGGAGACCCGGCGGGTCGCACCGCTCGGGACCAATGAGGATCGCGCCGTCGACCTCCGTGTCGTCGCCGCGGCGAAAGTCGATCTGTCCGATCCCGCCGCGCGGGGCGATTTCCGGAGCGATCTCTATTATCGGCTGAATGTGGTGACGCTCCGCGTTCCGCCGCTGCGCGAGCGGCGGGAGGACGTGTTGCTGCTGTTCGGCTTTTTCCTGCGCCGCGCTTCGCAACGCTTCGGCCGGCCGCAGCCCGATCTCACCGCTGCGGCACGCACGCATCTCGAAACGCATGACTGGCCCGGCAATGTGCGCGAACTGCTGCATTTTGCCGAGCGCTATGCCCTGGGGCTCGAAGAGGATGCATCGCCGGTCGCGGAGGGCGTAGCCGAAGGCGAGGGCGGCCTCACCGAGCGGGTCGACCGCTTCGAAGCCGATCTGATCCGCGCGACGCTGCGCGAAAGCGGCGGCGATGTTCGCACGACGATCGAAAAGCTGCGCCTGCCGCGCAAAACCTTCTACGACAAGCTGAAGCGGCATGGCATTACCCGCGCCGCCTTCGAAGCGGGCGACGCGGGCTGACTGCGTGCCGGGAACTGGCGCGACCGAAACGGGCTGTCAGACCGCCGCTTTTGCCTTGGGCGCGCGCGTCTTCTTCGCGGTGGGCTTTGCCTGCTCTGGAGCGGCCTCTGCGGCAGACGTCGCCTCCGGCGCGCTGGTGCCGGCTTCCGTTACGGCGGCCGGAGCTTCCGTGTCGGTCTTTGGCGTCTTGGGCTTGGCGGATGCCTTTGCCTTCGGGGCCGCCTTTGCCGCTGCCGTCTTGGGCGCCTCGTCCTTCACCGCTGCCTTGCCAGACGTCTTGGCCGCCTTGCCGGATGCCGGCTTGTCGGCCGCGGGCTTCTTGCCCTTCTTAGCCGGCTTGTCGGCGCTGTCGACTTCGGCGACCGCCATCAACCAGTGATCCCATTCTCGCCCGTGCGGCTGGCCTTCGGCGAGCCAGATCTCATAGGCCCTGATACGGATCGCTTCGTCGCTCTTCCCTGGCATGGCATGCTCCTGTTCATCGGCGCGGCTGTGACCACCTGCAACGCATGGCAGTCTATCGAAGTTCCTCGACGTTATGCGCGCCCTGAGTGTGCCACTGCTTGGCTTCAGATTCGACGCCGAAATTTGCGCTTCATGCAGACGCCGCGACATCATCGCGTTTCCAGCGGTCGAGCATGCCGCCAAGGCGGTCGAATGCGAGGTCCGTGACGACGGCGAGGAGCCCGACGACCAGCGCGCCCTGCACGACATAGGCGGTGTTGAAGCCGCTGAGACCGATGATGATCGGCAGGCCGAGCGTCTTCGCCCCGACGGTGGAGGCAATCGCCGCCGTGCCGATATTGATGATGACCGAGGTGCGGATGCCGGCGAGGATAACGGGCGCGGCCAGTGGCAGCTCGATCTGCCGAAGCCGCCCGGCCGGGCTCATGCCGATGCCGCGCGCGGCCTCACGGGCGCCTGCGGGAACCTGCTCGATGGCGGCCACCGTCGCCTCCGTCACCGGCAGAAGGCCGTAGAGCGCCAGCGCGATCAGCGCCGGCATCGCGCCGAACCCGATGAGCGGTACGGCGACGGCGAGCACGGCGACCGGCGGGAACGTCTGTCCTGTCGCCACCACCGTCTCGACGAGCGGCCGGAACTCGCGCCCAGCCGGCCGTGTGACGAAGAGCGCGAGCGTGACGCCCACGGCGATGGAGATGGCGCTCGAGGCCGCAACGAGGCCGATATGCGCCAGCGTCAGATTGATGAAGCTGTCCTGCTCGAAGAGGGGCCGATCCTGATTGGGGAAGAGGACAGCGAAAAGCGGTTTCAGCGCCGGCATGAACATGACGAGCAGCACCAGCGCGACGCCGGTCCAGATCAGCGGATCGGCAAGCCATCGCTTCATGGCGCCGCTCCGGTGAGATCGGTCAGGCGGATGGTGCCGGCGATCGTGCCGGAGTGGTCGACGACCGGCAGGCGATCGATGCCGCGCGCGACAAAGATCGACAGAGCATGGCGAAGGCTGGCATCGGCGGCGATCGGCTCGCCCTCCGCCATCTCGCCGGGGCGCATGCGGTCGCCGACGCGGTCGATCGAAAGCAGCTTGATGCCGATATCCTCGCGGCCGACGAAATCGGCAACGAAGTCGTTCGCGGGCCTCGCCAGAATCTCCCGCGGCGATCCCGATTGGACGATGCGGCCATGGTCAAGGATGACGATGCGCGAGCCGAGGCGGATCGCCTCGTCGATATCATGCGTCACCAGAACGATCGTCGTGCCGGATGCCTCGTGAATCCGCAGCATCTCGGCCTGCAGCGTGTCCCGCGTCACTGGATCGAGCGCGCCGAAGGGCTCGTCCATCAGCAGCACCGCCGGATCCGCGGCAAGCGCGCGGGCGACACCGACGCGCTGTTGCTGACCGCCGGAGAGATGGCGCGGATAGCGATCGCGGAAACGCTCGGGCTCCAGCGCCAGAAGGCCCAGCAATTCGGTCACGCGGTCGCGGATGCGGCTCTTCGGCCAGCCAAGCAGGCGCGGCACGGCGCCGATATTCTCCTCCACCGTCCAGTGCGGAAAGAGCCCGATCGACTGGATCGCATAGCCCATGCGGCGGCGCAGCTGTTCCGGCGCGAAGGACCGGATTTCGGCGCCCTCAAAAAGGATGCGGCCGCGATCGTGCTCGATCAGGCGGTTGATCATCTTCAGCGTCGTCGTCTTGCCGGACCCCGAGGGACCGATCAGAACGCAGAATTCGCCCTTTGGGATATGCAGCGAGAGATCCTCGATCGCCGTCCAGTCGCCATAGGTCTTGCCGACATGTTCGAAGGTGATCATCCGGACCTCATCCTGAGCATGGTGACGGCGAGCTTCAGTGCTACATCAGCGGTGATGGCGATGGCCACGAGCGGCACCACGCCGAGCAGAACGAGGTCGATCGCGCTGCCATTGAGGCCCTGGAAGATGATGGCGCCGAGACCGCCGGCGCCGATCAGGGCAGCGACCGCCGTGAGGCCGACTGCCTGCACGATGGTGACCCGCAATCCCGCCACGACGACGGGCAGGGCGAGCGGGATTTCGACGCGCCGGAACACCTGCGCCGGGGTCATGCCCATGCCGGTTGCGGCGTCGACCACGGCGCCCGGCACCTGCTCCAGTCCCGCCGCCGTGCTCCTGACGATGGGCAGCAGCGAATAGAGCGTCAGCGCGATGATGGCCGGCGTCACGCCGATGCCGGAAATGCCGAGCTGCCTGAGAAAGGGCGCCAAAGCGACAAGGCCGGCCAGCGGAGCGATCAGCAGGCCGAACAGCGCGATGGATGGGACGGTCTGGATGATGTTGAGGATGGCGAAGACGGGTCTGCGCAGCCGCGCGCGCCGGTCAACGAGGACGCCGAGCGGCAGGCCGATGCCAAGCGTCGGCAGAAGCGTCGCGCCGACGATGGCGAGATGCGTCGCCACCGCCGTCGCGAAGACCTCCCGGCGATTGGCATATTCCTTCATGATCGAGAGCTGATCGATCGCGCCGCCGCCGATCAGCGCCAGCATCGGCAGGATCAGGACAGCCCCGACGCCGATGCGGGCGGCGGGATTGGAAATGCCTCGCTGGACGGCATCCGCCGCAGCGAGGGCGACCATCGCCTCGATCAACCAGAAGGCTCCGCCAAAGGCTGTGCGGGCCGATGGCGTTGATGGGTCGGCGAGGTGGATCGCTACATCGCCGGCAAGCCAGAGGAGGGCGGCGGCGAGCGCGGAGGCGGAGACCGCGAGCAGGAGGTGGACCGCCCGACGTTGCGGCAGGAAGGGGCCGGCGACAAGCGGCAGCGCCGGCAGCAGCGCCAGCCAGCGGCCGGCGCCGAGCACGACTGCCCAGCCGACGCCCTGACCGGAGAGCAGCCGGTTGGGCGCATGTGTCACGAAAGAAAGGCTGGCCGCCGCGGCAAGGCCGACGACGACCAGCACGAGGAGCACGCGGTTCTTCAACATCCGCGTCGCCGCGCTTCGATTATTTCAGGAAGCCCTTCGACTTCAGATAGTCCGAGGCGACCTGGCCGGCATCCTGGCCGTCGACGGCGATCTTCGCGTTGAGTCCCTGCAATGTCGGCGCATCGAGCGACTGGAAGACCGGCGTGAGCAGATCCTTGATCTGCGGATAGTCTTTCAGGACCGCCTCGCGGATGATGGGCGTCGGCGCATAGACCGGCTGCACGCCCTTGTCGTCGGCGAGCGCCACAAGACCGAGCGCTGCCAGGGCGCCGTCGGTGCCATAGGCGAGCGAGCCGTTGACGCCGGAGGTCTGCTCCGCCGCCGCGCGGATGAACGTCGTCGTATCGCCGCCCGCGAGCGTGACGATCTGGTCGGGGCCGAGCTTGAAGCCATAAGCCGACTGGAAGGCCGGCAGCGCCGCCGGGCTCTCGACGAATTCTGCCGAGGCCGCGATCTTGAAGGTGCCGCCACCGTTCAGCCACGTCGCGAAATCTTCCAGCGTCTTCAGCTTGTTGGCCTCGGCGACGTCCTTGCGGACCGCAATCACCCAAGTGTTGTCGGCCGGGGCCGGCGTCAGCCAGACGATCTTGTTGGCGTTGTAATCGAGAGCCTTGACCTTCTCATAGCCTTCCTTGGCGTTCTTCCAGACCGGATCGCTGTCGATCGAAAAGAAGAACGCGCCATTACCGGTATATTCCGGATAGAGGTCGACCTCGCCGGCCGTGATGGCGCCGCGCACGATCTTGGTATTGCCAAGCGAGACCTTGTTGACGGTGGGAATGCCGTTGGCTTCGAGCACATCGATGATGATGTTGCCGAGCAGCGCGCCTTCGGTGTCGATCTTGGAACCGACTCGAACCGGGTCGGCAGCCTGTGCGAGCGTCGCGCCGAGGAGTGTTGCCAGTGCCGCGCCCACGAGCGCGCGGCGATTGAGGATGGCGATCATGCTTCGTCTCCTTCAAAGGGCCGCCCTCTAAGCGGCAATCGATGTGTCCGGATGACAGGCGCGCGTGCGGCCCCCCAAGCATAGGGTTGGGCGCTGCCGCGAAATTTCAAGAACTGTACCCTATTCGTTCTTATCGGTCATCGGGAAATGTGTCCGGAATCGCATTCTTTGGATGCTCTTTCGGATGATCCATATGAACGGACCGGGCGGCAAAACGGGATAATGTGAGCCGGCTTCGAGCGCCGGGGACATTGGCGTCGGCCGCGAGTCGCGTATAGGCTTCGGGCGACGCCCTTCGAACGACAGCGAGCCACGAATTGCCTTTCCTGACCGCCGGCCGCCGGCGCCCCGGCCTCGACGTCACCCGCCTCGTCGCCTTGATGGGCATGCTGGGCATCGTGCTGACGCTGGCGGCGACGGGCTATCTGGCGCAGCGCGAATATCAACGGCGATTCGATGATGCCAAAGAGGAGCTGGCGACCGAGGCGTTCTTCCTCTCCGACCATGCCAATCGGCTGTTCGAGGTCGCCATGATCGCGCTTTCCGGGGCCCGATCGTTGACCGTGGGCCGGAGCTGGGACGAAATCGCCAGCAGCCCGCAGCTCGCGCGGCAGCTCCGCGATTTGGCCGATGCGATCCCCTATATCGAGGACGTCTGGTTGAATGACGCGACTGGCCAGCTTCGCGCCACGTCCTTTGCGTTCCCGTCGCCGAAGTCCGACGCTTCCGACCGCGAGAACTTCAAGGCGGCGAAGCTCCCCGTCGACGAACTGTTCGTGGGAACCCTGATCAAAGGCAAGGTCACGCGGCGGCCGACCTTTCTGCTGTCGAACCGCATGCAGGCGGCAGACGGCAGTTTCAACGGCATGGTCTCAGTCACCGCCGACCTCGCCTATTTCAACGATTACTGGGCGGGCGTGGCGCTGCCTTATGATGCGCGCGTCACGATCACGCGGGTGCCGACGCTGGAAGTCCTGGCCGAATTCCCCGAACGGGGCGAGCGGCCGGCAACCCCGACCGGGCTCAGCGAAAGCGTCGCCGCTGCACCAAGCGCGGGTCAATACGGGACCGACGGCCCGGAGGGTCGCTTCGGCGCCTTCCGCAGGGTTGGCGAACATCCGATTTACCTGACGGTCGATATCTCGGATGCCGCCGTGGTGGCCGGATGGAGATCGTGGTTCGCCAATATCCTGCCGGTCCCGGCGGTGGCGATCGCGCTGTTCGGCGTGCTGAGCTGGCTGGCGATCCGCGATTCCCGCCTGCAGCGCGCCTCGCAGCTGTCGCTGGCAGCAGCCAATGAGGGCCTGCACGTCGAGATGAGCCGCCGCGAATCCGCCGAGGATCAGCTGCGCCAGCTCCAGAAGATCGAGGCGATCGGCCAGTTGACGGGCGGTATCGCGCATGACTTCAACAACATGCTTGCGATCATCGTCGGCAGCCTCGGCCTCATGGAGAAACGGCTGAAGCGGGGCGAGCACGATGTCCAGAAATACCTGACGGCCGCGCAGGAAGGGGCGAGCCGCGCGGCCGCGCTGACGCAGCGGCTGCTCGCCTTCGCGCGGAAGCAGCCGCTCGCACCGCAGACGATCGATCCGAACCGCTTCGTCGCCGACATGTCGGATCTGCTGCAGCGGACGCTGACGGAATCCATTCGTATCGAAACGGTGCTCGCCGCCGGGCTCTGGAAGGTGCGCGTCGATCCGACCCAGCTCGAAAATGCGCTGTTGAACCTTGCCGTCAACGCGCGGGACGCCATGCCCGCAGGCGGGCGGCTGACCATCGAGACGGCCAATGCAAGTATCGATCAGGCCTATTCGGCCGCGCATGGCGATGTGCCCTCGGGCCAGTATGCACTGCTGGCGGTGACCGATACCGGCACGGGCATGTCGCCCGAAATCATCAAGCGGGTCTTCGAGCCCTTCTTCACGACCAAGGGAATCGGCAAGGGCAGCGGGCTCGGCCTGTCGCAGGTCTATGGCTTCGTCCGCCAGTCCGGCGGTCATGTGACGATCTATTCCGAACTCGGCCAGGGCTCGACGGTCAAGATCTACCTGCCGCGCTATTACGGGGTCGATGCCGAGATCGACAGGGGGCATGCGCTGGTCGACAGCCGTCCGACCGGCTCGCCCGAAGAGGTGATCCTGGTCGTCGAGGACGAAGCCGGTGTGCGGCAGCTCAGCGTCGAGTCGCTTCGCGATCTCGGCTATACGGTCATCGATGCCGAGGGTCCTGCCCGCGCCCTCGAGCTGATCGGATCGAGCCCACGCATCGATCTCCTGTTCACCGACATCATCATGCCGGATATCAATGGACGCGAACTCGCGGACAGGGCGCGGGTGCTGCGGCCGTTGATGAAGGTCCTCTATACGACGGGCTACACGCACAACGCCGTGGTCCATAACGGCCTGCTCGATCCGGGCGTCCGGCTGCTCGGCAAGCCCTTCTCGCTCGATCAGCTCGCGGCCAGCGTCCGCGCCGCGCTCGATTCCTGACGGCGGTGATTCCGCCGCAGGCGACGCCTCCAGGGAGGGGCGGCGTAATGCCAGACAAGCGCTTCGTCATACCGTCCATTCTCAATCGCTATTTCGTGTTCGTCGCCTGCCTCGTGCTTGCGCTCGCCTTTCTCGCGCTGGTGATCGCGACGGGACGCGGCTTCCTGCCGCTGGCGCTGTTTGCCGGGCTCGGTCTCGTCGGCATTCGCGATCTCGTCCAGACGCGGCACGCGATCCTGCGCAACTATCCCGTGATCGGCCATATCCGCTATCTCTTCGAAGAGGTCCGGCCGGAGCTGCGGCAATATCTCTTCGAGGACGACCGGGATGAGCTGCCCTTCTCGCGGACGCAGCGTTCCCTCGTCTATCAGCGCGCCAAGAGCGAGGCGGACCAGCGCCCGTTCGGCACGCTGATCGACGTCTATGGCGAGCGTTATGAATTCATGGGGTACTCGGTTCGGCCGGTCGCGGTATCGGATCCGGCGAGCTTTCGCGTGCCGATCGGCAACGAGCAATGCGATCAGCCCTATGACGCTTCGGTCCTCAACATCTCGGCGATGAGCTTTGGTTCGCTGTCGGCGGCGGCGATCCGTGCCTTGAACAAGGGCGCGAGAGCCGGCGGCTTTGCGCATGACACGGGCGAGGGCAGCGTCAGTCCCTATCACGAGGAATTCGGCGGCGATCTCGTCTGGCAGGTGGCGAGCGGCTATTTCGGCTGCCGCAAGGATGACGGCACCTTCGATCCGGACAAGTTCGCGGCGCGCGCGGCGAGCCCGCAGATCAAGATGATCGAACTGAAGCTGAGCCAGGGCGCCAAGCCCGGCCATGGTGGCATCCTGCCCGGCGACAAGGTTTCGGCGGAAATCGCGCGCGTGCGCGGCATTCCCGAAGGGCGCGATTGCATTTCGCCGGCGCGCCATTCGAGTTTCGACACGCCGCTCGGCATGATGCGCTTCCTCGCCGAGCTACGGCGCCTCTCCGGCGGCAAGCCGGTCGGCTTCAAGCTCGCGCTCGGCCATCCCTGGGAGTTCATGAGCATCGTCAAGGCGATGCTGGCGACGGGAATCGTGCCGGATTTCATCGTCGTCGATGGCGCCGAAGGCGGGACGGGCGCCGCGCCGGTCGAATTCACCGATCACATCGGCATTCCGATGTATGAGGGCCTGCTGCTGGTCCATAACACGCTGGTCGGTGCCGGTCTGCGTCCGCGCGTCAAGATCGGTGTCGCCGGCAAGGTGATCTCGGCCTTCGACATAGCATCCTGCCTGGCGATCGGCGCCGACTGGGTCAATGCCGCGCGCGCCTTCATGTTCGCGATCGGCTGCGTCCAGTCGCTGTCCTGCCACACCAACACCTGCCCGACCGGCGTCGCGACGCAGGATCCGCTGCGCCAGCGCTCGCTGGTCGTCGAGGACAAGGCCGCGCGCGTCGCGGCCTTTCATCGCCACACGCTGGAGGCGCTCGCGGAGATGCTGGCAGCCGCGGGGCTGAGCCATCCCGCACAACTGGCGCCGCATCACCTCGCGCGCCGCGTTACGCCGACGGAAATCCGCCTGCTGTCGCAGCTGCATGTGTTTCTGAAGCCAGGCGAACTGCTCGACCCCGACGGCAAGGAAGGCTTCTACCACACCGTCTGGGCAAGGGCGCAGGCCGAGAGCTTTGACGCGCTACCGGTCTAGCGTCGTCAGCGCAGCGCCTGCACGATATCGGCGATGAGATCGTCGGCGGCCTCGATGCCGGCGGAGATGCGCACGAGCGAATCCGAGATACCGATCGCGGCGCGCTGGTCGGCCGGGATCGAGGCATGCGTCATCGTCGCAGGATGCTCGATCAGGCTCTCGACGCCGCCGAGGCTCTCGGCAAGCGCGAAGAGCTCGACCCGCTCCAGGAAGCGTTTCGTGCCGGCAAGGTCGCGGTCGAATTCGACCGTGATCATGCCGCCAAAGGCATGCATCTGCCGCTTGGCGAGATCGTGTTGCGGATGGCTGGCGAGACCCGGATAACGCACGCTCTTCACGTCCGGCCGTGCTTCGAGGAAGCGGGCGATGGCGATGCCGTTTTCCGAATGCCGCTGCATGCGCAGCGCGAGGGTCTTCAACCCGCGCAAGGCCAGGAAGCTGTCGAAAGGCCCCGAAATCGCGCCGACGGCGTTCTGCAGGAATTTCATCTGCCCGGCGAGATCGGCGTTTGGCCCGACCACCACAGAGCCGCCGACCATGTCGGAATGGCCGTTCAGATATTTGGTGGTCGAGTGCACGACGATGTCGATGCCAAGCTCCAGCGGGCGCTGGATATAGGGGCTGGCAAAGGTGTTGTCGGCGACCGAGATGATGCCGCGGCGGCGGGCGAGCGCCGCGACGGCCTCGAGATCGACGATGCGCAGCATCGGGTTGGTCGGTGTTTCGACCCAGAGCATCTTGGTTTCGGGCCGTATCGCCGCTTCGACAGCGGCAAGGTCCGTGAAGTCGACAAAGGTGACGTTAAGGCCGGCGGAGCGCTTCCTCACGCGCTCCAGCAAGCGAAACGTGCCGCCATAGATGTCGTCGGTCGCAACGATGTGGCCGCCGCTGTCGAGCAGTTCCAGCGTCGTCGAGATCGCCGCGAGGCCGGAGGCGAAGGCAAAGCCGGCGCTGCCGCTCTCGAGATCCGCAATCGCGCGTTCGAAGGCGAAGCGGGTCGGGTTCTGCGAGCGGGCATATTCGAAGCCCTTGTGAACGCCCGGGCTCTCCTGCGCATAAGTCGAGGTGGCGTAGATCGGCACCATGACCGCGCCGGTCAGCGGATCGTGGCTCTGGCCGCCATGGATCGTGCGGGTGGCGAAGGCGAGGCGGTTCGGGCGTTCGGGTGCGGTCAAGGCGAGAGCCTCAGATGGTTGATGAGATCGACACGGGTGATGAGCCCGACGAATTCGTCGTCGTCCATGACGATCGCGACTTCGTTGCGCTCGAAGATCGGCAGCAACGCGTCGACGGAGGCTGTCGAGGGGACGGTGTGGAGATGCGTGACCATGGAGTCGGCGACGACCGCGCTGAATTTGCCGGCCTCGCCATTTCTCAGCCGTCCAAGGCCCGCCAGGACATCGCTCTCGTCGAGAATGCCGACGAGACGGCCTTCCTCGATGACCGGCAATTGCGAGACGTCGGCGCCGCGCATGCGGCTATAGGCGGTCGAGAGCGTGTCGGCCGGGGAGACCGTCACCGTGCCACCCTCGGCATGGAAGCGGGCGACGAGATCGCGGAGGTTGCCATGCTGCAGCCGTTCTGCGAGGCCCTGTTCGGCGACCCAGACGTCGTTGAAGACCTTCGAGAGATATTTGTTGCCGCTGTCGCAGACGAAGGTGACGACATTCTTCGGCTCGGTCTGCTCGCGGCAATAGCGAAGCGCCGCCGCAAGCAGCGTCCCCGATGAGGAACCGGCGAGAAGGCCCTCCTGCGCCAGCAAGGCGCGTGCGGCCGCGATACTCTCGCGATCCGTGATGGTGAAGGCACGCGAGACCAGCGAGAGATCGGCATTCGGCGGCACGAAATCCTCGCCGATACCCTCGACCGCCCAGGAGCCGGCCTCGATCATCTGCCCGGTCTCGATCAGCGGCGCCAGAACCGAGCCCTTGGGATCGGCGAGCACCATCTTCGTCTTTGGCGAGGCACGACGGAAGAAGCGTCCGAGACCCGTCAGCGTGCCGCCGGAGCCCACACCGACGACAACCGCGTCGACGTCACCGGCGAGTTGCTCAAGGATCTCCGGGCCGGTCGTCGTCTCGTGGGCGAGGGGATTGGCCGGGTTGCCAAACTGGTTGACGAAGAAGCCGCCCGTTTCCACGGCAATGCGCTCAGCCATGTCCTGATAATAATCAGGATGACCTTTGCCGACATCGGAGCGGGTTGTACGAACCTCAGCGCCGATGGCACGCAAATGCTGCACCTTTTCGCGGGACATCTTGTCGGGAACGACCAGGATCAGGCGATAGCCTTTGGGGAGGCCGACTTGCGCCAGGCCAAGGCCGGTATTGCCGGCGGTCGCCTCGACGATGGTGCCGCCCGGTTGTAGACGTCCATCACGCTCAGCGGCGGCGATCATCGACAGAGCGATACGGTCCTTGATCGATCCGCCGGGATTCTGGCTCTCGAGCTTGACGAACAACCGGCAGGGGCCGGTGTCGAAGGTCGTCAATTCGACGATCGGCGTCCGGCCGATCAGATCCAGGCTGGAGCGCACCGGCTGCGGCAAAGGAAGCGCGGCATCGCCTAGAGAGTTCGTCATCATCCTGCCTCCCGCATCGGGCCTTGCCTTCATCTAGTTGGAAGGCTGGGCCCGCTCAAGGGCAGGAGATCTCCATCAGATGGATACGTGGGGAATGATTTTGCGCTGGCGCGCACCCTGATCGGACTGCCGCAGTACTAGCAGGTGCTCGGAAGCCCGTAAGCGCAATCGCATTCCAGGGTTGCACCGAAAGGCTTAGCCAAGGTCAGGAGACGCGTTGCTCGAGTTGCTCGATCTGCGGAACGATGATCTGGTCATAGACACGCCTCTGCGTGTCGTCGAGCACTGCGGCGCCGTCGCTGATGACCATCTGCATGATGCGGAATGCCTTGGAGCGACGCTTGATCTTGCCCTCATCCACCATCCGTTCAAGGGCATCCGTCAGGAATATTCGACGCAACATCGATCTCCTCCCGCCGTTTTGATTCTCTTCATGAAGAATCGGTTTATTCGGCGACGAAATCAAGCGCTCATAGCCACCTGTCTGCCGATTGCCCTGGTTTTCGAACGGTTGTGCCCAGCGCGGCGGTGCTCCTGAGGCGTACTACCAAACGTTGCCGAGAGCGGGGCGAAATTCAGGCTCAGTGAAACTCGTTGCCGCTGAACGGGCGCGGCCTATAATAGAGGCGGTTCAGGAGTTCATGACCGATGCAGAAGAAATTGGTTGCCCTCAGGGGGCGGCTTGTCGAAGAACAGCAGAAACTCATCATGCAGGCGGCGTCATCCGGCGTTTTGCCGACCGATAGCGCCGTGCGCAAGATCTCGGATATCGAGAACGCGATCATGGCCGTCGAGCACATGATCGAGGAATTGGGGACGACCAAGGCTCCGGCCAAGAGTGCCGCCGGCAAGGCGTGATGGCGCGCCGCTCGCGCGATGATAGCGACCGGCATTCTATCTTGGGTGGTACCCTACTGGTAAATCCACTGGAGGAATAGTATGGTTTAGTAAGGCGCCGCATCTATTGCGGTGCGGCATCGTTCGATGAGGACCGTGACGTGCTTTTCCCCCGGTTTCGCTCGAAGGAGCGTGATCTCCGCAGTGACATCGACCGTCTGTCTTCCATTCAGGAAGCAGTGTCGCGCGCGCTGTCGGACACAGAGAACGAGTCGACCGGTCTTGCAGCGCGTCTTGAGGACGCGCGGTCGCGTGCTGCGTTCCTCTATGGCGACGTGATCGAGGGCGATGACGGCGAGGCCAGCAAGAGTTCGATCCTGATCCAGGAGGCCGAACGCTTCCTCGTGCGTGGCGAGAGACGGCGCGACGAGCTTGGGACCCACGCCGCCTTCCTGCGCCAGCTTGAAGAGCAGCTGACGCGCGGCATCGATACCCTGCGCCAGCAGCAGAAGATCGAGGACTGATCCGCGCGAGGCGACTGGTCAGTCGACCCGGCCGCGCGCCGCGACGATCTCAGTCGCGACGACATGGTCGGCCGAGACGAGATGCACCCGGTCGAAGAGGTTCGAGACCGGGCAGGCGTGATTGGGCACGATGCGCAGCCGTTCGCCGATCGCCGGCTTCAGCGCCGAGCCAGAGAGATCGATCGTGCCGTGTTCCTCGCTGAGCCCGGCAATCACCGCATCGGGATAACCGAGCACGGTGCCATATCCCGAAAGACCGAGCAGATCGCTGGTCAGCGCCTTCGAGCCGGCGTCGATCACGGCGCGATCCGGCGTCGGGCGGCTCACCACGGTCGCCAGCACCGTCAGCGCAACATCGTCCATGGTGCCGACCCCTTTGGCCACCTGGTAGCGGTCGAGATAGATATAGGTGCCAGGCCGGTATTCGGTGGCGATGTCAGTTTCATGCGCCGACCAGAGATCGGGCGTGCCGCCGGTCGAGATCATCGTCGGCGGCAGGCCCGCGCTGCGCAGCGCCCCCGCCATCGCCGCGAGGACGGCCCGTGCCGCGGCCGGTGCGCCGGCGGGGGGATAGGTCATCAGGCCGGCAAAGGCGAGGCCGGGGCTGGCCTCGATCGCGCGCGCCAGCGTCACCGCCTCATCGGGCGTCTGCACGCCGCAACGTCCCATGCCGGTGTCGCATTCGACGAGCACGCTCAGCGGCGCCGCAGCATCGGCGAATGCGCGCGCATAGCCTTCGATCGTGACGAGGCTGTCCGCGGTGACCGCGAGCGCGACGCGTTCTGCGAGGCGTCGCAGCCGGTGCAGCTTCTCGGCTCCCATGATGTTGTAGGGCAGCAGGATATCCTCGATGCCGGCATCGGCCATGACTTCAGCTTCACCGAGCTTCTGGCAGGTGATGCCGATGGCGCCGAGTTCGACCTGGCGCCGGGCAAAGCGCGGCAGCTTGTGGGTCTTGATGTGCGGGCGAAGCTTCAGGCCATGCGCATCGGCATAGGTCTGGGTGCGGGTGAGGTTGGCTTCGACGCGGTCGATGTCGATCAGGACGGCCGGCGTGTCCAGTTGGTCGATATGGGTGGGCATCCGATGTCCTTTGATGTCGCGAAGACTGTGCGAGGCTTTGCCGACGCTTCGGCCGTGGTCAAGCGCTGCGTCAGCCGCCGAGAACTTCATTGACGAAACGGCGGTTGCCGGCCGTGAGACCGGCATCGACGGCGATGGCGGTTCCGGTAATGCCCGAGGAGAGCGGCGAGGCGAGGAAGAGCGCCGTCTGCGCGACTTCCTCCGGTGTCACGAGGCGGGCGAGCGGATAATAGCGCGCGACCTCGTCGAGCAGTTCCGGCTGCTTCTCGATGCGGTGATCCCAGGCGGGCGTGCGCACTGAGCCGGGGCAGATGCAGTTGGCGCGGATGCCGTGGCGGCCATGCTCGACGGCGAGGGCGCGTGCATAGGCGTTGAGCCCGGCCTTGGCGGCGGAATAGGCCGGATTGCCGAAATGGGCGAGGGCGTTGACGGAGGAGACGATGACGATCGATCCGCCGCCTGCGGCGATCATCGCGGGAAGGGCAGGGGCGACGAGATTGTAGGTGCCCGTCAGGTTGAGGGCGAGTTCGCTGTCCCAGGCCTCCGGTCCGACATCGGCCATCCGTTCGGCGCGGGTGAAGCCGGCATTGCCGATGATGGCGTCCGGCGGGCCGTGGCGGGCGATGATCCGCTCCATGGCGGCGGTTGTCGCTGCCCGGTCGGTGAGTTCGAAGACCTCGGTCGTGACGCGCTCCAGCGAGGCCAGCAGATCCGCATCGCGGTCGCAGGCTGTCACGCGCGCTCCGGATTCACGGAACAGGGCGACGAGGGCGCGGCCGATGCCGCCGCCGGCCCCGCTGATCACGACATTCTTCCCCGTCATTCCAAACATCGCGCGTCCTCTCATTCGAGGTGCCAGCTTCGCGCCAAAATGAAAAAAAGCAACATGATTTGGCGCTTGACGGGCCGTCGGCGCAGGAATTTACATAGCAATCCGAGCATCGCGATGCTTCAGAGCGGGAGAGATTGGTGGCAAAGTTGAAAACGGTTTACGGAGCCTCGCATGTTCCGCTGTCGCCAGCCGTCCGGGCGGGCGACTTTGTCTACATATCCGGCCAGGTTCCGACTGATAGCAACCGCGCTGTCGTTGCCGGGGGCATCGAGGCGCAGACGCGGCAGGTGATGGAGAATGTGAAGGCGGCGCTGGCGCTGGCCGGCTGCACGCTCGACCAGGTGGTGAAGACCTTCGTCATCCTCACCGACGCGAACGACTTTGCCGCCTTCAATGCGGTCTACGCCACCTATTTTCCTGCCGAGCCGCCAGCCCGCACCACCGTCGAGGCGAAGTTGATGATCGACATCAAGATCGAGATCGAAGCCATCGCCTACGCGCCACTCGGCTGATCGTCATGCGGATCTTCACAGCGTCGCTCGCGACCGAGACCAACACCTTCTCGCCGGTGCCGACCGACCGGGCCAGCTTCGAGATGGCCTTCTATGCTGCGCCGGGCGAGCATCCGGCGACGCCGACGCTCTGCTCCTCGCCGATGGTCGCGCTGCGCCGCCGCGCCGGGGCGGACGGTATCGATCTCGTCGAGGGGACTGCGACATGGGCCGAGCCGGGCGGCTTGATCCAGCGGGCAGCCTATGAGGAATTGCGCGACGAGATTCTGGGCCAGCTCCGCGCGGCGCTGCCGGTGGACGGCGTCGTGCTCGGTCTCCACGGCGCGATGGTGGCACAGGGTTATGACGACTGCGAAGGCGACCTGCTCGAACGCATCCGCGCGATTGTCGGCCCTGATGTCGTCATCGCAGCCGAGCTTGATCCGCATAGCCACCTGACGGCGAAGCGGGTCGCCAACAGCGACATCCTCGCCGCCTTCCTCGAATTTCCGCACACCGATTTCTACGAGCGCGGCGAGCATGTCGTCGATCTCGCCATCCGCGCGATCCGCGGCACAATCAAGCCGGTGATCTCGACCTTCGATTGCCGGATGATCGAGGTCTTTCCGACCAGCCGCGAGCCGATGCGCTCCTTCATCGATCGCGTCAAGGCGATGGAGGGGCATGACGGCGTCCTGTCGATCTCGCTCATCCATGGCTTCATGGCCGGCGACGTGCCGGAACTCGGCACGCGCATGCTCGTGGTCACCGATGACGACCGGGCCGGCGGCGACGCGCTGGCGCGGCGTCTCGGGCTCGAGATCTTTTCGCTGCGCGGCCAGACCATGATGCCGCAATTGGGCATCGAGGACGGCCTCGACCGCGCCTCGGCGCTGGCCGCGACGAAGCCGGGCAAGCCCGTCGTCGTCGCCGATACCTGGGATAATCCGGGCGGCGGCGTTGCCGGCGACGGGACGCTGATCCTGCGCCGCATCATCGAGCGTGGCATGCCGGATGTTGCGGTCGCGACGATCTGGGACCCGGTCGCGACGACCTTCTGCCTTGCGGCCGGCGAGGGCGCCCGCATCCAGCTCCGCTTTGGCGGCAAGGCGGGCCCCGATGGCGGCGCGCCCGTCGATGCGGAGGTCGATGTGATCAGGGCGGTGGAGGAGGGCTGGCAAAGCTTCGGCCGCAGCCGCGTGACGCTCGGTCCGGCAGCGGTGATCCGCCTGGTCGGAACGACGATCGACGTCATCCTCAATACCAACCGCACGCAGACCTTCGAGCCGGACATCTTCACCAATCTCGGCATCGACCCGATGGCGAAGGCGATGCTGCTGGTGAAGTCCACCAATCACTTCCACGCCGGCTTCGCGCCGATCGCGGCGGAGATCGTCTATATCGACGCGGGCGCGCCCTATCCGTCCAATCCCCGCCTGACCGCCTATCGCAAGCTCGACCGGCCGATCTGGCCGCGGGTCGAGGACCCTCATGGGCTTGTCGATCAAACTTTGACGGTGAAGTGAAAACGCCTTTCAGATTGTATGCAAAAGCGACGCATTCTTGCGGAGAAACTGCAAAAGGGTGCTTGACAGAGGTGCGTCTTGCGGCATGATTGTGGAAAGAATTTACAAAGCAGCTGGTCGGCGCTGATGCCCGTCCAAGCGGCTGTCTTGATGAAGCAGGGGATTCGATGAAAGTCGGCATTGTCGGGCTCGGCTATCGGCTGGGCTATCTGGCGCGCATTTTTTCCGCCTCGCTCCCGGATTTCGATGTGGTCGGCTATGTCGACCCCGAGCCGGCCGGGCTTACCTATACGAAGCAGTTCGATGTCCCCGTCGGGAAGGCCTACGGGTCGCTCGAGGATCTCCTGGCCGGCGAGACGCTCGACCTCCTGATGGTCGGCTCGCCCAATCATCTCCATCTCGGCCATATCCGTACCGGTCTCGATGCCGGCGTGAAAGTCTTCTCCGAGAAGCCCGTCGTGACGACGGTCGAGGAGACGATGGAACTGGCGCGGCTGATCGCGGAGTTCGGCTCCGACAATGTCATGGTCGGACTGGTGCTGCGCTACGCGCCGCTTTATGTCGACCTGCGCAAGGCCCAGAAGGACGGGCTCATCGGCGATATCGTCTCGATCGAGGCCTCCGAGCATATTGCGCCCTATCACGGCGCGTTCTTCATGCGCGACTGGCGGCGCTATGAGAAGTATTCGGGCTCATTCATGCTCGAGAAATGCTGCCACGATCTCGATCTCTACAATGGCGTCATGGGCGTTCGTCCGGCGCGCGTCGCCAGCTTCGGCGGAAAGCGCAGCTTCGTTCCGAGCAATGCGCCGGAAGGACTCGGCATCAACGACACCGAGGTCTATCATCGCAAGCCAAGCGGCTGGATGGGAACCGACAAGGTGTTCGACAGCGATGCCGACATCATCGATTTTCAGACCGCCATCGTGGAATACGCGAACGGCGCCTCGATGACCTTCCACACCAATCTGAACGTGCCTGACGAATATCGCCGCTTCTGCGTGATCGGCGCCAAGGGCATGGCGGAAGGTGATTTCGTCCGCAATTTCTTCAAGGTGCACGACGCCCGCACCTCGTCGAAGCTGATCGACACCACCTATACCGGCTCCGAGCTCTCGGTTCATTATGGCGCGGACGAGCAGATGGCGCGCGATATCGGCGCGCATATGCTGAACGACGCGCCGCTGCCGGTTTCGGTGGTCAATGCGCTCGAAGCCGGCCTGCTGGCGCTCGCGATGGATGAAGCGCGCCGCAGCAAGACCGTCGTGGACATGGCAGAGACCTGGAAGCGCTTCGATGCGGCGCTTTCCGGCCGCGACAGCTGACGGGGCGGGCGGATGACGCGGTCCCGAAGTGCCACGCTGTTCGCCTTCGCTCTTCTGCTTCCGGCCACGATCTACATTCTGTTCATCGTCGCCTATCCGCTCGTCGACACATTCACCCTTTCGTTCACCGATGCCTCGCTCAGGCGGACGGTGAACTGGGTCGGCTGGGCCAATTACCAGAAGATCTTCGGCGGCGACTTTGCGACCGTCATCATCCGCACCTTCGTTTGGACCTTCTTCTCGGTTGGCCTCAAGATGATCATCGGCACCTGCGGTGCCGTGCTGCTGAACGCGCTGGTGCCTGGCCGGGCGCTCTTTCGCGTGTTGACGCTGCCGCCTTGGATCGTGCCGATGGCAATCGGCATCTTCATGTGGGGCTGGATGTATAACGGCCAGTTCGGGATGATCTCGGGCATCCTGCAGAATGTCGGCCTGCTCGATCGGCCGCTGGCGTGGCTGGCCTATGGCGGCACGGCCTTTGGCGCGACGATATTGACCGATGTGTGGATCGGCGTGCCGCTGGTGACGCTCTACCTGCTCGCCGCGATCCAGTCGATCCCCAAGGACCTCTATGAGGCAGCGTGGACGGACGGCGCCGGGCGCTTCTATCGCTTCCGCCGCATCACGCTGCCGCTGATCGTGCCGGCATTGGTCACCATGTCGATGCTGTCGCTGATCGCGACCTTCAATTCCTTCGACATCATCTGGATCCTGACCCAGGGCGGACCGAACGGCCAGACCACGACGATGATCATCGACACCTACAAGACGGCGATCGGCAGCTACAAATATGGCGAGGGTGCTGCCCGCGCCGTGATGATCTGTCTGTTCCTGTCGGTGTTCTGCTTCTTCTATTTCCGCGTCATCAGCAAGATCTCATCTGGAGAGGCGAAATGAGCAGCGGGCGACCGATGATCGACCGTTACAGGTGGTATGAATATGTCGCGATCTATGTCGGCATGTTCCTGTTTCTGGGCTTTGTGCTGTCGCCTTTCATCGAGGGCTTCCTGGTTTCGCTGAAGCCGCTGACGCATCTCTTCTCCTCGCCCTACCGGTTCTGGCCGGAGGATGGTTCGTTCGATGCCTATTTCACGATGTGGGAGCATGTGCCGCTGCTCGGGCGCTACATCTTCAACTCGCTGCTGATCTCGAGCCTCGCCACCATCGTCGTGCTGATCCTCGTCGTGCCGGCCGCCTATGCCTTCGCGCGGTTCGAGTTTCCGGGCAGCGGGCCGTTGCTCGGCGCCTTTCTCGCCGTCAACATGTTCTCCGGCGCGGTGCTGCTCATCCCGCTCTATCGGCTGATGCGCTCGATGGGCCTCCTCAACACCTATTTCGCGATGATCGTGCCGGGCGTCGCCTTCCTGATCCCGACGGCGATCTGGCTGCTCAGAACCTATCTCCTGCGGATTCCGCGCGAGCTTGACGAGGCAGCCTGGGTCGATGGCGCCGGCCGGCTCTATATCCTGCGCCGCATCGTGTTGCCGATCGCCGCACCGGGCATTCTCGTCGTCGCGCTCGCCACCTTCATCGGCGCTTATGCGCAGCAATTCATCTTCGCGCTGACCTTCAATTCGAAATCCGAATTCATGCCGCTCGCCGTGGGGCTGTTCGCCTTTTTCGGCAAGGAGCGCGTGGTCTGGAACGAGTTGATGGCGGCGAGCTTCGTCGGCATCGCCCCGGTGATGATCGGCTTCATATTCCTGCAGCGCTATCTGGTCGCCGGGCTCACTGCCGGCGCGGTCAAGCAGTAGCGGTCCAGGCATCCGAACCGTCCCGGGAAAAAGGGGCGGCCAGACAATGAGGGAAAGAGCAATGAAACATTACGGGACACTCCTCGCAGGCGCGGCCGTCGTCCTCTCGACGATGACCGTTTCGGCCTTCGCGGAGGACAAGACGGTCAGCATGATCCAGTGCGGCGATGCCATCGCCGAAACCTATCCGGACCTGATCAAGGCTTGGGAAGCCAAGAATCCGGGCTTCAAGGTCAATGTCGAGATCGTCGGCTGGGCGCAGTGCCAGGACAAGATCACGACGCTCGCTGCCGCCGGCACGCCGGTCGGGCTTGCCTATGTCGGCTCGCGCACGCTGAAGCAGTTCGCCGACAGCGATCTGATCGTGCCGATCCCGATGACGGACGCCGAGAAGGCCGCCTATTATCCGCATATCGTCGACACGGTGACGTTCAAGGACGAGGCCTGGGGCATCCCGGTCGCCTTCTCGACGAAGGCGCTGTTCTGGAACAAGGCCCTGTTCGAGAAGGCTGGCCTCGATCCGGCCAAGCCGCCGACGACCTGGGACGAGCTCTATAACGACGCCAAGACCATCAAGGACAAGACCGGCATCGCCGGCTATGGCCTGCCGGCCAAGACGATGGACAACACGATGCATCAGTTCCTGCATTACGTGTACACCAATGACGGCACGGTCATTGACGCCGACGGCAAGATCACGCTCGACAGCCCGCAGAACCTGCAGGCGCTTGAATTCATCAAAAAGCTGGTTCCGGTCTCCGAAGATGGTCCTTCGGCCTATGACCAGGACGACATGATCAAGCTGTTCTCGGACGGCAAGGTTGCGATGATCGAGGGCGGCCCGTGGGTCCGCAACCAGGTCTCGAAGGACGTCAAGTGGGGCGTCGCGCCGCTGCCGGTCGGCCCGCAGGCCAAGGGCGCCGGCACGCTGCTCATCACCGACAGCATGGCTGTGTTCAAGGGCACGGGCGTCGAGGACCAGGCGATCGATCTCGCCAAGCTCCTGACCAATCCCGAGAACCAGTTCCTCTATGAGAAGACGCATGGCCTGACGCCGCTGCGTCCCGTCGCTGGCGTCGATACGCTGGTCTCGGAAGATCCGAGCTGGAAGCCGTTCCTCGACGGCATCGCCTTCGGTGGCCCGGAGCCGCTGTTCCTGGACTACAAGGGCTTCCAGAACGCCATGATCGACATGGTCCAGTCCGTCGTGACCGGCAATGCCGAGCCCGCCGCTGCGCTGACCAAGGCGGCCGGGTCGATCGACCAGTTCAAGTAAGCACCCTTACCCTGCCCCTCTCCCGCGCTGCGGGGGAGGGGACACGGTTTGGATCGCACGCCTTTCTTCCCTCTCTCCCGCTCGCGGGAGAGGGCGGGGTGAGGGCCGTCCTCCCCGGAGACCGATGCCTTGAGCGAACTCACGCTGTCCAGCCTGAAGAAGTCCTTTGCGGGAACCGCCGTCATCAAGGGCGTCGATCTCGACGTCATGCAGGGCGAGTTCGTGGTCTTCGTCGGGCCTTCGGGATGTGGCAAGTCCACGCTGCTGCGCATGATCGCCGGGCTCGAGGAGGTCACGTCGGGTGAGATCGTCATTGCCGGCAAGACCGTCAACGATCTGCCGCCGGTGAAGCGCGGCATCGCCATGGTGTTCCAGTCCTATGCGCTTTATCCGCATATGAGCGTCTACGAGAACATCGCCTTTCCGCTGCGCGTCGAGAAACTGCCCGAGGATCAGGTCCGCACCCGGGTTTCCGAGGCGGCGCGTGTCCTGCAGCTCGAAAGCCGGCTTCAGCAGCGCCCTGGCACGCTCTCCGGCGGCCAGCGCCAGCGCGTCGCGATCGGCCGTGCCATCGTGCGCGAGCCGAAGATCTTCCTGTTCGACGAGCCGCTCTCCAATCTCGATGCGGCTCTGCGCGCCGACATGCGCATCGAGCTGACGCGCCTGCACAAGAAGCTCGGCGCGACGATGATCTATGTGACGCATGATCAGGTCGAGGCGCTCACCATGGCCGACAAGATCGTCGTCCTGAACGCCGGCCAGATCGAGCAGGTCGGCTCGCCGCTCGACCTCTACCACCGGCCCGCCAATCGCTTCGTTGCCGGCTTCATCGGCAATCCCAAGATGAATTTCCTCCAGGGCACCTGCACGGCGGCTGACGGCACGGGCATCACGGTCGATCTCGGGCCGCTCGGACAGATCACCCTGCCGCGCGCCGGCAGCGCCGCGCTGGTCGGCCAGACGCTGGAGGTCGGCATTCGTCCCGAGCATCTCAGCCTCGACGCGCCGGGCGGCTTCCGCCTGACGATCCGGCCCGGAATCATCGAGCGGCTCGGCATCCACACGGTCGCCTATGCGCCACTGCCGAATGGCGACACATTCGTCGCGCTGTTCGAAGGCGATCCCCCGGTCGCTGACGACACCGACATCGAGGTCAGCGTCGATCCGGCCCTTTGCCATCTGTTCGACGAAGCGGGCCTCGCGGTCGGGCTTGCCGCCTGATACGGGTCCGGCGGCGCTGCGGGCTTTTGGCCCCAAAGTCTTCTTGGCGCGCGTCTTGGGAGGAGTTCGGTCATCATGCTCGATCTGGTCGGGCTCTTGCAGGCGGATATGGAGAGCTTCAGCCGCTCCGAGCGGCGGCTGGCCGATCTCGTGCTGTCCGACGTCCAGTCGGCCGTCAACGCATCGATCGTCGAACTCGCGGCGCGTGCGGATACGTCGCCGCCCACGGTGACGCGCTTTTGCCGGCGGCTCGGATGCCAGAGCTTCGCCGACTTCAAGGTGCGCCTGGCGCAAAGCCGCTTCATCGCGCGGCGCTATCTGGTGCCGCCAAGCGGCCCGGAAACCGCGACGGAAATCACTCGCCACATCGTCAACTGCGCCCAGACGACGCTCTATTCATTCTTCGAGCAGATCGATCCGCTGGCGATCGAAGCAGCGGCCGACAAGATCGTCGGCTCCAGCTACATCCTGTCCTTCGGCTCGGGCGGCGCTTCGTCGATGATTGCGAATGAGCTCGAGACGCGCTTGTTCCGGCTCGGCCTCCGCGTCACATCCTCGATCGATCATCAGGCGCAGATGATGCGCACTGCAGGCGCACCCAAGGGGACGGTGATCATCGCCTCCTCGACCAGTGGCCGGAACCTGCCGCTGGCCAACACGCTGGCGATCGCCGGTGAATATCATCTCGACCGGATCGTCCTGACGCGGCCGGGATCGCCGGTTGCTGAGCATGCCGATGTGCTGCTGGCCATCGATGTGCCCGAGCAGGACGACATCCTCCGGCCGTCATCGGCGCGCTATGCCTTTCTTGCGATGATCGATGCGGTGGCGCAGACCGTCGCGACCCGCATGCAGGGCCGCGCTATCGAAAGCATGCGGCGGATCAAGCATCAGCTCATGATCAATCGCGACGGCGACGATACCCAGCCGCTCGGCGATTGACGCGTTCTTCTTCAAGACATTGACGACAGTGAGACCAGCATGAACCTTCCCCCGCGCGCCGCTTTCCGTCTCGAAACCGAATGGACACCGCCCGCGGAGGGTGTGCCGCTTGCCTATGCGCTGAAGCTGACCAATCGCTCGCAGGAGCCGGTCAGTGGGTTCCGCCTCTGTGTCAGCGGGCCGGCACGGATCGATCCGGCGGCCGAGATCGAGGGGGGTGTCCTGGTCGAGCGGCTTTCCAATCATTCCGAATTCGCGCCGCCGGAACGGTTCGTGCTGGCGTCCGGCGCCACCTGGACCATCACGGTGCACGGGCTTTCCTACCCGCTGCGCCATTGGAGCGATGGCGCAGCGGCCGCCTATCTCGCCTTCGCCGACGGCAGCACCGCCCCGGTAGGTGTCGCGGCGACGAAAGCCCGCGGCGACAACGCGCCGCTGAAGCGCGGCGCCGTGGTCTATCCCGTTCCGGCCAGCGCGCCGGTCTCGGTATCGGTGATCCCGTGGCCGGCGGATGTCAGGATCAGCGGCCGTGCGCCGACCCCGGCGGGCTTGGCGCTCCAGGCAGCCGACGGCGCAGCGGCGGCCGCGGTTGCCAGCTTCATGGGGCTCGCCGAGGCGCTGTTCCCTGGCGACGCCTTGGTTCGATCCGTTGCCGAAGGCGGGCTTCCGGTCGCCTTCGAAACCGGAGAGGGGTTGGTCGACGAAGCCTATCGTCTTGATTTCGCGCCGAACGGCGTCGTCGTCACGGCAGGCTCGGAGGCCGGTACTCTCTATGGCCTCATCACGCTCGGCCAGATTCTGCGCGGCGCGCTGCGCCATCCGGCGACGTTCCTGTTCCCGGCCTCGGGCATGATCGCCGATGCGCCGGCGCTTTCATGGCGCGGCACCCATCTCGATGTCTCCAGGCAGTTTTATTCAACCGGCGAGATCAAGGCGCTGATCCGCATCCTCGCCTGGAACAAGATGAATCGCTTCCACTGGCATCTTTCCGATGACGAGGCCTGGCGCATCGAGATCGACGCCTATCCGGCGCTGACCGAGGTTGCCGCCTGGCGTGGCCATGGCCTCGCTCTGCCGCCCTTGCTCGGTACGGGTCCGCAGAAGACCGGCGGCTATTATACCAAGGCGGCCATCCGCGAGATCGTGGCCTATGCAAAGTCGCTCGGCGTGACCGTCGTGCCGGAGATCGATATCCCCGGTCACTGCTATGCGATGCTGAAGGCGATCCCCGAGCTGCGCGATCCCGGCGAGAGCGGCGAATATTTCTCGGTGCAGGGCTTCCCGAACAATTGCCTCAATCCGGCGCGCGAGGAGACCTACGCCATCCTCGAGACGATCTTCGACGAGATCATTGCGCTCTTTCCCGACAAAATCGTCCATATCGGTGCCGATGAAGTGCCGATCGGCGCCTGGTCCGGTTCGCCGATTGCGCTCGCCCGGCTGGAAAGCGTGGCCGGCAAGGCCGCGGCGGAAACGCATGCCAAGCGTAACAATGTCGTCACCAATCATGGCGGCGCCGACGAGATCGAGGGCTCGGGCGCGGCCGTGCTGCAGGCCGAATTCCTCGCCCGCATCCAGAAATTCCTCGCCTCGCGCGGCTGTATCACCGGCGGCTGGGAAGAGGCGGCGCATGGCCATGTCATCGACAAGGCCAAGGTCTATCTCGTCGGCTGGCGGAACCACGAGGTTTCGGCCGAACTCGCCGGAGAGGGCTACGACATCGTCGTCTCGCCGGGCCAGGCCTATTATCTCGACATGTCCCAGGCGACCGACTGGTCGGAGCCAGGCGCCGGGTGGGCAGGCACTTCGAGCCCGGAAAAGACCTATCGCTTTGATCCGACCGCCAGCTGGAGCGAGGCGCAGCAGGCGCATTTCCTCGGCATCCAGGCCTGCATCTGGTCGGAGCCGATGGCCGATCGCGCCATCTTCGACCGCCTCGTCTTCCCGCGCCTTTCCGCGATCGCTGAAAGCGGCTGGACGCGCGCCGCCGATAAATCCTGGGAGCGCTTCCGCTCCATCGCGGGACTGATGCCGATCCTCTATGGCTGGCAGGACGCGACGGGAGAAGGCGCATGAGGATCGCCGTCGGCGGCATTCACACCGAGTGCTCGACCTACAATCCGCTCCTCGCGACATCAGACGATTTCGCCGTGCTACGCGGTGCCGAACTGACCGAAGCCGAGGATTTCGCCTGCCTCGCCGAGTGGGACTGGGATGTCGCGCCCACGCTGCATGCGCGGACGATCCCCGGCGGCCCGGTCGAGCGGGCCACTTATGAGGCGTTTCGGACCGAGTTTCTCGAGCGGCTCACGGCGGCGCTGCCGATCGACGGTCTCTATCTTGCGATGCATGGCGCGATGAAAGTCGACGGCATGGATGATTGCGAGGGAGACTGGTGCGCGGCAGCGCGCGAGGTCGTCGGTCCCGATTGTCCGATCTCGGTCAGCTATGATCTGCATGGCAATGTCAGCCAGCGGGTGATCGACGCGATCGACATGTTCTCGGCCTATCGCACGGCGCCGCATATCGACGTCACCGAGACCAAGCGGCGTGCGCTGGCGATGCTCCATCGCCGGCTGAATGGTGAGATCGATCCCTTCGTCGTCTGGGCGAAGGTTCCGGTCCTGCTGCCGGGCGAGCGAACCAGCACGGTCGACGAGCCCGCGCGGTCGCTCTATGCGCGGCTGCCGGCTGTCGATGCGGTGCCCGGCATTTTCGATGCCTCGATCATGGTTGGCTATGTCTGGGCCGACGAGCCGCGCGCGACAGCCTCGATCATCCTGACCGGGAACGATCGTGCCGCGATGGCAACCGAGGCGGAAAAGCTCGCCGCCGCTTATTTCGAGGCGCGCGAGGCCTTCGCCTTCGGGCCTGTTACCACTTCGGTTGACGAATGCCTCGCGCTCGCCAATGCGTCGGCGACCCATCCGGTGATCCTGGCCGATTCCGGCGACAATCCGACCGGCGGCGGCGTCGGCGACAGGGCAGACATCCTCGCTGCCTTTCTCGCGCGGGGCCGGGGCAGTGCGCTCTTCGCCGGCATCGCCGACCGTCCGGCGACCGAGGCCGCCTATCGCGCCGGGATCGGCGCGCGGTTATGGCTTCAGGTCGGCGGTACGCTTGACCCCTCGAGCGAGCCGGTCTCGATCGAGGTCGAGGTCATCGCATTGCTGGAAGCGGAAGGCTCCCGGCGCGAAGCGGTTGTGCGAACAGGCACGGCGACGATCATCCTCACCGCGCGGCGGCGACCATTCCACGACATCGCCGACTTCACGCGGTTCGGTTTTCATCCCGCGGATTTCGATCTGGTCGTCGTGAAGTCCGGCTATCTCTCGCCGGATCTTGCCCCGATCGCCAATCCCAACCTGATGGCGCTTTCGGAGGGCGTCGTCGATCAGGATATTCCGCGGATCGGCAACAGCCGCCGCCAGCGGCCGATATTTCCGTTCGATCGCGATTTCGCCTATGCGCCGGTGGTGGAGGTTTCGGCGAGGGCAGGGCGCCAGCGCTGACCTTCCGGACCGCCGGCTGAGGATCGTTCGATTGCGCATTGCCGCTTGTGTGGCGGACGGGAACGCGCGAAGGAAGTGTGGTCAATTCCCCGCCTTTGCTGATGACATCCACCGTTCCCAAATCGACCCTGATCGCCTTTCTCGTCGCCGGTGCGTTCTTCATGGAGAACCTCGACGGGACGGTGATCGCCACTTCGCTGCCGGCGATGGCGCGCTCGTTCGGCGTGCAGCCGGTCGATCTCAATATCGGCATGTCGGCCTATATGCTGACGCTCGCGATCTTCATTCCGGCGAGCGGGTGGATGGCCGACCGCTTCGGCGCGCGGACTGTCTTCGCTTCGGCCGTCGCAGTGTTCACGATCGCCTCCGTCTTCTGCGCTATCAGCGATGGCGTCCTCTCGTTCACGCTGGCGCGGGTGCTGCAAGGCATGGGCGGCGCCATGATGGTGCCGGTTGGCCGGCTCGTCGTGCTGCGCAACACCTCGAAGACCGAATTGATGCGCGCCATCGCCACGCTGACCTGGCCCGCTCTGTCAGCACCGATCCTCGGCCCGCCGCTCGGCGGCTTCATCACCACTTATGCGTCGTGGCACTGGATCTTCATTCTCAACGTGCCGATCGGCATCGTCGCACTGGCGCTGTCGTTCTGGCTGATCCCCAACGACCGGACCGGCGATCGGCCGAGCTTCGACTGGTTCGGCTTCCTCTATACGAGCCTTGCCTGCGCCGGCCTGATGTATGGCCTCGAACTGATCGGCCAATCGGCGCAGCAGGGATTTGTCGGCGCCGCCATTCTGATCGCGAGCCTCATCTTCGGAGTGGCAGCGTGGCGCCACGCCGGGCGTCATCCGCATCCGGTGCCCGATCTTTCCGCCGTGTCGATCCAGACCTTCGCGGTTACCATGAAGGGTGGCTCGCTGTTCCGAACGGCGGTGAGCGCGGTGCCGTTCCTGTTGCCGCTGCTGCTTCAGCTCGGCTTCGGGCTCGATCCGTTCCAGGCGGGGCTCTACGTGCTCGCCCTGTTCGCGGGCAATCTCGGCATGAAGCCGCTGACAAGCCTTGTCCTTCGCAGCTTCGGCTTCCGCACGACGCTGATCGGCAACGGGCTCGTGTTCGTTGCGACGATGGTGGCCTGCGCCTTCCTGACGCCTACGACGCCCGGATGGATCATCGCGGGGCTGTTCGTCGTCAGCGGCGCGGCGCGCTCGATGCAGTTCACGGCGATCAACACGCTCGCCTTCGTCGATGTGCCGCAGCCAAAGATGGCCGGCGCCAATATGCTGTTCAGCCTCATCCAGCAGATCACGTTCGGGCTCGGCATTGCGGTCGGTGCCGTGGCGCTGCGTTTTGCCGACAGTTTCGCGACGCCGGGGGCCGAGACGCTCGGCCTCGTCGATTTCCGCTATGCGTTCCTGATCATCGGGGCGCTGGGATTGATGGGGCTCTATGACAGCCTCTCTCTGCCGCGCGACGCCGGCGCCGTCGTCAGCCGCCATCGACATCGTGAAAGCGCCGCGGCGCCGCGCTCTTGACGCCGGGCGGGCACAGGCAATATCTCGCGGCCAGGCCGTCACCGGCAGACGCGGCACCAGGGCTGATCCCCGCGGGGGCCGTCGCCGCGATCCAAGGAGTCTCCCATGAATGCCATCAATCGCGATCCCTTCCTCACGCATGACGTGAAGCTCGACCGCCTCGGCGAGGTCGCTGTGCGCGTTGGCCTCGGCCTGCAGCCGGGACAGGAACTGGTCATGACGGCGCCGATCGATGCGCTGCCGCTGGCCCGCCGCATCACCGAGCACGCCTACAGGGCCGGCGCCTCGCTGGTGACGACGTTGTTCACGGACGAGGATTCGACGCTGATGCGCTTCCGCTTCGCGGCGGATGGCAGCTTCGATGTCGCCTCGGCCTGGCTCTATGAGGGCATGGCGTCGGCGTTCCGGAGCGGCGCCGCGCGCCTCGCGATCGCTGGCGAGAACCCCTCGCTGCTGTCGGCGCAGGATCCGGACAAGGTCGCGCGCGCCAACCGCGCCCGTTCGAAGGCCTATCAGCCGGCGCTGGAGCTGATCGCCGGCTTCGACATCAACTGGACTATCGTCTCCTATGCCTCGCCGTCATGGGCGAAGGCGGTGTTCCCCGACGAGCCGGAGACGGTTGCCGTCGCCAAGCTCTGGGAGGCGATCTTCGCCGCCTCGCGCGTCGACCGTGTCGATCCCGTCGCTGCCTGGGCGGAGCACAACAAGGCGCTGCACGCGCGCACCAAGCTGCTGAACGACAAGCGTTATCATGCGCTCCACTTCACTGGCCCCGGCACGGACCTGACCGTCGGTCTCGCTGACGATCATGAATGGGAAGGCGGCGCTTCGACGGCCAAGAACGGCGTCATCTGCAACCCGAACATCCCCTCTGAGGAAGTGTTCACGACGCCGCACAAGGACCGCGTCTCCGGCACCGTGTCGAGCACGAAGCCGCTCTCCTATCAGGGTACGTTGATCGACGAGATCCAGGTCCGCTTCGAGGAAGGCCGTATCGTCGAGGCATCGGCCAAGTCGGGCGAGAACGTGCTGCGCAAGGTGCTCGAGACCGACGAAGGCGCTGCGCGGCTCGGCGAGGTGGCACTGGTGCCACATTCATCTCCGATCTCGGCCAGTGGGCTGCTGTTCTTCAACACGCTCTATGACGAGAACGCCGCCTGCCACATTGCGCTTGGCCAGGCCTATGCCAAATGCATCCGTGGCGGCGACCAGATGACCGCCGAGGAACTCGCTGAAAAGGGCGCCAATCGGAGCCTGATCCATATCGACTGGATGATCGGATCGGGCGAAGTGGATATTGACGGCGTCTCCGCATCGGGCGATGCCCAGCCGATCATGCGCAAGGGCGAGTGGGTCTGACCGTCAGCGGCAGCCGCAACACGCGCACATTTATGTGAGGCCGACGGAAACCGCCGGCCATCACCGCGGCCTCATGCCGCCACGCCCCTGCCGGCCTCAATCCGGCCAGATTTACGGCCTCATCACAGAGGCAACGCAATATCTGGGAAGGGCACGTCGCGGGCCGGCATCGATTGGCCGGATCGCGAGGCCTCAGGGGTACCATGTCACAGGCTGCAACAGCCTCTCGCCGTTCGGAAGAGGGTCTCGACGAGCCCCGGTCAGCTGCCGCCGACGAGACGGCATCCGACGCTGGATTGGTTTCGCCGCGTCCGCGGCCGCTCGATCGAATCCTGGGGGCGCTGTCGGCCTGGAAACCGGCCATTGGTGCCGCGGCCGGGCTGGTCGTCCTCGTCCTCGTATGGCTCGCGATCAATCATCTGATCGGAGAGGTCGATTATGACGATGTGATCGACGCGCTGCATGCGACGCCGATCACGGCGATCGCGGCGGCGCTCGGCTTCACCGCGCTCTCCTTCCTGTCGCTCAGCATCTATGACTGGTCGGCGCTCAGCCATCTCGGCCGGCGCGTGTCCTATCCAATGGTCGCGCTGACCTCGTTCTGCGCCTATGCCGTGGGCAATACGGCCGGGTTCGGTCCGCTCACCGGCGGCGCGATCCGCTTCCGCTTCTATGGCCGCCTCGGCTTCGAGCCAGCCGACGTCGCACGCATCGTCGCCTTCATCACGATTGCCTTCGGGCTTGGACTGTCGGGCGTGACGGCCCTCGGCCTCGTCTTCGACCCGGCCGATGTCGCGGCGCCGGTCGGACTGCCGCCTGCGATTCTGACGGCGATCGGTTCGGCCATCCTTGCCGGCCTTGCCGCCCTGCTCGCCTGGTCGGCATTCGGTTCGGGCCGGATCGGCTGGCGCGGCGTTTCCTTCGCGCTGCCGACGCCTCGCATCATGCTGATGCAGTTCGGCGGTACACTGATCGACGTCGTGACCTCCGCGGCCGTGCTCTGGGTGCTGCTGCCGCAGACCGATGTCGGTTTCCCCGCCTTCATTGCGATCTACGCGGTCGCGATCGGCCTCGGCGTTGCCAGCCACGTGCCCGCCGGCCTCGGTGTGTTCGAGGCGGTGATCGTTGCCGTCATCGGCCGCACGGCGCCGGTCGACCAGGTGCTGTCGGCGCTGTTCCTCTACCGCATCATCTATTACGGCGTGCCGCTCGTCGTCGCCTCCGGACTTGTCACATCGCTGGAGCTCCGCCGCGTCGCGGCAGGTACGCAGGCTTCGCGGGTGATCAAGGCGGGCGCACATCTTTCGCCGCGCGTCCTTTCGGCGCTGACGCTCGCGATGGGCGCCGCGCTGATCTTCTCGGGCGTGACGCCTGCCGCCGATGAGCGGCTCGACATCCTCTCGAATATTCTGCCTTTGCCGATCCTCGAGGGCGCGCATTTCATCGAGAGCGTGCTCGGCCTAGGACTGATCGCGATCTCGCGCGGCCTCGCGCACCGGCTCGACGGGGCCTGGTGGGCCGCCGTTGTCTCGGTCGGCGTCGCGGTGGTGCTGTCGCTGCTGAAGGCGATCGCCATCACCGAGTCGATCGCGCTGGCGCTGTTGTTCATCGCATTGTTGGCGACACGGCGGGAGTTCAGCCGTCCGGCCTCGCTGTTTCATCAGCGGCTGACGCCGGGCTGGTTCTTCGCCATCGCCACCGTGATCGGCAGCGCCGTCGTCGTCCTGCTGTTCGTCTATAGCGATGTCGATTATTCGCGGCAGCTCTGGTGGCAGTTCGAATTCTCCGAAGAAGCGCCGCGCAGCCTGCGCGCTTTGCTCGGGGTCGTCATCGCCGCCGGTTCGCTGGCTGCCTGGTCGCTGCTGCGTCCCTCCAAGGGCAAGACCGGCACGTCGACCGAAGCGGAAATCGCGGAGGCAGTCCAGATCCTGGCCGAGCAGCCTTATCCGGATGCGAACCTCGTCCGCATGCGCGACAAGACCCTGCTGTTCTCGGAAGATCGGCGCGCCTTCATCATGTTCGGACGGCAGGCCCATTCCTGGGTCGCGTTGTTCGATCCGATCGGTCCGCGCGATGCCTGGCCGGGCCTCGTCTGGCAGTTCGTCGAGATGGCGCAGGCTGCCGGCGGCCGCGCCGTCTTCTACCAGGTCCAGCCGCACAACCTATCGCTCTATGCCGATGCGGGGCTGCGCGCCTTCAAGCTTGGCGAGGCGGCGCAGGTCGATCTCGCGACGTTCGACTTGAAGGGTGCCAAGCGGGCAGGGCTGCGCCACGGCAATAACCGCGCGACCCGCGAGGGTCTGAGCTTCGAGCTCTTGCCGCCGGAGCGCGTGGCGGAGGAGATCGATGAACTGCAGGGCGTGTCCAATCTCTGGCTCGCCGAGCACAAGGCGCGCGAGAAACGCTTTTCGATCGGGGCCTTCGACCGCGGCTATGTCGCGGCGCAGTCGGCGGCCATCGTTCGGCGCGAGGGGCGGATCATCGCATTCGCCACCGTCATGACAACGGCGCTGAAGCAGGAGGCGACCGTCGACCTCATGCGCTTTGCCCCCGACGCGCCGGCCTCGACGATGGAGTTCCTGTTCGTCAACCTGATGCTGGCGCTGAAGGGAGAAGGCTATCGCACCTTCGATCTCGGCATGGCGCCGCTGTCGGGGTTGACCGGCGGCCCCACCGCGCCCTTCTGGCACCGGATCGGCAGCGCCATCTTCGATCACGGCGAGCGTTTTTACAATTTCAATGGTCTTCGTGCATTCAAGGCCAAGTTCCAGCCCGAATGGCAGCCGCGCTATCTCGCCGTTTCCGGCGGCGCGAGCCCGGTTCTGGTTCTGGCTGATGTCACCGTCCTGATCAGTGGCGGTCTCAAGGGAGTCGTCGGCAAATGATCCGTTTCCTCGCCTCGGCGGTCGTCGCGGCTGCATTCGCGTTTCCGGCCCTCGCTGACGACGCCCCGAAGCCGCTGCCGGAATTCACCGCCGGCCTGCTCGGCAAGCCGCAGATCCTGCTGCCGACGGTACCCGTGACCGGCACGGTAATCCTGTTCGCTGACAAGGATGGCTGGACGGCGGACGAGTCGAGCCTTGCCACCGACCTCCAGAAGAGCGGCGCCATCGTCGTGGGCGTCGACACGACCGCGATGTATGCGGGTCTCGAGGCCGACCAGGAAGACGAGTGCATCTATCTCGTCGCGGATATCGAGGATCTGTCTCACCAGGTCCAGCGCGCGCTCGGAACGCCGAATTATCATTCGCCGATCATCGCGGGCGTCGGCACGGCCGGGACGCTCGCGCTGGCCATCGCCGCGCAGACGCCCGACGCCACCTTTGGCCACAGCGTGGTCGTCGACCCGACGCTGGCGATACCCTTGAAGAAGCCGCTCTGCACCGACGCGCCGCGTCAGGCGACCGCCGACGGCTCGATCTACGGTCTCGCGGAGGGCGATCTCACCAACCCGGTCGATGTGCTCTACACCAGCGCCGCGCCGAAGGATGGCCGTGATCATGTCACGGCGTTGCAGGGCCAGGGTTTCGCGATCAAGTCGAAGGATGTGACGGAAGGGGCTTTTCCCGCGCTGAAGTCCCGCCTGACGCGGCTGCTGGCGCCGAAGCCCGACACGGACAATCCGCTGGCCGATCTGCCGCTCGTCGAGCTCCCCGCGCCGGTGCAGCACAGCTCGATGGCGATCATCTTCTCCGGTGATGGCGGCTGGCGCGATCTCGACAAGTCGATCGGCGACGCGTTCCAGAAGGAGGGTGTTCCGACGATCGGCGTCGATTCGCTGCGCTATTTCTGGTCGCGCAAGACGCCGCAACAGACATCGGCTGACCTTGCCCGCATCATCGACTACTACACCGAGAAGTGGGGCATCGATCATGTCGTGCTGGTGGGCTACTCCTTCGGCGCCGACGTGCTGCCCTCCGCCTATCGGTTGTTGCCGCCGGACGAGCAGAGCCAGGTGAGCGAGGTCTCGCTGCTGGGTCTTTCGGACCAGGTTGACTACGTCATCTCGGTCGGCGCCTTCCTCGGCACCAATTCGGGCGACGGCGAGACGCTGCCCGATATCAAGGCGATGAAGCCGTCGCTGATCCAGTGCTTCTATGGCGAGGAAGAAGACGACAGCCTCTGTCCGAAACTCGAGGGAACCGGCGTCGAATTGATCAAGACCACCGGCGGTCATCATTTCGACGGCGACTATGACGGGCTGGCTCGCCGGATTCTCGACGGGCTCAACCGGCGGCTTTCCGGCGCGGTCGAACCCGTTGCGGACCGATAACGCCGAGACAGCGACCGATGGCGCAGCCGAAGCGGGGCCAGGCGGCGGCGGGAGCATTGCCGCTGCCGCGCCCGGCCTTGCCTCGGTGTCGGCCCTCGTGGCTGTTGGCACGGGCTCTGCATCGCGCCGGTCAGCCATGAACCTCGTTCTCCGCTTCCTCTTCGACGCCAGCCTCGTGCCGGCCGCCGCGCTCGTGCTCGTCGGGCGCTACGGCGGCTTCGATTGGCTGTTCGACATGACCAACTATTTCCGCCCGCACATTGCCGTTGTGGCCGTGCTGTTCATCGTGCTGGCGCTGGGGGCCGGGGGCGTGCTGCGGCTTGCGGCCAGCGTCATTCTGTTCGGGGCCGCGCTGGTGCCGCTGCTGGTGCCCGCGCTGCCGGCCGCGGCGGCGGCGCCGCAGGGCAATTTCCGGATCACCACCGCCAATGTTGACGGCGAGAACCGCAACTTCGAGGCGATGAAGCAGATGGTCGCCGCGGCGGCGCCGGACATCCTGATCGCACAGGAAGCCGGCTGGCGGTGGCGTCCGACGATATCGACCCTGCCGGGCCTGCCCTTCGTTTCCGACCAGAGCCTCGACGTCACCTCGTCGGTGATGGTGGCGAGCCGCTACCCGATCACCGTTTCGGTCGTCTCCCTCGCGGCGGCGACGAAGCCGACCGACGATGTCGGCGGCTCGGCGGCGCTGCGGATCGAGGTGGCGCGCCCGGATGCGCCGCGGCCGCTGGTCATCTACGGCATCCATCCGCCGACCACGCGCAAGGCGCGCGGCTGGATCGACCGCAACTCCTATCTCCGCGCCATCAGCATTCTCGCGCGCGGCGAGCCCTCCGGCACCGATGTCATCGTCGCTGGCGACTGGAACACGCCCTATTGGTCGCCGGTGCTGCGTGCGTTCATGAAACGCTCCCAACTCGTCACCACCGAGCGCGGCGCCTGGCCGCCGCCGACGCGGTTCTTCCGCGAGGCCGGATTGCCGCCGGCGCTTGGCACGCCGATCGACCGCATCGCGGTATCAAGGAAGATTGGTCTCGCGGCGATCGGCGTCAGTCGCGATTTCGGCTCGGACCATCTTGCGGTGACGGCCGACCTTGCGATCCCCTGACGCTTACCAACCCGAACCGCCGCCGCCTCCGCCGCCCGACCCCGATGAGCCGCCGCCCGATGAGCCGGAGCTTGACCCAGGCGCCGTCGAAGCCGAGGCCACGCTCTGCGACAGGCTCGATCCCAGCCGGTCGACAAGGCTCGACGGATCGCGATGCGAACTCGTGACGTACCAGCTGGCCACCGCGGCTGACGCCCCTGCGGTCGCGAGGACGCCGGCGAATTTGGCGGCCCAGGCGTTTTCGACATCAAGCGCCACCGCATAAGGCAGGTAGCGCTCGAACAAGACGGGCGTGTTCTCCGGCGGATGCAGGATCTCGAGGCGGTGCTCCTCGGCCGTGCCGAGATAGTGGCGAAAGCCGGCAACGGCATCGCGCAGCTTTTGGCCTGCCGCCGTCGGACTGCGCATCCAGCCGAATGAGGAGACCAGCACCGGCAGGACCACCGCCGGCAGCAGCAGCGGCGCGGCGTCGAGCGGCGCAACGATGGTTCCGACAAAGGCGATGACACCGGAACCGCCGAAGGCGATCGCGAAGGCGCCGAGAAAGAGCCATGTGAGCAGGCGCGAGAACAGCGACTGCCCGGTCTGGCCGGCGTTCAGGGCGATGCCAACCACGATTCCGGCGACCGAGGCGAAAAGCAGGCCGATAATGGCCTGGACGCCGCGATCGCCGCCGATCGCCATCACGAGGCCGAGCCCGGTCAAGAGGTAGGTCAGAGCGGTCAGCAGCATGCCGACGGCCAGCCAGCCGCCATTCCAATGGAAGATCGTGCCCGCATAGCTGCGCGCAAGGCCGCGCGACAGAGCCGCCTTCGCGGCCTGCAGCACCGCATGGTTCTTCTGCTCCAGCGGCACGGAGACGGAACCGCGAAACAGCGCGGCCTCCATATCGGCTTCGGGAGCCCCGATCGGCGCGGTGCTCACCTGGCGGGAAACGACGAGGGTCGACCCGCTGTCGGCAAGCTGAAGGTGGCCATGGACGCCAAGATCGAGCAGGGCCGCCGTGAAGGCACGATTGTCGAAGGCCATCGCCGAGACATAGCGGGCGGCGGCTGCCGAAATGCCTTCCGGCGGCGAGAACAGCGGCACCATCGGCCCGCGCGGCGGATCGCGGCCGACCTTCAGCCAGGCGAGGAAGAAATAGCCGAGCGTGAGCAGGCTACCGGCGAGCGCGGCAAGTGCGCCGAGATTATCAAGGAACCACCAGCGCGCACGGCGCTCGAAGGAAGGCGGATCGACGATACCCTTCTGCCAGGAGGCCGAAACGGTCAGGCCGCTGCCGATGGCGAGCGGCTCAGTCGTGCGGAAGAGCACGGTTCCCGGATGTGCGGTATCCCAGATTACGGACGCTGCATGGTCACGCGATCCGGGCGGTCCGGTATAGGCGATGAAGTTCTGGAACGACACCGCCTCGGGGAGGGTGATCCGCGCTTCGGCGCTATCGATCGGAAACGTCCAGTCGGTTCCGGTGGCGTTCCAGGTCAGTTCGTCGAAATCGGGAAAGAAACCGATCTGCCGCGTCGTCCGGTAGCGGATGACATAGTCATGCGGCCCGTGCGGAACGGTCGCGTCGGCGGATCCGATGCGGATCCGCGTCCCGTTCGCGAGCGGTTCCAGGCTGTAGGGCTCTGCGATGCCATCACGGGTGACGCTCTCGACCGTAAAGCCGACAATGACCGAGGCACCGCGCCTGTCCGTATAGCGGGTGGGGAAATCGCGGACGATGCCGTGCCGGATCTGGTCGCCTTCGACCTCGATGCGGATCTGCTCCGTCACGCCGAGATCGCCATTGCGGGCGACGAGGACGTCGCTGACGAAGGCGAGGATGCGCTCGTCGGCCCTGGCTGGCAGCAGCGCCGCCAGCAGAGCAAGGCCCGCGATGAGCAAGCGGCGCATCGCGGGCCTCAGAAGGTGACCTTGGGCGGGATCGACGCGGCCGCGCGATCCTCGATCTCGTAATAGGGCTCTTCCCGGAAGCCGAGCATGCCCGCGACCAGCACCGCCGGGAAGGATTGGACCGAAGTGTTGAGGTCGCGCGCCGTCGCGTTGTAGTAGCGCCGGGCCTTTTGCATTTCGTCCTCGATAGCGCTGAGCTCGGTCTGCAACTGGCGGAAATTGGCGTCGGCCTTCAGTTCGGGATACGCCTCTGCAATCGCAATCAGGCGGCCAAGCGCCCCGGACAACGCGGCGTCGGCGGCGGCCTGGCTTTCGACATTGCCGGCTTTCATGCTGGCCGCGCGCTTTTCAGCGACATCCTCGAAGACGCCCTTCTCGTGGGCCGCATAGCCCTTCACCGTCTCGACGAGGTTGGGGACGAGGTCGGCCCGGCGCTTCAGCTGCACGTCGATGCCGCTCCAGCCCTCGCGGACGAGATTTCGCTGTCGCACGAGCCTGTTGTAGAGCGCGACCGCATAGGCGCCGAGAGCGACGATGATAGCGATGACGATCCAGACGGACATGCTTCCCGACCCCTTCGTGACGCACTCGCACGACGCGGGTCATACTAGCCTGTCCGGCCGCGAATTGCGCTCCCCGCGAGCGACGGCAGGGCCGCCGGGACAATCCCGCAGTTGGGTTGGTTATTTCAGTCCGATGAAAATCGCGCTCTGCTGGCCGCGATGTCCACGAAGCCTCGGCGATAGCGGGCGATACGGGGCCGGATTGAGGCGTCAGGTCTTTCCCGCCCAAGGCACCAGCCAGCGTTCGACAAGGCGAATCAGGGCTTCGAGTGCGAAGGCTACTGCGGCGATAACGAGAATTCCCATCACCACGACATCGGTGACGAGGAATTGCGCCGCCGACTGGATCATGAAGCCGAGGCCCCTCGACGCGGCGACGAGTTCTGCCGCCACCAAGGTCGACCAACCCGTGCCGAGTGCAATGCGCACGCCCGTAAGGATGTTCGGCAAAGCGCTCGGCAGCACGACATGACGCACCAGTTGGCGCCGGGTCGCACCGAGCGCGCGGGCTGCATTCAGCCGGTCTGTCGCAACGCCGCGCACGCCGGACGCCGTCGCGATGACGATCGGCGCCAGCATCGCGATCGCGATGATCAGGATCTTGGACGGTTCGCCGATGCCGAACCAGATGATCACGAGCGGCAGGTAGGCGAGCGGTGGGATCGGCCGGAGGATCTCGATCAACGGATCCAGGATGCCGCGCCCAATCGGGCTCGTGCCGATGGCGAAGCCGACCGGCACGCCTACCAAGACCGCCGCCGTCAACGCGGCGAACACACGGCCGAGGCTCGCCGCCAGATGCTGAGCAAGCGTGGCGTCGACAAAGCCGTCCCGTGCGACAGCGACAAACTGCCCGAACACGGCGGCTGGCGACGGCAGAAAGAGCGACGGAACCAGTGAAAGGCTCGCGGAGATCTGCCAGGCAGCGAGCAACACGGCGAGCGTCGCAAAGCTGATCAGCCGCACCGGGACGGCATGGCGCTTTCGGCGCGGCCGATGATCGGTGGCCTCATCAGGAGCCAGTGCGGCTTCGGCGAGATCGAGGCTCATCCGGGCTCCCTTTCGAAAATGGCGTCCAGCAGCGCTTCGCGCATGGCGACGAAATCGCGGCTCGACTTGATCGATCGGGCGCTTTCGCCGGCGAGGCGACGCCGGCTGAAATCGACAGCCAGTGTCTTCACGACGCGGCCGGGATCTGGGGCCATGACGACGATGCGGGTTGCGAGGAACAATGCTTCCTCGACGCCATGGGTGATCAGCAGTACGCCGGCGCCGCTCTTCCACCAGACCTCGACGAGAAGTTCCTGCATTGCCTCTCGTGTCATCGCGTCAAGAGCGCCGAGCGGTTCGTCCATCAGCAGGAAAGTCGGCCGGGCCGCCAGCGCCCGTGCAAGGCCGACACGCTGGCGCTGGCCGCCGGAAAGCCGCCAGACCGGCCGATCAGCCATGCCATCCAGGCCAACAATCGCGAGTTGATCCTCGGCGATGCGGCGGCGCTCAGCCTTTCCAATACCAGCAAGGCGCGGGCCGAACGCGACATTCTCTGCGGTTGAAAGCCATGGGAACAGCGCGTCGTCCTGGAACACCACAGCGCGATCCGCACCCGGACCGGTGATCGCGACGCCGTTCAGGGCCACGCGCCCCGAGCTTGGCGGCACAAAGCCGGCCGCAAGGTTGAGCAACGAGGTCTTGCCGCAGCCGGAGCGCCCAACGACCACGACGAACTCGCGATCGCGAATATCGAGCGAGACACCACCGAGCACCTGTGGGCCGTCGTCATAGCGCAGCGTTACCGACTCAAGTGCGAGATGGGCCATGGCGCCTCTCTTCAACGAATAAATGCGGTCGGCCCGCTTCGCGCCAGAGGACGCGAAACGGGCCAGATGCGCTTCGGGGTGCCGCCATCCCCGAAAGCGGCATCAGTTGGAGGCGAGTGCCTCGGCGACGAATTTCGTCGTGACATACGGAGCATAGTCCGGGAGCACCGCCGGGATTTTGCCCTGCTCTTTGAGGAAGGCGGACGCATCGGCGATGGCCTTGACCGTGCCGCCGCCGAGGAGGGCGGCCGAGGCCTGCTCGTCGAGCTGCGGGAAGTGGTAGCCCTTCAGTAGTGCCGGGACTTCGTCGACCTTGGCGCCGGTCAGCTTCGAGATCTTCTCAGCCTCGGGCGATTTCGCATCCCAGCTCGCGCCTTTCGCCTTGAAGTCGGCATAGGCGGCGCCCGTCACCTTCACGAAGGAGGCAACGATGTCGGGATGCTGGTCGGCGAAATCCTTGCGCACGATCCAGGCGTCGAAGGTCGGCGCGCCCCATTTGCCGACTTCGGCGGAGTCCGTCAGGACCTTGCCGTTTTCCTTGATCTTGCCGAGAGCCGGATCCCAGACATAGGCGGCGTCGATATCACCACGCTGCCAGGCTGCGGCGATTTCCGGTGGGCGAAGGTTCAGAATCTCAACCGACTTCGGGTCGATGCCCCAATGCTTCAGCGCGGCCAGGAGGCTGTAATGAGTGGTCGAAACGAATGGCACGGCGATTTTCTTGCCGACCAGATCCTTCGGCTCGGCGATCTTGGCGCCGTTACGCACCACCAGTGCTTCACTTTCGCCGATCAGTCCGACGACATAGATCGTCTCGATCGGCAGTTCGCGGCTCGCGGCCGCGGCGAGAGGGCTCGATCCGACATAGCCGATGTCGACGGCGCCTGAGGCGATCGCGGCGATGACATCGGCACCGGAGTCAAATTTCTTCCAGTCGATCGCGGCCTTGGCTGCCTTCTCATAGGTGCCGTCGGCCTGAGGGATCTTCGAGGGTTCGACGACGGTCTGATAGGCGATGGTGACCTTCGGCTGCTCTGCTGCCTTAGCATTGATGCCGGCGGCAAAGGTGAGGCCGACTGCAGCAGCGGTGGCAAAGACGGTCCTGCGGGTGATGTGGGTCATGGTGTGTCCTGACATGCACGCGGGTCCCCTCGGTCCCTCGCGGCGCTCGTGTTCATTCAATGCTGGTACGGAGTGCCGCGCTGTCCATAAAACGCGCGACTGCCATTGCGCGGCGCGTCAACAGAGCCGTTCGGTCATGGACGTGTCCCCCCTCGGGGCTTAGCCGTTGTTGGCGCGGGGCAAGCCTCACGGATCGGATGATCCTCAAATCGCCGCGACGATCGACCACTCGACCGTGATCCAAGATTAGGCAATGACGCCTATCTCGATAAAGGAAGTAGTTTTTGTTTTCGGAGATGCGACTGGTATTCTGTACGCGGCGCGAGCGTAGCCGAGGCAGAAGCCTTCTGGTCAGGCGACTCCATCCTGCCGGAAGCAGGCGACGCCATGAAGCATCAGTGGCAGGATCGGCATTGCCATCAGCAGCACGCCGCCGATGGGGGGCTGATCGGAACTGACGCTGTCAGCCGCTCTTGGCGGGTCTGCTGTCAATAGCGGCAGCGCACAGGCCGCCGAGCGCCAGTCGACCCTCGCTGGTCAGATCCACGGGCATCCCCCTCCACAGCGAGCGACCGAGTATTGGACGTCTCCCGCCGGCCGCCGCAAGTGCTCGCCAGCTCAGCCGCCGGCGCGCAGCTTCTGCAGCAGCGTCATGTCGGGATAGCCATCCGCCGGCAGGCCGAGCTCGAGCTGCGCCGCGCGAACGGACGCCCGGGTGCCCGATCCGATCATGCCATCGGCCTTGCCGACGGGATGTCCGCGCACTGCGAGCAGCTTCTGCAGCTCCTGGACTTCCTTGAAGGAGAGGCCATCGACATTGCCGCCGCGGCTGACCGGCGGCGCGCCGGCGAGGCGGGTCGCGTAATAGGCAGCAGTCAGGGCATAGACGAAGGACTGGTTCCACTGCAGGTAGACGTCGAAATTGGCATAGCCGAGAAAGGCCGGGCCGTTGCGTCCCATCGGCAGGATCAGTGTTGCCGGCAGGCTGGCGGCGCCCAGCGTAGAGCCTGGAGCGGCGGTGATGCCGAGGCTCTGCCATTCGGCGACGCTCTTGCGGACCGAGAGATCGGACTGCGACCAGTCCATCGTGGCGGGCACGCGAACTTCGGTCAGCCAGGGCTGGCCGCGCTGCCAGCCTTCATGCACCAGAAGGGCAGCAGCCGAGGCCAGCACGTCCGGGGTCGAATGCAAGAGGTCGCGCTTGCCGTCGCCGTCATAGTCGACAGCGAAGTCGCGGTAATGCGTCGCGAGGAACTGGACCTGGCCGAGTTCACCGGCCCAGGGGCCCTTCATCTCGGCGGCTGTCAGGTCGCCGCGATCGATGACGGTCAGCGCCGCCATCAACTGATCGCGGAAAAGGTCCGAACGTCGGCAGTCATAGGCGAGCGTTGCCAGCGAGCGGAGCGTCGGCATGTCGCCGAGATTGGCGCCGAAATCGGTCTCCAGCCCCCAGAACGCGACGAGGACCGGCGCCGGGACACCATAGTCCTTGTCGATCCGCGCGAAGAGCTTGGCGTTGGACTTGATGAGCTGCGCGCCCTTCTGCAGACGGTATTTCGCGACCATGCGATCGGAGAACTGCAGGAAATTCTGGGCGAAGACGTTCTGCGCGCGGTCCTTGGCGATGACATCAGGCGCATAGGAGAGGCCGTCCAGCGCGGAGGAGATGGTCGCAGGCGAAATGCCGCTCGCCAGCGCCTGGTGCTCGAAGTCCTTCAGCCAGGCCGCGAAACCGGCACCGTTGGTGGCGCAGGTCGCGGCCGAGGCGGCGCCCGCCGCCGCGATCGCGAGAAGCATCGTGAGGAGCCGCAGCCCGGCCTTCAGCATCGTGAAACCTCCGAAAGGCGTCATGTCCTTGGCGACACGTGACATTCCCGCGCCGGGAATGCAACGCCGATGCGGACATTCGGATCGATCGGCGCGCCGCGTTACATGTCTGCCGCAGAATGGCGGGGGCCTCGCGCGTCAGCACCTAGAGGCGCGAGCATTGTCGAAGCTGGCGACGAGCCTCTTCTGCGCCGCCATGCGCCAGGAGCGCTCGACCAGCGGCGCCAGCCGTTCGGCATCGATCGCGGCGAGGCGGATCAGCACATAGGGATAGCCGCGATAATGATCGGTCGTGAAGAACGCCTCGGGTTCGATCTCGATCAGGAAATCGCGCTCGTCCGGCTCGCAGCGAAGCGCGAAGACCGTGCCCTCATCGCGAATGCGGCCGAGGAAGCGCTTGGCAACGATGAACGACATCGTTCCGTGATGCGTCGACTCCGCGACGCCGGGCAGCGCGAGGAACAGGCGGCGGAGATCATCGGCATCGACGGGCATAAACCTGTCTCCATTTAGCGCCGTTGTTCGAGCCATCTCGAGAGGATGCGCTCGACATAGGATGCCACGGTCCCCTCGCGCTGGAACCCCCACCAGAGGATCGCTCCCTGCCACAGGATGATCAACTCCCGCGCCGCGTCGTCGTTTGCCGCGGCGGTCCGGCCACCAAGCCCGGCAAGCCGCGGCGCAATCAGCGCCTGCAATCGCTGACCCCAGCGCTGGCCGCGCGCACGAAGATCGTCGTCGCGAAAGTCCTCGCGGAGAATCATGAGGCCGTCGGCATGGGTATCGGCCGCGTTCACACCGGCATCGGCATCGTCGCCCGAGAGTGTGACGAGCAGGGCGACGGCGCCGTCAGGCGTTGAGCCGGTCGCCGCGGCAGCCAGTTCGCTGCGGCGGTCGAGACCGTCCCACGCGTGGAGCAAGGCCGCCTTCACCAAAGCGGGTTTTGAGCCGAAACGCTGGACGAGCGTTGCCGCGGCAAGGCCCGTCGACGCCGCCAAGGCTGCAAAGGTCAGGCTGTCGGGACCGTTTCTCGCCATGATCACGAGGGCGGCGTCCAGAAGCGACGCGTCTGTCAGGGAACGTGGGCGAGCCACTTGACCTCCAATTAGTGAACGAATATTCGTTTATTAACGTATCATAGGCGGAGCGGCAAGGAATGGTGATGATCCGAGGGTATATGGGCGCGAGCCTTGATGGCTATATCGCGGCGCCGGGCGGCGACATCGACTGGCTGCGCAAATATGACGGCGTCGATTTCGGTGGCCATGCCTATGACCGTTTCATTCGGGAGATCGGCACGCTCGTCATGGGGCGGGCGACCTATGATGCCATCGTGGCCATGGGCGAGGGCTGGATCTATGCCGGCAAGCGCGTGATCGTCGTGACATCACGGCCGTTGGCCGATCCCGCCGGGCCGCTCGAGATCTGGGGCGAGGGGCTCGAAGCGCTGATCCGGTCGCTGCGCAAGCGCGAGGATGGCGATGTCTGGATCGTCGGCGGGGGGCTGCTGCAGCAGGCCTTCATCGCAGCGGACGCGTTCGACCGGCTGGAACTGTTTGTCATGCCGGAAATCGTCGGTGGCGGTCATCAGACCTTTCCGTCGAACGGCTTCCGGAGGTCGGTCCGGCTGGCCGCCGCGACGACATTTCCATCCGGCGCTGTTTGCCTCGACTATCGCTTCGATCCGCTGACGCCTGATGCTGGTGGCGGTCGTGCCTGATCCCGCCGGCTGCAGCCGTTGCCGCCCAGCTCACTCCGCGGCGAGCTTGGCTGCATCGTAGAAGAGGGCGCTGACGGATTCGCCGCAATTGATGCGGCGCATGGCTTCGGCGAGAGCCGGCGCTACCGACAGGACGGTCAGTTTCGGCACCCGCTTGGCTTCCGGCAGAGGCACGGTGTTGGTGCAGACGATCTCGGCGATATCGGGCTCGGCTGCGAGGCGCTGGAGGCTTTCGCCGGCGAAAATGCCGTGCGTCGTGGCGACGCGAACCGAGCGGGCGCCGCCTGCACGCAGATGCTGCAGCAGCTCGAGCACCGAGCCGCCGCTGGCGATCTCGTCGTCGAGCACGATGACGTCTCGATCGCGAACGTCACCGATCAGCGTGGAGATCCGCACCTGCGTATCGCTAATGCGCTCCTTGGCTCCCGCCGCGACCGGAAGGTTGAGCCGCCGTGCGAAAGCAGCGGCGTTCTTGGCATTGCCGAGATCCGGCGAGACGACGACGGCGCGGCTGAGATCATAGGACTGGAAATGCGACGACAGTTCATCGAGCGCGTGGAGCTGGTCGACGGGCACGCTGAAGAAGCCGTGGACCTGGGGCGAGTGCAGCGTCATGGTTAGCACGCGGCTCGCCCCGGCCGTCGACAGGAGATCAGCGACCAGGCGTCCGCCCAGCGAAATCCGAGGCGCGTCCTTCTTGTCGGACCGCGCATAGGAAAAATAGGGAATGACGGCCGTGATGCGTGCCGCTGAGGCCCCGCGGGCGGCGTTGAGCATCAGCATCAGCTCGAACAGGTTTTCCTGCACCGGCGCCGTCAGCGGCTGGATCAAGAAGACGTCCTGATCGCGGCAGTTGGCCTGAAGCTGAACTTCGAGACAATCGTTTGAGAAGCGTTTCAGCCGCGTCGGCAGCAGCGGCACCCTGAGATGAGCGCAGATTTCCTGGGCGAGTTCGGGGTTCGCGTGACCGCTGAAGACCGCCAGTTCGCTCATAGATCCACCCCATGAAGCACTAGCGGCCGATTACCGGATTCGGCGGTCACAAGCAAACAGAGAGTGGACCCCGAATTTGTCTCACGCCGCCTGCTGGCGCTGATAGTCCTTGATCTCGCTCGCGGTGATCGTCGGGGCGCGTTCGAGCTCGTAGCGGAGTTCGAAAGCGGAGGGGGCCATGAAGACCGGGGCGCCGTCGAGATCGGACGCCATCGAGCTGCGATGGCGCTCCACGAATGTGTTGAGCGCGTCCTTGTCGGTGCCGGTGATCCAGCGGCAGACCGTGAAGCGCGACGGCTCGAAATCGATCGGCAGGCCGTATTCGACCTGCATGCGCTCCTTCAGCACGTCGAGTTGCAGCGCGCCGACGACGCCGATGATGGCCGGCGAGCCATCCTGAGGCACGAAAACCTGCACGACGCCTTCCTCGGCCATCTGCTGTAGCGCTTCCTTCAGCTTCTTGGCCTTCATCGGATCCTGCAGGCGGATGCGGCGCAGGATTTCCGGCGCAAAGCTCGGCACGCCGTGGAAGACGAGGTTCTCGCCTTCGGTCAGCGTGTCGCCAATGCGCAGCGTACCGTGATTGGGAATGCCAACCACGTCGCCGGCATAGGCCTCGTCGGCGAGCAGGCGGTCCTGCGCGAAGAAGAATTGCGGGCTCGAAAGCGGGATCGGCTTGCCGGTGCGCACCAGCTTCGCCTTCATGCCACGCTGCAGACGGCCGGAGCAGACGCGCAGGAACGCGATACGGTCGCGGTGGTTTGGATCCATGTTCGCCTGGATCTTGAACACGAAGCCGGACATCTTTTCTTCGGTCGGCTCGACCATGCGCCCTTCGGCCTGCTGCGGGCGCGGAGATGGGGCGAAGGCGGCGAGCGCGTCGATCAGGTCGTGGACGCCGAAATTGCGCAGCGCCGAACCGAAATAGACCGGCGTCAGATGACCCTGGCGAAAGCTGTCGGTGTCAAAGCCGTTACCGGCTCCCTCGATCAGCTCCATCTCTTCACGAAAGGTGGCCACGGCTTCCGGGGTGGTCAGGCCGTCGATCTGCGGATCGTTCGGGCCTGAGACCGGGATGACGGCATCATCGGTGTCGATGCGGCGGACCGTGCGGGCGATGATGTCGTAGGTGCCGGCGAAGTCGCGGCCCCGGCCGATCGGCCATGTCATGGGCACGGTGTCGAGCGCAAGCACCTTTTCGATCTCGTCGAGCAAGTCGAACGGGTCGCGCGTCTCGCGGTCAAGCTTGTTGACGAATGTCACGATCGGGATGTCGCGGAGGCGGCAGACCTCAAACAATTTCCGCGTGCGATCTTCGATGCCCTTCGCAGCGTCGATCACCATGACGGCGGAATCGACGGCGGTCAGCGTGCGGTAGGTATCTTCTGAAAAGTCCTCATGGCCCGGTGTATCGAGCAGGTTGAAAATCCTGCCTCCATACTCGAACGTCATCACCGAAGTGACGACCGAGATGCCGCGCTCTCGCTCAATACCCATCCAGTCTGAACGTGTCTGGCGACGATCGCGTTTACCCTTGACCTCGCCGGCGAGCTGAATCGCGCCGCCCATCAGCAGCAGCTTTTCGGTCAGCGTGGTCTTGCCCGCGTCGGGATGCGAGATGATGGCGAATGTCCGTCGGCGGTCGACGGGTCCGGTGGAGGCGTCCATAGGATCTGCGTGCTTCTGGCGATGTTCCGTGTGGCGCGCATGGTTAGACGACACGCGCGCGAAAGGCCAGCCCTCAGCGCTTGCGGACCAGTGCGGCGACGATAATGTCGAGCCAGCCGAGGATCATTGCCGTGCCGCCCCACGGCGCTGCAAAGGCCAGCGCCGCGCTGCCGGAGAGGTCGTGAAAGGCCAGAGCGCCGGCAAAGACGACAAGGCCGAGCCCGATCAGGGCAGCCGCGATGGTCATCATGCGCCCGCGCGCCGGCCCATAAAGCCCGAGCGCCAGCAGCGCCGGGGCCTGCGCCATCGCCATCTGGCCGGCCGTGGCCAGTCGCTCGGCGCCCGCGATATGGGCACCGGCCGCGGCGAGCGCGACACCGAGCGCGCCGGCAAACCCGGCTGCCACAAGAAGCGCGCGATCCATTTTCATCACCTCATTCGCATGCCGACGCTGGCGCAAGACGGCGCTGCGCCCTAAGTTCGCGTCCGGACCCTAAATCGATTCAGGAGAACGACTATGATCATCGTGACGGGAGGAAGCGGCCTCGCGGGCCGCGCCGTGGTCGAGGACCTTGTCTCGCATGGATATGAGGTGACGTCGATCGACAGCGCGCCGCAGCCAGCCGGGCAGGCGGCCAAATATTCGCGCACCGACCTGACCGACTATGGCCAGACGGTCGCCGCGCTTTCCGCCATCGATGAGCGCGTCTCGAATGTCGAGGGCATCATCCACCTCGCCGCTATTCCCGCGCCCGGCCTCGCGCCGAACCACGTCATCTTCGAGACCAATATGATCTCGACCTACAACATCTTCGAGGCGGCGCGCGTGCTCGGCATCCGCAATGTCGTCTGGGCGTCGAGCGAGACCGTGCTCGGCCTGCCTTTCGAGACGCCGCCGCCTTACGTGCCCGTCGACGAGGAATATCGCGGCCGTCCCGAGACTGCCTACTCGCTGTCGAAGTTCCTCTCCGAGGAGATGGCGAAGGAATTCTGCCGCTGGGATCCCGCCTTCAAGATCTTCGGGCTTCGTTTCTCCAACATCATGGCGCCCTATCGCTATTCGGAGTTCCCGGATTTCGACAAGGACATCAACCTGCGCAAGTGGAACCTCTGGGCCTATATCGACGCGCGCGACGCAGCCCAGGCCGTCCGCCTGGCGCTCGAATCGAAGCTTACCGGCGCCGAGGTGTTCATCATCGCCAACGAAGATGGCGTGATGGGCAAGCCGAACGACGAGCTTCTCGACGAAGCTTTCCCCGGCGTGACGCGCAAGCGGCCGTTTGGCCCGCATGAGACGCTGCTGTCGATCGAGAAGGCCAAGTCGATGCTCGGCTACAAGCCGCTGTTCAACTGGCGTTGATGCCTTCGCGGGCCGCCAGGGCGCCGCGAAGCGAATCGCGCTAGTCTGCTGCTCATTCCGGTTTCGGGCTTCTCACGGCCGCGAGACCGGAATGCGCAACCGGGGGCTGGCATGGGCAAGGGGCGCGTCGAGGCTTTCAGTGATGGCGTGATCGCAATCATCATCACCATCATGGTGCTGGAGTTGCACGCGCCGCATGAAACGACCCTCGCAGCCCTTGTTCCCGAGATCCCGATCTTTCTCAGCTATGTTCTGAGTTTCGTGTTTGTCGGCATCTACTGGAACAACCATCACCACCTGTTTCATGCCGTGACATCCGTCAACGGAGCGGTGCTCTGGGCTAATCTCTTGTTCTTGTTCACGCTCTCGCTGATCCCGTTTGTCACGGCGTGGATGGGCGAGAACCATCTCGAAGCCGTGCCGGTGGCCCTCTATGGCGGGGATCTCGTGATGTGTGCCTTGGCCTATGCCGTATTGTTGCATTTCCTTCTGAAGAATGAAGGCGCCGGTTCGGGCCTCGCGCGTGCCATCGGGCACAATGTCAAAGGCTACCTTTCGCTGGTGCTTTACGTGATCGGCATTGCATTCGCCTTCATCAACGTCCGCATCGCGATTGCGTTCTACGCCGTCGTTTCCGTGATCTGGTTCGTGCCGGATCCGCGCATCGAGAAGGTGGTGAGGTGACGCGCAGGTCGCCAAGGCCTACACCACGGCCGTCACGCCGCCGTCCACATAGAGAATATGGCCATTGACATAGCTTGATGCGTCGGAGGCGAGGAAGATCGCGGCGCCGGCGAGTTCGTCCAGTTCGCCCCAGCGGCCCATCGGCGCGCGCTGGGTCAACCAGGCATTGAAGCTCTCGCTTTCGACGAGCGCCCTGTTGAGCTCCGTCTTGAACCAGCCGGGGCCGATGCCGTTCACGTTGAGCCCGTGCTTGGCCCATTCGGCGCACATGCCCTTGGTCAGCATCTTGACCGCGCCCTTCGACGTCACATAGGGCGTGATGGTCGCACGGCCGAGTTCGCTGGTGACCGAGCAGATATTGATGATCTTGCCGCGCCGGCGCGGAATCATGTGGCGCGCAACGGCCTGGCCGACGATGAAGGGCGCGTCGACATTGGTCTCCAGCACGCGGCGGAAATCCTCGAGCGGGAAATCCTCGAGTGGCAGACGCTTCTGCAGGCCGGCATTGTTGACGAGAATGTCGATCGGTCCGATTTCGGCCTCGATCCGCGCCACTTCCGCTGTCACGGCATCAGGGTCGGTCACGTCGAAGGCAGCGGTCGAGACCTGATCGGGGAAGGGGCCTTTGAGGGCTGCCGATGCCTCGACCAGCGCCGTCTCGCTGCGGCTGTTGAGTACAACCGTCGCACCGGCCTCGACCATCCCGCGCGCGATCGCAAGGCCGATGCCGCGGCTGGAGCCGGTGATGAGCGCGACACGCCCGGTCAGATCGAACAGCTTCATCGCCATGCCGGCCTCCCGCGTTTGACATCCGTTCATAGCCGCTTGACGGCAGCCGCGGCAACGCTCAAAAAACGAAGCCTTAAATCGATTCAGATCGCTGGAGCCGTTTCATGATCTATGTCGCCGCCGATCAACGCTACGACACGATGCGCTTCAATCGCGTCGGTCGCACCGGGCTCAAGCTGCCGGCCATCTCGCTCGGGCTCTGGCACAATTTCGGCTACGACGGCAAGGTCGAGACGATGCGGGCGATGTGTCATCGCGCCTTCGACCTCGGCATCACGCATTTCGACCTTGCGAACAATTATGGTCCGCCGCCCGGATCGGCCGAGGAATTCTTTGGCACGATGGTAGAGGGCGATTTCAAACCCTACCGCGATGAGATGATCATTTCATCGAAGGCGGGCTATTACATGTGGCCGGGGCCTTATGGCGAATGGGGCAGCCGGAAATATCTCTTCGCGAGCCTGGAGCAGAGCCTCAGGCGGATGAAGCTCGACTATGTCGACATCTTCTATTCGCATCGCTTCGATCCGGATACGCCGCTGGAGGAAACGATCGGCGCGCTCGACGCGATGGTCCGCCAGGGCAAGGCGCTCTATGTCGGCATTTCCAGCTATTCCTCACAGCAGACGCATGAGGCCGCGGCGATCGCCCGCCGGCTCGGAACCCCGCTCGTCATCCATCAGCCGCGCTATTCGATGCTCGATCGCTGGACGGAGCGCGACGGGCTGCTCGATGCGCTGGAAGAGGAAGGCATGGGCTGCATCGTGTTCTCCCCGCTCGAGCAGGGCGTTCTCTCCGATCGCTACCTGAAGGGAATCCCCGCCGACAGCCGCGTGCGCCATTCGCATTTCCTGCAGGAAAAGGTGCTCTCCGAAGCCAACCTCAGCCGTGTCGCGGCGCTCGATGCCATCGCCAAGGCGCGCGGGCAGACGCTGGCGCAGATGGCGCTGGCCTGGGTGCTGCGTGATCCGCGCATGACGTCGGCGCTGATCGGCGCGAGCCGCATTTCGCAGATCGAGGATGCCGTCAACGCGCTCGACAATCTCGCCTTCACGGCGGAGGAGATCGCAGCGATCGACGCGCATGCGATCGACGGGATGCTGAAAGGCTGAGGCCGACCGGCCTGTCAGATGACGCCGGCCTTGTCGGCGAAGTGGAACATCTCCAGGCCGCCATCCCAGATCATGCGGAAGGCGACCCATGCGATGACGAGCAAGCCGACATAGGCGATCCAGGGCGCGCGTTTCAGAACGCGCGCCACGAAATTGGCGGCGACGCCCATCAGCGCGACGGAAAGCACGAGGCCAACGACGAGGACCCAGGTGTGATCCCGCGCCGTCCCGGCGACGGCGAGAACATTGTCCAGCGACATCGAGACGTCGGCGATGACGATCTGGCTGAGCGCCTGGCCGAGGGTCTTGCCGCCGGTGGCGGCGGGCTGGTCCTCGAGTGCGGCGTGTCCCTCGGCTTCTTCCGCGCCATGGCCGCTGCGGATTTCACGCCAGAGCTTCCAGCAGACCCAGAGCAGCAGGATGCCGCCGGCCAGCGTCAGGCCGATCACGCCGAGCAATTTGGTCGCGAACAGCGCGAACATGATGCGGAGCACGGCCGCGGCGCCGATGCCGATGACGATCGCCTTGCGCCGCAGATCCTTCGGCAGTCCGGCCGCCGCCATGCCGACCACGATCGCATTGTCGCCGGCGAGGACGAGATCGATCAGGACAACGGTCGCGAGCGCAACCAGTTCAGCGGTCACGAAATCCATCAACAAACGTGTCCTTGTCAGTCAGGCGAGGCTGCGGCGGGGCTGTCCGTCCTATCTGGGGTTGGCAGTGCGGGTTGTCCAGCCGGAACCGAAACTGCTTGTGTCGTCCTTTAGGTGGGGATCGGCGCAGCGGGATCGATCAGGCCTTCGGTGCGAAGATCGGTCCAGAGCGAAGGCGGGATATCGGCCGCGAACCAGGCGGCGATTTCGCTGACTTCGGCCGCCGAGCGCGGCCCGGGGATCACGCTGGTGACGAGCGGACTGCCAAGGGGGAAGCGCAGCGCGGCGGCCGGCAGCGCGACATTGTGCGCATCGCAGACCGCAGCGATCTTGCGGGCGCGCGTCATGATCGCCTCGGGCGCGCGGGCATAATTCCAGGTGTCGCGGCCGGCAAGGATGCCGGAATTGAACGGCCCTCCGACGATGATGCTGGTGCCAGCCTGCTCGCACAGCGGGAACAGCGTGTGAAGCGGCCCCTGCTCCAGCAAGGTGTAGCGCCCGGCGAGGAGGAACGCGTCCCACTGGCCGTGCTTCGTCGCTTCGGCCAGCACCTGCCATTCATTGACGCCGAGGCCGATCGCCTTCACCGCGCCGGCGGAGCGCAGCTCATCGAGCGCCCGGTAGCCGCCCGTCATGGCGACCGGGAAGAACTCCGCATTGAGGGCCTCGCCATGCTGGTCGACGCCGATGTCGTGGATCAGCAGCAATTCGATGTGGTCGACGCCAAGCCGCTGGAAGCTATCCTCGAAGGAGCGCATGACGCCGTCATAGGAATAGTCATAGCGATGCTCGAAGGGGAGCGGATTGACCCACTGGTCGCCTGCCGGCTGCGGCGTCACACGGGGCTTCAGCAGCCGTCCGACCTTCGTCGAAATCATGACGTCCGGATGATCGCGCAGAACATCGCCGACGAGGTGTTCCGAGCGGCCATAGCCGTAATACGGCGCGGTATCGACATAGCGGATGCCAAGCTCGACGGCCCGCTCGACGATCGCACGGCCTTCGACATCAGAGATCGGCGGACTGACATTGCCGCCGAGCGTCGCTGTGCCGAGACCAAGCGTCGAAAGTTGAAGTGATGTGCGCCCGGCGGCACGGGTCTCGATCAGCATGGCTTTCCTCCCGCGGACGCCTCGTGCGGCCTCCGACTTTGTTGTGACGTCCCGGGCATCTCGGGCCGGTTTTGCTGACCGGCAATGTGCCGTGTTAACGCCGTTTGCAGCGACGTTAGCTGTCCGCTTGCGGGTGAGGCAAGTGCGCTCTGGCTCGCCATGCCCAAGGGTGGATAGACTGGAAACACGGACCATTCGCCGGAAGGGGGACCATGCTTTCGATCCGTGAGATGACGCGTGACGATCTCGACCGGGCCATGGATTGGGCCGCCGCGGAAGGCTGGAATCCGGGCCTTGACGATGCCTCGGCGTTCCATGCGGCGGATCCGGCCGGCTTCCTGATGGGATTTCTCGGCGACGAGCCGGTGACCGCGATCTCCGTTGTCGGCTATGGCGCGGCATTCGGCTTTCTCGGCCTCTATATCTGTCGGCCGGAGCATCGTGGTCGCGGCTATGGCTGGCAGACTTGGCAGGCCGGAATGGCGCGGCTCGGCACGCGGGTCATCGGGCTCGACGGCGTCGTCGCGCAGCAGGAGAATTATCGCCGTTCCGGCTTCACGTTGGCGCATCGCAACATTCGCTTCGGCGGCATCGTCGACTGCGAAGCGCCGCAGGATCGGCGCCTGATGGTGGTTTCAGAAACGCTGAAGCCTGTGATCATCGCTCATGATGCAGCACTCTTCCCGGCCGATCGCAGCGCTTTTCTCGATGTCTTTCTCGATGGTCGCGGCGGCCGGGTCGCGATTGCGCTGGTCGAGGACGGCAGCGTGCGGGGGTACGGCGTGATCCGGCCGGCGATCACTGGCTACAAGATCGGGCCCCTCTTCGCCGAGAGTGCCGAGGATGCCGACCTGTTGTTCCGGGCGCTTGCTGCGAGGGCAAGTGGCGCCACGGTCTATTTCGATCCGCCGGAGCCGAACAGGGCGGCGCTGGCGCTCGCCGCGCGCTACGGCCTCGAACCGGCTTTCGAAACGGCGCGGATGTATCGAGGGCCAGCGCCCGGCCTGCCGCTCGACCGCATCTTCGGCATCACCAGCTTCGAGCTGGGTTGAACTCGGCGCCACCCGGGATTGCGGCTCGCGGCCTGGCTTGCGATGATGGCAACCAAGATCACGGGGGGACGTCCAGGATGCGTTGGTTGCCGAATCTTCTGTCGCGCTTCGTGCGAAACGGGCGCCTGACAGTCATATTCCATGACGGTTACAGACAGAGCTTCGGCAGTGGCGCCAACGGACCCGACGTCACCATTCGCCTGACGGATGCCAAGGTCGATCGCGAGATCTTCCTCAATCCCGAGTTGAAGTCGGCCGAGGCTTACATGGATGGCCGGATGGTCATCGAGGATGGCGGCAGCGTCTTCGATCTGCTTTCGCTGTTCTCGGTCAATCGCACCGGCCTCGCGGCTCACCCGGTCCAGAAGGCGCTGCGCCGGGCATGGCGAGCGCTGAAGCGGCGTCATCAGAACAACGCCCTCGGCCGCGCGGCCAAGAACGCCAGCCACCACTACGACATTCCGACGGCTTTTTATCGCCTGTGGCTCGACGAGGCGATGATCTACTCCTGCGCCTATTATACGGAGCCCGAGATCGGCCTTGCACAGGCGCAGAAAGACAAGTTGCGCCATATCGCGGCCAAGCTGAAGCTCGAGCCGGGCATGCGCGTCGCCGAGATCGGCTCGGGCTGGGGGGCGCTCGCTATCTATCTCGCCTCGGTCGCCGATGTCCGCGTCACCGCGATCAATGTCTCGCCCGAGCAGCTCGCCGAATCGCGCCGCTTGGCCGAGGCCGCCGGGGTCGCCGATCGCATCGATTTTCGGGAGGTCGATTACCGCGAGCTGGAGGGCGAGTTCGATCGCGTCGTCTCGATCGGCATGATGGAGCATGTCGGCGTCGGTCATTTCGACGCGTATTTCGGCAAGATTCGCGGCCTGCTGAAGCCCGGCGGATTCGCGCTCGTTCACGCTATCGGCCGCATGTCGCCGCCCGGATCGACCGCGCCCTTCATCCGCAAATATATCTTCCCCGGCGGTTATGTGCCGGCGCTCAGCGAGGTCTTCGCGTCGCTGGAGCGCACGGGGATCTGGTGCGCCGACTGCGAGAATCTCCGCCTGCATTATTACTGGACGATCCGCGACTGGCGGCGCGGCTATGAGGCGAAGCGGAGCGAGGCGGTCGCCATGATGGGCGAGCGCTTCTGCCGGATGTGGGATTTCTATCTCGCTTCGGTGGAGCTCGGCTTCCTCAACGGCTCGAACTTCGTGTTCCAGCTTTTGCTGGCCAATGAGCGCGACGCGGTCCCGGTCATCCGCGACTATATCGTCGACGAGGAAAGGCGGCTCGCATCTTCAAGCGTTGCGTGAAGTCGTTCGCGGATTGATTCCGCTCGCTGACGCAAGTCCTTGGCGCTGAATCACCTTCAGGCGAGATCGATGCGGCGCATATGGTTGTCGAATTCAACGGCGCCGACCCGCGTGATCGGCTCGATCGTCTCGCCGGCAACCCGCATCAGGCGGCCATCGCCGGCGCTCGCCAGGAAACCTGCATCCGTGGCTCCGGCAAGGCCGCAGCCGTCGCGCAGGGTATGCGTGGCGCTCAGCGCCTTTCGCTGCGCGTCGAACACGAAGACCGTTCCGCCGATCGGCGAGGAGGCAGCGATCGCCGTCCCGTCGCGGCTCGCCACCACCGATCCGATATAGTTGCGGGCGAGCGGTGCGACGGCGTCCGGGAAGGGCAGCAGCAGCGCTTCGCCGTCGGCATCGATCCGTCCGACCAGCGGCGGGCGACGGCCCTTCTCGCCCTCCCATTGGCAGCCGAACCAGAGCGCGCCGCTGCCGTCGAAGGCCATGTGCCGTGTGGAGAGCTGGTTCAGCCCGGCCTCGAGCCGCGTTTCGCCCTGGAGCTCACCGGACGTGCTGTCGATGCGCACGATCGAGGGTCGCATATCCGCGACATTGAGCTTCTGGCGGCCGAATTCCGGATGGGTCTCGATGCCGCCATTGGCGACGACGAGCGTGCGGCCATCGGGCGCGAGCAGGATCTCGTGCGAATCCATGCCGTGCGTTTCGAATTCGCCGATCCGGCCATAGTCGCCGGACGCGTCATAGACGCCGATCACGCCGCGCGGTTGCTCGCCGGTGAAGACATTCTCGGTCGTGTAGAGCAGACGTCCATCGGCCGAAAAGGCGCCATGGCCAAAAAAGTGATGGCCCTCGGGCGGGCGGATGGTGGCGAGCGGGGCGAGGGTCCGCCCGTCGACGATGACGGCGAAATAGCCGGGCCGCCTTGCGAAGACGGCGACGCGATGATGGGCGGCGTCGACCGCGATGTCATGGCCGCGGCCGGCGAGCGGCATGCGCCCGATCTCACCGCCGTGCTCATCGATGAGAAGCAGCGCATGTTGGCGTGGGCCGACCCGGACGGAGCTCAGGAAGATCGCGCGTTCGGCAACGCCGCCCGCGGTCTCGAAGCCGAGCACCGCGGCAAGCCCTTCGCGCATCCGGCGGAACAGCTGTGCCATCTCAGTCGCCGTCGAGGGCATTGAAGCCGGGCGAGATGCCGGCCTCGGCGGGGAAGCGGAAACTGTAGAGGTCCTCCAGCGTCTTCAGGGCGTCGAAGGCGTCCCGCAGATGCTTGTAGCTGGCGGCGCTCGCGAAGGCCGCCTGCCAGGAGGGGCTGGCGGAAATGCCGGCGCGATAGGCCGCAAAACCGGCGCTGCTCGCGGCGCCGAGCTTCGGTGCCTCTGTCGGCGTCAGGCTGAAGAGATCGGCCGCACGGGCGATATCCTCGATCGCCGCGCCCGAAGCTGCCAGATAGGCGAGCGCATTGCCGGAGGCGACGAAGGCGGCGCGGTTCGGCTTGGCGGCGGCGAAGTCTTCGCCGAGCGCTGGCAGCATGCGCTGGTCGCGGATCTGCAGCAGCCCTGTCGTGATGGCCTTGAGGATTTCGATCACGGGCTCCTCGGCGTCGCGATAGACGATATTGCCACCGCCCGGCTGTTCCATCAGCGCCTGCCAGCCGCCCGGCTTCGTCCAGCCTTCAAGCGTGTCGCGCGCAATCTGATCAAGATTGCCTGCGATGGCAGCCGCGAGGCGCCACCGATATTCGCGGCTCTCGGTATCGCTGTCGGCAGCGAAGATGAGGCTCTCGAGCGCCGGCAGGCCCTGTACGGCGGCGGAGAGCTTTGCCACTGCTCCCGGCTCCAATTGGGCCGGATCGGGGATCGCGAGCATGCGGCGGAGCTGGCGCGCGCCGGTGCCGTGCCGGTCCGGATAATAGGAGAACTTCTCCAGCCGGCCCTGTTCGGCCATGGGGCCGAAGCGCAGGAAATCGACCTTGGCGAATGCGGCAACGACGGCCGAAAAAGCGGCGCGGGTCGCCTCGTCAGGCGCGGCGGGAGCTTGAGGTGCGGCGGCATCGATCGCGGCGACGAGCTTCGCGGTCGCGGCGGCAAGACCCTTATAGGCCGGGAGGATGTAATCCTCGACAGCGCGCCGCGTGACCGCATTGAGCGCGTCCGGCGTCAGCGGCGTTGGCGCGACGCTCACCACCGGTGGTTCGGGCCCGAGGTCCTGAGGTTCCCCGGTCGCGGCGGCGAACGCCTTGCGCGCCATAAGCGCCAATGGGGAAAGCAGCAGGAACCTCTTGGTAATCGCGATCATAGCTTGTCCAGAAAAGAGAGCAGCCGCATGCGGTCGTCGGCCGATAATGCGCCGTAATTGGCACGGGCGCGTGACGCCTCGCCACCATGCGCCCGGATCGCTGCGTCCACTGTCGCGGCGCGGCCATCATGAAGATAGCGCGTCTCGGTGCCACGGCGAAGGGCGAGCGCGACCAGCGGCGCCGTGCGCCATTCGGACGAGCGCACGCCGGGTTCGCCGACGCCATCGTCGAGGCCGGGTCCCATGTCATGCAGCAGCAGGTCGCTATAGAGCGCGATCGTGCCGCCGCCGGTTCGCGGCAGCGAAGGGACATGGCACGCCGCACAGCCGGTCGATGTGAAGAGCGTCAGGCCCGGATCGTCTGCCGCCGGCGGGGTTGGAGCGGCGAGCCCGTCGAGATAGGCCGTGACCAGGCCGACCATCTGCCGCGAAACCTCTTCGCCATCGAAGCTGGCATCGCGTCCATCCGGCGCCGCGCGGCAGGGCGCCTCGGCAGCCGTACAATCGCCTGCGGGATGGGGGTTGAGCGGGCTCGACATGCCGATATCGAGCATGAACGCATCGGCGACCTGCTGGTCGAGTGTGGCCGCCGATGCCTTCCAGCCATAGCGTCCGATCGAGCCATCCGCGAGGCGGCGGGCATGGCCGGCGATGCCGTCTCCATTCCGATCGTCCGGGTCCTCGCGCGCAAGAATAGCGGCCTCGTCCACCAGGGCGATGCGCCCGATGCCGGCGAGTGGCGGGGCAAGACGCGGACCAAGCCGGGTGCCCGGCGCGAGCGGTCCGAAAGCCGGCGCGAAGGCGACCGCCATCGGCAGGCCGTCATGCACGCGGTAATTCACGATGCCTTCGCTTTCGAGGCCGGGCACGGAGCGCGGCTGGATCTGCCGGCCATAGACGGGGTCTGCATTGCCATCCGCATCGCCGAGCCGGGTTGCGAGGCCACGCGCCGTGACGGTGCCATCGGCCGCAGCTTCAACGCGCGCCGAGAACGCCTTGCCGGAATGGCAGGTGATGCAGCTCTTCTCGTTGAACAGCGGCCCGAGCCCATCATTGGCAAGGGTCGAGGACGGGGCGGCGACCCACTGACGATCGAACAGCGCCTTGCCCATCGCGCGCTCGAGCCCGTCGGCCAGCGCGAAGCCGGGCAGCACGAGAAGCGCTGCCAGCAGCAGGCGGCTTCCGCGCATGATCACGCAACCTCGAACCAGGCCATCATCCCGGTCTCCTGATGCTCGATGATGTGGCAATGCATCATCCAGCGCCCCGGATTGTCGGCGACGAAGGCGACCTCGATGGCCTCTTCCGGAAGCAGCAGCACGGTGTCGGCAAAATGCGGCGGCAGAGTCCGCTTGCTGGAGCGAAGCACCGTGAAGCTGTGGCCATGCACATGGATCGGATGCATGCGCGGCGTGACGTTCTTGAGCGTGCAGCGATAGGTCCTCCCGCGCGTGAACCTGGCGATCGGCGGCGGCAGGCGGTCCATGCCGGAACCTGGCCAAGACTGCTTGTTGATCGCCCAGAGGCTGCCTGCCGAAAGGCAGAGCAGCCCGAGCGGCCCGCCATCCTCGCCCGCTGCGTCCGCCACCGCTGCGCCCGTCGCGGTCGCCGAAAAGGTGAAGAGCTGCTGCTCCGCCTTGCCAAGGTCGGGTGGCGCGATGCGTGCGGCGGCCAAAGGCGCCGGATCGAAGGGCTTGGTTCGAACCGCGGGGCCGCGCGCGACGAGCTTCGCCAGAGGCACAGGTGACGCGGCGAAATAATCGAACATCGTCACGCTGCCGCCATCGGCCGGCGTGCGCAGCACGACATCGATCCGCATGGCCGGGCCCATCTTCCAGGAGCGCAGCGGGAAGGGCGGGCAGGCAAGCCCGTCGATGGCGACCACTGCCGCATCCGCGCCGTCGAAGCCGATCTCCGACACGCGGGTCGGGTCGACATTCAGGACGCGCAGCCGCACGTCGGCGGACGCCGGGACCTCGATGTCCGGATTGCTGGCGCCATTGACGCTGCGCACCGTGCCGAACGTGCCGGCCTTGCCGGCGCCTTCCATGGTGAGGAACGGCAGGAAACCAGTCCGATCAGGGTTCAGCCGCCAATCTCGCACCGCGAGGATGCGCTCGGCGTCATAGGGCTCCGTTTCGTCGCCCTCGATGATCAGCAGGCCCATCAGGCCGCGGCCGAGCTGTTCGACGGTGTTGCAATGGGTGTGGAAGAAGAAGGTGCCGGGATCGGGCGGCACGAAGGAATAGTCGTAGCTTTCGCCGGGCTCGACGGGCTGCTGCACCAGATAGGGCACGCCGTCCTGATCGTTCGGCAGGCGGATGCCATGCCAATGGATGGAGACATGCTCGCCCGGCCGTGTGAGGCGGTTGACCAAATGCGTGTCGAGGCGCTGGCCGAGCTTCAGGCGGACGATCGGCGGCGTCGCCTGATCGGTGAAGGTCCAGAGCGGGAGCGCGTGGCCGTCCGAGCAGGGCAGGGCCAGCTGACGCTCGGCGGCGGTGAGATCGAGGCGGACGATCGTCTCGGGACCTGGCGGCAGCGGCGGCGGCAAAGCCCGGGAGAAAGCAGGCGCCGCGTCGGAGCGGCCAAACAGCCCGGCGCCAGCGAGCGCGGCGGCACCGGCGAGAACGGAGCGGCGGGAGAGCATCGCTTGTGTCCGCTTTCTGGGTCCGGCCGCCGGGTTCGGCGGCCGGACCTGTCTCTAGGCTCGGCGATGGAGCCCGTCCATGCGGCGTCTCGCCATGGCAGGCGCGGGACGCGCTTGCCGCTTATTTCTCGACGGCGTCGGGATTGTCCAGGCTGTCGGAACCCTCGACCTTGACCTCGACACCGAGCAGCGCGACGACGGATTCCAGCGCCCGTGTCTGTGCGACCAGGCCGTCGATCGCGTCCTGCACGATCTTGTTGCCCTTGTCGTTGCCGGCACCGATCATCTGATCATAGGCCATCTCGCCGGAATCGGCGGTCGCCTTGAGGACACCCATCTTCGCCATCGCATCGGCCATCGCATCATCGACGCGCTTTGCCGCTTCGGGGCTCTTCGCGGCGACGAGATCGCGCAGGCTGGCGCCATCGACGAGCGAGCCGTCCGGACGCGTGTAGCGGGCGTTCCAGATCGAAACGATGCCGACCTCGTCGAAGAAGTGGCTGTTATGCGTGTTGTCGGAGAAGCAATCGTGCTCTTCCTCCGGATCATGCAGCAAGAGGCCGAGCTTCATGCGCTCGCCGGCGAGCTCGCCATAGGAGAGCGAGCCGATGCCGGTCAGGATCGTCGCGAGACCGCCATTGGCGCCCTTGGCATCCAGTTCCTTGCGGGCGGGACCGTCGGGCTTCCAGGCGTCGACTGCCTTCTGCAGGTCGGCGACCAGCATGTCCGTCGCGACGCGGAGGTAATCGGCGCGGCGATCGCAATTGCCATGCGTGCAGTTCTTGACGTCATAGTCGGTCGCGGGCCGATTGCCGGCCCCCGGTCCGGTCCCGTTGAGATCCTGACCCCAGAGCAGGAATTCGATGGCGTGATAGCCGGTCGCGACATTCGCCTCGACATCGCCCGCGCCCTGCAGCTTGGCCAGCAATTCGGGAGTGATCGTGGAGGCATCGACCTTGTCGGGACCGATCTGGATCTGCTTGTTGGCGATCACATCGGCGGCATAGAGCGGATTGGAATCGGACGTTTCGCCATAGGTCTTGGCGTCGACATAGTCGATCAGCCCTTCGTCGAGCGGCCAGGCGTTCACCGCGCCGTCGAGGTCGTCGGACGCCGTATTGGCGAAGCGATAGCCTTCGGCCTGCATATAGGCCGGACGCGAGGCCTTCCAGGCATCGCGGGCAAGCGCCAGTGTCGCCGGTGACGGGTTGGCGATCAGGACGCCGACCGCGGCGCGGAGCGCCTCGGCTCCCTCGAGCGAGTCCTGATACTTGGCCTCGGCAATGTCGGCATAGGTCTTCAGCACGGCCTCAGGCGTCGGTGCGTCGGCTGCGAAAGCCGGCGTCGCCGCGGCGATGGCCGCAGCCGCGCAGGCGGCGAGAAGAAGCTTTCCGATCATCAATCCCGTCTCCATCGATTGGCCGGCACGCGGCCCGGAGGCACGTTTGAGCTTGTTGAAGTCATGAGTCAAGAATATCCAACTGATTGAAATTATTCCAATTCTAGACTTCGGCACCGTGCGGCGAAATGGGCCTTGCACGAAGTGAAATGATATAACATAACGTATCGCAACAGATGCGAGATGCGGAGCCCGCAGGCCTTGTCCATTAAAAGCAATACCGGCTTTGCCGCTGGTTCGGCGATGAGGGCTGGCGGGGATCGTGACCACGATCGTGCCGGCCATCATTCTCAGGCGCATGACAGCGACACGGCTGCCAGGACGTTTTCGCCGTTCCTCGCCTCGGTACTTGATCGGCTCGGTCTCGCCATCGTCCTTGCCGGTCTCGTTTGGATCGGCGTTTTATGGGCCGTGCGCTGAGATCATGGCTTCGTCCCCCGCCATCCATTGCCGTGACCTGACGCTGTCCTATCGGCGTCACCCGGCCGTGCACCATCTCACCGGCACTTTTGCGCCCGGCTCCTTCACCGCTGTCGTCGGCCCCAACGGCGCCGGCAAGTCGACGCTGCTCAAGGGCATTGTCGGGTTGATCCGGCCGGATGGCGGATCGATCGAGGTCACGGGCGCGCTTCGCAGCGATATCGCCTATCTGCCGCAGCAGGCCGCGCTCGATCGCGGATTTCCGATGCGGGTCCTCGATCTTGCCGCGATGGGTCTCTGGCGGCGGACCGGACCGTTTCGGCGCATCGGCGCCGCGCTGCTGCGAGAGGTCGAGGCGGCGCTCGACGCGGTCGGACTTTCGGGCTTTGAGGAGCGCATGGTCGGCAGCCTCTCCGGCGGCCAGTTCCAGCGTGCGCTATTTGCGCGGCTTCTGCTTCAGGACGCCCGGTTGATCCTGCTCGACGAACCTTTCGCCGCGATCGACGGGCGAACGGCCGATGCGCTTTTGGGGCTGGTCGGCCGCTGGCACCGGGAAGGCCGGACGATCATCGCCGTCCTGCATGATTTCAATGCCGTGCGGCAACACATCCCCAAGACCCTCTTGATCGCCCGCGACCCCATCGCGTGGGGGCCGACTTCCGAGGTGCTGACCGAGGCCAATATCGCCCGCTCGCGCGGGCTGGACGAGGCGTTCGATAGCGATGCCGAGCTTTGCGAGCGTCCGGCAGCATGACAGTCTTCAATCTGCTCGTGGCGCCGTTTCTCGAATTCGGCTTCATGCGGCGCGCCCTGATCGGCTGTCTGGCCCTGTCGCTGTCCGGAGCGCCCATCGGCGTGTTCCTGGTGCTGCGGCGGATGAGCCTGATGGGCGATGTCATGTCGCATGCCATCCTGCCCGGGGCGGCGATCGGCTTCCTGCTCTCAGGCTTCTCGCTGTTCGCGATGACGCTCGGCGGGGTCGTCGCCGGACTTGCGGTGGCGTTGGCGGCGGGGTTCATCTCGCGCACCACGCCGCTGAAGGAGGATGCGAGTTTTGCGTCCTTCTATCTGGTCTCGCTCGGGCTCGGTGTGCTGATCGTCTCGCTGAAAGGCTCGAATGTCGACCTGCTGCATGTCCTGTTCGGCAATGTGCTCGCGCTCGACGATGCGGCGATCTACCTGATCGCCTCGATCGCGACGGTGACGTTCCTGGCCTTTGCTTTTGTCTATCGCCTGCTGGTGGCGGAATGCTTCGATCCGGGCTTCCTGCGCAGTGTCGGGGGCGCAGGCGGGGCCGTGCATTTCCTGTTCCTGGTGCTGGTGGTGCTCAATCTCGTCGGCGGATTCAATGCGCTCGGCACGCTCATGGTGGTTGGCCTCATCATCCTGCCGGCCGCATCCAGCCGGTTCTGGAGCGAGTCGATCGGCGGCCAGATTATCGCGGCGGCGCTGATCGCAGTGGTCTCGTCCTATATCGGGCTCGTTGTGTCCTACCACGTCGCCGTACCGACCTCGCCCGCCATCATCCTGACGGCCGGCGCCATCCATGCGCTGTCGCTGCTGTTTGGCCGGCACGGCAGTTTCCTGAGACAGATGCTGCGGGCGCAGCATTTGAGGGGCTGACTTCTCCTTCCTGCAACGGAGCTTTCCATGCGGATTACCAACCTCCTCCTCGCCGCAGCGCTTGCGGCAGGGCTCTCCAGTCCTGCCTTCGCCGCTGAAAAACTGAAGGTCGTCGCGAGCTTCTCGGTTCTCGGCGATCTCGCCTCCGAAGTCGGCGGCGACCATGTCGACGTCACGACGCTGGTCGGGCCGAACGGCGATGCGCACACCTTCGAGCCGAGCCCACAGAATGCCAAGGCGCTCGGCGAGGCCGCGGTGCTCGTCGAAAACGGGCTCGGCCTCGAGCATTGGATGCAGCGCCTGGTCGCCGCTTCCAATTTCAAGGGCGAGACCGTGATCGCCTCAAAGGGCGTCGAGCCGCGCCTCTGGCAGGGCGATGCCGATGAGGCCGAGGAGCTCGAGAAGAACGCCGACGGCAAGGCGATCGATCCGCATGCGTGGCAGGATCCGCGCAACGGCATTCGCTATGTGAACAACATCGTCGCCGGGTTCTCGGCTGCCGATCCGGCTCACGCGAGCGACTACAGGCGCAATGGCGATGCGCTCAACGAACAGCTCACCACAATCCATGACCGCCTGGCCGCCGAGTTCGGCAAGCTGCCCGAGGCCAAGCGCCGCATCGTGACCAGTCACGACGCCTTCGGCTATTTCGGCGCCGCCTACGACATCCAGTTCATCGCGCCGGAAGGGCTTTCGACCGAAGCCGACGTCTCGGCGGCGGATGTCGCCAAGATCGTTCGGCAGGTGAAGGACGAGCATATCCAGGCGATCTTCGTCGAGAACATCACCGACCCGCGCCTGATCGACCAGATCGCCCGCGAAAGCGGCGTCAAGGTTGGCGGGGAGCTGTTCTCCGACGCGCTTTCGCCGAAGGACGGCGTCGCTCCGACCTATGTGAAGATGTTCCAGAACAATGAGAGCCAGCTGCTCGCAGCAATGAGCGGCAGCTAGTTCAAGGCGTCGGCGCGCTGGTTCTCAGCGCGCCGCGAGCGCCGCCTCGACAGCGGCGCGCCGAGGCATCGGCGCCACGGCGCCGTAGCCTTCGGTCGCAAGACCGGCCGCCGCATTGGCATAGACCGCGGCCGCGAACGGATCGCCATGAGCGAGATATTCAGCGAGAAAGGCGCCGTCGAACGTATCGCCGGCGCCTGTCGCGTCGAGCGGTCGGACGGTCATCGGCTCGATCTGCTGCCGCCGCTCGGCCGTCGCGACCAGTGCGCCGGCGCCTCCCTGCGTGACGATAGCGATCCGCGCGCCGTGGCCGAGATAGAAATCGGCGACCTTGCCGGGGTCCGTGAGCCCGGTCAGCGCCGTCGCATCCTCGATGCTTGTCTTGACGATATGGGCGAGGCTGGCGGCCGCGTGGATCACCGCGCGGGCGCGGTCGATCGGCCATAGACGGCTTCGCAGATTGGTATCATAGGAAACAAGGCCTCCCGCCGCGCGAATCGTATGCATCGCCAGGAAAACCGCGTCGGCTGCTGCCGCGGAGATCGCCTGGCTGATGCCGGAGGCATGCAGGATGCGTGCGCCGCGGATATAGTCGAGCGGCAGTTCGGCGGGCTCGAGAAGGCTCGCGGCCGAGCCCGCCCGCCGATAGGTGAACTCATGGCCATCAGGTCCATGCGTCACGAAATAGAGACCGGTCGGCGCGCGGGCATCGCGCTTCACCGCACTCGCATCGACACCTTCCGTCATCCAGAGATCGAGGAAGGACTGTCCGAAGCTATCGTTGCCGATGGCCGTCAACATCCCGACCGAGGCCTGCTGCCTTGCGGCGGCGATGGCGGCGTTCGACGCATCGCCGCCATGACCAGGATGAAACACGGTCTCGCCCTTCGGCTGGTTCAGCTCGAACATCGGCTCGCCGATGCAGATGATGTCGGGGCTCACGTGCTTCTCCTCGCTCAAGGCCGCGCATTTCTGAAGCCTTGTGCGCTTTCATGCAAGCGCTCGCGAGCGGGCGACGCGATCGATCAGTGTGCGGCGGCGGGTCGCCCGATATCGTCGAGCACGGCGAGGACATCAGCGGACAGCACGAGGTCGCCGGCGGCGAGATTTTCCGCAAGATGCGCCGTCGATGAGGTGCCCGGGATCAGCAGGATGTTCGGCGAGCGCTGCAGCAGCCAGGCCAGCGCCACCTGCATCGGCGTGGCGCCGAGCTGTGCCGCGACGTTGGAGAGCGCCGAGGATTGCAGAGGCGAAAAACCGCCGAGCGGGAAGAACGGCACATAGGCGATGCCATCGCGGGCGAGCGCGTCGATCAGCGCGTCGTCGTCGCGATGTGCGATGTTGTAGAGGTTCTGGACGCAGACGATCTCGGTGATTGCCCGCGCCGCCGCGACCTGGGCCGTTGTCGCATTGCTGATGCCGATATGACGGATCAGCCCGCGCCGCTTCATGTCTGCAAGTGTCTCGACCGCAGCCTCGATCGGGCCTTCCGCCGGTCCATGCGTCGAGAACATCAGGCGCAGATTGACAACCTCGAGGACGTCGAGGCCTAGATTCATGCGGTTTTCCTCAACCTGCTCTTCCAGCTCGGCCGGGGAGGCGGCCACGTTCCATGACGCATCCTCGCCACGCCGTGCGCCCATCTTGGTCACGATGGTGAGGGTGTCGGGATAAGGATGCAGCGCTTCGCGGATCAGACGATTGGTGACGTGCGGGCCGTAGATATCAGCCGTGTCGATATGATCGACGCCGCTTTCCACGGCTGCGCGCAGCACAGCGAGGGCGGCTGCATGATCGCGCGGTGGTCCGAAGACACCGGGCCCGGCGAGCTGCATGGCGCCATAGCCGATGCGCTTCACAGTGCGGTCGCCGAGGCGGAAGGTATTTGAGGTGTCGATGCGGTTCATGGTCGGGCTCCGGTGAGGACGTCCCGGAGATAGGCCTTGCTCCGTTGCGCGATAATCATGCACGGTCCGCACGGGCTGTGCGGAGAGGCGAACAATGAAGACCGATCTCGGCGATCTCGATGCCTTCGTGGCCGTCGCGCGGGCCGGCGGCTTCCGCGAGGCCGCGCGTGTCGCGGGCGTGAGCGCATCGAGCCTCAGCGAGGCCGTGCGTCGGCTCGAACAGCGGCTGGGCCTCCGCCTCCTCAACCGCACGACGCGCAGCGTTCGCGCCACCGAGGCCGGACAGGGCCTGCTTGATCGGCTGGAGCCTGCGCTGGGCGAGGTGCGGGCCGCACTCGACATCGTTGATGGCTATCGCGACCGGCCGGCTGGCACGCTCCGCCTCAATGTCCCCGTCGTGGCGGTGCGGCTGGTGCTGCCGGCGATCGTGCCCGGTTTTCTCGCCACCTATCCAGAGATCCGGCTGGAGATCACGGCGGAGGACAGTTTCGTCGATCTGATCGCGGCCGGCTGCGACGCCGGGATCCGCTACGACGAGCGGCTGGAGCAGGACATGATCGCGGTCCCGATCGGCCCGCGCGTGCAGCGTTTCGCCGTTGCCGCCGCGCCGTCCTATCTCGATCGCCGGGGCCGGCCGAGCCATCCGCGCGAGCTTCTCGGCCATGACTGCCTGCGCTTCCGCTTTTCGAGCGGCGCGCGCCATCCATGGGAATTCAAGCGCGGCGATGAGGTGGTGCATGTCGATCCGCCGGGGCCGTTCGAAATCCGGCCGGCGGGTGAGATCGGCCTTGCCATCGACGTCGCGCTCGGCGGGGTCGGCATCGTCGCGGCCTTCGAAACCTGGCTGCGCCCGCATCTCGACGCCGGCACGCTCGAACCCGTGCTCGAGGACTGGTGGCTGAGCTTCACCGGCCCCTTCCTCTATTTTCCGGGGCGGCGGCTGGTGCCGCCGCCGCTCCGGGCCTTCGTCGATTATATCAAGAGCCGTCCGGTGTGACCCGAGGCAGGGCCGTCAGATGGTGCCTTCGATGGCGCGGCGGAACAGCGTCTCATATTCCTTTTCGCCCATCGCGATCGGATTGCCGCCATTCGACGGGTCGTGCTCGGCCATCCTGGCCGCGTCGGGGAGGACGCTTTCGTCGACGCCGATCTCCTTCAGCGTGTGCGGAATGCCGAGTTCGGTCCGCAGCGCCAGCACCCAGTCGATGACGCTCGCCGCCGATTGGCCCGGCAGGTCGAGATAGCGGGCCAGCGCCGCCAGCTTGTCGGTGATCACGGGCGCGTTGTGGGCGAGGACATAGGGCATCACGACCGCATTGGTCAGGCCGTGATGCGTGCCGCGCAGGCTTGAGCAGGGATGGCTCATCGCATGCATCGCGCCGAGGCCCTTCTGGAAGGCGACGGCGCCCATCGAGGAGGCGATCAGCATATAGGCCCGCGCATCGAGGCGGCTGCCATCCTTGACCGCGATCGGCAGCCAGTCCTTGACGAGGCGCATGCCTTCGAGCGCGATGCCGGCGGACTGCGGATGGAAGAACGGGCTCGACCATGCTTCGAGCGAATGGCTGAGCGCATCCATGCCGGTCCAGGCCGTGATCTTCGCCGGCAGGCCGAGCGTGAGCTCCGGATCCTCGATCACGATCTTCGGCTGCATCTTCGGGTGGAAGATGATCTTCTTCGTATGATCGGCCGGATCGGTGATGACGGCGGCGCGGCCGACCTCGGAACCGGTGCCGGCGGTGGTCGGCACGGCGACGATCGGCGCGATGCCGTCGGCGTCGGCGCGCGTCCACCAGTCCTCACGGTCCTCGAAATCCCAGACCGGGCGCGTCTGGCCGGCCATGAAGGCAATGGTCTTGCCGATATCCATGCCGGAGCCACCGCCGAAGGCGATGACGCCGTCGTGGCCGCCAGCGCGATAGGCGGCAAGGCCGTCATCGAGGTTGGCGAGCGTCGGATTGCCGTCGACCTTCGAGAACACGGTATAGGCGACGTCGGCCGCAGCGAGGACGCCGAGGGCCTTGGCCACGACGGGCAGGGTTACGAGGCCGGGATCGGTGACGAAAAGCGGCGAGGTGATGCCGGCCGCGTTCACAGCGTCAGCCAGTTCGCTGATCCGCCCCGCGCCAAAGCGGATGGCTGTCGGATAGGACCAGTTGGCGGTCAGCGAGGCGTAGTTGTCGAGCATCATGGTCTCCGTGGTATCGGGCTATCCGCCGTCATGCCCGGTCTTGTCCCGGGCATCCACGACTTGCTTCGACCTGCCGGCTCAAGGAAGACGTGGATGGCCGGGACAAGCCCGGCCATGACGGGCGGAGGGGTTCAGTCTGTCTTCGTCCTGAGATGGAATGACTTCGGCCGCGTCAGATGCTCGTAGCCGACACGCGAAAGCGTGGCGCCGCGGCCGGTCTGCTTGACGCCGACCCAGGGCAGGGCGGGATCGAGGAAGTCGCAGCGGTTCATGTAGACGGTGCCAGTCTCGATGCGGTCGCCGATGCTTGTCGCGGCCTCGACATCCTCGGTCCAGATGGCGGCGGTGAGGCCAAACGGCGAGTCGTTCATGAGGCTGATCGCCTCCTCGTCCGATGAGACCTTCATGATGCCGAAGGCGGGTCCGAAGGTTTCCTCGGTCATGAAGCGCATCGAATGGTCAACGCCGACGAGAACCTGCGGCGCGAGATAGGCGGTGCCCTCAGACGCTTCCGGGAAGCCGGACGCATCGATCAGCGGCTTCGCGCCGGCATGAATGGCTTCGTCGACCTGCGCCTTGATGAACCGTGCAGCCTCCGCACGCACGACCGGGCCGAGCGTCGTCGCCGGATCGGTCGGGCTGCCGAGCTTGTAGGCGTTCACGGTTGCGACCACGCCCTCGACGAAGGCGTCATAGACGCTTTCATGCACATAGACGCGTTCCATGGCGCAGCACGACTGGCCGGAATTGAAGAAGCCGCCATCGACGATGTTCTCGATCGCGAAGGGAAGGTTCACATCCGGACGGACATAGGCCGGGTCCTTGCCGCCGAGCTCCAGCGTCGTCGCCGGAAAGTTCAAGGCGCCGGCGACGGAGGCCATGATGTGGCGGCCGCCCGACGTCGAGCCGGTGAAGCCGACCTGGTCGACCAGACCGGAGCGGATGACCTTGTCGGTGACCTCATGCGACATGTTCACATACTGGAACACGTCGGGCCACAGATCCGCCTTGGCGAAGGCCGAGGCGAAATGCTCGGCGACGAGTGCGGTCTGGCTCGAATGCTTCATGACGACGGTGTTGCCGGCGAGGATCGCGGGCAACACCGCGTTGAGCGCGGTCATATAGGGGAAATTCCAGGCCGGCAGGTTGAGGCAGACGCCGAGCGGTTCGCGGCGGATGAAGCGCTTGAAGCCTTCCTTCGGACCGACATCGATATCGGCGAGCGTCGCCGGCGCGATCTCGATCATGTAGCGGGCGCGCTCCTCGAAGCCGCGCATCTCGCCATGACCATAGCGGATCGGCCGGCCCATCTGCCAGGCAAGCAACTCGGCCACCTTGTCCTTCTCGGCCACCATGGCGTCGACGAAAGCGGTCGCGATCGCCTGCCGATCGGCCATCGATGAGGTGCGCCAGGCGCGCTGCGCCGCCTTCGCGCGCTCCAGCGCAGCGAGCACCTCGGATTCACTGGCGAGCGGGCGCTCGGCATAGACGGAGCCGTCGACCGGCGTGACGATCTTCAGGACGGGGGCGTTCATGGATGAGCCTCATCAAGTCGTGTCGCCGAGCATGTGTCGGCGCCGGTGGCGGCAATCAATACCTCTCGAAGCCGCGCTGCAACTCCCAGTCCGTGATACGGCGATCATATTCGAACTGCTCCCAGCGGCCGGTATGGAGATAGTGCTCCACCACGGCGTCACCGAGGACCGAGCGCAGCATCGCGGAGCCGTCGAGCGCGGCGAGCGCGTCGCGCAAGGTCTTCGGCACCTCGCGGATGCCGGCTGCGCCATAGGCATCACCGGAGAATTCGGCCTCCAGCGGCAGCTTCTCGTCCATGCCGGCAAGGCCGGCGGCGATCAGCGCCGAAAAGGCGAGGTAGGGGTTGAGGTCGGCGCCACCGATGCGGCATTCGGTGCGGATCGACTTGCCTTCGCCGACGACGCGGAAGCCTGCCGTCCGGTTGTCGACCGACCAGACTGCCTTGGTCGGCGCGAAGGTGCCGACCTGGAAGCGCTTGTAGGAGTTGATGTAGGGCGCGAGGAAATAGGTCATTTCGCTCGCATGGGTCAGATGACCGGCGAGCCACGACTTCATGGTCGCGGACATGCCGAGCGGGTCCTTGGCATCCATGAACAGCGGCTTCTTCGCCTTGGCGTCCCAGAGCGAGGAGTGGATATGCGAGGAAGAACCCGCCAGGTCGTAGCGCCACTTGGCCATGAAGGTGACGGCGCGGTTCTGGAGATGGGCGATCTCCTTGATGCCGTTCTTCATGATGACGTGCTGGTCCGCCATTTCCAGCGCCTCGGCATAGCGGACATTCACCTCCTCCTGGCCGGGCCCCCACTCGCCCTTGGAGTTCTCGACCGGAATGCCTGCGCCCATCAGGCCGTTGCGGATCGCCCGGAGCAGCGGCTCATTCTTGGTCGTCTGGAGGATGTGATAGTCCTCAATGTAATTTCCCATCGTCTTCAAATCGCGCCAGCGCTTCTCGCCCGCGCCCTCATAGGTCTCGTCGAAGACGTAGAACTCGAGTTCCGAGGCGAAGAAGGCTGACATGCCACGCTCGGAAAGGCGTTTCAGCTGCGCCTTCAGCATGGCGCGCGGGCTGTGCGCGAGATCCTCGCCGTGATGGTCGCAGACATCGGCGAGCATCAGCGCGGTGCCTTCGAGCCAAGGAATGCGGCGCAGCGACGAGACGACGGGCTTCAGCACGAAGTCGCCATAGCCCTTCTCCCAGCTCGCCGCCTGGTATCCAGGCACCGGCTCCATGTCGATGTCGACGGTGAGCAGGTAGTTGCAGGCGTGGGTTTCATGCAACGCGCTGTCGAGGAAGAAGGCGCCCGTGAAGCGCTTGCCGATCAGCCGGCCCTGCATGTCGGGGAAGGCCACGATCACCGTGTCGATCGTGCCGGCGGCGATCGCCGCCTCCAGTTCCTTCAGCGTCATGTTTCCGGCCATCAGCATGTTCCATCTTGTCATAAGCGGTGGAGGGGAGGGGCACCGGCCCCTCCCGCATTTTCGGGGTTCGCGGTCAGGCTTCGCCGACGGCCTTTTCGGCAGCAGCGATGGCGGCCTTGCGCTTGGCGATCATGTCGCCGATCGGCGGGCCCTGGAACCGACGGTTCTCGAAGACGAACCAGACGATCGCGGCCAATACCAGGAAGCCGATCGTGATGTAGAGAGCCCATTCGTTCGGCGGCTGAATGCCGATGACGAAGATCAGGACCATCGCGACGATGGAGAGCAGCCCGAACAGCGTGAACAGGCCCCGCCCGAGATTCCATGGCCCCATCGCCGGCCACTTGCTGGTGCCATAGGCGAAGAGGCCAAGGGCGATCGGAATGGCGAACGAGAAGAACAGGAAGATGACCGTGCACGAGACGACGATCGTATAGACGGGGGTGTCGCCGATCGAGACCAGCGAGGAACCCCAGACGAACAGCACCGCGAGGATCGAGCCGGTCCAGATCGCCGCGACGGGCGTGCGGAACTTCGGGCTGACCTTTGACAGCGCCTTGGACGCCGGCAGGCCGCCGTCACGGGAGAAGGCGAAGATCATGCGCGAGACCGACGTCACAGTCGCCAGGCCGCAGAGGAACTGCGAGACGAAGATGGCGAGGTAGAGGATCGTCTTCACGACCGGGTTCACCTGGGAGTCCATGGCCCAGAAGAAGACGTTCCAGCCCTGCTTGGCAGCGTCGTCCATGTTCGGGATCATCAGCACGAACGAGCAGAGCATGATGTAGCCGAACAAAGCGGACCACACCACCGACATGACCATGCCGCGCGGCACGGAATGGGCGGCTTTAACCGTTTCCTCCGAGGTGTGTGCCGAGGCGTCATAGCCGGTGATGGTATAGATCGGCAGCAACAGGCCGAGCAGGAACACCCACCAGCCGGAGACTGACGGCCAGACATTGCCGCCCGCCTCGCCCGAATAGTTGGCGAAGGTGAACAGCCGGGCGAAGTCATAGCTTGGCGCCGCGATCAGGCAGACGATCGCCAGCACCAGCGCCGTCACGAAGATGAGGTAGCCGGAGAAGTCGGTCAGCTTCGCCGTCAGGCCGATGCCCATATGGTTGATCAGGGCCTGCAGGCCGGTCAGGACGACGAGGAACAGCACGCGATCCGTGGTGTTGTCGACCCAGCCGAAGGTCGGCCCGAAGGCGCCGACGAAGAAGTAATAGGTGCCGACATTGATCGCGCCGAGCACGGTGACGAGGCCGAGCAGGTTGAACCAGGCCGTCACCCAGCCGGTGAAGCGGTTGCCGAGAATCGAGCCCCAGTGATAGAGGCCGCCGGCCGTCGGATAGGCCGAGGAAATCTGCGCCATCGCCAGCGCGAAGACGCCCGAGATCAGGCAGCCGAGCGGCCAGCCGATGCCGATCGCGGCGCCGCCGGCGCCGGACGTTGCCTGGGCGAGCGAATTGATGCCGCCCGATAGGATGCAGATGATCGAGAAGGAGATCGCGAAGTTGGAGAAGCGGCTCATCCGCCGTTCCAGTTCCTGCGCATATCCCATGGAATGGAGGACGTGGATGTCCGCCTTCTTGTCCTGATCGCTGTAGCTGTCGCGCACGCTCATGTCATGCTTCCCCTCGCTGACCCGGCCTGATCCGGCCCTGCCCGGATCGCCGCCAGGCGATGCCCCTCGTCAACTGTTCCCGGTGCTGTCGCCGGCACCGTCGTCCCGGTGGTCCCTGGTCTTCGCGCCAAGGGTACCGCCGCGTCCGGCACGGGCCGAGGCCCGGCCAATCTCCTAATCCTCTGCCGCGGCCTCGCTGAGATCGATGCCGAGACCGCACGTGCCCGCCGCCAGCGCGTCACCGAGCCGACGCGTCCAGGCCTCGATGTCGGACGGCGTCCGCAGCAGGTCGTTGCGCACTTCGATCATGACATGCGGCAGGTCGCGATTGCGGCCGTGCCGACGGATCGTGTAGTCGACATTGTCCTTGGCCGAATAAGGCTGGTTGTCGCCGACGACGAGCGCCGGATCGGCCTCGAGCGCCGCCAGCATCGGCTCGGCAAGGCGGCGATCGTCAGCCTCGATGAGGCCGACATGCCAGGGCCGGGCGACGCCGCGATAGACGGGCGTGAAGGAATGCAGCGTGACGAAAACGGTCGGCCGGGCGGCCATGTGGCGCGCTGCCATCATAGCGTCGATCGCCGCGTGAAACGGCGTCCAGACCGCCTCGATGCGGCGTGCGCGATCAGCGGCAGCGAGGTCGCCGTTGCCTGGGATGGCTGTATCTTCCGAAAGCGGCGTGATCGCATCGGCAAGCTCGGGCGCTCGGTTGCAGTCGATGACGAGGCGCGAATAGGCCTGCAACACGGCCGCGCCGCCAAAACGGCGGGCAAGCGCGCGCGTCAGCAGCGCCGCGCCGGGATCCCAGGCGATATGGCGCTCGAACGCCTCAGGCGGGAGGCCGAGATCACCGAGGGCGCGTGGGACCCGATTGCTGGCATGCTCGCAGACAAAGACGAAGGGATCGGCGCGTGCAGCGATGACCTCGACAGGCGCGGGCTCGTCGGCGCTGAGCAGCGGCGCGTCGGAGGCGCCGTGCTTCATCGCCAGACCTGGGGTCGAAAGGCTCGACATGCCGACCACGGCTCCGCAAAAAGGGTTGCCGGCCGATATCGGTGCTTTGACGTATCGGGCGACTGAACGATACGTTACAGCAGCGTTGGATTGCGTCAATTCTGAAATGAAGGCGTCAACTGCCTCCGGAATTGGCACTGCGGGTGATGATGGAGCGATGGGTGCTGAGGGCAGGGCGGCGAGATGACTGACAGCGACGCCTCGATCGCAGAGCGGCTGCGGCGTGATCTCGGGCGGATGACGCCGAACGAGAAGCGGGCGGCGCAACGCCTGTTGGCCGATTTCCCGATGGCGGGGCTCGACTCGGCGGCGCGCTTCGGCGAAGCGTCGGGGGTCAGTGCGCCGACCGTGCTGCGCATGATCGCCAAGCTCGGATTTCCGAGCTACGGCGCCTTCCAGGACGAACTGAAGGCGGAATTGGCGGCGCGGCGGGCAACGCCGCTGACCAAGGGCCTTCAACGTTATGCCGATGACCCCTTGGCGGGTTTCGCCGCGGCGTCGGTCGACAATCTGCGCGCGACCGCTGCCAATGTGCCGCGCGACGAGTTCTCGGCCGTCGCGGCGCTTCTGTCCGATCCGCGTCGTCCGGTTCACCTGCTCGGCGGCCGCTTCACCGATCCGATCGCCGATTATATGGCGGTGCATCTCCGCGTGCTCAGGCCCGACGTGCGGCGCGTGACCGGCCAGCCGGCGGCGTGGCTCGACCAGTTGCTCGACATCCAGAAGCGCGCCGTGGTCGTGCTGTTCGATATCCGCCGCTATTCATCCGATCTCGCCGACTTTGCCGAGCGGGCGGCAGCGCGCGGCGCCAGCGTCGTGCTGGTCACCGACCAGTGGCTTTCGCCGATTTCGAAGGTGGCGCGCCATGTGCTCCCCGCCCATGTCGCCGCGCCATCCGTCTGGGATTCCGGCGCCGGCCTCATGCTGATCACCGAGGCCCTCCTCGCCGCCGTCGCCACCGCACGCGGCGCCGAAGGCCGCGCGCGTCTCGAAGCGCTCGAAACGATCCGGCGTGAGGGAGATTAGGGCCTTTTGCCCTTCGATCCGAGATGGGTGTCGCCGAAGGCGGTGCCGTATTTGAGGCCGTAGCCGAGCATGCGGTCGAAGCCGATATGGGCGGCTAGGATCAGCGCGCCATCGATGGCCCAGCCCGCGCCGAGGAGATAGCCGGCCGCGCCGAGCGCGAAGGCGGCGAGCGTCGTATGGACGGCGTTGTAGAGTGCCGCACCGACCCGGTTTCCGCTGAGATAGCCGAGCATCGAGAGATCGGGCGCGAGGAACAGCGCGGCGAAGACGCTCCAACTGCCGCCGAGATGGGCATAGGCGATGGCACCGGCCGCCAGCAACGCAGCGCCCTCGGCCTGCAACAGGCGGCGCGGTATGCCGGCGACGGCGGGGCTGAAGGATGGATTGGCTGTTGGCATCGGTAACTCCGGTGAAGCTGGCGATGAACCACTTTCACCGAACGCTTCGATCAACGGAATTCGGGAAAGCCGACTGTCAGCCAAACATAAATGTATGGTCGCAGCGCTCAGTCGGCTCGCTTCAAGGTGCCGAAGTCGAGATCGTCGAGGCTTTCGATCTGGATCGATGCAGCCTTGCCATCAGAGCCGATGCTGAAGGTCACGGCTGACGGGAAGTCGGGCATTTCCGGGGCGGGATGCATCAGGAACAGGTCGCGGTCGAAATGCGTAAGCGGAAAGCGCGTTTCTCCTGCAGGACCGAGGCCAAGCGTCAGCCCATCCTTGTCGGCGCTCACGACCGCCGTTCCGAAATAGGCATTGGCGTAGCGCCCGGTATAGGCCTCGTTCGGAAGGGCCGCACCGGCATTCGCCGGCGAATGGGCGAAGCGGGCCTTGCCGGCCTCCATCATCGGGCCGTAGAGCCCCGCATAGGCCGTATCCCACTTCTTGATCCAGTCCTCCTGAACCTTGCCGGTGAAGATCAGGTCGAACAGCGAGTCGGTGAGGCCCTCGGGCAATCCGGTCGGGAAGGCATTGGCGAGCACGATCACGCCGATCCCTCGCTCCGGCAGGATGCTGACAAGCGTGCGCGCGCCGTTGCTGAAGGCGCCGGCATGGCCCCAGGAGAGGCCATAGCGGCCGAATTCGACATTCCAGCCGCGACCATAGAAGGAAGATGCGCCGGTGATCGGGTTCTTGCCGCGCTGCATCAGCGGGACATGCGTTGCTGCGAGCGCCTCGGCATTGATCAGTGGCTTGCCATCGAAGCTGCCGCCCGAAAGTTCGAGCCGCAGCCATTTTGTGAGATCGCGGGCGGTCGAGGAAACGCCGCCGGCCGGCGCTTGCGCATCGGGTTCGCGGGCCGGCCCGGGCTTCCACGCGCCGATCGCGCCGATATGCAGGACGGCGCGGTCGGGCTGCTTCAGGAAATCGGCGTAGCGCGAGGAGGTGGCCGTCATGCCGAGGGGCTTGTAGAGCCGCGTCTCCGCAAGGTCGGCCCAGTCCATGCCCTCGGCTTTCGCCACAGCGGCCGCGCCTTCGGTGATCCCGAAATTGCTGTAGGAGTAATTCGAGCGGAAGCCGTCGAGCGGCACCTGGCTGAGGCGTTCCAGAATAGTCTTCTGGTCGAAACCGAGGCTTTCGAGTTCGTTGCCGGCATTGCCCGGCAGGCCGCTCCGATGCGAAAAGAGATCGGTGACGGTCAGATTTGCGCTCGGCCAGGCCTCGGACAGGCGGAACGACGGATCGAGATCCGCGATCTTCGCGTCCCAGCCGATCTTGCCATCGCCGACGACCGCGGCCACCACCGTTGAGGAGATCGGCTTCGAAAACGAGGCGAGCTGAAAGACGGTGTCGGCATCGACCGCCTCGGGTTTGCCGACTTCGCGCAGGCCGAAGCCCTTGAGATAGACGACCTCGTCCGCGGCGACGATGGCGATCGAAAGACCGGGAACCTGACCCTCGGCAATCGCCTGCTGCACCAGTTGCTCGAACTGCGGCAGGACCGCCTCGACCTCGGCGCGTGTGACCGGTGCCGTGTCAGCGGCCTGCGCGAAGCCGCCTGGCAGGACAAGGGCGGATGCGGCGGTCCCCGCGATGATTGACAAGCTTCTGCGCGACATCATCCAGGCTCCCCCAGGAACGGACTGGACATCACGTAGCACGAAGCGCGCGGGGCTGTCGCGCCAGCGTCTCAGTCGAGCGCTGCGCGCCAGGCGGCGACATAGGCCGCAATGTCGGTGGCAAGCGGTGCCGTTGGCGCGGGATCCGGGGCGCCTGGCCCGGCGCCGTCGGGGCCGTCGGCAAGCAGCGCCGCGCCTTCCGTCGTGCCGGTCGCGTCGGCGCGCGCAATGACCGGGCGGTCGGCGATCGTGGCGAGCGCCGACAGGAAGAAGCGGTTCCGCGACAGCGGTCCCTCGACGATGATCGGCCCGGCGGCGCTGGTCAGCGTCATGCATGTGCTGGCGACCAGCGCGCAATAAAGGCTTGCCGCGGCGATCCGTTCGCCCGGTGTCAACGTCGCCGGATCGACCGTCCAGCGGCCTTCCAGGAAGGCATAAGGGCCTGTGCCCGGGGCAAAGGAGGGCAGGGCCATCGCGCCCTTGGCGACAACCGACGCGACGCCGTCTTCGCCGGGTTCGGCCTTGGCGCCCTCGGTCAGGCGCTCGAATTCGCGCCCGGCCATGAAGCGCGCGGAGGGCACCGGCCGGCCGAAAGCGTCGACATTGGCGAGGCAATCGCGCGCCGGGTCGAGATGGGCCATCGAGCCGCCGAGCGCGAACACGATCAGCCATGTGCCCGTCGAGAGCACGGTGAACGGCGTTCTGCGTCGCAGGATATGCGGCAGCAGGCTGGCATTGCTGTCATGAATGCCGGCGACGACGCGGCAATCCGCCGGCAGCCCGGTCTTTTCGGCGAGCGCCGGGCGAAGGGTTCCGGCGGTATCCCATGGATGCACGACCGGCGGAATCAGCTTCGACCAGCCGCGATCCTCGGCGAGGCGCGAGAATGTGCCGGCTTCGGGATTCCAGAGATCGCTGTGGCAGCCGAGCGAGGTTGGTTCGCTGACCAGGGCGCCGCTGAGCCGCCAGACCCAATATTGCGGATAGGGCAGGATGGCCCTGGCGCGACCAAAGGCGGAGGGAAATGTCTCCTCGAGCCAATAGAGCTGCCTGCCGGCGTTGAGCCCGCCCGGCAGATCGGGCGACAGCGTCTCCCAGAACGCGCCTCGGAGCGGCCGATAGGCCTCGTCGATGGACGAGGGGCCTGCATATTCATAGTCGAGGATTGGCAGCACCAGACCGTCGGGACCGACGATCGCGATGGCGGCGCCATGCGTTGTGGTCGAAATGCAGCGGACGGCGCCCTTGGCGGAAAAATCCTTTAGGCCGGCGACGATCCACGACCAGATGCGGTCGGTGTCGAAATGTGGATAGAGCCCGTCGCGGAGAACCTCGTTCGCCGTCGTGCGGATGTCGATGATCGCGCGCGTCGCGGCATCGACCAGCGCCAGCTTGGCGTTGGTCTTGCCGATATCGAGGACGACGGTGCTTTCGGGAAGCGACATTGGAACCTGCTTGCCGTGAAACGAGGTGGCAGGATAGCCGGATTCGGACGCGGCGTCGCCGCAGCGGATCGTCAGTCGCCGGCCGCGGCCCGCCAGTCCGCCGCATAGGCAGCAAAGCTGCCGCCAAGCGGAGCCGCCGGTGCGGGATCGGCGGCGCCCTGGCGCGCGCGTTCGGGCCCGTCGGCGAGGAGCGCTGCGCCTTCCGTCGTGCCGGTGGCGTCGGGACGGCCAATCACGGGTCGCTCGACCAGCGCCGCGAGCGCCGCAAGGAAGAGCGGGCTCTTGGCGAGGGGGCCCTCGATCAGGACCGGGCCTTCGGCGCCTGCGAGCCGCAGCGAGGTCTCGGCGACAAGGGCGGCGTAGAGGCTCGCCGCGGCCGTCCGCTCGCCATCCGTCAGCGTCGCGGGATCGTGCGACCAGCGGCCCTGTCGCTGGCCATAGGGGCCGGCGCCGGGAACAAAGCCGGGCAGCGCCATGATCCGCTCGTCGAGAACGCGGGTGATCTCATCGTCGCTCGGAGCGCTGGCGCGCCCGCCAGTCAGGATCTCGAATTCGCGGCCCGTCATCGACATGGTGGACGGCACCGGCCTTGCAAAGGCATCGACATAAGCGAGGCCGCCGCGGGTCGGGTCGAGACGATCGAGACTGCCGCCGGCGGCAAAGGTGATCATCCAGGTGCCGGTCGATATGACGGCGAAGGGCAGCGGGCGCGACAGGATATGCGGCAGCAGGCTGGCATTGCTGTCATGGATGCCGGCGACGACACGGCAGCGCGCCGGCAGTCGCGCAGCCGCGGCGATCTCGGGCAGGACGGGGCCGACGTCGTCCCAGGGCGCGATCCGGGGCGGCAACAGGGTCGCCCAGCCTTCGCGCATGGCAAGGCTGGAATAGTTCGCGGCGGCGGCGTTCCAGAGGTCGGAATGCGCGCCGAACGAGGTCGGTTCGGCGACGCGCCGGCCCGTCAGCCGCCAGACCCAGTATTGCGGATAGGGCAGGATCGTGGTCGCTCGGGCAAATTCATCCGGAAAAGTCCGCGCGAGCCAGAAGAGCTGGCGCCCGGCATTGAGCCCGCTGGGGAGGTCGGGCGACAGAATCTCGGCGAACTCACCGCGCACCGCGCGATAGGCCTCCGCCACGGCGTCCGGGCCAGGATGCTCATAGTCGAGCACGGGAAGCGCCAGGCCGTCCTCGTCCAGCACGGCGATCGCGGCGCCATGCGTCGTGACGGCGATGACCTCGACATCGATGGTCGGGCTCGCCTCGGCGAGGCCAGCGATCAGCCATGCCCAGATCGTCTCGACATCGAAATGCGGGTAGGGCGGCCCGGCGAGGACGATATTCTTCATCGTGCGCATCGACAGGATGGCGCCGCTGCCGCGATCGATGAGCGCGAGCTTGGTGTTCGACTTGCCGATGTCGAGAACGGCGATGGCGGCCGGTTTCGTTGTCATGGCTGCGGCGATGCCAAGGTCGTTGCGGCGAGCGCGCGCCGGTAGATCTCGGCGTCCCAGTTGAACAGTTCGCGCTCCTCGTCGACGGAAAGAACGCGGAGCGAAGTGTTCTCGGGGATCCGGCCCGTGACCTCGGCGAGAGCGCGGGCGAGATCATCACCGCCGCGCAGGACGTCGCGATGGATCAGCACGCCCTTGCCCGGAACCGCCAGCAGCATTTGCGGGACGGCTGCCTCGCTGACGAACTCGGCTGGCCTGGTGCCTTCAGCGAGGACGGCAACGGCGCTGCCGAGAAAGACGACGTGATCGGGATAGAGCGAACCCTGTCGCGCGATCGCGAGCCGGCTCGGGTCGGTCGCGGTGGCATGGGCGAGCGGATCGGCGGGAAGGCGCCAGTCGGAGCCATCGGCAAGCGCGGCGAGGGCCGCGGTATCGGCCGGCGGCGCGGCGCGTACCGGAGAGGCAAGTGCCTTCGAGACACGCTGGAGCAGGGCGCCGGCCGCCTCGACATCATCGGCCGCGACGACGAGGCCGTGATTGCCGAGCGTCACGACATTGGTGGCGAGGCGGGCCGTGGCCTGGATGGCACGGGCGAGCGGCAGGCCGGGCTTCAGATAGGGGATATGGCAGTGGACGACATCGTCCAGCGATCGGAGCCGGTCGGCGATGACCGCGGCTGCATCGGCGCGGACCGCAAGCGCCACGGTCTCGATGCAGTGGACATGCAGGACGACGGCAAACGGGAATACCGCGTGCACCGAGGTCTCGACCGATGGGCGAAGCCCGAGCGGATTGTCCTCCGCGACGACGAAATCGGTCGCCTTGGCGGCGCGCGGGTCATTGGATTCGATGGCGGCGCGAAGCGGCGCAAGCGCGACTGGCAGGAAGATGTCGCGCGTCTCGGCCTCGGCAAGCCAGGTGCCGGATGCCTTGATCCAGAGCGCTTCGCCTAGTTTCAGCGACGTATTCCCGCCTGCGGCCTGCGTCTTCAAAGGGTCCCGGCCGAGGCGGGCCGACAGGGCGACGAGCGCTTCGAGGCGCGATGGACCGGCCACATCCCTTCTCCGCATCTGGCTGGCATGGAAACGCGAGGCATGGGTTCGCCATGCCTCGCGCGGTAGTCGGTCCGAACTAGAAGTCGAACTGGCCGATATTGGCCTTGTCGAACACGAACGGCGCGCCGAGCAGGATCTCGGAGCCGTTGACGACCTGGAGGTCGCCGAGCTTGCCGGCCTTCACCGACGTGTCGCCGGGCTTCAGCGTGCCGTCAGCCGCGGCGCGCAGCACATAGGCCGCTGCATAGCCGAGGTCGACGGGGTTCCACAGGACCACCGACTTGACGCAGTCCTTTTCGACATAGGGCTTCATCGCGTTCGGCGTGGCGAGGCCGACGACGGCGACCTTGCCGCACTGGCCGGCCTGCGTGACGGCCTCGGCCGAAGCCGGGGTCGCGACAGAGGTCATGCCGACGATGCCCTTCAGCTGGTCACCATACTTGTTGATCAGCGTGGTGGCCTGGTTGAACGAAAGGACGTTGTCCTCCTGGGCCTCGACCGTCTCCAGCCATTTGAGGTTCGGATGGCACTTCTCAGCATAGGCGCCCATCTCGGCGATCCAGCGCGCCTGGTTCGGCGTGGTGAAGGTCGAGGTGACGATGGCGAACGAACCGTCTTCGCCGATTTCCTTGGCGAGCGAATCGATCATCGCCTTGCCGATGCCGTTGAACTCGGCCTGGTTGACGAACCACTGGCGGGCGTCGGGGGTCGAATTGGCGTCGTAGCCGACGACATTGATGCCGGCTGCGAGTGCTTTCTTCAGCACGGGTGCGATCGCGACGGGATCATTGGCGGCGAACAGGATGCCATCGACGCCCGAGGTCACATAGTTGTCGATGAAGGTGATCTGCTCGTCGATATTCGCCTTGGTCGGGCCGTCGGTCTTGGCATCCATGTTGCCAAGTTCCTTGGCGGCGTCGGCGATGCCCTTCGACGTGGCATTGAAATAGCCGATGCCGATCAGCTTCGGAATGTCGACAACGGTGATCTTCTTGCCGTTGCGATCCGGCGGATTGGTCGGGACGCCGCCATCATAGGGCTTGGCGGAGACGGTGCCGGGGGTGGCGTCGCAAGCGAGCGGATTGGTCGGCAGCTCGTCGCCGCCGGTCCAGGTCGCTGCGTAGGACGCGGAGCTGGCCAGGACCAGGCCAGCTGCGAGCAACAATGTCTTCTTCATGTTCATCTCCTCCTCGAACACGTTTCGGTGGAGCCGTTGTCGGCGAGGCTCCTTCTTCCGCAGTCGGTATGCGATCAGCCGTCGCCGTTGCGGCTGAAGAGGTTGGTCGCCAGGATGGCGAGGATCAGGACAAGGCCGATGACGACGATCGTGCCGTCACCCTTGACGCCCGAGAGCGCGAGACCGTTCTTGAGTGCCTGCACAAGGATCAGGCCGACCGCCGTGCCGATGATGGTGCCGCGCCCGCCGAAGATCGACGTGCCGCCGAGCACCACCGCCGTGATGACGTCGAGCTCCACGCCCGTGCCCATGTCGGAGCGCGTCGTCGAGACGCGCGAGACGAAGATCACCGCGGCGAGGCCAGAGATCAGGCCGGCGCCGGTATAGATCAGCAGCTTGGTGCGATCGACATTGATGCCCGAGAAGCGCGCGGCGGTCTCGTTGGCGCCGACGGCATAGGTGGCGCGGCCGAAGGTGGTGAGGCCAAGGATCGCCGCGGCGATGATCGCGAAGATGACGAGGATCCAGAGCTGGGTCGGCACGCCGAGCACCTCGCCCTGGCCGAGCACGAAGAACCAGTCCGGATAACCGCGCACGGAGCGCGCCTGGCTGATGCCTTCGGCAAGGCCGCGATAGAGCGCGAGGGTCGCCAGCGTCGCGATCAGCGGCGGAACCTTGAAGCGCGTGATGATCAGCCCGTTGATCAGCCCGGCGATGCCGCCGACGACGATCGCCAGCACCATGGCGACCGGCAGCGGCAGGCCGAGATTGTGCCAGAACACGCCGAGCAGGATCGCGCAGAGGCCGAGGATCGACCCGACCGACAGATCGATGCCGCCGGTGATGATGACGAAGGTCATCGGCAGGGCGATCAGCCCGACTTCCGTCATCAGGCGGCCCTGGTTCAGGATATTGGCCGTCGTGAAGAATTTGTCGGACTGCTGGGCAAGAAGGAACAGCACGATGACCAGCATCAGGCCGAGCACCGCCTCGTGGCGCAGGAAGGAACGGAGCGTCATGGTCATGGCGATCACTTGACCCCGCGGCGGCGGGCCATGTCGGCGAGAACGGTGGCGAGGATCAGGAGACCCTGCACCGAGCGCAGCCAATAGGCCGAGACATTGAGGAAGATCAGCGAGGAGCCGATCGCGGCGAAGAGAATGGCGGCAAGTGTCGAGCCGACGACGGTTCCGGTTCCGCCAAGGATCGAGACGCCGCCGACCACCGAGGCGGTGATGACGGTGAGTTCGAGGCCCGCCGGCACGGTCGACTGAATGACCTGCAGCTGCGTCGCGAACAGGATCGCTGCGATGCCGGCGAAGAAGCCGTGGATGGCGAAGATCGCGACCGTCTGGCGCTCGACGCGGATGCCGGCGACGCGCGCCGCCTCGGCATTGCCGCCGATCGCATAGATCGACCGGCCGAAGGCGGTGTAGCGCATGAAGATCGCTGCGACGATGGTGAGGCCGAGCATGAACCAGACCGGCGAGGGCACGCCGAACAGGCGGAACTGCGCGATCAGGAAGTCCGGCGGCAGGTTGGTGATCCAGGCGCCGCCGGTCACGCTGATCAGGCCGCCCTTGAGAATGGACAACATGCCGAGCGTTACCACGATCGAGGGGATGCGCACATAGGCAACGAGCACGCCGATCAGCGAGGTGATGACCATGCCGACCGCGATCGGCGCGCACCAGGCGAACCAGATCGGATAGCCATTGACCGCGAGCGTTCCGGCGATCGTGGCCAGCACGCCGATCAATGATCCGACGGAAACGTCGATATGGCCCGAGATGATCACCATCGACATGCCAATCGCCGCGACGGCGATATAGGCGTTGCCGCTGAAGATGCTGGTGAGGTTGGTCTGGCTGACGAAGCGGGGCGCGATCAGGCCGACGACCACGAACAGCGCGACAATGGCCGCAAGGATGATGAATTCCTGGCCATAGGTGCTGATCGTTCGGGCGAGGATGCCCGTCGAGGCCGACCGGCGCGGCGCGGCGATATCGAGGCTCATGCCGCGCTCCCTGCCTGTTCGGCGCGGGCATGCGCGGCGCCGGCATGGGTCATCGCGGCGCCGACGACATCCGGCGTTGCCTCGCTGCGGTCGAAGGTCTTGACCATGCGGCCACCATTCATGACGAGGATGCGATCGCTCATGCCGAGCACTTCCGGCAATTCGCTCGAAATCATGATCACCGCGAGACCTTCCCCGGCGAGCTTGCACATCAGGGCATGGATTTCCGATTTGGCGCCGACATCGATGCCGCGCGTCGGTTCATCCATGATGAGTACTTTCGGGTTGGTCGCGACCCATTTGGCGAGAACGACCTTCTGCTGATTGCCGCCGGAAAGCTGGCCGGCGCGCTGCTCTGGGCCACGGGCGCGGATGCCGAAACGGGTGATGGCATCGCGGGCCATGCTGGATTCGAGCGCCCGGTTGACGATCGAGGCTTTCGAGATGCGCGAGAGCAGCGCCATGGAGACGTTTTCGCGGATGGTCTGCGCCTTGACGAGGCCCTGCAGCCCGCGATCCTCTGGCACATAGGCGATGCCGATGTCGCGTGCCTGCTCCGGGCTCCGGATCACCACCGGCGACCCGTTGAGAAGAATCTCGCCCGAGGTGGCTGGGGTGATGCCGAAGATGGTCAGCGCGAGTTCGGTGCGTCCCGATCCGACAAGGCCGGCGATGCCGAGGATCTCGCCGGCGCGGAGCACGAGCGAGATGTCCTTGACCTCATCCTTGAACGAGACGTTGCGAAGCTCAAGCACAGGCGCGCCGATCGGCACGGTGACTTTCGGGAACAACTGATCGATCGAGCGGCCGACCATCATGGAGACGAGGGCGGCATCATCGACTTCGGCGATCGGCCGCGTGCCGATGAGTGCGCCGTCGCGAAGCACCGTGACGCGATCGGCCAGCGCGAAGATCTCGGGCATGCGGTGGCTGATATAGATGATGGCGACACCGCGCTCCCTGAGCCGCCGGACCACATCCAGCAGCCGCCGCACATCGGCATCGGCCAGCGAGGCGGTCGGCTCGTCCATGATCAGGAGCCGCGCGTCCTGCGACAGCGCCTTGGCGATTTCGACGCGCTGCCGATTGGCGACCGAAAGGCCGCCGACCCGGGCATCGACGTCGAGGTCGGGGCTGTCGAGATCATCGAGGAGGGCGCGGGCGCGGCGGCGCATCTCGTTCCAGTCGAGCGCGAAGCCGGCATGCGGCGCGTGGCCGATGAAGATGTTCTCGGCCACGGTCATGTCCGGGAACAGCAGCAGTTCCTGATAGACCGTCGCTATGCCTGCGCTGCGGGCGTCGCGCGGCGCCGAAAAGGCGACCGGTGCGCCGTTCACGATGAGCTCGCCGCCCTCGTCCGGATGATGGAAGCCGGACAGGATCTTGATCAGTGTCGATTTTCCGGCGCCGTTCTCGCCGAGCAGCGCATGAACCTCGCCGCTGCGGACGTCGAAATCGACATTCTTCAGAACCTTGATGCCGGCGAAGGTCTTCGAGATGTTGCGGAGCTGGACGAGTGGCATCGCTGCCGCGTCCTCCGTTGCGAGGGTCGTGGTCATGGCGTTCCCATTGCCTCGGAGACGTCGTTCGGATCGGGCTCGACGACCAGGAGGCGCACGCCGGCCTCGCCGATCAGCTTGGCGTCGCTGTTCTTGATGCCATTGTCCGTGATGATCATGCCGACGCGGTCGAGCGCGCAGAGGATGAGCGAGGAGCGCCGCTCGAATTTCGATGAATCCAGCAGCAGGATCAGCTCGTCGGCCTGGTTGATCAGCTTCTGCTCGGCCTGGATGAGCAGCGGATCGCCTTCCATGATGCCGATCGGGCTGACGCCCTGCGCGCTCATGAACATCCGCCGGGCATAGAAATTTCGCGTCACGTCGTTCTCGAACGGCGACAGGATCAGGCTCTGTTCGCGATAGACCGCGCCGCCCGGCAGGATGATCGTGTTCTTCGAGGTGTGGACCAGCGTTTCGGCGATGGCGAAGGAATTGGTCAGGATCTGCATGCGGCGGCTGGCGAGATGATCCACCATCTGGAAGGTGGTGGTGCCGCCATTGATGATGATGGAATCGCCATCCTCGCAAAGATCGACCGCGGCCTTGGCGATGGCGCGCTTCTGGGCAACGTTCATCTGCTCGCTGACCGCGAAGTGGCGCCCGCCGATCCCGACCAGCTGCGGCGGATGCAGCGCCTCGGCGCCGCCGCGCACCTTGTGCAGCTTGCCGTCCTGGTGGAGCGCGTTGATGTCGCGGCGGATGGTCGCCTCGGAGGCGCCCGTCAGCTCGACCAACTGGCCGACCGTCACGACCGGGCGGTCGGCGATCTCGCTCAGAATGATCCGCTGGCGCTCGATTTCGTGCATGTGCCCTCCCAGACCGGCTGATCTTGCAGTCAGGCCGAACCTTGTCAATCAATTTCGATCAAAACCATTTATACTGCGTCGCAGCACAGAGATATCGCGCCGCAACAGCTGGATATTTAGGCATACTGCGACGCAATATGATTGTTTGTGATTGCTCATGATTGACAAGCTCGCGTTCGCCTGAGAAAGCTGGAGCATCCAACCCGCCCGACATCCGTCGCGGCGCGTCTTTGCGTGTCGGCCGGGCGAGGCGCCAGCCGGCCTTGCTCCGAAAACAGGCATTTCCGATCATGACAGGCACTTCACTCCTTCTCGACAATCGCTGGGACGATGCCACGGCGGCCGGAATGAATGAGTCCGAGCTCCTGCTGTATCGTTCCAATCTCCTCGGCTCCGACAAGCGCATCACGAATTTTGGCGGCGGCAACACCTCGGCCAAGGTGACGGAGAAGGATCCGCTCACCGGCGAGGACGTCACGGTGCTCTGGGTCAAGGGTTCGGGCGGCGATGTCGGCTCGATCAAGCTTGACGGCTTCGCGACGCTCTACCAGTCGAAGCTCGAAGCGCTGAAGGGCATCTATCGCGGCCTCGCCTATGAGGACGAGATGGTGGGGCTGCTGCCGCACTGCACCTGGAACTTGAACCCGCGCGCTGCCTCGATCGATACGCCGCTGCATGCCTATGTGCCCTACAAGCATGTCGACCACATGCATCCCGACGCGATCATTGCCATCGCCGCCTCGAAGAATTCGAAGGAATTGACCAAGGCGATCTATGGCGACGAGATCGGCTGGCTGCCCTGGAAGCGGCCTGGTTTCGAGCTTGGCCTGTGGCTGTCGAAATTCGCCAACGAGAACCCCGATGCCAAGGGCGTCGTGCTGGAGAGCCACGGGCTGTTCACCTGGGCCGAAGACGCCAAGGATTGCTACGAGCTGACGCTCGAGATAATCAACAAGGCGATCGCCTGGTTCGCCAAGGAAACCGAAGGCAAGGCGATTTTCGGTGGCGCCGTTGCCGCCTCGGCCGACGCCGAGAAGCGCCGCGCCATCGCCGCGCGCCTGATGCCCGAGATCCGCGGCCGTATCGGCAAGACGGAATCGAAGGTCGGCCATTTCGATGACCAGCCGGCCGTGCTCGAGTTCGTCAATTCCGCCGATCTGAAGGCGCTGGCGGCGCTCGGCACGTCGTGCCCCGACCATTTCCTCCGCACCAAGATTCGCCCGCTGGTGCTCGATTATGATCCGGCCGCCGACAATATCGACGCGGTGATCGCCGGCCTCGACGCGGCGCTCGACGCCTATCGCGCCGACTATGCGGCCTATTACGAGCGCTGCAAGCATCCGGACAGTCCGGCGATGCGCGATCCGAACGCCGTCGTCTATCTCGTCCCCGGCGTCGGCATGATCACCTTTGCCCGCGACAAGGCGACGGCCCGCATTTCCGGCGAGTTCTATGTCAATGCGATCAATGTGATGCGCGGCGCGTCGACGGTCTCGACCTATGTCGGCCTCGACGAGCAGGAGGCCTTCGACATCGAATACTGGCTGCTGGAGGAAGCAAAGCTCCAGCGCATGCCGAAGCCGAAGAGCCTCGCGGGCCGCATCGCCTTCATCACCGGCGGCGCGGGCGGTATCGGCTCGGCGACGGCCGCGCGCTATCTGCGCGAGGGCGCGGTCGTGATGATCGCCGATATCGACCAGAAAGCGCTCGACGACACCGTCGCCTCGTTCGGCAAGGCGTTCGGCAAGGATAATATCCGCGGCGTGATCGCCAATGTGACCAGCGAGAGCGACGTCGAGAAGGCATTCACCGAGACGCTGCTGGCGTTCGGCGGCATCGACATCCTGGTCTCCAATGCCGGCATCTCCTCGGCGGCGCCGTTCGAGGACACGACGCTGGAAGTCTGGGACCGCAACATCGCGATCCTCGCCACCGGCTATTTCCTCGTCTCGCGCTCGGCCTACCGGATCATGAAGACGCAGAAGCTCGGCGGCTCGATCGTCTTCATCGCCTCGAAGAACGGCCTTGCCGCCTCGGCTGGCGCGTCGGCCTATTGCACCGCCAAGGCGGCCGAGATCCATCTTGCCCGCTGCCTGGCGCTCGAAGGCGCGCCGTTCGGCATCCGCGTCAACACGATCAATCCTGACGCCGTGCTTCGCGGCTCGAAGATCTGGCAGGGCGAGTGGCGCCAGCAGCGCGCCTCTTCCAACAAGATCGGCGAGGACGACCTCGAGGAATTCTACCGCAATCGCTCGCTGCTGAAGCGCTCGGTCTTCCCGGAGGATATCGCCGAGGCCGCCTTCTTCCTCGCGGCCGACCTGTCCGCCAAATCGACCGGCAACATCATCAATGTGGACGCGGGCAACGCGATCAGCTTCACGCGCTGACGCCTTGTCCTGTCGTGCCGGGGCCTCGCCCTGGGCTATGACGGGCGGACTGCGCAGCGCTGACCAACAGACCGGGGAGGACCCGCAGCATGACCGATCTTCCGATTTCCGCCGATCTCCTTGCCGAGAACAACAAGGCCGGAGAGGCGGCGCTCGCCAATGATTATGCCTCGCTCGGCGAACAGCTCGACCGGCGCGGCATCGATATCGACGCCATCACGCGGAAGGTCGCGTCGTTTGCCGTGGCGATCCCGTCCTGGGGCGTCGGCACCGGGGGCACCCGCTTCGCCCGCTTTGCAGGTCCCGGCGAGCCGCGCGGCATCTTCGAGAAGCTCGACGACTGCGCCGTCATCCACCAGCTCACGCGCTCGACGCCGACCGTCTCGCTGCACAATCCCTGGGACAAGGCTGATCCTGCCGAGATCAAGGCGAAGGGCGATCAGCTCGGCCTTGGGTTCGATGCGATGAATTCGAACACGTTCTCGGACGCGAAGGACCAGGCGCTCTCGTACAAGTTCGGCTCGCTGTCGCATTCCGATGCCGCCGTGCGCCAGCAGGCGATCGAGCACAACATCGAGACGATCGAGATCGGCAAGGTGCTCGGCTCCAAGGCGCTCACGGTGTGGATCGGCGACGGCTCGAACTTCCCCGGCCAGTCGAATTTCACCCGGGCGTTCGAGCGCTATCTCGACGCGATGAAATCGGTCTATGCGGCGCTGCCGGATGACTGGCGCGTCTTCACCGAGCACAAGCTCTACGAGCCGGCCTTCTACTCGACCGTGGTGCAGGACTGGGGCACCAATTATCTGATCGCGCAGGAACTCGGGCCGAAGGCCTTCTGCCTCGTCGATCTCGGCCACCATGCGCCGAACGTCAATATCGAGATGATCGTCGCCCGGCTTATCCAGTTCGGGAAGCTTGCGGGATTCCACTTCAACGATTCGAAATATGGCGACGACGATCTCGATGCCGGGTCGATCAATCCGTTCCAGCTCTTCCTGATCTTCAACGAACTGGTCGATGCGGATTATCGCAAGGCCGCGGGTTTCAAGCCGGCCTACATGATCGATCAGTCGCACAATGTGACAGATCCGATCGAGAGCCTGATGGCGAGCGCGATCGAGATTCTCCGCGCTTATGCTCAGGCGCTCCTCGTCGACCGATCGGTTCTCGGGGCTTTTCAGGACTCCAACGACGCGCTGATGGCCAACCAGACATTGAAGCGGGCCTTCACCACCGATGTCGGACCGATCATTGCCAAGGCGCGGCTTGCCAAGGGCGGTGCGATCGATCCGATCGGGGCCTATCGCGCCTCCGGCTACCGGGCACGCGTCACCGAGCAGCGGCCATCCTCAGGGGGCAGTTCGAGCGGCATCGTCTGAATGTCGCTGTGACAATGGTCACGTTCAGCAACAATCGGTGGCGCTTGCCTCTTCTCCGGGCGCAGCGGAACGGCTAGGCTCGCGCTTGAGCCTGATCCCCGCGGGGGTCGTGTGCGGGGCGGATTTCGGCGCGGCGCTCGTCGTCGTAAGGGTCTGTTTCCGACAACGGGTGTTCAATGATGGCTGCAAAGCCGGTAGCCGGGGATGGCCTGGCCCATCGTCCAAGGAGGACCACAGAATGAAGAAGGTCACGACCCTCGTTTCGGTTGCGCTGTTCGGCGCGCTGCTCGCGGGCTGCAATACGCCGACCACCGGCTCGCGCGCCGGCGACGGCGCGGTTGTCGGCGGTCTTGCCGGTGCAGCGGTTGGCGGCCTTGCCACGGGCACCTGGGGTGGTGCGGCCATCGGCGCCGGCGTTGGCGCCATCGGCGGCGCGATCATCGCCGACGCGACCGGCAAGTGCTATTGGGTCGACCAGCAGGGTCGCAAGCACTACACCGCCTGCCGCTGATCGAGCGGATTTCCCTTCGAAACGGCCGGGCATCGCCCGGCCGTTTTTGTTTCATATTGTTGCCCTATATGGCTTCTCGGGCGGGCATAGGACGATCTGCCGGTGGGTCTTTGTCGGGCAATGCGGGAACGAATTCGCTCCCCGAGGCATTTTCCCCGCGAAGGCGGCCAACGGTGGATCGCGCCAGAGGAGTTCTTGAAATGAAGGCATCCATTTTGATCGTTGCGGTGTCCCTGGCCGGCGCCGCTCTCGGCGGCTGCTCGACGGGGTCCGGCGCTGGTGACGGCGCTGTCGTCGGCGGTCTTGCCGGCGCGGCCGTCGGCGGCATCGCGGGCGGCAACGTTCAGAGCGCAGCGATCGGTGCCGGCGTTGGCGCCCTTGGCGGAGCGGTCATCGGAGATGCGGCCAGCAAGCGCTGCTACTGGGTCGACAGCTATGGCCGTCGCCACGCGACAGCCTGCCGCTAAGCCGCTCTATCGGCTGGAGACCAAGAAGGCCCGGACATCGCGTCCGGGCCTTTTCGTTACGGCTCGAGGCCGAGCAGCCGTGTCGGATGCTGATTGACGAGATTGTCCGTCCAGCCGGTCACCTTGGGTGAAACGAGACCGAGCGCAGCATAGGACAGCAGGGGGATGACGGGAGCGTCGGTGGCAACAAGCGCGCTGGCGTCCGCAAGATCGGCGTTGCGCCTCGATGCATCCATCTCGCCATCGGCCGAAGCGAGCAGCCGGTCGAATTCCGGATTGGCATAGCGGCCATAATTGAACCGCCCCCCGCTCTTCAGGATCTCCAACATGTCGAGCGCGTCCGGCTCGTCGGCGATCCAGCCGGCCCAGGCGAGATCGAAATCCGCACCGTCCCGCAGGGCGACGAAATGGGATCCGTCGGGCTCGCTTAGGACATGGCCGTCGACGCCGATCGTCTTCCAGTCATCGATGACCCATTCGGCCGTCGCCTCATGCGCCATGCCGCTGCCTACGCGGATCGCGAGCTTCAGCGGCGGCTGGCCGGGCCCGAAGCCGGCAGCGGCCATGAGGCCGCGCGCCTCGTCGCGCCGCGCGGCGAGCGGGGTTGCCGGGGCAGGGTCGGCGGGCGCCAGTCCGGCGGGGACGAGAGCGTCGGCTGGCAGCATTCCGCCGGACCATGCCTTGGCGGCGAGTGCATCGCGGTCGACGGCCAGGCTTAAGGCGCGGCGAATGCGCGGGTCGTCGAAGGGCTTTTTCCGCTGGTTGACGACATAGAAGTAGGTTCCGGCATAGGGCGAGACACGCAGCGCATCGCCAAACTCGGCCTTCAGATCCGATAGGTTTTCGGTCGGGACATCGGGGCAGAGATCGACCTCGCTCGCCCGGAAGGCGGTGAGGCAGGACGCAGCTCCGTCGAACGGGCGGTAGACGACGCTGTCGATCGTCGGGGTGTCCGCCCCGTTCCAGCGTGGGTTGCGCGTCAGCTTATAGCCGCTGCGGGCGCCGGTGGTTCCCAGCATATAGGCGCCGTTCGAGACGAGTTTCGCGCCCGTTGCGTAGTCCGTGCCGAGCTTCTTGGCGGCCGCGACATTGACTGGCAACGCCACCGGCGTGGCCAGCCTTTCCAGGAAGGTCGGTGTGACCTGATCGAGCCGGATCGTCAGCGTCTTGTCGTCATCCGCCGCGACGCCGAGTGTATCCGGCTTGGCAGCGCCCGATTTGACGGCGCCGGCATTGGCGATCGTCTGCAAGGGACCATCCTCGGTCGCCTCGGTGGCCGGATCGAACAGGCGGCGGAACGAGGCGACTAAATCGGCGGCCTTGACGACATCGCCATTCGACCAGCGGGCGCCGTCGCGCAGCGTGAACGTATAGGTGAGGCCGTCGGGGCTGACCGTCCAACTGCTGGCGGCGCCCGGCGCGATCCTGCCCGCTGCGTCGCGCGTGACGAGCCCCTCGAAGAGATCGAGCAGCAGCGCCGTTTCGCTTGTTGTCGCCGCCTTTTGCGGGTCGAGGATGGTGACAGGTCCGACAAGGCCGCGTTTCAGCACTGTCGCGGCCAAGGCCGGCGGAGCCAGGGTTCCGGCCAAGACCAGCGCCGCGGCGACTGCGCCGCCCATCCGCCATGCCGAACCAGTCTGCTCCTTGAAACGATGCAGCATGTCCTGTCTGTCTCCCGTTGCACGTCCGCTGGATGGAGCCCATGTCGCCGCGAGGCGCGAGACGCTGCGGCGGCGCCTCGGACCCATGCGTGGCGACAGCTACTTGACGTCGATGACGATGGCGCCGATCGCCTCGGCCAGCGCCTTTGGATCGATGGCGAAGATGGCATGCGGCGTGCCGGCTGCGGCCCAGACGGTTTCATGCGCCAGAAGGTCGCGGTCGATATAGGTCGGCAATGGCGTTGCATGACCGAAAGGCGGGATGCCGCCGATGGCAAAACCGGTGAGCGCGCGCACGAAGGCGGCATCCGGCCGCATGATCTGCTCGCCGAGCGGGCCGGCTACTTTGTCCTCGTTCACGCGATTGGCGCCCGAAACAAGTAGGAGCACGCCCTTGCCGGATTGCGCACCGCGAAACACCAGCGATTTCACGATTTCATCCACCGAACAGCCGCAGGCGGCCGCGGCCTCTTCCGCTGTACGGGTCTTCTCGGGCATAATCCGGGAAATCACGGATAAGCCGAAGGATTCGGCGGCGCCCTTCACGCGGGATGCAGGTCCGTTGATCTCGGTCATCGTCGGATTGAAGCCTCCTGCTCGCCAAACGGCGGATGGATGATGCGTCGTGTGACCAAATTTGCTAAACGGAGTCTAAACAACTTCGCGTCAATTCGGAGCAAGCGATGAATGACACGAGCGGGCGGAGCGGCACCACGTCGAACGTGCGTAACCTGACCGACGCAATCCGCAAGGTTCGCGTCGCGGAATCCGAGCGCACCGACGTCGTCGTCGAACTGCGCGAGGCGGAGCGCGCGCGCCTCGACATGCTGGCCGACGAACTCCGCACCGTCTTCGCGGAAGTGCCCGAAGGCGACGAGCAGTTTGTGTTCCAGATCTCGGGTGGCAGCCAGCCGCGCTTCTGGATCGACATGACGTCGATGGTGCTGATGGGCCGCGACCGCCGGACCTATCGCTTCGTCAAGGACACACGGCTCGGCCGCACCGTGATCCTCGAGACGGCCGATCTCGACGACATGGCTGATTGCATCACGCAATATGTCGCAGAGCGGATCATCGAGCGCGAACGGGCGCTGGAGGCGGATTGGCTTGCCGACCGCATACAGCGCCAGGACGAGACGACGGTGAAGGCCGACAAGCGATCGGCGCTGCTGCGGAAGTCGCCCGAGACGGTCGAGCCTGCCATGCCGCGGTCGCGCGTGCATCCCGGCTGGATCGTGTCGGCCTTTCTGGGCGGCCTACTTGTCGGCGTGGCGGCACTGCTCGCCTATGCCTGGGTGCATGTCGGCTGAGCATGCGTCTGTCGGGCGGCCGTCAGCGCAGCTTGCGCTCGCGGATTGTGCCGACCACTGAGCCCGGGCCCGTATAGCCGCGCTCGGTCATCAGGCAGCGCCAGGCGCCGGGCGCGCCATCGATCGAAAACAGATTGTAGCGGCCGGCCGGCTTTGGACCGCCGGGCGCGTTCGACGCCGAGGGAACGCCGATCACCGGCACGGGCCCGTCGCGGCCCTCGATCTCGACCAGGCTGTCGAGATGGGTATGGCCATGCAGCACGAGTTCGGCGCCCGCCTCGCGGATGATGGCCCGCACGCGCCCCGAACCGACGAGCCGCTTGTGCCAGGGGGTGGCATTCTGCGTTGGCGGATGATGGATCATCACGACACGGAAGAGGCCATCCCTGCCGGCCCGCACGAGTTCGTCGCGCAAGGTCGGCAATGTGGCGCTGTCGACATGGCCGGTGGCCATGAAGGGCGCCGATGCCCGGGCGCTCGATACGCCGATGAGCGCGACATTGCCGCGACGGCGATAATAGGGAAACAGCACGGCGCCCGGATGCGTATGGCCATCGCCGGTCAGATAGGGCGCCCAGGCGGTGAGCGCCTTGCGCAGGACGCCGGGCACATAGGCATCGTGATTGCCCGGTACCACGGAGATGTGATGGGGCGGGCCGAAGGCCTCGAGCCACTCGCGCGCCGCGATGATCTCGCCGGGCAGGCCGATATTGACGAGGTCGCCAGTGACCGCGATGTGATCCGGCCGATGCGCGATGAGATCGTCGAGCAGTCCCGCCAGCACGGGCCCGGCCAGCGCATGCATGCGGCCGCGCCGCCAGTTGACATAGCCGAGCACGCGCTTCGAGGCGAGCTCGCGGGCGCGGATCCGGGGCAGGGGGCCGAGATGCGGATCGGAAAGGTGGGCAAGAACGAACATCGCGTATCGATTAGAGCCTTTCCGGGATCGGCGAAAGCGCGCCGGGGCGACCGCGCCGACTTGTCCCAACGCATCCGCCGGGAAAGCGCTCCCTGAAACGAGCTGGCAGAGGCGGCTCAACTGCGCCATCCTGCCCGCCGACTACATCCTACTTTCGAGGACAGATCGCTTGCCCGTTTTCTCTGCCTTGGCCCGTCTTGCCGGCACGATCGCGCCGCTGACGCGCGGGATGACGCTCGGCGTGCGCGGTTGCTGCATCGATGCCGACGGCCGCGTCTTCCTGGTCCGCCACAGCTACATGCCCGGCTGGTATCTGCCCGGCGGCGGTATCGAGAGGCGGGAGACGGCGATCGAGGCGCTTGGCCGCGAACTGCGCGAGGAAGGCGGCATCGTTCTCGAAGGCGCGCCGACGCTGTTTGGCGTCTATCATAATCGCCGGCGCGTGCGTGATCATGTGCTGGTCTATGTCAGCCGCGATTTCGGCCGGCCGAACCCGCCGCGTTATCCCAATCGCGAGATCGCCGAGGTTGGCTTCTTCGATCCCGCCGCGCTCCCGGATGACTCGACGCCGGCAACGCGGCGGCGCCTCGCCGAGATCCTGCATGGCGAAGCGCTCGACCCGTTCTGGTGATTGGCGCTTTACGAGCGCCGCCAGCGCGTGATATGCGCGTTTCCGGCTCACGAGTGGAACCGCTGATGGCTGCGAGGCTTTCCCTGCGACGACGAAGCGACGGCCGCGACACCCCGTCGCGCGACGCCGCTTGCCTGTTCGTCTGCCGGACCCGCCGCGCCTGATTGGCGGCTTCCGTCGGATACCGCGCCCTCCGACGAGAGCCACTTTCCATGAAGATCGACAGTTTTACGGTCCAGGCCGAGCGGCCGACCGACGCCGCCGCCATCGAAGCGCTGCATGAGGCGTCGTTCGGGCCGGGGCGCTTTTCCCGCGCCGCCTCGCTGCTGCGCGAGGGCGTGCCGCATGATCCGGCCCTTTCCTTCGTCGCGACGACCGGTCCCGATCTGATCGGATCGGTGCGGCTGAGCCCAATCATGATCGGCGCTCGTCCGGCGATCCTGCTCGGGCCGCTCGCGGTGGTCGACGGCTGGAAGGGCCGGGGTGCCGGCAAATCGCTGATGCGCACCGCGCTCGCCGCCGCGCGGGAGGCCGGACACCAAGTGGTGCTGCTTGTCGGCGACGAGCCCTATTACGGCCCCTTCGGCTTCGTCCGGGTTCCGCCCTATAGCATCACCTTGCCGGCGCCGGCCGATCCGGCGCGCGTCCTGGTCTGCCCGCTGGTCGAAGGCGCTCTCGATGGATTGTCAGGCGCCGCGCGGCGCGCTCTCTGACGCGAGGCCATTGTCGAGGCCCGCCTCCAGCGACGAGACGCTGACCTCATCTGGGATGCTCCGAGCTGCCGCCTGTGCCGATCGACCCCGCGCCACGCGCCATAGCAGTCCGACGAGGCCGAGATTGATGATCGCCGCTGCCGCAAGGGCCGTGACCAGGGGCAATGCCCCGAAGCGCTCGATGACGAGCGCCGTCATCGGCGGCGCCAGGCTTTGCGCGAGAAGGGTCGGCATGGCGAGGCGCCCCATCAGGACCGGAAAGCGGTCCGGCCCGAACAGCGCCAGCGGCAGCGCGCCGCGCGCGATCGACCAGATGCCGTTGCCGGCACCATAGAGCACCAGAGCCAGCGCGAAGACCGGCAAGCCGGACGCGAGCGCGAGGACGCCGATCGCGATCAGCGCCGTCGCAATGGCCAGGGTGGCGATCGCCGGCAGATGCTTGCCGACGACCATGTCGAAGACGCGTGCGCCGACCTGCGATGGCCCGATCAATGCGCCGAGCGCCACCGCGGCGGCGAGGGCGACATCGTGCGCGCCGAGGATGGCGAGCAGGTGGACGGAGATCGTCGTCGCGATGGTGCCGCCCAGTGTCAGGATCACCGCGAGGATGATGAACTCAGGGCCGGGCCGAGCGTCGGGATCGTCGCGCCGCGCCGGGCCGGGTGAGCCGTTCGAGGGCAGGGCACGCGCGAGTGCAGGGAGGAAGCGCCACAGCAGCGGCAGCGACAGGCCGAGTTGCAGACCCGCATAAACGAAGCATGTGGCGCGCCAGCCCCATCGTTCGAGCAGGAACGCGCTGAGCGGCCAGCAGATGGTGCTCGCAAAGCCGCCGAACAGCGTCAGGGCGGTGATGGCGCTGCGCGCCTCATAGCCGTAATAGCGCCCCAGCGTGGCGAAGGCAGCATCATAGAGCGTGGCGCCCATGCCGCAGCCGAGCACGAGCCAGGCAAGGAAGAACATCGCCTCCGACGTGGCGAGGCCGAGTAGCGACAGCCCCGCAGCGACCAGCATCACACCGATGAGGAGGACATGCCGGCCGCCATGGTCGCGGACGAACCGCCCGATGCGCGGCGACACGATGCCGGAAGCGAACAGCCCGACCGAAAGGCCTGCCATGACATGCGACAGCGGCCAGCCGGTATCGGCAGCGATTGGCCGGGCGAGCACCGCCGGCAGATAATAGGTGGCGCCCCAGGCGAAGATCTGCGTGACGCCGAGCGCCGCGATGGTCGTCAGCCGCGCGTGGGACCGCGCCTCGCTAGAGGCCACGGCGCGGCGAGCCGGTGGCGGTCTGTCTCGTCTGCGGCGCCGGTGTGCAGACTGCCGGATGACCCTGGCAGCAATCGCGCATCAGGAATTCGGCGAGACCGGAAAGGGCCGCATAGTCGGCGCTGTAGATGATCGAGCGGGATTCGCGGCGCGACCGAACGAGGCCGGCGCGTTCCAGATGGGCAAGATGGAAGGACGCACTCGACGAGGAGGCCTCGACCGCGTCACCAATTGCACCCGCTGCCATGCCGCCTGAGCCCGCCTGGACCAGAACCCGCACCATTTTGAGCCGCGTTTCCTGCGAGAGAGCGGCAAAGGCATCCAGTGCGCGTGGTGTGTCCATCATCATTTCAATATCTCAATGAATATTGAGATATCAATAGCGGAAATGCTGGATCGGCGCCAGAGGCGCGTGGCATTTCTTTGCTGATGGGGGTCAGCGGCCTTCGCGATACCAAGTCGCGGCGGCAAGGCCGAGCAGGATGGCGAGACCAAGAAAACCCGTGAACAGCGGCAGCCGGTCGACGCCGGTCAGGAGCGAGGCCTCGGTCATGCGCACGCCGATCCAGTCGCGGCCCGAAACAGCGTGTCCCGATCGAACCGGAACGACGCGCGGCACCTCCAGCTTGCCGTTCGCATCGGTCATCCGGGCGATGTGGCCGCCGGAGGCCGTGGCGACCGGCTGCAGCCTGTCGAAAGTGGAGCGGACATCCTGGAATTCGCGCGGATTGGCCGGGCCGACCAGCGCAAAGGCGCGGTGCTGGCCGTCCTCGACCCGCCACAGGCCGATCTCGTCCGCTGCCAGATCGGCGCGGAAGAGGCCCGGACCATCGGCGTTGAGCGTGACGGTGCCGCGCTTGCCGGAGGGCGAAATGGTCGTCACCGGCCCGGCGCTATCCTGCATGGTCTGCCGCTCGATGTGCAGCATGCCGCCTGTGGCGTTGGCCCGCAGCGCCTCTTCCTCGAGGTCCGGCTCCTTCATCAGCCAATGCGCCAGGCGGCGCAGCAGATCGACATGCGGACCGCCGCCTTCATAACCGCGCGCCCAGAGCCAGACCTGGTCGGAGAGCAGCAGCGCGACGCGACCCTTGTCCTCGCGGTCGAGCACCAGCAGCGGGTCGCCATCGGCGCCCTTCATGATGACTTCGCCGGTCGGCTTGTCGGTCTCGATCTGCCGGAACCAGCGGCTCCAATGCGGCGGCGTGGAATCGCCACCCTCGAGGCCGCGCGTCACCGGATGGCGTTTGCCGAGATCGGTGACCTCGGGCGTGAACGGCTTCTCGATGACACGGCCGGTCGGCGCGGCCGGCAGAACATCGGCGAGCGGCGTCGTATAGAGGCTGCTGTCGGAGGCATAGTCCGGGCCGGACGCAACGAGAAGCGCGCCGCCATCGCGGACATAGCGGGCGATATTGTCGAAGTAGAGCACCGGCAGCACGCCCTGCTGGGCGTAGCGGTCGAAGATGATCAGGTCGAACTGGTCGATCTTGACCGAAAAGAGCTCGCGGGTCGGGAAGGCGATCAGCGACAGCTCGTCGATCGGTGTTCCGTCCTGCTTTTCCGGCGGCCGCAGGATGGTGAAATGGACGAGATCGACGGAGGCGTCCGATTTCAAGAGGTTGCGCCAGATGCGTTCGCCAGCATGCGGCTCGCCGGAGACCAGCAGGACGCGGAGGTTCTCGCGGATGCCGTCGACGACCGCCGCTGCGCGATTGTTGACGGGAGTCAGCTCGCCGGCGAGCGGCTCGGCCTCGAATTCATAGATGTTCTGCCCGGCATGGGCGACCTCGATCTCGAAGCGGTTGCTGGCGCCGGGCACGACCAGTTCGGTCGCGATCGGCTCGCCGTCGCGCGAGATGGTGACCTTGACCGGCGCCGACGACGTGGTGCCGCTGTCGATGACGCTGTAGTCGATGACCTGCTTCTCGCCGACAATGCCGAAGCGCGGTGCCGAGCGGATCGCGAGCTGGCGGTCGATCTCGTTGGCGCGGCCTGAGATCAGCGCGTGCAGCGGCGCGCTGCCGAGCGTTTCGGACCGATTGGCGGGGACGTCATGCACCTGACCGTCGGTGAGCATCACGACGGCGCCGATCCGTTCCGGCGCGACATCGGCAAGCTCGGCCTGGACCGCCTTGAACAGCTCTGTCCCGTCAACCGGCGCGCCACCCGCCTTGCCGCCGACCTCGACCGTGCGCAATTCGATGTCACGCAGGTCCCCAAAACGCTTCGCCAGCTCCGCGCGCATCGCTTCGGTCTGGGCTGCCCGGTCGGACAGCGACTGGCTCGCGGTCTTGTCGACGACCATGGCGACGACGGTCGGCAGAGACTGGCGCTGTTCCTCCAAGAGGATCGGGCCGGCAAGCGCCATCACCAGCGCCGCGAGCGCCAGGAGGCGCAGCAGCGCGCCGCGCGTCCGGCGCACGAGAAGCGGCGCGATGGCGAGCAGGCCGATCGCGGCCAGCACCGCCAGGACCGACAGCGGGATCAGCGGTGCAAAGGTCAGGGACCAGTTCACTGGCCGAGCCTTTCAAGCAGCGCCGGCACATGAACCTGGTCTGCCTTGTAGTTGCCCGTCAGCGTGTACATCACGATGTTGATGCCGGTGCGATAGGCCATCTCGCGCTGGCGCGGATCGGGCGGCACGGTCGGGTAGAGATAGCGGCCATCCGGATCGGTCGCCCAGGCGCCGGCCAGATCGTTCTCGGTGATCAGGATCGACGAGACGCCATCGCCTGGCCGGACGGGCCGGTCGGCCGCGTCGGCAGGATCCTCACCGGCGGCCGAGGCCTCGACCCAGAGCGGGCCGCCGGAATAGCGGCCCGGGAAATCGGCGAGAAGATAGAAAGCCTTGGTCAGGACGTGGTTTCCAGGAACCGGCTCCAGCGGCGGAATGTCCAGCCCGGCCAGCATCGTGCGCAGCCTCTCGGCTTCGGGCGTGCCGCCGAAGCCATCCGTCCCGGGCGGACGGGAGAGCTCGTCGCGGGTATCGAATAGGATCGAGCCGCCCTGCTTCATATAGGCGTCGATCCGCGCCAGCGTCTCCGAGGACGGCATCGGCGAACTGGGGTCGATCGGCCAGTAGAGCAGCGGGAAGAAGGCCAGTTCATCCTTGGCGATGTCGACGCCAATCGGGTCGCTCGGCTCGAGCGCTGTCCGATTGGCCAGCTCGTGCGAAAGGCCCGAGAGGCCCGCCTTGCTGACCTCGTCGATCGCGGCATTGCCGGTGATGACATAGGCAAGGCGCGTCGCATTGACCGCATCCATCGCGAACTGGTCCGAAGCCGCATCCGCCTCGGCGGGCCTCGGCGCGGCGGCGGCCAAAAGGGCGAGCAGGACGATCGCGGCCGGGGCCGCGCGGCGGAGACGCAGCCCGCCATTCAGCCACAGCACAGCGAGTGCATCGGCGATCAGGCAGGCAAGCGCGGCGAGAAGCAGGAAGGGCGAAAGATCGGTCGGTGCCGTGGTCGGATAGGGCTGCACCGCGGCTCCGTTGACGAGAGAGGCGTCGAAGGCCGGCAGAGCCGTACCGTCGCGCAAGAGGTTCACCGCGCGGAACGCATCGTCGGTGCCATAGAGGCCCGGCGGATGATCGCGATTCGGCGTCACATTCTCGGCCGTCGCCGCCAGCGGCCGCGCGAAGGGGTCGCTCGCGGCGCTGCGGCCGAAACCGTCGAGCAGGCGCCAGGGCGGCAGCATGACGCCGCCAGCCGTGCCCTCGACGGGCTGCGCGTCGGCGGCGGCCAGCGGGACAGTCGAGAAGGCGGCGATGCGGCGGAGCATGTCGACGAAGCTGCCCGAAAGCGGCAAGTTGGACCAGCTCGTATCGGCGGTGACATGGAACAGGACGAGCCAGCCCTTGCCGAGCCGGCCGGCAGTGACGAGCGGCGTGCCATCGGCCAGCGCCGCCCAGGTTCGCGACGCCAGATTGGCATCGGGCTCGGCCAGCACCTGGCGATTGACGGTGACGTCGGTCGGAACCGTCATGCCGGCGAAGGGACCATTTTCCGAGAAGGAGGCGAGCGGCTGCGGGCTCGACCAGGAGAGGCTGCCGCCAAGGACACGGCCGCCTTCGCGCAGGCGAACGGGTACCAGCGTGTTCTCGTCGGCGGTCGCTGCAGCAAGGCGGGGGCCGGCGAAGCGCAGCAATGTGCCGCCATCCTCGACCCATTTGCTGAGCCGCTGCTCGATATCGGGCGTCAGCGTGCCGATATCGGCCAGGACGATGATGGCCGCTCCAGCGTCGATGAGCTGCGGAATCGCGGTGGCGGCATTGGCGTCACGCGGCTCGATCACGTCGGCAAAGGGCTGGACGGCGCGCGCGATATAGTAGCGCGGTGACAGCAGAGGCTGCGCGTTGTCGCTCGAGGCACCCGAAACGATGCCGATGCGGCGGCGCTTGAATCGGTCGTCGAGCAATTGCACCGCGCCCGCCGTGGCGCTGCCGGCAATCTCGACGCGGACGATCTCGTTGCGAAGCTCGGCCGGCAGGTCGAAGGCCGCGTCGGCTTTGGTCTCGCCTGGCTTGAAGGTGAAAGGCGCCGTGCCGATGGAGCGGCCCTTCAGGTCGCGCGCCTCGACGATGCCGCCGCCTGCAAGGCGGCCGTCGCTGCGGATGACCGGCAGCGTCAGGGCATCGGTGCCCGCGGTCGGCGGCGTCAGGCCGACAAGGGTCTTGCCGTCGCCTTCATAGACGGAGGCCGGCGCCTTCACACTGTCGTTCAGGAAGCGGGCAAAGTCCTCGGCATCGCTGCCGCCGAGGCCGCTGGTCAGCCACACGACGCCGCCGAACGGCCGCTCGGAAAGACCGGGCGCCATGGCAGCCGCAATCGCGGCGCGGTTGGCGTCATAAGGGCGTGGCTGCAACGCATCGAGCTTGGCGCTGACCGAGCGGGCATCGGTCGGCGCGAATTCCTGGTTGGGCGGCTCGGCGGTGGCGATCAGCGTCACGGCGCGGCCGCTGCGTTCGGCGAGCGCTGCGATGCGCTTCGCGGTGTCGATCCGGGCCGGCCAGTCGCGTGCTGCCGCCCAGTCATTGTCGAGCACCAGCAGCAGCGGTCCGTTGCCCGGCGCAGTTTCGCCGACCTGACGCCAGACCGGCGCGGCCAGCGCGAAAATGACGAGCGCCGCCAGCAGCAATCGCAGCGCGGTCAGCCACCAGGGGCTGCGCGCCGGCTGTTCGTCCTTCGGCACGATTTCGGCGAGAATACGGGTCGGCGGAAAGGTTTCGATGCGCGGGCGCGGCGGCGTCAGCTTGAGCAGCCACCAGATTGCCGGCAGCAGCACGAGCGCGCCGAGGACGAGCGGCGCACCGAACGCAAGCGGCAGGCCGCCCATCAGACAGCGCCTCCGGCCAGCGTCCGGTCTGAAAGGCGGGCGTGCAGGGCCAGCAGCGGCTCCGTCGCCGGGCGGTCTGTTCGATGCAGCAGATAGGTCCAGCCCATGCGACGGCAGGTGGCGGCGAGATGGTCGCGCCGCGCCGCGAGATGGCGGCGATAGTCCTCCGCGAGCTGCTCGGCGCGGCCGGCCAGATAGACGGCACCGGATTCCGGATCGCGAAATTCGGCGCGGCCGGCATAGGGAAACGTCTCTTCGACCGGATCGCGGATCTCGACCAGATGGACCGTCGCGCCGGCGCGGGAAAACTCGGCGAATTTCGCCTCGATCTCGGCCAGCGGATCGAGCATGTCGCCGATCAGCACCAGATCGGAAAAGCGGGTCAGCCGGCGCGTATCGGGCAGGCCTGTCGCGCCGCCACGAAGCGCCAGCGTTTCGGCGAGGCGCTCGGCGGCGTTGCGCGCGAGGACCGGATCGCCGATCCCGAGCAGGCCGATGCGCTCGCCGGCGCCTGCCAGCAATTCGGCCAGCGCCAGCAGCAGCACGGCGGCGCGATCGCGCTTCGTGACGGTGGCGAGCTTCGAGCGGAAGTCCATGGATTGTGACAGGTCGGCGGAGAGCCAAATAGTGTGCGCCGCTTCCCATTCGCGCTCGCGTACATAGAGATGCTCGTCGCGGGCTGAGCGGCGCCAGTCGATACGGCCCGGTGCCTCGCCGGCGACGAAGGGGCGGAACTGCCAGAAGGTCTCGCCCGGTCCGGCGCGCCTGCGGCCATGCCAGCCGGCCAGCACGGTGGTCGCGATGCGGCGTGCCTCGACCAGCAGGCCCGGGAGGCTGTCGGCCAGGCTCTTCGCCTCGGCGAGCGATCGGCCTGCGCCGACGCCCAGTCCCTTGCCAGCGTCGTATGAGGCGGCGGTCTCACTCACCCGTTCATCCAATCCGCGACTTCAGACGGCCGATGACGCCGCGCACCGTCTCTCCATCGGCGCGGGCCGCGAAGGAAAGGCTCATGCGATGCTGCAGCACGGGTTCGGCGAGCGCCAATACGTCGTCGATGGACGGTGCATAGCGGCCATCGATCAGGGCGCGGGCGCGCACCGCGAGCATCAGCGCCTGGCTGGCGCGCGGCCCCGGGCCCCAGGCGATGGAATCGGTCAGTCTCTTGTCGGCAGAGGCGCCGGGGCGAGCCGAGCGTACGAGTTCGAGAATCGCCTCGACGACGCTGGTTCCGACCGGCAAGCGTCGGACGAGCTGCTGGATGTCGCGGAGGCTCTCTGCGGTCATGACGCGCGTCGCGACGGCGTCGTTGGTTCCCGTCGTCTCGAACAGCATGCGCCGCTCGGCCTCGATATCGGGATAGAGCACGTCGATCTGCAGCAGGAAGCGATCGAGCTGCGCCTCGGGAAGCGGATAAGTGCCTTCCTGCTCCAGCGGGTTCTGCGTCGCGAGCACATGGAAGGGCGTCGGCAAATCATAACGTTGGCCGGCGATCGTGACGTGGTATTCCTGCATCGCCTGCAGCAGGGCGGACTGCGTGCGCGGGCTGGCGCGGTTGATCTCGTCGGCCATCAGGAGCTGGGCGAAGACCGGGCCCTTCAGAAAGCGAAAAGCGCGGCGACCCTCTGCGTCCTGGTCCATGACTTCGGAGCCGAGAATATCGGATGGCATCAGGTCGGGCGTGAACTGGACGCGGCGTTCGTCGAGGCCGAGCACGATGCCGAGCGTTTCAACGAGCTTCGTCTTGGCCAGACCCGGCACGCCGACGAGGAGGCCATGGCCGCCGGAGAGCAGCGTGACCATCACGCGTTCGACGACCTGTTCCTGGCCATAGATCATCTGGCCGATCGCGGCGCGGGCCGCCTTGATGGTGGCAACCGCCGCATCCGCCTCGGCGACGATGGCGGCAGGATCGGGGTCGGCGAGGTGTGTCTGATTGAACGCGCTCATGTCGGCCCATATAGTTTCTGATGTCGCTGCGGCGAGCGTCAAGCGGGAAGCACCGCAGACGCATCTTCGCAGATCGGTTCGCCGGCGCCAGCGCCGGGGCGTGGGAAATGCCGGATCATGGCAGGGTCAAAGCAAGGCGAAACCAAGGCCATGACGGAAGGAAGCCACGGGCAGGCGGCAATGGACCGTCTCGAGAGCCTCTTGACGGACTTTCGCCCGGCCCCGGTCGAGCGCTGGAATCCGGCGCATTGCGGGACGATCGACATCAGGATCGATCGCCATGGCGACTGGTATCACGAGGGCGGGCGAATCGAGCGCGCCGCGCTGGTGCGCCTCTTCGCCACGGTTCTGAGGCGCGAGGCCGACGGGAGCCATGTTCTGGTGACGCCTCACGAAAAGCTGACGATTGCGGTCGAGGATGCCCCGTTCCTGGCGATCGATCTCGTCGAAGATCGGGCGTGCGATCCGCCGGTGCTGGTCTTCGCGACCAATATAGGCGAGGCGATCAGGCTCGATCGCGACCATCCGCTGCGGATTCCCGGCGGCGGGCCGGACGCACCTTTCGTGCCCTATGTGACGGTGCGCCCGGGTCTTGAAGCCAGACTGACGCGTTCCGTCGCCGCTGACCTCGCCGACCGCGCCATCACGCGCGAAGGCAGGCTCGGCGTGATGTCTTCAGGTCAATTCTTCGTCATCGACGAGGCCGGGACGGCCCAGAGCGCATGACCGTCATGGTGGAAGATGATCGTTTCCGGCCCGACCGCGTGTTTGCGCGGGCGCAGCGGCTGCTGATTCCGATCGGCGGCAGCGGCGTTGCGGAACGCGTCCTCAATCCCGAATTCCATCCGCCGCATGGCTTCCGCCCCAAGGCGGCGGCGGTGCTCATCCCGATCGTGGCGCGCGAAACGCCGACCGTGCTGATGACGCAGCGGACGACGCGCCTGCGCAAGCATGCCGGCCAGATCTCGTTTCCCGGCGGGCAGATCGATCCAGACGACGCCGGGGTGGCAGAGGCGGCGATGCGTGAGGCCGAGGAGGAGGTGGGGCTCGATCCAAGGCTCGTCGAACCGCTCGGCCGTCTCGATCCCTATATCGCGCCGACCGGCTATCACATCACGCCCGTCGTTGCCCGCGTCGACCCGGGTCTGCAGCTGAGATTGAACCCCGATGAGGTCGAGGCGGCCTTCGAAGTGCCGCTCGCATTCCTGATGACGCCCGAGAATCATCGGCGCGGCAGCCGCGAATGGGATGGTGCACGTCATTTCTTCTACGAGATGCCCTATGACGAACACTATATCTGGGGCATCACCGCCGGGATCATCCGCGGGCTCTATGAGCGAGTGTTCGCCTGACCATGCTGCGTTTCCTCGGCTTCACGATTCTCTGCTTCCTGCTGCCCTTCCTGGCTTATGGGCTGTGGCGCTTCGTGCGCCATGGCGCGGCGCCTGGCAGTGAGAGCTGGCCGAATATCGTCCTGCTGCGCCTCGCCGGCGTCGGGGCCCTGGCCATGCTGGTTGCGATCGCCGTGCTGGTCTCGTTTTCCGGTGGCGATGCCGGCCGTGTCTATCATCCCGCCCGGATCGAGAATGGCCGCCTCATCCCCGGCAATTTCGAGTAACTGATTCCGAATGACCGAAACCTCCCTCGCTGGCGCTTCGTTCCTGTCCGATCCGCTGGTCGTCGACGTACTGCGCCTTCTCTCCGCCGATGGCGGCGAGGCGCGCGTCATCGGCGGCGCCGTGCGCAACGAACTGATGGGCCAGCCGGTCACCGGCGATATCGACATCGCGACCACTTTGGTGCCTGACGAGGTCCTCGCCCGGGCGGCTGCCGCCGGCATGCAGTCCGCGCCGACCGGCATCGAGCACGGCACGGTCACGCTGATCGGCCGCCACCGCGTCGTCGAGGTGACGACCCTGCGCGAGGATATCGAGACCGACGGCCGTCACGCCGTTGTGCGCTTCGGGACCGATTGGGCGGCGGATGCGGCCCGGCGTGATTTCACGATCAACGCGCTCTCGGTCGATGCCGCGGGCCATCTCTACGACACCGTCGGCGGTCTCGCCGACATCGCCGCGCGGCGGGTGCGCTTCATCGGCGCCGCCGACCAGCGCATCGCCGAGGACCGGCTGCGGGTGCTGCGCTTCTTCCGTTTCCACGCTGCGTATGGATCCGGCGCGCCGGATGCCGAAGGCCTTTCCGCCGCGATCCGCGCGCGTCACGATCTCGGCGGGCTTTCCGCGGAACGCGTGGGGCAGGAAATGCGCAAGCTGGTGATGGCGGCCGGCGCCGCACCGACGCTGCGCGCGATGCAGGAGGGCGGCATCCTGCCGCTGGTGGCGGCCGGTGTCGGTGATCTCGGCGGCTTCGAGCGGCTGGTGGACGACGCCGCCGCGCCCGGTGATGCGAGCCTCCGCTTCACGGTGCTGCTCGTTCGCGTGCAGGAAGATGTAGACCGGACCGTCCGCCGCTTCCGCCTTTCCAATCGCGAGCGCGACCGGATGACCGATGCGCTGGCCGCGGCGGAGCAGCTTGCGCATGGCACGATCATCGGCGACCGCGTCGCGGTCTATCGGCGCGGGCGTGAGGCTGTGCTTGGCGGGCTGACTCTCCTGGCCGCGCGCAACAGGCTCGCCGCAGCCGAGATCGCTGCACGGCGGGACGCCGTCGCGGCGTTCACGCCGCCGGTCTTTCCGCTTGGGGGCCGCGATGTTGTCGATCTCGGTGTCGGACGCGGGCCGGCAGTTGGTGTCATCCTTCGCGATATCGAGCGCTGGTGGCTCGCCGAGGATTTTCGCCCGGACGAGACCGCGCTGCGGCGGCGCCTGCAATCGATGATCGCGGCTCAGCAGTAACGCGCCAGTCGGTCGACGCCGCGCGTCGTGCGAGCCCGCCGACGACCGCGTCGATTCGCGCCTGCCCACCGGAGTTTGGCCTCAAACACAAAAAAGCGCCGCGGCTCGTTCCTTTCGGAAGAGCCGCGGCGCCTTGCAGAGCCAAGGAGCGTGCCAGCCTTAGTGAGCGACCTTCGACCAGATCTTCTTCTTCGTGTAGTAGAGCAGCCCCGCGAAGACGACCAGGAAGATGATGACCTGGAAGCCGGCGCGCTTGCGCGCGTCGAGATGCGGTTCGGCGCCCCACATCAGGAAGGCCGCGACGTCGCGCGAATATTGGTCGACCGTCTGCGGCGAACCGTCGGTATAGGTCACCTGGCCGTCCGAGAGCGGCGGCGGCATGGCGATCGCCGGTCCGCTGATGAAATGCGGATTGTAGTGCAGGCCCGGCGGGATCTGCAGGCCAGCCGGCGGCTCCTTGTAGCCGGTCAGCAGGCTGTGGATGTAGTCCGGGCCACCTTCCTCATACTGCGTGAACAGATCGAGGATGAACCACGGGAAGCCGCGCTCGACGGCGCGGGCCTTGGCCATCAGCGACAGGTCCGGCGGCGCCTTGCCATTGTTGGCGGCGGCGGCGGCCTGTGGATTGGGGAAGGGGGAAGGGAAGCGATCGGACAGCCGGCCCGGGCGCTCGAACATGTCGCCCGCGTCGTTCGGGCCGTCCTGCACCTGATAGCTCGCCGCGACGGTGCGGGCCTGCGCTTCGGTGAAGCTCGGGCCGCCCGGCTGCGCCAGATTGCGGAAGGAGAGCAGATGCATCGAGTGGCAGCTCGAGCAGACTTCCTTGTAGACCTGATAGCCGCGCTGGAGCTGCGCGGTGTCGTAGCTTCCGAAGAGGCCGGCAAAGGACCAGGGCTCCAGCGTCGGCTTCAGGATCGGGAAATGCGTCGGCTGCGCGCTCTCGCCGCCTTCTTCGGATGCGATGGCCGCGCCGGCGCCGAGCGCCGACACTGCGAGCATCACGCCGAGGCCGAGGCCGGCGAGCTTCGTGGACAAGGTTTTCATCGTCATCGATCCGTTTCCTGTCCCACGCTCACTTGGTCTGCGGCGCGGAGGGCGCGCCGGCCGTAACGGCCGCACCGCCATGACCGAGAACCGATTCCGTGATCGAGACCGGCAGCGGCTTCGGCTTCTCGAAGAGGCCGAGCAGCGGCAGGATGATCAGGAAATGGGCGAAGTAATAGACCGTCAGAATGCGACCGGCGATCAGATAGCCGCCTTCCGGAGGCATGGCGCCGATATAGCCGAGGCCGACCGCCGCCACCGCCCAGATCCAGAAGAACTGGCGGTAGAGCGGGCGGAAATTGGCCGAGCGAACTTTGGACGTATCCAGCCAGGGCACCACGAACAGCACGGCAATGGCGCCGAACATCGCGATAACGCCAGCCAGCTTGTCCGGGATCGAGCGCAGGATCGCGTAGAACGGCAGGAAGTACCATTCCGGAACGATATGCGCCGGCGTCACGAGCGGGTTCGCCTCGATATAGTTGTCGGCGTGGCCCATGTAGTTCGGCAGATAGAACACGAAGTAGCTGTAGAAGATCAGGAAGACGACGAGGCCGAGCGCGTCCTTCACCGTGAAATACGGGTGGAAGGGCAGAGTATCCTGCTTGTCCTTGACCGAGACGCCCGTCGGGTTGTTGGAGCCCGGAATGTGCAGCGCCCAGATATGCAGCACGACGACGCCGGCGATCATGAAGGGCAGCAGGTAGTGCAGGGCGAAGAAGCGGTTCAGCGTCGGATTATCGACCGAGAAGCCGCCCCAGAGCCAGGTCACGATCGAGCCGCCGACCAGCGGAATGGCGCCGAACAGGTTGGTGATCACGGTGGCGCCCCAGAAGGACATCTGTCCCCAGGGAAGCACGTAGCCCATGAAGCCGGTCGCCATCATCAGCAGGAAGATGATCATGCCGAGGATCCAAAGGACCTCACGGGGCGACTTGTAGGAGCCGTAATAAAGGCCACGGAAGATGTGGATATACACGGCGATAAAGAACATCGACGCGCCATTGGCGTGCAGGTAGCGGAGCATCCAGCCGCTGTTGACGTCGCGCATGATGCCTTCAACCGAATTGAAGGCCAGCGTGACATGGGCGGTGTAATGCATCGCCAGCACGACGCCGGTCGCGATCTGGGCGACCAGCATGAAGGCGAGGATGCCGCCGAAGGTCCAGAAGTAATTCAGATTGCGCGGGTTCGGGAACACGATGAAGGACGAGTGCACCAGCCCGATAATGGGCAGGCGCGCCTCGAGCCACTTCAAGGCGGGGTGCTGCGGCTGATAGGTCGAAGGTCCGGACATGGTTGCGTGGTGCTCCCGTCAGCCGATCTTGATCTTGGTGTCGGTCATGAATGAATAGACCGGAATGGCCATGTTTTCGGGCGCCGGTCCTTTGCGGATGCGTCCCGCGGTGTCGTAGACCGAACCATGGCAGGGGCAGAACCAGCCATTGTACTCACCCTCCTGGCCGAGCGGAATGCAGCCGAGATGGGTGCAGACATTGACCATCACGAACCAGTTTTCCTTGCCCGTTGCGGCGCGATTGGCGTCGGTCGCGGGGGCATCGTCGGGCAGGTTCGCGTTGCGGGCAACCGGATCCTTGAGGTCGGAAAGCTGCGCCGCCTTGGCATCCTCGATCTCCTTGGCCGTGCGGTTGCGCACGACGACCGGCTTGCCGCGCCACTTCACAGTGACCGACTCGCCTTCCTTCAGGGAGGAGATGTCGACTTCGGATGAAGCGAGCGCGAGCGCGGACGCATCCGGATTCATCTGGTTGATGAACGGCCAGACGGTCGCCGCAAGGCCGACCGCGCCGACTGCGCCGGTCGCGATGTAGAGAAAGTCGCGTCGGGTCGGCTCTGCCGCAGCGCTGTGTGCCAAGATAAATCCCCTCTCGATCCCTAAGGCCGCAGTCCGTTCCCCTTCGCCTTGCGGCGCCAGGCCTGGGCTGCACGCGCAGCCGAACAGACACGGCCGGGGCGCGGTCAGCACGCCCATGACACGTGAAGCTGTTTAGCCATCGCCGGCCTTCAATGTCCAGAGACGGCAGCGGCGATGCGCACATTGTCGCGGCAGCAATGCGGCAGTCATGCCGCAATCAGGGCTGCGACATGTTCAGCCGCGCGCGAGCGTCGCGAACCGGGACAGGGACCGTGCAAAGCCGGCGAGCTCGTCATCGCTCCAGTCGGCGACATGGCCGAGCAACAGCGCGCGCTTCTGGCGCCGTGTCGCGCCGATCATGTCGCGGCCGGCGGGCGTGAGTTTCAGGACGCTGCGTCGCCCATCGTCCTGCGAGGCGAGGCGTTCGACGAGGCCGGCGCGAACGCATTCGGCGACGAGCCGGCTCGCTTGTGACGGGTCGACGTCGAGACGCGCAGCCACGGTGCCGATCGCCACCCCCGCCGATTCGGTCACGTCGGATTCGGCGATGATCTCGACGACTTCGACGACGGCCGGTTCGATTGCGAGGGCGAGCTCGTCGAGGACGCGCCGGCCGAGCGAACGGCGCGCCATCGAGCGGCGCAGCCTGCCGAGCGCCGCATCGATTTCGGCGACCGCGGCAATGCGGGCCGACTCGGGCGTGTCGTCTTCGGGGTCGGGGCGTTCAGGCGCGGTCATCAACTCGATCTAGCACGAAGCGAGCAACCTGCCATCGGTTGACGAGTATATGGGTAGCGCATATAAATGTATGAGTCATGCACATGATATGCGTGCCTACTTCAACCGTGCAGGAGATACGTGATGTCCGACCTATTATCGCCGTCGCCGGTCTATCGAATCGCCAGCCTCGCCGTACCCGAAGCTGCACGCGCCGCGTTTGTCGAACGCGCAGCCATCGTGAAGGGGCTCGTACAGCAGCAGCCCGGCCTCATCGCGCAGCACGCTTATGAGCAGCAGAGCGGGCCGGGCCGGTTCAACTATGTCACCATCGCCGCCTGGGCCGACCAGGCGGCTCTCGATGCCGCCGATCAGGTGCTTGCCGCCGCTGCGGCCGCCGACGGTGTCGACCGGGCCGCGTTCACCGCCGCACATGGCATCGTGGCCGAGATCGGGACCTACGGGCCGGCGGTGATCTAGGGGACGGCTCGCCGCTTGGTGCGGCGAGCCGTTCTGTTCAGGCTGCGTCGAGGAACCCACCCGACTGACGGTGCCAGAGGCTGGCATAGAGGCCGCCCTTGCGCAGCAGTTCGTCGTGGCTGCCGGTCTCGACGATCGCGCCCTTGTCGAGCACGATGAGGCGATCCATCGCGGCGATGGTCGACAGGCGGTGAGCGATCGCGATCACCGTCTTGCCGGCCATCAGGCGGAAGAAGCTCTCCTGGATCGCCGCCTCCACCTCCGAATCGAGCGCCGACGTCGCCTCGTCCAGGATCAGGATCGGCGCGTCCTTGAGCAGGACGCGGGCGATCGCGATGCGCTGGCGCTGGCCGCCGGAGAGCTTGACGCCGCGCTCGCCGACATGCGCGTCGAGCCCGGTCCGGCCATGCGGATCGGAAAGCCCGGCGATGAAGTCGAGCGCATGCGCCTGACGTGCCGCCTCGATGATCGCCGCCTCGGTCGCATCTGGCTGCCCGTAGCGGATGTTGTCGCGAACGGAGCGATGGAGCAGCGAGGTATCCTGCGTCACGAGGCCGATCCGGCGGCGCAGGCTGTCCTGCGTCACCGCGCCGACATTCGCGCCGTCGATGCGGATCGCGCCGCTCTCGACGTCGTAGAAGCGCAGCAGCAGGTTGACCAGCGTCGACTTGCCCGCGCCGGAGCGCCCGACAAGGCCAACCTTCTCGCCCGGCGCGATCGTCATCGTGAGATCCTCGATGATCCCGCCCGCCTTGCCATAATGGAAGTGGACGTTCTCAAAGCGGATCTCGCCCTTGTCGACCTCAAGGTCCGGCGCACCCGGCGTGTCGAGCAGCGTGTAGGGCCGGGCGATGGTCTCGAGACCCTCCTGCACCGTGCCCATCTGCTCGAAGATCGCGATCGACACCCACATGATCCAACCGGACATGTTGGTGATGCGGATCGCGAGACCCGACGCGACGGCGATCGCCCCGAGCGTGATGCCATCCCAGGACCAGAGCCAGATCGCAAGCGCGCCCGTGGCGACGACCAGAAAGCCGTTGAGGCACGAGACCGTGGCGTTCATTGCCGTGATCAGACGCGTTTCGTTGCGGAAATGCGTCGTGTGGTCGACCAGCGCCTCGCGGGCATAATCGTCCTCGCGATCGGGATGGGCGAACAGCTTCACCGTCTGGACATTGGTGTAGCTGTCGACGATGCGCCCGGTCACGATCGACCGCATCTCCGACATGATGGTCGCGCGATCGCGAATGCGCGGCACGAACCAGGCGAGCGTCGCGACATAAGCGAGGATCCACAGCGCCAGCGGCATGGCGAGCCGCCAGTCGGTATCCCAGAAGATCAGCAGAGCCGAGCCGGCGAAGATCGTGACGAACCAGAGCGCGTCGATCACCTGCGTCACCGATTCGCGCAGCGCCGGCCCCGTCTGGACGATCTTGGAGGCGATACGGCCCGCGAAATCATTGGCGAAGAACGTCACGGACTGCCGCATCACATAGTGGTGCGTCTGCCAACGGATCAGATTGGTGAAGGATGGCGCGATCGCCTGCTGGTTCAGGAGGTCATGGGCGATCTGCGCGAGCGGGCGCGCCACCAGAATGACGATGGCCATCCACACGAATGTCGTGCCGTAATCCGCCAGCACCTGCTGCGGCGAGGTCGCCTTCAGGAGATCGACGATCGAGCCGATATAGCGCAGCATCGCGATCTCGATCAGAGACACGATGAGGCCGATCGCCATCAAGGTGAGCAGGAACGGCCACACCTGCCGGCAATAGCGCCAGTAGAAGGCGAGCAGCGTCGGCGGCGGCATGGAATCGTCATGCGGCCGGAACGGATCGATGAGCGTTTCGAATTTGCGGAACATGATGGCGTCCGGGAAAGGCGCGGCCGGGAACGGGCGAACGGCCGAAGAAGCGACATGGGGAAATGCCTCGATGCGGCGCGTCGAGCGCCGGTTCGAGCCGGTCCTGGCGATGGGGAAACGCAGTGAGCCGCCGCCGGGGCCTCAAAGAGGCACCTGCCGGCCGGGTCATATGGTCGTCTTGGTCAGAGGGTCAGGTTGAGACCCTGGCTCGAACACATCGCGGACCGGATGATCGAAAAGACAATATCCATCCAGCCCTCCTGGTTCGCGTTTGCTGCGCGCTGACATCGCGCGCTTCCTGACGCGGCGGAGTTTCTGCCCGGCTTCGTCGCAGTGCAAGATGTCGCAGGTGAATTGGTTGTGCTGTTGCGCTTTGGCGACAGTCACGGGTGTATCCGGCCGAACGGAGGGTGAGGCGGGGATGGCGAGCGACGGCGGCACTGCCGAAATCGACTACGAGATTTACATCGCGGCGGCGCCGGAGCGCATCTGGGCGGCGCTGACGGACGCCTCCGTCTCGCGGCTCTGGTTCTTCGGCCGGCGAATCGAGAGCGACTGGGGCGCCGGCGCGGCGCTTTGCTACCGCATGCCGGATGGCGGGATCGAAGCGAACGGCCGCGTCACCGAAATCGATGCGCCACGGCTCGTCCGCTACCGCCTCTCGCCGGTGCGGGAGGGGCCGGACGCGGCGTCATCCGTCATTTCATTCGAGATCACGGAGTGCGGCGGCATGTGCCGGCTCGCCTTCAGCGAGGTCCATGCCGCGCCGGGGTCAGGGCGCCGGATGCTGGCGGCGCGCCGTGTGTGGCCGGTCATCCTCTCCGGCCTCAAGACGCTGCTCGAGACCGGTCGTCCGGCCGAGATCGATATCGCCCGTCTGTTCGACGACGAGGCTTAGGCCTCGTCGCGGCCTCAGGTCTGCTCGGGGGTCGGCGGGGTCGCGACGACGTGGCCGGAGGTATGGAGCGCGAGCTTCGCCTCGAGTTCCGCAATGCGGGCGGCCAGCGCTTCGTTTTCCGTCCGCGCCTTCTGGGCCATCTCGCGGACGACGTCGAATTCCTCGCGCTTCACGAAGTCCATCTCCGAGAAGAAGCGTTCGGCCTGATGGCGGACCACGGTTTCGGCTTCGCGCTTGACGCCCTGCGCGACACCGGCGGCGTCGGTCATCAGCTTGGCGAATTCATCGAACAGTCGGTTCGAGCCCTGGTCCATGGCAACCCTCCGGCGGCGTTTCTGTGACCTTTACTATGGGCAGGGCGCAACCGGCTCACAAGAGCCGGAAGCGTCGCGGGGGGACGGCGACCGCGCTGGCGGGAAACGACGCCTCCTGTCCGGCACGCTCTTGACCGGCAAGCGCGGTTCGGCGCACCAATGCCGCGCCTCGCTTTCCAAGGATGCCGATGCTCAACGTCCTGCCGTTTCCGGCCATCGATCCGGTGCTGATCGAGATCGGCCCTTTTGCCATCCGCTGGTATGCGCTCGCCTATATCGTCGGCATTCTGTTCGGCTGGTGGTACGCGAAACGTCTCGTATCGGAGCCGCGGCTGTGGGGCGCGTCCGGTGCGCCGATCCGGCCGGTCGATCTCGATGATTTCGTGATGTGGGCAACGATCGGCATCATTGTCGGCGGTCGTCTCGGCTATGTGCTGTTCTATAATTTCGAAGCCTTTCTCGCCGCGCCGCTGACGATCTTCGAAGTCTGGCATGGCGGCATGTCGTTCCATGGCGGCTTCCTCGGAACCGTCATCGCGATGGTGCTGTTTGCCCGTCGCCGCGCGATCCCGTTCCTCTCGCTGATCGATGTCATCGCGCCCAGCGTCACCGTCGGGCTCTGCCTTGGCCGCATCGCCAACTTCATCAATGGCGAGCTTTGGGGTCGGCCGAGTGACATGCCCTGGGCGATGGTGTTCCCGAACGCCGATGGCCAGCCGCGTCATCCGAGCCAGCTCTACGAGGCGGCGCTCGAAGGCATCGTGCTGTTCCTGGTCCTCCGCCTTCTGACGCATCGGCAATTGCGCCTCCGGCAACCCGGCTATGTCGCGGCGGTCTTCGCGATCGGCTACGGCCTCGCGCGTATCGTCTCCGAGTTCTTCCGCGAGCCGGACATCCAGATCGGCTATTTCTCCGGCGGCCTCACCATGGGCATGCTGCTGTCGTTGCCGATGGTGCTGGCGGGCGTCGCGCTGCTCGTCTATGTCCGCCGCCGCGATGCCAGGACGGCCTGAGGCCGCGTCGTGACGCTCGAACAGCGCCTCATCGCCCGCATCCTGGCGACCGGACCGATCACTGTCGCCGACTATATGGCGGCGTGCCTCGGCGATGCCGAACATGGCTATTACATGCGGCGCGATCCGTTCGGTGCATCCGGTGATTTCATCACGGCGCCCGAGATCAGCCAGATGTTCGGCGAATTGATCGGGCTATGGGCCGTCGAGACCTGGCGCCGCATGGGTGAGCCACGGGCCTTCGTCCTCGCCGAGTTCGGGCCCGGCCGTGGCACGCTCATGGCCGATGCCCTCCGGGCGGCGCGGCTTTCGCCGGATTTTCTCGCTGCGGCGCGGATCGCGCTGGTCGAGACCAGCCCGCATCTCATGGCGATGCAGCGTGCGCGGCTCGTGGGGCACGAGATCGCGTTCGCCGCGCGCGCCGAGGACCTGCCGGAGGGCCCGGCGATCGTCATCGCCAACGAGTTTTTCGACGCGCTGCCGATCCGGCAATTCGTGCGCGTTGCAGGCGGTTATGCCGAGCGCATGGTCGGCGTCGTCGATGACAGGCTTGCCTTCGGTTTGCGGCCGGGTGCGGTTATCGAAGGGGTGATGGGCGATCCGCCGGAGGGCGCCGTCGTCGAGACCGGCGGCCCGGCGACTGCGGTGATGGCGAACCTCGCCGAACGCATCGCGGCGCTGAGGGGCGCGGTGCTCGCCATCGATTACGGCCATGACGGCGGCTTTGGCGACACGCTGCAGGCGATGCGCCGCCATGCTTTCGTCGCACCGCTCGACGAACCTGGAACGGCGGACCTGACGGCGCATGTCGATTTCGCCGCGCTGGCAGCCTCCGCGCGTGCAGCGGGCGCCGCGGCGTTTCCACTGATGACGCAGGGGGATTTTCTCATCCGCCTCGGCCTCGCCGAGCGGGCGGGGCGCCTGGGAGCCGGCAAGAACACCGCTGCGCAACAGGCGATCCGCGCTGCCGCCGAGCGGCTGGCCGGGCCGGACGCGATGGGGACGCTGTTCAAGGTGCTGGTCGTCGCCCGCAATGGGCTTGTGCCGCCGCCGTTCTGACCAAGGGAGACGGAGCCGATGAAGATCACCGCCGATGTGCTCGACTTGCCGGGCATCCGCCACGGCTTCTACACTAGGCAGGGCGGCGCTTCGGACGGCATCTATGCCAGCCTCAATTGCGGCGTCGGCTCGGAAGACGACCGCGACCGCGTGCTTGAGAACCGCGCCCGTGTCGCGCGCGATCTCGGCGTCGCGGCCGACCGGCTGGCAACGCCGTTCCAGGTGCACAGTCCCGACGTCGCGACGGTCGATGCCGTGTGGGAGACCGGGGCAGGGCCAAAGGCGGACGCCGTCGTCACGGCCCGGCCGGGAATCGCGATCGGCATCGGCACAGCCGATTGCGGCCCCTTGCTGTTCGCCGATCCTCTCGCGCGGGTGATCGGCGCGGCCCATGCCGGCTGGCGCGGCGCCTTCACGGGTGTGATCGAGGCAACGCTCGACGCGATGGAGGCGCTCGGCGCCGAACGCGGGCGAATCACGGTCGTGCTCGGCCCGACCATCTCTGCCGCGGCCTATGAAGTCGGCCCGGAATTCATCGCCCGCTTCCTCGACGCAGAGGCCGCCAACGCTCGCTTCTTCGCTTCTTCCGAAAAGGCGGGGCATCACTATTTCGACCTGCCGGCCTATATCGGCGCGCGCGCCATTGGCGCGGGCGCCGGCCGTTTCCACGATCTCGCGCTCTGCACCTATGCCGATCCGACCCGCTTCTATTCCTATCGTCGCATGACGCATCAGGGCGAGGCGGATTACGGCCGCCTGCTTCACGCGATTGCACTCGTCGATGATGAAACGTGATGCGCGAAGTTGCGTGAGGGTGAGCGATGCAGGGGTGGCGTTCTGGACCCACTCCCGTTTTGTCGCTAGACAGGGCCCAAGGGGCTCCGGACTCGCGCCGGCGGGACGATCACTATGAATGAGAAGGGAAATTGGCCGGTTTGGGCCCTTGTCGCCATGACGGCGGCGACCGCTCTTTCGGCCTGCGGCGGTGGTGACGGCATCACCGGCGCCGCACAGTCCATGGCGACGGCGATCACGCCGACAGCCGTGGCGCCGCCCGCCGTGCCGCTCTCGCAGGCGAAGATTGCCTTCGCGCCGGTGACGGGCGCCCCGGCGACCGTCCTCACCAATATTTCGGCGCAGCTCGGCAAGGAGGCGTTCACCCAGCAGGTGACTCTGGTCCCCTCGAACGATCCCGCGGCGACCTATATCATCAAGGGCTACCTCTCGGCGGTCGGCGATGCGTCGGGCACGATCCTCGTATTTGTCTGGGACGTTTTCGATCGCAGCGGGCAGCGGGTCCACCGCATTTCCGGCCAGTCGATGGCGCCTGGCGCGACGCGCGATCCCTGGTCTGGCGTCGATGCGGCGACGACGACGGATGTGGCGCGCCAGACCATCAACGCGCTGGTCGATTGGGGCAGGGGCGCGCCGGCGACGAGCGCCGTGTCCGCCGCTGCCCCGGTGACGACGGCGCCTTCGATCAACGCCATTCCCTCGACAAACCTGCCGCCCGAGACCATGCCTCAGCCCGCGCCGCTGACGCTGCCGGCCGGTTCGGGTTGAGACCGATCCGAAGCCGGCGGAATCGCGTTTGCAGTGCGGTGGCCGAGTTGCTACAACGCCGCCGCGCCATAGAACGATCCCAAACCGGATCGCCAAGCCCATCTGCACCAAGGATGAACGGGGACCCGAAACCTTGAAGCTGGTTGCCGGAAACTCCAACAGGGTGCTCGCCGAGGCGATCGCCGCCTATCTCGAAATCCCCCTCGCCAAATGCCTCGTGCGGCGATTTGCGGATCAGGAGATCTTCGTCGAGATCCAGGAAAACGTGCGCGGCGAGGATGTGTTCGTCATCCAGTCGACGAGCTTCCCGGCCAACGATCATCTCATGGAATTGCTGATCATCATCGATGCGCTGCGCCGCTCCTCCGCGCGCCGCATCACGGCCGTGCTGCCCTATTTCGGCTATGCGCGGCAGGATCGGAAGGCGGGGCCGCGCACGCCGATCTCGGCCAAGCTGGTGGCGAATCTGATCACCCATGCCGGCGCCGACCGCGTGCTGACGCTCGATCTGCATGCCGGCCAGATTCAGGGCTTCTTCGATATCCCGACCGACAATCTCTTCTCCGTGCCGGTGATAACCCGCGACATCAAGGAGCATTACGAGCTTCGGAACGTCATGGTGGTCTCGCCGGATGTCGGCGGCGTCGTGCGCGCCCGCGCGCTTGCCAAGCGCATCGACGCGCCGCTCGCCATCGTCGACAAGCGCCGCGAACGGCCGGGCGAATCGGAGGTGATGAACATCATCGGCAATGTCGAGGGACGCGATTGCATCCTGTTCGACGACATCGTCGATTCGGGCGGGACGCTGTGCAATGCGGCCGAGGCTCTGGTCGCCAAGGGCGCGAAGTCGGTCGTTGCCTATATCACCCATGGTGTGCTGTCCGGCGGCGCAGTGGCGCGCATCGCCGGCTCCATGCTCAAGGAACTGGTGATCACCGACTCGATCCAGCCGACCGAGGCGGTCCAGAGCGCAACCAATATTCGCGTCACCTCGATCTCGACGCTGATCGGCGAAGCCATCAACCGCACGGCCAGCGAGAAGTCGGTCTCCAGCCTCTTCATCTGAGAGCAAGCGCCGCGCCTGGCCCGTCTTGACAAGCGCTGAGGCGGCTTGCGGCTTCGCCTTGTTCTCCCGCCGCGCCTCGTCTATAAGCACCGCGGCTGCGCCGACACCCCTGGAGGCACCGCGGCCGTTTTTCGTTTTTAAAGGAGAATTCCGATGAGCACTTCCTACGAGCTCACGGCCTCCGTGCGCAACCGCGTGGGCAAGGGGGCCGCCCGGGCGTCGCGTCGCGAAGGCAAGATCCCGGCTGTCATCTATGGTGACAAGCAGTCCCCCCTCGCGATCGAACTGTCGCACAAGGACGTGTTCCTGAAGCTGCATGCTGGCGGCTTCCTCACGACCGTCGCCACGATCAATGTCGATGGCGACAAGATCCGCGTCATTCCGCGCGACTTCGCGCTCGACCCGGTCACCGATCAGCCGATCCATGTCGACTTCCTGCGCATCACCGCTGGCGGCACCATCCACGTCCAGATCCCTGTTCAGGTGATCAACGAGGACAAGGCTCCCGGCCTCAAGGCAGGCGGCGTGCTCAATATCGTCACGCATGAAATCGACGTTAATTGCCCGGCCGATGCGATCCCCGATCACATCGTCGTCGATCTCGCCGGCCTCAATATCGGCGACTCCGTGCATCTGTCGTCGATCACCTTGCCGGAAGGCGTGAAGCCGACTTCGGCCGAGGACGCGACGCTCGCAACGATTGCTCCGCCGGCCGCGCTGACGACCGAAGAGCAGGCTGAGGACGCGGCGGCTGCGGCCGCCAAGGCCTAAGGAACAATCCCGGTTCAGAGCGGGGAGGGCGTCATGCTCCTCATCGTCGGCCTCGGCAATCCCGGCGGCCAATATGCTTTGAATCGGCACAATATTGGCTTCATGGCGGCGGATGCGATCCACCGCCGCCATGGCTTCTCTCCCTGGCGCGCGCGCTTCCAGGCACTGGTTGCCGAGGGCGTGCTGCAGGGGCGCAAGGTGCTGCTGATGAAGCCGCAGACCTTCATGAACGAGAGCGGCCGCGCCGTCGCCGAGGCGACACGCTTCCACAAGATCCCCAATGCCGACGTCATCGTGCTTCACGACGAACTGGATTTGCCGCCCGGCAAGATCCGGATGAAGCAGGGCGGCGGGCATGGCGGCCATAACGGCCTCCGCTCGATCACGGCCCATCTCGGCGACGATTATCGGCGCCTGCGCCTCGGCATTGGTCATCCCGGCGCCAAGGAACTCGTGCATGGCTATGTGCTGCATGATTTCGCGCGCGCCGATGGCGCCTGGGTCAATCCGCTGCTCGATGCGATTGCCGAAAATGTCGGCCTGCTCGCGGATGGCAAGGACAACACCTTCGCTAACCGCCTCCATCGCACGGCCGAGCCCGAAAAGCCTGTCGCGAAGCCGGTCGCTCCGGCCGCCGCAGCGCCTGAGCCCACAAAGGCGCCCGCTACAGACAATCCGCTGGCGGCCGGGCTGAAGAAGCTGTTTGGCAAGGGCGAATAGCCGTTCTTGCGCCAAAGCGATCGTTTCTGGCGAGAGTTGGTCACGACTTCGGCGCTGCGCGGCGAATGGCGGGTTGCCGATCGGGTCTGCCGGGGGCTATGGAGCAGCGGAACATTGGCTTGGCAGGCGCGGCGCTGATCGGCGCGCGGTTCTCTGCCTCATCGTCTTCAATGAACTGAAAGAGCATCATGGGCTTCAAATGCGGGATCGTCGGCCTGCCGAATGTCGGCAAGTCGACCTTGTTCAACGCGCTGACCAAGACGGCGGCGGCGCAGGCGGCGAATTATCCGTTCTGCACGATCGAGCCGAACACCGGTGAGGTGGCGGTGCCCGATCCGCGTCTCGATGAACTCTGCCGCATCGGCAAGTCGCAGCAGATCGTGCCGACGCGACTGACCTTCGTCGACATCGCCGGCCTGGTGCGCGGCGCGTCGAAGGGGGAGGGTCTCGGCAACCAGTTCCTCGCCAATATCCGCGAGGTCGATGCAATTGCCCATGTGCTCAGATGCTTCGAGGACGGCGACATCACCCATGTCGAGAACCGGATCGATCCGGTCGCCGATGCCGAGACAGTCGAAACCGAACTGATGCTCGCCGATCTCGACAGCCTCGAGCGCCGCGTCGTGCCGCTGAAGAAGCGCGCTGGCACCGACAAGGAGGCCAAGCAGCAGGTCGAGCTGATGGAAGGCGCACTCGCGCTCCTGCGCGAGGGCGTGCCCGCCCGGCAGCTCAAGGTCTCGGCGGAGGATCGCGCCGCCTTCGACGCGCTCAACCTCCTGACGTCGAAGCCCGTGCTCTATGTCTGCAATGTCGAGGAAGCTGCGGCGGCGACAGGCAATGCCTTTTCGCAGAAGGTCGAGGTCATGGCCAAGGCGCAGGGCGCCGGCTGTGTCGTGATCTCGGCGGCGATCGAATCGGAGATCGCGCAGCTCGATCCGGCCGAGCAGAAGGATTTCCTGGAAACGCTCGGGCTTGAAGAGCCGGGCCTCGATCGCCTGATCCGCGCCGGCTATGCGCTGCTCGGCCTCATCACCTATTTCACGGTCGGCCCCAAGGAAGCGCGTGCCTGGACGATCGTCGCCGGCACGAGGGCTCCGCAGGCCGCGGCCGTGATTCATAGCGATTTCGAGCGTGGCTTTATCCGCGCCCAGACCATCGCCTATGAAGATTATGTCCGCCTCGGCGGCGAAGCCGGCGCCAAGGAAGCCGGCCGGGCGCGCGATGAAGGCAAGGAGTATGTCGTCGCCGACGGCGACGTGCTGCTCTTCCGCTTCAATACCTGACGCGATGCGGCGGCGGCGTCAGCCGCCGTCCTGATCCGGGCGTGGCCGGCGGCGTTTCAGCGGCGTCTGCCCGCCTTTCGCCGGCTGATGCCGCGCATTGCCGCGATTCTTGTTGCCGGACTTCTGCGGCTGCTGCCCTTTCGGCTTGTCCTGCTCGCTCTCCGACTGCCTCGCGGCCGGAGCCCGCAAGGGACTGGCCTTCGGGGAGACGCTTCCAGCTTCGGCGAAGGCGACCTTTGTCGGCGGCAAGGCGATCGGGGTGGCGCCTTCGACTTCGCTGCCGGCTTCGACTGCCTGTCCGTTACGCCGACGTGCCTTGTCCCTGGCGAGCCCGGGCGGCAGTTCGATCGGCACATCCGCCGGCTCCGGCGCCGCGGAATGACGCGTGCCGATAAAGGCGGGGAGCGCGGTGACATCGTCGCCTTCAGCGGGCGCGGCGACGGCGGGGCGACGCGGCTCGGGCGAAGCGTGGGCGATATCGGCTGCCTGCGGACGTGCTTCGACCAACTGGCTTTCCAGTCCCTCGGCAAGGCTCGATCGCATGGCTTCGCTGCTGGACGGCTCGGAGAGACGCTTCAGTGCGTGCTCGATCGCCGGGTCTGCTCGCCCGCCCGGACGCCTGATCTCGCGCTGTGGGGCCTTCGGCTCGCTGCGATCCGGTAGCACGATGGTCGGCGGCGTCCGGCGCTCGGCGGTGCGGCTCTCTGCCGAGGTTTCACGAACGCGCACGGGCGGTTCGACCGGCTCGATCTCGACCACGGGCTTCGCCTCGCTGATGCGGGATTCCGCGGGGCGGACATCCCAGGCCTTCGGCTCGACGCGGCCCTGATCAGGCGCGAACGGATCGCGCGCGCGGTCCTCCGGCTCGGCAGGCTTGAGTTCGGCCGGACGGTGGTCGATCGCCGGCCGCTCGGTTGCCGGTTCGGGGCGCGCAGCGACGCGCTCGCGGGCGTCAGTGGCGCGGCGGTCGAGCCGGGCGATGTCGTTTTCGGACATTGCCGCCGGCTGGGGCGCCAGGCTACCCCGCTCGGCGATATCCATCAGGTTTTCATTGACGCGGAAGAGGATGACGACCGCCTCGCAGGCGACGCGCGCTGCGATGACGCCGACCAGCGTCCCGATGATCGAGACCGCGATCAGGATGAGGCCGGGTAGCGCATTGTCGCCGACCATCGCAATACCGGCCGCGAGGCCCCAGATGCCAAACAGCACCGCGACTGCAGAGACGAGCCAGAAGAGCAGTTCCATCGCGGAGGGCGCGACGAAACGGTCCCATTTGAAGACATCGAAGAAGGAATTCATACCGTCATCCCGGTAGGATCAGCATGCCACCCCTTCGCGAGCCTGAAGCTAAGGGACACCATGGTCAAGGCGGTAAGACACTGTGCCGCCGTCACATTTCCTTCACAGCCGCCTCTTCCCAAGCCGTGAAGCCCGGATCGGCGAGCAGCGTCGCGACATAGGCTGCGGCAGGGTCCGAAAGCGTCGGTCCATACGTGCGAAAGCGACTCGCAACCGGCGCGAACATCGCATCGGCGATGCTGAAACGACCAAAAAGATACGATCCACCTGCGCCGAATCGCGACCTGCAATCCGCGAAGATCGCATCGATGCGCTGAATATCGGTTGCGACACCCTCGGCGTCCAGTCCCTCGCCGGGACGTGCGGCGAAGAGATCCATCGGCATCGCCATGCGCATCGCTCGAAAGCCGGAGTGCATCTCGGCCGATACGGCGCGTGCGACGGCCCGCGCGGCGGCATCACGCGGCCAGAGATCGGGAAAGCTCTCGGCGAGATATTCGCAGATGGCCAGTGAATCCCACACGATGACGGTTTCTGCAGGCCGGTTGTCGACCAGAACTGGAACGAGGCCGGACGGACTGAAGGCTGTGATCGCCGCTTTGGAGGTGGCGGTGCGCAGCGGCGTCACGATGGTCTCGAAATCGGCGCCTGTCGCGGCCAGCGCCATGAAGGGACGCAGCGACCAGCTCGACCAGATGCGCGTGCCGATATGCAGCGTGAAATCCGCCATGGCGCCGCTCCGCTCAGTGGCCGTCGAACGCGACAAGGGTGCGCACCGGAACATCGAGAGCGCGCAGCTTGTCGGCGCCGCCAAGAGCCGGCAGGTCGACGATGAAGCAGGCGGCCTCGACCTTGACCCCGGCCTCGCGCAGCAGCTTGATCGCCGCTTCGGCTGTGCCGCCGGTGGCGATCAGATCATCGACGAGGATGACGCGTTCGCCCTTCTCGACGGCGTCGACATGGATCTCGATCCGGTCCTGGCCATATTCGAGGGCATAGTCCATGCCGATCGTCTCGAAGGGCAACTTGCCCTTCTTGCGGATCGGCACGAAGCCGGCCGAAAGCTGGTGTGCGACCGCGCCGCCGATGATGAAGCCGCGCGCCTCGATGCCGGCGACCTTGTCGATCTTGGCGCCGGCCCAGGGCTGGACCAGTTCGTCGATGGTGCGGCGGAAGGCGCGCGGATTGCCGAGCAGCGTTGTGATGTCGCGGAACATCACGCCCTTTGCCGGATAATCCGGGATGGTCCTGATGGCTGCGGCGTAGTCGAAGGCTTCGGAGGTCATGACGGCTTTCGCGGCCCTTTCGGGAAATCGAGATAGCGCGGACGGAGCCGCGCATGTTGGCGCTAAGGCTTGCCCCAGCTTTCGCGCCGCGTCCAGTCGCCCGGTGCGCAAACCGGCGTCATCGGCCAAGAACGCGTCCGTCTACGGTGTCGAGTTGCCGAGCAGCGCGGGAGGATGCCTTCGGCGCCCCAGGCGATCACGGCCATTTCACCAGCGGCGGCATCGAGGACAGGATCGAATCGACATTGCCGCCGGTGCGAAGGCCGAAGATCGTGCCGCGATCGTAGAGCAGGTTGAATTCGACGTAGCGCCCGCGCCGGACGAGCTGTTCCTCGCGGTCGGCCTCGGTCCAGGGCGTGTTGAAATTGGCGCGGACGAGCTGCTCGTAGATCGTGAGGAAGCTGGTGCCGACATCCTGCGTGAAGGCGAAATCGGCCTCCCAGTCGCCGGAGTTCAGCCCGTCATAGAAGATGCCGCCGATCCCGCGCGGCTCATTGCGATGCTTCAGGAAGAAATAGGTGTCGCACCACTCCTTGTAGCGGGCGTAATCCGCCACGGAATGGCGGCCACAGGCGTCCTGCATCGCCGCGTGGAAGGCAATCGTATCGGCATCGTCCTGCGTGCGGCGGCGATCGAGCACCGGTGTCAGGTCGGCGCCGCCGCCGAACCATTGTCGCGTCGTTACCACCATGCGCGTGTTCATGTGGACGGTCGGCACGTTGGGATTGGCCATATGGGCAATCAGCGAGATGCCGCCGGCCCAGAAGCGCGGATCCTCGCTGGCGCCCGGAATATCCTTGGCGAATTCGGGCGCGAAGCTGCCATGGACGGCCGAGACGTGGACGCCGATCTTCTCGAACAGACGGCCCTTCATCAGCGCCATGGTGCCGCCACCGCCGTCCGCGCCGGTATGGTCGGTGCGCTTCCACGGCGTCTTCACGAAGCGGCCGGGCGCGCCGGCATAGAGCGCGGGCGAGGCTTCGTCCTCGAGCGTCTCGAAGGCGGCGATGATGCGCGCCTGCAGGGTCGCGAACCAGGCGCTGGCGCTTTGCTTCTTCTCGTCGAGATGCTCGGGCAGGATGGTGTGTTCAGGCGCGGTCATGGGGAGCATCCTTGTCGCTTGAATCGTCGGCAGCGGAGCCGCCTGTCTGGCGCAATGCCTCGCCTGTGACCATCGCGACCGTCATGGCGAGGTTGAGCGAGCGCAGCCCCGGCTGCATGGGGACGGTGAGCCGGTGGTCGGCCCTGGCATGGACGTCGTCCGGAACGCCGGCACTCTCGCGGCCAAACAGCAGGAAATCGTCGGGCGAGTAGTCGAAATCGAGATAGGACCGCGCGGCCTTGGTCGTGAGCAGGATGATGCGGCCGCCGGTCGAGCGACGGAGATCTTCAAAAGCTGCGAAAGAAAGGTGGCGGGAGAGGGCTGCGCGCTCCAGATAGTCCATGCCGGCCCGCTTCATGCCGCGATCGGACAGGTCGAAGCCGGCCGGCTCGATCAGATCGACGCCGAGCCCGAGACAGGCCGCGAAGCGCAGGATAGCGCCCGTATTGTGCGGGATATCGGGCTGGTAGAGAACGATGCGGGGCATGGGGACGGAAACGCGCTCTGCTTGCGTTGAAGGGATGCCGGAAGCGGCGCGCAAAGGTCAATGATGCTTCGCTATTTCGAACGACTGATCGATCCATTTTCGACTGAGTCGAGCAGCCCGCCGACCGGGTTGATTGCGTTCTATCGCTATTTCCTGCAGCCCGTCTGGCCTTATGTGCTGGCACTGCTTCTTGCGGGGCTCGGCGCGTCGCTCGCCGAGGTCGCGATCTATTCCTATGTCGGCCAGCTCGTCGACATGATGACGCGCGGCACGCCCGCGACCTTCCTCGCAGAGCATGGCCATCAACTCGCGATGATGGCCCTAGTGGTCCTGGTGCTGCGGCCGCTCGTCAACGCGATCCAGTCGATCATCTCCAACCAGACGCTGCCGCCGGCGCTCACCGCGCGCATCCGCTGGCTCAACCATCTGCACGTTCTCGGTCAATCCTACACCTTCTTCCAGAACGATTTTTCCGGCCGCATCGTCACCAAGATCGTGCAGACGGGCTCGGCGATGACGCAGAGCGTCACGCAGGTGATCGATGCGCTCTGGGTCGTCGCCGTCTTTGTCACCAGCACATTCTTCATTTTCGCCAGCGCCGATCCGCTGATGGCCGCGCCGCTCGCAATCTGGGTGCTGGCGCTCGCCGTGCTCGCCGCGGCTTTCGTGCCGCGCGTCCGGCGCCGGGCGGCGGCGGCGTCCGAGGCACGTTCTCTGCTCACCGGCAAGCTCGCCGATATCTATGGCAACATCCAGACGGTGAAGCTCTTTGCGCGTGATGGACGCGAGGAGGAGACGGCGCGCGGCGCGATCGCCGAGCAGACCGGTCGCATGCTCGACCAGAACCGGCTGCTGACGACATTGTCGGTCCTGCTGCAGATCTCGAATGCGCTCCTCGTCGGGGCAACGGGCGGAGCCGCCGTCTGGCTGTGGACGCGCGGGGCGATCAGCCCGGGCGAGACGGCCGTCGCGCTCGGCCTCGTGATGCGCCTCAGCGTCATTTCAGGCCGAGTGATGATGACGCTCACGGGCCTCTTCGACAATGTCGGCACGGTCGAGGATGGCATGCGCACGATCGCGCGCCCGCATGGCCTCATCGACCAGCCCGAGGCGCCGGACCTCGTCGTGCGGCGGGGCGAGATCGTGTTCGATCATGTCAGCTTCGCCTATGGCGGCACGACGCCGGTTCTCCGCGGCGTCGACCTCACTGTGCATCCGGGCGAGCGCATCGGCATCGTCGGCCGTTCCGGCGCCGGCAAGACGACACTCGTGAGCCTGCTGCTCCGCCTCTACGACCTCGAGGAGGGTTCGATCCGTATCGACGGCCAGGACATCGCCACGGTCACGCAGGCCTCATTGCGCGCGGCCATCGGCGTCGTCACACAGGACACCGCGCTGCTCAACCGCTCGATCCGCGACAATATCCGATACGGACGGCCGGATGCCGACGAGACCGAAGTCCGGATCGCCGCCGAGCGGGCCTCCGCCGACGGGTTCATCGCCGGGCTGGCCGATCCAAGGGGCCGCAAGGGTTATGACGCGCATGTCGGCGAGCGCGGCGTGAAGCTCTCCGGCGGCCAGCGCCAGCGCATCGCGATTGCCCGCGTGTTGTTGAAGGATGCTCCGATCCTCGTGCTCGACGAGGCCACTTCGGCGCTCGATTCAGAGATCGAGGCGGTGATCCAGGAGCAACTGGAAGGCCTGATGGCGGGCAAGACCGTCATGGCGATCGCGCATCGGCTGTCGACCATCGCGGCGATGGACCGGCTTGTGGTGATGGATGACGGCCGCATCGTCGAGACGGGAACGCACAAGGAATTGCTGGCCCGCGAGGGGCTCTATGCCCAGCTCTGGGCCCGCCAGTCCGGCGGCTTCATCGGCGACAGGGCGCCGCATGAGATCGCGGCGGCCTGATCGCGATGGCTGAACGTCATGGCCGGAAAGACCGGCCATGACGTGTATCCTCAGACGCCTCAGGCGTTGGCGGCGAGCTTGGTGGCCGCCGGGGTCACCGCGGCGGTGTAGTCGGCCATCAGCATTTCGCTCATCTTGCCCGGCGTGAAGTGATATTCGCCGATCTCCGAGACAGGCGTGACCTCTGCCGCCGTGCCGCACAGCCAGCATTCGCTGAAGGTCGGCAGTTCTTCAGGACGGATCCGGCGCTCGATCACCTCGATGCCGCGCGCCTTTGCGAGCCCGATGACGGTCTGGCGCGTGATGCCATTCAGGAAGCGGTCGGCGAGCGGGGTGTGGATGACGCCATCCTTGACGAAGAAGATGTTGGCACCGGTGGCTTCGGCGACGTTGCCTTCCCAATCGAGCATCAGCGCGTCGGCATAACCGCGGCGCTCGGCGTCATGCTTGGAGACCGTGCAGATCATATAGAGGCCGGCTGCCTTGGCGAGCGAAGGGGCCGTCAACGGATCGGGGCGGCGATATTTCGCGAAGGCGAGGCGGATTCCCTTCAGCCGCTCGGCGGGGCTGAAATAGGACGGCCATTCCCAGGCGGCGATGGCGACGTTGATCTTGTTGTGCTGCGCCGAGACGCCCATCATCTCGCTGCCGCGCCAGGCGATCGGGCGCAGATAGCCATCGGTCAGGCCGTTCTTCACGAGTGTCGCGCGGCAGGCCTCGTCGATCTCCTCCATCGTGTAGGGGATCTCGAAATCGAGGATTTCCGCCGAGCGGAACAGCCGCTCGGTATGCTCGCGCAGCTTGAAAATCGTGCCGCCATAAGCGCGTTCGCCCTCGAACACGGAGCTTGCGTAGTGCAGCCCATGCGTGAGGACATGGACCTTGGCGTCCTTCCACGGGACGAAGGAGCCATTGAACCAGATCCATCCATCTTTCTGGTCGAAGGCAGGCGCGCTCATTGTCGTTGCTCCCGGTTCGGGCCATCGGGGCCCGCTTGGCAATCGGCCGGCGTCGAAGGGCGCCGGTCCGGCCTCTAGACTGGCCGCAAGGCCCTGCGGCGGAGGGGGCCGCGCGAGGGCGGCGGATTTTGCGCAGCGCGGAAACTATCGGTAATGTGCCGGTCGAAGCGCGGTCACAGCAACTTTGCGTGACGCGGGACGGCTGGCGCGGTCGAAGATTTCGTCGCGGCGGCCATTCTCGTAACAATCGAACCGAAATATGTCAATATGGCTGACGTAAATATCGCGACTCATTCGGAAGGGGCAGCGGAAGAGGCGATCGGGATGGATAGCGGTAAAGGCCCGGTGACCGCGCCGGTCACGATCGCCGACAAGCCCGAGATCGTTCTGATCGAATTGCTGTTCTATGCCTATCGCGATTTCGTGTCGGATCCCGACGCGGTTCTGGTGCGCTATGATTTCGGGCGCGCGCATCACCGCGTGCTGCATTTCGTCGATCGTCATCCGGGCATGCGCGTCGCCGATCTGCTCGATATCCTGAAGATCACCAAGCAGAGCCTTGGCCGCGTCTTGAAGGAACTGATCGATACCGGCTTCATCGAGCAGGTTCCGGGCCCGGTCGACCGGCGTCAGCGGCTGCTCTATCCGACCGAGAAGGGCAGGGCGCTTTCCGCCCGGCTGACGGAGCCGCAGGCGCGCCGCATCGGCGCCGCATTGGCGGCGCTCGATCCGGCCGGGCGCGTCGCGGCCGAGCGTTTCCTGCGCCTGATGATCGACGCCGACGAACGGGATAAGGTATCCCGGCTGATCAGCCGCTAGCTTGGCGGCGCTGGAGCGATTGCCATGACCCAACTCGCCGGAACGGATGCGGCGATCCTGCCGGACGATGCGCCACATCTTCTCGTGATCGATGACGACCAGCGCATCCGGACGCTGCTTTCGCGCTATCTGAGCGACAATGGTTTCCGCGTCGATGTAGCTGCCAATGCCGAGGAGGCGCGGACGCGGCTCGGCTCACTCGCCTTCGACCTGCTGATCCTCGACGTGATGATGCCGGGCGAGAATGGGCTCGATCTGCTGAAGAGCCTTCGCGAGACCATGCAGGTGCCGATCCTGATGCTGACGGCGCGCGTCGAGATCGACCATCGCATCCGCGGCTTCGAGGGTGGCGCCGACGATTATCTCGGCAAGCCGTTCGAGCCGCGCGAACTCGTCCTCCGGATCAACGCGATCCTCAAGCGCGGCACGCCGCCGGCGGCACCGCTGATCGAGCAGCTTCGCTTCGGGCCGTTCAGTTTCCATATCGGCCGACGGGAACTGCGGCGCGGCCAGGAGGTGATCCGCCTCACCGACCGCGAGCGGCAGATCATGGCCGTCTTCGCGGCGACGCCGAACGAGACCGTGCCGCGGCTGTCGCTGCTCTCCGAGGATGAACCGGCGGGCGAGCGCACCATCGATGTGCAGATCAATCGCCTGCGCCGGAAGATCGAGGTTGATCCCGCCAATCCGCTCTATCTCCAGACGGTGCGCGGCATCGGCTACCGCCTGGTGACGGAGGCGTGAGCGTGACGATGGCCCGAGGGCGGGGCAGCGCCGCAGCGCCGGAGGCCGCGTGACGGAGCGCCAGCCGCATCCCTTTCATCGCGACGGCCGCATCGGCAGCTGGTTCGACTGGCCGCTCGTTACCGCCATCCGGCGCCTTGGCCGCGCTCCGGCGATCAACGAGGCGCGGCGGTTGCTGCGCAAGGCCGACCCGGCGATCTCCGTCTTTCTTGCGCCCTATCGCTTTCTCGGCCGCCGCCTCGGCGCCGCGATGCCGAAAGGCCTCTATGCGCGGGCGCTGATCATCATCATCGCGCCGATCGTCATCCTGCAGTCGGTGGTCGCCTTCGTCTTCATGGAGCGACACTGGCAGACCGTGACGCGCCGTCTCTCGGCCGCGACGGTGCGTGATATCTCCGCTATCGTCGATCTCATCGAGACCTATCCCTCGGATCCGACCTACGGCCAAATCATCCGCATCGCGCAGGACAGGCTCGGCCTGATCATCTCGGTGGTGCCGGGCGAACCCCTGCCGCCGGCGGCGCCGAAGCCGTTCTTCTCGCTGCTCGACAGCGCGCTTTCGGATGAAATCAGCCAGCAGATCGGCAAGCCGTTCTGGATCGACACGGTCGGCAAGTCGAACCTCGTCGAGGTGCGCATCCAACTCGGCGACAAGGTGCTGCGCGTGCTGGCGCGGCGCAGCCAGACTTACGCGTCCAATTCGGAGATCTTCATCTTCTGGATGGTCGGCACCAGCCTCGTGCTGCTGGTCATCGCCATCGCCTTCCTGCGCAACCAGATCCGGCCGATCCAGGAACTGGCCGATGCGGCGGAGGGCTTCGGCAAGGGCCGCGCCATCGAGGACTTCAAGCCACGCGGCGCCCGCGAGGTTCGCCGGGCCAGCGCCACCTTCATCGAGATGGCCGACCGCATCAACCGGCAGATGGAGCAGCGCACGACGATGCTCGCCGGCGTCAGCCATGATCTCAGGACCGTGCTGACCCGCTTCCGCCTGCAGCTCGCCCTTCTGCGCGAGAATGACGATGTCCGTGCGATGCGGCGCGATGTCGATGACATGCAGCGCATGCTGGAGGGCTATCTCGCCTTTGCGCGCGGCGATGTCGACGAACCCACCGTCAAGACCGATGTCGCGGCGCTGATCGCCGATGTCATCGAGGGATCGCGCCGCGTCGGCCATCTCGTCGAGGCGCGCTTCGAGGGCGATCCGATCGTCAGCTTGCGGCCGAACGAGTTCAAGCGCTGCATCGGCAACCTCGTCGCCAATGCCTGCCGCCATGGCAACACGATCGTCGTGACCGCCACAAATCTCGACGGCTGGCTAACGGTGACCGTCGATGATGACGGTCCCGGCATTCCCGAGGACCAGTTCGAGATGGTGTTCCGCCCGTTCTACCGCCTCGACGAGGCGCGCAATCTCGATGAGAGCGGCACCGGGCTCGGCCTGCCGATCGCACGCGACATCGCCCGCGCCCATGGTGGCGACGTCACGCTCTCGACATCGCCGCAAGGCGGCCTCAGGGCCACCATCGCGATCCCCGCCTGACGCCGACGCCGTTCGGCCTCAGGCGGCGTCGAGCCGCACCACGGTGCCCCAGGGATCGACGAGTTCGCGGTTGGCGGTGACGCCGGAGCCCGAAAGCGTCACATGCGCCAGGCCGCCGCGCGAAGCGTCGCGCTTTCCGGCGCCGCGGCTCCGCCAGATATTGCCGGCGATGTGATGATGATAGCCGCCGGAAGCCAGGAAGCTGGCGCCGGGATAATGCGTCACCACATCGAGGCCGACTTCCGACGTCCACCATGCCTCGGCCAGCTTGTCGTCCCCGACACGCAGATGGACGTGGCCGATGCGGAGCCGATCGGGCGCGGCCTGGTAAGGGGCGGCGCCGGCCGGGACCGCCTCGACGATCGCGTTCACATTGAGCGGCTCTGTCGCCATCTTGAGTCGGTTGCCATCACGCGGCCAGGTTTTCTCGTCCCGGTCGGCATAGATCTCGATGCCGTTGCCCTCGGGATCGGTCAGATAGAACGCCTCACTGACGAGATGATCCGACATGCCGTCGACGGCGATTCCCTTTTCAGACGCATGCAGCACCCAGCGGCCGAGATCCGTGCGGCTCGGCATCAGGAAGGCCGTGTGGAAGAGACCGGCGCTGCGCGGATCGTCGAGCGCGGCTCCGGGCGCGAGCGAGGCGAGTTCCAGCAGTGGTACGCCGCCGGCGCCGAGCACCATCAACCCGTCCTTTTCGGAGATCGTCTCCAGCCCGAGCAGCGTGCGATAGTAATCGGCAACTGTCGGGATGCTCTTCACCTTGAGGCCGACCGACGCGACATGAACAGGCCGGGTCAGGGCAAAGGGCAATGCGGAATCTGCGACAAGACTTTCGGCCATGACTTGGCTCCATCAAAAACATCTGAGTGATAGCTAATGATGAAGCCGCCGCAGCGATAGCGGTCCGGCAGTGAACACTGCGTGCTCAGAAAAGGCGGCCGCCATTCGGCACGCCGCGCTCGACGGCGGTGAGGACCACGGCGCCCTCTTCGTCCGGCATGCCAAGCGTCAACACTTCCGACATGAACGGGCCGATCTGGCGCGGCGGAAAATTGACCACGGCGAGCACCTGTCGGCCGGCGAGTTCATCGACCGTGTAGTATTTGGTGATCTGCGCCGACGATTTCTTGCGGCCGATCTCAGGGCCGAAATCGATCAGGAGCTTGTAGGCAGGATTGCGGGCCTCCGGGAAGGGCGTGGCCTCCAGGATCGTCCCGACGCGGATGTCGACCTTCAGGAAATCACTGAAGTCGATCGTTCCGCTCTTGCCTGCCGCGTTCTCTGCCGCCATCTGCCGTCGCTCCCTGTTGCCAGAAGCGACGGGTAGCATCGTGGCGGCCCGCGTCAAGCGGCGGCATCGGTCCCGCCGGTTGCTGCTGCCGGTGGAGGCGAAGGGCTGCGGCGTTCAAAACGGCGGCCGATACGGCAGACGGCCTTCTCAATCCCGCCCATGCGGCGATCCCACCCTTCAGCGCGCGACAGAGCCTTGTCGAGCGCGGCCATTGTGCGTGACTGGTCGGGGTCGGTGTCGTCGATCCATGTTGGCATCAGGCGCGCCAGCATCGTCACGAGACCCTGGGTGCGCGCGCAGCCGCGCAGCCCGTCGGTGCCGATGCCGGCGGCCGCCAGCATGTAGCGCGCCGACGGCAGCGCCAGAGCATTCAGGCCGAGCGCAAGTGCCGGGTCGCGACGGGCGCTCGCCTCGAGATGAGCGACAGCGCGCTTGTGAGGCACCAGCCTGTCGAAGCGGCGCATCAGGATATCGAACAGCCGGTCGCGGCGCGTGTCCTCGCCGGCCGTGTCGGCCTCGTCGAGCACCGCGCGGTCGATGCGGCGCATGAAGGCGGCGAGGGTCGCGAACTTGCCGTCCGCAGCTTCGCGGAGCGCGCCGAGCGTCAGCCCGGCTCGCTCGGCGATCTCGGGGAGTTCGATGGCTTCGAAGGGTTTCTCGCCCAGCAGCGCCATGAAGGCGTCGATGACGTTGTCCGGCACGGTCTGCTGCATGTCATGTCCTCCTGATCACCCTTGGAAGATATGGGGCGAATGAGGCGTGTTTCAGCCCGCCAGTTCCTCGGCGCGCTGTTTGGCCGCCGCGACGGCGCGATCAAGCAGCGGCTGCAGTCCGTCATCGGCCATCAGCACGTGAAGGGCAGCGGCGGTGGTACCGTTCGGCGAGGTGACGTTCTTGCGCAGCGTTTCGGGCGGCAGCGGCGATTGGTGCAGCAATTCGCCCGAGCCTGAGACGGTCTGCCGGGCGAAGCGGGCGGCGAGTTCGGCCGGGAGGCCAGCCTTGATGCCGGCTTCCGTCAGCGCCTCGGCGAGCAGAAAGACATAGGCCGGGCCGGAGCCGGACATGGCCGTGACCGCGTCGATCAGGGTCTCGCTCTCGACCCAGCCGGTGATTCCGACCGCGCCGAGCAGCGCCTCGACCAGCACGCGGTCGGCGTCCGTGGTGCCTTCATTCGCGAAGAGGCCGGTCGCGCCGCGACCGACCTGCGCGGGTGTGTTCGGCATCGCCCGGACGATGGCCCCGCCGAGCGCGGCCTCGATCGTCGCGACCGTCGTGCCGGCGGCGATCGAAACCGTAACGGTGCCGGGGCCGGCCAGAGCGCGGACCGCCGGCAGCGCGGCGCCCATCATCTGCGGCTTGACGGCGATGAGCAGCACGCGCGCCGTGATTCCGTCGGGCGGTGTCGCGCGATGGGTGACACCATGACGGGCCATCAATTCGGCGGTCTCGGGCGGCGGGCTGGGATCGACCACGGTAACGGCCTTGGGATCGAGACCTCCGGCAAGCCAGCCGGCCAGCAGCGCGCCGCCCATCTTTCCGGCGCCGATCAGGACGAGAGGGGAGGCAGGCGTGAGTTCTGAGAACGACATGGGGCCACCGAAGACGAATAGTGTTGCTGCGTCATAGACCACCGGCGTGCCGGATGGAAACGGGAACCGCGCGTTCGCCTCTGGTGGTCAGGTCTCGTCGAGTGCCTGGCGCATGGCGGCAGACATCGCCGGGCCGCCATGCCCTTCCTCTGGCAGGATGATCAGCCGGCTCGCCGGCCAGTGCCGGTGCAGCCGATAGGCGGTGATCGCGGGGCTGCCGATATCGCGGCGGCCATGGATGAGCACGGCGGGGATTTCGGCGATGCGGTCGATGCCGGCCTGGATCTCGCGACCGTTCCGCAGGAAGCCGTCATGCGCCCAATAATGGGTGACAAGGGTCGCGAAGGAACGGGCCTGTTCATCGTCGAAGCGCGCGGCGATCGGCGACCAGTTGGGGTCGAGCGAGATATGGGTCGATTCCCACACATTCCAGGCATGGGCCGCTGCGGTTCGATCGTCGGCATCATCCCCGGCCAGACGGCGCGCATAGGCTTCGATGATCCGCTCGCCCTCGCGCCGGCCGGAATCCTGCGCGAAGCGCTCGAACGCTTCCGGAAAGATCCGTCCGATGGCGCCCGTGATCCAGTCGACCTCCTCGCGGCTGGTGGTGGTGATCGCGCCGAGCACCATGCGCGATACCCTTTCGGTATGCGCCTCGGCATAGGCGAGGGCGAGCGTGACACCCCAGGAGACACCGCTCACGAGCCACGCCTCGATGCCGAGATGGTGACGGACCGCCTCGATATCGGCGATCAGCGCGTCCGTGGTGTTATCCGCGAGATGGTCAAGCGCGTCGATGGCGAGCGGGCGGCTGCGGCCGCAGCCACGCTGGTCGATACCGACGATTCGATAGCGCGCCGGATCGAACAGGCGCCGATAACGCCCAGAGCCGAGGCCGCTGCCGGGACCGCCATGGAGGTACAGCGCAGGCGTCCCCGTCGCTTGGCCCGACAGTTCCCAATAGATCGCGTTGCCGCCGTCGACGGGCAACAGGCCGGACTCGAGCGGCCGGCTCTCGGGATAGAGTTCGGTCATGTCTCGTTCACGCGGTGTATCGGAACCGCGATGCATTCATCGCGGAGCGGCCGTCCTGGTGGTAGCGGCCGCCCGCTCTCGGCTCAAGCTTCGCCGACGGTCTCGAACATGACCGCTTCGAGCGATTCCGGCGCGGATTTGCCGGCCCAGACCACGAACTGGAACGCCTGATAATAGCGCTCGCAGCTCTCGATGGCATTTTCGAGCAGGCCTTCGACCTGAGCGCTGTTCGGCTCGGCGCCGCCAGCGAGCAGGAGCGTCTGCCGGTACATCACGACGCCTTCCTTGCCCCAGAGATCGAAATGGCCGATCCAGAGTTGCTCGTTGACCAGTGACAGAAGGCGCATCACCTCCGTCTTGCGTGGGTCGGTCACCTTGAGGTCAAACGCGCAGGCGAGGTGCACGGCCTCCATATCCTCCATCCAGGAGAAGGAGACATGGTAGTCGCACCAGCCGCCGCCGATCGAGATCGTGATCTCGTCGTCGCCCGAACGCTCGAAGGCCCAGTCATTGATCGCAGCGATATTCTCGATCGTATCGACGGGGTTCGATTGCCGGTCTTCGGTCTCGAATTCGATGAGGCTCATAGCCGATCCTCGCGCTTGATCGGAAAGGACAACACCACTCAGAACACACACTCCGAAAACGGGACGTAAGGTCCAGCTTCCGATCCGGACGAAAAGCTGCCAGCCGGTAGAGGCAGGCTCGCTTTCACCCCGAACTCCTTGTTGGCACAAAGCCCAACAGCGCGAATCTCTTACACATCACTATAGTGCGGCAGGACGGCTTGGCGAGATCACTTTTGCTCGCTGATGCGAAAGACTGTTGAACCTCACGCCCGCGCCGCGTCACGGGATATGCGGCCGCCGAACGAACCCGCTCAGCACCAAAAGCCCCGGACAGGGCCCGAGGCGCTTGCGCAAAGCGAAGACGCGGCGTTATGCGGGGCGCAGATCGACGGCCTTCGGGCCCTTGCCGCGCTTGTCGGGCTCGGTGTCGAAGGAAACGCGCATTCCGTCGTTGAGCGCGGTCAGCCCGGAGCGCTCGACAGCCGTGACGTGCACGAAGACGTCGCTGCCACCCTCATCCGGCGTGATGAAGCCGAAGCCCTTGGAAGCATTGAAAAACTTGACGGTCCCGGTCTGGCGCATGGCCGATCCTCTCACTTTCCTCTCGCGGCGCCGCGGCACGGCTGCCGTCGTCGTCAGGTCCTCAGATGTCGGTGGAAAATGTCGGTATCGTTCCAGTGACCGACTGTGCCCGGGTGGTCCTGTTCCCTCAAGAAACCAATCCCCTTGGCCAGTGGTCCAGTCTCCGTCCGTCCTTCGTCTGACCTCGCCTGCAAATCATGCAGTAGAAAATCTCAGAAATCAACGATAACGCCGCAACGCCTCTGCGAAGGACAGCGACGCCGAAGTCCCCGCTGGCGTTTCGGCGTCCGGGTAAGATTTCGCGGCAGTGATCGCTTCGCCTATGCTTGCCCGAAAGGGAAGGGCACCGAAGCAGTTTGCCTGAACCAATTGTGATCGGAAGGGGCTGTCTTGGCTGGCCCATTCCGCTTGAAAGCCCTCCCCTTGATCCCAATTCTCGGCGAGGACAAGAGGAGGATAAAATCGTGGCAGTCAACGAAACATCGACGCGTCCTGTCATCACGCAGGACATGATCAAGCTCTATGACGACTACACGCATCTGACGCTTGATCGTCGCGGCTTCATGGACAAGCTGACGAAACTGGTTGGCAGTTCCACTGCGGCCGCCGCCGTGGTGCCGCTGCTATCGGCGAACAAGGCGCAGGCGGCCGTCGTGGCGCCTGACGATGCGCGTATCACTGCGGAGCGGGTCACCTTTCCAGGTCCCAAGGGGGACATCGCAGGTCTCCTGGCCCGGCCGAAGGATGGCGCGGCCAAGCTCCCCGCCGTTCTCGTCATCCACGAAAATCGCGGCCTCAATCCGCATATCGAGGATGTGACGCGGCGCTTCGCCGTGGCCGGCTTCCTGGCGCTCGGTGTCGACCTGCTGTCGACCGCCGGCGGCACGCCCGCCGACGAGGACAAGGCGCGCGACATGATCGGGCAACTCACGCCGGCCGATGCGCTGGCCGAGGCGAAGGCAGCGGTCGCCTATCTGAAGTCGAACCCCGCTTCGAACGGCAAGGTCGGCGCTGTAGGCTTCTGCTGGGGCGGCGGCATGGTCAACCAGCTCGCGGTGAACGACCCCGATCTCGTCGCGGGCGTCGCGTATTACGGCATGCAGCCGAAAGCGGCAGATGTGCCGAAGATAAAGGCGAAACTGCTGCTTCATTATGCGGGGCTCGATGACCGCATCAATGCGGGCATTCCCGACTATGAGGCCGCGCTGAAAGCTGCAGGCGTCAACTATCAGGTTTTCGTCTATGACGGTGTCAATCATGCCTTCAACAATGACACTTCGGCCGCTCGCTACGACGAAAAAGCGGCCAATCTGGCCTGGGGTCGGACGATCGATTTCCTGAAGGCCAATCTTGGCTGATCCAGCCTGTTGGTGCCCCGCGTGTCACGAAATTGGCACGCGGGCTGCATATGCTGAAAGCATCTTCTGCTAGGTCCGGGCCATCCCGGAGCCGGCACTCCCCACCAGCATTATCGCAGTACAGCACCAATCGGTTGGAGTTGCGTCATGACACGTCTGGGCGCTGAGGCTTGGTTCGTCGCAGCCGCGATCTGGCTGAGCGTCATGTTGCCGAGCGCAGCGTTCGGCTATTGGGCCGGCGATGCTGCGGCGGTCCACAAGACGGCCAACCTCATCCGGCCGCTCTGAGCGCTATTCCGCCGCGACCGTCGCCAGCCGCCGACGTCCCATCCGCCAGGACTGCAGCGCGATGCCGAGCGCAAGCGTCGCGAGCACGGCGCCGAGGATCGGCAAACGATCGTAACTGACGCCCAGCGTCAGCGCCGTTCCGCCGATCCAGGCGCCAAGCGCATTGCCGAGGTTGAAGGCGCCCTGATTGAGCGTTGATGCGAGATTGGGCGCGTCCGATGCGCATTCGACGACGCGCATCTGCAGCGGTGCGATCAGCGCGAAGAACACCACGCCCCAGATGAAGACGGTAGCCGTGGCGGCCGCGGCGTGATGGCTCGACAGCGCGAACTGCAGCATGACGATCGCGAGCAGGCCGAGCGCGCCGATGATGGTTTCCATCAGTCGCCAGTCGGCGAGGCGGCCACCGACGAGGTTGCCGATCGTGATGCCGGCGCCGAACAGAAGCAGCACCAGCGTCGTCGCTCCGGGCGAGATGCCGGTCACGGTCTGCAGGATCGGCGCGATATAGGTGAACACCGCAAAGAGGCTGGCCGAGGTGACGACGCTGATCGCCATCGCCAGCCAGACCTGGCTGTTGCGGAACACGCGGAATTCGCTTGCAAGGCTGGCCGGTGTTTCCCCTTCGCCGGTCTTCGGCACGAAGGCGGCGATGGCCGCGACCGAGACGAGGCCGATCGCCACGACGACCCAGAAGGTCGAGCGCCAGCCAAAGGCCTGGCCAAGCGCGGTGCCGGCGGGAACGCCGAGGATGTTGGCCAGCGTCACGCCGGCGAACAGCATCGCCATCGCGCGGGCGCGCTGGTGGCGCGGCACCAGGCTGGCCGCGACGATGGAGCCGATGCCGAAAAAGGCGCCGTGGCCGAAGGCCGTGACGACGCGCGCCGCCATCAGAAGGGCGTAGCTCGGCGCAATGGCGCAGAGCAGATTGCCGATCACAAACAGGCTTGTGAGCCCGACCAGCGTGGTCTTGCGCGGCAGTCTGGTCGTCGCGATGGCGATGATCGGGCCGCCCACCACGACGCCGAGCGCGTAGCCGGTGATCAGGAGGCCGGCCTGCGGGATCGTGACCGAGAGGTCGCGGGCCAATTCCGGCAGCAGGCCCATGATCACGAATTCAGTGGTGCCGATGCCGAACGAAGCGACGGCAAGGGCGAAGAGCGCCAACGGCATGACGGCAATGTCCGGGGGAGGAAATGACCTCCCCCTTATGCCTCAAACGGCCATGCCGCGATGCAGCGAAAATGCCGCAGCCTGCTAGTGAATTCCGGTGAACAGGCGGTTCCAGCGGATGGCCCATGGCCAATCCCAGACCTTCCAGAACGACGAGCGGTCGTCGATCGAGAAGAAGATCACCTGCGCCTTGCCCTCGAGATTTTCGACCGGCACATAGCCCATCGAATTCATGTCGCGGCTATCGGCCGAGTTGTCGCGATTGTCGCCCATCATGAAGACATGGTCGGGCGGCACTTCATATTTCGGCGTGTTGTCGAAGCCGCCGCGATCACCCTCGATCTCGATGACGCGGTGCTGGACCCCGTTCGGCAGCGTCTCGATATATTGCGGCGCATCAATCGGATTGCCGAAGAAATCGCGTGTCCGGTAGGGCTCGATCGGCTGTCGCTCGACCAGCTTGTCGTTGATGTAGAGCCTGCCTTCGATCACCTGAACGGTGTCACCGGGCAGACCGATCACGCGCTTGATGAAATCGGTCGAGTTGTCCTTCGGACCCTTGAAGACGGCGATGTCGCCCTGTTTGGGCAGAGAGCCGAGGAGCCGCCCGGAGAAGGGGGCGATGCCAAACGGGAATGAATAGCGCGAATAGCCATATGTGAATTTCGAGACGAACAGGTAGTCGCCGATCTCGAGCGTCGGGATCAGGGAACCCGACGGGATCTCGAAGGGTTGGAAAAGCAGCGTCCGAACGACGAGGGCGATGATGAGCGCTTCGACGAAGACACGGACCGTTCCGCCGACGCCCTCCTTGCCGGCGGGCTTCTTGTCGGCAGGCTTGGCCGCGACGGTCTTCTCGATTTCGGACATGAGGCCGGGTTCCGGACGATTGGCGTTGCGGGTGATGTAGGCGAAGCCGTGGAAGCGGGCAACAACGAACCCCGGCCGGAATGGTATCACGATGATCGACACCATGATGGACGCTATATCATGCGTCTCTGAGGCGAAAATATGAGTCGCGCCGCTCTTTCGGCGCCTGCGTGGAGGCAGCAATTGACGATGCGAATTCCTTCGACATCGACGGGTTGGCGGCGCGGGCTGGTCGCGGTGGCGGCCGTGGGCATCTCATTGTTTGCGGCCGGGCCGGCGCTCGCAGACGATGCGTTCACGACCGGCAGCGTCAATATGCGGACCGGGCCTGGAACCAATTATGCCAAGATCGGTACGTTGCCGAGGGGTACGGGCGTCGATGTGCTGGGATGCACCAGCGGCTGGTGCCAGGTATCGGCTGGAGGTGCACCGGGCTGGGTCTCAGACAACTACCTCGCCGGTTTCGTCGGACCGCCGCCCGTCTATCGCGGGCCGCCGCCCCCTGTCTATGTGACGCCGCCGCCGATCTATGTCGAACCACCGCCTTACTATGGCCCCGGATATTACGGGCCCGGATATCGTCCGCCGCCGCCTTATTACGACCGTCCGGGCTATCGCCCGCCGCCGCCCTATTACGGCGACCGCCCGCCCGGCTATCGCCCCCCGCCCGGCGGCTGGGACAACAACAACCGGCCCCCGCCGGGCTATCGTCCGCCGCCTGGTCAGGGCGGAGGGGGGCAGGGCGGCGGTTGGCAGGGCGGCAACCGTCCGCCTCAGCAGGGCAATGGCGGGCCGCCGCAGCCCTATCAGCCTCCGCAGCAGGGCGGACAGCGCCCGCCGCCGCAGCAAGGCGGTCAACAGCCGCCGCAGGGCGGGCAGGTCCAGCCCCCGCCGCAGCAGGGTCAGCCCGGCAAGCCTCAGTTCTTTGTGCCGGGGCAGGGCGTAGCGCCACCTTGCGCGCCGGGAACGATGTTCTGCTCGCCTCAATGAACGTCGCGGACGTGAACACTCTGTCGCGCAGCGGCGGCATTTCCGTGCCGCCGCTGCGCCCCCATATTGCTCGATCGACAGATCGACGGGGGCGATGATGGAATTCGGCATCTACACATTCGGCGACCTGATGCCGGATCCGGTCACAGGGGAGCGGATCAGCCCGCAGCAGCGCGTCGCCAATCTGCTGGAAGAAATCGAACTCGCCGACCAGCTCGGTCTCGATGTCTTCGGTCTTGGCGAACATCACCGCCCCGATTACCTGATCTCGGCGCCTGACGTCATTCTCGCGGCAGCGGCGGCGCGCACGAAATCGATCCGCCTCACCAGCGCTGTCACGGTTCTTTCCTCCGATGATCCGGTGCGCGTGTTCCAGCGCTTCTCGACGCTCGATCTCCTGTCGGGGGGCCGCGCCGAAATCATGGCCGGGCGCGGCTCCTTCATCGAGTCGTTCCCGCTGTTTGGCTATGATCTCGCTGATTATGAGGCGCTCTTCTCGGAGAAGCTCGATCTGCTGCTCGCCTTGCGCGCGGAGGAACGGATCACCTGGCGCGGGGAGCATCGCGCGCCGATCAGCGACCGCGGCGTCTATCCGCGGCCGATGCAACAGCCGCTCCCCATCTGGATTGCCGTCGGCGGCACGCCGCAGTCCGTTGCGCGCGCTGGCGTGCTCGGCCTGCCGCTCGCCGTCGCGATCATTGGCGGCCAGCCCGAGCAATTCGCCCCGCTGGTGCAGCTCTATCGCGATGCAGCGGTGCAGGGCGGTCATGATCCGGCCACCCTGCCGGTCGGCATCAATTCGCATGGCTTCATCGCCGAGACCTCGCAGGAGGCGGCCGACATCGCCTTTCCGCCCTTCGCTGACACGATGAGCCGCATCGGCCGCGAGCGCGGCTGGCCGCCGACGACGCGCGGCCAATTCGAGGCCCAGCGCAAGCTGCGCGGCGCGCTCTTCGTCGGCAGTCCGGCCGAGGTCGTCGAGAAGATCCTCTACCAGCACGAGTTCTTCCAGCACGACCGCTTCATGATCCAGTTCAGCGTCGGCACCCTGCCGCATGACAAGCTCATGAAGTCGATCGAGCTGTTCGGGACCAAGGTCGCGCCGGAGGTGCGGAAGGCTGTCGCCGACAAGGCGGCATCGCCGGAGCCGGCTTCGGCCTGAATCCCAGAACGTTTCGACCCCGGAGAGGCGGGCTCGGAGATTCTCGTTGTGCCGGGAGCTCCTACCGCAGGCGATACGTTCTGGAGAATTTTGTTCGGATCGCTACAGTAATCTCCGACCGAAGCAGGAGCCATCCGTGTCTGTCCAACCCGCCGCCCCGCGCCAGTTGAAGCTCGGCGCCTTCATGCGTCCCGTCAGCCTCCATACCGGCGCCTGGCGCTATCCTGGCGCCTGGCCGGACGCCAATTTCAACTTCGACCATCTGAAGGCGATGATCCGGACGCTCGAGCGCGGCAAGTTCGATGCGTTCTTCATGGCGGATCACCTTGCGGTGCTGAACATGCCGGCCGCGGCGCTGAAGCGCAGCCACACCGCGACTTCGTTCGAGCCGTTCACGCTGCTTTCGGCGCTGGCCGGCGCAACCGAGCGGATCGGTCTCGTCGCGACGGCATCGACGACCTTCGATGCGCCCTATCATATCGCCCGGCGCTTTGCCTCGCTCGACCATATCAGCGGCGGCCGTGCCGGCTGGAACATCGTCACCACGTCGAACCCCGATACCGCGCTCAATTTCGGGCTCGATGAGCATGTCGAGCATGGCGAGCGCTATCGGCGCGCCCGCGAATTCTACGATGTCGTCACCGGTCTTTGGGACAGTTTTGCCGACGACGCCTTTGTGCGTGATGTCGAGAGCGGTGTGTTCTTCAATCCGGAGCGGATGCATGTTCTTGCCCACAAGGGAGAATTTCTCTCCGTGCGCGGGCCGCTCAACATTGCCCGACCGCCGCAGGGCTGGCCCGTGATCGTACAAGCCGGTGCTTCAGATCCGGGCCGCCAGCTCGCGGCGGAGACGGCTGAAGTCATTTTCGGCGCGGCGCCGACAATGGAGGAAGGTCGCCGCTTCTATGCCGACATCAAGGCGCGCATGGCGCGGATCGGCCGCCATCCCGATAGCCTGAAGATCCTGCCTGGCGCCTTCGTCGTGGTGGGTGACAGCCTCGACGAGGCCAGGGCCATTCGCGCCCGTCTCGATGCCGGGGTCCACTACGACAGTGGCATCGCTTCCCTTTCGATCGCCCTCGGCCACGACGCATCGTCCTTTGATCCGGACGGTCCTCTTCCCGACATCCCGGAAACCAATGACAGCAAGACGGGCCGCGAACGGGTGATCGAGCTTGCCAAACGCGAGAACCTGACCGTACGGCAGCTCGCGCAGCGGCTTGGCGGCTTCTCGGGACTGGAAATGGTCGGCACGCCGCAATCGATCGCCGACACGATGCAGGCCTGGCTGGAGAACGAAGCCTCCGACGGCTTCAACGTCATGTTCCCCTATCTGCCCGGCGGGCTGGATGCGTTTGTCGACAAGGTCGTGCCCGAGTTGCAGCGCCGCGGCATCTTCCGTACCGACTATGAGGGAACGACGCTGCGCGATCATCTTGGCCTCCAGCGCCCGCCGAACCGCTTTTTCCCGGACTGATCACGTCTGAAGCTGTCACGCCGAATGAGTGGTGGATGAAGGGCGGCGAGGACGACCTGTCGGCTGCATCGGGTCGGTCGCATCCGCACGGGCCTCCTTCGCTCCAGCCAGTAACGAATCAAGCCGCTTTGCCGCCGTTTTGGCGATCGTCCGGGCTCGCGAGGGGTGGGCGGTGACAATTTTTTAACTGTATTTTTGTCGCGGAAATGGCGGGCTTCTGCCATTGGACCTGTCTTTGCGGCTTTTGGCATTAACCGCTCGTTAACTGGAACGGGCTGAGAAAATGCTTAACAGAACGCAAAGAGCAAGCCGTGAGCACAGCAGCCCAGACCACAGCAGCGACGAGCACAGCCGCCGGCCCCGCGGCCAGGGAAGAAGCTGACAAGGCGGCCAAGAGCGCCAGGAACGCCGCCAAGCAGGCAATCCGCTTCCGTGGTCGTTCCTTCCTCGCGACGGTGCTGGCGCCGGCCCTGCCGATCTCGGGCTGGCTGGCCGAACTCGACAAGCTCGCTGGCCGCTCGCAGGGCTATTTCGCCAACAGGCCCGTCATTCTCGACGTCACCGGCCTCGTCATCACCAAGACCGATTTCGCCGAGCTGCTTGGGCAGCTCTATGAGCGCGAGATCAAGGTGATGGGGGTCGAGGGCGCCGATCCGTCCTGGCTCGGTTTCGGCATGCCGCCCTCCGTGAGCGGCGGCAAGCACACCGAGATCGTGCACAAGCCGAGTGCCGAGCCACCCAAGCAGCAGGGTTTCGTCGATCGTCCGATCCCCTCGCTCCTGGTCGAGACGCCGGTTCGCTCCGGCCAGTCGATCATCTTCCCGCAAGGTGACGTGACGGTCATCGGATCGGTGGCTTCGGGGGCCGAGATCATCGCCGGCAACTCGATCCACATTTACGGCGCTCTGCGCGGGCGAGCGATCGCCGGCACCACCGGCAACGCTGCGGCGCGCATCTTCGTGCAGAAATTCGAAGCCGAGCTGATCGCGATCGACGGGCTTTACCAGACGGCGGACGAGATCGACGCGACGTTCCGCGGCCGCTCCGTGCAGGCCTGGCTCGCCGACGACAAAATGAACATGGCTGCTCTGGGCTGACCAGAGAATTGAGGAGCAAGGGGTATGTCGCAGGTTCTGGTGGTCACTTCCGGCAAGGGCGGCGTCGGCAAGACGACGTCGACTGCAGCGATCGGCGCAGCGCTCGCCATGAATGGCAGCCGGGTTGCCGTGGTCGACTTCGACGTCGGTCTGCGCAATCTCGATCTCGTCATGGGCGCCGAACGCCGCGTGGTCTATGACCTCATCAACGTGGTGCAGGGCGAAGCGAAGCTGCAGCAGGCGCTGATCCGCGACAAGCGGCTCGAGACGCTGTATCTGCTGCCGGCCTCGCAGACCCGCGACAAGGACGCGCTGACGAGCGAAGGCGTCGCCCGCGTCATGGACGATCTGCGCGAGAGCTTTGACTGGATCGTCTGCGATTCGCCGGCCGGCATCGAGCGCGGCGCGCTGCTCGCCATGCGCCATGCCGATGTCGCCGTGGTCGTCACCAACCCGGAAGTTTCTTCGGTGCGTGACAGCGACCGCATCATCGGCATGCTCGACGCGAAGACGGCCAAGGCCGAGCGCGGCGAATATATGGAGAAGCATCTGCTGCTGACCCGCTACGACGCCGCGCGCGCCGAGCGCGGGCAGATGCTGAAGGTCGACGATGTGCTCGAGATTCTCTCGATCCCGCTGCTCGGCATCATCCCGGAGAGCGAGGCCGTCCTCAACGCCTCGAATGTCGGCTGCCCGGTGACGCTGACCGCCGCCGACAGCGCACCGGCCCGCGCCTATATCGACGCGGCACGGCGCCTCGAAGGCGACGTCATCCCGATGATGATCCCCGCCGACAAGCGCGTCGGCTTCATGGGCAAGCTGTTCGGTCGGAGGGCGGCATGACGATCTTCGATTTCTTCAGGCCAACCCGTTCCGCACCGGTCGCGCGCGACCGTCTGCAGATCCTGTTGCAGCATGAGCGCGTCTCGGCTGGCGCCAGCGATCTGATCGCCATCCTGCGCGAGGAAATTCTCGAAGTGATCTCGCGCCATGTCGAGATCCCCGCCGAGAAGGTCCAGGTCAAGATGCAGCGCGACGAGGCGATCTCGACGCTCGAAGTCGAGATCGAACTCCCGAACCCGATTCGCCGCCGCGCAGCCGCGTGAGGGCGCCTTCAGCACGTTGAGAGAGCGCGGCAGCCTGTCCGCGCTCCTCATGCTTTCAGGGGCGTGCCAACCGCCTCAAATGAATCTCGGAATCGGGCCGTCCTGCGGGGTGGTGTCGTCGCCGAGGTCGAGAAAGACTTCGTCCACATAGCACCAGCCCCAGCCTTCCGGGGGATCGTAGCCTTCGATGATCGGATGGCCGGTCGCGCGGAAATGGGCGGTGGCGTGCTTGTTCGGCGAGTCGTCGCAGCAGCCGACATGGCCACAACTGCGGCAGATCCGCAGATGCACCCACCAGCTGCCGCTCTTCAGGCATTCCTCACAGCCTTTGGCGCTCGGCGTCACCTTGCGGATCGTGTCCGTATGCGTGCAATCCTCGCTCATCGGGGGTCGGCTCCTGTGTTGAGGGGCGGAATACGGCCGGCGTCCGCCGCGAGGTAGGCATGAATCGCGGCAACGACTTGTGCGCCTTCGCCGACGGCGGCCGCGACGCGCTTGACCGATCCGGCGCGCACGTCACCCACGGCGAAGACGCCGCGGCGGTTGGTTTCGAGGGCGTTGTGGCCGGGAACGCTGCCGGTATCGACGAAGCCCTTGCCGTCGAGCGCGATGCCGCTGCCATCCAGCCAACTGGTGTTGGGATCGGCGCCGATGAACAGGAAGACGTGGCGGATCGATCGCCGCGTTTCCGCACCGGTGACCCTTTGGCGCCAGGTGACGTGCGAAAGCTCGCCGCGCTCGCCTTCGAGACGCGTGATCTCGCTCTCCGTCACCAGCTCGATATTGGGGGATGCCGCGATGCGATCGATCAGGTAGCGCGACATGCTGGTGGCAAGTCCGCCGGCGCGGATCAGCATCCACACCTTCGCCGCCTGGCCGGCGAGGTAGACCGCGGCCTGGCCAGCGGAATTTCCGCCCCCGACGAGCACCACCTCCTGAGCCGCGCAGAGCTTGCGCTCGAGAGGCGAAGCCCAATAGTGAATGCTGGTTTCCTCATAGACCTCGAGCCCGGGGATGGACGGCCGCCGATAGCGCGCGCCGCTCGCGACCACGACGGTTCGTGCCGTTGCCTGCTCGTCCTCGCCGAGCGTGAGGCGGAAGCGCCGCTCGCCACCGACGTCGAATGGCGTGATCGCCAAGGCCTGGTCGGGGATCGCCAGTTCGGCGCCAAACTTCTGTGCCTGGTTGTAGGCGCGTGCCATCAGCGCCATACCGGTGATGCCGGTCGGGAAGCCGAGGTAATTCTCGATCCGCGCCGAGGCGCCGGCCTGGCCGCCGAAAGCGCGCATGTCCAGCACCAGCACGGAAAGACCTTCGGACGCGGCATAGACGGCCGTCGCCAGCCCGGCCGGACCGGCGCCGATCACGGCGACGTCGTGGACCTTGTCGGGATCGAGCGCCCTGACGAGGCCAATGCAGCGTCCGAGCGCCGTTTCGGTCGGATTGCGCAGCACGTCGCCATTGGGACACAGCACGGCGGGCAGGGCCTCGGCATCGATGGCGAACCGCGAGACGATGGCGCGGGCGGTTTCGTCGGTCGCCGGGTCGAGCGTCTGGTTGGGAACGCCATTCCGCGTCAGGAAACCCTGCAGCCGCAGGACATCGCCATGGTCGCCGCGCCCGATGATGACCGGGCCAGCGCCGGCCTCGATCAGCCCGACGCGGCGGAGGATCAGCGCCCGCATGATCCGTTCGCCGAGCTCGGCCTCCGCGACCATCAGCCCGCGCAATCTGTCCGAGGGGATGACCAGCGCTTCGACGGCCCCGATCGCACGGGCATCGACGAGGGCAGGGCGCTCGGAAAGCTGCGTCACCTCGCCGACGAACTCGCCCGGACCATGCTCCACGATGAGATGATCGACGCCCGCGGCATCCCGGTGCGTGATGCGGACCGCGCCGGAGAGCACGACGATCAGGCCCGGTATCGCGTAACCGCGCCGCGCCAGCATATCGCCGTCGCCATAAGATGCGGCGATCCCGAACCTTCGCAGACGCTCGATCTCCGCCGGCTGGAGCTGCGGATACATCTGCGCGCGGCGGGTATCGAGGGTCGAAGCCATGGACCGCCTGGTGCTCCTAGTAATGCGGGGGCGGAGGTTCGGGCGCATTGGGGCGGCCGGAGCGCGCTTCCGCCTCCGACAGGCGCTCTTCCAGGCGGCGCACGAGCCGCGTCAGGCGATCGATCTCCTTCCATTGCGCCAGGACCACCTCGTTGAGTTCGTCGAGATTGCGCTCGTGATGCGCGGCGCGGATTTCGAGCGCGTCGACGCGATCGGGTACGGAGGGGTCTTCACTCATCGGGACGCTTTCGTGGGTTGGCTGGCGAGCCGCCGCTGTAGTTCGGCGGCGAGCGCGCGCACTTCGTCGGCAGCCTTGGATTGGGGAAAGGCTTCGAGGACCGTGCTGCCCGAGCCCATGGTGGCGCCGAAGGCGACGCGGTTGCCGAGCTGGCTCGCGGCGACGGGGGCGGCCAGCTTCTGCAATTGCGCGAGCGTCGCCTCGGCGATCGAACGGGCAGGGGCGCGATTGACGATCAGGATCGCCGGCGGTCCGCCCTTTTCGACGAGTTCCAGCGTTGCCTCGGTCGCCCACAGATCGACCGGCGTCGGCTGAACTGGAACAGCGACGAGATCAGCCGCCTCGATCGCGTTGCGCGCTTCCATGTCGGAACGCGGCGGCATGTCGATCAGCACGAGATCATGATCCCGCGCCAGGAGCCGCGCTTCGCGCTTGGCGCCCCAGCCGGAAGCGGTGCGCAGCAGCAGTCCGGTCTCGCCTTCGCCAAGCCGCCGCTCGCGGCGCTCATACCATTGGCCAAGACTGCCCTGCGGATCGATGTCGAGAATGGCAACCCGGCCGCCATCGGCCGCGCCGAGCTGTGCGACTGCGAGATGGGCGGCCAGCGTCGTTTTGCCCGAGCCGCCCTTCTGCTGCGCGATCACCAGGATCTTGCCTGTCATGGCGGCCGCCTCGTTGGCTCTCGTGTGGCGCGCACCCAGCGCCTGTTCGGACGCAACTGTTGCAGGATGCGCCGACAAGGGCAATGCGGCTGGGCGATGGCGATAGGCGGAAGCGGCGGGCATGACGATTTTCCCGGCGCGCTCCCTTCAAAAAGCACCTGACTCGTTCTACTTTCGTACCCATGGCCAAACGCTCCAAACCGTCCGGCTTCGGCGAAGCGCCGCAGGCCGCTTTCGAAGCCGACAGCACCGCCGGACTGTCCGGCAATATCGCTGACTGGATCGACGAGATCGCGCGCGCTGCGGATGCGCAGCCGATCGCGCCGAAGCCAAAACGCGCGCCGCGGGCTCGGCCCGAGCGGATGCAACTGGTTGACCTGCCGGTCGACGAGGGCAGGAAGAAGGGCAAGGCGAAGGACAAGGCGGCCGAGTCCGGCGCCTACAAGTCAGGTCGCGGCACGTCGATCGGCGTCGCCAGTTCGGCCCGCGAGCGCGCCGCCAGCGGCCTCAATCCGGTCGCCGGCCTCGACATGGGATTGGAAGAAGCCGAGGCCTCGTCGAGCCTTGCCTCGTCCTCGGTGACGGCGACCGTCGCCGCGCTGACGGCGCTGATCGAGCATGGCCGGCAGGAGGTGCGCGACAAGACCTGGGTGCCGCATCGCCCGGAACGACCGCAGAAATCCGAGGGCGGGCAGCCATTCCGCATCGTCTCGCCGTTCGAGCCGAAGGGCGATCAGCCGACGGCGATCGCCGAACTGGTCGAGGGCGTCAGCCGGCAGGAAAAGGACCAGGTGCTGCTTGGTGTCACCGGCTCCGGCAAGACCTTCACCATGGCGCAGGTGATCGAACGGACGCAGCGGCCGGCGCTGATCCTGGCGCCGAACAAGACGCTGGCCGCCCAGCTCTACGGCGAGTTCAAGTCGTTCTTTCCGGACAACGCAGTCGAGTATTTCGTCTCCTATTACGACTACTACCAGCCCGAGGCTTATGTGCCGCGGACGGACACCTATATCGAGAAGGAATCCTCGGTTAACGAGCAGATCGACCGGATGCGCCATTCGGCGACCCGCTCGCTGCTGGAGCGCGATGACGTAATCATCGTCGCGTCGGTTTCCTGCATCTACGGTATCGGCTCCGTCGAGACCTATACCGCGATGACCTTCGGCATCGAGGTGGGCGAAAAGCTCAACCAGCGCCAGCTGCTCGCCGATCTCGTCGCCCTGCAATACAAGCGCCAGGATCTCAATTTCGTCCGAGGCAGCTTCCGCGTGCGCGGCGATACGGTCGAGATCTTCCCGGCCCACCTTGAGGATCGCGCCTGGCGGCTGTCGCTGTTTGGCGACGAGGTCGAGAGCATCACCGAGTTCGATCCGCTGACCGGGCAGAAGACCGCCGACCTCAAATTCGTGAAGGTCTATGCCAATTCGCACTATGTGACGCCGAAGCCAACGCTCAACCAGGCGATCGCCTCGATCAAGACCGAGCTGCGCGCGCGGCTTGTCGAGCTCGAAGCTGCCGGGCGATTGCTCGAGGCGCAGCGGCTCGAGCAGCGTTGCCGCTTCGATATCGAGATGATCGAGGCGACCGGTTCCTGCGCCGGCATCGAGAACTATTCGCGCTATCTGACGGGCCGTCTGCCGGGAGAGCCGCCGCCGACGCTGTTCGAATATCTGCCGGACAATGCGCTCGTCTTCACCGATGAGAGCCATGTCACCATTCCGCAGATCGGCGCGATGTATCGCGGCGACTTCAGGCGCAAGGCGACGCTGGCCGAATATGGCTTCCGCCTGCCGTCCTGCATGGACAACCGTCCGCTGCGCTTCGAGGAATGGGATGCGATGCGGCCGCAGACCGTGCATGTCTCGGCGACGCCGGGCGGCTGGGAAATGGATGCGACCGGCGGCGTCTTCACCGAGCAGGTCATTCGCCCGACCGGCCTGATCGATCCGGTGATCGAGATTCGTCCCGCCAAGACGCAGGTCGATGATCTGCTCGGCGAGGTGCGCGAAACGGCGAAGGCCGGCTATCGTACGCTGGTGACGACGCTGACCAAGCGCATGGCCGAGGACCTCACCGAATATCTGCACGAGAATGGTGTTCGCGTCCGCTACATGCATTCGGATGTCGAGACGCTGGAGCGGATCGAGATCATCCGCGACCTGCGCCTCGGCGCCTTCGACGTCCTCATCGGCATCAACCTGCTGCGCGAGGGGCTCGACATTCCCGAATGCGCGCGGGTTGCGATCCTCGACGCTGACAAGGAAGGTTTCCTGCGTTCGGAAACATCGCTGATCCAGACGATCGGCCGCGCGGCCCGCAATGTCGATGGCAAGGTCATCCTGTACGCCGACAGCATCACCGGCTCGATGGAGCGGGCGATGGCCGAGACAGAGCGGCGGCGCGAGAAGCAGGTCGCCTATAATCTCGAGCACGGCATCACGCCGGAATCGATCAAGCGCCAGATCGGCGACATCATGGCCTCGGTCTATGAGCAGGACCATGTCACCGTCGATGCCGGCCTCGCCGATACGGCCCTGATCGGCAACAATTTGAAGGCGCATCTCGAGGACCTCGAAAAGCGCATGCGCGAGGCGGCGATCAATCTGGAGTTCGAGACGGCGGCGCGGCTGCGCGACGAGATCAAGCGTCTGCGCGAGACCGAGCTCGCCATTGCCGACGATCCGCTGGCGAGCCAGTCGGCGATCGACGACCGGACCGGCGGCTATCGCGGGGAAAAGAAATATGGCGCGGCGGGCAATCTGCCACCGACGCGCGCCCGCAAGAACGATCTCGACGAAATGACGGTGAAGCGCACCGAAGTACCGCTCGGCGATGCTTCATCCGGCCTCAAGAGCCGCGCGCGGAAGCCGACCCTCGATGAAATGGGGGCGAGTTCGAACATGACTCAGGTCGCCGCCGACCATGGCGACAGGCCGAAGCGGCCCGATCCGATGACCTCGAACCATCGCCCCGGCGGCCGCTCGGTCGGCGGAAGGGCAGGATCGAGTGCCGGCCGGAAGGGCCCGAAGCGGTAGGGCGCGCGACGAGTAGTCCCGTGGCGAGCCCTGGCTCGCGGCTTGGCCGAAGTCCGGTTTGTGAGGAGGGGATGTTTGGAGCGCTTGGCGACCTGCGCTTGCGGTGAACTCACTGTCACCTGCAGCGGCGAGCCGGAAAAGGTGTCGCTCTGCCACTGTCTGGCCTGCCAGAAGCGGACAGGCAGCGCCTTTGGCATCGCCGCCTTCTATGGGCGCGATCACGTTCGTATCGAGGGGCCGAGCCGCTCCTTTGAGCGCCCCTCGGATAGCGGATTTCCGGTGCTGCTGCATTTCTGTCCCGGTTGCGGTTCGACGGTCTTCTGGGAGCCGCGGCGAAAACCCGACATGATCGCCGTCGGAGTCGGCTCGTTCGCCGATCCGAGCTTTCCGGCGCCGTCCCAAGCCGTCTACGCCGAATTCAGGCATCCTTGGGTCGGAGAGGTCGGCTGAGGCGAGGCCTCCCGTTCGGCCGTGCAGAAATGGGGCCGATCGGGTCATCATTCCCGGAATGGTGATCGCCGGCACTCGTCGTCTCATCCGCCCTTGTTCGCTATCGGCACATAGCCGCGCGTCTTGTCGGCATTGTCCTTGTCCTGCGTGTTAATCGCGGCGAGATATGGCCGCCTGTCTCGTGGCCCATCGCCTTGCACACCAAAGGTTCGACCATGTTCGCCATCGACGACGATTTCGGCCGCCTCGCCGCGCTCAAGGAGCGCTTCGTCATGATCTCCGGCTGCTCCGGCGGCGGTAAATCGACGCTTCTGGCGGCGCTGGCTGCGCGCGGCTTTGCTGTCCAGACCGAGCCCGGACGCCAGATCGTGCGCGAACAGCTCTTTATCGGCGGTGACGCCGTTCCCTGGGGGGATATGCAGGGATTCACGCAACTCGTGCTTTCCCGCGCCATGCATCAGTTGGCGGAGGCCGCGACCATCGGACGGCTGACGCTGTTTGATCGCGGTCTGGTCGACGTCTATGCCTGGTTTCGCAGCATTGGCGCCAGGGTTCCGCCGCCAGTCGAGGCGGCGGTGACGCGGCTGCGCTATGCCGATGACGTGTTCATGGCGCCGCCCTGGCCAGAACTCTTCGTCGCCGATGAAGAGCGGCGGCATGATTTCGCGGCCGCGGAGGCGGAATACTGGTCGCTCCGCGCGGCCTATGCCGATCTCGGCTATCGGCTCGTCGAACTGCCGCGCAGCGACGTCGAAAGCCGGGTCCGCTTCGTCGCCGACCGGCTCAGAGGATGAGCGCCATCGAGCGCGTGTCGTAATAGATCCCGTCGATACAGTCGGTGTGGCGGTGGAAACCTTCCGGCTCGAAGCCGATCCGCTGATAGAGCCGTGCCGCCGCCGCATTGTCGGCGCGCACAGTCAGCGCGATCCGCGTCATGCCGGCCAGGCGCGCCGCGTCGATCGCCGCTTCGAGCAGGCGGCGGCCGACGCCGAGGCCCCGATAGGCTGGAAGCAGACCCATCCCGACCGTCCCCGAATGGGCATAGATTGGCAGGTGATCGTTGCGGATGATGTCGCACCAGCCGATCAGCGCCGCCCCGTCCAGGGCGACGAGATGCGGATTGTTCTTCGCGAGATTGTCGCCGACGAACTCCGCCGCCTGTTCGAGCGACGGTCCCTCAGTGCGGGCTAGAAACCGCTTTTCGCGCGCGACGCAGTCGACTGCGTCGCGAAAGCCCGGGATATCGTCTGCGCGGATCGGCCGGATCTCGACCACGCTCAGCCTTTCAGAAAGGCCTGGAAGGCGTCGCCGTAATCCTTGTGCCAGCGCGACAAAGGCGGCCGGTTTTCGACGATGTCGCCGGCGGCCCAGAGGATGCGCTTCTCGTCGGTCGGCCGCTCAACCTCGTTGTCGGGGCAAAGAATGTAGAAGTCGCCGCGCTCGATCGAGGCAAGCATGAAGTCGATGGTCTGCTCTGGCGTCCAGGCGCCATCCGGCTTGACGGCGCGCTCGCCCGTCGTCAGGCCGGTCCAGACGAAGCCGGGGATCAGCAGCTTAGCCTCGACCTTGCCGCCCTCGATATTGCGCAATTCATGCGCGAGCGCTTCGGTCAGCACCTTCACGCCAGCCTTTGACACGTTATAGGCGGTGTCGCCCGGCGGTGTGGTGATGCCCTGCTTCGAGCCGGTATTGATGATGAGGCCGGGCTTGCCGGCGGCGATCATCGCGGGCCCGAAGACCTGCACGCCGTTGACGACGCCGAAAAGATTGGTGCCGAGGACCCGCTGCCAGCTCGCGAGTTCGCCGAGCGCCGGGCCGCCATTACCGATGCCGGCATTGTTCATCACGACATTCGGCGTGCCGAAACGGTCGAGCACGGCGTCGAGAAGCGCTTCCACATCGGCACGGTTCGAGACGTCGGCCTTGACCACGAGCGCTTCCGGGCCGAGCTCCGCCCGTGCCCGGTCGAGAGCGGCCTCGCTCCAGTCCGCAATCGCGACCCTGAGCCCCAAAGACTGGAACTTGCGGGCGGCGGCAAGGCCGATGCCGGAGGCGCCGCCCGTGATCACGGCAACGTTGCCGGCGGCGATGGCGGGATGGGTCATGTCTTCGTCCTGCTGGTCAGTCGATGGGCGGTCGTCGTCGCGGCGATCGGGATGGATGCACAAAGCATGATAACCTTCTATATCCGGATTGGGGACTGGTTTCGCGACAGGGATTTCATGCCGATGCGCCGCACGCTTCTTGCTCTCATGCTTCTCGCCACCACGATGCCGGCGGCCTTCGCCTGCTCCAAGGACGAGCTGCAGGCGAAGTCGATCCAACTCGCCGACCTCGTCAAGGCGATCGTCGCCAAGGACCCGAGCCAGGCCCAGCCATGGCGCGCCAGGCAGGTGACCGTCGATCAGGTCGCCGAGGTGACGACCGATCTCGACAAGATCTGCGCCGCCTATGATTCGGCGATCACCGAGGCCAAGGCGGCGCAGTAGCGGCCGCTTCGTGCTCACGTCATGATCCGCATCACCGACGAGATCGAACTCGACGAGAGCGAAATCGAGGAAACGTTCATTCGCGCGTCGGGACCTGGCGGGCAGAACGTCAACAAGGTGTCGAGCGCGGTGCAACTGCGCTTCGACGCGCGCCGCTCGCGATCGCTGCCCGATGCCGTCGCCGTGCGCCTGATGCGGCTTGCGGGGTCCAAGCTGACGCAGGATGGCGTCATCGTCATCACCGCTCAGCGCCACCGCGACCAGGCGCGCAACCGCGCCGACGCGATCGAGCGGCTGGCGGAACTGATCCGCGCCGCAGTTCCGCCGCCGGTTCCCCGCCGGGCCACAAAGCCGACAAAGGCCTCGAAGGAGCGGCGGCTGGAGGGCAAGGCCAAGCGCTCGGGCGTTAAGGCGATGCGGGGCGGCATCAAGCTCGATTGATCTGCGGATCGTCGGTGCAGCGGCTTTTCGGTACGATCTGGCTAAAATCGCATCATCGGTGCAACATCCTCGCAAGCCGTGCATTGAAGCTCGGGCTTAACGCGAGACGAGGGACGCACCCATGGGTATCATCTGGACCATCATCATCGGCTTTGTTGCCGGTGTGATCGCGAAATTCATCATGCCGGGCGACAATGAGCCCAAGGGCTTCATTCTCACCATCATCCTCGGCATTGCCGGCGCCTTCCTCGCAACCTGGCTTGGCCAGGCGATCGGCTGGTACGGCCCGAACGATCAGGCAGGACTGATCGGCGCGGTTGTCGGCGCGCTGATCGTCCTGTTCATCTGGGGCGCAATCGTCAGACGCCGCGCTTGAACGAAGAGGTCCCGCTTCGCCTGCGAAGCGGGATCTTTTTTAGCGGCGCCGCGGCAGTTCCGGGTGCTCGCTGAAATGCTCTTCGAGCGCCTCGGTAATCGGGCAGCGGCCTGTCGCGCCGCGATAGGCGAGATAGGAGCCGGTCGCCAGAGCGAGGACCGAAAGAAAACGGTTGGGGCGGGGACGCAGAGAGGCTGCGGCCAAGGCCAGCCCCCCCAGAACCGACAGGGTTCGGCTGGCGGTCGACATTTCCGGAACCACGACAGGTTCAACGGTTCGCGAGCGGAAGATCATTGGTGGTCTCCTCTTGAGAAGCGAGCTTTCAACGCGGCATCAACGGTTGCGTTCCCGCGACCCTTTCGCCGCAAGGGAGGGTCTCATGATCAAAGTGGGCATCGGCGGCTGGGTGTTCGAGCCCTGGCGTGGCGTATTCTATCCCGAGGGATTGCCTCAGAAGCGCGAATTGGAGCATGCCAGCCGGCATGTCACATCGATCGAGATCAATGGCACCTATTATGGTTCACAAAAGCCCGAGAGTTTCCGCAAATGGGCGGCCGAGACGCCTGAGGGCTTCGTCTTCGCGCTGAAGGGCTCGCGCTATACGACCAATCGGCGCGTTCTCGCCGAGGCCGGCGAGTCCATTCAGAGATTAATCGACAGCGGCATCACCGAACTCGGCGACAAGCTCGGCCCGATCAACTGGCAGTTCATGGAGACCAAGAAGTTCGATCCAGAGGACTTCGAGGCCTTTCTCGCGCTTCTGCCGAAGACGGAGGGCAGCCGCAAGCTGCGCCACGCGGTTGAAGTGCGGCACGACAGCTTCAAGTCGCCCGATTTCGTCGCGTTGGCCCGGCGTTACGGCGTCGCGATCGTGCTGGCGGACTCCGACCATTTTCCCATGATCGCCGACCCGACCACGGACTTCGTCTATGCCCGCCTGCAGGCCGCTTCTGAGGATGAGGCGGTGGGCTATTCCGACGCAGCCCTCGACCAGTGGCATGCGCGCGCCAGCACGTTCGCCGAGGGTGGTTTTCCCGATGATCTGCCGCGCCTTGCGGGCGAGGCCGGCAAGAAGGGCAAGCGCGACGTTTTCATCTATATGATCAATGGCTTCAAGCCAAAGGCGCCAGCCGCCGCAATGGCGCTCATCGAGCGGCTCGGCGGCTGATGCGGCTCTCTACCCGGATCCGCTTTGCCATGGAGCCCTGAGCCAGACCCGGTCTGACCCAAGGCTCTATGTGCGTTTTGGTGCACAATCCGCGCCCCATTCTCGCCTTTTTTAGCCCGTTGATGAACGACATCAAACAAGGGCTTCCTTCGATCAGGTGTGGATGCGCGCCAGCGAGCGCGATAACGGAGAGTAACCGGGTGAGTTCCAAGACCTATTTGCCGGCCATCACGGCCGGCTTGATGGCTATCGCGGCGACGACGTCCCTCAACATCCAGTCGGCCCAGGCCGGCGCACAATGCGGCCGGGCCTCCTGGTACAAGCTCTCCGGCCGGACGGCGAGCGGCGAGCGCAACAATCCTGCCGCGCTGACCGCGGCGCACCGTTCTCTCCCCTTCGGCACCCGTGTCCGGGTGGAAAATCTCCGCAACGGCAAGTTCGTCGTTGTCCGCATCAATGATCGGGGCCCCTTTGTCGGTGGCCGGGTCATCGATGTTTCGCGCGCCGCCGCGCAGCAGCTCGGCATGGTTTCGACTGGCACCGCCAAGGTGCGTGTGGTCGCGGACGGCGTCGCCATGAAGGGCGCCTGCGGCTAGCGCTCGTCGAGCGCCACCGCCTTGATCAGGGCCGTGACGCCAAGTCCCGGCGCAAGGCCGAGATCGCGCGCCGCGCCACGCGTGACCCGCGCCAGCATCGGCTGGCCACCGGCATCCAGCGTGACCGCTACATCAGAGATCTGCTCGTTGAGGCCGACGACCCGCGCCGCGAGGCGGTTTCGGATCGAGAGCCGTCCGGGCTCGCCAACGGCCAGCGCGATGTCGCGCGCCCGGATATGGACGCGGACGCGCGTGCCGATAGGACGGCCGAGCCGCGGCACCTGCAGCATGCCGGCTGGGTGGTCGAGCAGCGTGACCCCGTCGAGCGCGTCATCCGCGTGGACGACGGCGGTCAGGATCGCACCGGTTTCGCTGTCGGCCGCAACCTCCGCGAAGACCGTGTCGACCGGACCGATCGCCGCGACACGCCCGGCCTCGATGATCACCACCTGATCGGCCAGCCGCGCCACCTCGTCGACCGCATGGCTTACATAGAGGATCGGCAGCTTCATTTCATCGCGCAGCCGTTCGAGAAAGGGCAGGATCTCGGCCCGGCGCGCGCGATCGAGCGCCGCAAGCGGCTCGTCCATCAGGAGGAGGCGCGGACTTGCCAGCAGCGCCCGCCCGATCGCGACGCGCTGCTTCTCGCCGCCCGAAAGGTCCCGCGGCCGCCGATCCAGCAGCGCGCCGATGCCGAGCAACTCGACGATGGCGCCGAAATCGCCCCAGCGTCCCGCGCGGGGCCCGAACCAGCGGCCATAGGAGAGGTTGGATCGCACCGAGAGATGCGGGAACAGGCGGGCGTCCTGAAAGACGTAGCCGATCCGGCGCCGCGACGGCGGCAGCGTGATGCCGGCGGCGGTGTCGACGAGCACCTCGCCATCCAGCGTGATGCGGCCACGATCAGGCCGCGCCAGACCCGCGACGAGATTGACGATCGTCGTCTTGCCGGAGCCGGAGGGGCCAAAAAGGGCGGTCACGCCGCCATCGGAGGCGAAGCGCGCCTCGAGCGCGAAACCACCAAGCCGCTTCTCGGCCTCGAAGGTCAGTGTCATGGCCGGACGTCGCGTGTTGCGCGGCGGGCGACGACTTCCGACAGGACGAGCGCGCCCAGCGAGATCAAGACGGAGACGACTGTCAGGCGCAGCGCCGCGCCATCGCCGCCCGGCGTCTGGATCAGGCTGTAGATCGCCGAGGGAATGGTCTGCGTCTCGCCGGGAATGTTGGAGACGAAGGTAATCGTCGCGCCGAACTCGCCGAGCGCTCGCGCGAAGGACAACACGAGGCCAGCGAGGATGCCGGGGAGGGCGAGGGGGAGCGTCACGGTCAGAAACACGGCGATGCGCCCGGCGCCGAGCGTCGAGGCCGCCTGTTCCAGCCGCTGATCGATCGCCTCGATCGAAAGCGCGATGGCGCGCACCATCAGGGGAAAGCCCATCACCGCGCAGGCGAGCGCCGCGCCGGTCCAGCGGAAAGCGAGCACGATGCCGAAATGCTGGTCGAGAAAGGCGCCGATCGGTCCCTTGCGGCCGAAGGCGAGCAGCAGCAGAAAGCCGGTCACGACGGGCGGCATCACCAGCGGCAGGTGGATGATCGCCGAGAACAGCGTCCGGCCGGTGAAGCGTCCGCGCGCCAGGAGCATGGCGCAGGCGATGCCGAACGGGAGGCTCGCCGCCACGGCAACGCTCGCGACGCGCAGGCTGAGCGCGATCGCCTGCCATTCGTCGGCGGTGAAAAGACTGTCCATCACGCTCCGCCGGCCACCTCGCGGCCTATCTGATCTCGATCCGCACCACGTCGCGAACGTTCCGTCCGCCATGCTGGTCACCCGGGACCAGCAGGTGCAGCGTGCCATCTTTTTCCACGCTGAGCAGCACGGCCTTACCCTCATACTGCGGGTCGATCTCGCCCAGCGCCAGTGCGGCAGCGTAGCCATCCCGCCCGGTGATGAGCAGCGTGCGCCTGATCTCGCCATTCTTGTCGGGCAGCGGTTGCAGGCCGGCGCGTTCGACCAGCGTCCAGAGCAGGACGCCGCGATAGTGGCCGCTCTCGATGCCCTTCGATGTCTGGTACGAAAGATCAATCTCGCGCGCCGGCAAAGTGGACAAGAGGGCTGACGTCAGGGGCACCGCCGCCTTCACCGCTCCATCCAGAACCGGGTCCGTGGCGCGCGCTGGCCCCGCCAGCGCGGCGATGACCAGGCCGGCAAGGAGGAGGGCGCGCATCATTTGCCGATGATGACGTCGGACGCCTTGATGATCGCCGTCGCCTTGTCGCCAGGGACGAGGCCAAGATCATCGACGGCCTCATTGGTGATCGAGGCCGTGATGACGACGCCATGGCCGAGATCGAGCTTCACATGCGCTGTCGTTTGGCCTTTGGCGACAGAAACGACGGTGCCAGTGATCTGATTGCGTGCGCTGAGTTTCACGATGATCGCCTCAACCGTTTCCGCCAAGGACCGTGAAGCCGGCCTTTTCGAAAACTGGCTGCGCCTCGGGCGAAACGAGCCACTCGAGGAAGGCCCCGGCGTCCGGATTGGTCGAAGCCTTGATGAGGGCGACCGGATAGACGATTGGCGGATGGCTGTCCTCGGGAAAGGTGCCGACGACCTTGACGCCTGGCTCGGCCTTGGCATCGGTGCCATAGACGATGCCGAACGGTGCCTCGCCACGCGCCACGAAGGCGAGTGCGCCGCGCACATTGTCGGCCTCCGCGACATGGGGGGCAACCGCAGTCCAGACGCCGAGCGCCGTCAGCGCTGCCTTGCCATACTTTCCGGCGGGCACCGACGCGACCGCGGCCATGGCGAGCTTGCCATCGGCGCCGAGCGCGGCGGCGAGCGGGAAATCCGGGCCGATGGTGATCGTCGCCGTCGAATCCTTCGGCGCCACCAGCACCAGTGTGTTGCCAAGTAGCGTCTTGCGTGTCGCCGAATCGATCAGGCCCTTCTCGGCCAGTTCGTTCATCCAGTCGAGATCTGCCGAAAAGAAGATGTCCGCCGGCGCGCCGGCCTCGATCTGTTTCGCGAGCGCGGAGGAACCGGCATAGCTGGCGACGACGGCCTGGCCTGTCTTCGCTGTGTAAGCCTTCGTCGCGGCGTCGAGGGCCTCCTTGAGGCTCGCCGCTGCGAAGACCGTGATGTCGGCGGCGCTGGCGGGCAAGGCGGTCAAGGGCGCGGCGACGAAGGCGAGGCCGGCCAAGGCGAGGGCAAGGCGGCGGGTCAGGCGGATCATGGCGTGTCTCCGAGATCGGGAGCGACATTTCTGCATGGAAATATCGATGCTGCAACCAGCCTCGATCGATCGGTAGCGTTGATCGATCCGCAACAGGTTCGAATTGGACATTCGCCGCGCCTGCGAGGATCGTTGCGTTGAACACAGGAGATCCACATGGCCGCTATCCACACGCTGTTTTCGATGCAGAGTTCGGGCAATTGCTACAAGCCGCGGCTCCTGATGCACGAGCTCGGCATTCCCTTCCGCATCGTCGAGATGGAGAAGGGCAGCGGCAAGACGACCGCGCCCGAATTCCTGAAGCTCAATCCGAATGCGCAGGTGCCGCTGCTCGTGCTGCCCGATGGGCGGCCGCTCGCCGAATCGAACGCCATGCTGCTGCATCTCGCCGAGGGCACGCCGCTCATCCCCGTCGACGCCTATGATCGGGCGCTCTGTTATCAGTGGCTGTTCTTCGAACAGTACAGCCATGAGCCGGTGATCGCGGTGGCGCGGAACTGGCTGTTCCTGACCCCGGGCGGGCGAGCAACGATGGGACACCGCGTCGAGGAATGGCAGGTGAAGGGCCACAAGGCGCTCGGCGTGATGGAAGCCCGGCTTTCCGGGGCCGATTTCCTGGCTGGTCCCGCCTTCTCGATCGCCGATATCGCGCTCTATGCCTATACGCATGTCGCCGAAGACGCAGACTATGATCTCGGCCTCTATCCCGGCATCCGCGCCTGGCTCGCCCGCATCGCGGCACGGCCACGCCATGTTGGCATCGACTGGCGCCCGCCAGCGTGACCGCGGTCACAGACGGCTTGAGCCTTCCCGGCTAAGGACCCGCGGCGGCACAGTTTTTAAGCCGTTTACCTTTGCCCCAATTTGGTCACGACATGGCACGGCCGGAGCCACATTCGCTCCGAACCGTCGCCTCAGTCGGGGGTCTCAATGGCGGCGTGGGACAAGACAGCCCGAGACGGGGATCCGCCATGATCGAGAACAACCATCGCCAGAGCGCCAATCCCCGCCGGGAGAAGACGACCCGCCGCGCCTTCATCCTCTGGATGGCGGCCTACACCGTCGCGCTCGTCCTGGTCGCGATGATGCACAGCTTCGGCGGCGGCCCTGGGGGCGTGACGATCGATTCGAACGGCATCCAGACCCAGCAGGCGCGGGCAGCCGCGCCGCAGAGTTCCCTCGTCGACCGCCTGCTGCCGGAAGCCGTGTCGCTCCGCGTCGACGGCTGAGGACGGTCATCGGGACGCGCTTCGCCGTCACCAGCCGAACCGCATAAAAAGGAGCGCCAACGGGCGCTCCTTCTGTTTTGGACCCAGCGGCTCAGGAAGCGGCCGGCTGCCTTGGAAACGGCTCTCGCCTATTTCTGGATGCAGGTGTCGACGGTGTCCTTCGTGCACTCGTCAAGGCCGGTGAAGACCGGGTCCTCGACCTTCTCGCCCTTGATGAGGCTGATCATGACGCTCGGCGCCTTGTAGCCCATCTCGAACGGGCGCTGGCCGACGAGAGCCTCGACGCGGCCTTCCTTGGCGATCGCGACTTCATCGCCGATCGTGTCGGCGGCGACGATGACGAGATCCTTGCTGGCGATCCGGTCCTTGTACTGGTCGGTCAGCTGGCGATAGGGCTGCGGGGCGCCGAACAGCGGCCAGCCGCCTTCGATGACGAAAGCGTCGAGCTTCGGATTGGCGGCCAGAATGTCCGACATCGCCTGCACGCCGGTGGGGCCGTCGTCATTGGTGAACACCGGACAGCCGGAGATCTCGGTCCAGCCGCCTTCGCCCTTGAGCATGTCGAGGCCCTTCTGGCCGGACAGCGCGTCGCGGGTGCCGGAGGCACGGCGCAGGATGTTGTCGGCGGCGGCGTTGCCCTCGATCAGGCAGACCGTGCCGCCATTCGGCTTGGCCTTCTTCAGATATTCGCCGAGGCGGAAGCCCATCAGATAGTTGTCGGTGCCGAGATAGGTCTTGCGCAGCGCGGCGTCTTCCTTCTTCAGGTCGGCGTCGAGCGTCATGATCGGGATCTGCGGATTGGCGGCCTTGATCGTGTTGGCGATCAGCGGCGCGTTGGACGGCGAGATCGCCATGGCGACCGTCGAGGGCTTGCCGAGCATGTCCTGCACGATCTGCGCCTCGCCGGCCTCGTCCGAGGTCGAAGCGGGGCCGGTGTAGAAGCACTCGTACTCGCTGTCGGCGTTCTCCTTGTTCCACTTCTCGCAGCCCTGGTGGATGGCTTCGAAGAAGGGATTGTCGAGACCCTTCACGACGATGACGAGCTGTTTCTTGGCAGCGAACGCGTCGCCGGCCGAAAGGGCCAGCACAGCGGCTGCGATCAGCATGAGGCTCTTTTTCATGGTCTCCTCCCGAGACGTTTGAAAAGACTAGCTTTGGAGATCCGGATGCGGACGCGCCGGCACGGTTGCGTGTTGTTTCGTCTTCTCCACGCAGCCCGGCTGCCTGCGTCCAGCCCCTGCAATCCAGCCGCTCCCTCAGCGGCTAGGCCCAGTCCCGAACGACACAAAGCTAACGTCGTCAATCCGCCCAAGTCAATCCGAATGATCGTATGATAATCATATACAACGCGTTGGATGAGCGACCGCCCGGGCGGCAGCAATCTCGCTGCATCGCACCATAACGCCCGGGTTTCATGCCGCTTTACAGCATGGACGATCCGAAGCGTCGTCGACGCTGCCGATGGTCGAGGTCGACGACTTCCATATTCATCGGATGTTCGGATTGACGGCACGAAGAGCGCCGACTATTGGGGATGCATGGCCGGATGGCCTGCGCACCGCTTTTGCGGGCGCGGCAGCAGCTTCGGGAGGAGGCGGGGTGCCGGTTCTTGAGATATCGAACGTCTCGAAGCATTTCGGCGCGATTCATGCGCTGAATGATGTGTCATTCTCGCTGGAGCCGGGCGAGGTCATTGGCCTGATGGGCGACAATGGCGCCGGCAAGTCGACGCTGGTGAAGATCATCGCCGGCAACTTTCGCCCGACGCATGGCTCGCTGAAGATGGACGGGCGCGAGCTCGTCATGCACAAGCCGGTCGAGGCGCGCGAGCACGGCATCGAGATCGTGCACCAGCATCTGGCGCTCTGTGACAATCTCACGGCGGCGGCGAATGTGTTTCTCGGCCGCGAGCTGCGCAAGGGCTTCGGGCCGATCCGCGTCCTCGACTATGGCGCGATGTACAAGCGCGCCGGCGAATTGTTCAAGGAGCTGAAGTCCGAGACGCGGCCGCGCGATCTGGTCAAGCAGATGTCGGGCGGCCAGCGCCAGGCGGTGGCGATCGCACGCACGCGGCTATCGGACGCCAAGATCGTGCTGATGGACGAGCCGACCGCTGCCATCTCGGTGCGGCAGGTGGCGGAAGTGCTGAACCTCATCCGTCATCTGCGCGACCAGGGCATCGCCGTTGTGCTGATCAGTCACCGCATGCCGGATGTGTTCACCGTCTGCGATCGCGTCGTGGTCCTGCGGCGCGGCCGCAAGGTTGCCGACCGGCCGATCGCGCTGAGTTCCCCCGAGGAGGTCACCGGCCTCATCACCGGCGCCATCGAACAGGTGGCGTGAGGTTAAAGCCAGCAGCAGGGCGACAACGACATCATGGCGACCACCATCGACGACCATATCGGCCAGCGTCAGCACAGCATCCTGTCCTGGCTGACTTCGCGCCAGACCTTCTGGGTGCTGATTGCCGTCATCCTCGCCTGTGTCTTCCTGTCCTTCGCGACGGATTCATTCGCGACCTCGAACAACCTCTTCAACGTCACGCGCAATTTCACCTTCGTGGCGGTGATCGCACTCGGCATGACGATCGTGATCATCACGGGCGGCATCGACCTCTCGGTCGGATCGGTGCTGTGCCTTTGCAGCATGATCCTCGCGGTGACGATGCATGCCGGCTATTCGATCGAGGTCGGCATCGCGGCCTCGCTCGGCACGGCGCTCGTTATCGGCGCCGTCAATGGCGTGCTCATCGCCTATGTCGGCATGCCGCCCTTTGTTGTGACGCTCGGCATGCTGTCGATAGCGCGCAGTCTCGCAATGGTCGCCTCGAACAATACCGTCGTGTTCCAGTTCGGCCCCGACCACGACAAGCTGCTGGCGCTGGGAGGCGGTCACTTCTTTTTCGGCATCGCCAACCCCGTCCTCTACATGGTCGTGCTGGCGCTCATCACCGGCTTCGTGCTGCGCTGGACGCGGTTTGGTCGCCATGTCTACGCCATCGGCGGCAATGAGAACGCGGCCGTGCTGACCGGCGTGCCGGTGAAGCAGATCAAGGTCGCCGTCTACATGATCTCATCCCTTTCGGCCGGGATCGCCGGTGTGATTGAAACCGGCTGGCTCGGCGCCGTGACGACCAATCTCGGAACGGGCATGGAGCTGCAGGTCATTGCCGCCACCGTCATCGGCGGCGCCAATCTCGCTGGCGGCGTCGGCACGGCCTTTGGCGCGATCGTGGGCGCGGCGCTGATCGAGATCATCCGCAACAGCCTCGGCCTGCTCGGCATCAATGCCTTCTGGCAGGGCGCCTTCATCGGTTCCTTCATTATCGTCGCGGTGCTGTTCGACCGGATCAAGAATCTGCGCCAGCCGTCCTGAGCGCGGCCGGCGACATGGACGGCGGTCGCTATCGGCGGCACACTGGCTGCAGTGCCGCGAGGATTCGATGCTCTTGCATGCTCCGAACCAGACCGAAGGCCTGCGCTTCCGTCTCGTGCTGAAGGCCGGCTTCGCGCTTGGTCCCGGCAAGGCCGATCTGCTCGATGCAGTTGCCACGACCGGGTCGCTCGCCGCGGCCGGCGACCGCCTCGGCATGAGCGCCAAGCGCGTCTGGACACTGGTCCGCGAAATGAACGCCGTATTCCGATCGCCGCTCATCGAAACTGAGAAGGGCGGCACGGGCGGCGGCGGCGGTGCCCGTCTGACCGAGCTCGGCGCGCAAGTGCTTGACCGTTATCGCGCCATGGAGGCCGAGGCCAATGCCGCGATTGCTTCCGGGCTGGACGAATTGCGCCTGCTGATCAAGTAAACGCTCGCGCCCGGATCAGAGTCCGGCCAAGGGCTTGGGCGCAGGTCCATCCGCATCGGATGAGCCCAGCGCGAGCCAGGTCTTGATCCCCTCTGCCGCCGCGACACCGGTCGCGAAGCAGCCCTGCAGCAGATAACCGCCGGTCGGCGCTTCCCAGTCGAGCATTTCGCCTGCGATGAAGGTGCCGGACCGCGCCTTCAGCATCAGCTTCTCGTCCAGCGCATCGAAGGCGACGCCGCCGGCCGTGGAAATCGCGCGCTCGAGTCCGGCCGGCGGGCCAAGGCGCAGGGGCAGTTCCTTGATCAGCGCGGCGAGGTCTTCCGGCGCGCGCGGCAGATCGGGGCGCGCCTCGCGCAGCAGGTTGATCGCGACCGGCGCGAGCTTCACGGCCTTGCGCAGACGGTTCGACAGCGATTCGTTCGGCCGCTGACGCGCGATCCGCGCGGCGATTTCGGCCGCGTCCAGTTGCGGCATCAGGTCGATGGCGATCTCTGCGCCGCCGGCCGCCGCTTCGGCGCGCAGCGCCCCGCTCAACGCATAGACTGCGCCGCCTTCGATGCCGTAGCGGGCGATCATCGCTTCGCCGCGGACGTGTTCGCTCCTGTAGCGGATGGCAATGTTCTTCAGCGGCGTGCCGGCGAAGCGATCGCGGAACGTCTCCGACCAGCCGACGGAAAATCCGACATTGGCAGGTGCGAGCGGGGTGACAGCAACGCCGGCCTCCTCGAGAATCGGGACGAAGCGGCCATCAGCGCCGAGGCGCGGCCAGCTCGCGCCGCCCAGCGCCAGCAGTGTCGCATCGGCCGCCACGGTCTCGACCGAGCCGTCGGCGTTGAGGAACCGATCCTCGCCCGGCCCGCCAAAGCCGATCCATTCGTGCCGGGTCTCAAGCTTGACGCCAAGCGCATCGAGCCGGCGCAGCCAGGCCCTCAGAAGTGGCGACGCCTTCATCGATTTCGGGAAGACGCGCCCGCTCGAACCGACAAAGGTTGTCTCGCCGAGCTCGTCGGCGAAAACCCGCAGCGCGGTCGGCGGGAATGCCTCGATGAGGGGCCTGAGGTGCGGCGCTGCCGGGCCATAGCGGCCGAGGAAACGGTCCATCGGCTCGCTATGTGTGAGATTGAGCCCGCCGCGGCCAGCCATCAGGAATTTGCGGGCCGGGGAGGGCATGCGCTCATGGAGCGTGACCGCCGCGCCGGCTTCGGCGAGGCGGAGGGCCGCGATCAATCCGGCCGGACCGGCGCCGACAATGGTGATGCGGCGTGCCACGCGCTACTGCTTGCCGACCAGCTTGTCGGCAAAGAGCGCCGCGCTCTTGGCATAGACCTCTGCCTTGTTCCACTGGCGCAGGACGTTGAAGTTGGCCGAGCCCTCTTCCCAACTGCCGCCGCGCTGCCAGCCATAGCCCTTGAGGTAGTTCGCCGTGGAGGCGAGGACGTCAACGGGGCTGTGGCGAAGGTCGGCATGGCCGTTGCCGTCGAAATCGATGGCGAAGCGGACATAGGAGGACGCCATGAACTGCGTCTGCCCGATCTCGCCGGCCCAGGCGCCCTTCATGTCGCCGGGCGCGAGATCCCCGCGCTGGACGATCTTGAGTGCGTCCATCAACTGCTCCTGGAAGAAATCGGTGCGGCGGCAGTCAAAGGCCAGCGTCGCCAGCGAGCGGAAGGTCGACATGTTGCCGCTGCCGGCGCCGAAATCGGTCTCCATGCCCCAGATCGCGATCAGGATCGGGCCGGGAACGCCGAACTGCTTCTCGATGCGAGCGAGCACATTGGCATATTGCGCCATCAGCTTCTTGCCGCGGGCGACGCGGCCGGCTGAGACGACGCGGGCGGAATAGACCGAGAAGGGCTGCTTGAAGTGCTTCTGGTTACGGTCGAGCTTGATGACGCGCGGATCATAGGTGACGCCCGAAAGTGATGCCTGGACGACGCGGGCCGGGATGCCGCTCGCGATCGCCTCGGCCTTGAAGCTCTCGAGCCAGGCCGGAAATTCGGCCGGGTTGTTGCTGCAGGTGGCGGCGTTCGCGCCTGCCGCACCGGCAGCGAAAACCAGCGTGGCGATCAGCATGCGAAGTTTTGAACGGATCATGGTCTGCCTTCGTCTCATTGTTGGCCGGCGCCCTATAGCCATGGCGGCGCGCGGTGCCATTGATGCGCCAAGTACTCACGGGCGGGCGGCGCGTTCAAGACGAGGCCTAGACGGTCAAGGTTACTTTCCGGTTGAGAGCTTTCGGTGTTGCATTCCTGCTCAGGCGGTCGCGACACCGAAGCCGCGTCGTTTCAAGCGCACGATGGCGAGATCCAGCGCCGACAGGAAGGCCGAGCGGTCGCGGGGCGAGAAGGGCTTCGGCCCCCCGGTGATCGCGCCCGCCGAGCGCAGATCCTCCATCAGGTTGCGCGTCGCCAGCGCCATGCCGATCGAGTCCTGGGTGAAGGGTCGGCCATTGGGAGCGATGACGTCGGCGCCGGCCTTGATCGCACGGTCGGCGAGCGGCACGTCGGACGTCACGACGATGTCGCCCTCGACGGCCCGCTCGGCGATCCAGTCATCGGCGACATTCATGCCGCCCGGTACGATGACGCGCTCGATCATCGGATCGCGCGGCACCTGCATGAAGCTGTTGGCGACGACGAAGGTCTTGAGGCCGTGGCGCTCGGCGACCTTGTAGATCTCGGCCTTCACCGGGCAGGCGTCGGCGTCGATATAGATCAGGATAGGCCTGGACATCAAAAGAGGCTTCTCGAAACGAGAAGGGTCGCCCGCTTGGGCGACCCTTCCATTGTCAGACCGCGACCCGGCCCGTAGGCCAAGCTAGGCCGGTCAAGCGGTGCGAATCCCTACGAAATCAGAGATCCGGACCATTGCAACCAAGCCGCGCGGCGAACGACAATGAGACACAGGATCACCTCCTTTCGATTGTTGATGACCAGAAGAGCTTACCGGAGATGTCAGCGATTGAAAGCGAAAATTCGCCGCATCAGCGAATCTGCTTCAGCAGCGCCGCATCGGGGAAGCAGGTGGGCGGAACGCCCTTCGAGGCTTGCCATGCGCCGACCGCGATGCGGGTCTTGTAGCCGACCAGCCCGTCGGCCGAACCAACGTCCACTCCGCGCGCCTCGAGCCGCTGCTGCATCGACCGCACGTCGCTGCGCTTGAAGCCGCCCACATCGGCCCAGCGGCCGAGGAACGGGCCCGCATTGGATCGGATGCGGTCGGCAAGATGACCGATGAAGAGCGCGTAGAGATCGCTCTCGTTATAGGATTTCAGAACGTAGAAATTGTCCGAGACAAGGAAGGCCGGACCGTAGCGGCCAGCCGGCATCAGCAGATGCATGATCTGCTTGGGCGTGCGGGCGTTGATCGTCGATCCGTCGGCATTGCGGATTCCCATGGCGAGCCAGTCCGACATGGGCTTGCCCTGGTCGGGACCTTCGAGGCTGCAAGCGATCTCGGGCGGCAGTGATACCTCGAAACCCCAGCCGACGCCTGGCTGCCAGCCGTTCTGCTTCAGGTAATTGGCGATGGAGCCGAGCGTATCCGGCACGGAGTTCCAGATGTCGCGGCGGCCGTTCTTGTCGAAGTCGACGGCAGTCGTGAGATATTTCGATGGCAGGAACTGCGGCTGGCCGAGCGCGCCGGCCCATGAGCTCTTCATCTGCTCGAGCGCGATATGGTCACCTTCCAGGATCTCCAGCGCCGCGAGGAGCTCTGGATAGAAGCTGTCCTTGCGGGCGCCCATGAAGGATTCGGTCGCCAGCGTCCGGATCGCGGAATAGGGCAGCTTGGCCGCGCCATAGCCCGACTCGCGGCCCCAGATGGCGAGCACGATCGAAGGCGATACGCCATAGCGCGTCTCGACTTCGGCCAGCGTCCGCGACCAGGTCTTGAAGCGGCTGCGACCCCCTTGCGCGAGCGACTTGACCTTGCCCTCGTCGAAATAGCGGGCAGGGCCCTGGAATTCGGCCTGGCGCTGCGGCTCTTCGCGGCCCGGTTGGCCTGGCGGGGCAAGGTCCGGCAGCGTCCAGTCGAGCTTCAGCCCGGCAAAGGCGCGCTGAAGCGTCGATGGCGAGACGCCCCGCTTTTCCGCTGCGGGCGTCACCGTTTCGGAAAGCCATTTCTGAAAGGCGATCTCCGTGGCGTTGCGCGACTGCGCGTGGGCAGGCAGGGCCGCGGCGAGAACGAGCAGGACGCAAAGATTGAGAAGGAGGCGCAAGGCGATTACCCGGTCCGGAAGTCCAGTTCGGAGCCGACAGTGGCGATTCGCCGAGCCGGACGCAACGGGGATGCTAGCGCGACATCCAGTCGTGGCGCCGCGCTTCGCCGATGAGGCAATCGGCGCCCCCGGGCGCCCCGCTGGACGCGACGCGGATGAGCAGCGGCGTGCTTGGGCGGGCCCTCGGCGCGGCGATCTCCTGGATCAGCTTGCGGCGGATCGCGGTCTCGAACTGATCGGGCGAGGTGACGGGGATCGTGAACGCGCCAGGACCGCCGACCACGCAGTCGCGATAATAGCCGTCTAGATCGGGGATATCGAAGCTGCTGAAGCTGCCGGGGCGCAGGACGATCGGCAAGCCGTTGATGACGATGCCGCGCGCCAGGACCGCTTCGCGCGCCGGCACCACAGGCTCGCCGACATTGTTCGGCCCGTCGCCCGAGACGTCGATGACCTGCCGTTCGCCGGCGAAGCCATTGTCGACGAAGAGGCTCGCGCCGAAGAGGAGGCTCGATGAGATCGACGTTCCAAAACGCCCGCTGACCTGCGACGGCACGATGGAGTCGGCAACCGCTTCCGCGCTTTCCTCGTCTTCCATGAGGCTCCAGGGCACGATCACATGTTCGGCGCCGGGTCCCGACCACTCGAAATAGGTGAGGGCGATACGGCCATAGAGGCCTGAGCGAATGGCCCTGACGACATCCGGATGGCGCAGCGCGTCGCGATAGCCCTGGCGCTGGATCGCCCGTTCGCCGGCATCCATCGAGCGCGAGACGTCGACGGCGAGCACCAGCTCGACATCGACGGGAAGATCGGCCGCCTTGGCCGGTCCGGCCGGCAGCGCGACCGCGAGAAGGGCAAGGAGGCCGAGGGCGAGGCACAGTGGCGTGCGGACCGGAGTCATGTCCTCCTCCTTTTGCGCGGATGCTCGCGCAGACCGGGGATGCAAGGCCGTCTGGACAACTGTAGGGTTGTCCAGACGATCCTCAAGGCCTCGCGCGCCTTTGCTGATCGGGACCGTGCGAGGCATCGGCATGACAACGACCGACAAGGCGGGATCCGGGGCGGCGGCGGCGGGGGCGGTGCTGGTGGCGACGATTCTCGCCTCGGGCATGGCCTTCATGGACGGCTCGGTGGTGACGGTGGCCCTGCCGGCCATCCGCGCCGGGCTCGGTGCCGGTTTTGCCGAGGGACAGTGGACCGCCAACGCCTATACGCTGACGCTCGCCGCCTTCACGCTGCTCGGCGGCGCGGCTGGTGACGCCTTCGGTTTGAGGCGGGTCTTCATGATCGGCATCGCACTGTTCGGATTGGCGTCAGCCGCCTGTGGTCTCGCCTGGTCGCCGGAAAGCCTGGTCATTGCCCGCGCGATCCAGGGCGTTGGTGGCGCCTTGATGGTGCCGGGCTCCCTGGCGTTGATCGCGGCGCACTACCCGCCGAAGGTTCGTGGCCGGGCGATCGGCACCTGGGCGGCTGCAGCCTCGATCGCGCCAGCGATCGGTCCGGTCATCGGCGGTCTCCTGGTCGATCACGGTTCGTGGCGGGCCATCTTCCTGATCAATCTGCCGATCGCGGTGGCGGCGCTGGTGCTCTGCCAACTGCGTGTGCCGGCCGACGGGAGAGGAGTCGGAGCGCGGATGGACTGGGTTGGCGGAGCGCTTGCGGTGCTCGGCCTCGGGCTCGCCGCCTATGGGCTGACCGCTCTCGCGGACCCGGCGGGTGGCGGCGCGGCGATCGATCTCGGCCTCTCGGCGCTCGGGGTTCTGGTGCTGGTTGTGTTCGTATTCTGGGAACAGCGGGCGCCGAACCCGATGATGCCGCTGGCACTGTTCCACAGCCGCACCTTCTCCGGTGTCAACGCATTGACTCTTCTGCTCTATTTCGCTCTGTCCGGCGCGCTGTTCTTCCTTCCGACGGCGCTGATCGAGGCGCACCATTATCCCGCGGCGCTCGCCGGTTCGGTGTTCATCCCCTTTGTCATCGTGATGGGCGTGCTGTCGCGCTTCGGCGGCGGCCTTGCCGACCGCATCGGCACGCGGCCCTGCCTCACCGTCGGCCCCTTGCTGACAGGCCTCGCCTTCCTGGCGCTGGCCCCGGCGGTCGCCAATGGCAGCTATGGAATGGCCGTCGTGCCGGCGATGCTTTTGATGGGGCTCGGCATGGGCATCACGGTCGCGCCTCTCTCCACGGCGGTGATGAATGCGGCGCCGGCCGGACGCAGCGGTGCGGCCTCGGGCATCAACAATGCCGTCGCCCGCGTCGCCGGTCTCCTTGCCGTTGCCAGCCTCGGCCTCGCTGTCGGCGTTGGCTTCGCGCTGGCGCTGCGCGGCGAAGCCGGCCCAGCGGCGGAGGTCGTGCGTGCCGTCGGTTTCGGTGCCGCGCCGGCCGGTGGTGTCGCCGATGCGGCGATCGAGGCGCTGCGGGCGCGCGCCACGATCGCCGGCTTTGGTGCGGCGACCGTCATCTGTGGCGTCCTTGCGCTTCTCGCCGGACTTGTCGGATGGCTGTTCACCGGCGACGAAGCCGGCGCGGCTCCAGCGGGTGAAGCATCAGGCGGCTCGGGCGCTTGATTTGCGGGTATCCGCCGTGGCCGCTCGGCCGGTCTGTTCGGCGAGATGGTCAAAACGGGCGGTATAGCTGCCCGCTCCTGCCGTCGCCGAGCGCAGCTCGATGATGAAGCCGGCCATTTCCGCTTCCGGAATCTCGGCCTCGACCGTATCCCAGCCGGGCCATCCGTCACGCGCGTCGAAGCCGAGCAACTGGCCGCGTCGCTGCGTCACCATCATGTTGACGCGCGGCGCGGTGTCAGACGGGACCATGATCGAGACATGCAGAACCGGCTCGAGCAGCACGGGCTGGCATTGTTCCAGCGCCTCCCGCATGCCGATCTGCGCCGCCGTCCGAAACGCCTGATCGGAGGAATCGACGCTGTGATAGGAGCCGTCGGTCAGCCGGACCGCGACGTCGACGACCGGATGGCCGAGCGGGCCCTTCTTCAGAGCGTCGATGATGCCGGCCTCGACGGCGGGGATGTAATTGCGCGGAATGGCGCCGCCGGTGATCGCGTCCTCGAACAGGAAGCCGGCGCCGCGGGGTTGCGGCCGGATTTCAAGCACGCAGTCGCCAAACTGGCCATGGCCGCCGGATTGCTTCTTGTGGCGGCCGCGCACGGTGGCGTTGGCCTTGATGGTCTCGCGATAGGGAATGCTCGGCTGATGCTGCTCGACCGAAAGGCCGAAGCGCCCGGCAAGGCGCTCCATCGCGACGCGCAGGTGCATTTCGCCTTGGCCGCCGAGCCGCACTTCGCCTGTATCCGCATCCTGTCCGACGACGAGCGCCGGGCTTTCCTCCGCGAGCTTGGCGAGAGCGAGCGCCAGCTTCGCCTCGTCCTTGTGGTCGACCGCGCCGATCGCCAGCGCCATCACCGAGTCAGCCGCTGCAAGCGGCGCGAGCTGTGCGATGGCTGACTTGCCGACCGTCAGTGTCATGCCGGTCGCCGCGCCGTCGAGCTTGCCGAAGCCCGCTGTTTCGCCGGTCTGCACCGTTTCGCGTTTCGCCATCTGCTGCCCGGTCGGCCGCAGGAGGCCGGAGACGCGGCCGACGGATCCGTTCGGTCCCGCGAGTTCGGTGGCGTCGTCGATCGCGCCGCGCAGCACGCGGCCGATCGAAAGCTTGCCGGCATGGCCTGCATTGATGGTCTTGACGATCTGGACCACCGGTTCGCCCTCGCGCGAAAGACCGAGCCGGTCGGCGAGGTCCGCCACATCGGGTGCCTCGTGGCGGATAGCCTTCAGCAACCGGCCGACGCCATGGCCATGCAGCGCCGAACCGATCAGCACCGGGCAGACCAGCCCGTCGCGGAAATCGCGCACGAGATCGGCGAAGACAAGGTCTTGCGACGGCTCGATATCGTCCAGCAGCGCCTCCATGAGCCCGTCATCATAGTCGGCGAGCTTTTCAAGCATCGCATAACGCGCCTCCGCCTCGCGGGCGCGGTCGGGATCGGAGATGTCGATCACCTCGCTCGGCGCCTGCTCGCGGTAGAGGAACGCGCGTTCGAGAGCGAGGTCCACGAAACCGGTGACGATGTCGTTCTGGCGAATGGGGATGTGGCGCAGCAGGAGCGGAGCGCGGCTCGCCTTCTGCATCAGGCCGAGCGCTTCCTCGACGCCCATGTCGCTCTTGTCGATCTTGTTGAGAAAGACGAACCGCGGGATGTTGCGCGCTTCCAGCAGGCCGAGCCAGGTTTGCAGCGCAGGGATCTTGCGCGGATCGGCCTCGACCACGACGACGGCGCAATCGACGGCCGCCAGCACCGCCTCTGCCTCATGGGCGAACTCGACCGAGCCGGGGCAATCGAAAATCGTGATGCGGTCGTCAAGGAACGCGGTTTCGGCGATGTTGAGCTCAACGCTCATCTGATGGGCGCGCGCTTCAGCCGATGCATCGCCGATCGACGTGCCGGCCATGACGCTGCCCTGGCGCGGAATGGCGCCTGTGCGGGCCAGCAGCGCCTCCAGCAAGGTCGTCTTGCCGCTCGCAAAAGGGCCGACCAGCGCGATCGCCCTGGGGCCGGCTCTTCTGCCGGCGCCGCCGTGGACTGACTCGGTCATCGCTTCCTCCGTTCATGAAATGTTCTATGACCATTCTCATGCTTCGGTGCGCGAACCGGACCCGGAAGCCCGGTCGGCGATGAGATCGTCTCAGGGAATACCGGGGCTGGCAAGCCGGCTGGCCATCACGACACGGCGATGGCGCATGCAAACGGCCCGCGCATCGTGGAATGCGCGGGCCGAAAAATCGATCTGGATTGGGCGAGTTTAGCTGGTGGGGACGAGCGTCAGCGCCGCGCCGCCGGCAGCTGCATTGAGGCCGGTCTGGCCCGTGACGCTGATCATCTGCAGGGCGATCGAGCCGCCCGTGCCGCCGACGAGCACATTGGTGCCGACGCCGACGATCGCCGTCGCCTCGGCCGTCGCGCCGAGATAGAGGCCCGAAAGCGCGCCGTGGTGATAGCCCGCGACCGGCGCGAACACCGCCCAGAGGAGCTTGCCCTCGCGCGTCCAGCCGACATCGACGCCGAGCTTCTTGATATTACCGGTATAGGTCTCGACGCGACCCTTGGTCGATCGGAAGGTGCAGGAGAGTTCCTTCGCCGAGCCGATCAGATAACCGAGGCCGCCGCCGATGTCGCATTCCAGCATGCCGATCTTCACGCCGTTGCGCTCGTCGTCTTGATAGGGGGCCGGCGCGGACATGTCTGCCGCCTGAGCGAGCGTACCAGCACAGGCGAAAGCCATGGCGGCGGTGGCGATCTTCAGCGAGACGGTCTTCATTGGTAGATCCTCTTCAAGTCAAGTGCCGCGCCGGGGGTGCGACACCGTTGGAGCCCCGTATAAGCCCAGGTCAACGCAGTTCGCCGGCGTTTGATCCCACGATGCATTGATCTGCGTCATCGCAGCCCATGTCGGCACGATCAAGCCAGGTCGCGAGTTGTGGTAAACCCGAGCCGAAAGCAGTCGGCTTGTTTGACTGCAGCCACAAGCGGAGTTGTCGATGCTGACAGCCTATGCCGTTGCCGATCGCGGGCCGACCGTCGTTGCGTTGCCGTCTGTCGAGGCGATCGGGCGTGGGGAGGCGCGGGAGATCGCCTGGATCGATCTCTACGAGCCGACGACCGATGAGGAGAAGCAGGCCGAGACCTTTCTCGGGGGCCTCATTCCGACCCGCGAGGAAACGCGCGAGATCGAGTTTTCAAGCCGCTTCTATGTCGAGGATGGCGTCGTCGTGATGACCGCCAGCATTCTCGTCGGGATCGACCAGGGCACGCCTGGCCTGACGCCGTTTTCCTTCGCCGTGGCGAAGAACAAGATCGTGACGCTGCGCTATGCCGATATGACGGCGTTCAAGCAGTTCCTCTCCCGCGCGCCGAAGGCGGACAGCGGCTGCACCTCGGCGCCCGGCGTTCTCGCCGGCCTGCTCGAAGCCTTCATCGATCGATCGGCCGACGTGCTCGAGCGGATTGCCCAATCGGTCGATCACCTGAATTTCGAGATCTTCCAGCAGCGCACGAAAGGCCGCCATCGCGGACGCCTGCTCGCGGCGGCGATCGGCGGCCTCGGTATCCAGGGTGATCTCGCCTCGAAGACCCGTGAGAGTCTCGCCTCGCTGGAGCGGCTGGTGCAATACGCGGCGGCCATGCTGCCCGACGTCAGCCTGAAGGCGGGGCTGTCATCGCGGCTGAAGCTGATGCTGCGCGACATCCGTTCGCTCGAGGACCATGTGAACTTCGTTCTCAACAAGATCACCTTCCTGCTCGATGCGACGCTCGGGCTGATCTCGAACGAGCAGAACCAGGTCGTGAGCGTGCTGACCGTCGTCTCGACGATCCTGCTGCCACCGATGCTGATCGGCACGATCTACGGCATGAATTTCCGCGACATGCCCGAACTCAGTTTCGCCTGGGCCTATCCGGTTGCGATCGCCGCGATGGCGCTTTCGGCCGTGCTGCCCTACCTCTATTTCAAATGGCGCGGCTGGCTTTAGCTACAGATAGGGCGAGGCGAGGCGGGCGGCGGAATCGCGCAGCCTTATGAGGATCGAGCGCTGCCTCAGCTCGACGAGTGTGACGCGCGTTGATCCTTCGAGTTTCTTGTCGATGATGGCGTCGATCGTCGCGGCGAATTCCGTCGAATAGGCCTCGACATTGAACTCGAAATTGAGGCGCAGGCTGCGCGCGTCCCAATTGGCGCTGCCGAAGAGGGACCAGGCGCCGTCGACCGTCATCAGCTTGGAATGATCGAAGGGCGCCGCGGTTCGGCGAACGCTGCAGCCCGCGCGCAGCAGCGGCGCCATCAGGCCGTTCATCGCCCAGTCGATATAGATGTGATTGGAGCGGCCGGGGATAACCAGTTCGACGCTGACACCGCGCAACGCTGCCAAAGCGAGCTGCGAGCCAAGCCTTTCGTCCGGCACGAAATAGGGCGTCAGGATGCGAACGTGCTTCTCGGCCCGGCTGATGGCCGAAGCCATCGTCCACATGAGCTTTTCATTGTCCTCGTCCGGACCGCTGGCAATGCCGCGCGCCGGAATATCGCCGGCCCCGCCGATCTCCGGGAACCAGGCCAGGCCATCGAGCCGCTCGCCCGTCGTGAAGGCCCAATCCTCGGCGAAGGTCTCCATGAGATGGGCGACGACCGGCCCCTCGACCCGAAAATGCATGTCCTGCACGGCGCGCTTCGCGGGGATATCCAAGACACGGAAGAGATTGTCGTCGGAAATGTTCATGCCGCCCGTGAAGCCATGCATGCCGTCGACGACGAGGACCTTCTTGTGGGTCCTCAAATTGATGAAGGACATCTTCCACGGTGCCACCTCATGCATGAAGCGGGCGGCGGGCACGCCGGCGGCGCGCAGACGATCATGGACGGGGCTGTGCAGATAGCCGGCGCCGATGCCGTCCACCAGCGCACGGACAGCGACGCCGCGTTTGTGCGCGGCGATCATGGCATCGACGATCGGTCCGCCGCCGGCATCGTCATGGAAGATGAAGCTCGAGATCGCGACGCTCTTCTCGGCGGCATCGATCGCCGCGATCATCGCGGGATAGGCGGTGTCGCCGTCGACGAGCGGCGTGATCGCATTGCCCGAAAGCAGCGGGCGACCGGTGAGGCGAAGGCCGAACTTCGCCAGCGGTTCGAGATGCTCGTCGCCGCCATGCTCGATATCCTCAGGCGCCAGCACGAAGCGCGACCGCGGCGCGTCGATGTCGCCTTCCGGGCCGGAAAGCTTGATCGCCTTGCGGCGGACGCGATTGACACCGAACAGCAGATAGAGCACCGGCCCGACATAGGGCGAGAGCCAGGCGAGCCCGATCCAGGCAATGGTCGATTGCGGCGCGAGGCGGGTCAGCAGCGCATGCACCGTCACCGCGGATGCCATCGCGATATGCAGAACCGAGAGAAACAGCGCGAAATTGCTCGACGTCATCGTCGCGTAACTGCCTTGTTCGAACGCCGGGACCGGTGCCTATGCGAAGTCGTGATCAGAGCATGATTCTAGGAATGGCGCCGAGGCGCGCCGTTGATCTCGATGATGTTGCGGTCCGGATCGCGAAGATAGAGCTGCGGAAAGCCGGCGACGCTGTCGCGGTAGACGACGATATGCATGGGATCGTCCTCGTCACCATCCTCGCGGAAGCCGCGGGCGAGAAGGCCGTCGAGGACGGCGGTCCAGTCATCGGTGCGAAAGCTGAAATGGCCGTCCGACGTATCGATCGGCCCGGATCGAAACGTGCCCGGCGCATGTTGGATCAAGTGGATCTGGATATCGCCGCAGGCCAGCCAGGCGCCGGCCGATCTGAACGGCGGCCGCTGAAGGCGCGGCAGGTCAAACAGCGACTGATAGAAATCTATGGAGCGGTCGAGGTCGGTGACCACCACCGCGATGTGATGAATGTCGAGTAGAGTCATGGCGTTCCTCCCCGAATGCCGTGTCGCGATCACGACAATAGGCGTCCGGAGAGGCGTCGTCCTGCTCAAACTGGAGCGGCGCGCGGTACCGCTTTCAGCGAAGATTGCCGCAGAAGCGCTGGATGCGCGTGCAGGCGTCTTCGAGCGCCTCGGTCGAGGTCGCGTAGGAGATGCGGAAATACGGGGCGAGGCCGAAGGCCGAACCCTGCACCACCGCGACGCCTTCTTCTTCCAGCAGCGCCGTCACGAAATCCTCGTCGGTCTTCAACAGCTTGCCGCCCGCCGTCGTCTTGCCGAGCGTGCCGGCGCAGGACGGGAAGACATAGAACGCGCCTTCCGGATTCGGGCAGACGATGCCGGTCGCCTGGTTGAGCATCGAGACCACGAGATCGCGGCGCTTCCTGAAGATCTCGGCATTCGTCGCGATGTAGTCCTGCGGACCGTTCAGCGCCTCGACCGCCGCCCATTGCGAGATCGAGGAGGGGTTCGAGGTCGATTGCGACTGGATGGTGCCGATCGCCTTGATGAGTTCGGCCGGGCCGCCGGCATAGCCAATGCGCCAGCCGGTCATGGCATAGGCCTTGGAGACGCCGTTCACCGTCAGCGTCCGGTCGAACAGCTTCGGCTCGACCTCGGCGATCGTCGCAAATTCGAAGCCGTCGAAGACGAGATGCTCATACATGTCGTCGGTCATGATCCAGACCTGCGGATGCTTCAGCAGCACGTCGGCGAGCGCGCGAAGCTCGGCGCGCGTATAGCCGGCGCCGGTCGGGTTCGACGGCGAATTGAGGATCAGCCACTTGGTCTTCGGTGTGATCGCCGCTTCGAGCGCCGCGGCGTTGATCTTGAAGCCCTGTTCCTGCGGGCCGACGATCTCGACCGGCGTGCCGCCGCCAAGCGCCACGATCTCCGGATAGGACACCCAATACGGCGCCGGGATGATGACCTCGTCGCCGGGGTTCAGCGTCGCCATCAGGGCGTTGTAGAGCACCTGCTTGCCGCCGGTGCCGACCGTGATCTGGTTTGGCGCGTAGGTCAGGTTGTTCTCGCGCTTGAACTTCGCGGCGATGGCGGCCTTCAGCTCGGGAATGCCGTCGACGGCGGTGTACTTGGTCTTGCCCTCGCGGATTGCCTTGATCGCAGCTTCCTTGATGTTTTCGGGCGTGTCGAAATCCGGCTCGCCAGCGCCGAGGCCAATGACATCGCGGCCGGCGGCCTTGAGCTCGCGCGCCTTGTTCGTCACCGCAATGGTCGCAGACGGCTTGATGCGGGCGAGGCTGTCGGCAAGGAAGGCCATTTTGGGCTCCAGCGAGGCTGTTCAAAGGGTTGAGGCGGCGCGGAACCTAGTCTCCGACGTGGCTCATGGCAAGGACGAAGCCGGGGGCGGCGCGGCGGCACGGCAACGTGATTTGACCTCGCTCGGCTCCCTCCTAGCTATAGCGGTCGCACAGTCCGAACATCCGGGAGCAGGCCATGCTGATCAAGCGTCGACGGGGCTGGGAGATTGCCGAGCGGGAGGCGACGCCGGAGGCGCTGTTCTTCAATCGGCGTGCGGTGCTTGCGGCTGGTGGCTTCGGGCTGATGGCGGCGGCGCTGCCGCGGGGCGCGCGCGCTGAGGATGCCGATCCGAGCGCCGGACTCTATCCGGCGAAACGCAACGACAAGTTCACGATCGAGCGTCCCGTCACGCCGGAGGAGATCAACCTCCACTACAACAACTTCTATGAGTACAGTACGGACAAGGACCTCGCCGACGCCGCGCAGCAGTTGAAGACGCGGCCATGGACGGTGCAGTTCGATGGTCTCGTCGAGGCGCCGAAGACCGTCGACATCGACGATCTGCTGAAGGCGATGACGCTGGAAGAGCGGCTCTATCGCCATCGGTGTGTCGAGGCATGGTCAATGACCGTGCCCTGGACCGGCTTCCCGCTCGCTGCGCTCGTTGCCTATGCCAAGCCGCTTTCCAGTGCGAAATATGTGCGGATGGAGACCTTCATGAATGCCGACATGGCGCCGGGGCAGAACCAGCCGTTCTACCCATGGCCCTATGTCGAGGGGCTGACGATGGCCGAGGCGACCAACGAACTCGCCTTCATGGTCACCGGCGCCTATGGCAAGCCGCTGCCGAAGCAGATGGGCGCGCCGATCCGCCTGCACACGCCGTGGAAATATGGCTTCAAGAGCGTCAAGTCGATCGTCAAGATCTCGTTTGTCGAGGAACAGCCGCTCAACTTCTGGCAGCAGCTGCAATCCTCGGAATATGGCTTCTGGGCCAATGTGAACCCCGAAGTGCCGCATCCCCGCTGGAGCCAGGCGACCGAGACGGTCATCGGCACCAATGATCGCATCCCGACCAAGCTGTTCAACGGCTATGGGGACTTCGTGGCTGGGCTCTACAAGGGCATGGAGGGTCAGCCGCTTTATATGTGAGCGGCGATGCGAGGCATGTGGGCGGCAGGCTAGGCGAGGGCTCTGATCGGCGTCCGCCGTAGCGCTTTTCCTCATGCCTTGCCTTTGTCCGCGCCATTCTGCGGCGCAACAGGCTAGGTGCATCGCGAAAAGAAAAGGCCGGGCACTCTTGCGAGGCCCGGCTAAGTCTTTGTTGCTGCGGCAGGGAAATGCGCAGCAAACACCTTCCAGAGGGAACAGTTGAGGTCCACAGGTGGCAGGGAGGAGAAAGCCACCGGCAACGCATCAACTGGCGTGTATATGGAACGGTCAGCTTGCCCAAACAACCAGCAGGAATGCATCGCAGCTATGCATTTCAGGCAGAACAGCATCACGTTTCTGTGAAGGGCGGAATCCTGGGCGGATATTCCTGTCTGGCGCCCTTGTGGGAATCAGATTGCGCCGTGGCGATAGAAAATCGGAATTGGCCTGTCAGGAATTTCTGCAGTGCAGCACCATGCATGCAGGGCTGCTCAAGGAATGAGCTGAATTGAGGCCTGCCTTCAGAACTGCCAGTTTTGCGCCTTGGCCAGCATGAAGTCGCGGAAGGCCGTCACGCGGGCCGAATTCTTCAGCTCGGCCGGGTAGCAGAAATAGGTCGGAAAGCTCGGCACCTGGGCTTCCGGCATCAGCTTCACCAGCGTCGACTCGTCTTCGATCATGTAGTCGGGCAGGATGGCGATGCCGGTGCCGCGCTCCACCGCCGCCTTGATGGCGTAGATATTGTTGATGCGCACGATCGGCTCGCGCGGATTGTCGGTCGAGCGGCCAGCGATCTCGAGCCAGTTCACGTCGCGGATATTGGGCGGTACCGGCACGCCGAAGGTGACGATCCGGTGATGGTCGAGATCGTCCAGCGACTCAGGCTTGCCGAAGCGCTCGACATAAGCCGGCGCGGCATAGACGTGGTAGTGCGTTGTGAAGAGGCGGCGCTGGATCAGGTCAGGCTGCACGGGCTGGCGCAGGCGGATCGCGACATCCGCCTGGCGCATCGTGAGATCCAGCTCCTGATCATCGAGGATCAGATGCAGGTTCACCTGTGGATGCAGGTCGACGAATTCGTTGAGCCGCTCGGTGAGCCAGGTCGAGCCAAGGGCGACCGTCGTCGTGATGCGCAGCGTGCCGGTCGGTTTCTCGCGTGAATCCGTCAGGCGGATGCGAACGCCTTCGAGCTTCATCATCACATCCTGTGATGTGCGATAAAGCAGTTCGCCCTGTTCGGACAAAATCAGGCCGCGGGCGTGGCGATGGAACAGCGGCACGCCGAGATCCTGCTCGAGCGCGCTGACCTGCCGGCTGACGGCCGACTGGCTCATCCCGAGCGTTTCACCCGCATGGGTAAACGACCCGGCCTGCGCCGCCGCATGGAAGATCCGCAGTTTGTCCCAATCCATGATGCGGCCCGCCCCCCGCGGCCTTTCCGTCTATTCGGCCGCGACGGCCGTCATGTCCGCGACGGGATTTTCGGCAATCCAGCGTTCGGCTTCGAGAGCGGCCATGCAGCCTTGCCCGGCGGCGGTCACCGCCTGGCGGAACGTCTCGTCGGTGACGTCTCCGGCCGCGAAGACGCCGGGAACGCTGGTCGCCGTCGAATCCGGCGCCGTCCAGATATAGCCTGATGCCTTCAGCTGAAGCTGGTCGCGCACGATCTCGACCGCCGGCGCATGGCCGATGGCGATAAAGACGCCATGGGTCTCATGGTCCGTGACGGCGCCCGTCTCGACATTCTTCAGGCGGAGACCGGTGACAGAGGGTGGGAAGCCGGCCTTGCCGGTCACTTCCTCGATCACGGTGTTCCAGAGAACCTCGACATTGTCCTTGGCGAGCAGGCGGTTCTGCAAGATGCGCTCGGCGCGGAAATGGTCGCGCCGATGAATGATCGTGACCTTCCGCGCGATGTGCGAGAGATAGAGCGCTTCCTCGACAGCAGTATTACCGCCGCCGACGACATAGACGTCCTTGCCGCGATAAAAGAAGCCATCGCAGGTGGCGCAGGCCGAGACGCCGAAGCCCTTGAAGCGCTGCTCGCTTTCAAGGCCGAGCCAGCGCGCCTGTGCGCCCGTCGCGATGATCAGGCTGTCGGCCGTATAGATTTCGCCGGAATCGCCCTTGAGCAGGAACGGGCGGCGCGAGAGATCCGCCTCGATGATGTGATCGGTCACCATGCGCGTGCCGACGTGCTCGGCCTGCAGGCGCATCTGTTCCATGAGCCAAGGGCCCTGGATCACATCGGCGAAGCCGGGATAGTTCTCGACATCGGTCGTGATGGTGAGCTGGCCGCCGGGCTGGACGCCGGCGATGAGGAGGGGTTCCAGCATCGCGCGCGCGGCGTAGATGGCGGCGGTGTAGCCGGCGGGGCCGGAACCGATGATGATGAGTTTGGCGTGTTGCATGATGCGCCTGAGATGGTGACGGGCGACCGTTTCGTGAAGGCCGAAGGGCCTTTCCTGTTCGAGCCCAGACACTAGAGGGTTGAACGCAGCGCATGCAAGGCGCCGAGCCATGCAATCCTGTGCGTTCTCGCGAACAATTGTTTCCGAATCATGGCGCAATCGGCGAGAATCGGAGAAAGCGGCGGGCCGGCGTCGCCGCGCAGCGGTTCGCTCCGGCCGGAGGCACTCGTGTGAAGGCCAATCTCGACGCCATCGACTGGAACATCCTCAAGGAGTTGCAGGACGATGGACGCATCACCAATGTCGAGCTCGCGCGGCGGGTCGGCATCTCGGCTCCGCCCTGCCTGCGCCGCATGCGCGCGCTGGAGGAGGCGGGCATCGTCACCGGCTATCGGGCGCTGGTCGACGAGAAGGCACTCGGCTTCGACGTGACGATGTTCGCTATGGTCGGGCTTTCGAGCCAGGCCGAGGCGGATCTCAATGCTTTTGCGGCACGCGTGAAGGACTGGGCGGTCGTGCGCGAGTGCTACATGCTCTCCGGCGAGGCGGATTTCATCCTGAAATGCGTGGCGCCGACTCTGCGCGCCTTCCAGGGCTTCATCGAGGAACTGACCGGGGCCGCCAATGTCGCGAGCGTCAAGACCTCGCTGACCATCCGCCGCATCAAAGACGCGCCGCTGGTGCCGATCGCCTAGCGGGCGCGGCGTTCCATCCAGGCAATGGCGAATTTCACGATCGGTGCCGCCTCGACGAGGACGGCCGGAGCGTTGCCGATTGGGCCGCGCGATCCGGCGCCGGTCGCGAGATAGTCGCTGACGATGTCGGCGAAATAGTCGGGCGCGAAAGCCCCGATGACCGGATCGCCGGTGTCGAATTCCTCGATCATCCGCCAGATGGTTCCGTGCGGCGAGGCAAAAGGCACCTCGACGCGGCGGATGCGCTTGCCGGGGAGGCGGGCGAGATGCTCAGCATGGTGCAGCAGCGTCATGGTGTCGAGCGGCGCGCCGACATTCAGCACCTTGCCGCCGAGCTCGACCAGCTTTGCGAAGGGCGAGCCCTCGCCATAGCCGTAATCGAGCCGGTGGTCGGCGGTCAGCTCCCCGGCGCGCGCGCCGATCGCGACGATCGAGGCGCCGGGATTGCCGCTGCGGAGAGCCCCTCGCGTCGTGCGCAGGAATTCCGGAAGGATGCCATTATGCCGGATGGCGCGGGAGCGAAGCGGATCGAAGGGCGGTACATGCGACCGCCAGTGATCAGGCATGCGCCCTTCTTGATCCAGCAGGTCGTCATAGGCGCCGTCCCAATCCGCATAAGCGAGGATGGTGCCTTCACGACCGACCGTGTCGAGCAGCGCGCCGATAAGCGCGTCAGGACCGTTCAGCAGACGTCCGACCCGTCCCATCGACGCATGAACCATCACTGCGTCGCCAGCCCGAAGGCCGAGGCGAGCGCAATCGGCGGCGAGATCGGCGCGGGTCAGGAAAGGGCGCGGCGTTTCAGACATGGCGGGCATGTCAACATCCGCTCCGACCGAGGGCCGGAGCGGATGGATCTCTCAGCGGAAGCCGACGTCGAGGATCTCGTAGGAGCGCTCGCCGCCCGGCGCCTGCACGGCGACGGTGTCGCCGACAGACTTGCCGATGAGGGCGCGCGAGATCGGGGACGAAATCGAGATGCGACCGGCCTTCACGTCGGCCTCGAGATCGCCGACGATCTGATAGGTCTTCTCTTCCTCGGTGTCCTCGTCGACCAGCTTCACCGTGGCGCCGAACTTCACCGTCTTTCCGGAGAGTTTGCCGACATCGATAATTTCGGCGCGCGACAGCTTGTCCTCGAGTTCCGCGATGCGGCCCTCATTGAGGCTCTGGGCTTCCTTGGCGGCGTGATATTCCGCATTCTCGGAAAGATCGCCATGGGCGCGCGCCTCGGAGATCGCCGCGATGATGCGCGGGCGCTCTTCTGAGGACAGACGCTTCAATTCACGCACGAGCGCATCATGCCCCGTGGCCGTCATCGGAACCTTTTCCATGGTGTTCCAAGCCTTTTCTTCGTCTTGGCGCCCGCGGTCTCACCGCGAGAGCACAATATTTCCCAGCACCGGCCGATAATGGCCGGTCCCCAGGCGTGATCATCGACTGCGACTTAGGAGGCGAGCGCCGACGCTTCAAGCGGGCGAACACCTCCGGCCGGGCGCTGCTGTGGCAGTCCCGAACCTCAAGTGTCCTCTACCATCGCCCCGAGTGCAAGAGGTACAACGCCAGCAAATGGCGGCGTTGTGCCAATCGTGCCGCGGGTCGGACGGCTTGCGTGAGCCAGCGCGACTGCGGATCGCGACCGTATCAGGCTGCGAAGTAGGACTGCAGCGGGCGCACTTCAAGCACGCCGGTCGCATAGGCCTCGACGCCTTGCGACGCGGCAACCGCTCCGGCGAGCGTCGTGTAGTAGGGCACCTTGTGCTGCAGGGCGGCCCGGCGCATGGCGCGGCTGTCGCCAAGGGCGCGCGCGCCCTCGGTGGTGTTGAACACCAGCTGCACATCGCCATTCTTGATCGCGTCGACGATGTGCGGGCGGCCTTCGAGCACCTTGTTGATCTTGGCACAGGCAATGCCGGCCTCGGCGAGGAAGCGCTGCGTGCCGCCGGTCGCGATGATGCGGAAACCGAGCGCTTCGAGACGGCGCATCGATTCGACGATGCCCTCCTTGTCGCTATCGCGCATCGATACGAACACCGTGCCCGAAATCGGCAGGGCATTGCCCGCGCCGAGCTGGCTCTTGGCGAAGGCGACCTCGTAATGCCGGTCGAGGCCCATGACCTCACCGGTCGAGCGCATCTCCGGGCCGAGCAGCGTATCGACGCCCGGGAAGCGGGCGAACGGGAACACCGCTTCCTTGACGGCGATATGGTCGTGCTTCTCGGCCTTCAAGCCGAAGCTCGCGAGGCTCTCGCCGGCCATGATCCGCGAAGCGATCTTGGCAACGGGAATGCCGATCGTCTTGGCGACGAAGGGCACCGTGCGCGAGGCACGCGGATTGACCTCGAGGACGTAGATCTCGCCATCCTTGATCGCATACTGGACATTCATCAGGCCGCCGACCTTGAGCGCGAGAGCCAGCTTTCTGGTCTGTGCCTCGAGCTCGGCCAGCGTCGCCTCGTCGAGCGAATGCGGCGGCAGCGAGCAGGCCGAATCGCCCGAATGAATGCCGGCCTCCTCGATATGCTCCATGATGCCGGCGACGAAGACGTCCTTGCCGTCCGAGAGCGCATCGACGTCGATCTCGATCGCGTCGGAGAGATAGCGGTCGAAGAGCAGCGGGTTCTTGCCGAGCAGCGTGTTGATCTGGCCGGTTTTGTCGTTTGGATAGCGCGCCTTGACGTCGGACGGCACCAGCTCCGGCAGCGTGCCGAGCAGGTAGTCGGAAAGCGCCTCGTCCTCGCGGATCACCTGCATGGCGCGGCCGCCAAGCACATAGGACGGGCGAACGACAAGCGGGTAGCCGAGATCGGAAACGACGAGCCGCGCCTGCTCGACCGAATAGGCGATGCCGTTCTTCGGCTGGCGGATCGCCAGCTTGACCAGCAGCTTTTGGAAACGGTCACGGTCTTCGGCGAGGTCGATCGCGTCGGGCGAGGTGCCGAGGATCGGCACGCCGGCAGCTTCCAGCGCTGCGGCGAGCTTCAGCGGCGTCTGGCCGCCGAACTGGACGATGACGCCGTGCAGCGTGCCATTCGAGGTCTCGGTGCGGATGATCTCCAGCACGTCCTCGGCGGTCAGCGGCTCGAAATAGAGCCGGTCCGAGGTGTCATAGTCGGTCGAGACGGTCTCTGGATTGCAGTTGACCATGATCGCCTCGTAGCCCGCGTCGCGGAGCGCGAAGGCTGCGTGGCAGCAGCAATAGTCGAACTCGATACCCTGGCCGATCCGGTTTGGACCGCCGCCGAGAATGATGACTTTCTTCGCGTCAGACGGGTCGGCCTCGCTGGCGAAATGGCCGGCAAAGGACGTCTCGTAGGTCGAGTACATGTAGGGCGTCGGCGAGGCGAACTCGGCGGCGCAGGTATCGATGCGCTTGTAGACCGGATGCACGTCGAGCCGCGTCCGCAGGGCGGAGATATCGGCCTCGTTCTTGCCGGTCAGCGAGGCGAGGCGCTGATCCGAGAAACCCATCGCCTTCAGCCGCCGGAGGGCCGGCGCCGTCTTCGGCAGGCCGTGCGTCGTGATTTTGCGCTCGGTCTCGACGATGTCGTGGATCTCGCGCAGGAACCAGCGATCGATCTTGCAGCTCTCGTGAATCTCTTCGACGGAGAGGCCGAGCCGCATCGCCTGCGCCGCCTTGAGCAGGCGGTCGGGCGTCGGCGTGCCGAGCGCGGCGCGGATGGCGTTCTTGTCGTCGCCCTGGCCGAGGCCGGGGATCTCGGCCTCGTCGAGACCGGAAAGGCCGGTTTCGAGGCCGCGCAGCGCCTTCTGCAGCGATTCCTGGAAGGTGCGGCCGATCGCCATCACCTCGCCGACCGACTTCATGGCGGTGGTGAGGACCGGCGAGGCGCCCGGGAACTTCTCGAAGGCGAAGCGCGGGATCTTGGTGACGACATAGTCGATCGTCGGCTCGAACGAAGCCGGGGTCGCGCCGCCGGTGATGTCGTTTTCGAGTTCGTCGAGCAGGTAGCCGACGGCGAGCTTCGCCGCGACCTTGGCGATCGGGAAGCCGGTCGCCTTGGAGGCGAGCGCCGAGGAGCGCGACACGCGCGGGTTCATCTCGATGACGATCAGGCGGCCATCGTCGGGATTGACAGCGAACTGGACGTTGGAGCCGCCGGTCTCGACGCCGATCTCGCGCAGGACCGCGAGGCTCGCGTCGCGCATGATCTGGTATTCCTTGTCGGTGAGCGTCAGCGCCGGCGCGACGGTGATCGAGTCGCCGGTATGGACGCCCATCGGATCGATGTTCTCGATCGAGCAGATGATGATGCAGTTGTCCGCCTTGTCGCGGACGACCTCCATCTCATACTCCTTCCAGCCGAGGACGCTCTCCTCGATCAGGACTTCGTTGGTCGGCGAGGCATCGACGCCGCGCTCCACGATCTCGATGAATTCCTCGCGCGTATAGGCGATGCCGCCGCCGGTGCCGCCGAGCGTGAAGGACGGCCTGATGATGGCGGGCAGGCCGATATCGTCGAGGGCGGGCAGTGCTTCGGTCAGCGAATGGGCGAGACGCGAGCGCGGCGTCTCCAGCCCGATCTTGGTCATCGCATCGCGGAAGAGTTCGCGGTCCTCGGCCTTGTCGATCGCCTCGGCCGTGGCGCCGATCATCTCGACGCCGAACTTCTCGAGCACGCCCATCTTCTTCAGCGACAGCGCCGTGTTCAGCGCCGTCTGGCCGCCCATGGTCGGCAGCAGCGCGTCGGGCCGCTCCTTCTCGATGATCTTCGCCACGATCTCGGGCGTGATCGGCTCGATATAGGTCGCATGCGCAAGGTCCGGATCTGTCATGATCGTGGCCGGATTCGAATTGACCAGGATGATGCGGTAGCCTTCCTCCTTGAGCGCCTTGCAGGCCTGCGTTCCGGAATAGTCGAACTCGCAGGCCTGGCCGATGATGATCGGGCCGGCGCCGATGATGAGGATCGACTTGATGTCTGTGCGTTTCGGCATGTCGTCTCGCGCGTGGCAAAAAACCCGGCGCGGCGTTCCGCTCGGGTTCCTGGCTAAGGTCTTTCAGGCTAGAGCGGGCTTATAGGGGAAAAGGCGGGGAGGGGGAACCCCCGGAACCTTGCTGCCGTGACGGGCTTGATGCGCTGTGGGCAGCGGCAGTACCCTTCATCTTGCAGGGCGCCGCTGAAACAGTGGTCGTGGCGTGTGCCGCGCTTCGGGGGATCATGCAATGAGGCTCGGCGGACAGCGCGAATCCAGCAATGTCGAGGATCGCCGCGGCGACAGCGGTGGCTTCGGCGGTGGCGGCTATCGCCAGGCCGGCATGGGCCGGGGCATCCCGCTGCGCGGTGGGTCGCTCGTCACCATCGCCGTGCTGATCGGCATCGGCTATTTCGTCTTCGGCATCAATCCGCTGCAGATGCTGGCGATGCTGACGGGCGGCGACAGCTATACCCAGAGCGAAAACTACCAGCCGTCGTCGCCGACAAACCCTTCGCAGACTTCGACAAATGGCGGCGCATCGGACGCCGGCAAGACCTTCGTCGCCAAGGTGCTGGGCAGCACGGAAGACGTCTGGACGGATATCTTCGCCGCCAGCAATCGCAGCTACAAGCCAACGCCGCTGGTCCTGTTCAGCGGCCGGATCGGCTCGGCCTGCGGACAGGCGAGCGCTGCATCCGGGCCATTTTATTGCCCGAATGACGGCAAGGTCTATATCGACCTCGCCTTCTATGACGAGTTGAAGAACCGCTTCGGTGCGCCGGGCGATTTCGCGCAGGCCTATGTCATCGCGCATGAGGTCGGCCACCATGTGCAGGACCTCATCGGCGTGCTGCCGGAATTCAACCGCCAGCGGCAGACGGCGAGCCGGTCCGAAGCCAACGAGATGTCCGTGCGTGTCGAGCTGCAGGCGGACTGCTTCGCCGGCATCTGGGCGAACAAGACGGACCAGAAGGGGATGCTGGAGGCAGGCGATATCGACGAGGCGCTCAACGCGGCGACACAGATCGGTGACGACACGATCCAGAAGCGCAGCCAGGGCTATGTGGTCCCGGACAGCTTTACCCATGGCACTTCAGCGCAGCGGAGCGCGTGGTTCAAGCGTGGCTATCAATCCGGTGATATGAAGGCCTGTGACACATTCTCGGGCAACATCTGAGCTGCAATGAGCGATCTCGCGATCCGCGAGCTGGCCGAGCGCCTGCTTGCAAATGGCACGGCCAGCCTTTCCGCGCGTGATCGCAAACTGCTTGAGCAAGTGGCGCGCCGCCAGACGGTGACGCGCAACGTCAATCGCGAATTCGAGCAGCAGCTTACGTTCGGCGAACGGCTCTCAGATCAGGTCGCGGCGGTCGGCGGGTCCTGGGGCTTCATCATCGCCTTCGGCTTGATCATCGTTGGCTGGGTGGTGCTGAACTCGTTCCTGCTCGTCGAATGGGGCCGGCCATTCGATTCCTACCCCTACATCTTTCTCAACCTGGTGCTGTCGATGGTGGCGGCGATCCAGGCGCCGATCATCATGATGTCGCAGAACCGGCAGGCCGATAAGGACCGCTTGGCAGCGCAGCTCGACTATGAAGTCAATCTCCGTTCGGAAATCGAGATCGCCGGGCTGCATGAGAAGCTCGAGCATCTGCGCTCCAACGAGCTGAAGCTTATTCTCTCGCGTATCGAGAGCGCGCTCGGCGAGCACTTTGCCGAGGACGAGGCCCGGGAGACCCGGGTCGCCGAAGCTGCTGCGGCGGGGGCCGTCGAGGCCGCTTTGCTGCCGAGCCGCGAACCGGATGTCTCCTGAAGACCGCAAGCATGGTATTTTTGATGCCGGGCTTATGATAAGCTTGACTTATCAAATTCAAGGGCGATATGTAGGCAGCTACATTTAAGGCGGCCTCATCGAGCCCATTATGACGTTTACCGTGGATATCCTCGCTACCCTGTCGCAGGCCAGTCGCCTGCTGCGCACCTATTGCGACCAGCGTTTTCGGCGGCTCGACATCACTCTTGCCCGTGGCCGCGTGATGCTTCACCTCGCCAAAGCGCACATGGCCATGACGCAGACGGAACTGACGTCGCTACTTGATGTCGAGCATCCGACTGCCGTGCGGCTTTTCGACGGGCTCGAGCAGGCCAACCTGATCGAACGTCGTTCCATCGTTGGCGATCGTCGCGTCAAGGAGATCGTTTTGACCGAAATGGGCCGGCCGGTCGCCGAGCGAGTTGGGATCGTGATCGACGAGGTCGCTGCCGCTGCGGTCGAAGGCATCGACCCTGACGAACTGCTGATTGCAGGCCGCGTGCTCAACCAGATTGTCGTCAATATCGCGCGGCTGGCCCATGAGGCTGATCTCCGCTCAACGGAAGCCACGCGATGAGTGCTGCACACGCCCTTGCGCCTGCCGAGAATGCCGCGCGGGATCAGAACGTCCCGGCGCCTCCCGCTGCGGTCGTTGCAGCACCGACCGCTATTCCAGCCTGGCGCGTCGCCCTCTATGGCACGGCCTCGGTGTTCCTCGGCGTGACCCAGGGCCTCGGCATCAACCTCGTCACCGCCAATTTGCCTGGTATCCAAGGCTCGCTCGGCCTCACGCAGATCGAAAGCAACGGGCTTATCGCGGCCTATATGGCGACCAATCTCGCCGGGACGATCCTGCTCTACAAGGTGCGCACCGAGTTTGGTCTTCGGCGGTTCGCGGAGCTTGGGCTGATCGTTTACGTGATGGTCACGGCAGCCCATCTCCTGGCGGACGACCTGAGATCCGCCGTCGTGGTTCGGGCTGCGATGGGCGTCGCCGCGGCGCCGCTGTCGACCCTTGCATTCTTCTACATGCTTGAAGTGATCAAGCCGGCCAAGAAGCTGACTGTTGGCATCTGTTTCGGCCTCCTCGGCGGTCAGATCGCTGTGCCGCTCGCGCGTGTCATCTCGCCTGATCTGCTTGAGCTTGGGCGCTGGCATGGTCTTTATCTGCTCGAAACGGGCCTTGCACTGATCAGCGTCGCGATCGTCTTCCTGCTGCCGATCAGTCATCCGCCGCGCCAGAAGGTGTTCGACCGCCTGGATCTCCTGAGCTTTCCGCTGCTGGCGATCGGTTCCGGCGCCTTTGCAGTCCTGCTGACGCTCGGCCGTCTTTATTGGTGGTTCGAGACGCCTTGGCTCGGCGTCTTGGCGGCCATCGGCATTTTGGCGCTGACCGCCGTGGTGATCCTCGAGGCGCGGCGTGCGCATCCAATGATCGACCTCAAATGGCTGTCGAGCTCGGAGATGTTGATCTTTTCGGGCTCGCTGCTGGTGTTCCGCCTGCTGCTGGCCGAACAGACCACAGGTGTGGTCGGCCTGTTTGGCGCGTTCGGGCTTCTGAACGATCAGCTCGCGGCGCTTTACTGGATCATCCTCGGCGCCACCGTCGCCGGCCTGGTCGTCACCAGCCTGCTGATGGGCCCGGGTCGCACGCCCGCCATTCACCTGACGGCGCTGCTGCTCATCGCCTCGGCAGCCTTCATCGATTCGCACGCGACCAATCTTTCACGGCCACAGCAGTTCTATGTCTCGCAAGCGATGATGGCCTTTGCTGGCGCCATGTTCTTGCCGCCCGCCTTGCATGTCGGCTTTGGACAGGCTCTGGCGCGCGGCGGCAATGCGATCGTCAGCTTCCTCGTCGTCTTCATCGGCACTCAGACGCTTGGCGGCCTGATCGGCTCGGCTGCTCTCGGCACCTTTGTCACCATGCGGGAGAAGTTCCACTCGAGCGCGCTCGTCGAGCATCTCACGGCGGTGAATCCGTTCGTTGTCCAGCGGGTCCAGGCCTATGCGGGCGCCTATGGCAGAGTTCTCTCCGATCCGGCGCTGCGCAGCGCCGAAGGCGCTGTTCTGCTTGGCAAGGCCGCGACGCAGGAGGCGACTATCCTCGCCTATAACGATCTTTTCCTTCTGGTCGCCGCGCTCGCCGTCGCCGCCATGCTGATCCTCATATCCCATCAGATCGTGATCGCCTTCCGCGCCGCTTCGCCCGCGCCGGCGACTCCGTGAAACCGTGAAGATGCATCATGTCGAAATTCCTGCGTTCCAAGATCCCTTATCTCATCGCCCTTGCCGGCATCGCCGGCGCTCTGCTGGTCCTTTATGCTTGGCAGTTGCCGCCCTTCCATTCGGCTGTCGTGTCGACCGACAACGCTTATGTGCGCGGTCAGGTGACCTTGCTGTCGGCTCAAGGTGCCGGCACAGTCACGGCAGTCCATGTTCGCGACTATCAGCCGGTGAGGCAGGGCGACGTCTTGGTCGAGATCGACGACCGCACTGCGCGCGAGCAATTGGCGTCTGCTGAGGCCCAGCTTCAGGGGGCCCAGGCGTCGCTGGACAGCTTCGCGGCTAATCGCGCCGCCAAGGTGGCCAGCCTCGATCTCGCCAAGGCTCAGTTGCGGAGCGCTGAGGCCGGTCTCGAGAAAGCAAAGCTCGATTCGGCCCGCACGGCTTCGCTGGTCACGAAGGGCATCACCTCACAATCGACAGGGGATCAAGCCCATGTCGCCTTGCAACAAGCCGATGCGGCCGTTGCGCAGGCCAATGCCAATATCGGCATCGCCGAGCAGAACGTCGCCCTTGTCGATGCCGGCCGGGCCTCGCTGGAGGCCGCTGTCGCGAGCGCGGAAGCAGCCGTCTCCCTCGCCAGGATCATGCTCGGCAATCTGAAGGTCGTGGCGCCTGTCGACGGTCGTCTCGGCGAAGTCGGCGTTCGCCTCGGCCAGTATGTCGCCGCAGGCACCTCCCTCACGTCGGTGACGCCCAATTCGGCCTGGGTGATCGCCAATTTCAAGGAGACGCAGGTCGGCAACATGGCCGTTGGCCAGCCTGCCCGCTTCACCGTCGATGCGCTCGGCAGTCATGTCTTCACAGGCCGGGTCATCCATTTTGCCCCGGCTGCCGGTTCGGAGTTCAGCGTTCTCAAGGCCGACAACGCGACGGGAAACTTCACCAAGGTGCCGCAGCGCATCTCGGCCCGCATCGAGATCGATCCCGGCCAGACCGGCGCCGACACTCTTCGTCCCGGCATGTCGGTCGTGGTCTCAGTCGATACGGCGGCCTCTCCGGATGCGAGGCTGGCCGCGGCGGATCAGCTGAGCGAACAGGTCTCGCAACTGCCCTAGTAGCCGTCGACCGACAGCATCCAGTTGATGGTGGCGCGCCAATCGGTCATGCGAATCGGCGTGCCATGGCTGCCAGTCTGGAACAGCACGAATTTCGACGGATAGCCGGGCGAGGCATTGCGGATCTGCTCGAAGAAACCGGCCTGATCCTGCCAGGCAAAGACGTTGTCATCGCTGCCATGACCGAAATAGAGCGGGATCGGACGCCCCGCCTTCAGCGCGGCGCTCGACAGGAAGCCCTCATCGGGCATCGTGCCCATCAACAGCATGCCGGAAAGCAGCGAGGCCGCCTGCGGGTCGTCGGCGAGCGCCCAGCACAGTTTGCCCCCAAAGGAGCCGCAGGCGAGGAATATCGGCGCACCGGGCGAGAGGCCTGCGTAACGCAGCATCAGCGCCTTGACGTCGGCCGCGCCCTTGGCCCCGAAGTCGGTGAAATCAGGCGAGAGATACACGCCGCCGGCTTTGACGACCATGTTCTTGATGCGGTTGAAATTGCCGCCGAAGCTCCAGTCGTCGGCGCCGAGGAAGCGCGTGCCGTTCTGGCCGTGCAGGAAAATGACGATCATCGAGGCCGGCTTGTCGGCCGGGCCGACCACCACCGTGCGCAACGCACGGCCGCCGCCGCCCTTGTAGTCGACATGGCGCTGCTGCCAGTTCACGCCGGTATCGACATATTTCCACTGCACCTTCTTCTCCGGCACCTCGTCGCGGACATGGATGTCGCGCTGCTTGTCATAGGCAACGACGATGAAGTCGCCGTCATTCTGCGTCTGCAAAATGCCCGGAAAGGCGAACAGCTGGTCCTTCTGCGGCGGAAGGCGGAGCGGGGCGGCGACCGCGGCCGACGCGGCGAAGGATGCAGCGAGGACGAAGGTGGCGATCGCGCGGAGACGGTGGCGGAAGCGCATCAGGGGTTCCGATGATGGTGTCGGCACGCCCTAGGATCGCATCAGCGGCGGTCCACGCCAAGCGCTGGTGACGAGCTGCCCTCTGCCGTCGCCGTTCAGGCACGGTTCAGCCGTCTTGCCGCAAGGATGCCGCCAGTTTCGCCGCAGAGCGGTCTCACAGCTGTCGTGGCATCGCCTTTTTGTTGGTGCCTTCTCGGGAGCGAATCGGTCCGTCGTGGTTTGAACGGCGGGCAACAAGGAATGGGTGTCGAATGAATATCTGGGGTCTTGCAGGAGCTGCCGTCATCGGCGGCGTCGCGGTTGCCAGCGCAGGCGTTTTGACCGGGGTGATCGAGGTTCCCTATTCGATCCAGATCGCGCCGAAGCACCAGCCAGCGCCATCCCCCGAGCCCGTCGCCGAGGCGCCGCAGGCGGAAGCCGAAACCCCGGTTGCGACGCCCATTGCGCAGCCGGCACAACCCGCGCCTGTAGCAGAGACCGCTGCGGTAACGCCGCCACGCCCGCGTCCGCGTCCGGTGATCGCGCAGCCTGCGCCAGCGCCGATCCCCGTCGCGAGCAGGCCCTATCAGGCGAGCCAGCCGACCGGCGATATCGACTATTTCTTCGACGCGCTCGCGCCCTACGGCCAGTGGGTGGCGGACCGCAGCTACGGCTATGTCTTCGTGCCCGATCGCCGCGGTGCCGGCTGGCGGCCCTATCAGGAGGGGCAGTGGGTCTGGACCGATGAGTATGGCTGGTATTGGCAGTCGAACGAGCCCTTCGGCTGGGCGACCTATCATTACGGCCGCTGGGACTACCGCCCTGATTATGGCTGGTTCTGGGTTCCGGGCGATGTCTGGTCGCCGGCCTGGGTGACGTTCCGCACCGGCGGCGGCTCGGTCGGCTGGGCGCCCGTGGCGCCCGACCGGCAGGGCTATGCCTATGGCATGCCGCGGCGCTATCAGCCGCCCGTGGCTGAAAGCTGGATCTTCGTCGATCAGCGCGCGTTTGGCGGCGAGGATATCGGCCGCCGCGCGGCTCCGATCGACGAGATCGGCGACTATCTCGACCGTGCCCCGGATGTCCGCCGGCCGCGCTGGCAGGATGGGCGGTTCTATAACGATCCGGTCGGCCGCCCCTCGCAGCCCTCCCGCGAAATTATCTATGTCGACCAGCAGGACGACATCTTCGAGGACAATCGCGGCGGTCGCATCGGCGTGTTCCGGCCGCAGATCGACGACGGCAGTTTCAATCGCAGGCCGGACCGCTATGTGAACGACGTGCCGCGCGAGGATCGGAGCCTGATCAACCAGTTCGTTCCGCAGAACGTCGGAGGCGGCGATGCGCTTTCGGCGGCCCTGCTTTCGGTCCTCGCACCGGCGGAGCGGCAGACGCTCGACAAGAGTCGCCTGCAGGATGGCAATGCCTGGCAGGACGAGATCAATCGGCTCAATGCCGAGAAGGCGGCGCTCGTCGAGCAGCAGCGGCAGGCAGCCGTGAGCCGTCAGGCTGAGATCGACGCAGCCGTGAAGAAGGCCGAGGCGGACCGGCAGGCGCAGCAGGACCAGTTGCGCCGGGAGCGTGAGGCGAGGGCGCAGGCCGTCCTCCAGAAGGTTTCGGCGGAACCACAGCCGCCGGCGGGCCAGCAACCGCCGCCGTCGGCAAACCCGCCGCCGCAGCCAGAGAAGCCGCCGCGCGCCGAGCCGCCTGCGCCGGCCCAGCCTGCGCCGGCGCCGGCTCCCGCTCCGGTAGAGCCGAGCAAACCGGCCCCGGCAGAAGCCACGCCGCCGCCGCCAGCGCCCGCAGAGGCGCCCGCGCCGGCGAAGCCGAAGCCGCCGAAGCACGAGAAACCGGCCGAGCAGCCTGCGCCGCAGCCAGCGCCGCCGGCGCCTGCCGCCGAACCGGCACCGCAGCCTGAGCCTGCTCCACCGGCTGCAGAGCCGCCGGCCAAGCCGAAGCGCGAGAAGCCGGCTGAGCAGCCTGCGCCACAGCCGGAGCCACCGGCACCTGCCGCCGATCCGGCACCGCAGCCTGAGCCTGCTCCGCCGGCCGAAGAGCCGCAAGCCAAGCCAAAGCGCGAGAAGCCGGCCGAGCAGCCTGCGCCACAGCCGGAGCCACCGGCGCCTGCCGCCGAACCGGCGCCGCAGCCTGAGCCTGCTCCGCCGGCAGAGGAGCCGCCGGCCAAGCCGAAGCGCGAGAAGCCGGCCGAGCAGCCTGCGCCGCAGCCGGAGCCACCGGCGCCTGCCGCCGAACCGGCGCCGCAGCCTGAGCCTGCCCCGCCGGCCGAAGAGCCGCCGGCCAAGCCGAAGCGCGAGAAGCCGGCTGAGCAGCCTGCGGCGCAGCCGGAGCCGCAGGCGCCTGCCGCTGAACCGGCGCCGCAGCCGGAGGCCGGCCCTCCGGCCGGGGAGGCGCCGAGAGGCGAACGACCTCCCGAGGGAGAGCCGGGCCGTCAACAGCCGAACGAGCATGGCGAGGGCTGCCCGGAGGGCATGGCACAACCGGACGGCAAATGCGCTGCGCCGTGATCGAATGAAGAATCGGGCCGGCGTGGAGCGCCGGCCCGAGCAGTCAGTCGTCAGCAGTCTGGAAAATCGTTTGGCATCGGCGCTTTGGCGCGATCTGTCAGCCGAGATCGACGTAGATGCGATCGCCTTGCTCGTCGATGATCTGCTGGCCCTTGATGATGATCAGGGCCACAGCGTCTTCGCGGCTCGCATGCTTGTCGACGCGCACGAAGCGATAGCTCTTCACCGTTCCGCCGATTTCCTTCTCGATCAGGCCGGCGGTCTGGAACTGGGCACCTGCCTTCATCGGTGTCGGGCGGATGACGTGGCCCTTATATTCGACGCCCTCGTCGGCGCCACTCTTGTCCGAGCCGCCGGCGTCACCGCCGCCAAAGAGCTTCTTCAGGAACGAGACCATGGCGGCTGCTTTCTCCGGGCAGGTTGGCGACTATCGGGGAAGTTAGTCACTCCAGCGCGCCGGCGCCATGGCCGCGGCCGGATTTCTGTTCGGTAAGGTCGAGATCGGCGAGGTGGAGCGGAAATTCGCTCGGCAGAAAACGGGGCGCGGCCAGATCATCGGCACAATGGGGTGATCGCCGTCCGCATGCATATCCTCGCTCGATCCTGAATCGAAAAGGCCGCTCACGAGAGCGGCCTTTCCAGACAATATCGGGGAGCGGCCCGCCTAGTTGTCCAGGAAGCTCCGCAGCTTGCGCGACCGGCTCGGGTGCTTCAGCTTCCTGAGCGCCTTGGCTTCGATCTGACGGATGCGCTCGCGCGTCACGCTGAACTGCTGGCCGACTTCCTCCAGCGTGTGATCGGTGTTCATGCCGATGCCAAAGCGCATGCGCAGCACGCGCTCCTCGCGCGGCGTCAGCGAGGCGAGCACGCGCGTCGTCGTCTCGCGCAGGTTCGACTGGATCGCCGCGTCGATCGGCAGGATCGCCATCTTGTCTTCGATGAAATCGCCGAGATGCGAATCCTCCTCGTCGCCGATCGGCGTCTCGAGGCTGATTGGCTCCTTGGCGATCTTCAGGACCTTGCGGACCTTTTCGAGCGGCATGGCCAGCTTCTCGGCCAGCTCTTCCGGGGTCGGCTCGCGGCCGATCTCGTGCAGCATCTGGCGCGATGTCCGGACGATCTTGTTGATCGTCTCGATCATGTGCACCGGAATGCGGATCGTGCGGGCCTGGTCGGCGATCGAACGGGTGATCGCCTGGCGAATCCACCAGGTGGCATAGGTCGAGAACTTGTAGCCGCGGCGATACTCGAACTTATCGACCGCCTTCATCAGGCCGATATTGCCTTCCTGAATCAAATCAAGGAATTGCAGGCCGCGGTTCGTGTACTTCTTGGCGATCGAGATCACGAGGCGGAGATTGGCCTCGACCATCTCCTTCTTGGCCTGGCGGGCCTCCTTCTCGCCCTTCTGCACCATATGCACGATGCGGCGATATTCGAACGGCTCAAGGCCGGTCTCGGTCGCCATGGTCTGGATCTCGCCGCGCAATTCCCGGATCCGGTCCTTGCCGTTGGTGACGAAGTCCTTCCAGCCACGGCCGCCGAGATTGGCGATGCGGCGGAGCCAGTTCGGATCGAGTTCCGAGCCCTGATATTCGCGCAGGAACTCCTCGCGCGAAACGCGATAGCTCTCGGCGAGGCGCAGCAGCTTGCCCTCGGAGGTGATGAGGCGCTTGTTGATGTCGTAGAGTTGCTCGACCAGCGAATCGATGCGGTGCTGGTTGAGGGACAGCGACTTCACCTCGACGATGATGTCGTCCTTCAGCTTCTTGTAGCGGCGCTCCTGCGAGGGCGAGAGGGTCTCGTTCTTGAGGCGGCCCTCGACGAGCTGGTCCTGCAGGCGGCGCAGCTTCTTGTAGTTTTCGGCGACGTTCTCGAAGGTCTCGACGACCTTCGGCTTCAGCTCGGCCTCCATGGCGGCGAGCGACATGTTGTTTTCCATGTCGTCTTCGTCGTCGCCTTCGCCTTCCGTGGGGATCGGCGGCTCGGCCTCTTCGCTTTCCTCGGTGAACTCGCCGCCCGGACCGGCGATCGGCGCGTTCTTCGCGTCGGGCCCGGCATAGGTCGCTTCGAGATCGATGATGTCGCGCAGCAGGATCTTGCCCTCGGCAAGTTCCTCCTTCCAGATGATGATCGCCTGGAAGGTCAGCGGGCTTTCGCAGAGCCCGGCGATCATCGTCTCGCGGCCGGCCTCGATGCGCTTCGCGATCGCGATCTCGCCTTCGCGCGACAACAGCTCGACCGAGCCCATCTCGCGCAGATACATGCGGACGGGGTCGTCTGTGCGGTCGGTCGGCTCGCGCGTGGTGGTCGTCTTGGCGACGGCGGTGCCGGTCGATTCGGCCAGCTCGCCAGCCTCTTCCTCGGCGTCGGCAGCCGTTTCCTCGGCTTCCTCGACCTCGTCCGCCTCGATGACGTTGATGCCCATCTCCGAGAGCATCGAGAGAATATCCTCGATCTGCTCGGAACCGACCTGTTCGGACGGCAGCACGGAATTCAGTTCGTCATAGGTGACGAATCCGCGCTTTTTGGCGACCTTGATCATCCGCTTGACGGCGGCATCGGAGAGGTCCAGAAGCGGTCCGTCCTGGGGCTCGGACGTCGCCTCCTGGGCCTCTTCGTTCTCCTGAACCTTCGTCGCCATGCTCTTCTCCGTCTGGGCGGGGCGGGGCGCCAGTCGATCACCGTCGCGCCCGCAAACCGCCGATTTAGTGCAGCGGCCTCGGGATGAAATCCCCGGACCGCGAATCGCCTTCGTCAGAAATAGGCTTCGTGTCTTAAGTGACGCCTAACCATCCGGTTCATCCGGACACCTAGACGGTGCCGAGCCGGCGGCCGGACGTCGCGCCGAACCCCTCGATCAGGGCCTCGGTGCCTTCGCTGTTCGCCATCTGCTTCTGGATGTCCACGAGGTGGGCCAGATTGGCGTCGCTCGGCTCGGAGGCGAGGGCAGCCTCGGCATCCTTCAATTCCTTATGTAACGTCCGCGCCTTCCGATGCAAGGTGAGCGCCTGCAGCCAGCCGTCAAGCGCGTCCTGTTCAGGCGCGCCGGCTTCCGCCTGCCAGATGCCGCCCAGCCTCAGATGACGATCCAATCGTTCCACCAGTTCGCCAAATCCAGCGTCCATCAGCTTCTGCATCAAGTCCCCGGAGCCGACATGCGGATCTTCGGCCGCAATCTCTAGGATTTGCGAGCGAAGAGAGTCAAGGTCGCGATTCGTCAACTCGATATGCGCGAACGCATCGAAGTGGTCGGCGATGAGCGCAGGATGATGCGCCATGGTCATCACGAGCACGGTTTCGCGCAGGCCCGCGACCGGCCGGCTGCGGATCTGTTGCAGTGCAGCCGAGATCGGTGGCGCCTGCATGCGGAAGGTCGGCACATAGCGCGCATCCGCCGGTCCGTCACCCCGGCTGCGCCGGAACGATTGCTGTCTCTGGCCGCCGCCGCGGCGGGGGCCCTCGCGCGCATCGCCGCCGAAAAAGGCGCGGGCGCGCTCGGAAAGCGCCTGCTCATAGTGACGGCGCACGGTCTCGTCGCCGACGGAGCGAGCGATATCGCGAAGCTTCGCCTCGAAGGCCGCGCGGCGTTCAGGCGTTTCGAAGCCGCCCTGTTCGGTCTCTCGCGTCCAGATCATCTCAACCAGAGGCCGTGCGCCGGCGATGATGTCGGCCATCGCGGCGCGGCCGGACTGGCGGATCAGATCGTCCGGATCCTGACCTTCGGGCAGAAGCGCGAAGCGGATCGAGCGGCCAGGTTTCAGCGCCGGCAACGCCAGATCGACGGCTCGATAGGCGGCGCGAAGGCCGGCCTTGTCGCCATCGAAGCAGAGAATCGGCTCCGGCGTCTGGCGCCAGAGCAGTTCGAGCTGATGCTCGGTGAGCGCTGTTCCGAGCGGCGCGACAGTGTGGCCGAAGCCCGCCACCACCATGGAGATGACGTCGACATAGCCTTCGACGACGATGAGCGTTCCGGCCGCCTGGACGGATTTTCGCGCTTCGAAGCCGTTGTAGAGCAGGTCGCCCTTCTTGAAGAGCACGGTCTCGGGCGAGTTGAGATATTTCGCCTGCGCGTCGGGCGAAAGCGCTCGTCCGCCAAAGGCGACGATTCGGCCGCGAAAATCGGTGATCGGAAACATCACGCGGTCGCGAAAGCGATCAAAGGAGACGGGAATGTCCTCTCCGGCGATGAGCAGGCCCGTCGCCACCATGTCGTCGTGACTGACACCCTTGGCGGCGAGGTGCTCCTTGAGGGCATTGCGTCCCCCGCGGGCATAGCCGAGGCGGAAGCGGCGCTGGATGTCCGGCCCGAGGTCGCGGCCCGCAAGATAGCCGCGTGCGTTAGCGCCATCGCGCGCCTGCAGGGCGTCCTCGAAGAAGCGGCAGGCGAGTTCCATCACCTCATGCAGCGACGCGCGGACCTTCTCCTGCGCCTCCGCCCGCTCATCGCGGGCCGGCAGCGCGAGGCCGGCATCGGCGGCCAGGCGCTCGACGGCCTCTGGAAACGAAAGTCCCTCATGCTCGGTCAGAAAGGTGAAGTGATCGCCCGAGACGCCGCAACCGAAGCAGTGATAGCGCCCCTTGCGGTCGTCGGCATGGAAGGAAGGCGATTTTTCGCCATGAAACGGGCAGCAGGCCCAGAAATCGCCCTTGGCCGGCTGCGACTTCCGCCTATCCCATGAGACGCGCGGGCCGATGACGCTCGAAAGCGGCAAGCGGGCGCGGATATCATCGAGAAAGGATGGGGAAAAGCGCATGGCCGGCCTTGCTGAACCGCCGATTATGTAGGGATTTGCCGCCTGCAATGCAAAGACCGTGCTGACTTATCCCTGCTATCCCCCGGTCGGTTCGGCTGTGTCAAACGCATCGCCCCAATCCAGCCGCCGCGCGATGCGGAACGCGTCGCCCTCCCGGCGGGTGACGAGGCGGTCGGCGCGCGTGCCATCGGGGCGGCAGAGCTTCAGGGACACGCGGCCGCTCGCGGCGCGCGGCGGCGCGAGAACCCGGTCTGGGCGCGTTTCCGGCGGGATGCGGCTCGCGGCGAGATAGATATATTTCTCGTCCTCGAACGGCACGGAAGCGTTCTTGGTCCGAAGATGCACCCGGCTGCGGGCGACGCGGGCCGCGAAATGGCACCAGTCCGGCGGCGTGAGCGGGCAGGGCGCCTCATGCGGGCAAGGGGCGGCGATAATGGCGCCGGCCGCGATCAGCGCGGCGCGCGCCTCGAGGATGCGCTGCCAACCGGCCGGCGTGCCCGGCTCGACGATGAGCAGCAGCCCCGTCGTCGCGGCGAAGGCGGCGGCGACCAGCTTTGTCCGCGCCGCCGGCTCCAGTTCGTCAAGGACATAGGCGATCGTCACGAGATCATGTGGCGCGAGGCTCGGTGGCGCAGTCTTGAAGTCGGCAGCCTGCCAATCGCGAGAGATGGAATCGCCGCCCGCGAGTTGCGCGCCCTGGCGGCGCATGGCGGCGCTGCCTTCGACCAGGCTCGCCCGTGCCAGCGAAGGCCAGCAGTCCGCAGCGGCGAACACAGCCGTGCCGGGGCCGGCGCCGATGTCGAGCTGGCTGGCCGGTTCGAATCGCGGCAGACGCATCGCCGCGGCGGCCATGGCCGAGCGCGTCGCGGCATAGGTCGCCGGCAGGCGGGCAGCGAGATAGGCGCGCGCGGCGGTATCGGCATCGACATGGAAGCGGCCGTCGCGCAGTTCGGCGCGATAGCGGGCCGAGAGAGCGGCGGCGCTTGCCGCGAGTTCATCGGTGGAAATGCCCGCCAGCGCGGCCTCGACGGCCGATTTAAGGGCGGGCGGCAGTTCCATGGCGTCAGGTTGTCAGCGCCGCCTTCACGGCAGCGCCGGCCTTGGCGAAATCCATCGCCCCGGCATGATGGGCTTTCAGTTCGCCCATGACCTTGCCCATGTCCTTGATGCCGGCCGCCCCGGTGGCGGCAATGGCGGCTTCGATCGCCGCCTTCACGCCGGCTTCGTCGAGCTGGCGCGGCAGATATTCCTCGATCACCGCGATCTCGGCCTTTTCCTGCGCGGCGAGTTCGGGACGGGCGTTGTCCTCATAGATCCGCGCCGATTCCTGGCGCTGCTTCACCATCTTGGCGAGCAGGTCGATGAGTTCCGTCTCCGTTGCCGCGGTCGTTCCCGCGCCGCGCGCCATGATGTCGCGATCCTTGATCGCCGCGGAAATCAGCCGCAGCGTGCCGGTGCGCTGCTTGTCCTTCGCGAGCATCGCGGTCTTGAGGTCCTGATTGATGCGGTCGCGCATGACGGAGCTTCCTTCCATTTTGCGCGCCACCATAGGAGCAACATCGGAGCCGTTCAAGTCACATTTGGCTAAGCTATTGAAAGTACTTGAGATTAATTTCGCGTCCAAGGTTGACGGATCGGGATCGATCGCCTAGGTTCCGCGCCGACGTCGACAGGGCGGCGGATCGCGCGATCCGTCGTGCCTTGGCATGCGGGCATGCACCCGGCGTCCGACAGCTTTGACGGTGCTCAATCATGACCGACGGAACGACAGTTTTGGCCGAAGATGCGGTGTGGGCGGAGCCCGAGCCGACGGCGCTTCTGATTCTCGCCGATGGCACCGTGATCGAGGGCCGAGGCATCGGCGCCACCGGCCATGCAGTCGGAGAGGTCTGCTTCAACACGGCGATGACCGGGTATCAGGAGATCCTGACCGACCCGTCCTATGCCGGGCAGATCATCACCTTCACTTTCCCGCATATCGGCAATGTCGGCACGAATGACGAGGATATCGAGACGGTCAACATGGCCGGCGCCTCGGGCGTCCGTGGCTGCGTGATCAAGACCGACATCACCAATCCATCGAATTACCGCGCTCTCAAGCATTTCGACGCCTGGCTCCGGGCGCGCGGCATCATCGGCATCGCCGGGGTCGATACCCGCGCGCTGACGGCTCTGATCCGTGACAAGGGCATGCCAAACGCCGTGATCGCCCATGCGAGCGACGGCAAGTTCGACCGCGTTGCGCTGACGGCCGAAGCGGCTGGATGGCCTGGTCTGATCGGCATGGACCTCGCGCCTGACGTCACCACGGGCCAGTCCTTCCGCTGGGACGAGACCACCTGGGCCTGGAACGAGGGCTTCGGCCGGCAGGAGGCGCCGCGCTACAAGGTCGTCGCCGTCGACTACGGCATCAAGCGCAATATCCTGCGCCTTCTCGCCGAAGCCGGCTGCGCCGTCACGGTGCTGCCCGCCACGGCGACCGGCGCCGAGATCCTTGCGCATGAGCCGGATGGCGTGTTCCTGTCGAACGGTCCCGGCGACCCGGCGGCCACCGGCGAATATGCCGTGCCGGCGATCCGTGCGGTCATCGAGGCCGACGTGCCGCTGTTTGGCATCTGCCTCGGCCATCAGTTGCTCGGCATCGCGCTTGGCGGCGAGACCAAGAAGATGCATCAGGGCCATCACGGCGCCAATCATCCGGTCAAGGACCTGACCACCGGCAAGGTCGAGATCACCTCGATGAATCATGGCTTCGCGGTCGATTCGACCTCGCTGCCGGGCTCGATCGAGGAGACGCATGTGTCGCTGTTCGACGGCTCCAATTGCGGGCTGAAGGTCAAGGACAGGCCGATCTTCTCGGTGCAGTACCACCCGGAAGCCTCGCCGGGCCCGCAGGACAGCCACTATCTCTTCACGCGCTTCGTCAACATGATCCGCGCCCGTAAGGGCGAAGAAGCGCTGCCCGAGCAGGGCTGAAACGGGCCTTTATCGCCCAAGCGGCGGAGAAGGTGCTTCTCCGCCGGGATCGCTCCTTGCGCTTCGGCGTTTGACGCCTAGATGCTGCATTCGCGCGGCATGCGCTTGGGGGCATCTTTGGCTGACACCGTCATCATCCTGAATGCGCGGGCGGGAACGATCCGCGATCTCGAGCCGAAGGCGGTCGAGGCGCAGGTTCGCGAGGCCTTTGCCGGCCACACCGAAAGCGTCGCGGTCGAACTCGTCGAAGGCGATCGCTTCATCGCAGCCATCGACAAGGCAGCCGCTTCCGAGGCTGCCACCATCATTGTCGGCGGCGGCGACGGTTCGGCGAGCTATGCGGCGCGCAAACTCATCGACAGCGACCGAACGCTCGGCGTGCTGCCGCTCGGCACGATGAACCTGTTCGCACGCAGCCTCGCGATTCCCACCGATCTCACGCAGGCTCTCGATATCCTCGCAAAGGCCGAGCCGGTGCGGATCGATCTCGGCGCGGTCAATGGGCGGATCTTCCACACGCTTTCCGGGCTCGGCTATTTCGCGGAAGTTGCGCGGGCGCGCGCGCAAGTGCGCGAGGACACCAATCTGCCATTCGGGCGCTACATCGCGGCGGCACGCGCCTCACTGCGCGCCTTCGTTCGCCCCGGCATCCTGGAATTGACCGTCGAGGCCGATGACGGCCGGCGCGATATCGAAACCTACGCCCTGTTTATCGGCAATAACCGCCTGTCCGATGGCGGCTTCGATCGGCCACGGCTCGATGAAGGCCTGCTCGAGGTGCACTATGCCGAGGGCGCCGATTTCGGCAATCGCATGCAGGCGGCGATCGATCTCATGGCTGGGCGCTGGCGCGAAAATCCGGCGATCCAGTCGTTCACCGCGACAACGGTGACGGTGACAAGCCGCCGGCCGAGGCTCTGGGTCTCAGTCGACGGCGAACTGACGCGGCTCGAAACGCCGCTGCGCTTCGAATGCCGGGCCGGGGCACTCAATGTGCTGATGCCGGCAGCTTCCGATCAGCCAGCCTCCGATCAGCGCGGCGAGATGGCGTAGACGATCGTCGCGTTGGCGGAAATCTCCTGCGTGCCGCCCATCACGGGCGAGGGCGAAGGCGGCATCGCATCCTTCATCGCCATGGCGCGGAACACCGGCGGGCCGCCACCTTCATTGGCGCTGATCGACTGGATCGGGCCGAGCTTGACGCCGGCTGCCTCGGCCATGATCTCGGCCCGGCGCCGTGCCTCGGCGATTGCCGCCTTGATCGCGGCATCGCGCAGCCCCTCCGACTTGGCGATCTCGAACGAGATGCCGTTGACGCGGTTGGCGCCAGCCGAGATCACCTTGTCGAGCAGCGGGCCGGACTTGGCGATGTCGCGAATGCGCACCGAAAGCTGGTTGCTGACGCGATAACCGGTGATCGTCGACTGGCCGGACGGATCCTTGGCGGGGTCGGAATAGACCGGCTCGACGAAGAGACCGCTCGTCGCGACGTCCTTCTTTTCGATGCCGGTGCCGGTAATGGTGTCGACCACGGCGTTCATGTCCTTGGCGTTGGCCGCGAGCGCGGCCTGAGCCGTGTCGGCCTCCGAGACGACGCCGAGCGACACGACAGCGATATCGGGCGCCGCGCTGGCGCTGCCTTCGCCGCTGACAGTCAGGACCGGCGGGCTGGCCGGATCGGCAAGGGCGGGCAGCGCCAGCGCGCCTGTCAGCACCGTCGCGAGCAGGGTCGCCCGGATCAGGCGGCTGGATGGCGTCATGATTTGCATTGTTTCGTTCCCCACATCGTGCGGCACAACCGCCGCCTCCAAGCCTCGATAGGTCGTCATTGCGACGCCAATGCGGCTGACCGCAGCGACGAAAGAGGGCACGCGCGGGCGAAATTCGACGATCAGGATCCGGCGAGAGCGAACGGCACAGAGATGGCGATCAGTCTGAGCGCTTCGCTCGCGGCAGCGGGAATGTTCGCAACTTCCGCAGCAGCGTCATGGGCCCGGTGGTTGATCAACGCCCACAGCGGGCCCGGCCTGCGCGTCTTCCAGGATGACGTCGGCCGCCTTTTCGCCGATCATATAGACGGCTGTCGCGAGGAAGTAGCCGGGAATGAGGGGGAACACCGAGGCATCGACAACCCGCAGCCCGTCGATCCCGTGGACACGGAAGCGGCTGTCGATCACCCCGCCGCTTTCGCGCGGCCCGATGGCGCAGGTGCCGCAGGCATGGTGGCCCCAGGCATTGTCCTGAACATAGGTCCGCAGTGCCGCGTCGCTGTCGATATGGCGGCCGGGCGTCTCCTCGGCCGCAACGAGATCATCCATGCTGTCGGCAACTTTTCGCACGAAACGGATGCCGGCGACCACCGCGTCGATATCCGCGTCGGCATCGCCGGTGCCTTCGTGGAAGGAGTGAAACTGTACGGCGGGCTGGATCGCGGGGTCCGCGCTGCGCAGCGTCACACGGCCGCCCCGGTTGTGCGAATAGGCCTTGAGGACGACCCAGCTCAGATAGTCACGCGCATGAATCCGTTGTGAATAGCCTTTATAATAGCCGCGGAAATCCGCGAGCAGCGAAAAGCAGTGCACGTCCGGGGACTGGAGGCTGCCGCGCGACTTGAGCGCGAGCGAGAACAGGACACCGTTGCTGGTGTAGTTTCCGATCCGCAGCCATCGCCACCATCGGTAGCTCGAATCCCGGTTCGTGTAGTCCGATCCTTCCAGTGCCTTCCAAGGTCGCGTCATCCGGCTGACGACGCCGATTTCATAGCGGTCCTGCAGGTTTCTGCCGACGCCTGGGAGTGCAGCCGCCGCGTCGATGTCGTGCTCGGCCAGTTGCTCCGGATCGCCAATGCCGGACAGCATCAGCAACTGCGGCGAAGCGAATGTTCCCGCCGAAAGGACGACTTCACGTCCGGCCCGAACGGAATACTCTTCGCCATCACCCGCCCGGCACCGGACCCCGGTCGCGCGCCCATGCTCGATCTCGATCCGAATGACGCTGGTGTGGAGGCGGATCTCCAGACGATCTGGAAATCGCTTCCGCACATCCAGCAGACGCTCACGCGGCCCGTAGCGCGCGTGACGCCGCGTCGAAAGCGGCGCCACGCGGATGCCGCCGGCACCCGGATTCCACCAGCGCCGATCATTGGGATCGATTGCGGTTGTCTGCCAATCGATCCCGACCCCGCGATAGCTGTCCGCCGCGGCCCCGGCCGAGCGCAGCAGCGCGCGAATGAGCGGCCAATCGAAGATGGAGCGCAGCGGCATCGCCCGTTCGGTGGTCATCCAGCCCCGCCAGCCATGGCCCGTGGGGTTGAGGCCGGTCAGCGCCGCAAGCCAGCGCCAGAAGAAGAAGCGATAGCGGCAGCGTTCGATCCGCTCGAAATAGGCCTGCATGCGCGACGCCTTCCAGCTGTCGTCGCCGGTCAAGCGCTGGATATGGTTCCAATCGCTGTCAGTGGGGCGAACGACGATCATCGCATGGTGCGATGTGCAACCGCCCAGGCAGCGGGCGCGCGGATAGAGAACCCCGTCATGATCGGCGCAATAGCGCCAGTCCTTCCGCTGCTGCTCGGTGTCGGCATAGTGACGGACCCAATAGTCCTCCGATATTCCGGGCGCTTCGGACGCGAAGGCGTGAAAGGCCGGGACCTTGTAGGCGTCCGCCACCGACATGGTTTCCGGCGAACCCTTGCCCGCCGCAAGCGGATCGCCGCCGGCCTCGATCACCAGCACGCGCATGCCCTGCTCGGCCAGACGGGCGGCGACGACAGCCCCGCCGGCTCCGCTGCCGATCACGATGAAGTCGAACGCCCCTTCGACCGGCATCATCAGAACTGCTTGAGATAGGCGATCAGGGCCTGCTTGTCCGGATCCGGCAGGTCAGTGCCGAACATGTGGCCCCTGTTGACGACATAGTCGGTACATTTGCTGAGGCCGACCAGCGTATCGACGAGCTTCGTCTCGCGCATCACGGTTTCGGCATGCACCTGCACGCCGGGATCGGCCAGCTCGGCATCGGTGCATTGTCCACCGAGCTGCGAGAACGCGCTGTAGAGCGTCGGGGCCGCGCTGAGCAGCCGCCAGTAATGCGCGAGGCTGGGCTCGTCATTGTCCGGCAAGAGTTTCGTGTTCACCAGCGTGTTGATCGGGAAGCCCTTGGGGAAAGGTCCGAGATGCAGCGCGCCGTCCGGCGCAACGGCCCAGCCGAACAGCCAGTTCAGCGGACCGGCGAAATTCCTGACGATGTCTGGCGAAAACCCGCTTGGAACCTTCAGGCATGACGGCGCCGTGGTGCGATAGATATAGCCGGGGACCGGTTCGGTGGTCATGGTGTCCATGCGGCGCGTCTGCGGCCACAGCATCTGGCGGATCGACCGGTCATAGAGAGCCAACCGATTCTCGATGCAAGGGAGGTCCGGATTGTTCGGATTGGAGCCGGGGCAGGACGCGCCGTAGTTATAGTTCGGCTCGCCGCGATAGTTCTGGCGGTCGCCCAGCCCGTAATACGCTTCGTCATAACCGACGGAATTGTTGAGCAGATAGGGCGCCGATGACCAGAGACTGATCAGCGATGCCGGGCGGATATAGCCGCGCCCGTTCCCGAGCGATCGCAGCGGCATGGCAGCGCCGGACACCGGGTGATTGACGGCAACCTCATGCGGCGGCGGCAATGACTTGTACGTGTCGGACGTGAAATTGTCCCAGATGTCGCCGGAAAGCCCGTTGGTCGCGAGCGCGCTGCAGGCATTGGTCCCGATCACGTCGAGAGGTACGCGCCGTTCGGAGGATAGAAAATTGCCGTCGAGAAATGTCTCCCGGCCGCTGGAATCGCGCTTGTTGACCTCTGTGACCATACCCCGCTTGAACTCGTCGGTCTGGGTCCAGGCCCAGTATCGATCCCAGCATTCCCGGTAGCGTGGTCCCGCACCGCCGCCCGCGCATATGCCGCTGTCGACGCCATAGGAGGCCGATGGCACGGGCTGTTTCCATGTGCTGGAATGACAGGCGGCACAAGTCTCCGCGAACACGACCTTGCCGCGATCGACGGCCACGGCATCGCGCTTCGCCAGGACGGCGGCGCCCTCCGGAAAATCGGCCAGTCGATCGGCACGGGCGGCAACCAGGAAGAAGATCGCCATATCCGCCGTCATGTCTTCGGTCGCGCCCCAATAGGCGGAATTCCTCTGAGCGTCGGCGATGCGGACCGGGGAGATCTTCTGTCCGCCGAGGAAGGCCCGGAAATGCAGCAGCCATTCCTCGCTGAAGAGGCCGATATTGAGATAGACGCGATTGAGCGCGCCGAGTGCGCCGACAGAATCGGAGCCGTCCTTCAGTACGCGCATCGATGACGCCTTGCCTGTCCCAGCGTCGTAGAAGGCTCCGAACGCGGCGGTCTGCGGATAGTCCTGGAACTGCTTGTTGTCGCGCTCGTCGCCCTTGAGCGTCTCGGCTCCCGTCAGCGGCGCCTGACGCAGCCGCGCCATGACGTCATAGACCGCATTCATGGTTCGGGGGTTGTTGATGTAGTCCGTCGAGACCAGGGAGGTATCAAGCGAACCCGGAGGGTTGGTGTGGAACAATTGGAACAGGAAGTTGCCCTCGTTCGGCGCCGGCTTGTCTGGCGTGTCGCGGGGGCGGGTGTTCCAGAAGAAGATCCGATCCACCCAGAAATATTGAGCGCCCGGATTGGATGTCAGCTCGGAAAATCGCGGGTGCTCCGGGCTCTTCGGCGCATTGATCGGATTGGGCCCGAGATGACAGAAGGCGCATGACATGCCGACGCGGTAGGGGCGCACGAGAGACTTGTCGTTGTAGTATTTCTCGTCCTCATAATACTTCACGGGATCCCAGTGTTTCGCCGCTGCGGCATCGAAATCCGGATTGGGGAAGAGGCGCAGACCAAGTACGCCCGTTGGTTCGCCATAGTAGGAGCCGACCGGAACGCTCACGTCGCGGGTGCCGACCTTGAAGGTCGTCCCACGCGCGCCGGTCTTCACCCCGGGATAGCGGGCGTCGGCCTCCGGATTGCCGCCGAACGGATCGGCCGGGCAGGTCGGATCGCGCTGGTCAATCCAGAGGCCGAAATGCGTGGGGTCCGGACCTGTCGGCTCTTTGAAGCAGGGCTCGTTGGAAAGGCCGAGATAGCGCCAGCGATTGGACCGGCCATAGGCCTGGCTCGGATGCGACGAGATGGTCTTCAGGAGGTCAAAGGAGCCGATCGCCGTGCGCGCTGCGAAATCCCAGAAGCGGTCATTGCCGCCGGTCCACACGATCCAGGCATTCTGTCCCTTGATGGCGGACTGGCGCACGGCTTCCGGCGCAAGCCCGGTCGCCGACGCGACTTCCATGATCTCGGCGGGATAAGGGGCGCCAGGCGCCGGCTTCTTCAGGAGCCCTTTGTCGATGTCGACAAAATAGGGATCGTCGGCTGCGTGAAAATAGGTGCGGTCGAGACCGACAAGCCTGGCCTCGTCCTCGACGTGACCGAACTTGCCTGAATCGGGTTCGACCAGCGAGCGCACCAGGAAGACGCCGCCGATCGCGACCAGGACGACGACGCCGGCGAGAATCGCCAGTCCCCAGGCAAGGAAACGGCCAATACGGCGCATGATCGTTGACATCGGTCTGGTTCTCTCGGCTCGGAATCAAAGCGTCTTGAGAAAGGCCAGCAGGTTCTCCTTCGCGCTCTGTGGCAGGTCGGTGCCCCAGAGATGGCCTTCGTTGCTGTTTCCCGGCACCGCTGTGTCGAACAGCACGCCGTATTTCGCCCCATCGGTGCCCGGCGTGCTGACAAAGCCGCCATTCTCGGGGTCGACGAGGTCATAGCCGCGATAGAAGCTGGAGGGCCGCTTGGATGGTGCCTCAAGCAGGGCGCGCAGTGTCGGCACGCTGCCATTGTGCAGATAGGGTCCGCGCAGCCACAGGCCTTCCAGGCCGACCGCCACGTAGCCTTCGGTCTTGTGGAAATTGGAGAAGCCCCAATGATATCCAGGCTCGTAAGCGGTGTAGCGCTCGAGCGCCGCAGGCGTCCACATGTCCAGACGATGGCGGTCCGTGCCGAGTTCGACGATCGGGATCGGCGTGCGGTAACGGGCGCCGTAGGGCTCATGGCAGCTCGCGCAGAGCGACGTATAGAGAGTACGTCCCGCCTCCACTGCGGCCGCGTCGACATGATAGGGATCAGTCGGCGGCCGGAGCGCGGAAAATGGCGATGCCGGCGGTCCTTGGAGCCGGATGAAATCCATCATGCGGCCGAGCGATGTTTCCGTACGTGGATAGGACTTGTACGACATGCCGTCGCCGATCGCGCCGGACACGACCGTCTCGTGCAGATCGGTCTGCAACCCGTCCCAATGAAGCGAGAACCGGCGCGTGTTGGTCTCCGCGAGATTCCCCATCGACCAGAGCGGCATCATGTCGGAATTGCCGATCGTTCCGTCGTCGCGCAGGCCAAGATTCTGGAATTTGACCGGATTGAAGGGGTCGATCCGGCCCGGCCCCCAATCCGGCCGTTCCGTCATCCAGGCGAAACGGGTCTTCTGATCCATCAGCGCCGTACGCGTCGCGGGAATGAGAACGAAACGGTAGAGCGCGCGCTCCCACCAGGGCATGTCGTAGATCCCGGCGATCGCGGTCATGATCGTATCGGCATTGAATCGTGGATCGGAGCCGGCGTTCATCAGGAAACGGATATAGGCCTGCGGATTAACCCGCGTGCCTGCCCCGGCACTGACGATCTGGCTGACGTCGCTGGCATGCAGCCGATAGCTGCCCTGATGGCAGAACGCACAATTGGGCGCGACGCGGGGAATGACGCCCAGCGTCTTGACCGAGAAGCCGACCGGAACGACCGCCCCGCGCGGCCAGAAGACGCCGAATGTTCCGTAGCCATCCTTGTTGCCGGGAAGATCGTCGGGGAAAAGCTGTGGCAGGACGCGCCAGATCCAGTAGGGCAGGCCTTGGCTTTCCTCATTGCCGATCGAGCCATGGGCGAAGAGTTCCGCGAGATCGTTGGTTTCTGGCTGTGCGACCGGGCGCAGCAGGAGGAAGAAGGCGGCCACCGCCAGCACCACCAAGGCCGCGAGGATCGACGCGAGGATCACGCGCAGGCGACGCATCATGTGCCTCTCCCATTGGCGGCGTCCTGTTCCAGCCGCACGACGCGGATCAGGCAAACGAGCGTCAGAAACCCGATCGATCCGTCAAGCACGACGCCGACCAGAAAGCCGCTCGGCTGCCCGAATACGAAAACAGCGATGAAGAAGAACACGGCGCCGAGACTGCGCGCGGGAAACACGGCGAGCCAGGCGAAGATGCGGTATCGATCGATGTCGATCGTCGCCGGGATATAGAAGATCGACAGGATGCCGAGCAGAAGTCCCGAGAAGCGCGGCCAAATGAGCTGGGTGACGGGGATCTGGAACAATCCGAGTATCCACTCGGGCCAGAACAGCAGCGGTATGACGAACGCGAAATTCAGCAGGATCCCGATCACGACAAGGATCGCGTGGCGCGCTTTCCATTTGCTGATTGATCGGTGAGCGCTCATAGCGTCTTCATATATTCGACGAGGGCGTCCTTGGCCGTGTCTGGAAGGTCGGTCCCGTAGCGATAACCTTCGTGACCCGTGTTGGCGTTGCCCGGTCGCGCCGTGTCGTAGCGGAACAGCGCGCCCCCCGGCGCGGCCGCATCCGAGCGATAGCCGACCTTGGCGAGATCGAGCTCGTCGCTGCCGCGATACCAGACGACAGGACGGCGGGCTGCGGGCTCCAGCAGATCGCGCAAGGTCGGCACCGAGCCGTTGTGCAGATAGGGTGAACGCGCCCAGATGCCGTCGAGTGGCTGATTGGCATAGCCGTCGGTCTTGTGGAAACGCTGGAACCGCCAGGGATAGCCGGCATAGAGGAGGTTCTGCGCTGCCGCGAAATCCTCCGTGTACGACATCCAGCGTCCGGGATCGGTGCCGATATCGGCGAGACGTTCGACCTGGCCGAGCCGGGGAAAACGTCCGCGATCATAGTCATAGCCCGCCTGGCCCGCCTGGCCGTGGCAGCCGGCGCAGTAATGGCTGAACAGACCTCGCCCCTCGGCCACCTTCGCCTTATCGATGGCCTTCGGCGCCGGAAATGGCGGCGGCCGCAGGTCCTTCATCCAGGCTTCGATCCTGCCGATCGACTCTCTGTCGACAGACCGCGGCGTGACGCCGGCGCCAAGCGCCGCACTGAGATCGCGCTCAGCGACGGAATCATTGTTGCCGTCCCAGTGAAGGTTCATGCCCTCGCGTGGACGCTGGTTCCAGATCGCCGGATAATCGGACGATCCGTTAAGCGCCGGCCCGTCGAGATTGGCCTTCGCCATCGGAAAGTTGAACTGGATCGCCTTGTACGGATTGAACGTGTCCACCCGGCCCGGCCCCCATGGCTCCTGCCGGGAGACGAAGTCGAGTCGCGTGCCGAGATCGAGGAATGCGGTCTTCACGCGCGGAAAGACTACATACCGGTAGAGCAATCGCTGGAAGAGGTTCAGATTGCCGCCGACCGCATCGCTGTCGATCGCCGCGATCAGCGTATCCGCATTGAAGCCCGGATCCCGTCCGACTTCGATCAGGAAGCTGATCAGCTCCTGCAGCTTGAGATTGTTCGACGGCGCCCCGGGGATGCGATGCTGCTCATTCGATCCCGGCAGGCGATATGTACCGACATGGCATGTGGCGCAGTTGAACCAGACGCGCTCGACGCCAGTCATCATTCGTCGGGAAATCCCGATCGGAAGATCGTCATCAGGCTTGTCATAAAGGAAGCCGAAGCGCCGATACCCCTCGGAACCCAGCTTGTCGGCGTAGATCACTGGCAAGGCCTTGAACACCCAATAAGGCGGGCCGGTCACCTCGCTGCCGATCGATCCATGCATGAAATGCTGCTCGCCATCGGCGATGGCGACGACATATTGGTTGGCGAAGAACAAGTAATAGAAGAGCGTCACGATCAGAACGGCCAGAACCAACCATTTCACGCGCCGCCGCTTAACAAGAGCTTCTTCGACAGGTGTCAGGCGATCTCCGACCATGGTCATCTTCCTACTCCAACCCGTGAAATCAGTCGGGCGGCGCTCACGTAAAGGCGGGAGGCTCGAATACAGTCATCACTTCGGCGATCATCTTTTCGTACCGCTCTTCGAAGCTGTCGCCGTCGAAGCGGCTGAGCTCATAGCAGCCGAGCGGATTTTCGAGATCGTTCACCAGGCACTTGTTGCAGTAGGTGCATTCCTTGCCCGGCTCGGGGCCGTTGGCTGTGCGCAGGGTTTTCGGCAGATCATTGTTGGCGATCAGTGGGCGAGCCATCGATACCGCGTCGCAGGCGCCCGACCGGATGGCGTCCGCGATCTTGTCAGCGTGCTGGAAACCGCCGGTGCAAAGCACCTTGATGCTGGGGTCGATGGCCGACACGGCGGACGATATCGCGCGCGCATAATCGAGATTGATACCCTCGATGATCTTGCCGCGGCGCCATCGCCAGAAGGCTTCGAATAGTCGTGCCGTCAGTGGATTGGTGAAAATCGCATAGTTGAAGCCCGAGCGGGTCCCTTGCGAGATCATGCCGTCATACCAGCGCGAGAGTTCCCGCGTCGATATCGATCCGGCCGGATTGCGCGGATGCGGAAAGGTGGAACCGCTGGAGACGTGAAAGGCGTCGACGCCCCGGCCGCCATCCATCAGCAATTCGCAGATCTTGACGGTCTCATCGAGCGTATTGCCCTTGTGAATCCAAGGATAGAGCCAATCATTATGATCGACCCCGTTGATCTTCATCTGCAAGTGGAAGCCTGAGCCTACCTCACGTCGGATGGCGCGAATGATCTCCAGGACGAACCGGGCTCGACCTTCCCAGTTGCCGCCATATTCATCGTCGCGATCATTGATTCCAGAGCTCAGGAACTGGGTAATGAGGTAGCCATTGGCGCCATGCAACTCCACGCCGTCCAAGCCGGCCGCGCGAGCACGGCGCGCGCCTTGCGCGAACTGCTCGACAACCATCGCGATGTCCGCCTTGGTCATCCGCTGGGCGAGCAGTCCATGGAAATAGTCGCTCTTGTTCGTCGAACTCAGCCCGCGATGGTAGAGATTCTCGACGCCGCCGAGATCCTGCTGCCGTCCCGAATGGCTGAGTTGCATGATGAAGCGGCAGTCATGCTGGTGCACGCGCTCGCTGACCGCCCGCCAGAACGGAATCTTGTCGTCTGCGTCTATCATCGCATAGCGGACCAGGATGCGGCCGCGCACGGACACCGGCGTAAAAGAAGAAATGATGCAGCCAACGCCGCCGCGTGCGAACTTCTCTTCCCAATTCAGTCGCGCGCTACCGCCATGCCCGTTGTAATCATCGAACATTCCAGAAATATTAGATCGAAACAGCCTGTTCTTGACGGAAAGCGACCTGAATCGCAGCTCGTTGAAGATGATATCGGCGTTGTCCTGATGATAGAAACTTGTGTCGGCGGGCATGTCATTCAAACCTCTTGCCAAAGTGGTCAAGACGATAATTTGAAATCAGAGTCTCCGGCGCCACAGATATTATCTATGGTATGATGCAATTACAACGATATCACCAATACATGAGAATGTGACAATCGAAAAACATGACTTTCTTGTAATGGATTACGCAAGCGGTCTCATGTCACCACGATATCTATCCATCGGATAGGTATATTTAATTCGACATTTGCTCGTCATCGATCCAGCCATCCCGTGTCATCAGAGCATCTGCAACACTCTTGTCATCGATCTTGTTGCTGGGCCCAGCCGCTGGCTGGCCGCAACCTCCGATGATAGCTGCAGGCCTGGAAAGCCCGTCCACCATCAAGGAATTTTGGCAGAAAGACCTTGCGTATGGAGTCAAAATCCATGAGTCATCAATCGTCTACGTCGACTACTTAAGAGAACGTCTTGTACTCGATATAATGGCTGTCAATACGATCAATCGGATATGTTTGCGTTCATTGACGAGACGACATGATTACGTTATCGTTATTGATCGTGGTGTTGGAGTTTATGTCCATGGCCAAATTCGCGTTGATGCTCGGTGTTGTTGCCTTGGTCGCGATCGGCTTCACGGTCAGCTCGCAATCGGCAAGATCTGCGGGCCCCTGCAATTCCTCGGCTCAGAACTGCCCGTGACCACGCGCCTTCAGGCGCATCACGATGAACGAGCTGATTTATATCGGAGCTGTCCTCGTCGGCGCAACGACACTGCTGATAGAGGCCTTTCGTAACTTCAATTCGCAGACGGGAAACCATCCGTTTTCGCTGCATCCCATTCTCAGGGATGTCGAGGTGCGCAATCTATGCACGACCGGCGAGGTAATCGCCGGTTTTGCATTTTATTCGGCCATGTATCTCATCGTCTATACGGTGGTTCTTGGCTCCGCAGAGATCTATCAACTTCTGGTCAGCGCCAGCAATGCGCGAAATGAGATCGGCGCGACGGACAATGTTCTGACGGTGACGGATCCTTCCCTGCTGTCGGCGACCAATTACGGCAAGCCGATCTTCGTCTCCGCGCTGCTGATATCGTTTCTTTCGATCGGTGCCGTCAAACCCATTGAAGCGACCATGCGCGGCCTCGCGCATCGCCTCGCCGGCATTCCGCGCGGCGTCTACAAAGTTATCGAAAGCCTGAGGGACGTTTCCTACACCGAATTCATAGAGCACCAGCCAGGGCCGCTGGTGATGGCGTTTCACGAGGCGACGGGATCGCTTTTCAAGGATGGTCAACTCGATCCGCGCTTCAGGCTGATCAGAAGCGAATACAGTTCGATCGAGGATTCTCTGGCCACCATCGACTATCTCTCGGCGGCGACAAACGACACCAACCGCATGCTCTATTTTCCGCTCTATCAGATCAGCGAGCTGACATCGCTGTCGTCCAGGCTGGAGACGGAACTGGCGGCTTTGCGGACAGCCATCGGGGAACTCGCAACCGAGATTCAGGCGTCAGCGCAGCCGGGCGAGGCCGGACCACGGGATATCGACACGCAGAAGCTGTGGGGGTTGTTCTCAAATCTCGGCGGCCTGTCCGCCAATACCCGTTCGAACACCATGGCGGTCTTCGCTGTCTTCTTCGTCCGCAACAACAGATCGGTGTTCAGCCAGGGCAGTCTGCTGACGCGCAAGGTCGCGGGGAATGCTCCCGCGCGGACGCCGATGGAAAAAACGGTCAGGCGTATTCAGGAGCGCTACAATTCCGAGCAGAATGCATTCGGGATCAGCTTGTTTCTGGCGGTGATCGTCGGCGCGGTCCTGACATTCACCCTCTATGATCAGTGGACCGGTTGGAAGGCCGCCGGCAATGATAGCCTCTACAGCGAGGAGCTTGCTGCGGCGAAACGGAACTTCGATCCTCTGAAGACGAAGTGCACGCTCGCCCGGGCGGACTGCGAAAAAGCCGAGGCAATCGGTCTGTACCGTGCATCCCAGCGCAACAATCTCGTCAAGTTCGCGGTTTGGGATACGGTTCATTCGGGCGTGATCGTTCTGCTCGGCGTCTTCTTCGTGCTGATCGGGCGCGAAGTCAGGATCGAGCAGCAGTCTTGGCGCACGGAATGGCGATTTTATCACTTTCCGTTTCTGGCTTTGCTCAGCATGTCGTTCATGTCGGGATTGATCGCCGTGTTCGCGTCGGCGGCCGTCAAGTTCCTTCAGCTAGGCTGGGACGTCGGCTTCAAGCTCACACAGACGCAGATCATTGCCCTGTTTGAGCAATCCGGTGTGTTCTTTGCTTTCCAATTCGGATCCGGATTGATCCTGGCCTTCGCTGCGCTGGTCATCATGGACAAGCACCGGCAATTACATTTGATGGCGACGATCGCCATCAGCCTGGTCTTTGGCGTGATCTATGCGCTCTATACGCGCATCGTGATTTTCATTTCCTACGAGGGGGCCGCCAGCACGCCGCCAGGGGTGCCGTTCTCGCTGGAGCTGCGCGACACGATCATGCTGTCAACCGTGCCGCTGCTGTTCATGGTTCTCTTTGCCATCTTGCTGGAGACGACCGAAGCGGGCGATCGTCTCGCGGAGCCCGAGGCCGCTCGCTGAGGAACAGTCGATGCACGCCGTGTGGCATAGCCGGATCCTGCTCGGCCTCTTCGCCTTGCTCTGGGCGGCCCCGGTGCTTGGGCAGCCGGAAGCCAATGGCGCGTTCGAGATCGGTGAATGCGGGCTCCACACCCGGCTGTGCATCGGCGTCAGGAGCGACGCCCGACCCTTTTCCTACAAGTCCAGCCCGCCTGGCGAAGCCTCTTCAGATGCGGTGCGCGGCCCGCTGCGTCGCGCCGGCTACACCGGCTATATGGTTCGCATCTGCGACGCGGTTCTCGCAGAAATGGTGCTGGACGGCGACCCGCTGGTTCATCTGGCGTTTGGCGACATCGGTTTCTACGATATCGACAAGGCCGTACAGGCAACCGATGCGGCCGCGAGCAATGGCGCGTCGCCAACCGGGCGTTTCGCGGATCTCGGCAAGCGGTTCGATATCCTCTGCGATCCCGCGACGATCACCAATGACCGGCGCGACGATTTCACGGTTTCGCCACCGCTCTTCCTGACCGGGATCAGCTACATCACGCGAAAGGGCGCCCAGCAGCCCGACAAGACATGCGCCGATCGAAGGAGATCGCTGGTCGGTCTGGTTGGCGGGACGACGGCGGCCACTGAGGGCATCAGAGCGCTGCTTGACGCGCATGAACTGCCGAAACTCGACGATGCCATGATCGACTTCTTGAAGCCGGTGTCGGCGCAGGGCGACCCGAGGCCCGACTCTTGCGGCTTCAATCCCGCAGAACCGGGGTTCAAGCCACGAATCCAGACCTACAAAACGCATACGGCCGCAGCCAGAGCGTTCTGCGACGGCGAGTTCTATTATCTCGTCGGCGATCTCGAGATCATCACCGCGAATGTCAAACTGGTCCCCGGCTGCGACTATGAGAATGGAACCAGCACCTACACCAATGACCGCTACGCGGTGTTCGGGCGGACGCGACCGGCCATGGCCGGGGAAAGCACCGTCGACACCATGGCGCGCGAGTTGCTGGTGGCGCGCTTCTTCCAGATCATGTCGCAGAAGGTCGTGTTCAATCCGTCGATCCTCGACAAGGCGTTCGGCGACACGTTTCTCGGGGTCTCTCCAAGCCGCAAGCTGGAGATCTTCTTCTGGAGCGTGCGTGGCGAGCGCCACTGACATCGCGCGCTGATGAATTGGAGCGTCGACGACGTGGGTCTCGGCGCCCGATGTGGCCGCGGACGCTACAGACGACCGGAGATCGACGCCGACACCGGGCCATAGAGATTAAAGCCGAGGGCGCGCTCCGGCGCTCCGGCCTCGTTGAGCAGGAAGCGTGCGTCAGGTTTGCAGGCCGGGATCCGGCGTGCTCGGGCGACCGAGCGGAACGCACGAACAAGCCCGTCTGGGAAGACGGGGGCGGAGGATCAGTCGCGGCCGCGTCGCATCCAGAAGCAACCACCGTCGGTGCCTAATGCTCCGAACAGGTCTTGGCGATCCCAAAGGCGATCGAGGATACCATGGAGTTCCGGCTGGCTCCGCGCCCAATGCACGGGCAGAAGGATCTCATCGCCGCCGGCCCCGCCCAACAGGTAGCTATAGCTTGAAGGTTCCCGGGCTTGATCCCCTGGTCACGCTGCCCATTGCCGACCGCGCCTCGTGACACGCCCGGCAGGTGGTTTTCGAAACCTTCTTGCGTCAGTTCAGCTCTCGCTGGCGCCCGTGCCGCCGCTGACGGCTTGAAGGGCCTCGGCAAAGTCCATTGCTGCGCTATGCCCGCGCGTGTCTCAATGAGCGGTGACGTGGCTGTTTCGGTCGACCAGCTCGCGGAGCATGGCGGTCATGGTGCGTTTCTCGGCTTTGATTCTCCGCGGCACAGGTTTGTCGCGCCAAGAATAGACCGCAATATGCGCCGTAACTCGATGAAATCATTGGTGGGCCCACCAGGACTCGAACCTGGAACCAGACCGTTATGAGCGGTCGGCTCTAACCATTGAGCTATAGGCCCTCGCGCCCCGGTATAGCCGATCGACAGCGGGCGGCAAGGGCTGGTGGGTGTCTCGACAGGCGCGTTGAAGCGCTTTCCCGCCTCAGTCGGCCGGCGGCTCCGTTGTCTCGTGCGAAGTCGAGATGTCGTCGGGATGGGCGAGGGGCAGCATGCCCTTGTAGATGCCGGGTTCGGAGCCCGGGATCGCGATCGCGCCGACCGAGCGGGCATAGAACCCGGTCGGCCCGGCGCCGCCGATGACGCCATAGGGATAGCCGACGGCGTGCATGTCGAGCAGCGTCGCCAGCAGCAGCGCATGGCCGATGCCGCAGCCGCGCAGGGCCTCATCGACGCCTGTCGGGCCGAACAAGCCGCGCGCGGTCGCGTCATAGCAGGCAAAGCCGGCGATCGCTTCGTCCTTGACCGCGATCAGGCAGGAGGGCGGTTGGCGGCAGGTGGCGACCGTCGCCTCGCTGACCCAGCCCTGGCCGAAGCGCGGCCCGATCCAGTCGGCGAGCGCGCGAAGCTCGGGCGGCAGAATGCGGCGGATGACGACGCCGTCCTGCGCCATCCGTGCGTCGAGCGCCGCATCGCGCTGGAGATCATAGAGCTTGACCAGCATATCCGGCATGGACGGTTCCCTGAGGTCAGCCCTTGACGGCGCCGGCCGTGAGGCCCGCGACGATCCGGCGCTGGAAGATGAGGACGAGGACGATCAGCGGCAGCGTGACCGTAACGGAGGCGGCCATGATCTGGCCGAACGGATATTCATAGCGCGAGGAGCCGCCCATCAGGCCGATGGCGACCGGAACGGTCCGGTTCTCGTCGGTGAGGATGAAGGTCAGCGCGAACAGGAATTCGTTCCAGGCCAGGATGAAGGCGAGAATGCCGGTCGAGGCGAGCGAGGGGCCCATCAGCGGCAGCAGGATCTTGGTCAGGATGCGGAAATGCGAGCAGCCGTCGATGATCGCCGCTTCCTCCAGTTCGCGCGGGAATTCGCGGATGAAGGTTGTGAGGATCCATGTCGTGAAGGGAACCGTCGCCAGAAGGTAAGTCAGGATCAGCGCACTCGGGCGATTATAGAGCCCGAGCCAGTTGATCAGCTCGAACATGCCCGAGAGCACCACGACCTGTGGGAAGATCGAGATCATCAGGATCGTCATCAGCACGCCGCGCCGCTGTGGAAAATCGATGCGGCCAAGCGCGTAGGCGGCGGATATGCCGAGGATCAGCGACAGCGCCGTCGTCGATGAGGCGACGAAAGCGGAGTTGACCAGCGATCCCAGGAAAATCTTGTTCTCGTAGAGCGCCTTGTAATAGGTGAAGTCGAAGGCCGGCAGGAAGGTGTTGCGGTAGAGAGCGGCGCCTTGCTTGGTCGAGGAGACGATCGCCCAGTAATAGGGGAAGAGCGTGTAGATCAGCACCAGCCCCACGGCGACGACGAGGAAGCCCTTCTTGATGCGGCGCTCGAGCCGATAGCTGGCCGAGCTGCGCCGACGGCGGACGGGGAGGGCGAGGACGGCGTCGGTCATGCTGCTTCTCCCGCCGCGCGATCAAGCCTGAGAACGCCGATGATGAGGATGGCGACGAAGGCGACAAGGAGGAACACCCAGGTCGAAGCCGCCGAGCCGATGCCGAGTTCCTGGAACGAGATCAGCCGGTTTCTCGCATAGATCGATGCGGTCATGACCTGCTCGCTCGACGCCGCCAGCACATAGGCGAGGTCGAACATGCGCAGCGCGTCGAGAACGCGGAAGAGCACCGCGACACCGATTGCCGGTTTCAGCAGCGGCAGCACGATCGACCAGAAGCGCTTCCAGGCGGGGATGCCGTCGACCTCGGCGGCCTCCATGATCTCGCCGGGGATCATCTGCAGACCGGCGAGGATCAGCAGCACCATGAAGGGCGTGGTCATCCAGACATCGATGAAGATGACGACGCCCATGATCAGCGAGCCATTCGCCGTCCATGCGATGCCGTGATCGATCAGGCCCATCGAAATGAGCACCTGGTTAAGCACGCCGAACTGGTCGTTCAGCATCCATTCCCACATCTTCGTCGCCACCACGACAGGGATCGCCCATGGCACGAGGATCGCCGCGCGGACGAGCCCGCGCCCGGGGATCGCCTGGTTGATCAGCAATGCGATGCCAAGGCCGAGCACGGTTTCGATGGCGACGGAGATGACCGTGAAGACCAGCGTGTTGCGGACGGCGATCCACCAGGTCCGATCGCCGATCACCTCGAGATAATTCTCGAACCCGATCAGCGAATAATTGGTCGGATCGTCGAGATAGGCGTCGGTGAACGAGAAATAGAAGGTCCGCGCCAACGGCCAGACCGCGACGACCAGCATTGCGACCAGCATCGGCGCCATGAACATCCAGGCCGCGCGGCGGTCGGCGCGGGCGAGCTTGAGGCTCATGCGGCCATCCCTCCGCCGGATGGTTGCGCCACGGCCGCCGCTGAGCGTTCGTGGCTCGCGGCGTGGTCGAGCCGGGCGCCGCTTTCCTCGAACAGGAAGAGATCCTCGTCGCGGAAGGAGAGCCCGACCTTGGTATCGCGATCCTCGCGCGGACGGGCTGGCAATCGGACGACCCAGCTGTTGTCGACGTCGAGCCGGACATAGGCGAAATGCTCGTGGCCGAGGTCCTCGATCCGCTCGATGATGCCATCGAGCCGCCCGCTGCCGGGCGCCACGATCGACAGTGCCTCGGGCCGGACGCCGATGGTGGCCGGCGTCGAGCGGTCGCCCGTCACATGGCTTTCGACACGGAGGCCGCCGGGGCCGTCAAGGAGCCAGTCGGCGCCGACGCCGGTCCCCTTGACCGGCGAGAAGTTCATGCGCGGGCTGCCGACGAAACCGGCCACGAAGCGGCTTTTCGGCGTGTGGTAGAGTTCCTGCGGGCTGCCGACCTGTTCGATGACGCCGTGATTGAGCACGACGATACGATCGGCCAGAGTCATCGCCTCGGCCTGGTCATGCGTCACATAGATCATCGTCGTGCCGATATCGTCGTGCAGCCGGGCGATCTCGATCCGCATTTCCATGCGCAGGTCGCTGTCGAGGTTCGACAGCGGCTCGTCGAACAGGAACACTTCCGGTTTGCGGACGAGGGCGCGGCCGATGGCGACGCGCTGGCGCTGGCCGCCGGAAAGCTCGCGCGGACGGCGGGCGAGCAGGTGATCGACCTTCAGAAGTTTGGCGACCTCGGCCACCTTGTTGCGCACGGCGTCGCGGCCAAGGCCCAGCGTTTCGAGCGCGAAGCCGATGTTTCGGGCGACCGTCATATGCGGATAAAGCGCATAGGACTGGAAAACGAAGGCGATGCCGCGCTTCGAGGCCGGCACATCGGTGACCGGCTCGCCGCCGATGGAGATCTCGCCTTCGGTGACCGGGACGAGGCCGGCGATCAGCCGCAGCAGCGTCGACTTCCCGCAGCCCGACGGCCCGACAAAGACGATGAATTCGCCGTCGCGGATCGCAAGGTCGACGCCGCGGATGACGGGATTGCCGCCATAGCTCTTCGAAACGGATTTCAGCTCGACCGATGCCATTGGGTCTCCGGCATATGCGGCGGATAGGGGCTTGGGTTTGTTTGACTTTTCTGGCGAAGGTCTCCTGGGACCATCCGCCACCACTGTCATGCCGGCGCTCGTCCGGGCATCCAGGCCTTGCTCCCGCCGTGACTTGAAGGCGCTATGGATGGCCGGGACAAGCCCGGCCATGACAGTTGCTGGGGCGTAGGCAAGAGGCGCCGGAGCACCTCGGCCGTCAGCGGCTTTCCTTCAGCTTCTCGAGCCGTGCCGAAAGCTTGTTGAAGCCCGCCTTGACGTCCTCGCCGCCGGTCAGCATGTCGTGCACCGCGCGATAGAAGGCCTGCGACACGCGGTTGTAGCTCGTGCCGGTGTAGCCCGACGGACGGGTCGCGCTGTCGGCGAAAGCCGGCTGGGTATCCTTCAGGAAGGGCAGCTTCTTGAGGACGTCCGGGTCCGTGTAGAGCGCGGAGATGGAGGGGTTATAGGCGCCCTCGATCGCACGCATCTTCTGCATGTCGGGTCCGGTGATGAAGCGGACGAATTCGGCCGCCAGTTCCGGCTTGGCGCTGTATTTGTTGACGCCAAAATACATCGGGCCGAGGCAGCCGCTCGACTTTTCGCCGACCTTGCCAACCGGCAGCGGCATCATGCCGACCTTGCCGACCAGCTGTCCGCCGGGGGTCTGCGACGTGCCCCAGACATAGGGCCAATTGCGGTGGAAGACCGAGTTTCCGGCCTCGAAAACGGCGCGCGAGGCTTCTTCGTCATAGCCGAGCACGCCTTCCGGCGAGATGGTGCCGATCCAGCCCTTGGCCTTCTCGATCGCCTCAGCCGCCGCCGGATTGTCGATCGTGACCTTGCCGTCGTCGGCGATGATCGTGCCGCCGCCATTCGACGCGATCAGCTCGATCGCATCGCAGGTCAGGCCTTCATAGCTCTTCGCCTGCCAGGTGTAGCCCCACATATCCTTGCTGCCGGCGGCGCGTTCCTTGTCCTGGATTTCCTTCGCCTGCGTGGCGAGTTCGTCCCAGGTCTTCGGCGGCTGCATGCCGTATTTCTCGAGCAGGTCCTTGCGATAGAACATCAGCCCGACATCCATATAAGCGGGCATGGCGATCAGCTGGCCGTTGATGTCGCCGGCGCCGAGCGTCGACTTGAAATGAGCGTCCTGCTCGGCCTGCGGCACCATCGCCTTGATGTCGAGCAGGTTGTTCTTGAACATGCCGAGCCAGATCACGTCGAGGAACAGCACATCGACATCGCTCGACTTCGCCGCCAGCAACTGCTGATAGAGCGGGATCGCATCATCGAGCTGCGCGGGCATCTTGTTGATCTTGGCTTCGTTGCCGGTCTTCGCCTTCCATGCGTCGGCGGCCTTGACGCAGAGGTCGTAATCGGTCGCGCCGCAGAAGACGGATACCGTATCGGCCCGCGCCGAGCCGGCGGCGAGCGCGAGAAGCATGCTGGCGCCGAGCGCGAGCTTTTTAAGCGACATGGATGAATTCCTCTGTTCCCTGTGGAGCGGCTTTGCCGCAGCGGGCGGAACTCTTTTGGCTCCTGCCGCACACCGATATTACCACTGGATATATCCAGGCATGTCAATATGGTCGTGAAGCCGGCTAGCCACGCAGAGGGCATCCGGCGGCAGGGAGACGAAGAATGGCAGTGGGGACGGGCCGGCACATCGCCGGTCAGGACGAAACAGCCGCCGTCGGGAGCGCGATCGACGCCGGGGCCATGCCGCCCGGCGAGGAGCATCTCGGCACGGCGGCGGGAATCAGCAGAGCGGATCCGCGCCCGCTGCATCGCCAGGTTCATGGCGCGATCATCGAGGCGATCGAGACCGGGCGGCTGCCACGGAACGGCAAGCTGCCATCGGAACGGGAACTGGTCGATCTATTCGGCGTCAGCCGGATCACCATCCGCCACGCCATGCGCGATCTGGTTCAGCAGGGCTTCCTACAGAGCCAGCCGGGTAAGGGCTTCTATGTCGCGGTGCCGCAGCGCGGCTTCGAACTGCATCTCCTGAAGAGTTTCACCGCTACAGCGCTTGCCAACGGCCGCAGCCCCGGCCAACGCCTGATCGAAGCGCGCATCTATCGCGCGCCGCTGGAGATCACGCGCCCGCTGTTCCTGCCGGAGGGGGCGGAGGTGGTGGTCCTGTCGCGCCTCAGATTGCTCGACGATGTGCCGGTGGTGATCCAGACCGACTGGATGTCGGCGGCGCGCGCGCCGGGCCTGATCGATCTCGACTGGTCGTCGCCGAACCGCTCGCTCTATGCCGAGATCCGCGAGCGCTATCGCATCCGTCCGGTCCGCGGCCAGACGACCCTGAGCGCGCGGCTCGCGAGCCAGGACGAATCGGAGCACCTCGGCCTCGTTCCGCCTGCCGCTGTTCTGACAGTTGACCAGATCGCCTTCGACGCCCGCAACCGGGCCGTCAACCTGACAACCCTGGTGCACCACCCCGAACGCTATCCACTGACGCTGGCCCAGTCCGAAACGGGCGATATCGAGCAGATTTGAGTGCGCGCAGGGTCCGCCCTCCAGCGCGTCAGGACCGCTAGGAGCGGTCGCGCCAGCGACGGCCGATGAGTCGCGCAGCGGTTTTGAGGGCCGCCAGCGAATCATAAGCGGCAGCCCCCAGGATGACGCCGACGCCACTGTCGACGGGGATCATCGATAGTCTCGACGCAGCCGCCATTGCGACCGGTTCCGGCGCCACGAGGGGAGCGTGGTCGTCGGCGTCCGGCGGCATGGCGCCCTTAACCGCCTCCGCCACCACATCAGGTAAGAGGGTCGGCTCTTGGTTAGTGATCGGCCGGTCCTCCGACGCGATGATCGCGTCCGGGACAGCGGGCTCGTCTGGCAGCATTTCCGGGTCCGGGAGTCCATTACCGTAGACGGCCTGATCCGGAGATGATCCACCGTCCTCGCCAAGCGCATCCGGTTCGGCGAGGATCGGCTCTTCGACAAAACGATACGCGGTCTCCTCGCTGGCAATGGGCTCCTCTTCAATGGCGTGGAGTGCTTCGGCAGCGGCGCCCTCTGCTGCCTGCCTCAACGCTGCCCTTTGCATCTCCTGCTCGGAGAGGATTTCCCAAGGCCGCTCGGGTGCGCCGGGCGGTGGCAGCAGCCGCATCTCTGCGAGAAGGCTGATGCTGCGTGCCCCGGAAATCTGGTGGATGAGATGGCGGGCGAGATCGTCGAGGGCGTAGTTGCGCGCATGGCGATCCGGCGCGTCCTCGTAGTCGATGCCGAGTTGCTGGAGGCGGCGGGAGAACTCGGCGGCAAGGAGAGGCTCGGCTTGTGGATCAGCGGCCTGTTCGAGAAGAAAAGCCTCGGTGATCTCGGCGAGGACATGCCATTCCGGCTCGCTCCAGGTGAGCTTGTGCCAATGGTGCAGCAGCAGTGTATCGGCAACGAGTGTTAGCGGCGCATGGAGGCTGGCCGCCAGCGGTAGCGCATAATCCCACCAGGGGACGCCGAGCTGATAGGGGCGGCTCGCCAAGGCAGAAAGAGCTGGAGCAATGCGGCGCGGCGTAAAGGCGATCAGATCGACGCCGACATCGAAGCGGCGGCCCTCGCGGCGCCGCAGCGAGGGAACATCCCAGCGGTGCATGAGCAGCGTCGCCTCGCGCGCCGCCGCGGACATCCGGGCGGCGAGGCCGGGGAAGGGCACCATGAAGACGTCGGCATTGATGATACCTACCGGTGCGTCGGGCGGCAGATCGGCGAGCACGGCGGCAAGCGTCGGCGTCGTCCGCGTACCTTCAGGCAACGCCTCGTCGACGAAGCGGTACAAAACCCCCGGCAACCCGTCGCCGATGGCTTCTTCCTCGGCGCGATTGTGGATAGAGACGATGTCGAAGCCGTTGTCCTGCCACGAGCGAATGCAGCGCGCGACAAGATCGGGGCCGACATCGACATCGTTCTCATCCAGCCGCTGCAGTCGCGGAAAGGCTGACGTGATCAGGCGCAAGGCTGCTTGTCCCTTGCGGGACGGTCAGATCAGGCGAACCGACAATGCATCCCGTGTCGCGCTCCCCATCGATTAATCTCCGACTCAAAGCACCGGTGATCATCGCACAGTTTGCGACCAGTGGCATCGGCCAAGCGACGACAGGCTTCTTGTTAAGAACGCGACAGGCGTGAGAAGAACTGCCGCAGCGGCGACGAGTCGCTAGATCGGCTGCTAGCCGGTTCCGACATGTCGGTCAACGTTCCCATCGAGGGCGGGGCCGACTTGACGCTCCCATTGGTGAGCCTGAGGCTACGCACCTGCTCCTCGAGACGGTGCACCTGACGTTGAAGGTCGAGATTCAGTGCCCGCTGCTCGACCAGTTCACGGCCGAGTCGGACGCTGGTCTCCGCCTGCCGCAGGAAGTCGTCGAGCTTGATCCCCCATGCTGCGATCTGATCCTCGACGCTCAGACGGCTGCTTGAGGATTCGTGGCCTTCGATCCGGAAATCGTTGGTTGGACTGAGCTTTTCTAGCGGCTTGCTATCAGTCATTTTCAAACGCCTCGGCTGGCAGGTCGGGCTGCAATCCCGCGACCGGGTGACACACGATATTAGACAGGAAGACGCCCAATTGGCGCAAATCGGCGCCAATGCCTTCGACAGAGGGCGATGTCGTATAAGCACATTCGACCCTGAGGGTCAGGACGGAGGTTCGCGTTTCAAAGTCCAGTCGCTTGCGGGTTTTCATCAGTCGCCAGGGGCGCACGGTGCCGTGATAGAGAGTCTGGTCGTTAATGCTGAGATTGATTGCCTGGGTTCGCCTCTTCGATCCCGCCGCCATGAAGACGAGTTCCACGTCGAGGTCAGTCACGGGGATCTCGGTCCGTAAGCGAATGTTCGATTCGGTCGATGCCGTCCAGATTCCCGAGCTCTCGTTGAAGTGCAGATTGGCCCGCTCGAAATTGGCGACGAGTTCGCCAATCGACTGCTGGGATCCGATCTTCAGGCGATTCATTGCCAGACGATCGGATGCGTTGGCCGGCGGAATCATCGTGGCAAGCGCCCGAGCCGAGCCGAAGCGATGGCCGTCGGACATCACCTCCTGATTCAGGCGGAGCAGAACACGCTGGCCCTCGCGGCGCCAAATTGACGCCTCGACGGCGCTCATCGAATTATCGCTGCTTGCCGTTCGCCAGTTCCAGTAGGCCGTCGGCAGGGGGCTGAGGCGGAACGGTCCGTGTCGCGCCAACATGAAATAGAGGTACATGTCTTCGGCAACGATAAGGTTCGGATCCGTGAGCACGCGTTCATCAAGGCAGGACGACCGTGCAATCCACGCATTCGACTGGATATAGTTGTCGAAATTCAAGAGACGGACGAGGTCGAACCGGTCCATGAACTTCAATTCACGGATCTCCGGGACGACGATGTCCATCGGGCCGTTGAAATTCGGCTGCGCCATGAAGTCAACCGGGTCTTCGTCGACCCTGACGGTGCCGCTATAGTAGAGGGGATGATCGGGGTGTTCCGCCGCCGCCGCCAGCAGATGCGCGAAGTGATCCGGCATCACCGCGTCGTCGTCGTCGAGCAGAGCGAAATAGGGGGCTGTCACCTCCTTGAGGCCGGACCAGAGCGTCGTGCTGCGGCGGCCGGTGTTGCTGCAGGGCAGGTAATCGACCTTGAGGTTCGGCCGGTTGGATCGGGCCGCTATCGCGCGGATATCGGCACGGCGCTTGTAGTCGGCAACGATGATGCGATAGCGGCCGATACTCTGCGCAGCTATAGAGGCGATGGCGGTTTCGAGTTGCCTGGTGTCGCGCCCGCCCGTTCGGATGACGACATCGACCAGAGGCCCGTCCGCCGCGCTCGCCGCGGCCAGAGCGACGCCGTTCCGGTAGATACGACGCGTCTGCTCCTTTGCTGCCTCGACGAAATCGCAGCAGCGGTCGATCGTGCCCGATAGCCCGAACTCGCGCTTCAATATGTTGTGGCTGCGTCGGGCCATCGCCTCGGCGGCCCCAGGGTTTGTATTGGCCCAGGTGATGATCTTGCGGACCCTGGCCGCATTGATTTCGGCCGGCCGCTTCAGATCGAGGTGGAAGACGCTGTCGCCGAGAACGCGCCGAGCGAACGGGATCTCGTCGGTGATGATGAGGCATCCGGCCGCGGCGGCCTCGAACAGCCGCATCGATGGCGTGTCCGCCAGCCGATGATCATCCTTATGGACGCAGAGCGCTATGCCATGCTGCGCGAGCACCGCCTGCATCGAGAACCCGTCATAAGGGACTTCGCCGCGGAACGAGCCGTCATAGCCGCGCCAGTTGGCGGCCGGTCCGTAGAACGCGATGTCCCCGGAGGCGTGCAGCAATTCGAGCAGGCCGGCATGGCGCTTGCCGTCCCAATGAACGCCGACATAGACGAGTTCATAAGGTTCCTCGGCTCGACGCGGCGAAAAATCAGTCTCTGGCGCGGTCGGCAGGAAGAGGAAGTCCGATCGGGGTTTGTGCGTGCCCGTCGAGAATTCGAGGTCGTCGAGAAACTGGCCGACATGCGACGAACCGACGAGATAGCCGTCATAGGAGAGGATCGAGCGTACCCTAAGTGGATCCTCAGCATAGAAGGCTGGAGGACTCCATAGCGCACCGATTGTGAAGAAAGGCGTCAGCTTCGGTGTGAATTCATGCGTCGCGATGACGAAATCCGGGGCGCAACAATGAATATCTTCGGAGGTCACCACTTCATAAGCGTGATGCCCCTTGGCCTCCGCAACGCGTTTAAACCGCCTGATATATTCCACCTCGGCCGTGCTCGCCATTGTAGGGAACGCGTTTACGAGGGCGATGTGCATGCGCCGTGATTTCCGTGGTCTGGGGATGTCAATCCTTAGTACTATGGACACGCTAAAGGTTCAACAGCCAGAGGATGTGACGTGCGATGATTTCGTCATCGTCATGCTCATGTCATAGTCAGCCGAACATGGTTCGATCGCTAGTTCCGGTGCGCCGAACGTCTTACCGCGCGGCGCGGGCCAAGTGCAGCGAACTGACGCCTGCCGCGATGTTGAGCCCGGTCTGTGCCGACACGGAGAGCGGCTGCAGGGCGATGCTGCCGTCGCCGCCGCCAACAAGCACATTGGCGCCGAGGCCGACGCCCACGGTTGCCTGCGCCGTGGCGCCTGTATAGCGACCGGAGAGGTCGCCGTGCCGGCGGGTCGGCTCGAACACAGTCCACACGATCACGCTGTTGCGCGAGATACCGACATCGAGCCCGATGCGGTCGATGCTGCCGGTATAGCGCTCGTTGCCACGCTTCGAGCGGAAATCGCATTCGACGTTCCGGCGCGAGCCGAAGATCATGCCCATGCCGGAAGCGACATGGCAGGTCAGCGTGCCGGTGCGGACCGCCGCGTCGGCGGGCCCGGCGAAGGGGAGGCTGGCAGCGAAAAGACTGGCGGCGGCGATCAGACGCGCGGGGGTTTTCATGGCGAGGTCCTCGATCGGTGGCAACTGGTTCGGGGTCAACGATCCTCTCGCGACGCCGTTCCGCTATCGCTCAGCGCCGCGCCCATTCCGCGTCGCTGACATCCACCCCTGCGCGCTGGCAAACCTGGAGCATCTCCTCGGCCGGCGTCGTCGCAAACCACTCAATCATGCGGGCGAGCGGTGTCCCACTGCCGGGCGCGGTGGCCGCGATCTCCGTCCAGAGCTGCGCGAACCACGGTGTGGTCGCATCGCCGCGGGCCGCGCCATGGCGCGCATAGAAAAGGATCGGCAGCATGTCGGAGCGGCGCGCATCCTCATGCATCAGCAGGTAATAGCGCGTATCGAAGAACGGTGACGGATCGCGGTACTCGAAGACGCCATAACGCAGATAATGGCGCAGCGGCCCGCCGCGCGTCGTCTTCGCCTCCGGGTTCTGCTCGGCATACCAGTTGGCGAAGAAAAGCCTGGTCTGTTTCACCAGGACCATGTCGCGCCGCATGCTGAGCGAGCGCTGCCATTTCGAAACAAAGCTGCGCGCGCGGACGGTGCCGTAGCGCGGCTTGCCCAGAGCCTCGCCTTCGAGATGCTCACGCAGCTCCGCATGGATCCGCTCAGCGGCCTCGGCATTGCCGTAGCGGCCGAGCACCGCCTTCCATTCGTCATAGGTTTCACGACGCTTGGTCCAGGACAGGCCGCCGCTGGCATAGATCGCGATCAGAGCGCCGCTGTGATGGACGCTCGCGCCGTTCTGGCGCTCCCGGTACAGGAATTCGTGATCGGCGACGATGCGATAGCTCGTGTCATAGCCATGGTCAGCCAGAAGGGCGCGGCGCGTCAGCGTCGCCTGATGGCAGGGGACGCCGGCCAGCCACCGGGCATCGATCGCGCCATCCTTGAGGCGCCGCCAGGTCAGCTCGAAATCGGCGGCGCGGCGCAGCACGTCGCCCTGTTCCGAGCGGTAGAGATGATGGCCGATGATGAAATCGGGCGTCTCGCCGGCCGGGATACTTTCTATCGCCTCGGCGAGGCCCGTATCGCTGGCGAAGAAATCGCCGGCATTCATGAACAGGATGTAGTCGCCGCTGGCAAGCCGCGCGGCCTTGTTCATCGCGAAATAGGGACCGTCATCCGCTTCGCTGACCAAGGCATCGATCCGGTCGCGATAGCGCTCGATAATCGCCCCGGTGCCATCGCTCGAGGCGCCGTCGACCACGACGAGTTCGATGTTCGGATAAGTCTGCGCCAGAATATTGGTGAGCGTCGCTTCCAGCGTCGCCTCGGCATTATAGGTCACGACCGCGACGCTGACACGCGGGCCGCTTGCGGCGGCCGCCCGCTCCGGCGCTGCATGCGTGACCGCCCCATTGCCGATGCCGCCGCCTCCCGCCATGCCCTCGGTGCCAAGCACGAAGGCCTGGACGCGGTCGAGCGCTTCCGTCCAGCGGCGACGGCCAAGCTGTGCGCTCTCTCGGGCCTTTTGGCCAAGCCTCGCGGCATCGCTGAAATCGAGCGCCTCTGGCGCCCCAAGCGGCCAGAGCAGTCCGTTGACGCCGTCGGTGATGTATTCGTTCATGGTGGGCTGGTCGGCCGCGATCACCGCCATGCCGCGGCACATCGCTTCGATGAAGGAGAAGCCGATGCCTTCCTGGGCACGCGGCGCGAAATAGACATTGTGCCTGCCGAGCAGGGCTTGCAGTTCATCGGCATTCTCGAACCAGGACGAGACGGTCAGCCGGCCATCGGTGCTGCCTGCCACGGGATCGTCCGCCGCCTCGCCGGGATCGTCAGCGCTGTGGACATGCAGCCGGTCGAACGGAGCCGAGCCGATCAACTTGTGGATGTCGCGCCAGCGGATCGCCGAGGTGCGCTTCCAGAAAAAGCCGCGCAGGGCGGAGAAGTCCTCGACGGGTGCAAAGGCCGCAGGATCTGGCCAATATTGCGCGTAGAGCGATGTCAGGCCGGCCTGGCCGACAATTCGGTGCAGCTCGTGGCAGAAGGAAAGAACCCGCGCGCCGGCGAGGCGCCGCCAGTCCCCGATGCCGAGCAGGTCTGCGCCGTCCCACATCGGCACATAGACGACATTGGTGGCGCCGTGGCGCAGAAGCCGCTCGACCGGTTGCTCGACCTGCCAGACGATGACGCGATCATATCCGCCCGCAAGGATCGGGCTGATATCGAGCGGGCGGCGGTCCTGCCAGGAATTGTCCCAGAAGCGGTCGACCTGATGGCCAGCCAATACTTCGCGGACGAAGAAATCCGTCGATTTCGTCTTCTGGTGATAGGAGTGATCGACGAATGCAATCTTCATCGATGGATCGCCGCATCTTTCAGGCGAAGGAGATTGATCTCGGCGCGGGCAGAGCGGAGCTGGTCGCGGAGGCGCGATGCCTTGGCGCGGTCGGCTTCGATCTCGGCCTCGAGCGCGGCCATGGCGCCATAGAGGCCGCCTTCACCGGGTCGTCCGACCGGCGAGCCGCTGCCGTCGCCAAGAAAGCGGCCAAGTCCACCCCAGCCGCTGCGGCCAAGCGTGGCGGCCGCTGCCTCGGCGAGATCCTCCTCGCGCACGGCCGGCAGCGTATCCGCCTTGGGCTCGGCGGAGAGCTCAAGATGCATGCCGGCGACGAGGAGGAAGTGCTCGCGTGGATCCTTGGGGCGGCGGTCGCTTTCGACCTCGAAATAGACATGGCCCTTCGGAAGGGCCACGGGAATGCGCAGCACGATGTTGCGCCGATGGCCGGAAACCTCGATCGCCTCCTCGAACACTGTCTCTCCAGCTGAGCGGATCGTCAGGCGGTTGTTCTGCTGCCAGTTGCGGCATTCGATGACGAGCGTGTAGCGCCCGGCCACGGGCACTTTGGACGAAAGCAGCATCAGCGGCTGGTTCATCCAGATGACGCCGGCCGGCAGATGCAATTCCGGATGGGCGCCGATCGGCGCGCTGGCCCCGGCCAGGACTTCGAGCGGCACCGTCGGGAAGGCGACCCCGCCGGCATGGATCATCGGCGCCAGCAGTGGGCTGCCGAAATCCGGCACGAAGCGCCAGGCCTTCTGTTCGGGGCTGTACTGGGCGACGCTGCGCTTCTGGCGGCGGGCGCCGTTCTCCGGCGGCAAGGGCGTCGCACCGGGCGCCTTTTCGGGCGGCAGGCGGTCGATCTCGCCATAATAGCGATCCATCGATTCCGACAGCTGGCCCGGCCGGCGACGATGAAAGCCGAGCAGTGTATCGACGGTGGTCAGCGGGGCGTGGCGGGCAAGGCGGCGCCACAGATCCCAGTCTCCGGCGAGGCGGAAGCCCTCGTCGAGGCCGCCGGCCTTGTCCCAGAGCGCGGCTGTCCAGAATGTGCCTTCCTGCATGACGAAGGCGCCGCTGCGGCCGTCATAATCGCCCGCGACGAGCTTCGCGCGTTCAAAGGCAATCGGCGATTCGACCCCGAGCGTCGCGCCGCGATCATTGATCAGCGAGACGCGCGAGGTGATGAATTCGATCTCGGGCAGGTCGGTCATCAGCGCGCGGATCGTCGCGAAGGCGCCGGGGGCGAGGCGATCGTCGGAATTGATCCAGCCCATGACCGAAGGTGTATCGGCGCCGCCTTCGCGTGCGGCGGCGAACGCGCGGTTGATCGCCTGATACATGCCGCCGTCCTTGGAGACGGTGAAGGAGAAGGCAATCCCGCGGCAGCGGACGGGCAGGGCGCCGGAAGCAAGGCGCGCCTGCCAGGCCTCGATGATCGCCAGCGTGCCATCCTTCGATCCGCCGTCCTGAACGTGGTAGCGGATCGAAAAATCGCCGGCCTGGGTGACAACCGAGGCGATCGTCTCGTCGAGGAAGTCTTCCGAGTTCAGCGTCGGCGTGACGATGGTTAAGAGTTCGCTGGCGCTCATGCGGCTTTCGCTCTGGTCGGCTTGGTACCGACGGAGAGCGAGCCTATATCATCGGCGCCGCGCGCCATGCAACGCAGCGCCGTCATCTCAAAGCTTCGTCAGCCACTCGTGCTCGGGCGCATTGTGGAACTTCCATGTCCGCCTGGGCCCGGCCATCACATTGAGATAATAGAGATCGTATCCATGGATGGTCGCGCAGGGATGGTAGCCCTTTGGCACCAGCGTCACGACGCCGTCCTCGATCAGCAGCGTCTCGTCGAGCGAGCGATCATCGGTGTAGACGCGCTGGAAAGCGAAGCCCTGCGGCGGGTTCAAGCGGTGATAATAGGTTTCCTCGAGCGCGGACTCGTGCGGCAGGTTGTCCTGATCGTGCTTATGCGGGGGATAGGACGAGGTATGACCGCCGGGCGTGATCACCTCGACGACGAGGAGCGAATCCGCGGCCGCCGTCTCCGGCAGGATGTTGGTGACGTAGCGGACATTGGTGCCCTTGCCGCGCACTTCCTGCCCGACATCGTCAGGCGAAATCCGCCGCGCCGGCAGTCCGCCATTCAGCGAGGGGGCCGAGCAGACGGCAAGGGTGACAGCCGTTTCGGCCGTCGCCTTCCACTCCGAATTGCCAGGCACGTAGACTGAATCCGGCTTGCCCTCGAATGGTGACATGCGCGTCCCGACCGATCCGAAATCCTGGCCGCCGGCCTCGATCCGCGCCGTGCCGGAGATCAGCACGAGGCACACCTCGCGGTCGCCTGTCTTGTGATGCGCGCTCTCGCCGGGTGCGAGGTGATGGAGATCGAAGCCGACATAGGTCCAGCCCGCCAACTCCGGCGTCACATTGATGGTCCAGCCTTCGTTGCCGGAGGGCTTCACCAGGAGATCGGACTTCATCGGGTTTCCTCCCTTGTGCGGTCGCAAGGCCGCTTCAGCGCTTCCAACCGGCCTCGGCCATGAAGCGGGTCAGATTCTCGAAACCCATCTTCACATACTGGGCCGGCGGCGCCTTGACCGGGTCCTGCTCGGCTTCGATGACGACCCAGCCGGAGTAATTGGGCAGGGCCTTGAACACCGAGACATAGTCGACCGAGCCGTCGCCGGGCACCGTGTAGACGCCTGATAGCACCGAATCGAGGAACGACCAGTCGCCCTCGGCGGCCTTGGCCGCGACGTCGAGACGGACATCCTTGGTATGGACATGGGCGATGCGGTCGCGGTAACGGCGCGCCACTTCAGCTGGGTCGGCGCCGGCCCAGGTCAGATGGCCGGTATCGAGCAGCAGCTTCACCGCAGGGCCGGTCGAGGCCATCATGCGGTCGATCTCGTCCTCGGTCTGGATCACCGTGCCCATATGGTGGTGATAGACGAGCGTCAGTCCGTCCTCTTCTGCGAGGAAATCGGCGAATTTCGTCAGGCCGGTGTTGAAATGAGCCCATTCCGTCTCGCTCATCTCGGGGCGCGAGGAGAGCGGCGCCGACTTCGTTCCGTGCACCGTACGCGTACATTCGGCAGCGATCAGCACCTTGCAACCGAAGGCCTTCAGGAGGTCGATATGCGGCCGCGCGGCGGCAAATTCGCTTTCGGCATCGCGCTCGATCAGGAAGGTCGAGTACCAGCCGGAAACGAGGTCGAGCCCGTGCGCGTCGAGGATCGGGCGGAGTTCGGCGGCCTCGCGCGGGAACTTGTTGCCAAGTTCCATGCCCTCAATTCCGATCGCCTTGGCCTCGGTCAGGCATTGTTCGAGCGGAATGTCGCCGCCGATCTCCTGCATGTCGTCATTGGACCAGCAGATCGGGTTGGCGCCGATGCGGATCATGGTGGCTCGTCCTCCAAATGCCCGTTCGGGGCGGTGTCGCGTGTTCTCGCAGCTTGTCATTGCCGGGCTTGACCCGGCAATCCAGGCTGACTTGCTGTCCCTCATGACATGCGGAAGCAAGTCTGGATTGCCGGGTCAAGCCCGGCAATGACAGAGTTGGGACCTCGGCGCCGCAGCAACGGCGCCCAAGGCAATGGGCTCAATTCACGAAACGCTGCGCCTTCAGCGCCGCCTCATAGGCTTCGCGCGCTGCGTTGACGGTCGGGCGGTCGCTCACTTCCGGCACTGCGACATCCCACCAGTGGCCGCCGGCCTCGGTGGTGATGAGCGGGTCGGTATCGATGACCAGGACGGTGGTGCGCGTGTTGGCCTTCGCTTCTGCAAGGCCTGCTTCCAACTCCGCAATCGAGGCGACCTTTTTCGCGATTGCACCGAGGCTCGCGGCATGGGCGGCGAAGTCGATCGCCGGCAGCACCTCGTGGCGCGTGTCGCGGAAGAGATTGTTGAAGTTGGCACCGCCGGTGGCCATCTGCAGCCGGTTGATGCAGCCGAAGCCTGAATTGTCGAGCACGACAATGACGAGTTTCAGCCCCAGCATCACCGAAGTCGCGATCTCGGAATTCATCATGAGATAGGAGCCGTCGCCGAGCATGACGACGACCTCGTCCTGCGGCTTCGCCATCTTGGTGCCGAGACCGCCGGCGATCTCGTAGCCCATGGTCGAGAAGCCGTAGTCGAGGTGATAGGTGCCAGGGCTGCCGGCCTGCCAGAGCTTGTGCAACTCGCCGGGCAGACCGCCCGAAGCGCAAACGAGCGTCGCCTCGCTGCCGAGAACGCGATTGACGGCGCCGATCACCTGGCCATCGGAAGGCAGGGGCGCATTGGTCGCCGCCGTTGCCTTATCGGCCTCGACGAACCAGGCCGTTCGGCCTTCCGTCGCCCGCTTTGTCCAGCTCTCCGGCGCCCGCCAGCCGCCGAGGTCGGCCGCGAGGTCCTTGAGGCCGGCAAGTGCGTCGGCGACGAGCGGCAGCGCGCGATGCTTGGTGGCGTCAAAGACCTGCGGATTAAGGCCGATCACGGTCTGGCGGCTCGACTTGAACAGCGCCCATGAGCCGGTGGTGAAATCCTGCAGCCGCGAGCCGACGGCGAGGATCACGTCGGCGTCCTCGGCGAGCTGGTTGGAGGCCGAGGTGCCGGTGACGCCGATCGAGCCCATGTTGAGCGTATGGGCGGCGGGAAGGGACGACTTGCCCGCCTGCGTCTCCGAAACCGGAATGCCGAAGCGTTCGGCGAAGGCCTTCAGGGCTTCGGTAGCCCCGGAGTAGAGCGTGCCGCCGCCGGAAACGATCAGCGGCCGCTCGGCGCTCCGAAGGGCCGCGATGGCAGCCGAAAGTTCGTCTTCGGCCGGGCGCATGCGGCGCGGGGTCCAGACGCGCTCGTCGAAGAAGCTCACCGGATAATCATAGGCCTCGGCCTGCACATCCTGGCAGAGCGCCAGCGTCACGGGACCGCATTCGGCCGGATCGGTCAGTACGGCCATCGCGCGGTGCAGCGCCGGGATGATCTGCTCGGGCCGCGTGATGCGATCGAAATAGCGCGAGACCGGGCGGAAGCAGTCATTGGCCGAAACGGTGCCGTCGCCGAAATCCTCGACCTGCTGCAGAACCGGATCGGGCCGGCGATTGGCGAACACATCGCCCGGCAGGAGCAGAACGGGCAGGCGGTTGACGTGAGCGAGCGCCGCAGCGGTTACCATGTTGGTCGCGCCGGGTCCGATCGACGAGGTGACCGCCATCATGCGGCGGCGGAAGCTCGCCTTGGCGAAGGCGACGGCGGCATGGGCCATGGCCTGCTCGTTATGGGCGCGGAAGGTCGGCAACTGGTCGCGGGCGGCATAGAGCGCCTCGCCGAGGCCGGCGACATTGCCATGGCCGAAGATCGCCCAGACACCAGCGAAGAGCGGTACCCTTGCGCCATCGATTTCAGTCATCTGGCTGGCGAGGAAGCGGGTCAGCGCCTGCGCCATGGTGAGGCGGATCGTGGTCATGGACTGGTTTCCTCGCTTTCCCTCGTGACCGGGACGTCCTCGGATGCCCCGCCTGTTATTCTTGTCATTGCCGGGTGTAGCCCGGCAATCCAGCCTGCCTCCGTCAACAGGATCATTTCCTGCTGACTGGATTGCCGGGTCAAGCCCGGCAATGACAGGGGGCTGCTGATGCCGCTACGCCGCCTGCGTCTGGCGCACATCCCGCCAAGCCGCCACCAGCCGTTCGAACTTCGAGGCCATGTCGCTGACGGCCTCTTCATCGGTGATCGCGCCGGACAGCCAGTGTTCGGCCGCTTCGGCGAAGATCGTCCGGCCCACCGCGAAACCGCGCACGAGCGGCGTTGCCTTCGCGGCACGGAAGGAAGTGGCGAGCTCCTGCTCCGGCGCCTCGAGGCCCAGCATGACAATACCGCGGCACCAGGGATCGCGCGCGGCGATGACGGCGCCGATATTGCGCCAGGCGGCAGCGCTCTTCTGCGGTTCGAGCTTCCACCAGTCGGGGCGGATGCCGAGATCGTAAAGCCGGGTCAGCACGCGCGCGACCGTCGTGTCGTCGACCGGGCCGTTCTTGCCGGCGATGATCTCGACGAGAAGCTCCCGGCCGACCGTCAGCGCCGCATCGGCAAGGCGCAGTAATTCGCGCTCCTGCCGGGCTTTCATCTCGTCGCTGTCGTCTGGATGGTAGAAGCACAGGCACTTCACGGTATGACCGATCGGCCATTCGACGAGATGGGAGCCGAGATCGGGCAGGTGATCGAAATCGAGCGGGCGCGAACCCGGCTTTTCGACAGGGCGTCCGATCCAGAACCCTTGCCGCGCCGCCTTGGCCATCGCTTTGCGGCCATAGGTCGAATCGAGCAGCATGCCGAAGCCGGGCTGCCCCTTGGCAACGCGCGCGGCGGCCTCGACGGCCAGAACCTTCAGCCCCTCGATCTTTTCGCGCGGAACGTTCAGGCGGTCGGCGACTGCTTCAAGCTGGCTGCGATGGTCGATGGCGAAGGCGAGCAGTTCGCCGGTCTCGCCGCGCCGCGTCGTCGCCCAATGGATATGGGCGAGATCGGCATCCTTGCGCAGCGCCCGTTCCTTGCTGCCCTTTTCGAGGAAATGGCTGAGCTCGGCCCAGGTCGGGTACTCAGGCGAGCAGAGCAGCCGCGACACCGCGAAGGCGCCGCAGGCATTGGCCCAGGTGGCGCAGGTCTTGAGCGGCTCGCCCTTCAGCCAGCCACGCAGCAAGCCGGACATGAACGCGTCGCCGGCGCCGAGCACATTGTAGACCTCGATCGGGAAACCATCGCCGACAATGCCGTCTTCGAGGTCGTCGGTGATGGGGCCGTCATAGACGATGCAGCCCATGGCGCCGCGCTTGAGCACGATCGTCGCCTTTGACAGCGCCCGGATCGCTTTCAGCGCGCCGAGCACATCATCGGCGCCGGACGCGATGCGGATTTCCTCCTCGGTGCCGACGATCAGGTCGCAATCGGCGAGAACCGTCTTCAACTGGTCGGAGACGCGGTCCGACTTCACATAGCGCTCGAAGCCGCTGGCGTGGCCGGCGAGGCCCCAGAGATTGGGGCGATAATCGATGTCGAAGACGACACGGTTGCCATTCGCCTTGGCAATGCGGATCGCCTTCTTCTGCGCCGCGGCGCTCGCCTCGCGCGAAAAATGCGTCCCAGTGACGACGATCGCGGCGGCACCGGCGATGAAGCGCTCGTCGATATCGGCTTCCGAAAGCGCCATGTCGGCGCAGTCGGTGCGATAGAAGATCATCGGCGAGACGCCTTCATCCTCGACGGCCAGCAGGACGAGCGCGGTCAGGCGGTCCGGGTCGATGGCGATGCCGGCCGTGGCGACGCCCTCGCGCGCCATCTGCTCGCGGATGAACCGGCCCATCTGCTCGTCGCCGACGCGCGTGATGACGCCGGATTTCAGCCCGAGCCGCGCCGTGCCGATCGCGATGTTGGACGGGCAACCGCCGACCGACTTTGCGAAGGACGTGATGTCCTCGAGCTTCGATCCGATCTGCTGGCCGTAAAGATCGACCGAGGAGCGGCCGATGGTGATGACGTCGAGATCGCGATCCGTCGCCGTGCCGGGACGCGCAGCGCCTGTGCCAATCGGTTGGGTCATCATGTTCTCCGTCCAATCCGCGGCGCCCCGTTGCGAGGTCGTAGATCAAATGACGCCGGATGAAACATAAATTCTGCGAGACCGTCAATACAGAATAAATGATCTATTCGCTTCGCCTGGCATCAGCGACGGCCACCGTCAGGGTCATCGCCAGTGCCATCGTCGCCGACAGCGGACGGAAGCCCTCATAGTCGGCCTCGACCACCTCAAACCAAGTGCCGACCTTGGGAATAAGCGGGCTGAAGGGACTGTCCGTGATGACGACCAGCGGTACGGACTGCTCGCCAACTTGCCGGGCATGGGCGAGGGTGGCCGAAGCGTAGGGCGTGAAGGAGATGGCGATGGCGGCATCGCGCGGCCCGGCGAATGACAGGATCTCGGCATCCGTGCCTTGCGGCGAGCCGACAAGCACCGACTTCACCCCAAGCTTGCCGAAGGCGTAGCTCATATAGGACGAGATCGGGTAGGAGCGCCGCTGGCCGATCAGGTAGATCGTCTCGGCCGGAGCGAGAAGGGCGACGGCTTCGTCAATCTGATCCGCAGAAACCCGCTCGCGCAAGGCATGAACCGATCGTTCCACGGCGTCGCAGAAGCCTTCGAAAAGTGCGAAGGAGCGGGCGCTGCCGGCGCTGTGCGAGCGGAGTGCCGACAGGCGCTCGTCATAGCTTGCGGTGCGGTCGCGCAGGCGGTCCTTGAAGACGTTCTGCAGGTCGGAGAAGCCGAGATAGCCGAAGGCTTGCGCGAAGCGCACAAGGGTCGATGGCTGGACATTGGCCTTGTCGGCAATGCTGGCGGCGGTGCCGAAGGCGACATCGTCGGGATTGGCGACCGCGAAGGCCGCGACCTGAGCGAGACGCTTTGGCAACGCGTCGCGGCGGCTGACCATCAGCGCGCGCAACTGGCGAAAGTCGCGGGGGCCGCCGCTCTCCTGTTCGATGGTCATAGCCGGGTCTCTCGTTATCATCGTGCCGGCCAGGCGGCCTTGCGGAGCCGGCGCGACGGCCTTGACGAGCTGGATCGTACTGAAATAAACGTTCCATCAATAGATCAATCGGTCAACCTATTCCATGGCTAGCCGTTACGCTTGCCACAGGCTGCCGCGGTGGTCCGGTCGACACATGAACTGGCAGGCCTCACAAGGCCGCAGGAAAGCGGGATCGATAGCATGGCCAGCAGCAACGGCATCGGCGTCGGTCTGATCGGCACCGGCTATATGGGCAAGTGCCATGCGCTTGCCTGGAATGCGGTGGCGCCCACTTTCGGCGACGTCGCCCGCCCGCGCCTCGTGCATCTCGGCGAAGCGAATGCCGAGCTGGCGAACCAGAAGGCGGCCGAACTCGGCTTCGCACGCGGCTCCGGCGACTGGCGCCGCGTCGTCGAGGATCCCGAGGTCGAGATCGTCTCGATCACGACGCCGAATGCCTTCCATGCCGAGATGGCGATCGCGGCCTTCGAGGCCGGCAAGCATGTCTGGTGCGAGAAGCCTATGGCGACCTCGCTCACCGATGCCGAGGCGATGCTTGCCGCCGCCCGCAAGGCCGGCACGGTGACGGCACTCGGCTACAATTACATCCAGAACCCCGCGATGCGGCACATGAAGGCGCTGATTGCGGAGGGCGCGATCGGCACGGTCAATCACGTCCGCTTCGAGATGGACGAAGACTTCATGGCCGACGGTACGACGCCTTTCGGCTGGAAGAGCATGGCGGCGTCGGGCTATGGCGCGCTTGATGATTTCGGCGTCCATCCGCTGTCGCTGCTCGCGGTGCTCGTCGGCCCCGTCACCGAGGTCATCGCCGATCTCGCCAAGCCCTATGAGACGCGTCCCGTCGTCGGCGGCAAGGCGGTCGAGACGCATGACATCGCCAATGTGCTGTTCCGCGCCGGTGACGTCTCCGGCAGCCTGTTGCTCAATCGGTCCGCCTGGGGTCGCAAGGGCCGCATCGCGGTGCAGGTGTTCGGCTCCGAGGGGACGCTCGCCTATGATCAGGAGCGGATGAACGAGTTGCAGCTTTATGAGGCGCGGGGCGCGGCGGCGACGCAGGGCTTTCGCACGATCCTGACCGGCACGGCCCATCCGCCCTATGACAAGTTCATCCCGGCGCCCGGCCACGGCCTCGGCTTCAACGATCTCAAGGTGATCGAGGCGCGCGAGATCCTGAATCGGATTGCCGGCGTGCCGGCGCATCTTATCGATTTCGAAGCGGGTTTCGCCATCGAGCGGGCCGTTCACGCCATGGCGCGCTCCCATGCCGAACGGGCCTGGATCCGCGTCGGCTCCTGATCCAATCGTCTCCTCCAGCGGAATCAAACTCATGACTGTCAGACTGGGACTTCTCGGCGCCGGCCGTATCGGCAAGGTGCATGCCGCGGCCATCGCGGCCATTCCGGCAGCGAAGCTCGTTGCTGTTGCCGATGCGTTTCCCGAGGCCGCCAAGGCGCTCGCGGCGTCTTCGGGCGCCGAGGTGCGCGACGCCGATGCGATCATGGCGGCTGGCGATATCGATGCCGTCCTCATCACGACGCCGACCGATCTGCACGCCTCGATGATCGAACAGGCGGCGAGGGCGGGCAAGGCCATCTTCTGCGAGAAGCCGATCGATCTCGATGTCGCCCGCGTGCGCGCCTGTCTCGCGGTCGTCGCCGAGCATGGCGTGCCGCTGATGGTGGGCTTCAACCGCCGCTTCGATCCGAATTTCGTCGAGGTGCGCCGCCAGATCGATGCCGGTACGATCGGCAAGGTCGAGATGGTGTCGATCACCTCGCGCGATCCCGCGCCGCCGCCGGCCGACTACATCAAGCGCTCGGGCGGCCTCTTCCGCGACATGACCATCCATGATTTCGACATGGCGCGCTTTCTGCTCGGGGAAGAGCCTGTCAGCGTGTTCGCCAGCGCCTCGGTGCTGGTCGATCCTGTGATTGGCGAGCTTGGCGACTATGACAGCGCGTCGATCATCCTCACGACGAAGTCCGGCCGTATCGCGCAGATCTCGAATACGCGGCGGGCGAGCTATGGCTATGACCAGCGCATCGAGGTTCTCGGCGAGAAGGGCCTCGTCTCGGCCGACAATCTCCGCGCCACCAATGTCGAGATCGCCAATGGCTCCGGCTATCTGCGCGAGCCGCTGCTGAACTTCTTCATGACCCGCTACACCGAGGCTTATCGCGCGGAGATTACGGCGTTCGTCTCCACGATCACGTCGGGGGCGAAGGTTTCTCCTTCGGGCGATGACGGCCTCAAAGCTCTGCTCATCGCCGATGCAGCTTTGCGCTCGGTCAAGGAACAGCGGGCCGTGGCAGTAGGCTGAGATACGTCCATTGAATATGTCTCTGCCTACTGAAATAGTTTGACTCGTTCTTTGGACGCGCGCTCAATCCCTCGCAGTGCTGGCTGCGGGGGACTTTCGTCATGGCGACGGGAATGGGTCTGCTCGAAAGAGCGCGCAAGCATATCGGTGAGAAATACCAGAATATTCGAGTCCCGAAGGATGCCGCCGATTGGCGAGGACCATGGGACTGCGCCGAATTCGTTTCCTGGCTCGTTTATCAAGAGGGCGGCATCCTTTACGGCTGCCTCAACAACAATGCCCAGCCGGCCATCGCCGACGCTTATACTGGCGCCTGGAAACGTGACTCGCTGAGCATCGGCAAGCGAGTCTCGGTCGAGCAAGCGGCGGCGACGCCCGGCGCTTTCCTGCTGCGCTATCCGCCCGTCGATGGTGAAATGGGCCATATCGTGGTTTCCGATGGCCAGGGTGGGACAGTCGAGGCCAAGGGCACACTTTACGGCGTTGTTGCCGACAAGGTGTCGGGCCGGCGCTGGGATGTCGGCGTCCTCGTGCCTGGCATCGACTACACCGAGGGATCGACCGTCCCGCTGTCGGCACCCACCAAGCTCTACGCCGTGAACCAGCCGAACATGGACCCCGCGATCGTCGAGGCGATCCAGGCGGGACTTCAGGCCGCGGGCTTCAGTCCGGGCAACGAGAAAGGCATCTTTGGGCCTGCCACGATGGAGGCGGTGGCGCGGTTTCAGCGTATCACCGGTCTCGTCGCCGACGGCGAAGTTGGCCCCGCAACTGCGAAGGCGCTCGGCGTTCAACTGGTGGGCCTCGTACCGACGGTCCTCACTCTCGTGGCCGGAACCAATCCGCTCGCCGCCGTCGCCATCGCGCTGTTGCCGGCGCTCGGCAAGCTGATCGTCAACGACAGGAGCGGCAATCTTGCTGGCTCTGCAGCCGAAGCGGTCGCCGCGATCACCGGCACGCGCGACGCTGATCAGGCGCGGCAGGCCGTGGCGGCCGATCCGAATCTCGCCCAGACCCTGCAATTGCGCGCGGCTGCGATTGCTGCCGCGGCTGCAAGCGGCCCGGCCGCGTCGGGAACGACGCCAATTGCCGTGCCGCAATCGGCGACGGGCGCTTCGCCGCCCGGCGGCGGCAATGGTTCGACACCTGCCGCCAGTCCGTCACCACCTCCGCCTCCGCCGCCTGTCGACAATTCCGATATCAGGGATGCCCGCGCATCCGCACTTCAGTTCGCAAGGCAGGGCGGACCGCTCTCCGTCGGGCCGATCCTCGTTTCGACGATTGTCCTGATCGGCTTCTTCGTCGTGCTCGGTCTCTTGATGTCGCCTTGGGCCGGTCTCAATTCGTCCGATCCGAAATTCCAGATCCTCAACATCGTCATCGGCTCGCTGACGGCAGCTTTCGCGACGGTCGTCAGCTTCTGGCTGGGTTCCTCGCAGGGATCACGTCTCAAGGACGCGGCGGCGCTCACGACCCAAATCACGACTTCGGATGAGAATATCGAACGCTTCAAGGAGCAGAATAAGGTGCTGCAGAGCGCTCAGGAAACGCTGCGCAACACCACGGCTCGTCAAACGAGCCCGCAGGGCGGTACATCCGGCGTCAAGTCCGCCTCCAATTTCGATGCCTGTCTGACCATCGTCCTTGAATGTGAGGGCAATGACACCTTCACGAACGATCCCGCCGATCCAGGCGGGGCAACGAAGTATGGCATCACGCTGGCGACGCTGAAGGATTGGCGCGCAGCGCGGGCCGATAGCGCGCCGGTGACCGTCGATAGCGTGCGCAATCTCGAGCGAGACGAGGCGCGCGAAATCTATCGGAGCCGCTACTGGAACCTGCTGAGATGCGACGAGTTGCCGGTCGGGGTCGATCTGATCGTATTTGACTTCGGGGTCAATGCCGGACCCGGCCGCTCGGCGGAACTGTTGCAGAAGGCCGTCGGCGCAAAGCCGGACGGTTCGATCGGACCGCTCACGTTGGGCGCGGTGAAGGCGAAGGATCCGAAGGCCATCGTTGAGACCATGTCGGACCAGCGGCTCGATTTCTACAGAGGCCTTTCCGGGTGGACGAGGTTCGGCGATGGCTGGTCCAACCGCGTCGATAAGGTGAGAAAAGCGGCTCTCGCGATGCTCGCCTCCATCAGCGGTTGATGGTCCGAAGTTCGGCCGCAAGGCGCGCTAAGGTTCACAAGAGCGTCACGCACCGCACCTAAGGTCCGGCCGGATTTCAATTCGGACGGACCCCAATGATCAACCGCCGCCAGTTCCTTGCCACATCGGCAGCCCTTGCCGCTGCCACGGCGCTTCCCGTCAGCCGTGCCTTCGCTGCGACCAAGCTCGACATTTTCACCGATAGCGACGCCAACATCTCGGACTGGTTGTCGAATATCGTCAAGCCGGCCTTCGAGGCTGCGCATCCTGAATATGAGGTGAATGTCGTCATCGCCCGCAATGGCGGCCTCGACCAGGTGGCGCAGCGCGCGCTGGCGGCGCTGAACGCCAAGGCCGATCCGCAGATCGACTTCGCCGAGCAGTATGATCCCAACCTGCCGAAAGGCGGCATCGAGGCCGGCCTCTGGGTCAAATTCGACGACAAGCTCGTCCCGAATTTCGCCCATGTGAACAAGGCGGCAATCGAGTCGCCTTACTCGATGCCCTATCGCGGCTCGCAGGTGCTGCTCGCCTACGACTCGGCCAAGATCCCCGCCGACAGTGTGCCGAAGACCTGGGATGCGCTGGTCGCCTGGATCAAGGCCAATCCCGGTCAGTTCATCTATAACCGTCCCGACAAGGGCGGCTCGGGCAAGAACTTCGTCGTCCGCGCCATCCACGAGGCGAACGGCCGCGACCCCCAGCTGTTCACGCCGTCGAACTTCACCAAGGAAGAGGGCGACAAACGGCTGACGCCGGCTTGGGCGCTGCTCAACGATCTGGCCCCGTCGCTCTATGAAAAGGGCTCTTACGCCGCCGGCAACACCGCCGCGCTGCAGATGCTTTCGAATGGCGTCGTCTCGATGGTGCCGATCTGGTCGGACATGGTGTTGCAGGGCCTCGCTCAGGGTGTGGTGCCGGAGACGATCAAGCTGGTGCAGCTGCAGGATCTGGCGCTTGCCGGAGGCTTCTCGGCCTCGGTGGTGCCGACCATCGCTGCCCACAAGGATGGCGCGCTGGCTTTTGCCGATTTCCTGCTCACCGAGCCGATGCAGACCTCGGTTCTCAACGATCTCGGCGGCTTCCCCGGCGTCGACTGGTCATTCCTGCCGACGGCGCTGCGCGAGAAATATGCCGCCGTCATCCCGGCCTCGATCCCGACCTATCCGGACGGCGACTGGTCGACGGCCCTCAATGACGGCTGGTACCGCAATGTGGCGCCAAACATCACGCGTGGCTGATCGGCGCCTATGGCCTTGCTGACCGCTGAACGAACCGAGGCCCGGCGGTTTCCCGTCGGGCTTTTCCTCGTTGCCGCGCCCGTTCTCCTCGTCGCCGTCTTCGTGCTGTTGCCGGCAATCGCCGCGATCGTCTCGACGCTGCGGCCGGACGCGGCCGGCTGGTCGTTCGCGGCCTATGCCCGCTTTTTCGGTGACCGGCTCAGCACCGGCAATCTCCTGTTCACGCTCGTCTCCACCTTGGTGACGTCCTCGGCGCTGCTCCTTCTCTGCCTGCCGATCGCGCTCTATCTGCGCTTCTCGAACGGACGGCTGCCGACCTTTGTGCAGAGCGTCGCGGTGTTTCCCTTGTTCGTTCCCGGGATCATCGTCGGCTATGCGCTGATCCGCTTCATGGGGCCGAACGGCACGATCCAGACCGTGCTGCACGCGATCGGTATCAACGGCTTCCGCTCGCCCTATCTGACGCCGGTCGGCACGGTCATCGGTCTCGTTTGGGAAGGCATTCCGCTTACGCTGCTCATCCTGCTTTCGGGCCTTGCCCAAATTCCGAACGCCGCGATCGAGGCGGCGCGGGATGTCGGCGCGGGCTGGCTCAGGATCCTCACCGGCATCATCCTGCCGCTCATCCGCAATTCGCTCACCGTCGCCTTCTCGCTGTCGTTTCTCGGCGTGTTCGGCGCCTTCACGATGCCCTATCTGCTCGGTCCGGCCTCGCCCGAGATGATGGGCGTCTTCATGCAGCGCACTTTCAGCGAATTGCAGGATCCGCTCCAGGCACAGACCCAGGCGGTGATGTGCTTCCTGTTCTGCGCGGTGGTCGGCGTCATCTATGTCCGTTCGGTAGCGCGCTCGCGGAGGAAGTCGGCATGACGGCCTTGCCGCGCCGCCTGCTGCGATTGGCGCCCGGCGTCTCGCTCGCAACCCTTTTGACCGTCTTCATCATCGTTCCGATCGCCGCGGTGTTCCTGTGGGCCTTCGCCGAGGTGTGGCGCTATCCGTCGCTCATTCCGACGCAGTGGGGCTTTCGCTTCTGGGCGGCGATGCTGTCGCGCGCCGATGTCTGGGCGGCGCTGCGCACCTCGATCGCGCTGTCGGTGATCGTCACGCTGTTCTCTGCCCTGATCTGCCTGCCGGCCGCCTATGCCTTCGCCAGGCTCGAATTTCCCGGCAAGTCCGCGCTGTTGCTGTCTTTCCTCGCGACGCAGGCCTTCCCGAAATTCGGCCTCTATATCGCGATCGCCTCGATCTTCTTCTCGCTCGGCCTTGTCGGCACCTTTGCCGGGGTCGTGCTGATCCAGCTCGTCAACACGCTGCTGCTGATGATCTGGATTCCGGTCGGCGCCTTCCAGACCATCGATCGGCGGCTGGAAGAGGCGGCGCGCGATGTCGGAGCTTCGGCAACGCGGACCTTTCTTTCGATCACGCTGCCGCAGGCGGGACCGGCCATCGGCGCCGCCCTGCTGCTGACCTTTGTCGGTACGTTCTACGAGACCGAGGGCGCCTTCCTCATCGGCGCGCCGCATGTCCGCACGATGCCGGTGCTGATGATCTCGCTGATCAACAACCAGCTCGTCGTGCAGTATGGCGCGGTGCTCTCGGTTATGCTGTGGGTGCCGTCCTTCATCGCGCTGCTTTTCGCCCGCAAGATACTCTCCGCCCGCACTATTGCCGGCGGCCTCGGCGCCTGATCGGATTTCCATGTCAGAACTCGTCATCGACAGGCTGAGCAAGCAGTTTTCCGGCACCAGGGCCGTGGCCGATGTCGAGGTCGCGATCGATGACGGCGAACTCGTCTGCCTGCTTGGTCCTTCCGGCTGCGGCAAGTCGACCGTCCTCAGGATGATCGCCGGCTTCGAGCGGCCGACCGCGGGCCGCATCCTGATCGACGGCGAGGATGTTGTCGCCCTGCCGCCCGACCGCCGTCCGACCGGCATGGTCTTCCAGAGCCATGCGCTCTGGAGCCATATGACGGTGTTCCAGAATGTGGCTTTCGGCCTCAAGCTGCGGCGGCTGTCGCGCGCGGCGATCCGGGAAAAGGTCGCCGGCGTCCTTGATCTCGTCGGCCTCACCGGCTTCGAGGCGCGCTATCCCGGCCAGCTCTCCGGCGGTCAGCAGCAGCGGGTCGCCATCGCGCGCTGCGTCGTGCTGGAGCCGAAGATCCTGCTGATGGACGAGCCGTTCTCGGCGCTCGACGCGCATCTGCGCGTCCGGCTGCGCGAGGAAGTGCGGGCGATCCAGCGCCGGCTCGGGCTCACCACCATCTTCGTCACGCATGACCAGGAAGAGGCGCTGACGCTGGCGGATCGCGTCGTGGTGATGCGGAGCGGAACCGTCGAGCAGATCGGCTCGCCCTCGGCCATCTATGCCGAGCCGGCGACCCGCTTCGTCGCCGGCTTCATCGGCACCATGAACCTGATCGAGCGGCCGGTCACGGGAGGGCTTGCCGAGATCGGCGGCGTGCGGATCGCCGTCGACGGCCCGGATGGGATCTATGGATTCGCCCTCCGGCCAGAAGACCTGACGCCGGGCGGTGCCTGGCGCGGCGAGGTTCAGCGCATTCTTGATCTTGGCGCCTTCCGCATGCTCGATGTCATGGTCGGCAGCGAAACGATCAAGGTGCAGGTCGACAAATCGGTGCGGGTTCTGGTCGGGGACGAGATCGGCCTCGACATCCGCGAGGTGGCTGCCTTCGAAGGCGGGGGCCGCGCCCGGCCTGCGCGCGTTCATGGCACGATTGAAAGCGGAGTGCGTCTCCATGCCTGATCTCAACGAACTGCCTGATGCCCCGCGCGCCGCGGACGGCGTTGCCATCTGGAGTGGCTATCATCGTGTCCGGCTCAAATGGCACCGGATGAAGCGCCGGCTGGAGGACATTCCGTTCACCCCTGCGATCCTCCGCGAGGCTCTGGCCGCCGGCGCTTCTTCGGAGGTCGATCTCCGCGCGCTTGGCGAAGACGGGTTCGTCGTGCTGCATGATGATCGGCTCGACCGCGAGACGTCGGGCTCCGGGCTCGTCGCTGCTGCGGATAGCGCAATGCTGCGAGAGCTGACGATGCGGGCTCCCGACGGGACGAACACCGACCAGCCGGTGCTGCTGCTCGACGATCTCGCCGAACTCGCGGCCGGTGATGCGGCGGCGGATGCGCTGGTCCAGCTCGATCTCAAGGAAGAAGCGAGCGCCATCACCCCGGCCGTCGTCGAGCGCTTCGCCCGGCTGATCGGCCCGGTTGCCGAACGCTTCATCCTGTCGGGCGGCGACTGGACGGCCGTTCGCCGCCTCGCCGAGGCGACGCCAGAACTTGCCGCCGGCTTTGATCCCTGCCGTGACGATACGATCGAAGCGTTGAACAGCGGCGCCGATTTCGACGCCTTCGTGACCGCCGCGCTCGCAGCCGCGCCGCGCGCCTCGACCATCTATCTGCACTATCCGATCGTCCTGAAAGCGGCTTCGCTCGGCCACGACATCGTCGGCGCCTTCCACGATGCCGACCGGTTGATCGATGCCTATACGCTCAACACGACCCATGCCGATGCGGCGCGGACGCTCCGGCAACTGGTGGCGCTCGAGGTCGACCAGATCACCACCGATGAGCCGATCGCGCTTCAGGCGCTGTTCGAGAGCAGCGATACCAGCCAGGGGTGAAGGGCTGGGTTGGCGCCGAGCACGGCACCGCGCGGGTCGACCGGGGCGCCGGCAAAGCCGGTGACCGTGCCGCCGGCCTCGGTCAGCACCAGGGCGGCGGCGGCATAATCGAGCGGTGACAGGCCGTCCTCGAAGAAGGCGTCATGCCGGCTCGCCGCGACATAGCAGAGGCTAAGCGCGGCGGAGCCGAGGCGGCGCATGCCGGCGGCGGTGTCCATGACGCGGCGCAGCGCCCGGTGATAGGCCTCGACGTCGATGCTGCGCACCTGCCCGGGCACCGGCAGGCTGGCGGCAATCAGCGCTTCCTCCGGCGCCAGATTGCGGGCGATCGTGAGCCGCTGGCCGTTGAGGTAAGCGCCCAGCCCCTTCTCGGCGACGAAGGCCTCGCCGAGCGAGGGATCGAGCACGACGCCGGCTACGGTCTCGCCCTCTTCGACCAGCGCGATGCAGATTCCGAAGAATGGCAGACCCCAGGCGAAATTCGTCGTGCCGTCGATCGGATCGACGAGGAACGTGCCGCTAACGCTGCCACTGATCGCGGTTTCCTCCTCGCCGGTGATCGCATAGCCGGGGAAGCGGGCAACGAGCGCGGCGGTGATCGCCCGCTCGGAGGCGATATCGGCGGCTGTCTGAAAATCGCGCGCGCCCTTTAGCGTCAGGCTGGATCGTTCATGCCGGCCGCCGAGCGCCGCGATCGCGGTCGCGCCCGCGATCGCGGCTTCCAGCATGGCGAGGGTCCGCCTGGAGGGTGCGATGGCTGGCAGCGCGGCGATGTCGGCGAGGCTCATAGGCATCGATCTGTCCTTGTTTCGGCCGCCGTCGATAACCGAACGCCGTGACGATTTGATTGCGGCGGCCGGCGTTCTTATCGTCGCTGGAAGCCCTGCGTGGCCGGCGGCTGTGCAGGGCTTGCGATGCCCTCGGCGAGGTCGTCGAGGATCGGGCAGTCCGGCCGATGATCGCCATGACAGTGGCCGGCGAGGTGGCGCAGCGTGCGCGCCATGCCCTCGAGCTCGCGGATGCGGCGCTCGATATCGGCGACATGGCCGAGCGCGACCCGCTTTACCTCGGCGCTCTCGCGGCTCTTGTCGCGCCAAAGGGCCAGCAGCGTGGTCATCTCCTCGACCGAGAAGCCGAGGTCGCGGGCGCGGCGGATGAAGCGCAAGGTCTCGACGTCCCCGGGCTGGTAGGTGCGATAGCCGGCCTCGGTGCGCGCCGCATCGGCAATGAGGCCGATGCTCTCATAGTAGCGGATCATCTTGGCCGAGACGCCGGACGCCCGAGATGCTTCGCCGATATTCATCATCAGGCTCCTTTCGGACGAAAGCGCTTCAGCCGCAGCGCATTGCCGACCACAAAGACGCTGGAGAGCGCCATGGCGGCCGCGCCGAGCATCGGCGACAGCAAGATCCCGAACGGCACGTAGAGCAGCCCGGCCGCGACCGGGATCAGCGCCGCATTGTAGATGAAGGCCCAGAAGAGGTTTTCGCCGATATTGCGCATGGTCGCCGTGGAGAGGCCGATCGCGGTCACCACGCCGGCGAGATCGCCGGACATCAGGACGACATCGGCGCTTTCGATCGCGACATCGGTGCCCGTGCCGATGGCGATCCCGATATCGGCTGCGGCCAGAGCCGGCGCGTCGTTGATGCCGTCGCCGACAAAGGCGACGCGCGCGCCGCCATGCTTGAGTTCGGCCACCACCTGCGCCTTACCCTCAGGCAGGACCCCGGCACGCACCTCGTCGATGCCTGCAGCCCGCGCGATGGCCTTGGCCGTCGCTTCGCCATCGCCGGTGACCATCACGACGCGGCGGCCGAGCCGCTTCAGTCCGGCAATCGCCGCGGCGCTGGTCGGCTTCAAGGCGTCGCTGACGGCAATGACGCCAGCCGCTTCGCCATCGATGGCGACATGAAGCGGCGACTTGCCTTCTTCGCCGAGGCGCGCGCTCTCGGCGGCGAGCGGCGTGAGATCGACGCCTTCGGCACGGAGGAAACGCGCTGTGCCGACCAGCACCGCGCGACCGCCGACCCGTGCGCGAATCCCGTTGCCGGCAACCGCCTCGAAGGACTCGGCCTCCGCGGTCGGCGAGCCCTCGGCCTCCGCCGCCTTTTGCAGGGCCCGAGCGACCGGATGTTCCGAACGCGCCTCCGCGCTGGCGACGAGGCCGAGGAGTTCGCCGCGCGGGAAGCCGCTGAGGGCGACGAGGTCCGTCAGCTCGGGCTTGCCCTCGGTCAGCGTTCCGGTCTTGTCGATTGCAACGACATTTGCGTCCGCAAGCGCCTGCAGCGCCTCGCCCTGGCGGAACAGAATGCCGAATTCGGCCGCGCGGCCGGTCCCGACCATGATCGAAACGGGTGTGGCGAGACCCATGGCGCACGGGCAGGCGATGATCAGCACCGCAACCGCATTGACGAGGGCGAGCGAAAGCGCTGGCTCAGGCCCGAACATGTACCAGCCGAGGAACGTCAGGATCGCGACGGCAATAACGGCCGGCACGAAGATGCCGGTCACGCGATCGACGAGTGCCTCGATCGGCAGCTTGGCGCCCTGCGCCGCCTCGACCATGCGGACGATCTCGGCAAGCTTGGTATCGCGGCCGACGCGTTCGGCACGGAAGGAGAAGCTCCCGCTGCCGTTGACCGTGGCACCGACAACCGGGTTGCCGGCCGCTTTCGCGACGGGGGCGGGTTCGCCTGTGATCATCGATTCGTCGACATGCGACATGCCTTCGGTGACGGTGCCGTCCACCGGAATGCGCTCGCCGGGCCGGACCAGCACGATGTCGCCGACGCGAACCTCTTCGATCGGCATATCGATCGCGCCGGCGCCATCGCGACTGACGCGCGCGGTCTTCGGGCTCAGCTTGACGAGTGCGGCGATGGCGGCACCGGTGCGCCCCTTTGCGCGCGCCTCGAGCAGGCGCCCGAGCAGGATCAGCGTGACGATCACAGCCGCCGCCTCGAAATAGAGCGCGTCATTGCCGGCCGGGATGAGCCAGGGCGCGAAGGTCACGACGCTCGAATAGAGCCAGGCGGCGCCAGCGCCGAGCGCGACGAGCGCGTTCATCTCGGGCCGGCCCTTCACGAGAGCCGGAATGCCCGAGGCGAAGAACCGGCGTCCGGGAAAGGCGAGCACGAGGGTCGCCAGCGCAAATTGCAGCCAACCGTTCCACGGCCCGAGCGTCATCATCGTCCAGTGATGGAAGGCCGGCACCAGATGGCCGCCCATTTCCACGATGACGATCGGCAGTGTCAGCACGGCAGCGAGCGCGAGATCGCGGCCGAGCCCTTCGGCATTGTGATTGTGGTGGGCCATCGCATCATGCGGCGGGTGATCATGCGTCAGCTGGTGCGCCTGATAGCCCGCGCCGGCGACCGCTGCCTCGATGGCACCGGAGAGTGCGGTGGCGTGGGCTCGTACTGTCGCGCGCTCGGTGGCGAGATTGACGCTGGCCGCATCGACACCCGGCACGGCCTTGATCGCTTTCTCGACGCGCGAGACGCAGGACGCGCAGGTCATGCCCTCGATCGAGAATTCGATTCGCTCGGGCGGCGCTCCGTGCCCGGTGCCGGTCATGTCGGCCGGATGATGATGCTTTGTCATCGGCTTTCCGCTCTCTTTGATCTTGATGACCCATCACATAGGGCTTCCCATCATGGGAAGGTCAAGGATGCGTTTTCACTCTTGACCTTGCCACGGTGGGAAGGCCCAGATCTGGATCAACAGAGCCATCGGAAAGGGCGCTTCAGATGTTGATCTTCACCGTTCCCGACATGTCCTGCGGCCATTGCGCCTCGACCATCGGCAAGGCCGCGCGCGCCGCCGCCCCCTCCGCCGAGGTCAAGGTCGATCTCGCGTCGAAGCGCGTCGAGATCGCCGGTGAGGCCGATCAGGCCGCGGTCGTCGCGGCGATCAGGGCAGCCGGCTATGAGCCGGCGGCCGGCTGACGCCCGTCGAGGCTGAAGGCTCCGGGGCCGGCTGCGGCGAGATACAGGAAGACGAAGCAGAAGAGGATCGGCGCGTCGCCCTGATTGTTGATCGGGAAGAACGCGATCGGCAGATGCTCCATGAAATAGGCGATCGCCATTTCTCCCGAGAGCACGAAGGCGACCGGGCGCGGCAGCAGCCCGACGATCAGCAACAGGCTGCCGACAATCTCGATCACGCCGGCGATCCAGAACAGGGTCAGCGGCGGCAGGCTGCTCATGCCCTCGACATAGGGCCAGCCCAGCACCTTCGATGTGCCATGCTCTAGAAAGAGCAGCGCCGCGACGATGCGCAGCGCCGCCAGGAGTTCGGGCCTCCAGCGGTCAAGGAAACTCATCGACAGCATGTCGCCCTCCTGCGCATCCCGTGAATATTCTACGCCTTCGCCATTGAAAGCGGCATCACGAAGCGCGGCGCGCTGATGACAGTCAGATGGGAACGAAACGGCCCTCCGCGCCTTGATTCCCAGAAGCCGATCTCCGGCTCAGGAGGTGACTATGGTCGTCGACAAGGTTCTGAATACGATCCTTCCCGGCCGCGCCCAGCGCGAACAGAAAAAGGCCAGCGAGCACAAGCTCGACATGGAGCTTACCGAGACATTCCCGACCAGTGATCCGATCGCTGCAACACAGCCGGGTTCCGGCGTGACAGGGGCGGAAGTCAAACCCTCGAAATTGTCGCCGTCGCAGATCGCCGCGGGCCGTAAATAGCCGCTGCAGTCGTGAAAATGCCCGGGCTGGTCCCGGGCATTTGGCGTTCAGGTGGTGCACCGCCGGCCGGCGGTTCTAGACATCGTCGCGGCCAGCGCCGAAATCCTCATCGTCGAATTCGATCGCAGCATGCCGCTCGCCGCCCGGATCGGGCAGGGGACGGCCATCCTGGTTTTCGTCGGCAATATCCTCCGCCTGCTGCTGGCGAATGTTCTCGTCATCGTTGGAAAAACCGCCCTGCTGGCGCTCGTCGGTATTCGCATAGGGCTTGGGATCGTGTTCGGTCATGCGACGTCCTCCGTCCTGATGGCGTGACGGAGGCAAACGTCACCCTTGGGGAACGGTTCCGTCGCGAGCCGTTACGGCATCGCGAAGATGGGCTTCAGGGCCTCATAGGTCGCGCGATAGCGGGCATAGCCGCGGTCATACACATCGCGATGCGCATCGATCGGGCTGATGAGATCGCCCTGGCGCGCGAGGGCGCTGACGCCCGACCAATCCGTCGCGAGCCCGCTGCCAATCGCGGCAACCCAGGCGGCGCCGACCGATGATCCATAGGGATTTTCGAGCAGGCGGACCGGCAGGCCGACAATGTCGGCGACGATCTGCATCCAGATGCGGCTCTTGGTGCCGCCGTCCGACGCGAAGACCCGCGCGGGCTGGTGACCCATCTCCGTCAGCACGTCGAGATGGTGGCGGAAGCCATAGGCAATCGCCTCCAGCAGCGACCGCCAGAGATGGCCCTTGCCGTGGCTGAGGCTGAGGCCGGTGAACGTCCCGCGCGCCAGGGGATCATGGATCGGTGTCTTCTCGCCGAGGAAATACGGGAGGCAGAGCACGCCGTCGCTGCCGGCCGGCACGGACGCCGCAAGCGCATCGAGCGCCACATGTGGCCGTTCCTCGCCGTTTTCCGTTCCGATCAGGCCGGCGAGCCAGTTGAGGGCCGAGCCGGATGCGGCCATGCAGCCATTCGGCGCATAAACGCCGGGCACGAGGTGATAATCGAGATAGAGCCGCGGATCGGGCGTCGCGGTTGCCGCCGCGACGACGATATCGCCCGCGCCACCGAATTTGAGCAGAACATCGCCGGGCTCGGCGATCCCGGCCGCGAGTGCCGAGGCGATGTGATCGGCGGCGCCGCCGAAGACAGCCAAGCCTTCGGGAAGTCCAGTCAAGGCGGCGGCTCCGGCTGAGACCGTGCCCATCTGCTCATGCGTGACGGTGCGGTCCGGCACGGCGCTGCGCGCAATGCCGGCAAGGCTGACGAGATCGTCCGCGATCTTGTGGTCGGCGAGGTCTGTAAACCCCGCCTCGAGCGCCCAGTTCTGCTCGACGGCACGGCGGCCGGTCAGGCGGAAGTTGATATAGTCATAGGAGCCGAAGACCGTCGCGACGCGCGCAAAGACCTCGGGCTCGTGTCGGGCGATCCAGCGCAGCTTGGCGGCGACAAGCTGCTGGTTGACGCCATTGCCGGCGCGCGCCAGGAACGCCGTCTCGTCGAGTTCGGCCTTCAGCGCATCGACTTCGGCGCTGACCCGGCCATCGCTCTGCTGGATGCTGGGGCGCAGCACAGCGCCGTCGACATCGAGCAGCACCACGGCCGGCAGCATGCCGGTGACGCAAAGCCCGGCGAGGCTCGCAGGACCGCCCGGCAGGGCCGCGACGATCTCCTTGAGGATGGCGACGCAGTTCGCCCACCACTCGGCCGGATCCTCCTCGGCCCAGCCCGGAAAGGGCGAGGAGAGGGTGACTGGCTTCGAGGCGACATGGAGGATCTCGCCCGGCGGCCGCACGGCAATGCCAATGGTCGAGGTGGTGCCGATATCGAGACCGATGACCGTGTCCGGGCGGGCGAAGCTCATGGTTCGATCAGACGATGGAGTCGACGACGTCCATGAATCGCTTGACGCGGTCCGCGTCGACCGCGTTCCAGGTGTCGCCATCGACCTTGAAATGCGTTCCGACGATGGCACCGTCGGCGTAGGTCATGACCTCGCGGACATTCTCGAGGCGAACGCCGGTGTTGGCGAAGATCGGGACGTCCTTGACCGCTTCGGACACGGCGCGGAGATCCGACGTCTCGGCCGGCTGGCCCGTGATCGGGCCGGAAACGAGGATGGCATCGGCCAGAGACGAGAAGACGGCGCTCTTGGCACGAAGCGCGATCGGCCGGTGATCGAGGCTCGCGGCGAATTCGGCGTTGATGTTGAAGAGAAGCTTCAGGTCCGGCCGACCGAGATCGCGACGAAGACGCAGTGCCTCGGCGGCGTTCGGCTGCCACAGGCCCATATCCGAGGCGAACAGCCCGGTGAAGATCTCGCGGGCGAAGGAGGCGCCGGTCGCGCAGGCGATCGCCACCGACGCCGAGGGATCCCAGAGATAATTGACGCCGAAGGGCACCTTCATCATCGGCTTCAGGGCCTGGATGACGGCGGTCATCGCGGCGATCGTTGCCGGGCTCGCCTTGAAGACGTAGGGCCTGTCGTTCTCGTTGCCGAACATCACCGCATGGATGCCGCCGGCCTGCAGTTTCTCGAGGTCGCTGGCAGCGTTCTCGATCAGCTTCTCGACGCCGCCATCGGCATCATAGAGCGGGGTGCCGGGCAGGGCTCCGATATGGACCATGCCGACCACGACCTTGCGACGCGCGCCGAAGAAATCAAATACCATTCCGTTATTCCCTTTCGCGGGAGCCGATCCTGTCGGCCGCCGCATCATGTCAAAACTGAAATCTATCCGGCGATCCGCTCGGCGACGGGGCTGGCCACGATCACCTCGACCTCGGCCGCTTCCAACGCCCTTGCGAGATGGTTCGGGGGCGGCGCATCGGTGACGAGCACATCGGCGCCCGCGATGTCACAGACCCGCGCGAGCGAGCGATGGTCGAATTTCGAGGAATCGCAAAGGATGACGATCTGGTCGGCGCGCGCGATGAAGGCGCGCTTCACCTCGCTGTCCTCGACCGAATAATCGAAAAAGCCGGCCTCGATCAGGCCCGAGACACCGATGAAGACCCGATCGAGATTGTAGTTGGCGAGTTCGCCGACGGCGCGCGAGCCGACCACCGACTGTTCGGGATTGCGAACCTCGCCTCCGAGCACATAGACCGGGCTCTTGGAAGCCGACAGGACCATTGCCGCGCGAAGACTGTTGGTGAAGACGCGAAGATCCGTCCGCTCGATGATCGCCTCGGCGAGCGTCAAGGTCGACGTGCCGACATCGAGGCCGATGGTCTCGCTCGGGCCGATGAGGCCCGCCGCGGCATGGGCGATCGCTGTCTTCTCGCGGGCATTGCGATGACGCCGGCGCTTGAAGGCCGGTTCCTCGAGGTCGAAAACCTCGCGCGGACTGGTCGCTGCCGAGACGGCGCCACCATGCGTGCGCGCCAGCAGGCCGCGCTCCTCGAGAACCACGAGATCGCGGCGGATCGTCATCTCGGAGACGTTGAGATTAGACGCGATCTGCGAAACCGAAACGAAGCCGTCCATCTCGACGACATCAAGGATCAACGACTGGCGCGCGCCAGCCGGCATGCGTCCGAAGCCGACGGCCGGGTCATAGCTGGGAAGATCGTCCGGATGCATTCAGGGCTGCCCTTCGAAGCTGCGCGCGGCACAGCCAAGCCACGTTCAGACTGAAACAGGTTCGAACATAACCGAACATGAACCGGAACTTCGACGTTGTAAAGTGTTCGAGTTTGCGCTTCCTTAGCGCCTTCAAAACCCAACGCGAGGAGCTGACAAGGCATGGCGGGCATATTCGACTTGACGGGCCGGAAGGCCCTCGTCACCGGCGGCGCCAAGGGGATCGGCGCCGCGATCGTCCGCGCTCTCGACCGGGCCGGCGCCACGGTCGCGATCGCCGACCTCGACGTGATGGCCGCACAGACCGTGATCGCCGAGCTCGGCAATGGCGGGTTTGCCGTCGAGATCGATGTCACCAAGCGCGCATCGGTCGAACATGCCGTCGGCCAGGCGATCGAGGGCCTCGGTGGCCTCGACATCCTCTGTGCCAATGCAGGCGTCTCCACCATGCGGCCGGCCGTGGACATCACGGACGAGGAGTGGGACTTCAATTTCGACGTCAATGCGCGCGGCGTCTTTCTCACCAACCAGATCGCGACGCGCTATTTCCTCGCCGAAAAGAAGCAGGCGGTGATCGTCAATACAGCTTCGCTGGCCGCCAAGGTTGGCGCGCCGCTGCTGGCCCATTACTCGGCCTCGAAATTCGCGGTCTTCGGCTGGACACAGGCGCTGGCGCGCGAGCTCGCGCCGAAGGGCATTCGCGTCAACTGCGTCTGCCCCGGCTTCGTCAAGACGTCGATGCAGGAGCGCGAGATCATCTGGGAAGCCGAGCTGCGCGGCATGACCCCGGAGGCCGTTCGCGCGGAATATGTGTCGCTGACGCCACTCGGCCGTATCGAAGAGCCCGAGGACGTCGCCGACGTCGTGGTTTTCCTTGCATCTGACGCGTCGCGGTTCATGACGGGACAGGGCATCAACATCACCGGCGGCGTCCGTATGGATTGACGCCGGCCAAGTCTGGCGCCCGTCCGCATTCGCAACAGGCGCTGGTTCAATGCAGAAGTGGAATGATCTCGGAGCGGTCTGGCGGCGTCGCACCGCCACGACCGGCGGGGCGGTTCTGATCGGGCTGGTGGCGCTCGCTTTCGCCGCCTCGGCGGACAAGGCGATAGAGGCTTTCGACTTCGTCCTCGCCCGCTGGCCCTATGCCCCGCTCGTCCTGACGCCGGCCGCCTACGCCGCCATCGTCTGGATCACGCGGCGCTTCGCCCCGGAGGCGCGTGGCTCAGGCATCCCCCAGGTCATCGCCGGATCACACAACGCCGCTTCGGAAGCCAATGCGCGGCTGACGTCGCTGCGGACGGCGGCGTTCAAATTCGTGCTGACCATTCTTGCCCTCGCCGCCGGTGGCTCGGTCGGGCGCGAGGGGCCGACGGTGCAGATCAGTGCCGCGCTGATGGAGGGTATGCACAGGCTGTTCCGCGTGCCGCTCACCGCCGCCGTCACCATCGCCGGCGGCGCGGCCGGCGTCTCGGCGGCCTTCAATACGCCGCTTGCGGGCGTGGCCTTCGCGATCGAGGAACTGGCTTCGGCCTATGAGCAGCGGCTGGCGCTGCTGGTCATGGCAGCGGTGATGATCTCGGGTCTCGTCAGCCTCGGCATCGCCGGGGACTATCTCTATTTCGGCGCCGTGCACGACGTGTTGTCGATCAAGGCGGCGATCATGATCGCGCCCGTCGCAGGCGTGCTCGGCGGCGTAAGCGGCGGTCTGTTCTCGCGCGCCATGCTCTGGTTCACCGCCAGCGAATGGCACCCTGTGGCGGCGGTGCGGGGGCATCCGATCCTCTGGGCGGCCGCGGCGGGGCTCGTCATCGCGCTGATCGGCGTCTTCGGCGCCAACCTGACCTGGGGGACCGGCTACAGCGTCGCGCGCTCCATCATCGAGGGCGGCAGCGAGCCGCTGTGGTTCGGGCCGGCCAAGTTCGTGACAACCCTCCTGACGGCGCTTTCCGGCATTCCCGGCGGCATCTTCGCGCCCTCGCTCGCGGCTGGAACCGGCCTCGGCCAGATGCTCACCGCGATCTTCCCGGGCGAGCCGGTCGGCGCCGTGGTGGTGCTCGGCATGATCGCCTATTTCGTCGGCGTGGTCCGCGCGCCGCTGACGGCGGTGCTCATCGTCTCCGAGATGACGGACAGCCACAAGCTGATCCTGCCGCTCTTTGCCGCGGCGATCATCGCCGACGGCGTCTCGGCGCTGATCTGCAAGGAGCGGCTCTATCACGGTCTCTCGCGCGGCTTCCGCGACCGGCCGGAGCCGACATCGGCGCCGGCATCGTGACGTGTCCCCGGGCTTGCCTTCGCCGGCTCCAGCCGGTCCTATGCGGCGGATTTGAATGGCAGTGGAGGCAGCGATGACGAGGGTCGTGATCATCGGCGGCAGCGGGCATGTCGGCACCTATCTGGTGCCACGGCTGGTCGAGGCCGGATTTCATGTGGTGAATGTCAGCCGCGGACAGCGGCAGCCCTACACGCCGCACAAGGCATGGGGCAGCGTCGAGCAGGTCGCGATCGACCGCGAGGCCGCCGAGGGCGACGGCGCGTTCGGCGGCGCGATCTTCGACCTGAAGCCCGACATCCTCATCGACATGACCTGCTTCACGCTGGCAAGCGCGAAGGAGATCGTCGAGGCGGTCAAAGGCGAGGTCGAGCACTTCCTGCACACCGGGACGATCTGGGTGCATGGCCCGAGCGTCACGGTGCCGACCACCGAGATGCAGCCCCGCAAGCCTTTTGGCGAATACGGCATCCAGAAAGCCGCAATCGAGGCCTATTTGCTTCATGAGGCGCGCCGTAACGGCTTTCCCGCGACGATCATTCATCCGGGACATATCGTGGGCCGGGGCTGGGAGCCGCTCAATCCGGAAGGTCATTTCGACCCGTCTGTGTTCACACACCTCGCACAGGGCGAGGAAATCCTTATCCCCAATCTCGGCATGGAGACGGTTCACCACGTCCATGCGGACGACGTGGCGCAGATGTTCATGCGCGCAATCACCAGGCGGAGTGCTGCCCTCGGCGAAGCTTTCCACACGGTATCTCCGGCGGCGGTGACGCTGCGTGGCTATGCCGAGGCGATGGCTGCCTGGTTCGGGCAAGCGCCGAACCTTGCCTTCCTGCCCTGGCCGGAATGGAAAACCCGCCAAAGCGATCGCACGGCGCAGGCGACATGGGATCATATTGCCCATAGCCCGAACTGCTCGATCGACAAGGCGCGAGCGATGCTCGGCTACCAGCCGCGCTATACCTCGCTCGAGGCGGTACAGGAATCGGTGTCCTGGTTGATCGAGAAGGGCGTCGTCAGGGCCGGCTGATCGGATTGACGGAGGGCGGCGGTGTTCGAGGCGATCTCAGGCTGGTTCGAGCGCGTTGATCCCGGAACGCATCGCCGGGTCAAGGGCCTTCGTCTCGTGACGGCGTTCGGCCTCGCGGCCATGATGGGGACGCTGCACGACGTGGCGTCGGGCGTCGCGGCGCAGGGCAGCACGCTCAGCATTCTGGCGGGTGGTTTCGCGCTCTGGGCGAGCGTTTCGGAAGCCCGGATCAAGCGGCGCGACTCGACCCGCGATCTGGTGTTGCTCTGCCTTGCCGCCGGCGTCGGCGCCGTCGTCATGCTGTCCTTTGCGGCCGAACTCAACGCGCCCGGCCGGCCGGGCGCCGAGATCATTCTGGCGTCCGGGGCCTTCTGCGTCGGCTATCTCAAGCGCTTCGGCGTGCTTGGGGCCGGCATCGGCTCGCAGATCTTCATCGGCCAGTTGCTTGCCTTTGGCGTCGGGCTGACCCCGGCAGACTTCGGAACGGTCGCGGTCGCCGTGACGATCGCCGCGATCGCTGCGGTGGTTCCGCGCCTTTTGAGCGGGCCAGCCGAGCATCCGGCCACTCTGCAAGGCGCACCTGCCGTTGCCACGGGGCCACTCAGATCGCCGGCCGAACTGGTGATGGGGTGTCAGGCCGCCGTCGCAACGCTCGTCATCGTGGCGCTTGATGATCGGATCGGTCTCGAGGAAGCAAGCTGGGCGATCACGGCCTGCACCTATGTCATCGCCAGCACGACAACCGGCACGATCGATCGCGTGCGGCGGCGGATCATCGGCACCTTGATCGGCGTGCCGCTCGGCATCGCCTGCCTGCCACTCGCCATCGATGCCCCGCTTCTGGTCTGGTCCGCTGCTGCCATCGCAATGATCATCTATGCGATGGCGCTGCCGGAACGCTACGACGTGGCCTGCGGCGCCTATGCCTTCACACTCGTCGTGACGCTCGCCGCCGGCGGCGAGCATTCGACATGGCTCTTCGCCGCGCGCATCTGGGAAACGGCTCTCGGAGGCGGCTTCGGTCTTGCCGTGGCGCTCATCCTCCTGCCGTTGCATGCGCGCAAGGCGCCCGGCTAAGCAGAGCGCCCCTTCGCTCCGGGCCGGAACTCGGTCAGGAAATACAGGAGGCCGATGGCCGGGAAGGCAATGCCGGCGGCGACGATCGCCGGCCAGCCGCCCCATTCGTGCAGCGGACTTGCCACGGCCGAACCGAGCGCGCCGCCGATGAAGAAGGTGGCGATATAGAGCCCGTTGAGGCGATTGCGGATCTCGGGCGCCAGCATGTACAGCGCGCGCTGGCCAAAGACCGTGTTCGCCTGCACGAAGAAATCGAGCAGGATCGCGGCGACCACCATCAGCGCGATCGAGAGCAGATGACCTGAGAGCCAGGCAAGGGCGAAGGCCGCGATGGCGAAGACGATGGCGGCGCCAGTTCCCGCGCGCGTGTAGCCGCGGTCGGCGAGGCGCCCGGCGATCGGCGCCGAAAGCGCGCCGGCCGCACCTGCGAGCGCGAAAAGCGCGATCTGCGACTGTGAATAATTGAAATCGGCGCCGTGGAGTTCAAGCGGTACGGCCGTCCAGAACAGGCTGAAATCGGCGAACAGGAAGAACTGATAGATCCCGCGCCGCCGCAGCAGCGGTGTCGTCCTCCAGATGGTGAAGAGCGAGGCGAGCAGGGTGCCATAGCTCTGCCCGCCATCCGGCCGCCGCCGCGGCAGAAAGCGCATCAAAAGGCCGAACAGCAGGATCATCGCCGCAGCCGAGAGACCGAAGACGCCGCGCCAGCCGATGAGGTCCGACAGGAAGCCGGCGATCGGGCGCGCCAGCAGGATGCCGACCATCAGGCCGCTCATGACATTGCCGACGGTGCGCCCGCGCGAGGCCTCGTCGGTCATGCTCGCCGCCATCGGCACCAGCATCTGGATGACGCTGGAGGAAAAGCCGATGAAGAGCGCCGCAGCCAGGAATGGCAGGGCGGTCGGCGCGAGCGCTGTCAGCACCAGCGCCACCGCTGTCACGGCGACTGCGGTCGTGATCAGGCGCTTGTTCTCGACGATGTCGCCAAGCGGCACCAGCAGCACGAGGCCGAAGCCATAGCCGATCTGCGTCAGCGTCACGACAAGGCTCGCGACATGCGGCGAGAGGCCGACATCCGGCCCGATCAGCGCGATCAGCGGCTGCGCGTAATAAAGATTGGCCGCGATCGCGCCGCAGGAAAAGGCAAGCAGGAAGGTGAGCGCGGGCGTGATCGTCGGCTGCGGAGCCGCTGCGGCCGGAGAGCGTGACGTCATGAGGAATGCCTTGGAACGCGGCGCGGGGTCGCCGGCGGGGGAGAAGACATGCCAGCTTTCGCCGCGAAATCCAACAGGCTGCCCGATGCCTGTCGCAGGCCCTTCTAGCCTGCGACCATCTTGCCATGCTTCAGCACCGTCCGACCGCCGGGGACGCCCGCCACCGCCTCGGGCACCGAGCCTGCGGGAATCAGCACGAGATCGGCGCGGCAGCCCGGAGCTAGACCATAGCCTGACAGGCCGAGCACCGTTGCCGGAATCGTCGTCACCATGGCGAAGGCATGGGCGACGTCCTCGTCGGCGTTGAAGTCCTGGCGATAGCCGACGATCATCGCCCTCTGCAGGAGATCGCCATTGCCATAGGGCGACCAGGCATCGCGGATATTGTCCGATCCCGCGAAGACCGTGACGCCAGCAGCCTTCAGCCGCTTCACCGGTGGCATCGTGACCGGGCCGGGACCGTTGGTCATGATCGCGACGCCGGCCGACGCCAGCGCTTCGGCCGTGCGGCCGAATTCTGCATCGTCGATGGCGCCGAGCGCGAAGGCGTGGCTGACGACGACCTTGCCGTTGAGCCCAGCAGCCTGGGTGCGGCCGGCGATCTGGCGCAGTTCGAAGGCGCCGAGCGGGCCGGGATCATGCAGGTGGATATCGAGGCCGACGCCGTATTTCTCGGCGATGGAGAAGATCACATCGAGATGGCCGGTGACGTCATTGTCGATGCCGGCCGGATCGAGCCCGCCGACGAGGTCCGCCCCTTCTTCCAGCGCCGCGTCGAGCAGCGCCGCGGTGCCCGGATCTGTGATGACGCCGCTCTGCGGGAACGCGACGATCTGGATATCGACGAGATGGGCGTAGCGCTCCTTCAGCGTCAGCAGCGCATGCAGGCCCTTGAGGCCGATCTCGGTATCGATATCGACATGACTGCGGACGGAGCCCGTGCCGAATGCGGCGATCTGTTCGATCAGCCGGCCGCCACGCTCCTCGACCGGCAGCGACACCGTGCGGCGCAGCTCCTTCTCGGCCGCAATGCGCAGCGCGACGGTGTTGCCCGGAATATGCGGGATGAAAGGCAGGCCGAGCAGCGTCTTGTCGAGATGGATATGCCCCTCGACGAAGGACGGCGAGACGAGCTTGCCCGCGGCGTCGATCCGACGCGCGGCAATCGGCCCTTGCCCGGCCGGCGACACGGCGGCAATGGTCGCGCCGTTGATCGCGACGTCGACAAGGCTTCCATCCGGCGTAGTCGCTCCGGCGATGACGAGATCGGCTTGCATGGGGCTTCCGTCAGGCGATGAGGTTGACGCGGCGCGCGGCGACGACGCGATAGAGCGGATCACCATAGACCTTCTCCTCCTCGCGGGCGGAAAAGACCAGGCTGATATCATGCTCGTCGTCGGAGGCGATGGCCGCTGCGGCGATCTCGTCCCAGGACGGCGCGGGCAGCCTCCGCCACGCCTCGACCTCTTCGGCCGAAGGCAGCGACGGGAAGCCGATCTTCGGGACCAGCGAGGCGATGATCTGCCAGAAATAGCGTATGATGCGCGGGCGGTCGGCGGCAGCAAGATGCGGTGAGACCAGACGCACCCAATGCGTTCCCGTCACCGCATGCAGAGCCGAAAAGTCCATCGTCGCGGCGAACAGCGCAAGCGAAGTCGACGCGAGGCGGGCAAGACAGTCGGAGCGGATTTCGAGCAGGTCGACCACCGGTGCGAAGCCCGGTGCCTCGCCGGCAGCGCGGATCGAGTGCCAGAGCAGGTCGGTCTCGGGCTCGAGTGCATGCATGTCGGGGATCGCTGATGACGCCGCGAGGACGGCGCCGGGATCGTCCGTTGTCGGCGCCGCGCCGGTCGCCTCGGGCATCTTCAGATAGGTTGCGCACCAATAGCCGATCGCCGTGCCAACTTCGGCCGGGTCCATGCGAAGCACGCCATAGGCAAGCCGCATTAGGCAATGCAGGGCGCTGGCCCCGATGCCGGGAATGAGCGTCGGCACATAAGTCTGGATCGCGTCGTCAATACCGAGACGACGGACCTCGACGATCATCAGATCGCGATAGTCGGCCTCGCGGCTGCGGTCGCCGAGATGGACGAGCCAATCCTCGCGTGCGATCGGCGCGACGCGCGGCGGCATCGGGACCAGGCCCTTCACCCGGCGATACATCGCGAGCCATTCGGCGAGACGCGCGTCGTCCGAGCCGAGCCGGTTCATCGCGACCAGGATCATCGGCACATGATTGGCGAGCAGATAGGGGAATTCGACACTGTCAGCACGGGCGTCAGACAAGAGATCGTCGAGCCGGTCATGCGGCAGGGCAGAAGCGAGGGTCATGATATCTCTCCTAACCTTGGACAGGAGCGGCGCGGCCGGTGTCTTCGGCGCGGAAATGCTCTTCGTCATAAGCCATCAGATCGGCATAATGCGTATCGGCGTCGGCGAGGAACAGGCCGCGCGTCAGCGCTGCCACCATGCGCGGCACACCGTATTTCAGCCCGGTGATCCCGTTGCAGATCGGGCCGAGGCTCGGCACCGCGCCATTGTTGAAGACATGGATATGCGCGAGCCACGGCGCCATGCCCGCTTCCTTTTCGGTGAACTCGAAATCACGCCCGAGATAGGGATAGCGCGCAAGGGCCGCATCTTCCTCGCCGGCCGGCGGCGTGAAGCGATCGGACCATAATGCGATCGCATCGGCGAAGGGGGCGAGCTCGGGCCGGAGCGACAGGTCGATGTCATATCCCGTACCGAGCAGCAGGTGATCAAATTCGAACGTACCGCGCGGCGTATCGAGCTGGACGCGGCCGTTCTCCATGCGCGCCGCCAGCGGCGGGCAGCCGAGTTCGGTGCGGAAGTTCGCGAACGCGTGAGCGGCGCGGTACATCTCCTGCGTCGGCGGCACTTTCAGCTCGAAGAAGCGTCGCATGAAGCGCCAGCGCCGCCCGGCGTCGAGATCGGCGAAATGGCCGAGGAAGCCCGGGAAATTGCTCCAGGCGAGCACTTCCGTTTTCGGCAGCTCGCTGGCCCTTGCGAACAGCGCCACTGAACGGGCGCCATTGCGCAGCGCCGCCACGGACCAATCGAAGGCCGAGGACGCTGCGCCGATGACACCGATATCGAGCCCGTTGAGGCCAGACGTATCGACCGTTTCGCCGCTATGCGTCCAGCGCTCGCGCGGCAGAGCCTTGACGAAATCGGGGACCGCCAGGCCGCCTGCGCCCTCGATGCCAGTCGCCAGCACCAGCTTGCGGGTATAGAGGCGGCCGGCGCCGGTCGCCGTCTCGATATCGAGCGCCAGATAGTCCTCGATCGGATGGATCGCCTTCAGCGCCGTGCCGTTCCGCACATCGAGCGCCGCCATGCGGCGATACCAGGTGAGATAGGCCATCCAGTCGGCGCGATCGATCTTGCCGACCGCCTGCCAGGCATCCTCGCCATGGAGCGCCTCGTGCCAGGCGCGATAGGTGAGGCTCGGCACGCCGAGATCGGGCCCGGAAAGATGCTTCGGCGAGCGCAGCGTGTCCATGCGGGCGCAGGAGAGCCATGGGCCTTCTCGCCCCTCGGCGCTGCGGTCGATCAGCACGACGTCGCCGACGCCCTGCCGCTTCAATCCGAAGCCGATCGAAAGCCCCGAGAGGCCGGCGCCGATGATGACGACATTATGCAGCGGCGCGCCGTCAGGCCCGCTCCGCCGTGGCAGCCAGGGGCGCGGCGCCGCCTCGATCCGCTCGAGGTCGCGTGCGATCAGCCGTTCGAGTTCGTCCAGACGTGAAGAAGCGCTCATGCGTCGTTCCGCGCGCAGCGGCTCCGGAAGGAGAGGGCAGCGAAAGAATGGTTGCCGATCTCGCGGCCGGCGTAAAGGCGGTTGATGCCTGCCGATTGATCGACATGCGGCCTTGATGCGCAATTAGGCAGGCGCCACAATGGCCGCAACCGCTTAGGACGTCCTCCAAAGGAAAATGCACCGCGCCGGACCGCTTCGCACCGTTCCGTTGCCACCGAAACGCGAAGATTCGAACAATGTCTATAAATCTGAGTGAACATGGATTGAATGGTCGCCGTGTTAGTGTTCGAAGTGGCGTTATTCAGGACTTGTTCGTGTCTTGTGTGCATTTCTGTGAGATTCGGAAATAAATGACGTTTCTTGAGCGCGATTTTGTTTGATGTATACTCCGTTTCCGCTCCCTTGTCACAACGGAAGAGAGTCACGACAATGATCAAGACATCTGCATTCAAGCTCGGTGTTGCCGCGCTCGCGCTGGCTTCAGCCGTGGCGACGGCGGGGGCGGCGGACAAGCCGCTGGCCGGGACAACCCTGACCATCGCGTCCCAGAACGACCAGTTCGCTTCGGTCATCGCCAAACTGGCGCCGGAGTTCGAGGAAAAGACCGGTGCCACGGTCAAGGTCGACATTCTCGACTATGGCTCGCTGCTGACCAAGACGCAGGCGGACTTCGTCGGCCACACCAAGTCCTACGATCTCATCACAATGGATATCGTCTGGGCTGGACAGTATGCCGAGAACGGCTACACGGTAGACCTCACCGATCTGATGAAGCGCGATGCGGCCGAGCTGCAGATCGACGACATCTATCCGGCGACGCTCAAATATATCGGCCAGTATAACGGCAAGCAGGTCGCGTTCCCCTTCGCGGGTTATGCGGCGGTTCTCGCCTATCGCAAGGATCTGCTCGACGCCGCCGGTCTCAAGGTGCCGGAGACGGCCGAGGACTTCGTCGCCGCGGCGCTGAAGCTGACCGATCCCTCGAAGAAGATCTATGGCTTCGTCGCCAACGGCCAGAAGGGCCCGGCGGTGGCGCAGGACTGGCTGCAATACAACGCCCAGCTCGGCGGCTCGGTGCTCGGTGCCGACGGCAAGCCGGCACTCAACTCGGATGCCAATGTGGCGAGCCTCAAGGTCTACAAGGAGCTGTTCGACAAGGCAGCGCCTCCCGGCGCGGTCGATTATGACTGGGGCGGCCGTGAGGAGAGTTTCCGCCAGGGTCTCGTCGCCATGATGGAGACCTGGTCGGTCGGCGCGCCCGGCTATTACGACCCGACGATGTCCAAGGTTGTCGATACGGTCGGCATCAGCTACACGCCGGTCGCCAAGGGAATGCCCGTCAAATACGGCCTCGGTGGCTGGGGCATGGCGATCAATGCCGATATCGACAAAGAGAAGCAGGAAGCCGCCTGGACCTTCATCAAGTGGCTGACCAGCCCTGAAGTCCAGAAGGAAATGAACATGAACGGGGCCGGCAGCTATATCCGCAAGTCGACGCTGGACGATCCGGACCTCAACAAGAAGTATCCGTTCCTGCCGATCATCGCCAAGTCGTTCGATAATGCCGATGGCGACTATCGTCCGCGGATTGCGCAGTATCCCGAGATCCAGGATCTGCTCGGAACGGCTGTCAATTCGGTTCTGGTCGGCGGTGCTGATCCGAAGGCCGCGCTCGACGAGGCGCAGGCCCAGGCTGCGAAACTGTTCTGATCACAGCATAGTCGTGATCGTTCCGCCCTGTTGGGCGGGACCCAGGCTGCGGCTCAGGTGGCCGCAGCTTCTTTTCCGGACCTTCGAGGAAACGCTCCGTGTCGATCGCAACGACCGCTATCCCTGCGCAGAGACTGCCAAGCCGCAGAAAATCGCTGCGTTTCGACGATCGCCGCCAACTGTTCCTGCTTGCGCTTGCTCTGCCGGCCGTCGTCTATATCGCCGCGGTCGCAATTTGGCCGCTGGTCCAGGGCATCGGCTACTCGTTCTTTGACTACAATCTTCTGCGTCGTGGCGGCGCCAAGACCTTTGTCGGGCTCGACAACTATGTTCAGGTCCTGACAGACAAGACCGGCCAGCGCGCGCTGATCAATACATTCGTCTTCACCATCGGCGCCGTCTTCTTCGAGTTCATCCTCGGGCTCGGCCTGGCGATGCTGCTCTGGCGCGATGGTCGCTTCAATCGCATCTGCCTCGCCTTCCTGCTGATCCCCGTGACGATCACGCCGCTCGTCGTCGGCCTCATCTTCCGGGCGCTGCTCGCGGTCGACTACGGCTATATCGGCTATTATCTGGCCGAATGGGGCATCACCTCGCCGCGCGGCCTGCTCGCCGGCACGACGACCGCGCTTCCAACGCTCATCTTCGTCGATATCTGGGAATGGACGCCGCTGGTGGCGTTGATCCTGCTCGCGGGCCTCAAAGCCCTGCCGGGCGATATCCTCGAAGCGGCGTTTGCCGACGGGGCGACCTCGTGGCAGCGCTTCCGCCTCGTCATCCTGCCACTGTTGCTGCCCACCGTGTTCCTGGCGCTGGTGCTCAGGATGATGGACGCCTTCCGCGTCTTCGATTCGATCTTCGTCACCACCGGCGGCGGTCCGGGCGATGCCACCACCTCGCTTATGGTCTATGGCGTCAAGCAGGGCCTGCAATTCTTCAACATCGGCTATGCCGCTGCGATCGCCAACATTTCGATCCTGTGCATCGCGCTGATGGCGGCTGCCTTCACGCTGCTGATCCGCCGCGCCGATGTGAAGGCCAACGAGCAATGAGCACGATGACCACCACCGCGACCCTGCCGCGCCTCGCCGCGCCCGCCCGCCGCGTGACGGCGCTGCAGAAGCGCATCCGTATCGAGCGGACCGTGCTCGTCCTGATCATCGCCGTTTACATGATTCCGGTGCTCTGGCTGGTCGCGACCGCCTATAAGCCGCCGAAGGACATGTTCTCCTCGCCGCCGAGCTTCCTGTTCGAGCCGACGCTGCATAATTTCCGCCGCGTCTTCGAGGTGTTCGACGTCTGGTCGCTGCTGCAGTCGAGCATCATCATCTCGCTCGGCTCCGCAGTGCTCTCGCTGCTGCTCGGCGTGCCCGCCGGCTATGCGCTGGCCCGTGCCCGCTCGCGCTATGCGATCTGGGTCGCCTATCTCTTTCTCGCCATCCGCACGGTTCCGATCATTGCGACGCTGCTGCCCTTCTATCTGATGATGCGCGACATCGGCCTGCTCGGAACGTGGTGGGCCGTCATCCTCATCAACACGACGCTCAACTGCGCCTTCGTGACCTGGATGATGTTCTCCTATTTCCGCTCGCTGCCGCGCGACATGGAAGAGGCGGCGCTCACCGATGGCTGCACATTGTTCGGCGCGTTCTATCGCGTCGCGCTGCCGACCGTGGTGCCCGGCATCATCGCCTCGGCGCTGTTCTGCGTCATGTTCTCGTGGAACGACTTCCTGGTCGCGATGTTCCTGACCAACTCGGATTCGAAGCCGCTCTCGGTGGCCTTGCTCGCCGCGTTCGGGACCAAGGACATCACATGGGGCACGCTCGGCGCACTGGCCCATTTCTCCACCGTGCCGATCATGCTGATGGCACTGTTCCTCAACCGCTATTTCGTGCAGGGCCTGACCAAGGGCGTGCACTGAGAACGGATCGACACCTGCGTCAGGTCGCCCCGTCGATTCCATGCTTTGTCATTGCCGGGTCGAGCCGGCAATGACAAGAAGCGAAATTCAGGCGGTTTCGACATTGCCGCGTGGTGTGGAGCGGGCGGCGCCTGCCTTCGCTGGTTGCATCTGCGGCCAGGTCGCGCCTGACTTCCGCTCGGCGAAGGCCAGCGTCAGCATGAACGCGCCGAAGACGGCGACGATGGCGAGTGAAGCGATGATGTCGATGACGGGCATGTTCGGTCTCCCCGATTGCGATGGGAAGACCGTCTTGCAGTCCTGACGTCGATGCCTTGACCTTGATCAAGCCGGCTGGGGATTTCCTGTCGCGCCGAGCGTCAGCCCGATCTCGCGATGATAGGCGGCGCCGAAGCTCGTGACCTTCGCGTCCTGCCAGGATGGCGCCAGGAAGGTGATGCCCTGCGGCAACCCGTCCGGCCGGAAGCCGTTCGGCACCGCCATGCCGCACATGCCCATCAAGTTGACGAAATTCGTGTAGATGCCGAGCTGGGCGTTGAGGCGGATCGGATCGGCGAGGATTTCGGCCTTGGTGTAGATCGTCGGCGTCGTCGGCACCACGAGAACGTCGATTTCGGCCCAAGCCGCTCGCGTATCGCGCTTCAGCGCCGCGACCTTGTGGATGGCCGCGAAGACGTCCTTGGCGGTGTGATTGCTGCTGGTGTCGAGGATCGACAGCGTGACCGGGTGGATGTGGTCACGGTATTTCGCCACGACGTCGTCCATCGAGATGGCGCGTTCGGCGATGAAGGGGCCGCCATAAAGCAGCTTCTGCGTTTCCTCGAAGGGCGTGAAATCGACCTCGACCTTGGTGCCGCCCATCGTTTCGAGCCGCGCGACGGCCGCCGCGAAGAGCTTCGCGGCCCCCTCATCGCCGAAGAAACGCAAAGCCGCGCCTGCGGGGACGCCGAAGCGGAACTGCGGCGGGATCGGCCCGATGGCGAGGTCGACTTGGTCGGCTTCGGGCTTCGAGAACTCGTAGCTCGGGTCATAGCCGCCCATGCGGCGGCCCACGGTGACGGCATCCCCCGTCGTCAGCGAGAACACGGTCATGGTCTCGGCTGATTTCAGGCTGCCGCCGCCCGAGACGGAGGAATTGGAGATGAAGCCCGGCGTCGGCTTGAGGCCGACGATGTTGTTGAAGGCGGCGGGCACGCGGCCGGAGCCGGCTGCGTCGTTGGCGACCGAGAACGAGACGAGGCCAGCGGCGACGGAAACGCCCGAGCCCGACGACGAGCCGCCGGAGATGTAGTCGTCGTGGAACACCGACGAGCAGGCGCCATAGGGCGTGCGCACGCCGACGAGGCCGACGCCGAACTGGTCCATGTTGACCTTGCCGAGGCAAAGCGCGCCCGATTCGATCAGCCTGATAATCGCCTGTCCGGTTGTCTGCGGCACATAGGCCATCTCGGGCAGGGCATTGGTGGTCGGCATGCCAGGGACGTCGTTGCAGTCCTTGACCGAATAGGGGATGCCCCAGAGCGGATCATCACTCGGTCCGGCGGCTTCGAGCGCGGCGGCCTGCTGCAGCAGGGTCTCGCGCGGTTCAAGGTGGATCCAGACATGGTCGTCGCCGCGCGCCGCGATCCGGTCATAGAGCGCGTCGATAACGGTCGTCGGTTTCAGGGCGCCACTGCGATAGAGGCGGCCGAGCGTCTTGATGTCGAGCGAGCCCGTGGCGGGCGACCAGTCGGCGGTCATCGGGTATCCAATCGGGTCAGAGCGTGATTGCCGCGATCGGCGCGGTGGTTCCGAACAGGCCGGTGCCGAAGCGGGTGATATTGAGCACGGCGGTCTTGGCGCCCGGCAGGTCGGTCGCCGTGCCGTCCTCGAGTAGCAGGCATTCGAAGCCGCCGTCATTGGCGGCCCGCATCGTGGCGTGCACGGTGCCCTCGGTGCGGAGGCCGGCGATGACCAGATTGGCGATGCCTTGCCGCTGCAAGAGGAAGGCGAGATCGGTGCCGAGAAAGATGTTGTCGCCGGCGTGATCGATGATCGGTTCGCCATCCTTGGGGGCGAGCGCATCGACGATCACCCAGCCCTCGGCGCCGCGTGCAAGGATGCGATCGACCGGCCGCGCGGCATTGCGCAACGCCGCGGCGCGCGGCAGGCCAACGACGGGATCGAAGCCACGCCGGCCATGCAGAACCTTGCCGCCCGCGGTGCGCCAGGCGGCCAGCAGCGGCGCGACGGCCGCAGCGACCGGCTCAGCTTCGATTTCCGCCACCGGTTCGGCCTGGAAGTCGATGAGGAGCAGGGCGGTATCGGCCATCGACCAGGCGCCGGTAAACGGCCAGGCATAGGGTTGCGACGCAACGGGCGCGTAGGTGGTCATGCCGCCGCTCCTGCCTTGGAGGCGCCTGCAATCAGGTCGATCAGCGCATTGGATGTCATGACTGCGCCCCAGCGCCCGCCATAGGCCGCGAGCAGGTCGACCATGCCCTGATGATTGGCCGTTTCGACGGCGGCGGTGCCATCGACGACCAGCACGCAGTCATAGCCGAGATCGGCGCCGTCGCGGATCGTCGACTGCACGCAGCAATCGGAGGTGACGCCGCAGACGATCAACGCCTCGATGCCGCGGGCGCGCAGCAACTGATCGAACTCAGTCGCATGAAACGAGCTCTTGCCGGGCTTGTCGACGACGATTTCGCCGGGGAGGGGATAGAGTTCGGCGATGATGTCGTGGCCGGGATCGCCACGCGTCAGCGCACGGCCCTGATTGCTTTCATCGCCGATGCCGACGCCATGCAGGCGGCTGCGCCAGCGCTTCACCGGATTGAGATCGGTAAGGTCGGGGCGATGGCCCTCGCGGGTATGGATGATGGTCATGCCGGCGTCGCGGGCTGCGTCCAGCAAGGCGGCGATGGGGCCGATCGGCTTCCGCGTGTTCTCGATACTCTGGCCGAGCCGGTCGATCCAGCCGCCCGGACCGCAGAAATCGGTCTGCATGTCGATGACGACCAGCGCGGTACGGGCGAGATCAAGCGGGCCAGTGATCGGCCAGGTGGCGTCGTTGAGCATTGGATCCTTCGCGCTGGCAGGCATCAGTTCAGGATTGCGAGTTCACTGGCCGCATCGAAGACATGGATGCGCGCCGGCTCGACCGTCAGCCCGATGCGGCTGCCGCCCTTGATGCGGAGCGTGCCGTCGAGAACGGCGCGGAGCCGCGTGCGGGCGCTGGTCATCTCGTCGCCGTTCTCGTCCTCGATGCCGCTTGCGACGACGGCGCCGGCGTCGAGATCGATATGCACGAGGAGGCTGGCGCCGAGATCCTCGACAAAGGCGACGGTGCCGCAGATGCGTCCGGGGGTACCCGGCTCGTCAGGCGCGACCTGAAACGCCTCCGGCCGGATGCCCGCAACCACCGCCTTGCCGTCATGGGCGGCGAGCGCGGGGCGCGCCGCCAGCGCTGGTGCATCGAGCGGGATGGTCAATTCGCCGAGCAGCAGCGCCGGTCCGCCATTGCTGGCGCCGATCGTACCGGCCAGCATGTTCATGGGCGGAGAGCCGATGAAGCCGGCGACGAACAGATTGGCGGGCGCGTCATAGAGCTTGCGTGGTTCGGCGAGCTGTTGCAGTACGCCCTTGTTCATGACGGCGACGCGGTCGCCCATCGTCATCGCCTCGACCTGGTCATGCGTGACGTAGATCGTCGTGACACCGGTCATCTTCTGCAGCCGTGCGATCTCGGCACGCATCTGGCCACGCAGGCGCGCGTCGAGATTGGAGAGCGGCTCGTCCATCAGATAGGCCTTCGGCGAGCGCACCAGCGCCCGCCCCATCGCGACGCGCTGCCGCTGTCCGCCGGAGAGCTTGCCAGGCTTGCGGGCGAGATAGTCGCCAAGTTCCAGCAATTGGGCCGTCTCGGCTACCTTGCGGTCGATCTCGGCCTTGTCGGTGCCGCGCACCTTCAGTCCGAAGGCAATGTTTTCAGCAACGGTCAGATGCGGATAGAGCGCATAGGACTGGAAAACCATCGCTATATTGCGGTCGCGCGGCGCAAGATCGTTGGCGACGACTCCGTCGATGATCAATTCGCCATCGGAGATTTCCTCAAGCCCGGCAATCATTCGGAGTGCCGTCGACTTGCCGCAGCCGGAGGGACCGACGAGCACGAGAAACTCGCCATCGGCGATGGTCAGCTCGAGCGCGTTCACGGCCAGCTGGCCGTCGTCGTAACGCTTGGTAACGCGATCGAATACGATCTCAGCCATGGCGATCCCTGCCTCGTGTCAATTCACAAAATGCCACATCGGCCGACATCGTGTCAAAGACCTAGAATGCTGGATTATCTACCAGATTTCGCGGGCTTGATCGTCGAAGGGCTGTGATTATGTTCGAATTTGTGCGGATTTGACGGCAGACGTCAGGCGAGCGACGAGGGCTTCGGAGGTCTCGTCACGAACATTCTGACGGGCAAAGCCGAGCGTCACAGCGCCGGGAGCGGCAAGGGGGCCGGGCGCCCGGCAGGAGGCGTGGATCTCATGGGCTCCGGTCGCCGAAAGGATCGTGGCGGCATTCTCCGGGCGCACACCCGAACCCGGCATGACTGAAATTCGCCCAACTGCCTGTTTGACGAGCGCGGCGATCGCGGGGAGCGCTTGATCGGCCTTGGGCGCACCACCCGAGGTCAGGATGCGTTCAAAGCCAAGCGCGACGGCCGTTTCGAGCGCTTCGGCCGGGTCCGGGACCAGGTCGAACGCGCGGTGCAGCGTCATGCCGAGGCCCTGAGAATGGGATGTCAGGCGGCCGAGTGCCTCGCTGTCGAGCGCACCGCGCGGCTGCGAGGCACCCAGCACGACGCCCGCAAGGCCTGCGCTTCGGACCGTATCGATATCGCGACGCATCTGATCGAGATCGGCGGGCGAGAAGACGAAGTCACCCTCACGCGGCCGGATCATCGCGTAGATGGGAACGGTCGCTTTCGCTGCCAGAGTGATGAGCCCGGGCGAAGGCGTCAGCCCGCCAAGCGCCAGCGCGCTGCAAAGCTCGATGCGGTCGGCGCCGCCGGCAATGGCAGCCACCAGCCCTTCGGCACTGTCGACGCAGATTTCGAGCGTAACGGTCATCCCTCGTCCGCCGGCGCGGCGGCGAGCATGGCGGCGCCGATGAGGCCGCTCGCGCCGCGCGTGAGCCCCGGGACGACGAGCGGATGGGGATAGCGGGCCAGCACCTTGCCGCGCAGCGATTGGTCAATGCGGCTGATCAGCTCGGCATCGGAGGAGAGACCGCCGCCGCAGGGGATGAGCGAGGGTCCCAGCGTGTTGACGATCATGGCGAGCGGGTTGGTGATCAAGTCGACGAAGACATCGATCGTCCCGGCGGCGGCAGCCTCGCCCTCGTGCCAGGCGCGCGTGATCTCATGGCTGCTCAGCTGCTCTCCCGCGAGCGCGGCGTGGATGCGCTCCATGCCGCGCGCCGAGCCATAGGTGTCGACGCAGCCGCGCTGGCCACAGCCACAGGTGACGAGAGGAATGCCACGCGCCGCGACAGCTTCGGCGAGCACCGGTCCATGGCCCCATTCGCCGGTGACGCCATGCGCACCACGGACGAGGCGGCCGTTGACGACGAGGCCGCCGCCGACACCGGTCCCGAAGATGGCTGCGAAGACGATCGGCAAGCCGCGTCCGGCGCCGACAAGCGCCTCGGCAAGCGCGAAACAATCGGCATCATTGCCGACGGTCACGGGGACGCCGAGATGCGCGGCGAGTTCCTCGGCGATCCGGTGGCCGGTGATTGCGGGGATATTGGCGGCGTTGGCGATGCCGGTTGCAGGATCGACGGTGCCGGCGATCGAGATGCCGATCCGGTCGGCACCGCCCGAGAGGCCGACGAGTGAGGCGACGGCGTCCGCGAAATCCGTCCATCCCGTATGCGGCGTCGGCCGCGTCGCGCGCGCCGAGATCGCGCCGCCCGGCGCGACACGCGCGATCTCGATCTTGCTGCCGCCAATGTCGAACGCCGCGGTGCGGATCGTTGCCGCTTGCGGCGTGGCCGTCTCAGTCATGCTGCCTCGCCAAGCGCAGGAAAGCTCTGCCGCGCGCCGCTGATATAGACGCCGCGCACGCCAAGGTCGGGGGCGAGATGGACGAAATCGGCGCGTGCGCCGGGCGCGATGCGGCCATGCGTGCGATCGATGCCGAGGAACATCGCCGGATAGAGCGATGCCATGCGTAGCGCCTCGTCGCGCGGGATGCCGACCTGATCGATCATGAAGCGGAGCGCGGTGATCATGTCGAGATCGGAACCGGCGAGCGTGCCGTCGTCAAGGGTCAGCTTGCCGCCGCCCCGCGTGATCTTGCGGCCGTTCAGCGTGATCGACGGCAAGTCGGAGCCGACCGTCGACATCGCGTCGGTGACGAGATAGAGCCGCGCCGGCGCAGCCTTCGCGCGGAGTGCCGTGTCGATCGCACCGGGATGAACGTGGAAACCGTCGGCGATCAGCCCGCACCAGACATCGCCGGCTTCCAGCGCCGCGCCGACCAAGCCGGGGCTGCGATGGCCAAGCTGGCTCATGGCGTTGAAGAGATGCGTGACGCCGCGCGCGCCGGCCGAAAAGGCGGCGCGGGCCATCTCGTAGGAGGCATCGCTATGGCCGATCGAAACGGTCAGGCCGGCTGCCGCGAGGCGCGCGATCTGGGCCGGCGGCACGGTTTCCGCGGCGACCGTGGTGATGACATGATCGATGCCGGTCGCGACCAGTCGTTCGAGATCGGCTTCCTCCATCGGGCGAATCAGCTTCGGATCATGCGCGCCCTTGCGGGCGATCGAAAGGTGGGGACCCTCGATATGCATGCCGAGACAGCCGGGGACGCCGATATCAATCGCTTCGCGCACGGCAGCGATCGCGGCGTCGGTCACTTGGGGCGTGTCGGTGATCAGCGTCGGCAGCAGGGCGGTGGTGCCGAAGCGGGCATGGGCGGCGCAGATCGTGCGGACGCCCTCGACGGTCGTCACTTCGTTGAGCAGCGCGCCGCCGCCGCCATTGACCTGGAGATCAACGAACCCCGGCGCCAGGAGCCCGCCGCCAAGCGCAATACGCTCGGCATTTTCGGGCAGTTCTCCGGGGCCTACGAGGCCGGCGACATGGCCGTCCGCGACCAGCACTGCGACATCACCGCGCCGGCGTGTCCCGTCGAAGACTTCGGCGCCGCAATAGGCCGTCAGCCTTGTCATGATTGTCTTCCTCTGTCGGTGTCTTCGCCTCAGACGGTCTCGGTCACCTTCTTCAGGTGGCGCGGTTCATCAGGATTATAACCGCGCGCGACCGCGACCGCCTCGACGAAGCGATAGAAGGAGAGCCCGATCGATATCGGATCGGTGAGGGCATGGCCCGTCGGCGCGATCGGCAGGCGGGGCCCGGCAATATCGGCAGCGGTTGCCGTAAAGATCTGCGCGCCACGTGCATGGAGGGCGTTGGCCATCGCGACGAGGCTTGGTGCCGCCGCATCATCGGGAATGAAGGCCAGAAGCGGGAAGAACTCGTCGACCAGCGACACCGGACCATGCTGCAGCTCGGCACCGGAATAGGCCTCGGCGTGCAGGATGGCGGTCTCTTTCAGCTTCAGCGCGGCCTCGAGCGCAATCGCGAAGCCGGGCCCGCGGCCCAGCGTATAAAGCGACTTCGCTCCGACGACCGTGTCGAAAGCAGGGCTCCAGTCGGCTTCCAGCGCCTTTTCAAGCGTGTCCGGCAGCCGGTCGAGGGCGGCCTTGAGTCCGGCATCGTCGCGCCAGGCTGCCATGATGGCGAGCGCGCCGACGACGGCCGTCATGAATGACTTCGTGGCCGCGACGCTGCGTTCGGGGCCGGCGCGGAGCGGAATGAACACATCGGCCCGGGTCGCCAGCGGCGCGTCCTCGACATTGACCAGCGACAGCGTCGTCGCGCCGGCGGCCTTCACGGCATCCATCAAAGCGAGAATGTCGGGACTTTTGCCGGACTGCGAGACGGCGAGCGCGGCGGCGCCCGCAAGGCGCAGCGGCGCTGCATAGATCGAGGCGATCGACGGGCCGAGCGAGGCGACGGGCGTGCCGGCCGTGATCTCGCAGGCATATTTGAAGAAGGTCGCGGCATGGTCGGACGAGCCGCGGGCGACGGTGACGATGACCTTCGGGTCGAGCGCCTTCAGCCTTGCGCCAGCCTCGGCGATGGCGTCGCGGGATTCGCTCAGCAGGCGGCGGACGGCGGCCGGTGCCTCATCGATTTCGGCGCGCATCAAGGTGGTGCTCATCGTCTCATCCTTCCATTGTCGGGCCGGCTTGAGAGCCGTCAGCTTGCGGGGCGAGGCTCAGCTCGGCGACGAAGTCGCAGGCATCGCCGCGATAATGTGAGCGCGTGAATTCGATCACGCTGCCATCAGGCAGATAGGCAATGCGCTCGATGGCTACCGCCGCGGCGCCAGGTGCGACGCCGAGCAGCGCAGCCTCCGCCGCACCCAGCGAGACGGCAGTCATCCGCTGTACGGCGCGCACGGGGTGCCTGCGTGTGGCGGCCAGTGCGTCATAGAGAGAGGCCTCGACCCGCATCGGGTCGGGAATGGCGCTGGCCGGAACGACCGCGGCCTCGATGGCGATCGGATCGCCATCGACCAGCCGAAGGCGGACGAGCCGTGACACCCGCGCCTTGGGTGGCAAGCCGAGGATCGCCGCCTCCTCGCTGCTTGGCAGGCCGGTCGACCGATCGAGCCAGCGGGTGCCCGGTACGCGGCCGGTCGCGCGGATGTCCTCGGTGAAGGAGGTGAGGCGGGTGAGCGGCTGCTCGATGCGTTCCGCGCCGCGCGAGACAAACGTGCCCGAACCGTGACGCTGGCGCAGCACGCCTTCGTCGACGAGCCCCCGCAAGGCCTTGCGGACAGTAACGCGCGAGACGCCGAGATGGGCGGCGAGATCCCGCTCGGCCGGCAGGGCATCGTTCGGCCGCAGGCGCCCCTCCGCGATGCCGGAGCGGATCATCGATTGAAGGCGCAGATAGAGCGGGCCGTCATCGGCTCCCGAGAGGCTCCCGGCCCGAAAGAGTGGTGCGGTCATGATGCCCCTTCTGCGTCGAACACAGCATCGTCGATACCGGGAAGGGAAGGGTGCGAGCGGCTCGCTGACATCATCATGCGCTTCAGGCCGGCCATGCTTGCCGACCGGCGGGATAATACCAAAATAACGCCACTCGTCGAGAGGCGACGTGTTCGGGGGTGACGAACGCCCGGATCTTTGCAGAATGGAGCCGGCGACCGGCGGGAGGACGACGGCGCGCTTTGGCGGCATTCGACGCGGCCACATCGTTTCATTTCTGGAGAGACGCGCTTTCGCGGTCTCGTTGCGAGGATCCATGACCGCCAAGCCGCTTCGCGTTTTCGTCGCCGGTCTCGGGCAGATGGGCCAGAGCCACGCGCTCGCCTATCATGCCGAGCCGGGCTTCGAGATCGTCGGCCTCTACAATCGCTCGCCGGTCGAGCTGAAGGACGAACTGAAGGGCTATCCGCAAGTTGCCTCTTTCGAAGAGGGCCTCGCGCTCAAGCCCGATCTCGTCTCGATCAACACCTATTCGGACAGCCATGCCCCGCTCGCGATTCGCGCGATGGAGGCCGGCGCCCACGTCTTCGTCGAGAAGCCGCTGGCCCCGACCGCCGAGGAGGCAAGGCGCGTGGTGGAGACGGCGAAGAGAACCGGCCGCAAGCTCGTCGTCGGATACATCCTCCGCCACCACCCCTCCTGGCAGCTCTTCATCGAGAAGGCCCGATCCTTCGGTCCGCCCTATGTCATGCGGATGAACCTGAACCAGCAGTCCTCAGGCCATGCCTGGCATATTCACAAGCAGCTGATGAAGACGACATCGCCGCTCGTCGATTGCGGCGTGCATTATGTCGACGTCATGTGCCTGATCACCGGCGCGCGCCCGGTCGAGGTCCGTGGCATGGGCGTGCGGCTCTCGGACGAGATCGCGGAGACCCAAGTCAATTACGGCCACCTGCAGGTCATCTTCGACGATGGCTCGGTTGGCTGGTACGAGGCCGGCTGGGGGCCGATGATCTCGGAGACTGCCTTCTTCGTGAAGGATGTGATGAGCCCGAAGGGCGCCGTTTCGATCGTCATGGACGAGGGCGCCAAGTCCGACGACATCGACACCCATTCGAAGACGGCGCGGATCCGTGTCCATCACGCCGAGACCGGGCCGGACGGTCGCTTTCTCCGTGCCGACGACATGGTCTCGACCGAGGACGAGCCCGGCCATCAGGGGCTCTGCGACCGCGAGCAGGCCTTCGTGCTGAAAGCCATCCGCGAGGATATCGACCTCTCCGATCACATGCGCGATGCGGTCACCTCGCTCGAAATTGTCCTCGCCGCCGACCTCTCGATGCGCGAAGGGCGCAGCGTGAAGCTCTAGGGTTGCTTGGGGCCGCGGCCGCTGGCGTTGGAAAGACCCTCACCCCGGCCCTCTCCCGGGACGGGAGAGGGGGCGCTGGCCCTGACGCACGAGCTTCATTCGGGGTATCGCGGCCGCACGGCGGCACCCCCTCGCCCGCTGGCGGGAGAGGGTCGGGGTGAGGGTCTTGCTTCGCGGTCCCGGCTCTAGCCCAGTCCCGCCCCGCCCTTGTCTTTGCCTTATTCAGGATGCCACTCTCGCGGCCGAATCTGGGGCGATCTCGCATGAAGACCATTCTCATCATCGGCGGCGGCCATGCTGGCGCACAGGCGGCGGCGAGCCTTCGGGCCGACGGATTTGACGGGCGCCTCGCGCTCATCTCGTCGGAAACCGAGATTCCCTATCACCGGCCGCCGCTCTCGAAGGCCTTCATCAAGACGCCGGACGAGGATCTGCAGGAGTTGAGGCCTGCGCTCTTCTACGAGAAGAACGGCATCGATCTCGAACTCGGCCGGACGGTCGTCGCGATCGAGCGCGAGGCCGGTCGTGTCAGGCTCGATGACGGCCATCTCGACTTCGACGCGCTGGTGTTGGCGACGGGCGCCCGCGTGCGCATTCCGCCGGTGCCCGGCATCGATCTCGGCAATGTCTTCATGCTGCGCACGGCCGAAGATGCGCGGCGCCTCAGGAACCGCTTCGCGCTGGCGAAGGATGTGGTCGTTGTCGGCGGCGGCTTCATCGGGCTTGAGCTCGCCGCGACCGCGCGGCTGCTCGGCAAGACGGTGACCGTCATCGAGGCGGCGCCGCGGCTGATGGGCCGGGTCGTCGCGCCGCAGATCTCGTCCTTCTTCCTCGATATGCATCGCGGCCTCGGTTCCACGGTGCATCTCGAGACCCCGGTCGCGGCGATCGTCGGCGAGAACGGCGTCGCGGTGGCCGTCGAGACGCTGGCGGGCGAGCGCATCGCCGCCGACACCGTCATCGTGGGCGTCGGCGTGGTGCCGAATATCGAGCTTGCCGCGGAAGCGGGGCTCGATGTCGGCAATGGCGTCATCGTCGATGAGGCCATGCGGACATCCGATCCGCGCATCGTCGCCGCCGGCGATGCCGTTTCGTTTCACCATTGGGCGCTCGGCCGGTCCGTGCGGCTCGAAAGCGTGCAGAATGCCGTCGACCAGGCGAAGACGGCGAGTGCAACGCTAATGGGAAAGGCCGAGCCCTACAACGCCGTGCCGTGGTTCTGGTCCGACCAGGGCGAATACAAGCTGCAGATGGTCGGGCTCTCCAACGACGCAGACCGAAGCGTGACGCGTGGCCGCGCCGAAGATGGCAGTTTCTCGGTGTTTCACTATCGCGGCGAAGCGCTGGTCGCGATCGATTCGGTCAATCGCGCGAGCGATCACATGCTTGGCCGCCGCCTGCTGGCAATGGGCATCTCGCCCGATCCCGCCACCGTCGCCGACGAGGCGTTCGAACTGAAGAGCTTGATCGCCCGCGCGCGGTGAGCACGCATAGCAGCCGGGTGCGGCGCCGTTTGCGTTGCTCCGCAGCAAGGCATCGACTAGAAGAACGCCAACCCAATCCCCACATCCTGCCCCTCACCGGCGAGCGGGCATCCGGAGCATTCCATGGCGCGGCAGTTCATCTATTTCATGCAGGGCCTGACCAAGTCCTATATGGGCGGCAAGAAGGTCCTCGAGAACGTCCATCTCTCCTTCTATCCGGACGCCAAGATCGGCGTGCTCGGCCCGAACGGCTCGGGTAAGTCGACGCTGCTGAAGATCATGGCCGGCCTCGACAAGGATTTCACCGGCGAGGCGTGGGTCGCGAACGGCGCAACGGTCGGCTATCTCGCCCAGGAACCGAAGATCGACCCGACCAAGACGGTGTTCGAGAATGTGATGGAAGGCGTCGCCAAGAAGAAGGCGATCGTCGACCGCTACAACGAGCTGATGATGAACTACTCCGACGAGACGGCGGAGGAGGGCGCGAAGCTCCAGGACATCATCGACGCGCAGAACCTCTGGGATCTGGAAAGCCAGGTCGAGATGGCGATGGATGCGCTCCGTTGCCCGCCGAGCGATGCTTCGGTCGAGAGCCTGTCGGGTGGTGAAAAGCGCCGCATCGCGCTTTGCCGCCTGCTGCTCGAACAGCCCGATCTGCTGCTGCTCGACGAACCGACGAACCATCTCGACGCCGAATCCATCAATTGGCTCGAGGGGCATCTCCGTGACTATCCGGGCGCGATCCTGATCGTCACCCACGATCGCTACTTCCTCGACAACGTGACCGGCTGGATCCTGGAACTCGATCGCGGCCGTTCGATTCCATACGAGGGCAACTACTCCGCCTATCTGGAGAAGAAGGCCAAGCGCATGGAGCAGGAGGGTCGCGAGGACATGACCCACATGAAGGCGATCGAGCGCGAGCGCCTGTGGATCCAGCAGTCCCCGAAGGCCCGCCAGTCCAAGTCGAAGGCGCGTATCAAGGCCTATGATGAGTTGGTCGAGCGCGCCGAGGGCAAGACGCTGCAGACCGCGCAGATCGTCATTCCGGTCGGCGAGCGTCTCGGCGACAAGGTCATCGAGGTCGAGAACCTGTCGAAGTCCTATGGCGACCGCCTGTTGATCGACAATCTGTCGTTCAAGCTGCCGCCCGGCGGCATTGTCGGCGTGATCGGTCCGAACGGTGCTGGCAAGTCGACCTTGTTCAAGATGATCACGGGCGAGGAAAAGCCGGATGCGGGCTCGATCTCGCTCGGCGATACGGTGCATCTCGGCTACGTCAACCAGGGCCGTGACGATCTCGCCTCGAACAAGACGGTCTGGGAAGAAATCTCCGGCGGCGCCGAGGTCTTCTATCTCGGCAAGAAGGAAGTGAACACGCGCGCTTATGCCGGCGCCTTCAACTTCAAGGGTGGCGATCAGCAGCAGAAGGTCGGAACGCTCTCCGGCGGCCAGCGCAACCGCGTCCATCTCGCCAAGCTGCTGAAGGACGCGAACAACGTCATCCTGCTCGACGAGCCGACGAACGACCTCGACACCGAGACGCTCGCCGCGCTTGAAGAGGCGCTGGAGGATTTCGCCGGCTGCGCGGTGATCATCAGCCATGATCGTATGTTCCTCGATCGCCTGGCGACGCACATCCTCGCTTTCGAGGGCGACAGTCATGTCGAGTGGTTCGAGGGCAATTTCGCGGACTATGAGGAAGACAAGAAGCGTCGCCTCGGCCCCGACTCTGTCATGCCGAAGCGCATCAAGTACAAGCGCCTGACGCGCTGAACGCGGGCGAAGACGGATGGAGGCAGCCTCGCTCGGTGAGCGGATCGGCGCCGGCAAGGAGGCGGAAGTCTTCGCCTTCGGGCGTGACGTCGTCAAACTCTACCCGGTGGGAACCGGCAAGGCCGCTGCCTTTCGCGAAGGCGCTGCACTTGCCCTCGTCGAGGCGCTCGGCTTGCCGGCACCGCGCGCCGTTGCCGTGAAGCGAATCGACGGGCGCTGGGGCCTTGTCATGGAGCGTGCCCCAACGCTGACATTCGCGGCAGGCATTGCCCGCGACCCTTCGGCCATGCCGGCCTATATCGAGGCTGCGGCGCGGCTGCAGCTTCAGATCAATGCATGCTCGGGCAGTTCGCTTCCGGGTCTGAATGCCCGCCTCGCAGCCAATGTCGCCGTGGCGCAGATTCTAGGTCCCATTCGCCAGCGGCGACTACTTGACGGCATCGCCGCGATGCCGGATGGCGATCGGCTCTGCCACGGCGATTTTCACCTGCTGAATGTTCTCGGCACGCCGCAGACCGCGGTTGTTGTCGACTGGATCGATGCCTGTAGCGGCACTCCGGCGGCTGATGCCTGCCGCAGCTTCCTGCTCATGCGGGTACGGGCGGCAAGGCTCGCGGACGACTACCTTGGCGCCTACTGCCGTCGGGCCGGAATCGAACCTGCCGAAGTGCTGATCTGGCTGCCGCTTCTTGCTGCGGCGCGGATTGCCGAAAGCGTTCCGATGGAAGTCGACCATCTGATCGCGCTGGCGGACCGGGTTTGAGTCGTACGTTCCTGATGATCGCTGCGCGAACGGGCGATGCTTGACCGAGGTCTCGTCGCGCATCGCCCGCCGCCCCACCGGCCCGGCCGGTTCAGGTTTCGCGCGCCCGTCGCGCAAATTGATCGACGGACGGTTCTGCCTGGGTCTTAGGGGCAGGGGCAGAACCGTCCGTCCTTCTTCAGCCCCGATAAGGCCGAAGGTCTCGTTGGCCGCGCCGGTGTCGGCGCGGCATCCAGTTGGTTGACGGGCAGGCCGGGGAGGGATCCGCCTTGGCGTGGCTCTGCCGCTCTGGCGCCTTGGGGTGGCAGGCGCCATTCTCAGGCTGCATCGTGCCTTGCCGGGCGGCGCGAGTCTGTGACCGCTGTCACAAGCCTCGATGCAACGGCTTTGACCGGACGGGGAGCCTCAAATGAGCGACGGGATCAAGGCGATGAAGGTGTTCAAGGCCGTCGTCGAGGCCGTCTATCTCGCCGATGGTTCTGGCTTCGAGACGCGTCCGGTCGCGGCGCTCAGTCTCGATTTCGAAGGGATCGCCGGTGATCGCCACGCCGGCAAGACGCGAAGAAGTGGTGGCCGCGAGCCCTGGTATCCGCGCGGCACGGAAATGCGCAATGAGCGCCAGATTTCGATCGTGGCGCGCGATGAACTCGCTGAAGCCGCGTCGGCCATGGGCATTGACGCGCTTCAGCCGGAATGGATCGGCGCTAACCTCGTTCTCGGCGGGCTTGAGGCGCTTTCGTGGCTGCCAGCGCGCAGCCGGTTGTTGTTCGCAGGCGGGGCAACGATCGCGATCGATGGTCAGAACGCCCCCTGCCGATCCGCCGGCGCGGCCATCGCGCGCCATGTTCCCGGCCGCGAGGACCTGACGCTGCTCTTTCCGAGGGCTGCGAAGCATCTGCGCGGCCTTGTCGGCTGGGTCGAAAAGCCGGGGCTGATCAGCGTCGGCGAAGCGGTGTCGGTGCGCGTTCCCGTGCAGCGGCTATATCCCTGAGCACCTGTCATGGTTGAACGTGGACGTCATCATTAGGCCGAACGGGGCGGCTACTCAGCCCGAAACGGCGAAAGGGAGACAGCGTGGCCTGGTCAGCGGAGCAGTATCTGAAATTCGAGGACGAGCGGACGCGTCCGGCACGCGATCTCCTGGCGCAGGTGCCGCTTTCGGCGCCGCGGTCGGTTGTCGATCTTGGCTGCGGGCCGGGCAATTCGACGGAATTGCTGGTCGAGCGGTTCGAAGGTGCCGAAGTGACGGGGCTCGATTCCGACGCCGACATGCTGGCTGCCGCGCGCGGCCGGCTGCCGCAATGCCGGTTCGTGGCAGCAGATATCGGAACCTGGATGCCCGAATCCCCGGTCGATCTTCTCTTTGCCAATGCCGTCTTCCAGTGGATACCCGAACATCTGGAGGTGCTGGACCGGCTGATGAATGCGATCACGCCGGGCGGCGTTCTCGCCGTGCAGATGCCCGATAATCTCGGCGAGCCCAGCCATCTTGCGATGGACGCATCGGCACATAGTGGTCCGTTCGCGGAGGTGTTTGCCGGGCGGGTGATCCGCCGGCCGCCGCTGCCCGATCCGCGCGCCTATTTCGAACGGCTTGGCCCCAAGTCCGCGCGTATCGATCTCTGGCATACGGTCTACCAGCACAAGCTTTCCGGCCCCGCCGCGATCGTCGAATGGGTCAAGGGAACAGGGCTTCGGCCTTATCTCGACGCCTTGCCGCCGAACCTCCGCGAAGCGTTCCTCGCCGACTATCTCGCGCGCATTTCGACCGCCTATCCGCCACTTTCCGACGGCAGCGTGCTGCTTCGCTTCCCGCGCCTCTTCCTGGTGGCGGTCAAGCGGTAGCGCTCAGGCATTCGCCAGCGCCGGCGAGGCGGGCTGGCCGGTCTTCATCGCGGCCAGCACCAGATCGCCGAGCGCTTCGAAATCGCTGCGGCGCGGCGATGATCGGCGCCAGACGAGGCCGATCTCGCGCTGCGGCTCGGGCTCGGCAAAACGGGAGAGGGCGATGCGCCTGTCCCTTGCCTCGACGTCGACGCAGATTTCCGGCAGCAGCGTGACGCCATAGCCATTGGCGACCATCTGCATGATCGTCGCAAGACTCGCGGAGCCGAAGCTCGCCTGCAATTCGGACTTCTGGATCCCGCAATAGGTCAGGGCCTGATCGCGCAGGCAGTGGCCCTCCTCGAGCAGAAGCAACCGATCTGGCGGGATGGCATCCGGGCTCGCGGGCGCCGCGGCATCGTCATCCGCGCCGGCGCGGCGGGCGAGCAGAAAGCGGTCGACGAAGAGCGGCCGGCTTTCAAGATTGGCGTCGCCCGACGGCAGCGCCATCAACAATACATCGAGCCGCCCCTGGACCAATTCCTGCTTCAACTGGTCCGTGCGCGTCTCGCGCAGATGCAGTTCGAGTCCCGGATAGGCCTCATGCACCAGCGGGAGCACTTTCGGCAGCACATAGGGCGCGACGGAAGGGATGACGCCGAGCTTCAGCGTGCCGGAAAGCACGTCGCCGCCCTGGCTGGCGAAATCGGTCAGGTCGCGGACGTCGCCCAGGATGCGCGTCGCCCGCCGGGCGATTTCCTCGCCTTTTGGGGTCAAGGCGAGGCGGCGTGCGCCGCGCTCGATCAGCGGCAGCGACAGCGTCGCTTCCATTTCCTGGATCTGCTGTGAGAGCGCGGGCTGCGAAATGCCGCATTCGTCGGCCGCACGCCCGAAATGAAGATGGCGCGCAAGGGCATCGAAATAGCGCAGCTGACGAAGCGTGATCATGGGTGTCCGCCAGAATCTGTGTTCGGCGATAAGCTAAGCTTATCGCTCGCTCCATTCAATATGATTGGAACCGATCCAAGCTGCGTGGCATGGTGTGCCCATGATGACGGCGGCGATGAGCCGTTCCGGATGAAATGGAGTGCGCCATGACTGAAAAAACGACACCCGATCCGTTGACGACGACGGCCGGCGCGCCGATCGCAGACAATCAGAATTCACTGTCGGCCGGCGAGCGCGGACCGCTGCTGATGCAGGACTGGCAGCTTGTCGAAAAGCTGGCGCACCAGAACCGCGAACGCATCCCCGAGCGCGTGGTGCACGCGAAGGGCTGGGGTGCCCATGGCACGCTGACGGTCACCCACGACATCACGCGCTACACCAAGGCGAAGATCTTCGGAGAGGTCGGCAAGAAGACCGACCTGATAGCCCGCTTCTCGACGGTCGCTGGCGAGATGGGCGCTGCCGACGCCGAGCGCGACGTGCGTGGCTTCGCCGTCAAGTTCTACACCGAGGAAGGCAACTGGGATCTCGTCGGCAACAACACGCCGGTGTTCTTCGTCCGCGATCCGCTGAAGTTCCCCGATTTCATCCACACGCAGAAGCGTCATCCGAAGAGCAATCTCCGCTCGCCGACGGCGATGTGGGATTTCTGGTCGCTCTCGCCGGAGAGCCTGCATCAGGTGACGATCCTGTTCTCGGATCGCGGCCTGCCGCAGAACGTGCGCCATATGCATGGCTTCGGCTCGCACACCTTCTCGTTCATCAACGGCGCCAATGAGCGCTTCTGGGTCAAGTTCCACTTCAAGTCGCTGCAGGGCATCAAGAACTGGACCAATGGCGAGGCGGCAGGCGTTGTCGGGCAGACGCGCGAGTCGACGCAGGAGGACCTCTTCGGCTCCATCGAGCGTGGCGATTTCCCGCGCTGGCGCTTCGCCGTGCAGATCATGCCGGAGGCCGATGCCGACAAGACGAGCTACAATCCCTTCGACCTCACCAAGGTGTGGCCGCATGGCGATTACCCGCTCATCGATGTCGGCATCATGGAGCTCAATCGCAACGCGGACAATTACTTCGCCGAGATCGAGCAGGCCGCGTTCTCGCCGTCCAATATCGTGCCGGGCATTGGTTTCTCGCCGGACAAGATGCTGCAGGCGCGCATCTTCTCCTATGCCGATGCGCATCGCTATCGCCTCGGCACGCATTACGAGGCGCTGCCGGTCAACCATCCGAAGGTTCCGGTCCATAATTATCACAAGGACGGGCAGATGCGCTTCTTCCCGCCGGGAGCGCCAGCGGATGCCTATTACGAGCCGAATTCCTTCTCCGGCCCGAAGCAGGACGAGCGCTTCCGTGAGCCGCCGCTGAAGATCAATGGCGACGCGGACCGCTACAATCACCGCGTCGGCAATGATGACTACACGCAGGCCGGCAATCTTTTCCGCCTTATGTCGGACGACCAGAAGCAACAGCTTTTCGGCAATGTCGCCGCGGCGATGCATACGGTTCCGGTCGAGATCATCAACCGGCAATTGGTGCATTTCTATCGCGCCGATCCCGACTATGGCATCGGCGTTGCCAAGGCGCTCGGTCTGCCGACGGACGGATTGGCTGTCGCCGCCGAATAATCGGAGAAGGCGGGGGCGACCCGTGCTCCCTGATTTCCAAGGCCTCCATGCCGTAAGCATGGGGGCCGTTTTTTTACTCGCCGCCTAGCTGGGTATCGAACCGAAATCGCCGGGCGCTCGCCTTCAAGGCCTTTACTGATATAAAGATATCTTTATATCTTGTTGGCCGCCGGATCATATCCGGCTTGCCCACGGAGATATCACGCGTGACGGGTGCCTTGCAGACGCTGGATTCGGAAACGCTCGTGACCGCGCTGAAGGCGGCCGGCGAGTCGACGCGTTTGCGAATCCTGGCGCTGCTCAGCGAGAGCGAGCTGACTGTGAAGGATCTCACCTCGATCCTCGGCCAGTCGCAGCCGCGCATCTCGCGGCATTTGAAGCTGCTCGCCGATGCCAATCTCATCATGCGCTATCCCGAAGGCGCCTGGGTCTATTACCGGGTGGCCGAGGGTGGGGCAGAGCGCCAGCTTGCCGACGATCTCGTCGCGCTTTGCGATGCTGATGATCCGGCCCTGCTGCGTGACCGCGAGTGGCTTGCTAATGTCAAGCGCGAGCATGCCACCGAGGCCTTGCGCTATTTCGCACGGAACGCCGCCGCCTGGGACCAGATCCGCTCGCTGCATCTGCCGGATGCGGCCGTGGAGACGGCCATGGTCTCGCTGCTCGGCGACCGCCCGGTCGACCGCTTTCTCGATCTCGGCACCGGGACGGGGCGGTTGCTGGAGCTGTTTTCCGGCCTTTATCGTACGGGGATCGGCATTGACGCGTCCACGGCGATGCTGGCCGTTGCGCGCGCCAATCTCGACAAGGTGGGGCTGTCGCATGCACAGGTCCGCCTCGGCGAGATCATGAAGCTGCCGATGCCGCGAGACAGCTTCGATCTCGTTGCGATCCATCAGGTGCTGCACTATCTCGACGATCCGGCCGAGGCGCTCGCCGAAGCAGCGCGCGTGCTGCGTCCCGGCGGGCGGCTGCTGATCGTCGACTTTGCTCCGCATAACCTCGAATTCCTGCGCGAAAAGCATGCCCATCGTCGGCTCGGCTTCTCGCATGAGATGATGCTGGGCTGGACACGGCAGCTCGGGCTTGAAATGGACAAGGTGCTTGATCTCGGCGCAGGCGCCGGGGCTGACAAATTGACGGTGACGCTCTGGCTGCTGCGCGATCCGCGCTTCAACATTGCCGGAGCCGATCGGGGGCTGGAGACCGCATGATGACAGATGCAGCCGCGCGCGCGAGCCGCACGGGCAAGAGCGTGAGCGACCTCAGGGTATCGTTCGAATTCTTCCCGCCGAAGACCGAGGCGATGGAGGAAACGCTGTGGCGTTCGGTCGAGCGGCTGGCGCCGCTGGCGCCGGACTTCGTGTCGGTCACCTATGGCGCCGGTGGATCGACTCGGGAGCGCACGCACGCCACCGTCGCGCGCATCCTGTCCGAGACCGCATTGAAGCCGGCCGCGCATCTCACCTGCGTCGGCGCGTCGCGGGCCGAGGTCGATGCGGTGGTCGACAGCTATGCCGAGGCGGGCGTGCGCCACATCGTGGCGCTGCGTGGCGATCCGGTCGAGGGTATCGGGGCCGTCTACCGGCCGCATCCTGGCGGTTATGATCGTGCTGCCGATTTGGTCGGTGCGATCCGTTCGCGCCATCCCGAGATCGAGGTCTCCGTCTCCGCCTATGCCGAGCGTCATCCGGAGAGCCCAAACTGGTCGGTCGAGATCGACAATCTGAAGCGCAAGGTTGATGCCGGCGCGAGCCGCGCCATCACGCAGTTCTTCTTCGACAACGATCTCTATTCGGCCTTCCTCGACCGTGTCGCAGCCGCGGGGATATCGATCCCGATCGTGCCGGGCATCGTACCGGTCCTGAACTTCTCGCAGACCGCGAAATTCGCCGAGAAGGCTGGCGCGAGCGTGCCGGACTGGTTCGCCGCGCGCTTCGAGGGGCTCGAGGACGACGCGGCGACGCGCCAGCTCGTGGCGGCGGCGGTCTGCGCCGAACAGGTGCTCGATCTGGTTGATCGGGGTGTTTCAGATTTCCATTTCTATACGATGAACCGCGCTGATCTCGTCTACGCGATCTGCCATCTTCTCGGCATGCGGCCGGTAAAGCCCGCCGCGCCGGATGCCGCGGCGGCGTGACACGACTGGTGATATTCAGACGCGAAGAGGATCAGGACCGATGAGCCACGTGACAGACCTCGGCAATCCGGCGCTCGCTGCCGCTGCGCAGAAGCGCATTCTTGTGCTCGATGGCGCGATGGGGACCATGATCCAGCGCCTCAAGCTCACGGAGGCGGATTTTCGCGGCGAGCGATTCAAGGACTGGCCGCGGGATCTGAAGGGCAACAACGACCTGCTGATCCTGACCATGCCGGATGCGGTCGAGGCGATCCATCGGCAGTATTTCGAGGCCGGTGCCGACATCGTCGAGACGAATACGTTCTCGTCGACCTCGATCGCCCAGGCCGACTACGGCATGGAAGCGCTCGCCTATGAGCTCAATCTCGAAGGCGCACGGGTGGCGCGGCGCGCCGCCGACGCCGTCGCGAGGGAAACGGGCATCCCGCGCTATGTCGCCGGCGCGATCGGGCCGACGAATCGCACCGCCTCGATCTCGCCGGACGTCAACAATCCGGGCTTCCGCGCGGTCACCTTCGATGATCTTCGCACGGCCTATGCCGAGGCGGCGCGCGGGCTCGTCGATGGCGGCGCCGACCTGATCCTGATCGAGACAATCTTCGACACGCTGAACGCCAAGGCAGCGGTGGCAGCCGTCGAAGACGTGTTCGAGGAAAAGGGCATCAAGCTGCCGATCATGATCTCCGGCACGATCACCGATCTCTCGGGCCGGACGCTATCGGGCCAGACCCCGACCGCGTTCTGGTATTCGCTGCGCCACGCCGAACCGTTCTCGATCGGCCTCAACTGCGCGCTCGGTGCTCGCGAGATGCGGGCGCATATCGACGAGATCGGCCGTGTCGCTGATACACTGGTCTGCGCCTATCCGAACGCCGGCCTGCCGAACGAATTCGGCGAATATGATGAGAGCCCCGAGGCGATGGCGAAGCTGGTCGGTGAGTTCGCCCGCTCGGGCCTCGTCAATGTCGTCGGCGGCTGCTGCGGCACGACGCCCGATCATATCCGGGCGATCGCCGGCGCGGTGAAGGGTGTCGCTCCGCGCACCATGCCCGATATTGCGCCGCAATTGCGCCTTTCGGGCCTCGAGCCCTTCGTCAGCGCCGCCTGAGACGCGTCGGCGCCCGGATGGGATGTTTCGGCGGCGTGAAGCCCGTATAGAATAGACCAGTTCAAGAGATGACGGCCGCAACCCCCGGGATGATCCAATGACCACCGCCACGGCGTCCTTCATCAATATCGGCGAGCGCACCAACGTCACGGGATCGGCGCGCTTTCGCAAGCTGATCACCGCTGGCGACTACAACGCCGCGCTCGATGTCGCGCGCGAGCAGGTCGCCAATGGCGCGCAGATCCTCGACATCAATATGGACGAAGGCCTGCTCGATTCCGAGTTCGCCATGGTCACCTTCCTGAACCTGCTGGCGGCCGAACCGGACATCGCCCGCGTCCCGGTCATGATCGATTCGTCGAAATGGTCGGTGATCGAGGCGGGACTGAAATGCGTCCAGGGCAAGCCGATCGTCAATTCGATCTCGATGAAGGAGGGCGAGGAACCCTTCCGCGAGCAGGCGAAGAAGCTGCGCCGCTACGGCGCCGCCGTCGTCGTCATGGCGTTCGACGAGAAGGGCCAGGCCGACACGTTCCAGCGCAAGACCGAAATCTGCGCCCGGGCCTACCGGATCCTGACCGACGAGATCGGCTACCCGCCCGAGGATATCGTCTTCGATCCCAACGTGTTCGCGATCGCGACCGGCATCGAGGAACATGACAATTACGGCGTCGACTTCATCGAGGCGACGCGCTGGATCCGGCAGAACCTGCCGCATGCGCATGTCTCGGGTGGTGTCTCCAACCTTTCCTTCTCGTTCCGCGGCAATGAATCCGTCCGCGCCGCGATGCATTCGGTGTTTCTCTATCATGCCATCGCCGCCGGCATGGACATGGGCATCGTCAATGCGGGCGCGCTACCTGTTTATGACGACATCGATCCGGAACTGCGCGAGCGCTGTGAGGATGTCGTCCTCAACCGGCGCAAGGATGCGACCGAGCGGATGCTCGAGATCGCCGAGCGCTTCAAGGGCGGCGCGTCGCAGAAGAAGGAGGCCGACCGATCCTGGCGCGAATGGCCGGTCGACAAGCGGCTGGAGCATGCGCTGGTCTCCGGGCTGACCGATTTCATCGAGATCGACACCGAGGAGGCACGCGCCCGCTCGACGCGGCCGCTCGACGTGATCGAGGGTCCGCTGATGGCCGGCATGAATGTCGTCGGCGATCTCTTCGGCGCCGGAAAGATGTTCCTGCCGCAGGTGGTGAAATCGGCGCGCGTCATGAAGCAGGCGGTTGCCTATCTGATGCCGTTCATGGAGGAAGAGAAACGCCGGCTCGGCACGACCGGGACGTCGTCGGCGGGGAAGATCCTGCTCGCCACCGTCAAGGGCGATGTGCACGACATCGGCAAGAACATCGTCGGCGTGGTGCTCCAGTGCAATAATTTCGAGGTCATCGATCTCGGCGTGATGGTGCCGGCTGCCAAGATCCTCGCCGTTGCCAAGGAACAGAATGTCGACGTCATCGGCCTTTCCGGCCTGATCACGCCGTCGCTCGACGAGATGTGCCATGTCGCTGCCGAGATGGAGCGCGAGGGCCTCGATCTGCCGCTGCTGATCGGTGGTGCGACCACGTCTCGCGTGCATACCGCCGTCAAGATTCATCCGAATTATGCGCGCGGCCAGGCGGTTCATGTGCTCGATGCGAGCCGCGCCGTCGGTGTCGCCTCCAGCATGCTCGGCCGCGACAAAACGAGCTATGTCTCGGACATCCAGACCGAATATGCCCGTATTGCCGAAGCGCATCAGCGCGGCCAGGAAGCGAAGCGCCGCATTACCCTTGCGACGGCACGGGCCGATGCCTTGAAGCTCGACTGGTCGAGCTATCGTCCGGTGCGGCCGAGCTTTCTCGGGCCGAAGCTCTTCCGCGATTATCCGATCGCCGAATTGGTGCCCTATATCGACTGGACGCCGTTCTTCGCTACCTGGGAGATGAAGGGCACGTTCCCGCAAATCCTCGAGGACGAGAAGGTCGGTGCTGCCGCACAATCTCTTTACGACGATGCGCGGGCGATGCTGGCCAAGATGGTCGACGAGAAGTGGATCAGCGCCAATGGCGTCATCGGCTTCTGGCCCGCCAACGCCATCGGCGACGATATCGCGCTCTATGCCGACGAGACCCGCACCGCCGAGGCTGCGCGGCTCTTCACGCTGCGCCAGCAGATTGCGCGCTCGACCGACAAGCGCCGCCATGTCGCGCTCGCCGATTTCGTTGCGCCTGTTGGCTCCGGCGTCGCGGACTATGTCGGCGGCTTCGCCGTCACGGCCGGCATTGGAGAGGAAGCGGTCGCCGAGCGCTTCGCGCGCGCCAATGACGATTATTCCAAGATTCTCAGCCAGGCCCTGACCGATCGCCTTGCCGAAGCCTTTGCCGAGCGCATGCATGAGCGGGTGCGGCGCGAGTTCTGGGGCTATGCCGCCGACGAGGCGCTGGCGCCGACCGAGCTGATCCGTGAGACCTATGCCGGCATCCGCCCGGCGCCCGGCTATCCGGCGCAGCCTGACCATACCGAGAAGCGGACGCTGTTCGACCTGCTCGACGTCGAGTCGACCGCCGGGATCACGCTCACCGAGAGCTATGCCATGTGGCCGGGCTCGTCCGTCTCCGGCCTTTATTTCAGTCACCCGGAGAGCTTCTATTTCGGCGTCGGCCGGGTCGAGGCGGATCAGGTGGCGGACTATGCCGCGCGCAAGGGCTGGACGATCACCGAAGCCGAGCGTTGGCTCGCGCCGATCCTCAATTATGATCCCGTTCGGGTCGAGGCGGCGGAGTAGACTGTGTCGCCATACTTTTCGCGGGACGGATTTTCCCGCGGCTTCTTGGAAGGCATCGGCCTGTTGCCGGGCATGATCGCCTTCGGGGCCGTCTTCGGTGTGCTGGCCGATGGGGTCGGGCTTTCGGTCACCGGCGCGGCGGCGATGAGCCTGTTCGTGTTCGCGGGGACGGCGCAGCTTCTCGTCCTGCACTCATGGGGCGCACCGGACCTCCTCGTTGCGGTGGTGGTGTCCGTTATCGCGATGAACGCGCGCTATGTGCTGTTCGGCGCGGCGATCCAGCCCTGGATGCGTGGCCTGCCGCCCTGGATCGCCTATGCCTCGCTGTTCCTGCTCGTCGACGTGAACTGGGCAGCGGCGATGCGCGAGCGCGACGCGGGACGGCATGACATCGCCGTCTTCGTCGGCATGGGCACCGCCTTCATGATCGGCTGGATTGCCGGCACCGTCGCCGGGGCGGGCTTTGGTCCTCTGCTCGGCGATCCGCGTCGGCTGGGGCTCGATTTCTTCCTGCCGGCGTTCTTCCTGTCGCTGGCCTGCGGCTTCTGGAAGGGGCGGGGCGATCTTCTGCCTTTCGCCATCGGCGCGGCCGTGGCCCTCGTCTTCGATCGTTTCGTCGGCGGTTCCTGGCATGTGCTGGCGGGTGGACTGGCCGGTAGCCTGACATCGGCGTTCCTGCCCGCAAAGGCCAAGGCATGAACGTCGATCCCTCGACCACGTCGGGTCTTGTGATCGTCATCTTTGCGATGGCGGTCGCCGCCTATCTGACGCGCGTGTCCGGCTTCTTCCTGATGCGGTTTGTTGCGGTGACGCCGCGGGTCGAGGCCTGGCTGAAGGCGCTGCCGCTGGCGATCATGGGCTCGATCCTCGCGCCGATCGCAGCCCATGGCGGTCCGGCGGAATATGCGGGCTTTGCCGCGACGATCGCTGTGTTCCTGTGGCGCCGCAACGACATCCTCGCCGCCTTTGCCGGCATGGCGGCCGTGGCGTTGGCGAGGCTGTTCCTCGGCGTGTAGCTGCGCTTCGTCGAATCTGGCAGCTTCAAACGCGATGGTCAGGAAAAGACCGTCTGCGGCTATGGCGCGATCGTCACCGGCGTCAAAGTGCTCCGATGACGATGGCCGCGATGAACAGGAACGCGGCGCTGACGGCGACGAACTGGATCGGACGAACGAGGCTCATGGACATCTCCCGGGTCTCTCTTTCCGTGTCTCCAAACCGCCATAAAGATTAACTCATCCCTCCGTTCGGACAAGGGGCCCAGGCGCCCTCCTATGCCATTTAGCGATGGTTTCATTTCGAAAAACGCCAAAGGAACGAAACGAATTTGTCGGATGGGCTTCAAACGTCCCGGGGAGCCTGCCTCGATCCCGCCACGAATCATCGAAAATCAACGCGGAAGTTTACTGGATCGCGCAATCGTTCCTTATGAGTTGAATGCGACACTTCGGGCCATGACGAATTGGCTTTCGAGGCGATCATGTTGGAGCAACTGACGCGGCTGGCTCACGACCGCGCTCCGGCGCGGCGCGCCGAGCTCCTTGCAGCAATCATCGATCTCTATCGTGCCGCCGGCGCGCGCGCAGAGGCATCGCTGGGCCCGCTGTTCGCGGATATCGTGCGGCAATTGCTGCCGAAACTTCCGGCTCCCCAGCAGGCCGGCGTCGCGACGCGTCTCGCCGAGCTTGAAACGGCTCCGCATGCGCTGGTGCTGGAGTTTGCCGCATTCGGCGGGGTGATCGGCGAGACCATGTTGCGGGGCGCGGTCGCGCTGAGCGACGATGACCTCCTCGATCTTGCCCGACGCGTCGACGAGGACGGGCTGCTGGCGATCGCAGCCCGCGTGCCGCTTTCCGAACGCATGTCGGACGCGCTCGTCGCGCTCGGCGGCGCGCGCCTCTGCCGCGCGGTCGCTGCCAACCGTTCGGCGCGGCTATCGCCGCAATGTCTTGCCCGGATCGTCGCCTCATGTGGCGCGGGCAGTGCCGCCGATGTCCGGCCGCCGGCCGAGATCCTCGCATTTCCGGTCGGCCAAGGCGCTGAGCGTCGCCGGCTTGGCGAACCGACGGGCGCCGTCATCCCGTGGCCGAAAGTGGCGTTGCAGCCGTCGACCGCGCCGGCGTCGCCCGTTGCGGCGGCCATCGCAGCTATCGCCTCCAGCGACCGGATGCTGGAAGTCGCCATGCTGCTGGCCGCGCATGCGGGATTGCCGCCGGAACTCGTCACCCGCCTGATCGCGCGGCCGGATCCCTCGCTGCTCGCTGTCCTCTGCCGCGCCGCGTCGGTGCCGCCTGCGACGTTCTCGGTGATCGCGCGCATTCGCGGCCGCCGGTTCGGCCATCCGCTGTCGGAGACGCTCGCCGTCGAGGCGGCCTATGACGAACTGACCGAGGCTGAAGCCCGCGAGACGCTCGGCAGCGTGAAGGCCCTGCAGAAGAAGGCCTGAGGCCGGTTGCAGTTCACGCCAATGCCGTGGCGGCCCCGGCCGACCGCAAAGACGTGCATGGCCGGGACGAGCCCGGCCATGACGATTTCGCGTTATGGGCGCAGCGGAAAATCAGGTGATGGAGCCAATGACGCCCTCGATGAGATAGTCGGTGCCCCAGAGGCTCGGATCATAGAGCTCGATCGTCTGCTCGCTGATCAGCTTGCCGGTGTTCGATTTGATCGGGCCGATGAAATAGGGTTTGCCGGCCTTGAGATCCTCGATCGCAGCGAGGGCGGCTGCACGTGCCGGTTCGCTCGCGCCGGGGCCGAAGGCGGTGCTCGCGACCATGTCGCGGTCATAGCCGCCATAATTCTCGTTCGGCAGCTTCTCGCCCTTGGCCAGCAGGTTGGCATAGGCGGTGTAGACGGTGCCCCATTTCAGCTCGGCGCCGGTGATGAAGCCCTTCGGCGCCAGCGAGGACTGATCGGCGTTGTGGCCGCAGCTCATGACGCCGCGCTTCTCGGCGGTCTCCACGATCACCTTCGGGCTGTCGACATGGCAGGCGATGACATCGCAACCAGCATCGGCAAGCGCGTTGGCCGCTTCGGCCTCGCGCACCGGCAGCGACCATTCGCCGGTGATGATCAGCCGGACTTCGGCGTTCGGATTGACCTTGCGGACGCCGGTCGTGAACGCGTTGACATTGCGCAGGACGAGCGCGATCGGCTTCGCCGCGATATAGCCGATCTTGTTCGACTTGGTCGAAAGGCCGGCGGCGATGCCGTTCACGTAATGGCCCTGGTCGAGATAGCAGAAATAGCCGCCGAGATTCATCGGGTGCTTTTTGGGGTCCCAGAGCGAGGTCGGGTGACGGAACTCGACATCGGGATATTTCTTGGCCGCCTCGATCATGAAGGGATCGAAATAGCCGAACGAGGTCGGGAACAGGAGGCTCGCGCCGTCGAGCTCGATCATCGATTCCATCGTCTTCGAGACGGCGTCGGTCTCGGGGACGTTCTCCTCCTCGATCACCGTGACGCCGGGGATGGATTTCAGCGCCTGCGCGCCGACGGCATGGGCCTGGTTCCAGCCGAAATCATCGCGCGGTCCGACATAGATCAGGCCGATCGTCAGCTTGTCGGCGGCTTTGGCCCGAAAGGGCAGGGTAGAAGCTGAGAGTCCGAGCGCGCCGATGGCCGCGCTCTTGAGCAGGGTTCGTCTCGAAACAGTGGTCATTGCAAGTCCCTCTGGTCTCTGGGCTGGTGTCTCTGGTTTGGCGTCATGGATGCGGTCTGGATGATCGGCCGCGCGCTTCTGCGGCGCGTCGGCTGAAGAGGCCGGCGGGTCGTTCCCGGTCCGCCGGAAGGTCGGTGTGCGCTTAGGCGTCCGCCACTGCGGCGAGCGGCAGGTAGCGCGCCAGGATCTCGCCGATATCGGGTTCGGCAGCCGTCTCGCCGCCGACGCCGCGCCGCTCGACCAGCGCGACATGATGGTCCATCGCCGCGGCCGCGCGCGCCGCATCGCCGGCTGCGAGCGCCTCGATGATGGTGCGATGCTCTCCGATCGCGCATTCCGACTGATGCGGCCGACCGAAGACGGAGAGGATCAGCGAGCAGCGCGAAACGACTTCGGTCACGTAGCGGACGAGCAGCGGATTGCCGCTCATGCCGGCCAGCTTGACGTGAAACTCGGCCGCGAGCCGCACCGTGGCCTTGCTGTCGCCGCCGTCGGCAGCCTGCTGTTCCTCGGCGAGATGCGCCGCAAGACGCGCGGCGAACCCGTCATTCCACTTCTCGGCAACCAGCCGCGCCACCTCGCGCTCCAGGCATCGCCTCACCTCGAACACGGCGCGCGCTTCCTCGAGGCTCGGCCGGGCAACCGTTGCCGTCCGCTTCACCTTCATCTCGACGAGACCGTCGGCGGCGAGGCGCTGCAACGCGGCGCGCACAATGGTGCGACTGACGCCGAATTGCGCGCCGATGCTGTCTTCGGGCAGCCTGGTTCCCGGCGGCAGCGCCTGATCTACGATCGCCTGCTGCAGCACCGCATAGACCCGGCCGCCACGCCCCGTCGCTGATGCGCCGATGCCGCGCTGCATTCTTAAGTCCCGATCATCATGTCCTTGACGTCATTTCTAGTATACCCGATTTCCGCCATCAAGTATCCGTACTGCTGAAAGAGTTCTCAGGATTTGCTTGTCCTTTGGGCAATATGGCTGGCGATATGGCAATATCTGCGGTTTTCGTCATGACGCGACAATCGGTCCGGTCGGCACATCAAGTATACTAGATCTGCGAATGGCGCGGCATCGTCCGACTGGTTGACCCTTCATTAAGGCGTTCGCTCGCATTGTCGGGGCATGTCGAGTGGCGTTGCGTTGCGTACCCTGTCGGTGCTTGCCCTCATCTCGCTGGCGGGATGCGCGCTCAACTTCTTTGACGAGCGCGAAGCCTGGCGCGACCAGACGGAGCGCGCCTGCTTCCAGCAGAAGCTCGTGGTGCCGTCCTATTTCCAGGAACCGTCGCGTGAAATCGACGGCAGGGGCTCCTGCGGCATCGAGAAGCCGCTGCGCGTCAACGCCTTCGAGCAGGGCATCGTTTCGGTCGGCGGCTCCGAAGTCGTGCTCGGCTGCATGATGACCTACACGATGGAGAAATGGATCCGGAACGCGGTCCAGCCGGCCGCGCAACAGCGCTTCGGCATGCCGGTGACCGAAATCCTGACCATGGGCACCTATTCCTGCCGCTCGCGCAACAATCGCCATGGCGACAAGCTCTCGGAACATGCCTTCGCCAATGCCTTTGACGTTGCCGGTTTCCGCCTGGCCGACGGACGCACGATCCGCGTCAAGAGCGATTGGCGCAATGGCGATCTGGTCACGCAGGCGTTCCTGCGCCAGACCCTGATTTCGGCCTGCGATTATTTCACCACCGTACTCGGGCCGGGCTCCAACCGGCTGCACGAGGATCACATTCACATCGACCTCGCGCATCACAACGCCGCCGGCACGTCGCGCTATTGTCGGCCGAAGCTCGAAATGCCGCCGCCAACGATGGATCCGAACGTGCCGATGGTCAGCCTGCCGCCTGACCAGACGGCGCCCGCGACCATGGAGCAGCGCTCCTTCACCTATCGCTGGGACGACAATCTCGGTGCGCCGGATGCAACCACAGCGAGCCCCGATGCGGTCGTCACATCGCCCGCGCCGGAACCGCCGGTCTCGACGGGCAGCGTTCGCCTGCCGCCGGCGAGCATTCCGCTTTCCTACGCCAACTGACGGTTTTGGCGACGCCGAGACCATAAGGGGCTTCCTGCGGCCGCCGCCATGCCGGCCGCCGTTTTTTCGCCGTATTCGATGGCGTGGTGCAGACCCTCGCTCGGCGAGGCCGCGTTCGCTCGCCTGGCCGCCGAATTGCGCCTCGTCGGCTGGATCCGCGCGGGGAGCTTGTCGCACTGCGTTGAAGCGCTGCCGTCTTTCGCTATGTGGCAGGGGACGCCGACCGTCCTATGCTCGTTATCCCGGCCATACCGAACATGCCAGCGGAGATCGCCATGCGCGCCATCGCCTATGCCAAGTCGCTTCCCGCCGAAGATCCGGAAGCGTTCATCGAGATCACCTGTGAAAGGCCTGAGCCCGATCCGCGTGACCTGATCGTCAAGATCGAAGCGGTCTCGGTGAACCCTGTCGACTGTAAGGTGCGAAAGGGCGGCGATCCCGAGGGCGGGCCACGGATTCTCGGCTTCGACGCTTCCGGCACGGTGGTCGCGACAGGCAGCGAGGCACGCCTGTTCAAACCTGGCGATACGGTGTTTTACGCCGGCTCCATCATGCGGCCCGGTTCGAACGCCGAATTCCATGCAGTGGATGAGCGGATCGTCGGTCGCAAGCCAGAGAGTCTGGATTTCGCCAGCGCAGCGGCGCTGCCGCTGACGGCGGTCACGGCGTGGGAGCTGTTGTTCGACCGGATCGGAGTCGTCCCCGGAACCGCAACCGACACACGCTCGGTGCTGGTCGTTTCTGGTGCCGGGGGTGTCGGATCGATCGCTATCCAGCTTGCTCGGGCGCTGACCGGGCTGACCGTGATCGCGACGGCGTCACGTCCCGAATCGGCTGAATGGGCGAGGGGGCTGGGCGCTCATCACGTCATCTACCACAGCAAACCCCTTGCGCCGCAACTCGTCGCGCTTGGGCATCCGGCCGTCGATATCGTGCTCCTTTTCGGCGGCACCAGGCAGCATGCTGCTGCGGCCGCTGAACTGGTCGCTCCTGAAGGTCATGTCGGCGTGATCGAGGGTGCGGATGGGTTTGGTCCAACCGAATTTGCGACGCTGTTTCAGAAATCGGTCGGGCTGCATTTCGAATTGATGTTTACCCGCTCGCGCTTCGTAACGCGCGATATCGAACGCCAGCACGCCATCCTCGATGCCGTTGCCGATCTGGTCGATGAAGGCAAGATCCGCACGACGCTGACGCGCACGCTTGGGCCCATCAACGCCGCGACGCTCCGGCAAGCGCATGCGCTCGTCGAAGGCGGACGAACGACTGGCAAGGTTGTCGTCGCCGGCTGGTAGGTATCGCTCCAAGCCGGAGACACGGCCGCGCGTCGCTCGCGCCACTATTTCGCGGAGCCATATCCCCCGCCCGTCGGCGTCGTCACGATCACCGCTTCGCCCGGCTTGAGGACGGTCTGGTCGCAGCCCTTGAGCGCCTCGATCGTACCGTCCTGTCGGCGGACTTCGGTCCTGCCGAGCTGGCCGGGCTCTCCGCCGAACAGTCCGTGCGGATGGACCTGTCGGTGCGAGGAGAGGATCGCGAGCTGCATTTCCTCCAGGAAGCGCAGCGTGCGACGCGTTCCGCCGCCGGCCGACCAATGGCCGCGACCGCCGGACCCTTCGCGAATGTGGAAGTCCTCGAGCAGGACCGGGAAGCGGAATTCGAGCACTTCCGGGTCGGTGAGGCGGGAATTGGTCATGTGGACATGGACGCCGTCCGTCCCGTTGAACCCGCTGCCATCATTGAGGACGCCGGCCGGCGCGCCGGAGCAGAGCGTCTCGTAATATTGGTAGGTGTCGTTGCCGAAGGTCAGGTTGTTCATCGAGCCCTGCGAGGAGGAGAGGGCGCCGAGCGCGCCGAACAGGGCATTGGTGACGTGCTGGCTGGTCTCGACATTGCCGGCAACGACCGCCGCGGGATAGCGCGGCGCCAGCATCGAGCCTTCGGGGATGATGATGTTGATCGGCCTGAGACAGCCGGCGTTCATGGGGATATTGCTCTCGACCATGACGCGGAACGCATAGAGCACGGCGGCGCGCGTCACCGGCTCCGGCGCATTGAAATTGGTCGGCTGTTGCGGGCTGGTCCCAGTGAAGTCGACCGTCGCCTCGCGCTTGTCGCGATCGACGGTGATCTTGACCTTGATCAGCGCACCCTGGTCGGTCTCGACGGTGAATTCGGAATCCTTCAGTGCCCCGAGCACGCGGCGCACGCTCTCGGCGGCGTTGTCCTGGACATGGCCCATATAGGCCGTGACCGTCTCGAGCCCGAAATGGGCGACCATTCTGGCGAGTTCCTGGACGCCCTTCTCATTGGCGGCGATCTGCGCCTTCAGGTCGGCGACGTTCTGGACGACGTTGCGGACCGGATAGGGATGCGTGGTGAGCAACTCGACAAGTTCGGCCTCGCGGAAGCGGCCGCGATCGACGAGCTTCAGATTGTCGATCAGCACGCCTTCCTCGTCGACGGTCGTGGCCAGCGGCGTCATCGAGCCCGGCGCCGATCCGCCGACATCGGCGTGGTGGCCGCGGCTCGCCACGAAGAAAAGAATGGTCTCGCCGTCTTCCGCGAAGACCGGCGTCACGACTGTGATGTCGGGCAGATGCGTGCCGCCATTATAGGGCGCGTTGAGAGCGTAGACGTCGCCGGGGCGCATCGTGCCCGCGTTCTGCGCGATAATCGTCTCCACCGAGCGGTCCATCGATCCGAGATGCACCGGCATATGCGGGGCATTGGCGACGAGGCGGCCGGCGCTGTCGAAGACCGCGCAGGAGAAATCGAGCCGCTCCTTGATGTTGACCGAATAGGCGGTGTTCTGCAGCGTGACGCCCATCTGCTCGGCGATCGACATGAAGAGGTTGTTGAAGACCTCCAGCATGACCGGATCGGCCTGGGTGCCGATGGCGCGGCGCTCCGGACGCGCTTCGACGCGGCGGATCACGAAGTGGTCCTGCTGCGTCAGCTCGGCCTGCCAGCCGGCCTCGACCACCGTGGTCTGGTTGGGCTCGGAAATGATGGCGGGCCCCGCCACCACGTCGCCGCCCGCCATGTCCTCGCGCACGTACAGGGGCGTGTCGCGCCAGGCGCCGCCGCTGTACATGCGCACGTCGCGGCGCGCCGTCAGCGCGCCTTCGCGCACGCGGGACGCGGGCGCTTCGCCCACGCGCTCGCCGCCGCCGGTGGCCTCGACCGAAATGGTTTCCACCACCAGTTCGCGGTTGGGCATCAGGAAGGAGTAGCGCTGGCGGTAGGCCGCCTCGAAGTCCTCGCGCACCCGGTCCAGGTCCGTATAGGCCACTTCCAGCGCCGTATCGGTGCCGCGGTACTTCAGGTGCAGGCGTCGCTGGACGCCGATGTCGTTCTCGGGCACGTGCTGGCGGCGCAATTCGCCGACCGCCTGGCCGGCCAGTTCGTCCAGCTCGGCCTTGAGCGCCTGCATCAGCTCGGCGTCCAGAACCTTCTCGACGGTCTTCTGGCGCATGTCGGTCTGGTCGGCCAGGCCCATGCCGTAGGCCGACAGCACGCCGCCCAGCGGATGCGCGAACACCGTGGTCATGCCGAGCGCGTCCGCCACCAGGCAGGCATGCTGGCCGCCGGCGCCGCCGAACACCGTCAGCGCGTACTCGGTCACGTCATGGCCGCGCTGCACCGAGATACGCTTGATGGCCTCGGCCATGTTGCCCACCGCGATTTCGAGAAAGCCTTCGGCGAGCTGCTCGGGCGTCATGTCGCGGCCGGTGGCGGCGCGCACCTCGGCGGCCATGGCTTCAAAGCGCTGGACGACCGCGTCGCGGTCCAGCGGCTCATTGGCGTCCGGGCCGAACACCTTGGGGAAGAAGTCGGGCTGGATCTTGCCCAGCAGGACGTTGCAGTCCGTCACGGCCAGGGGGCCGCCACGGCGGTAGCACGCCGGCCCGGGGTTGGCGCCCGCCGAATCCGGGCCCACCCGCAGCCGGGCCCCGTCGAAATGCAGGATAGAGCCGCCGCCCGCGGCGACCGTATGGATGCTCATCATGGGCGCGCGCATGCGCACGCCGGCCACCTGGGTTTCGAACTCGCGCTCGAACTCGCCGGCATAGTGCGACACGTCGGTTGAGGTGCCGCCCATGTCGAAGCCGATCACCTTGGGAAAGCCCGCGGTCTCGCTGGTGCGCACCATGCCGACGATGCCGCCGGCGGGCCCGGACAGGATGGCGTCCTTGCCGCGGAAGCGGTGCGCGTCGGTCAGGCCGCCGCTGGATTGCATGAACATCAGGCGGATGCCCGGCAGCTCGCCGGCCACCTGGTCCACGTAGCGCTTGAGGATGGGCGACAGGTAGGCGTCCACCACCGTGGTGTCGCCGCGCGACACGAACTTGATCAGCGGGCTGACCTCGTGCGAGGCCGATACCTGCGGAAAGCCGATATCCCGCGCGATGCGGGCGGCGCGCGCCTCGTGGTCGGGCGCATGCCACGCGTGCATGAAGACGATCGCCACGGCGCGGATGCCCGAATCGTAGGCGGCCTGCATGCCGGCGCGCAGGCCGGCTTCGTCCAGCTCGCGGATCACCTCGCCGTCGGCCGCCACGCGCTCGTCGGCCTCGAAGACCGACTCGTACAGCATCTCGGGCAGCACCACGTTGCGGTCGAACAGCCGCGGACGGTTCTGGTAGGCGATGCGCAGGCCGTCGCGGAAGCCCCGCGTGGTCACCAGCAAGGTGCGTTCGCCCTTGCGTTCCAGCAGCGCGTTGGTGGCCACCGTGGTGCCCATCTTCACGCATTCGACCTGATCGGCCGGCACGGGCTGCCCGGGCGCGATGCCCAGCAGCTTGCGGATGCCGGCGACCGCCGCGTCGCGGTACTGCTCGGGGTTCTCCGACAGCATCTTCGCCGTGGTGGTGCTGCCGTCGGGACGGCGCGCCACGATATCGGTAAAGGTGCCCCCACGATCAATCCAGAATTGCCACTTCATAGGTGTCCTCGATAACAAGAGGCCGCCGCGGCGCGCTCGGCCGCGGGCGGTTGCGGATGACGGGGCCGGGCCCCGAATGTTGATGAATACGGTCAGAGCGAGGTGGCCGCGCGGGCCGCCTGGTCGTACAGGCCGGACAGCGCCCGCAGCGTGTGCGCCAGCTGGCGGCTGAATTCCAGCCCGCCGCCGCCCGGCGCGTCCAGGCCGGAGGTCAGGCACTGCTCGCGGATCTCGGCGTAGCGCTTGAGGATGGCGGCGCCCTCGTCCGTCACGCTGTAGAACACTTCCTTGCTGCTGCGCTCGCCCTTGACGACGCCGATCCGCTCCAGCTTCTTGAGCGCGTAGCTCACGATGTGGGTGTCTTCGACGTTGAGCGTGAAGCAGATGTCCGCCAGCTTCTTGGGGCGCTGCCGGTGGTAGACGTGGTGGAACACCATGACGTCGGTGGGCGTGAGGTCCGGCAGGCCCGCCGCGGCCATGCAGCGCACGGTCCAGCGGTCGAAGGCGTGGCTGGCGATCATCAAGCCGAACTCCACCTCGGAGAGATCGGGCGCGCTGCCGCCGGCGAGGTGGGCCGAGGACGCGATCAAAGCGGATGACATAAGAGACGCGAGCCGAGTTTATCTGCTCAAAATACTAATAATTTATCTACATTTCATCAATAAAAAATTAGCTCATAACCACGCCATTCCCTTATTCCAAGGGAATACCCCTAGGGCCGGTTGATACGAAATCGCGCCTTGCCGCCTTGGATGGCCTACGGCGCCGTCCAGCCCATGGGCAGATTGGCGCGGATGAGCGATCCCGCGATGGAGATGCGCGCCGCGATGTCGGGCATGGGATCGCCGGGGCCGAACCACCGGGCGTCGGCGATCTCGTCTTCCTGGACGCGGATATCGCCGGACACGTAGTCGGCCGTGAACGCCACCATCAGCGAATGCGGGAACGGCCAGGACTGGCTGCCGAAATACCGGAGATTGCCGACCTTCAGGCCGACCTCTTCGTAGACCTCGCGATGGATGGTCTGCTCGATGCTTTCGCCGGGCTCGACGAAGCCGGCCAGCGCGGTATAGCGCGCGGTGGGGGTCGTGGTGTGGCGCGCCAACAGGATGCTGTCGCCCTTGCGCACCAGCACCATCATCGCGGGCGAGATGCGCGGATAGGCCGCGAAGCCGCAGGACGGGCAGCGCAGGCAGAATTCGGTGGGCAGCCGCTCGGGCGGCGTGCCGCAGACGCCGCAGTAGCGGTGGGTGCGCGCCCATTCGGCGATCTGGTAGGCGCGGCCGGCCAGCGCCATGCGCTCGTCGTCCAGCACGCCGAACAGCGAGCGCAGCTTGCGGAACGCGTACCCCTGCGGCGCGTCGACGCCGGGCTCCACGTGCACCGTGCGGTGCGGGGAATCGGGCAGCACCCAGATGGGTTGCAGGATCTCCTCCCGCAAGCCGATGCGTTCGCACAGGGCGATGTCCGGCAGCACGCTGGACACTTCTTCGATCAACAGTTCATCACGACGGAAAACGAAATTCACGCAAGCCTCTGCACATGCATTCGATAGCGCAATCTTAGAAGAAAAACCGCCGCTCCGACGCAGCCGGGCCGCCCCCTGCTCAAACATTGAACCTTCAAGCATCTTCATGGTCCGCGCGCCCTAGGAATAACCCCTAAACCGACGATTTCACGCGCCCTGTCGCCGCACGGCAACATAGAATGGCACGGCTTTTCAGCTGCGCGTTACCGTCGCGGCGCTCTCTTTCGCAATGCCTAACGGGCACAACCCGGCTTCACCATTCGCAAAGAAGGACCACCCATGCACAAGAAAATCTCCCTGTTGGCTGGCAGCATCGTCCTGGCGTTCAGCGCCGGCGCGCAGGCCCAGACGAAATGGGACCTGCCCAGCGCCTACCCGGCCAGCAACTTCCACGTCGAGAACCTGACCTCCTTCATCAAGGACGTGGACAGCCTGTCCGAAGGCAAGCTCAAGATCACGCTGCACAACAACGCGTCGCTGTACAAGGCGCCGGAAATCAAGCGCGCGGTGCAAGGCAACCAGGCCCAGATCGGCGAAATCCTCCTGACCAACTTCGCCAACGAAGACCCGATCTACGAACTGGACGGCCTGCCCTTCCTGGCAACCGGCTACGACGCCTCGTTCAAGCTCTACCAGGCGCAGAAGCCCTTCCTGGAGAAGAAGCTGAACTCGCAGGGGATGACCCTGCTGTACGCCGTGGCCTGGCCGCCCCAGGGCATTTTCGCCAATCGCGATATCAAGCAGATCAGCGACATGAAGGGCCTGAAGTGGCGCGCCTACAGCCCGGTGACGGCCAAGATTGCCGAGCTCGTCGGCGCCCAGCCGGTCACGGTGCAGCAAGCCGAGCTGGCGCAGGCCATGGCCACGGGCGTGATCGACTCCTACATGTCCTCGGCGTCCACGGGCTACGACACCAAGACCTACGAGTACATCAAGAAGTTCTACGACACGCAGGCCTGGCTGCCCAAGAACGCCGTGATCGTGAACAAGAAGGCGTTCGACGCCCTGGATCCCGCCACGCAGGCCGCCCTGAAGAAGGCCGGCGCGCAGGCCGAGGAGCGCGGCTGGAAGCTGTCGCAGGAAAAGAACAAGTGGTACCAGGAAGAGCTGGCCAAGAACGGCATGGAAACGGTCAAGCCCACCGTCGAGCTGAAGGAAGGGCTCTCCGTGATCGGCAAGCGCATGCTGGACGACTGGCTGAAGAAGGCGGGCGCGGACGGCCAGGCCATGATCGACGCCTACAAGAAGCAGTGATCTGCCCATGCGCCGCTTCTTAGATGGTCTTTACGGCGCGGCCGGCCTGCTGGCCGGCCTGTGCACGATCGGCGTGCTGGTATCGGTGCTGGCGGCGATCATCGCCCGCCAGCTTAGCATGAACATCCCCGGCACCGACGCCTATGCCGGGTACTTCATGGCCGCCGCCGGCTTCCTCGCCCTGTCCAGCACCTTCAAGCACGGCGAGCACATCCGCGTGACGCTGCTGCTCAATTCCCTGCAACCCGCCTCCGGCCGCCGGCTCGATATCTTCGCGCTGGCCGTCGGCTGCCTGCTGGCCGCCGCCTTCGCGTTCTTCAGCGCCAAGCTGACCTACGACTCCTGGCAATTCAACGACATTTCCACGTCCAACGACGCGACGCCGCTGTGGATCCCGCAGATCAGCATGGCGGTCGGCACGCTGCTGTTCCTGGTCGCCCTGATCGACGAATTGATCCGACGCTCACGCGGCCTGGCCGCCGCCACTTCGCAGCAAACCCATGAATGAACTCCTCGTCATTACCCTATTGGTGGTCTCGATCTTCGTCCTGCTGGGCTGCGGGGTCTGGGTCGGCCTGACGCTGGCGGGCACGGCCTGGATCGGCATGGAGATCTTCTCCAGCCGGCCCGCGGGCGACGCCATGGCGGTCACCATCTGGGGCGCGTCGTCCAGCTGGACTCTGACCGCCCTGCCGCTGTTCCTGTGGATGGGCGAGATCCTGTTCCGCACCCGCCTGTCGGAAGACCTGTTCAAGGGGCTCGCCCCCTGGCTCAACCGCCTGCCCGGCCGCCTGCTGCACACCAACGTGATCGGCTGCGCCATTTTCGCGGCGGTCTCGGGCTCGTCCGCGGCCACCTGCGCCACGGTGGGCAAAATGACCATCCCCGAGCTGACGCGCCGCGGCTACCCCGAGGAGAAGATCCTCGGCACGCTGTCGGGCGCTGGAACCCTCGGCCTGCTCATTCCGCCCTCGATCATCATGATCGTGTACGGGGTGGCGGCAGACGTCTCCATCGCCAAGCTGTTCATCGCCGGCATCTTCCCCGGACTCCTGCTGGCGCTATTGTTCATGGGCTATATCGCCTGGTGGGCGATCCGCAACCCGCGGGAAGTGCCCGCCGCCGACCCCGGCCTGTCGTTCATGGAAAAGCTGTCGCGCTCGCGGCACCTGATCCCCGTGATGCTGCTGATCGGCGCGGTGCTGGGCTCCATCTACACCGGCATCGCCACCGCGACGGAAGCCGCGGCGGTGGGCGTGGTGGGCGCGCTGGTCCTGTCGGCGCTGCAAGGCTCGCTCAACCGCTCCACCTTCATGCAATCGCTGCTGGGCGCCACCCGGTTGTACTGCATGATCGCGCTGATCCTGGCGGGCGCGCAGTTCCTGACGCTGGCCATGGGCTACATCGGCCTGCCGCGCGCGCTGGCGGAATGGATCGGCGGCCTGGGCCTGTCGCAGTTCGGGCTGATCACGGCGCTGATGGTGTTCTTCATCGTCCTGGGCTGCTTCCTGGACGGCATCTCCATCGTGGTGCTGACCATGGGTGTGCTGCTGCCGACGGTGCAGGCGGCCGGCATCGACCTGATCTGGTTCGGCATTTTCATCGTGTTCGTTGTGGAAATGGCACAGATCACCCCGCCGGTGGGCTTCAACCTGTTCGTGCTGTCGGGCATGAGCGGCCGCGAGCTGCCCTACATCGCCCGGGCTTCGCTGCCGATGTTCTTCCTGATGATCCTGGCCGTGCTGCTGCTCTATGCCGTGCCGGGCATCGCGACCTGGCTGCCTCAGCACATGACGCTGTAGGCCCGCCCGGAGCCCCCGAAAACCCCGTTCCCGCAACGGGGTTTTTTTTCGCCCGCCGCGTCCGCAAAGGCGGCCCCAGGTCCACCGCCGCCGGTTTCGGGATTCTGTAAACCCGGGAAAACGACGAACGAATCCGGCCCTGTCCCGCCCCCAACTTTTTTAGAATCCCCAGGCGCCCTTGCCTCCTCTCGGCGGGGCGCGATCATGCAACCGAGGCTGCCGCCCGGACCCGCGCTCATCCGAAAGCGTCGGCGCGGCGGCCCAGCGCCTGGCGATCCGCCAGGCGCAACAGGCCGGGCCACAAGCCCGGCGCAAACAGAAACAGCGATACCTGGAGGAGCCCCGCATGAAACGCATCACCTTGTCCCTGGCCCTGGCAGGCCTCGGCCTCGCCGCCGGCGCGGCCAGCGCCGAAACCAGCGTCACCCTGTACGGCATCGCCGACGTCAGCATCCGCTACCTGAGCACCAGCTCGGGCGCGGTCGGCCAGGACGGCAGCCGCGTGTCGATGGAGAACGGCGCCATTTCCAACAGCCGCTGGGGCCTGCGCGGCTCCGAAGACCTGGGCGGCGGCAACCGCGCCTTCTTCCGGCTGGAGAACGGCATCAACCTGCAGAACGGCCGCGGGTCGGACACGACCAAGGCCTTCAGCCGCCTGGCCTACGTGGGCCTGGACGGCGGCCAGGTCGGCACCCTGACGCTGGGCCTGCAGAACACCCCCATGTTCGACCTGCTGGCCGACTACTTCGACCCGCTGACCGTGGGCAACTACGACCAGAACGCCTGGCTGCCCGCCGCCATGTCGCGCGTGCGCACCAACAACATGACCAAGTACGCCAATACCTTCGGCGACCTGTCCGTCGTGCTGTCCTGGGCCAACGGCGAAGACTGGGACGACCACAAGGCCGGCGAGCAGTACGGCGCCAGCCTGCGCTACATGATCGGGCAGCTGGGCCTGGGCGCGGCCTACCAGCAGACCTACGACGCCACGGATTCCGACCTGCGCCAGCGCGTCTGGAACCTGAACGCTTCCTATCAGTTCGACGGCGCCAAGGTCTTCGCCGGCTACTACAACGGGCGCGACGAGACCGGCTGGGTCAACGGCGTCATGGGCGGCACCACCACCGCCAGCCTGGACCGCAAGGACAACGGCTATTTCGCCGGCGTGACCTGGCAGGCCACGCCGCGCTGGGCCATCACCGGCGCCGCCTACTACGACCAGAGCAAGAACGTCGTGGAGGAAGGCGACAAGGGCAAGCGCTACGCGCTGGTCGCCGTGGCCGAGTACTCGCTGTCCAAGCGTTCGCAGCTGTACGGCACCGTGGACTGGAACAAGGTCAGCGACGCCGCCAGCGGCGAAATCGCCGGCAAGAGCAACCAGCTGGGCGCCGCCGTCGGGTTCCGCCACATCTTCTGAGCGCGGCCCTACATGCCGAGGTACGCCTTGCGCACCTCGTCCGAGGCCGCGAGCTCCGCGGCCTCGCCCGACAGGGCCACGCGGCCGCTCTGCATCACGTAGGCCCGCGCCGCCACCTCCAGCGCCTGCGCCATGTTCTGCTCCACCAGCAGCACCGAGAGCCCGTCGTCGCGGTTCAGCGCCGCCAGCGCATCGAATACCTGCTCCACCAGCAAGGGCGACAGGCCCAGGCTGGGCTCGTCGATCAGGAGCAGGCGCGGACCGCTCATCAGCGCGCGGCCGATCGCCAGCATCTGGCGCTCGCCCCCGGACATCGTGCCCGCCAGCTGCTCGCGCCGCTCCTGCAGGCGCGGAAACAGCGCGTAGACCCGCGCCAGCCGCTCGCGGTAGACGCGCTCGTCGCGCACCGTGTAGGCGCCCAGGCGCAGGTTCTGCTCGACCGGCTGGCGCGCGAACACGCGCGCGCCTTCGGGAATCATGGCGATGCCCTGCGTCACCAGCTTGTCCGGCGACGTGCCGGTGATGTCGCGCCCTTCGAAGATCACCCGCCCGCCCTTGGGCCTGACCGAACCGACGATCGCCATCAGGGTGCTGGACTTGCCCGCGCCGTTGGCGCCCAGCAAGGCGGCGATCTCGCCCGGCCGGACTTCCAGCGACACCCCGCGCACCGCCTGCACTCCGCCGTAGGCGACGCTCAGGTCCTCCACTTTCAGCATCGCATCAGGCACGGTGCTTTCTCCCAAGATAGGCTTCGATGACGGCGGGATCTCGCACGATGTCCTGCGGCACGCCCTCGGCGATCATCTGGCCGAAGTTCAGCACCAGCACGCGCTGCGCCAGGCGCATGACCACCTCCAGCACGTGCTCCACGATGATGAGCGTGACCCCGGCGGCGTGGATGCCGCGCAGGATCTCGGTGAGCGCGATGGCCTCGGCCGGGTTCAGGCCGCCGGCCACTTCGTCCAGCAGCAGCATGCGAGGCTCGGTCGCCAGCGCGCGCGCCAGCTCGACCCGCTTCTGCCCCGCCACATTGAGCTCGGCCGCGCGCACGTCGGCGCGGTCTGCCAGCCCCACCAGTTCCAGCACCCGGGCGGATTCCCGCCGCGCGTCGGGCAGGCGCGGATGGCGCAGCAGCGCGCCGACCATGGCGTTCTCCAGCACCGTCATCTGCCCGAAGCTGCGCGGGATCTGGTAGGTGCGCACCAGGCCCATGGCGGCCACCTGCTCCGGCCGCCTGCCTATCATCGAATGGCCGTCGAAGGTCACCGTGCCCGAAGTGGGCTCGTGGTGGCCCACCAGGCCGTTGAACAAGGTGCTCTTGCCCGCGCCGTTGGGGCCGATGATGGCGACGATCTCGCCGGCGTCGACCGACAGCGAAATGTCCTTGTTGGCCACCAGGCCGCCGAAGCGCTTGGTCAGGTTCTTAACGTCCAGCAGAGCCACGGCGCCTCCTCAATGTCACCAATCCGCCCGGCAGGAACATCGTGACCAGCAGAATGGCCAGGCCGAAGACCAGCAGGTCCAGGCCCATGCCGGAACTGCCCCACAGCACGCGCGTGCCCTCGGACAGCGGCAGCAGCACCGCCGCCCCCAGCCAGGGGCCGAGCAGCGTGCCCACGCCGCCCAGGATGGTCACCAGCACGACCTGCACGGACATGGTCAGGTTGAACATGGATTCCGGGTCGATGAAGCCCACGTACATGGCGAAGAAGCCGCCCCAGACGCCCGTCATGCCCGCGGAGATCACGAAGGCCAGCATCTTGTAGCGGTCGGCCGGCACGCCCAGGCTGCGCGAGGCGGCCTCGTCGCCGTTGATCGCCCGCCAGTAGAAACCGGTCTTGGAATGCACCAGGAAGAAGGTGGCGCAGAAGGTCAGGAACGCCAGCCCCACGGCGATCCAGTAGTACGGCACCTTGCTGCGGAACAGCAGCATCCAGGCGGCGTCGCCGATGGGCGCCTCCAGGCCCACCGCGCCGCCGGCCCACTCCCAGTTGATGAGCAGCAGCAGGCCGATCTGCAGCAGCGCGATGGTGGCCATCGCGAAGTAGTGGCCCGACAGCCGCAGCGTGGGGCCGCCCACCAGCCAGGCCAGCGCCGCGCTGATCAGCCCGCCCAGCGGGATGCCCAGGAGCGGCGTGAGCTTCAGGTGATGCAGCAGCAGCAAGGTGGTGTAGCCCCCCACTCCCACGAACACGCTGTGGCCGAAGGAGATCCGGCCCAGGAAGCCGCCCACCAGGTTCCAGCACGCGCCCAGCGCGCCGAACATGATGGCCAGCAGCAGCACCTGCAGGGTGAAGGCGTCTTTCACCACCAACGGCACCAGCGCCATCAAGATGGCGGCGGCGGCCGCCGCCGCGACGGGCCACTTGGGCACGCCGGACGACGAAGTATCGATTTTCCGTGTCGTCTGCATCGCTTACCACCGTCCGAACAGGCCGCGCGGCCGATACCAGAGAACCAGGATGAACAGGATGAACACGCTGACCGTCTTCATCGCGGGCGCGACGAAGTAGCCCGTCATGGCCTCGATGATGCCGATCAGGATCCCGGCGATGAAGGCGCCCGGCAGCGAACCGAAGCCGCCCATGCAGACCGCCACGAACGCGAGCAGGCCGAACACCGTGCCCACCGAGGGAAAGACGTAGAAAAAGGTGGTCAGCAAGGCGCCGGCCAGGCCGACCGCCGCGCTGCCCAGCATCCAGACCTGGGCGTTGACCCGGTCGGGCGAGATGCCCACCAGCGCGGCCACCTGGCGATCTTCCGCCACGGCTTGCAGGGCATGGCCCCAGCGGGTGCGGTACACCAGCACGAACAGCGCCGCCACGACCACCAGGGCGACCAGTCCGGTCACCACCTGGGGCCGGCCCAGCGAAATGCCCGCCACCGTCACGCTGCCGGACACCAGCGTGTCGGGCAGGCTGCGGTAGTCCGGGCTGAAGGCGATGAAGGCGATCTGGCGCAGCACCAGGCCCAGCCCGAAGGTGGCCAGGATGACCGCCATCGCCGGCCCCTTCTGCAGGCGCCGGATGATCAGGGCGTAAGTCAGGAAACCGACGAAGGCGAGCACGATGGCCACCAGCGGCGCCGACAGCGTCGGGTCGATGTGACCCAGGGTATAGAGCCAATAGGCGGCATACATGCCCAGCATCAGGAATTCGCCATGGGCGAAATTGATGACGTCGGTAATGCCCCAGATCAGCGCCAGCCCCACCGCCACCGCGGCATAGATCAGGCCGTTGAACAGGCCTGCCGAGAGAGCTTCGAACATGGAGTGCTCCTGCGGCGGGCCCCGCGGCCCGCCGCGTCAGACTGAGGGTTACTTCCAGGCGAACGGCAGCGTGGGCAGGCTCTTGTCGGTGCGGTACTTCTCCGGCCAGACGGTCTGGTAGGAGGCGCCCTTCAGCTCCAGGATCAGGCCCGAACCCTTGGTGTTCTGGCCCTTGGCGTCGAACTGCACGCCGGCCCAGGGCATGGCCACCTGCGCTTCGCCCAGGTTGGTCTCGACCAGGGCCTTGCGGATCGCTTCCGGATCGGTCGAGCCGGCCCGGTTGATCGCGTCCGCCAGCACCAGCACGCCCTGCATGGAACGCGCGTTGTTGCCGTTCAGGTCCTTGCCCGTCTTGGCCTTGTACATATCGTTGATCTTCTTCAGGCCCGCCTTGGCGGCGGCGACGTCGTTGCCCCACACGTCGCGGGTCAGCACGCCCTGCACCTGGGGGCCCACTTCCTGCACGAAGCGCGAGTCGATGAAGCCCGCGTCGTTGGCCAGCAGCACCGGCGGCGCGTACTTGCTTTCGCGCATGGTGCGCACGAACAGCATGGCGTCCGAGGTGTAGCTCGCGAAGATGGCCACATCGGGCTTGGCGGCGGCCAGCTTCTGCACCTCGGCCGTCACCGAGGCCGATCCCGCGCTATAGGCGATGTTGGCGACCAGTTCGCGCTTGTACTGCTTGGCGAACTTTTCGACCGCCTTGTAGGTGTTCACGCCGAAGTCGGTGTTCTCGTACACCACGGCGATCTTGCCCGTCGGCACCGCCTTCACGCCGTCCAGGAACTGCATCATGTTTTCGACGAAGGTGTCGTCGTTGGGCGAGGTGCGGAAGAACCACTTGTAGCCGCGCTCGGTGAGGTCGGGGCTGCTGGATTCCCCGTTCACGTAGGGAATGCCGCGCTGCTCGGCGATGCGGCTGGCCGTCTTGGTCACGGCGGACTGGTAGGCGCCGGTCAGGGCCACCACCTTTTCCTGGTCGATCAGGCGCTGGGCGTCGGCCAGGCCCACTTCGGGCTTGCCCTGGGAGTCGCCGAACACCACTTCGATCTTCGCGCCCCCGAGCTTGGGCAGGCCGCTGCCGGAGGCCAGCGGGATCCCCTCAAGCTCCGGATGCGGATTGTTGATGATGTCCACGGCCAGTTCGACGGCCGCCTTGATTTCCGAGCCGGTCGACGCCAGCGCGCCGGACAGCGGATAGATCGCGCCGATGCGCACCGCCTTCTGCTGCGCCTGGACAGGCACGGCGGTCATCAACGCCAGACTCGCGGCGACACCCGCAATGAGCTTCATCTTCATTACTAGACTCCTGGATTGGTGCGGCTAGGTGAGAAAACTATGCAAATGCACGGGCCGCGGCGCGCCGGGCAGGCGCGCGCGGGCTCGCGTCGGCCCGGCGACCTCCGGTCGGGAGCTGCCAGGCCCTGAAGTGTTGTCGCCATTTCCCCTTGTCCTTTGATGGATCGTTTTGGTGGCACAACCGGTACTGCTGAAACTGGCTCGGGCTCGCGCCCGCGCGGACGGTCAGAAGACCGCCATCCTGCTATTGACGAGATCCGTGACCAGCATGTGGCCCGGCGCATGCGTGATGCAGAATTCGGGCCGCACCGCCGCCACCACGGACTGCGGGGTGACGCCGCAAGCCCAGAACACCGGCATTTCGCCCGCCCGTATCTCAACGGGATCACCATAGTCCGGGCGGTCGATGTCGGCAATCCCGATCAACGCGGGGTCGCCGATATGCACCGGCGCGCCGTGGACCGAAGGAAAGCGCGACGTCACCTGGATGGCCCGGATCGCGTCGGCGGCCTTCAAGGGACGCATCGAGACGACCAGCGGACCGCTGAAGACGCCGGCGGCGTGGGTCGGGACGTTGGTGCGGTACATCGGCACGTTGCAGCCCTGCTCGATGTGGCGCACGGGCAGGCCGTTGTCCAGCATCGCCTCTTCGAACGAGAACGAACAGCCGATCAGGAAAGACACCAGGTCGTCGCGCCAGATGTCGCGCACGTCGGTGGGTTCGGCCACCAGTTCGCCGTTCTTCCAGACGCGGTAGCGCGGGATGTCGCTGCGGATGTCGATGTCCTGGCCCAGTTCCGGCAGCGCCGGATCGCCCGGCTCGGACATCGCCAGCAAGGGACAGGGCTTGGGATTGCGCTGGCAGAAATGCAGGAAATCCGCCGCCAGCGCGCGCGGCAGGATGGCCAGGTTGGCCTGCACGTGGCCGGGCGCCAGGTTCGCGGTGGGGCCCGTCAGCTTGCCGCTGCGGGCATCCAGCCGCGCCTGGCGAGCCAATTCCACGCTGGCACGCGGCCCGGGATTCGAAACCATGCCTACTCCCCTACGAAGACGATATCGGTAAGCGGACATTGCACCGGAACCCGGCCCCCTCGTCCAATCACATGTTCCGATAGACCCCGATCAAAATTCCTTATCAGGGTTATGCCGGATGGCGCAACGCCTCTTCGCGGGCGATCTGCTGCGCCGCCTCGGCCACCGCCCGCGGGATCTGGCTATCGGGCCCCTGCATCCAGCAGGCCGTGTAGTGCAGCGGCGGCAAGGCCGGCGCCTTGACGTCCAGGATGCGCAATTCCCCCTGCGCCAGCTCCTTGTGCAGGATCACCGGCGCGATCACGGCCGTGCCGATGCCGTCCTGCGCCATGCGCACGATCACGCTCAGCGCCGAACTGCCGTACATGCGCGGAGATTCCACGCCGGCCTGCTGCAGCAGCTGGCGCACCGCGCGGTGCGGATCCGTCGTGGAGGAGTACGTGATGACCGGCCATTCGGCCAGCCGCTTCAGGGCGATGGGCTGGCGCCCCACCTTGAGCTTGGGGCTCGCCACCCAGCGCAGCGGATAGTTGCAGAGGTAGAGGTTTTCGACGCGGGGCTCCTCCATGGGGCCCAGCAGGAACGCCAGATCGATCTGGCGCGAGGCCAGCTGCGTCTTGAGCATCGTGGTGGTGTCCACCTGGATCTCCACCATCAGCGCCGGATAGGCGTCGTGCAGGTACTCCATGAGGGTGGGCAGCCAGGTGTGCACGATGGTCTCGGACACGCCCAGCCTGAGCGTGCCGCTCATGACGCTCTTGGCGCGGGCGGCCTCCTGCATGTCGCGGCGCATCTGGAGCATGCGCTCGGCGTGCGAGAGCAGCTCGCGCCCCTTGCCGGTCAGCTTGATGCCGCGGGTGTCGCGGTCGAACAGGCGCACGCCCAGGTCCGACTCCAGCGAGGCGATGCGCTGGGAAATCGCGGGCTGGGTGGCGTTGAGCTTTTCGGCCGCCGCGCGGAAGCCGCCCAGCGTCGCCACCCAGAAGAACGTCTCGATATTGCGCAGATCGATCATGGCACCGGCGTCCGGCTATGAAGCCGTCATCTTAGCCCCCGCAGGCTTTCAGCGGCCCGCGAACAGTTCCTCCACCGACAGGCCGATCGCCAGGATGCGGCGGTCGGCGCCGTTGCTGCCGGCGATCATCAGGCCCACCGGCGCGGTGCCGGCCGCCTGGCACGGCAGCGACAGCGCGCAGCCATCCAGGAAATTGATCAGCGTGGGGTTGCGCAGGATCAGGCCGTTGGCGGCGTAGTAGGCGTCGTCGGAAGCCTGCAGATCGGCCACGGCCGGCGCCACGATGGGCGTGGTCGGCATGATCAGCGCGTCGTAGCCGGCGATGCGGCGGTCCACCGCCGCGACCCAGGCCTCGCGGGCGTCCAGCAGATCGAGATAGTCGGCCGCGCCCATGTCCTTGCCGCGCATGATGCGCGACACCACCCGCGGGTCGTAGCGCTTGCCGGCGCGGGCGATCAGGTCGCGGTGCCAGGCCCAGGCCTCGGCGGCGGTGAAGCCGCCCTTGGCGTTGATGCCCGCCAGTTCGGCGAACTCCGGAATCGCGATCTCGTCGACCAGGGCGCCGGCGTCCTTCAGGCGCTGCACCGCGGCGGCGAAGGTTTCGGACACGTGCTTGTCCATGGCGTCCAGCGCCAGCGTGGTCGGGATGGCAAGCCGCAGGCCGCGCAGCGGCAGCGCCTCGGGCACCGGGCCGCCCTCGCCGGACAGGATGGCGTCCAGCTCGGCGCAGCAGCGCACGCTGGCGGCGATGGGGCCGATGGAATCCAGGTTGGCCGACAGCGGCAGCACGCCGGCCATGGACACGCGCCAGGCGCTGGGCTTGAAGCCGGTCAGGCCGCAAAGCGCCGCGGGAATGCGCACCGAACCGCCGGTGTCCGAACCGATAGCGGCCGCCGCCATGCCGTCGGACACGGAGACGGCGGCGCCCGAGGACGAGCCGCCGGGGATGCGGCCGGTGGCGCGGTCGTAGGGGTTCAGGGGCGTGCCGTAGTGGGGGTTGATGCCCAGGCCCGAATAGGCGAATTCGGTCATGTTGGTGCGGCCGATGATGACCGCGCCCGCCGCGATCAGGCGCTGCACGACTTCGGCGTTGGCGTCGGCCGCCGGCTCGCCTTCGCGCGCCACCGAGCCCGCCATCGTGGTCTCGCCTTCGATGTCGAACAGGTCCTTGATGCTGATGGGCAGGCCTTCCACCGCCGAGCGGACGATGCCCGCCGCGCGCAGCGTGTCGGAGGCGCGCGCCTGCGCCAGGGCCGACTCGGCATACAGCCGCGTAAAGACGCGGGCGCCCTCGCCCGCCTCGTCCTGCGCCCGGGCCAGGGCGGCTTCGGTGAGCTCCACCGAGCTCGAACGGCCCTCTCGCAGGGCCAGGGTCAGATCATTCAGGGTCGAAACCATAGTCATCCTAGTGCCGCCGCGCGGCATGAGTGCGAATCGGCGCGCCCGTCGTGGGCGCGCCTGGCGATCAGCGCCGGGGGCCGGACTCAGGCCACCACGGGGAGCGTCTCGACATGATAGCGGTGACGCAGGCTGCGCTGGCGGCGCGGATCGTGCAATTCCATCGTGAAGTCGACCGACGGGCGAATGCCGCCGATCGCGCCCACCGTGCCGCAGGTCATGCCGGCGCCTTCCGGCAGCACCGCGGCGCCGCCGGTGTAGCCGGCGATCAGGTCCTGCGGCGTGCGCAGCGAGGCCAGCGGGCCTTCCTGGTACAGCACTTCCACGCCGTTCTCGACGATGTAGGAGCGGATGACCAGTTCGTCCCAGTAGTCGGCCACGTCGGCCAGGCGCCAGGCCTGGCGGGCCACGGGCTTGACGCAGACCTGCTTGGACATTGCCACGCTGTAGGTTTCGAGCTTGCGGTCGGTGTGGTCGGAAGCGATGCTGACGTACATCTCGCCGTCCACCGCGAACACGAAGGTCTCGACTTCGCCCGAGGAATCCTCGCCCAGCGCCTGGACGGTTTCGTCCTGGGTCAGCTGGTTGTCGGCGATACGGTAGTACAGCGGCACGCTGCTGGGGCGCGGCACGCCGATGGCGGCCAGCTCCTCGATGTGGTGCTCGATGGCGGCCATGTCGCGCCCGGCCCAGCCGGCGACGATCACGGTGTTGAAGTCGACCTCAACCTGGCGCGGTTGCGAATCTTCGATCTGGAATACGGCTTTCATATCTGTCCTGCGGAAACTAGGGAGTAAGCGACGCGGCGGTCAGCCGCGTCCGGAAGGTGTCTGGAGGAATGCGCGTCAACTGAATACGCGCGGCAGCCACAGCGCCAGGTCCGGCCAGAAGGCCAGCAGCGCCAGCATGACGAACATGGCCGCGACGAACGGCAGGCTGCCCACGATCACCGCGTTCATGGACCCGCTCTTGCGCAGGCTCTGCACCACGAACAGGTTCAGCCCGACCGGCGGCGTGATCAGCGCGGCCTCGACCAGGATGATGATCACGATGCCCAGCCAGATGGGGTCGAAGCCCAGGCCGATCATGATGGGCGCCACGATGGGGATGGTGGTGATCATCATGGACAGCGTTTCCATGAAGCAGCCGAGCACCAGGTAGAACACCACCACGATCAGCAGCATCCAGCCCGGCGACAGGCCCAGGCCCGTGATCGATTGCGTCAGCGCGTCGGTCAGGCCGGTGGCGGACATGACGAAGTTCAGGAAGCTGGCCGCGATGACGATCAGCATGATCATGGCCGTGGAACGCATGGTCCCTTCCATGACTTCGCGCAGCATCGACCAGCTCAGGCGCCGGAACCACGCCGCCAGGATCAGCGCGCCCAGCACGCCGAGCGCAGCCGCCTCGGTGGGGGTCGCCAGGCCGGCGTAGATGGAGCCCACCACCAGGAAGAAGATGCCCATGGGCGGCGCCAGGTGCGCCAGGCTGGCCAGCCGCTGGCCCCAGGTCGCCTGGATCTTCTTGCCGCCCCAGGACGGCTTGGCCGCGCACGCGATCACGACGGTGAGCATGAACAGCGCGGCCATTGCGAAGCCGGGGATGATGCCGGCCAGGTACAGCTTGGGCACGGACGAATTCGTCAGCACGCCATAGATGACCAGGTTGATGGACGGCGGGATCAGGATGCCGAGCGTGCCCCCGGCGGCCAGGCTTCCCAGGAACAGCGGCTCGTTGTAGCCGTACTTGCGGATCTGCGGAATGGCGACGGTGCCCACGGTCGCAGCCGTGGCCACGCTGGAGCCCGAAGTGGCCGAGAACAGCGTGGAAGCGCCGATGTTCGCGTGCATCAGGCCGCCCGGCAGCCACGACAGCCACAGGCTCATGGCGCCGTACATGCGCTCGGCGAAACCGGCGCGCAGCAGCACTTCTCCCAGCATGATGAACAGCGGAATCGCCACCAGCAGGAATTCGTTATTGGTGCTCCAGGAGATTTCGCCGATCGCGCGCGACAGCGGCAGCATGGAGAACAGCGGGTCCAGTATCAGGCCCAGCACGCCCAGCGCCGCGCCCACCGGAATGGACAGGCCGATCAGCACCAGGAGCAGGATCAATGCGGTGGAAATCATGCGGTTTCTCCCCTCACCATGCGCTCGCCGGCGGCGGCTTCGTCGTCGGCTTCTTCCTGTGCCGAACGCACGCCGCAAATGTTCTTGACCAGTTCGAGGTCGCCCGTCACCAGCGCCGCCGAAGCGCGCGCCAGCATCAGCGCCACCGTGACGCACATCCAGGCCAGGCCCAGCACCCACAGGCCCTGCGGGATCCACAGCGGGGTCGCCAGCGGCGTGTTGGCGGTCGACTTCTGCGCCCACGAGGCCTGCACCACCTCGGACGCGTAATAGGTCAGGTAGACCATGAAGATGGCCAGGGCCACCATCGAAATCCAGTCGAGCACGGCGGCGACGCGCACGGGCATGTGCTGGTACAGCACGTCCACGCGCACGTTGGCGCGCTGCAGCGTGGCGAAGGCCAGCGCCCAGGAGGTGCTGATGGCGAAGGCGTAGCTCGACAGTTCGTCGGCGCCGCCGGTGGTGAACCCCAGGAACTTGCGGGCCAGCACGTCGAACGAAATCAGCAGTACGCTGGCCACCGTCAAGCCCCCGCCGGCCCAAACGGCCATGCGCGAGAAACTCTCGGCGCGCCGCAAGATGCCGCCGAGCAGGCGGAAGTGTTCGGATTGAGTCATGAAAGAACCTTTACGGGGTCGACTCCAGGTCGCGTCCCCATCTATGTAACGAGCCGTCCCCTAGCGGGATGCCGCGGATCCGGCTCCGCCATGCAGCGGGCCCTCCCCTAGCGGGATGCCGCGGATCCGGCTCCGCCATGTAGCGGGCCCTCCCCAGGCGGGATGCCGCGGATCCGGCTCCGCCATGCAGCGAGCCATCCCCTAGCGGGATGCCGCGGATCCGGCTCCGCCGGTCCGCAGGCATGCCCCCCCGGGGGGGAAGCGCGCAGCGCTTCGGGGGGGGATCTACCTTTTCGCCACCACGCCCAGCGTCTTGCCGATGGTGGCGTTGAAGTCCTTCACGCACTGGGCCGAGCAGCGCGCGGCCCACTTGGGCAGCACGGCTTCCTGCGTGACCTTCTTGAGCAGTTCGCGGTCGGCGTCCGAGGGCTGGACCAGGACCATCTTGCCCTTGACGGGATACGGGCACGCGGCGGCGCCGGTGTTGCAGTCGTAGCCTTCCTGGGTCTGGCGCGCGGCGGCGTCCCAGATGTTGTCGACCAGCGTCTTCACGTTGGTCTGCAGGAACGTGCGCACGTTGGGATCCAGCTTGTCCCAGGCCTTCTGGTTCACGGCGTGGATCTGCTGGTTCCAGTTGATCGGCAGCGCGACCAGGTGGGTGGACACTTCGTACCATTTGGCCGAGTAGCCCGACAGCGAACCCGTGATGGCGCAGTCCACCACCTTGTTCTGCAGCGCCGGCACCACTTCACCGAACGCCATCGTCACGCTGGAACCGCCCAGCGCCTCGACGAACTCGGCGGTGGTGCGGCTGCTGGTGCGGACCTTCTTGCCCTTGATGTCGGCCAGGCCCTTGATCTCGGCATTGCAGAACAGCACCTGCGCCGGGTAGGTGGAAATGCCCAGCAGCTTGACGTTGTTGCCTTCGCCGTACAGCTTGGCGTAGACCGGCTCGAACGCGTCGGTCACGGCGCGCGCGGTCTTGACGTCCGGCGCCAGGCCGGCCAGGTCGATCGCCTCGTTGATCGGGTTGTCGCTGGCGAAGTAGGCCAGCGTGGCGGTGCCGAACTCGACCACGCCCTGCGACATCAGGCGCAGCAACTCCGGACCCTTGAGGCCCATTTCGTTGAAGCCCTTGATCGTGGCCGTGACCTGGCCCTTGGAAAGCTCGGGGATCGTCTTGGTCCAGAACGGCTTTTCGTAATCGTTGTAGGCGGTCAGGTTGCTCAAGCCTCCCACGACCTTCAATTCGGTCTTGGGCAGGTCCTGCGCCTGGACGGTGCCGGCCAGCAGGCTGGCGGCGACGGCGGCGAACACAAGAGACTTCTTCATGGACAAAAACTCCTAGCTGGCGGGATGGTATGCCGCGCGCGGGATCCCGTTATCCTCGTCGCGCGCGGATGGCTTATCGGGAAGTCAGGAGCCCCGCGGCGATCGTTGTTCACGCGCCGCCATTGCAGCGTCAGGGCCTGGCGGCGTCCAATCGTATGTTGCGATACGGGGGTATAAATATTTCTTGGGTCTCGCGCGCGGCGCGGCGCGCGTTTTCCGCAAACGACGCGGCCATGCGGCTTTGCGGGCGGCGGCCCGGCACTCGGCGCGGCGGCGCGCCCCACCCGTGACGAATAAAGGGACACTGTCTGCTGGGGAAAACACCTAGGGTCCGCGCCCCGGTTTCCCCCCGGTCACGGCCCCTAGCAGGGCGTGCCGTCGCCGGCCTGGGCCGCCACCTTCTGGGCCATTTGCGCGATCAGGCGCACGGCATGGCTGTCCGGCCCCTGCACCCAGGTTGCCGTGAAGCTCAGTTCCGGCAGCGGATCGGCCTCCACGCGCAGGATGCGCAGTTCGCCCCGCGCCAGCTCCTTGCCCAGGAACACCGGCGCGATGACGCTGGTGCCGATGCCGTCCTGGGTCATGCGCACCACCATCGACATGGAGGCGCTGCCGTACATGCGCGGCGCGGTCACGCCGGCGCGCGTCAGCATGTCGCGGACCACGCGGTAAGGCGCGCTATTGGAGGGGTAAGTGATGATGGGCAGCTTGCCGATGCGTTCCAGCGTCAGCGGCTCGGGCCCCAGGTCCAGCACCGGGCTGGCCACCCAGGCCAGCGGATAGGTGCACAGCGGCAGGTTCTCGACCCTGGCCTCCAGCACCGGCCCCATCAGGAAGGCCAGGTCGATCTGGCGCGACATCAGGTGCGAGCGCAGCACGTGGGTGGTGTCCACCTCGATCTCCAGCACCAGCGCCGGGTAGCTCGCATGGATCAGTTCGATCAGGGTGGGCAGCCAGGTCTGCACGATGGTCTCGGCCACGCCGATGCGCACCGTGCCGCTCATGACGTTCTGCTCCCGCGCGGCCTCGAACATGTCGCGGCGCACCTGCAGCATGCGCTCGGCATGCGACAGCAGCTCGTGCCCCTTGCCCGTCAGCTTGACGCCGCGCGCGTCCCGCTCGAACAGGAGCACGCCCAGGTCGGCCTCCAGCGAGGCGATGCGCTGCGATACCGCAGGCTGGGTCGTATTGAGTTTTTCCGACGCGGCGCGGAAGCTGCCCAGCGTGGCGACCCAGAAAAAAGTTTCTATATTGCGTAATTCGATCATGAGCCTGTTCCCCCGGCGCGATGAGCGTATCATGTCAGCCGCCCGCCAGTACCCTGGAACAGTGCCCCAAAATAAGGAGTTTTCAAATGACCCCGGCCGATAACGGTCGTACGCGCTCCGGCGCGCCCGCCGCGCGCGGCCCGATGGTCGGGGTGCTGCTGTTGGTGTTGTCGATGTGGACGCTGTCCTGTCTGGACGCCAGCGGCAAATGGGTGATGAACGAGGGCGTGCCGCTCCTGGTGCTGTCGTGGTTCCGCTACGCGGTGCACCTGCTGCTGGTGCTGGCCCTGGTGCTGCCGGCGCGCGGGCTGCGGATATTGCGCAGCAACAAGCCGCGCGAGCAGATCCTGCGCGGCGGCTCGATGTTCCTGGCCACGCTCATGTTCTTCACGACCCTGAGCTACATCCCGCAGGCGGAAGCCACCGCCATCAACTTCCTCGCCCCGCTCCTGGTGCTGTCGGTGGCGCCCTGGGTCCTCAAGGAACCCGCGCGCCTGTCGCGCTTCATCGCCGCGGGCGTCGCCTTCGTCGGCGTGCTCATCGTGATCCGCCCCGGCGGAGGCCTGCATCCGCTCGGCACGATCTTCGGCCTGATCACCGCCTGTTGCTTCGCGGTGCAATTCATCGCCACGCGGCGCGTCGCGGGCGACGACCCGTTCACCTCGCTGATCTGGAGCGGCGCGGTCGGCACCCTTTTCCTGACGCTGGCCCTGCCCTTCATCCTGCCGCCCGCCCTGCCCGTGCTGCGGGCCCTGTCCGCGACGGACTGGGCGCTGCTGATTTCCACCGGCATCACGGGCGGCCTGGGCCACCTGTTCCAGATCGCCGCCTACCGCCGGGCGCCCGCCTCCACGCTGGCGCCGTTCGTCTACCTGCAGATCATCAGCGCCACCTCGGTGGGCTGGCTGGTCTGGGGCCATTTCCCCGACGCGCTGACCTGGCTGGGCATCGCCATCATCTGCGCCAGCGGCATCTGCATCGGCGTGGTGGAATGGCGCCGCGGCCGCGCGCCGGCCGCCGCGCTGGCCGGCGCCCGCGCCCGCTGACCCCGGGGTGCCGGCCCGGGGCGCCTCCCGTACAATGCGGGTCGCCCTGGCGCTTTGCGGCAAGGGCCCGTCCCCCGGCATTCCCCGAATCGAGGCCTCCATGATCATCAAGCCCCGTGTGCGCGGCTTCATCTGCGTCACCACCCACCCCGTCGGCTGCGCCGCCAACGTCAAGCACCAGATCGACTACGTCAAGGCGCAAGGGCCGATAGCCGGCGGTCCCAAGCGCGTGCTGGTGCTGGGCGCCTCGACCGGCTACGGGCTGGCGGCGCGCATCAGCGCGGCTTTCGCCTGTGGCGCGCAGACGCTGGGCGTCTGCTTCGAGCGCCCGCCCGAAGGCGGCAAGCCCGGTTCCGCGGGCTGGTACAACACCGCCGCCTTCCACGAACACGCGCAGGCCGAGGGGCTGTACGCCAAGAGCATCAACGGCGACGCCTTCTCCGACGAGATCAAGCAGAAAGTCATCGAGGCCATCAAGCGCGACCTGGGCCAGGTCGACCAGGTGGTCTACAGCCTGGCCTCCCCGCGCCGCACGCACCCGAAGACCGGGGAAGTCTTCAATTCGACGCTCAAGCCCATCGGCGGCGCCGTCACCCTGCGCGGCCTGGACACCGACCGCGAAGTGGTGCGCGAAGCCGTGCTGGAGCCGGCCACCCAGGCGGAGATCGACGCCACCGTCGCCGTCATGGGCGGCGAAGACTGGCAGATGTGGATCGACGCCTTGCTGGAGGCCGGCGCGCTGGCCGAAGGCGCCACCGCCACGGCGTTCACCTACCTGGGCGAGAAGATCACCCACGACATCTACTGGAACGGCTCCATCGGCGCCGCCAAGAAGGACCTGGACACGAAGGTGCTGGACATCCGCGCCAAGCTGGCCGCGCGCGGCGGCGATGCCCGCGTCTCGGTGCTGAAGGCCGTGGTAACCCAGGCCAGCTCGGCCATCCCGATGATGCCGCTGTACCTGTCCCTGCTCTTCAAGGTCATGAAGGAGCAAGGCACCCACGAAGGCTGCATCGAACAGGTCTACGGCCTGTACCGCGACAGCCTTTGCGGACCCGCGCCGATCCTCGACGAGGAAGGCCGCCTGCGAGCCGACCGCAAGGAGCTCGATCCGGCGGTGCAGGCCCGCGTGCAGGCGCTGTGGGACCAGGTTTCCAGCGAAAACGTCTACCAGATGACGGACTTCGCCGGCTACAAGCAGGAATTCCTGCGCCTGTTCGGCTTCGAGGTCGAAGGCTTGGATTACGAGGCCGACGTCGATCCGGCCGTGGAAATCCGCGGCCTGCTCTGACCGGCCCCGGCCGCGTCAGAGGTAGTCGAGCGTCACGACCTTGTGGCGCCGCACTCGGTCATCCGGCCAGGAAGCCGCCGACGAGACGCTGGTGCTCACCTTGACGCGGTTCCCGGCGGGCACGGCCGACCCGCCGCCGGGCGCCCCGCAGTTGACGCGGGGAGCCCCCTTTCCCCCGCTACCGCCCTTGATATCGACCTTGCATGCCGCCGGCTCCATGATGGCGCCGCTGAAGCGGATCATGCCGCTATTGGCGCTGGCGACGACGGGAACCAGCAACGAGACAACAGACAACGCACGCGTCAAAGCTTGAACAGTCATGACGACTCCTGAGCGCAGGCAGGTCTGGAAGGCGGGTTCACCTTCCCTACCCCTGATTACGGCGTCGTCTCGGCAAACTATACGTCGGGAAAACAACTACGAGGTCGGACCAACTCCAGCAGCCGGTCCAGGCCGCCCTCGTCGATGGCCACCTTCACCTCCTGGCGCACCGCCGGCTTGGCGCGATAGCCCACCGACAGGCCGGCCGCCCGCATCATCGGCAGGTCGTTCGCGCCGTCGCCCACGGCGATGGCCCGGTCCGGCCCGACTCCCAGCGCCGCGCACACCTCCAGCAGCTTGCGCCGCTTCTCCTCGCCATCGCAGATGTCGCCCCAGGGCTGGGGCAACAGCCGGCCGGTCAGGCGCCCGTCTTCCACTTCCAGCACATTGGCGCGCACGTCGTCCAACCCCAGGCGCGCGCGCAGGCGGTCCGTGAAGCAAGTGAAGCCGCCGGTCACCAGCAGGCAGGTCAGGCCCTCGGCCTTGCAGGCCGCGATCAGCGTTTCCGCGCCCGGATTGATGCGCAGCCGGTGTTCGTAGACCTCGTCCAGGGCGGCCTCGGGCATGCCGGCCAGGAGCGCCACGCGCTCGCGCAGGCTCTGCTTGTAGTCGACGATTTCGCCGCGCATGGCGGCCTCGGTCAAGGCCGCCACTTCCGCCTTCCTGCCCATCAGGTCGGCCATTTCGTCCAGCGTTTCGATGGAGATCAGGGTGGAGTCCATATCGAAGGCGATGACACGGTAGTCCGACAGCGCGAGCGGCGGCGCGATGCCGCGCCAATGCAGGCCGGGAGTCGGGTTGGGCAACAGCATGGGAAGATCCTTGTCTATCCGGGTTGGGAGGGGTCGCGCCCTTGCGCGCACAGCCACTCGATGAACAATTGCGCCGAGGCCGCGGCCGGGCCGTCCGGGCGGTACAGCGCGTGGATGCCGGCGTTGGGCAGCTGCGGCTCCGCGAACAGCGGGCGCAGCCGGTCGGCGCGGATGTCGTCGTCCAGCAGGCACCACGGCGCCAGGGCAATGCCCAGGTCGTTCATGGCGGCCTGCATGCACAGGAATTGATGGTCGAAGACCGGCCCCGGCAGTTGGGCGGGCACGTCCACCTTCGCCAGCGCGAACCAGCGCGGCCAGTGGTCCATGCCGCCGGCGATCTTCAGCAGCGGATGGCCCAGGCAGTCCGCGGGCGCGGCCAGGCGGTTGCGCTCGATGAAGCGCGGCGACGCCACCGGCACGTGGAAGTCGTCCAGGCAATGCACGCAGGCCAGCTCGGAATGCGCCATGTAGCCGTGGCGGATCAGCACGTCGCTGCCCGCGTCGCCGCCGCGGTCGAGGAACGGCCGCCCCTGCGTGGTCAGTTGCACGTCGATGCCGGGATGCCGTTCCTGGAACGCCGACAGCCGCGGGATCAGCCATTTCATGGTCAGGGACGGCGTGGCGCAGACGCGCAGCACGCCGCCGTAGGCCGGCGATTTCAGCTTGGCGGTGGCCGCGGCGATGCGTTCCAGGCTGGCCTGGACCTCGGGAAAATAGGCCTGGGCGCAGGGCAGCAGCGCGACGCCGCGCGCCTCGCGCGCGAACAGGGGCTGCCCCACATACTCTTCGAGGATGCGGATCTGCTGGCTGACGGCGCTATGCGTGATGCTGAGTTCATCGGCCGCCGCGGTAAAACTGCGCAGGCGCGCCGCGGCCTCGAACACCCGCAAGGCCTTCAGCGGTGGCAGGCTGGGGCCCGCCATTTCAGTTGTAGCCCGCCCGCGCGCCCGCCCGGCGCCGCGCTGTGCTGCTCTTTCCCACGTTTACCCTTGTCGTCTATTTATTGTCGGCGCGCCGCGCCACGCGCGCGCACCGCTATCCAGCGGCATTCTAGGGGATCGGGCGCCCGCCGACCTCTTAGAAAATCTAACGCCACGCCTTAAAAAACACTGCTGGTCGCCGCGGGGCACCGTTCCTATGATGCCGACAATCTCAGGCAGGAACCCAACATGGCATCAATCACGGTAGACGGCATCGTCAAAACCTTCGGCGGCCAGCAAGTGCTGCGCAATCTCTCGCTGCACATCCCGGACGGCGCGTTCTACACGCTGCTGGGGCCGAGCGGCTGCGGCAAGACCACCCTGCTGCGCTGCATTGCCGGCTTCTACGCGCCCGACGGCGGCCGCCTGCTGTTCGACCAGGACGACGTGACCCACGTCTCCGCGCACCGCCGCGACATCGGCATGGTGTTCCAGGACTACGCCCTGTTCCCCGACAAGAGCGCCTTCGACAACGTGGCCTACGGCCTGCGCGCACGCGGCGTGGCGCGGGCTGAAATTTCCCGGCGCGTCAACGAAGCGCTCGACAAGGTCGGCCTGCTGGCGCTCGCGGACCGCTACCCGGCGCAGATGAGCGGCGGGCAGCGCCAGCGCGTGGCCCTGGCGCGCGCGCTGGTGATCCGCCCGCGCGTGCTGTTGATGGACGAGCCCCTGTCCAACCTCGACGCCAAGATGCGGTTGCAGATGCGCGACGTGATCCTGGACCTGGTCCGCGAAGCCGGCATCACCACCGTCTTCGTGACGCACGACCAGGAAGAAGCGCTGGCGATGTCGGACCGGATCGCGATCATGGACCACGGCGACATCGCCCAGCTGGGCACGCCCGAGGAACTCTACGGCACGCCGGTGAACGCCTACGTGGCGGACTTCATCGGCTCGGCCAACGTGATCCCGGTGCCGGCGCGCAACGGCCAGGCCGGCGCGCCGGCCGGCCATGTCCGCTACGAACTCTGCGGCTTGGGCTTCGACGGCGTGCAGGGCAGCGATCAGCTCGCCGACAACGGCGTGCTGATCGCCCGCCCGGAAGAACTGGCCCTGATGGCGCCCACGCCCTACGTGCCCAACACGCTGCCGGGCAAGGTGCTTCGTCGGCAGTACCTGGGCTTCAAGACGGCCTACCGGATCGCCCTCGCCAACGGCTCGGAGATCCGCGTCGAGCTGCATGCCGGCAATATGGTGGCGCAGTTCCAGCCCGGCGAAGCCGTGCAGGTGCTGATCCCCGCCGACAGCCGCGTCGTCAACGCCTGAGGACGCGCGCGCCATGAAAATCCAATGGTGGCCCTGGGGCATCCTCACCGCGATCAGCCTGGCCCTGCTGCTGTTCTTCGTGCTCTATCCGCTGGGCGTGCTCTTCGGCAACAGCGTCACCGGCCAGGACGGCGGCTTCTCGCTGGAAGGCTTCCGGGCCCTGCTGGCCGATTCGCAGTACGTCGAAGCCTTCGGCAATACGCTGATCCTGGGCCTGGCCGTCACCACCTGCACGGTGCTGGTGGGCGTGCCGTTCGCCTACATGGTGGCCCGCTACGACTTTCCGCTGAAGAACCTGGTGGCGATCCTGCCGGTGCTGACCATCGTCATCCCCGAGATCATCGTGGGCCAGTCCTGGCTGCTGATCCTGGGCAACAACGGCATCCTGACGAACCTGCTGGGCGACGCCGGCATCTCGCTGCCGTCCTTCTACGGCTGGACGGGCATGGTGTTCTCCATGACGCTCGTCTACTACACCTACATCTACCTGGGCGTGCTGGCCGCGCTGCGCGGCTTCGACGGGCAGCTGGAGGAAGCGGGCCTGAGCCTGGGCACGCCGCCCTTCCTGACCAAGCTGCGGGTGCTGGTGCCGGTGCTGCTGCCCGCGGTGCTGGTCAACGCGCTCGTCGTGTTCACGCTGGTGGTGGGGAACTTCGCGCTGGCGATGCTGCTGGGCAGCCGGGTGCCGCTGCTGTCGGTCATGACGTACAACACCTTCGTCAGCGAAATGGGCGGCAGCCCGACGCTGCAGAGCGCGATGTCGGTGGTCTCCATCGCCATCGTCGCCATCGTGCTGTTCTTCCAGAAGCGCGTGGTCGAGCGCAAGGTCTACACCATGACGCAGGGCCGCGCCCCGGCTGCCGTGCGCGTGCGGTCGTGGACCGCGGCGCTCTATACCGGCGGCGTGGGCATGGTGATCTTCATCTCGATGCTGCCGCTCATCGTCGTCTTCATCGCGGCGTTCACCAAGACCAGCGGGCCGGTCATGCAATGGGGCCAGTGGTCCCTGGCCAGCATGCAGCGCGCGCTGCACGGCGCGCCCGAGCCCATCCTGAATTCGCTGAAGTTCGCCTCGCTGGCCACGGTGCTGGGCGTGGCCTTCGCGGTGCTGGCCAGCTACCTGACCATCAAGAAGCGCAGCGCCTCCACCCAGGTGCTGGACTACATCGTGGTGCTGCCGCTGACCATCTCGGGCACCGTGCTGGGCATCGCCCTGGTGCAGACCTTCAATACCGGCTGGCTCGTGCTGGCGGGCACCTCCGGGATCATGGTGCTGTGCTACACGGTGCGCCGCCTGCCCTTCGCGGTGCGCAACGCCTCGTCGGTGCTGTTCAACATCCCCGAGTCGATCGAGGAAGCCTCGATCAGCCTGGGCGTGTCCCCGCTCATGACCTTCTTCAAGGTGGTCCTGCCCGCCATGAAGGCATCGATCATCTCGGCCGCCATCCTCATGTGGCTGACGACGATCTCCGAGCTGTCGGCCTCCATCGTCGCCTACAGCGGCGGCCTGGAGACGATGCCCATCGCCATCTTCCGCCAGGTCGACGGCGGCAGGCTGGGCATGGCTTCGGCCTACGGCGCGGCGCTGGTCACGGTGATCGTGCTGCCCATCATCGTGTCCGTCAAAGCGTTCCGCATCAAGCTGTTCTCCGGCAAATAACCCACTCGCACAGAGGCTAACCATGCAACTCAAGCACCTCCTTCAGTACAGCGTCCTGGCCGCGGCCCTGGCCACCGGCGCCGCCCATGCCCAGAACGTCGTGCTCTACTCGTCCAACAACACCGAGACGATCGAAACCGCGCTGGACGCGGTGAAGAAGCACGCGCCCAAGCTGAACGTGCAGCCCGTCACCGGCGGCACGGGCACCATGATGAAGCGCATCGAGGCCGAAGCGCAGAACCCGCGCGGCGACCTGTTCTGGAGCGGCGGCTTCGGCACGCTGGGCGCTTACCGCCAGCACCTGCAACCCTACCGCCCGGCCGACCTCGACAAGATCCCGGCCGAATTCCGCGGCCCGGACGACCTGTGGGTGGGCACCAACGTGCACGTGATGGTGATGATGGTCAACGAGCGCCAGCTCAAGGGCCTGCCCGCGCCCGCCACCTGGTCGGACCTGATGCAGCCGCAATGGAAGAACAAGTTCGCCATCACCGATCCGTCCAAGAGCGGCACCGCCTACATGCTGGTGTACGGCCTCTACAAACAGTTCGGCCAGCCCGGCCTGGACAAGATCGCCGCGAACGCCGTCGTCACCGCCTCGTCGGGCACCACCTACAAGGGCGTGGCCGCGGGCGAGTACGCCGTGGGCATGACGCTGGAATACGCCGCGCAGGAATACGTGGCCGGCGGCCAGAAGGAGATCAAGCTGGTGTACCCGACCGAGGGCAGCTACCTCGCGCCCGAAGGCATGTTCATCATCAAGGGCGCGAAGAACCTGGACGCGGCCAAGGCGCTGTACGACGGCCTGCTGAGCAAGGAGTCGCAGGAAGCCCAGCTGGTGAAGAACTTCCGCCGCCCGACCCGCACGGACGTGGCCGTGGCCAGCCTGACCACCCTGCCCGACCTGAAGACCATCAAGATCTTCCCGGTCAGCCAGGAAGCCGCGGCCAACGAGTATGAATCCGTAGTGGCGGCCTGGAACCAGGCAGTTGCCAAATCGAAGTAGGCCCCCACGCTGCGCATGCTACGCATGCTAGCTGCCCCCCAGGGGGGCTGGCCCGCCTTGGGGCGGCCCGGCGGCGGGCCGACCATTCTTGCGAAGGGTATTCCAACTGGCCTCAGGCGCCGTCGGCCATCCGGCCGGCGGCCAGCACCAGCTGGCGTCCGCAACGGGCGGCCAGCTGGGGATCGTGGGTGACGAGCACCAGCGTGGTGCCGTGCTCGCGGTGCAGGTCGAACATGAGGTCGATGACCGTCACACCCGTGGCGGCGTCGAGGCTGCCGGTGGGCTCGTCGGCGAACAGCAGGTCGGGCTGCACCACGAAGGCGCGGGCGAGCGACACGCGCTGCTGCTCGCCGCCCGACAGGGTGCGCGGGTAATGATGCAGGCGGGCGCCCAGCCCCACCCGCTCCAGCATGGCCTGCGCGGCCTCGCGGGCCGGCTGGCCGGCCAGTTCCAGCGGCAGCATCACGTTTTCGAGCGCGGTCAGGTTGGGCAGCAGCTGGAACGACTGGAACACGAAGCCCACGTGGTTGGCGCGCAGGCGCGCGCGGCCGTCCTCGTCCAGGGCGAACAGGTCCTGTCCGGCCAGGCGCACGCTGCCCGTGCTGGGAACATCCAGCCCCGCCAGCAGTCCCAGCAAGGTGGACTTTCCCGAACCGGAGCTGCCGGTGATGGCCAGCGCGCTGCCGGCCTCGACCGTAAAATCAATATCTTCCAGGATAGACAGCGTCCCGCCGGCATCGGCCACCCGCTTGCCCAGCCCTTTCACCTCGATCGAATTCTTGCTATCCATGCGCCTATTTTCCCGTCTGCTTCTCGTGTCCGCCATGGCGGCCGCCATCGTGGCTCCCGCCCACGCTCAGACCGCCGCGGCGGCCCAGGGTTCCGCGCCGCGCACGGTCCTGGTCCTGGGCGACAGCCTGTCCGCCGAATACGGCATCAAGCGCGGCACCGGCTGGGTGCCCCTGCTCTCCGCCCGCGTGTCGGAACAATACCCCAACTACCGGGTCGTCAATGCCAGCATCAGCGGCGACACCACCAGCGGCGGCGTGGCGCGCCTGCCCGCCCTGCTGCGCCAGCATGCGCCGGCCGTGGTGGTCCTGGAACTGGGATCGAACGACGCGCTGCGCGGCCTGCCCCTGACGATGACCGAGCAGAATCTGCGCACCATGACGCAGGCGGCCCGCCAGGCCGACGCCCGCGTCCTGATCGTGGGCATGCAGATCCCGCCCAACTACGGCCGGGACTACACCCAGCGCTTCGCGCAGGTATTCCCCACGGTCGCCAAAGACGAAAACGCCCGGCTCGTGCCCTTCCTGATGGAAGGTATCGCAACGAACCGGGCGATGTTCCAGGCCGACGGCATCCATCCCAACGAGGACGCCCAGCCCAAACTGCTGGATAACGTGTGGCCGACGCTGCGGCCGCTGCTCGATTAACAGGCGCTAGGGCCTGTTCGGTCAAGAACAGGCCCCCGCGATCAGCCGGCGGCCGGCTGGTCGCCGCGGATGACTTCGGCCGCGGCCGGCAGCACCTGCACCTTGTACTCTTCGCGCAGCATGCGGATCAGCGCTTCGTTTTCGGCCTGGCCCCAGGCGCCCGACAGCTGTTGCGCCAGGCGTTCCTTGTCGGCCGGATCGACCTTGCCGGCCTCGACCTTCTCCAGGCGCACCAGCGTGTAGTCGGCGCCCGATTGCACGCCGGTATAGGCGGGCAGCGTGCTGGCCGGCAGGCGCATCACGGCGTCCAACACCAGGCGCGGCAGGTCCTTGGGATCCTGGCGCGACACGGTCAGCGGCGCGGAGAAGCCTTCAGGCGCGGCGGCCGGGTTGGCCTTGTCCTCGGCCAGCGCGGCCTCGCCGGCCTTCTTGGCGGCTTCCGCCGAGCGCTCGTCCACCAGCTTGGCGCGGATCGACTCGGAGACCTTGTCCAGCGGCGGCACGTGGGCCGGCTCGACGGCCGCGACGCGCACGGCCAGCATGGTGTCGGGCGACAGTTCGATCACGCCGGAATTCTGCTTCTCGCGCAGCACGTCGGGCGAGAACAGCACCTGGCGCACGCGGGGGTTGTCCAGCAGCGCGGCATCGGGGCTGTCGGCGGCCGAGCCCGGGCCGACCTTGTCGGCGGGCAGCAGGCCTTCGCGCGTCACGCCGGAGGCGGTGCGCAGCTTCAGGCCGACGGTGTCGGCGGCGGGCTGCAGGCTGTCGCGCTGGTCGTAGACCTGCTTGTTCAGCTGGCTGGCCATTTCCGAGAAACGCACGGCGGCAACCTGCTTGCGGACTTCGCCCACGATCTGGTCCTTGACCTCGGCCAGCGGCTTGATGGCGGCGGGCTGGATCTCGGTGACCTTGACGATGTGCAGGCCGGACGGGCTTTCGATCACGCCCGAGACCTGGTCCTTGGTCTGGCCGAAGATGGCCTTCTCCAGCGGGCCCGAGAGCATGCCGGGAGCCAGCCAGCCCAGGTCGCCGCCATTGGCGGCCGAGCCGGCGTCCTGCGAGTTCTTGCGAGCCAGTTCGGCGAACTGCGCCGGATCGGCGGCGGCCTGCCTGGCGAGATCCTCGGCCTTGGCGCGGGCGGCCTTGCGGGCCTCTTCCGAGGCCCCGGGGGCCAGCTCGATCATGATATGGCTGGCGCGGCGGCGTTCGGGCTGGCCGAAGCGGTTCTTGTTCTGTTCGTAGTACGCGGCGAGATCCTCGTCCTTGACCTGCACGCCCTGCGTGGCGGCGGCTTCGTCCAGCACCACGTACTGCACCTGGACCTGTTCGGGGATCTGCAACTGCTGCTTGTTGGCGTCGTACCAGGCCTGGATGTCGGCCGGGCTGACGCTGACTTGCGAGCGGAAATCGGCGGCGGCGAAGCGGCGCAGCTGGACGGTGCGCATCTGCGTCAGGGCCGTTTCAAGCGACGCGACGACCTCGGCGGGCGCGCGGGCCGACTGGCCGACGGGCTCCAGCACGCGGGCCACGGCCAGGTCGCGGCGCAGGCCGGCCTCGAACGAGGTCGGCGACATGCCCTGCGCGGCCAGCACCTGGCGATAGCGCTCGGGCGAGAAGCGGCCGTTGTCCTGCACTTCCGGAATCGCGGCGATGGTGTTGCGCAACGTTTCGTCGGACACCGAGAAACGGTTGTCGATCGCCACGTTGGCCAGCAGGCGCTGATTGATCAGCTGGTTCAGCAGGCCTTCGCGCAGCGCCGGCGTGTCGATCACGGCCGGGTCGAACTGCGCGCCCAGGCGCTGGCGGAATTGCTCAAGCTGGTTGCGGTGCGCCTGGTCGAATTCGGCGCGCGAAACCGGTTGCCCGGCCACCGTGGCCAATTCAGGCTCGGCCCGCATGAAACTGTCATAGCCTTGAATCCCGACCAGGAAGAAGGACGGCACGATCAGTAGCAGCAAAATCAACTGCATCCAGCGCCGGTGGCTGCGAATAAATTCGAACATGGAATCCCTGTTGCCGCGCCCCGGGGGTATCTGCCCGGAGCCGCAAGAAAACGCATAAAAAAAGGCGAACCCGATTCGCCCTATTCCCATACCGGTCATTACCGGATCAGCGGGCGGATTTTAGCATTTCTCATTCGTCCGGGAGCCTGGAAGAAACTTGGGGCCGCCGGACCCGCCCCCGGGCCTCGCGCGCACGGGCGACCGACGGGCCGCAAGGGCCTCGCCGGCATGGAATGCGGGCGCCGTCAACCCGGGGAATCACCATTTCCGCCGCCCGGCGCGCCCCGTATCGTGGCCTCAGGGTTTGCCCGAAGCCGAGCCCCTTCCCGGACCCGGCCCCTCCACGCACGCACCGAGGTCTCCGCCGATGCCCCTCTCCTTCCCCCGTCCCCCTATCCTGCGCGCCTGTCTCGCCCTGGCCTTCCTCGGCGGTGCCCACGCCGCCCTGGCCGCGCCGGTCGCCGCCGTCCACGAGGCCGCCCAGGCGCAGCGCCAGGGCATGCTGGACACCATGCGGGACCTGGTCGGCATCGAATCCGGCAGCAAGGACGTGGAAGGCGTGGAACGCATCGCCGAGCTGATCCGCGACCGCCTCAAGGCGCTGGGCGGAACGGTCGAGATCGTGCCGGCCACCGACGTCTTCAGGCTGGACGACACCCCCGAGAAGGTCGGGCCCATGGTCCACGCCGAATTCAAGGGCAAGGGCGACAAGAAGATCATGCTGATCGCCCACATGGATACCGTCTACCGCAACGGCATGCTGAAAGACCAGCCCTTCCGCGTCGACGGCGGCAAGGCCTACGGCCTGGGGATCGCCGACGACAAGCACGGCGTGGCGATGATCCTCCACACCATCGCCCTCTTGCAGAAGCTGGGCTTCGCCGATTACGGCACGCTCACCGTGCTGATCAACGGCGACGAAGAAATCAGTTCGCCCGGCGCCCGCAGCACCATCACCCGCCTGGGCGCGGACCAGGACGCGGTGTTCTCGTTCGAAGGCGGCGGCGCCCAGGCCCGCCTGACGCTCGCCACCAGCGGCATCGGCGCGGCCTACCTGGCCGTGCAGGGCAAGACCTCCCACGCCGGCGCGCGCCCCGAGGGCGGCGTCAATGCGCTGTACGAACTGGCGCACCAGCTGCTGCAGCTGGACAATCTCTCCAAGCCCGAAGAGGGGCTGAAGCTGAACTGGACCGTGGCCCAGGCCGGCACCAACCGCAACGTCATTCCGGGGCAGGCGACCGCTCAGGCCGACGCCCGGGCGCTGCGCGTCTCCGATTTCGACGCGCTTTCCCGCAGCCTGGAGGCCGGCATCCAGAAGAAGCTGCTGCCCGAATCCAAGGTCAGCGTGAAGTTCGAAGTCCGGCGCCCGCCGCTGGAGGCCACGCCCGCCTCCCGCGCCCTGGCCGCGCACGGCGTGCGGATCTACCAGGAGCTCGACCTGCCGCTGAAGGTCGTGGACCGCGCCAGCGGGGGCGGCACCGACGCCGCCTTCGCCGCCCTGAAGGCGCGCGGCCCCGTGATCGAAGGCATGGGCCTGAGCGGCTTCGGCGCCCACTCCAACGACGCCGAATACATCCAGATCGACAGCATCGTGCCGCGCCTGTACCTGGCGGCGCGGATGATCATGGACGTGTCGCAGGGCAAGGCGCCCATGAAGTAGGAGTATCCTTGCAACCCTGTCCCAAGAACCTGATAGCAACACCCCCATGAGCGCAACACTCCCCTCCTGGCCCTATTCCCGTTACATCGCCCATCGCGGCGGCGGCCGGCTGGCCCCGGAGAACACGCTGGCCGCCATGCGCGTCGGCGCCGAGCACGGCTTCACCATGTTCGAGTACGACGTCAAGCTCAGCAGCGACGACGTGCTGGTGCTGATGCATGACGACGACGTGGACCGCACCTCCAACGGCAAGGGCCCCGCCGCCGCCAAGACCTACTCGGAACTGGCGCAGCTGGACTTCGGCAGCTGGCACTCGGCCGCCTATGCGGGAGAGCCGCTGCCCACGTTTGCCGCGGTGGCGCGCTATACCGTCGCCAACGGCATCGCCAGCAACGTCGAGATCAAGCCCTGCCCAGGCCGCGAAGCCGAAACCGGCCGCGCGGTGGCGCTGGCCGCCCGCCAATTGTGGCAAGGCGCCGCCGTGGCCCCGTTGCTGTCCTCGTTCGCCGAGGAAGCGCTCGCGGCCGCCCAGGAAGCCGCGCCGGAGCTGCCCCGCGCCCTGCTGGTGGAGAAAGTCCCCGCCGACTGGCGCGAACGGCTGGCCAAGTACGAGTGCGTGGCGCTGAACATCAATCAGAAAGACGCGACCCGCGAGCTGATCGATGCCGTTCATGCGGCCGGCTACCGGATCGCCGCCTGGACCGTCAACGACCCCGAGCGCGCGCGCCTGCTGCTCGACTGGGGCATCGACGGCATTTTCACCGACGAGCTGGCCGCCATCCGGCCGGCCGCCTGAGACAGGTCTCGCCGTGTTCAGTTACCGCCACGCCTTCCACGCCGGCAACCATGCCGACGTGCTCAAGCACGCCATCCTGATCCACACGCTGGATTACTTCAACAGAAAGGACGCGCCCTATTGGGTCGTCGACACCCACGCCGGCGCCGGGCTGTACAGCCTGGACAGCGACTGGGCGTCCAAGACCTCCGAATTCGCCGACGGCATCGGCCGGCTCTGGGAAGCCGAAGACCTGCCTCCGCTCCTGGCGGACTACATCGCCCGCATCCGCGCCTACAACACCAACGGCCGCCTCAAGCGCTATCCCGGCTCGCCCTGGCTGGCGCTGGACGCGATGCGCCCCTCGGACCGGCTGCGTCTCTTCGAGATGCACCCCACCGAAATCGACACGCTGGTCTCCAACCTGGAGCACCAGGGCCGCACCGCCCTGCGCCAGACCACGATCTACGGCGACGACGGCTTCGAGGGCGTCAAGGCGCTGCTGCCGCCGCCCACGCGCCGCGGCATGGTGCTGATCGACCCGTCGTACGAAGACAAGAACGACTACCGCCGCACGCTCCTCACGGTCAAGGAATGCATCAAGCGCTTCGCCACCGGCACCATCGCCGTCTGGTATCCGCTGGTGCAGCGCCGCGAGGCCGGCGAAATGGCCCGCCATTTCGAGAACCTCAAGGTCAAGAGCTGGCTCCACGCCACGCTCACGGTCAAGAAGGCGACCATCGACGGCTACGGCCTGCATGGCAGCGGCATGTTCCTGATCAACCCGCCCTGGACCCTGCACGACGCCCTGAAGCCCGCCATGCCCTACCTGGCGCGCGTGCTGGGGCAGGACGACCGGGCCGGATTCACGCTGCAATACCGCGAGAACCCGTTCCCCGTGCCCAAGAAGCAGTCCGACGACTGAGCCGCCTGGGCGACGAAAAGGCCACGACGTATCGTGGCCTTTTTTCGTGGAGCCGCCCGAGACAAAAGCGCGCGGCTTCGCGTTTACGCGGCCTCGCTTTCCGGCTCCTCGCGCCGCAAGGCTTCCTGCGCCCGGACCAGCTTCGCCGCCGCGTCGCGCAACGCCGTGCGCAGGCCCTCTTCGATCACGGGGTGATAGAACGGCATCTCCAGCATGCGCGCCACGGTGAGCTCCTGCTGCACCGCCCAGGCCAGCAAGTGGCCGATGTGCTCGGCGCTGGGGCCGACCATTTCCGCGCCCAGGAAGCGCCCGGTTTCGATGTCCGCGTAGACGTGCAGCATGCCGCGGTTCTTCAGCATGACGCGCGAGCGTCCCTGGTCGCTGAAGTCCACTTCGCCCGTGACGTAGGTGCCGGGGATCAGCCGCGCATGGCCCTTGCCGGCCAGCGCGATCTGCGGGTCCGAGAACACCACCGCCAGCGGCGCGCGGCGCAGGCCCTGGCGCACCGCCGGGTAACGGGCCGCGTTTTCGCCCGCGATGCGGCCTTCGTCGGCGGCCTCGTGCAGCAGCGGCGCATCCGCGTTGGCGTCGCCCGCGATGAAGATGGGCGAATCGCCCGCCTGCATCGTTTCGCGATCGAACTCCGGCACGCCGTGCGCATTCAGCTTCAGCGTGGTGTTCTCCAGGCCCAGGCCGTCCACGTTGGGACGGCGGCCGGTGGCCACCAGCGCGTAGTCGAAGCGCTCGGTGCGCTCGCTATTGTCCAGCGCCACGTAGCGCACTTCGACTTCGTCGCCCACGCGGGTGGTTTCCAGGACGCGGGCGTCCGGATCCAGATAGAACTCGCGCTGGAAGATCTTGCGCGCCACCTGGCGGACCTGCGGATCGCTGATGCCGCCCAGGCTGCCGCTCACGCCGAACACGCGCACTTCCACGCCCAGCCGGGCCAGCGCCTGGCCCAGTTCCAGCCCGATCACGCCGGGGCCGAACACCGCCACGCGGCCCGGCAGCTCATTCCAGGCGAACACGTCGTCGTTCACCACCAGCCGGTCGCCCAGCGCGCGGAAAGGCGGCGGCACCGAGGGGCGCGACCCCGTGGCGATCACGACTCGCGAAGCATGCACTTCGGTGTGCTCGTCCACGCGCAGCACGGTATCCGACACGAAGCGGGCGTAGCCGCGCAACTTGTCCTCGGCGGGGATGTTCTCCACGCCTTCCAGCACGAAGCCCACGAAGCGGTCGCGCTCGCGCTTGACGCGGTCCATCACCTCGACGCCGTCCACGGTGATTTCGCCGCCCACATGCACGCCGAACGCTTCCGTGTGCGCGGCGCCGTGGGCTGCCTCGGCGGCCGCGATCAGCAGCTTGGACGGCATGCAGCCCACGCGGGCGCAGGTCGTGCCGTAGGGGCCGCCCTCGATCAGCAGCGCGCGCTGGCCGGCGGCTTTCGCGGCGCGATAGGCGGCCAGGCCGGCGGTGCCGGCGCCGATGACGGCGATGTCGGTGTGCAGAGTCTTCATGTCTGGGTATCTCCCGGTAAGTCGTGGAGCAGGATTTGCAAGGCGCATTCCGCCTTGTTGCGCATCCTCGGGACGAACGCCGTCCCGCGGCGCCGTTCGGGGCCGCGCGAAGATGCGGAACAAGGGAAACTCGCGGGATGCCGGGCCGCGGCGCGGCCCGGCGGGATGGCGGGCGGGACTGGCGCCCCGCCCTGTCCGACGCTTAGGCGAAGTGCGCCTTCAGCTCTTCCAGGCCGCCGATCAGCGAGCCGTTGATGAACACCTGGGGAGCGGTGCCCTTGCCGGACACGGCGCCGATCACACGGCCGCGGACCTTGTTTTCCAGCGGGATCTCGATCGGCGCGTAGCCCTTGGCATCCAGCAGCGCCTTGGCTTCGACGCAGAACGGGCAGCCCGGCTTGGAGAACACGACGACCTGGTCGGGCTTCTTCGCCGAGGGAGCGAAGTGGGCCAGCATGGTGTCGGCGTCCGACACTTCAAACGGGTCGCCTTCCTTCTCCGGCTCGATGAACATCTTCTGGACCACGCCGTCCTTGACCAGCATCGAATAACGCCAGCTGCGCTTGCCGAAGCCCAGGTCGCTCTTGTCGACCAGCATGCCCATGCCTTCGGTGAACTCGCCGTTGCCGTCGGGCAGCAGCGTGATGTTGGCGGACTCCTGGTCCTTGGCCCATTCGTTCATCACGAAGGTGTCGTTGACCGACACGCAGACGATGCTGTCCACGCCGGCGGCGAAGAAGGCCGGGGCCAGTTCGTTGTAGCGCGGCAGGTGGGTCGAGGAGCAGGTCGGCGTGAAGGCGCCGGGCAGCGAAAAGACCACGACGGTCTTGTTCTTGAACAGGTCGTCCGACGTGACCTTCTTCCAGGCGTTGTCCTGGCGGACGGGGAACGTTACGTTCGGAACACGTTGGCCTTCGCGGTTTTGCAGCATTCAAATCTCTCCTTGGGTTGCGGGGTCTTGTTCAACCACCATGGATAGAATGATAAATGCTGACTATCAATTAATCAAATTTAATAATTTAAATTGATTGATAGCTTTAACCAATGAAGAAATTGCAACCGCCAGGCGCGAACTATCATATCGCGCCTGACGGCCTAGGGGACTACACGCGCGTCGGCTCGTAGCCGGCATCGCGGATGGCGGCCTCGATCTTGTCGGCCTGCTCGGCGCCGGTGACGGTCACGCGGTGCGTGGGCAGGTCCACGGTCACGGTGGCGCCCGGCGCCGCCTCGTTCACGGCGCCGGTGATGGTCTTGACGCAATGGCCGCAGGTCATGTCGGGCACTTGGAACTCGATGCTCATGCTTATCTCCAGAGGATTCAGGGTTGGGGACACGGTTTCGTCCACCGTGAACACAGCTTAAACCTTCCAATTATGTCAAGGTCAAGCGTAGAATGGGGACGATCAACGACAGGAGGCTGGCATGAACATCGGCGAAGCGGCGAAAAGCTCGGGCATTTCCGCCAAGATGATCCGCTACTACGAAAGCATCGGCCTGATCGGCCCCGCGGTGCGCACGGACTCGGGCTATCGCGTCTACAGCGAACACGATCTGCACACGCTGCGCTTCGTTCGTCGGGCGCGGGACCTGGGCTTCTCGGTGGAACAGATGAACGAATTGCTGGCGCTGTGGCAGGACCGCAGCCGCGCCAGCGCCGACGTCAAGCGGATCGCGCTGCAACACGTGGAGGAACTGGAGCGCAAGGCCGAGGCCCTGCGCGACATGGCGGCCACGCTCAAGCACCTGGCACGGAACTGCCACGGCGACGACCGGCCGGACTGCCCCATTCTGGAAGGCCTGGGCTGCACGCACTGAGGCGGCGCCCAGGCCCGCCGGATCAGCCCTGGACGGGCTCGCCGGCCGCCTCGATGGCGGCCTGGGCCTCGGCCGCGGCGGCCAGCTTGGCGGCTTCGGCGGCTTCGGCTTCGGCGGCCGCCTTCGCGGCGCGTTCCCGCGCGCGTTCCTTCACCGCGTGGACGCCTTCCGCGTCCAGCGATTCGAATACCGCGATGGATTCCACATGGCCCGTGTGCGGGAACATGTTGATCACGCCTGCGCTCTTGAGCACGTAGCCGCCTTCGTGCACCAGGATGGCGGCATCGCGCGCCAGCGTGGCCGGATTACAGGACACGTAGACGATGCGGCGCGGGCGCTCCTGCGGCTCCAGTTGAGACAGGGCCTGCGATACGGCCTGCGCGCCTTCGCGCGGCGGGTCGATCAGCATGCGGTCGAAATAGCCCAGGCCGCGCAGCCAGTCCACGTCCACTTCGAACAGGTTCAGGGTGGCGAAGCGGGTGCTGCCGGCCAGGCCATGGCGCGACGCGGCTTCCAGGGCCCGGTCGGTCAGCGCCTTGCTGCCCTCGACGCCCACGGCCTCGCGGGCCTGCGTGGCCAGCGGCAGCGTGAAATTGCCCAGGCCGCAGAACAGGTCGGCCACGCGGTCGGTGGGCTGCACTTCCAGCAGTTGCAGCGCGCGCGACACCATGGCGCGGTTGATGGCGTGATTGACCTGCGTGAAGTCAGTGGGCCGGTACGGCATGCGCAGGCCGAATTCCGGCATGGTGTAGCAGAGCGTGTCGTCGTGCTCGCGCTCAAGCGGATGCACGGTGTCGGGCCCCTTGGCCTGCAGCCACCATTGCACGTTGTGCTCGGCGGCGAAGGCGCGCAGGATGGCGATGTCGCCGTCGGTCAGGGGCAGCAGGTGGCGCAGGACCAGCGCGGTCACGCCCTCGCCCAGCGACACCTCGATCTGCGGCATGCGGTCGGGCGCCGACATGGACGCGATCATCGCGCGCAACGGCAGCAGCAGGTCGCTCACGTGGCGCGGCAGGACGTGGCATTCGCGCATGTCGGCCACGTAGCTGCTCTTGCGTTCGTGGAAGCCGACCAGCACCCCGCCCTTCTTCGGCACCACGCGCACCGACAGCCGGGCGCGGTAGCGGTAGCCCCAGGTCGGGCCCTGCAGGGGCGCCAGAATGCGCGCGGGGCGCAGCTTGCCCACGTGCCAGAACGTGTCTTCCAGCGAGCGCTGCTTGATGGCCACCTGCGTGGAGGGCTCCAGGTGCTGCATGGCACAGCCGCCGCAGACGCCGAAATGCGGGCAGCGCGGCACCACGCGCTGGGACGACGGCCGCAGCACTTCTTCCACGCGCGCGATCTCGTACGAGGGCTTGCGGCGCACCGTGACCGTCGAGACCCGCTCGCCCGGCAAGGCGCCTTCCACGAATACGACTTTCCCGTCGCGGCGGGCGATGCCCCTGGCTTCCAGGTCCAGGGATTCGATATTCAAAACGTCAGACATCTCACGCAGTCCAGAATTACACGCAACCCGCTATTGTAAAAGGACTGGGACCGATCCCGGAAATGGATTTCCGGGCGGCCCACGCCCGCGGCCTGGGCGGCGAGGCGCAAAAAAGGGGCGGGACCAGGCCGCAAGCCGCGGACTGCACCCGCCCCAAAGGTCGGCGCGGATCAAGGCGCCGCCACGGATACCGGTCAGAAGGAGCGCGATACGGAGAAGACCGCGCCCAGCCGCCCCGAGGGATGGCCGTACTTGGTGGGCAGCCAGTTGTCCTTGGTGGCCCCCACGGCCGCCAGCCCCAGGATCCAGCCCTTCAGGTCCTTGGTCACGCCGACCTTGTAGTCGACGTAGTGGCCGATGGAATCGCCGTCCATATTGGTCTGGTTCTTGAGCTTCTGGTAGCCGAGGTGGCCGACCAGGCCCCAGCCGTCGCCCAGGTCGAAGTTGGCCGTGCCGTCCAGGTACCAGGTGCCCTTGCTGTCGGGCGTGCTGAAGAAGTCGCTGGGCGTATACGAGTACTTGAGGCTGTAGCTGCCGTAGGACACGCCCAGGTAGAGATCGGTGTTGTTGTAGTTGCCGCCCTTGGGCGAGCTGGAGCCGGGGTAGTAGTAATGCAGCACGCCCGCGTCCAGCGCGAAGCCGCCGCCGACGTCGCCCTTCCAGCCGCCGTAGAAGTCCATTTCCAGGTTGCCGTCGGTGAACACGAAGCTGGAGACGTTGGAGTTCCAGTTGCCCAGATAGAAGCCGGAGCTGTGGGTCAGGTCGAAGCCCAGTTGCGCGGCGGGCCGGAAGTCGGTCTGCGAGTAGCCGCGGAACCGGTAGTCGCTGGCGATCGTGGCGTTGCCGCTCAGCGAAAAGCCGCCTCCCAGGTCGGTGGGTTCGGCCTGCGCCGACGCGGCGAAACAAGCGGCAAGCACAAAGGGCAAGGCGGGCAGCGTCTTCTTCATGGTGCGGAGTCCTGATCGGATTTATCGAGGAGGCGGACGGCCTTGCGGCGCATCCATCAGGCCGGCATCGCAGCGTTGGCGACCGGCTCTCCTTCCATGAAGCAATGTCCGTGCCAACCTTCGGACGGCCGGCGGACGGCGCCGGCAGGCGCGCGCCGGGTGCATGCCGGGCGCGCAACGCACCAGAAACGTGCATGCCCCCGCCCCTTGCCCTGCCCGTGCCCCGCAATGGGGAGCGCGCCAAAGCGCCAGGCCCCGCGACGCGCGAACGCGTGCGGGGCCTGGAAGGACGGGCCGGCCTGGCGGCCGGGCGCCGGGTTTGGTGGGTGGCGGGTTTAGTTGGCGGCGGGAGCGGCGGGCGGCGCGGCGTCGGCCGGGCCCCTGCCCTTGCCGTGGCGGCCTTCCATCTTGGCCATGCGCTCCTGCATCTTGGCTTCGCGGTCCTTGAGCATCTTGGTCACCTGGCCGCGCTGGGTGTCGTTCAGGCTGTCCCAGACCGCCAGCCATTGATCGCGCACCTGCTTGGCCTGGGTGCCGAAGGCATCGCGAGACTTCTCGGACTGCTCGATCAGGGCGCGCGGATCCAGCTTGCCGCTGTCCAGCTGCGCCTTCAGCAGGTCGTGGCGCTTGCCGCCGGAAGCGCGCATGGCTTCATGCAGGCTGCGCTGGCCGTCCTGGGCGGTCTTGAACAGGGCTTGCTGCTTGTCGTCCAGCTTCAGTTCGGCGACCTGCGCCTTGGACACGGGCCCCAGGCCGGGGATGAACAGGCCGTCGCGCATGCCTTTGTGGAAGCCCCCGCCATGATGGCGTTCGTGCATCGCGGCCGGGCCGCCGTCGGCGGGAGGAGGAGCAGCCATAACGGTGCCGGCCACCAAGCCGCCCGTCGCGGCGACAAAAGCAAGAGCGGCCAAATTGGAGCGGATAGCGAATCGGGACATGAAGGTCTCCTGTGAGTGAAGAAAGCGAGACCATTGTGCGATCGGGGCGGTTTCATCCGGGTTTCGTCCGCGTCGGCCATGTTTCAGTCGATTGCGCGGCCTCCGGACGCGACGACGGGGCCGCGAGGGCCCCGTCGTCGGTCTGCCTGGGCCCCGGTTTGCGCGAGGCCTCCAAGCGGCTTCAGTCGGCGTCCCAGGCCGCCATGTATTCCTTCCAGTGCGGCGCGTCGCTGGCGGTGAGCGTGTCGCGCACCAGGGCGATTTCGGCTTCGTAGGAGGTGCGGTCGAGTTCGCCGCGCAGGAAGCGGAAGCGGCAATACACCAGCCAGGTGTTGACCACGTCCGTTTCGCAATAGGCCCGCACTTCGTCGGCGCGGCCCTGGCTCCAGGCTTCCCACACCTTGCTGCCGTCCATGCCGAGCTTGCCGGGAAAACCGCAAAGCTTGGCCAGTTCGTCGAGCGGGGCGTTGGCGCGGCCGTTGTACTTGGCCAGCAGGTCCATCAGGTCCAGGTGGCGGGAGTGATAGCGCGAGATGTAGTTGTTGAACTTGAAATCGCGGTCTTCCTCGCCCATGTCCCAGTAGCGCGGCGCGGGCACGCCCTGGATCAGGCTGCGGTAATGCAGCACCGGCAGGTCGAAGCCCGAGCCGTTCCAGCTCACCAGCTTGGGCGTGTAGCGCTCGATGGTCTTGAAGAAGCCCGCCAGCAAGGCGGCCTCGGGATCATCGGGCTGGCCCAGCGTCTTGACGCGAAAGCCCTGGTCGTCGCGGAACACGCAGCCCACCACCGCGACCTTGTGCAGGTGCAGCGGCAGGAAATCGTGGCCCACGGCCTCGCGGCGCGCGGTCAGGGCGCGCTCCACCACTTCCTGGTCGGGGACCTCGGCCCCCCAGCCGTTGAGCTTGCGCAGCCCGTCGGCGTCGGGGATGGTTTCCAGGTCGAATACCAGGGTGGGCGTCATTTGGCGGGCAGGTACTGCATCGGGTCCACCGGCGTGCCTTGGCGACGGATTTCGAAGTGCAGGCGCGGCGAGGTGGTATCGCTTTGGCCGAGTTCGGCGATCTTGGCGCCGCGCTTGACCGTCTGGCCGGTCTTCACCAGCACCGCGCGGTTGTGCGCGTAGGCGGTGATGAAGCCGTTCTGGTGTTCGACGATGATCAGGTTGCCCAGGCCGCGAACGCCGTTGCCGCTGTACTTGACCAGGCCATCGGCGGCCGCGGTGATCGGATCGCCCAGCGCGCCGGCGATGTCGATGCCCTTGCTGCTGGCGTTGAAGCCCTGCACGATCTGGCCGTTCGCCGGCCAGGCCCAGTTGATGACGCCGGCATCCGCCGCGCGCGTGGCGGGCTTGGTCTCGACCGGCGCGGGGGCCGGCGTCGCCGTGGCGTCAGGCGCGGGCGTGGCGGTTTCGGGCTGGTCCAGCGGACGCGGCTGCGGCTTGGCGCCGGCGACCGGCGCGGTTTGCGCGCCGCCGCCCGAGCCGCCGGACATTTTCAGGACCTGCCCGACGGAAATCTGGTTGGGGTCGCTGAGGTTGTTCCAGCGCTTGACGTTCTCGATGTCCACATTGTTGGCGCGGGCGATCTTGTAAAGCGTGTCGCCCGGCTTGACCACGTAGGTGCCGCCGGGCTGTGCCGACGGCGCGGGTTGCCCGCCGGTCATGTCGACCACCGGAGCGCGAGTACCTTTGGATGCGCAGCCGGCCAGGATGGCCAGGCTGAGCGCCCCCGCGATGAAGAGCGGGCGGCGCAGGCGCGTCGACGACGCGCCCAGAGTGATATCGGTCAGTTGCAACTGCCCGTTGAGCATACGTTTCTCCTGTTTGCTCAAGATTGTATTCCGGCCCGTAGCGGCACAAAGCGCACGGCCTCTAATTCAGTACGTTTCCAGCTGGCCGCGCCTGTGCGTTCGATCAGAACCAGGCGCTGGTTGGCGCCCCCTTCCGGAGCGATCAGGCGGCCACCCGGCGCAAGCTGCGACAAGAGCGCTTGCGGGATGGCGAGGCCAGCGGCAGCCACAACGATAGCATCGAACGGCGCCACGCCGGGCAGGCCCAGCATGCCGTCGCCATAGATGAGGCGGATCCTCGTGGTGAGCCGCAAGGCGCGCAGATGCTCGCGCGCGAGTTCGTACAGCCCGCGGATGCGTTCGATGGAATGCACCTCGCGCACGAACTGCGCCAGCACCGCGGCCTGATAGCCGCAGCCCGCGCCGACTTCCAGCACCCGGGTGGGCGCGCGGTCTTCGCAGGCGGCCGCGATCATGCGCGCCACCACCCAGGGTTGGGAAATGGTTTGCGAATGGCCGATGGGCAGCGCCGCGTCTTCGTAGGCGCGGCTGGCCAGCGCCTCGTCCACGAACAGATGGCGCGGCACCGCGCCCATGGCGGTCAGCACGCGTTCGTCGCTGATGCCCTGGGCGCGCAGCCGCTCCACCATCGCTTGGCGCAGGCGGTCGGAGTTCAGGCCCAGGTTGCCGCCGGCCGCGGGCGCCGGCGCCTGGGTCTGGCGCTGCAGCGTGGCCGCGGAGATGCGGGTGTTGCTGTTGGCCGGCGTGACGCCGGGGCTGAGCCGGCCCGACTCGTAGCGGACGGGGCCGCTGCGTCCGGGCACGGCCTGCGACACGTCCGGTTGGCTTACGCGTTTGCGCATAGCGGCTCCGCCCACGCACGGATCTCGTCGAGCTGGCTGTGCTGGGTGAGATCCAGCCGCAGCGGCGTGACGGACACCGTGCCCTGTTCGACGGCATGGAAGTCGGTGCCCGGCGCGGCGTCCGCCGCCAGGCCCACCGGACCGATCCAGTACACCGTATCGCCGTAGGGCGTGGTGGTGCGCACCACGGGCTGCGACGGATGGCGCTTGCCCAGCCGCGTGACCGCGAAGCCGTGCATGTCTTCGAAGCGGCGGCTGGGGATATTGACGTTCAGCAGCACCGGCGCGGCCAGGGGCTGCGCCAGGTGGCGCTCGACCACGAGGCGCGCGGCGCGCGCGGCGGAATCGATGTGCGCCCAGCCCTTCTCCGCCAGCGAAAACGCGATGGCGGGGATGCCGAACAGATACCCTTCGCTGGCGGCGGCCACGGTGCCCGAGTACAGGGTGTCGTCGCCCATGTTGGCGCCGTTGTTGATACCCGACACGACCAGGTCCGGGCGCGCGTCCATGAGCCCGGTGAGGGCCACGTGCACGCAGTCGGAGGGCGTGCCGTTGACGGCGATGAAGCCGTTGGAGGCGGTGCGCACCGACAAGGGGCGGTTCAGCGTCAGGGAGTTCGATGCGCCGCTGTGGTTGGTCTCGGGCGCGACGACGGTGAGATCGCCCAGCCCTTGCAGCGCCGCAACCAGCGCTTCGAGCCCGGGGGCGGAGTAACCATCATCGTTCGAAACCAGAATTCGCATTGTGCATCCGAAAGAAAATATGACACGGGTGGACGTGTCGGATTGTACCGTCCGCGGGCGCCATCCGTATGACCGGCTTGCGCCGCCCTGTCGGGACCCCGCTCGATAACCCGTAGCCGGCCCCGGCGTGGAGCGCGGTAGAATCCGCAGCCATTACGACAATAACGGACTCCCTTTCCATGGCGATAACCGCACCCTCCCTGGCGTTCAATCTGGCGCTCATCCTGCTGGCCTACCTGATCGGCTCCGTGCCCTTCGCCGTGGTGGTCAGCAAGCTCATGGGCCTGCAGGACCCCCGCAGCTACGGATCCAAGAACCCGGGCGCCACCAATGTGCTGCGCACCGGCAACAAGACCGCCGCCGCGCTGACGCTGCTGGGCGACGCCGCCAAGGGATGGTTCGCGATCTGGCTGGCCGAGAAGATCGCCCCCGGCATCCCCGTCGGGGCGCTGGCGGCGGTGGCGCTGGCCGCCTTCCTGGGCCATCTGTACCCCGTTTTCCTGGGCTTCAAGGGCGGCAAGGGCGTGGCCACGGCGCTGGGCGTGCTGGTGGCCATCCAGCCCTGGCTGGCGGTGGCCACGGCCGCCACCTGGCTGATCATCGCCATCTTCTTCCGCTATTCGTCGCTGGCGTCGCTCGTGGCGGCCTTTTTCGCCCCGGTGTACTACGTGTTCGGCTCCGGCCTGGCCTGGTACGCGCAGCCCGCCATGGGCGTGGCGCTGGCCATCATCGGCATCCTGCTGTTCTACCGTCACCGCGCCAACATCACCCGCCTGCTCCAGGGCACGGAAAGCCGGATCGGCGGCAAGAAAAAATAAGACCGGCGGCAAGGCTGCTGGCAGGAATACAGGGCGGCCTCTGCCGCCCTTTTGCCGTCCTGGCGCGGCGTTTTTCGCCCCGTTGGTTGGCGCGCGCCTAGGGCCACCCCGGCGCGCCCGTCTGCTGCCCGGTAGCAGCCCGCGGACTGGCCGCTTGCCGCCGGCGGGCGGGGGACGTCCTCGGATTCAGGCGATATCCGCCAGATCCCAGCGCGGCTTCACGGTGAAGCTGTGCGCCTCCGCGTCCAGGACCGCCAGGCCCGCCTTGACGCGCTCCGCGGCGGCGAAGGCGATCATCGCGCCGTTGTCGGTGCACAGCTCCAGCGGCGGGAAATAGGCGCGCGCCTTCAGCGGCTTGAGCGCCGCGTCCAGCTTGGCGCGCAGCAGCTGGTTGGCGCCCACGCCTCCCGCCACCACCAGCCGCTTCAGGCCCGTCTGTTTCAGGGCGCGAATGGCCTTGGCCGCCAGCACCTCGACGATGGCGGCCTGAGTGGCCGCCGCCAGGTCGGCGCGGGCCTGCTCGTCCAGCCCGCCGGCCGCCTCGGCGGCCTTCACCCGGGTCAGGACGGCCGTTTTCAGGCCGCTGAAGCTGAAATCCAGGTCGCCGCTGTGCAACATGGGGCGCGGCAGGTCGAAGCGCGTGGCGTCGCCGCTGGCGGCCAGCCTGGACAACGCCGGACCGCCGGGGTAGCCCAGGCCCATCAGCTTGGCGGATTTGTCGAAGGCCTCGCCCGCGGCGTCGTCCAGCGTTTCGCCCAGCAATTCGTAGCGGCCCACGCCGTCCACCCGCATCAGCTGGGTATGGCCGCCGGACACCAGCAGCGCCACGAAGGGGAAGTCCGGCCGCGGATCGGCCAGCATCGGCGACAGCAGATGCCCTTCCAGGTGGTGGATGCCGATGGCCGGCAGGTGCCGGGCCCAGGCGAACGACTGCGCGACACTGGCGCCCACCAGCAAGGCGCCGGCGAGGCCGGGGCCGGCCGTGTAGGCCACGGCGCCGATATCGGACATTTGCAGGCCCGCGTCTTCGAGCACCTGGCGGGTCAGCGGCACGACGCGGCGGATGTGGTCGCGCGAGGCGAGTTCCGGCACCACGCCACCGTATTCCTGGTGCATGGCGATCTGGGTGTGCAGCGCGTGCGCAAGCAGGCCCCGTTCCGTACAGACGGCCGCGACGCCGGTTTCGTCGCAGGAGCTTTCAAAGCCGAGAATGATCATGGCGGCAGAGTTTACAACTGATGCGAAAATACGCGGGTTTGTTCATCCATACCATCAATAATGCGCGGACGGCCCCGCCCGCCCGCGGCAACCGCAAGCCTGCAAACATACTGGGGACTCGAATGCTGGAGAAGCTATTCAAGCTGCGTGAACACGGCACGACCGCTCGCACGGAACTCGTGGCCGGCCTGACGACATTCCTGACCATGTCGTACATCATCTTCGTCAACCCTGACATCCTGTCGTCGACCGGCATGGACCGCGACGCGGTGTTCGTCGCCACCTGCCTGGCCGCCGCGCTGGGCTCGCTGGTGATGGCGCTGATCGCCAACTGGCCCATCGGCATGGCGCCGGGCATGGGCCTGAATGCCTTCTTCGCGTTCACCGTCGTCAAGACCATGGGCTATACCTGGGAGCAGGCGCTGGGCGCCGTGTTCATCTCGGGCGTGATCTTCCTGTTCCTGACGATCTCGGGCATCCGGGTATGGCTGGTCAAGGGCATCCCGCATTCCCTGCGCAGCGCCATCGCCGCGGGGATCGGCCTGTTCCTCGCCATTATCGCGCTGTCCAACGCCGACATCGTCGTGGCGCATCCCGCCACCAAGGTCACGCTGGGCGACCTGACCAAGCCCGGTCCGCTGTTCGCCATCCTGGGCTTCTTCATCATCGCGGCGCTGGACGCGCTGCGCGTGCGCGGCGCCATCCTGATCGGCATCGTCGCGGTGACCCTGCTGTCCATGGTGCTGGGCTACAACGAATTCAAGGGCATCTTCGCCGCCCCGCCCAGCCTGTCGCCCACGCTGTTCAAGCTGGACATCATGGGCGCGCTGCACAGCGGCTTCGTGCACGTGATCCTGGTGTTCGTGCTGGTGGAGGTGTTCGACGCCACCGGCACGCTGGTGGGCGTGGCCCGCCGCGCGGGCCTGATGCCCGAGAACCGGCCCAACCGCCTGGGCCGCGCGCTGTTCGCCGACAGCACCGCCATCGTGGCCGGCTCCATGCTGGGCACGAGCAGCACCACCGCCTATGTGGAAAGCGCCTCGGGCGTGCAGGCCGGCGGCCGCACCGGCATGACCGCGCTGATCGTGGCGCTGCTGTTCCTGGCCGCGCTGTTCATCTCCCCGCTGGCCGGCGCCGTGCCCGCCTACGCCACCGCGCCCGCCCTGCTCTATGTTGCCGGCCTGATGATGCGCGAGCTGATCGACATCGACTGGAACGACGTGTGCGAGGCCACCCCGGCCGCGCTGACGGCGCTGGTCATGCCCTTCACGTACTCGATCGCCAACGGCATCGCCTTCGGCTTCATCAGCTACGTGGTGCTCAAGACCGCCACCGGCAAGATTCGCGACGTGCATCCGGCCACCTGGCTGGTCGCCGCCCTGTTCGTGATCCGCTACGCCTTCTTCCCCGGATAAGGCCCGGCCGCCCCGGGGCCTTCGGCAAGAAGGCTCCCGGGGCGACGCTTTCCCCAATCAGCGGGATAGGCAAATTCAATCAACCCGCCGGCCCATAAGGTTGCTGGCGGCCCAGGTTGATTTCGCCGATACACTCCCCATGTATCACGGTATATGGAGTCCGCCTTGCGTTTCACGCCCCCTATCCCCGCCCTGTCCTGTCGCCCCGCGAGCCCGGAGGTTTCCGCATGAGCAGCCTCGCCCGCATCCCCTTTTCCGTCCTCGACCTGGCCCCCATTGTGCAGGGCCGCGACGCGGCCGACGCCTTCCGCAACACGGTGGCGCTGGCCCAGCACGTCGAGCGCCTGGGATACAAGCGCTTCTGGCTCGCCGAGCACCACAACATCAACGGCGTGGCCAGCAGCGCCACCGCCGTGCTGATCGGGCACGTGGCCGGCCATACGAACACCCTGCGCGTGGGTTCGGGCGGCGTCATGCTGCCCAACCACGCGCCGCTGATCATCGCCGAGCAGTTCGGCACGCTCGAAACCCTGTACCCCGGCCGCATCGACCTGGGCCTGGGCCGCGCGCCCGGCAGCGACGGCGCCACGCAGCACGCGCTGCGCCGCGGTCCGCGCAGCGGCCTGGAATTCCCGGCGCTGGTGGAAGAATTGCGCGGCTTCCTGGCGCCGTCGCGGCCCGGACAGCCGGTTCGCGCCATTCCGGGCGAAGGCCTGGACATCCCGATCTGGCTGCTCGGATCCAGCGATTTCAGCGCCAGGCTGGCGGCCGAACTCGGCCTGCCGTTCTCGTTCGCCGGGCACTTCTCGCCCGAGGGCATGGCGGCGATGCGCCTGTACCGCCACCTGTTCAAGCCGTCGGCGACGCTGGCCCGGCCCTACGCCATGATCGGCGTGCCGGTCGTGGCCGCGGAAACCGACGAGGAAGCCCGCCACCAGGCCACCACCCAGCAGCTGAAGTTCCTGTCGCTGGTGCGGGGCCACCGGTTGCAGTTGCAGCCGCCCGTGGACAGCATGGATGGCGTGTGGAACGAATGGGAGCGCGAGGCGGTCAATCAAAGACTGGGCGCCGCCATCGTCGGCGGCCCGGATACCGTCCGGCGCGAACTGGAGGCGCTGGTAGCCGAAACCGAGGCCGACGAGGTGATGATCGTTTCCGATTTCTACAACATCGCCGACCGCCTGCGCTCTTTCGAGATCGTGGCTTCCCTGAAGCAGGGCGCCCCCGCCTGAGCGCCGCCGGCCGGGCCCGCCCCGGCGCCAACCATTGCGACGCAACGGCGACCCGCTCTACTATGGCCCAAAGAGCATGCAATGCCGCAGCGTCGCCTGATCAGACACCGCTTTTTCGCCGCTCGCGCGGCAAGGATTCAAAATGAGTACCGTTGAACTCACCAAAGACAGCTTCCAAGACGCCATCACCCCCGACGGCACCCTGATCGTCGACTTCTGGGCGCCCTGGTGCGGCCCGTGCCGCGGCTTCGCGCCGGTTTTCGAACAGGCCGCCGCCGAGCACCCCGACGTCACGTTCGCCAAGGTGAATACCGACGTCGAACAGGAACTGGCCGGCGCGCTGGGCATCCGCTCGATCCCGACGCTGATGGTCTTCCGCGAAAAGGTCTTGCTGTTCTCGCAGCCCGGCGCCCTGTCGGCCGGCCAGCTGAACGAGCTGCTCACCAAGATCAAGGAAGTGGACATGGAACAGGTCCACAAGGAAATCGCCGCCGCGCAAAACGGGCAGGATGCGTAGGATGGGTGAAGCGCGAGATTACTCGCGCAAAAACGCAATTGCCCAGCGCGCGAAACCCATGCGGCCGCGGGCAGATAGTGCTTGGCATCGGCCGGAAAACACGCGATTGCGGCCGCATGGGTTTCGCGCGCTGGATACCTGAGTTCTTTCTCAAGAACTCTCGCGCTCCACCCATCCTACGTCACATCCCATCCGGCTCGGCCGCGCGTGATGTTGGCCACGGTCACGGCCAATTCGTCGACCGCCGCGCGCGGCACCGTGAAGCGCAGCACGGCCCCTTCCGCGTTGAAATCTTCCTGCTGGATCGTGGCGCCCGCCTGGGCCAGGCGCGACTTGAGCAGCGGCAATTCCGCGAAGCCGCAGGCGCAGGAAACGGTTGCAAGATCCACGATCTCGGTCCGCTCTCCCAGGCGCAGGCAATTCGCCGCGCAGCCGCCGTAGGCGCGCACCAATCCCCCCGCCCCGAGCTTCACTCCCCCGAACCAGCGCACCACCAGCACCGCCACGCGGTCCATGTCCTGCCCTTCTATGGCCTGCAGGATGGGGCGTCCCGCGGTGCCGCCGGGCTCGCCATCGTCGTTGAAACGGTACTCTTGCCCGATGCGGTAGGCCCAGCAGTTGTGGGTCGCCTCCGGATCGCCGCGTTCGGCGAAGAAGCGCATGGCCTCTTCCACCGTGGCCACCGGCGTCGCGTGCGCGACGAAGCGGCTTTTCTTGATGTCTTCCTGGTAGGTGCAGGGAGCGGTCAACGTGTGCGTCATGCCCGGCATTGTAAGTGCAGGCTGCGGCCGCCGCGCCGGCGCTAGCCGTGGCAGTCCGGGACTTCCTGGTCCAGATAGACGTCGAACGCCACGTCGCGGGCCCATTTGACGGTCATGGCCTTCCAGGCGCCGGCGCGGTTCCAGTCGCGCATCTGCTGGTCGAGCCAGCCGCGGCTGGCGGAGTCGTCCGCCCGCAGCAGCCACACCCGCTCATGCCGGTCGCCGTCGGCGGACAGCGTGGACGAGAATTTCTTCCACTCCGGAAAGCGCATCAGCGGTTCCCAGACCGCGTCGTCCACCAGGCCGATGTCGCAGCTGCCTTCGCGCACCGCGACCAGGGCGTCGGACGGCACGCGGTAAGTGCGCACGACGGCGCCCCAGCGCTGCGCCAGGGCGCGAGACGCCGTGGCGGCCTCGGCCATGCAGACGCTGCGGCCGCGCGCGTCGTCCGGCCGCCGCAGCCGGGTGTCGCTGCGGATCACGGCCTTGGGGCGGACCGCGTAGCCGGTGGCTTGCGCGGCGACCGACGCCGGCAGGCCCGCCGCGCCGTCGGCCAGCACCAGGTCCGCCTCGCCCGTCGCCAGCGCGGCCGCGGCCTGCTCGGCCGACAGCTGCCGCAGGCGCACCGGCAGGCCCAGGCTCTGCCCCAGCCGCTCGGCCGCGGCGGCGTCCAGGCCGTCCGGCGTGCGGATCTTGGCGCCGGCCTCGGGCGGCGGCGCCAGGTACGGGACCCCCACCACCAGTTCCCCGCGCCCGCGCGCCGCCGCGAACGGTTCGGCCTGGGCGTGCGCGGCGCCCGCCGCCAGGCAGGCGCCAAGGGCGAACAGGCGTAGATGGCGAATCATGCGGGCCTCCGTCGCGCTCACACGTACTGGTAGCGCAGCAGGCGATGCTTGAGGTTCTCAAGCACGAACTGGTCGATCAGCGCCGCCAGCACCGCGATGACCAGGATGTTGGTCATCACGCCGGTCATGTCGGCGATCTCGCCCGAATACGCCAGCGAGCGGCCCAGGCCCTTGCCGAAGCCGATCAGCATTTCCGCGGAGATCAGGGCGCGCCAGGCATTGCCGAAAGCCAGTTGCGCGCCCGTGATGAGCTCCGGCATCACGGCCGGCAGGTAGACGCGCTTGACCAGGCCCCAGGGCGTGGCGCCCATGACCCGCGCCGCCGCCACGTGGACGCGCTGCACGGATTCCGTGGCGTTCATCACGCTGAGGGCGGCCGGGAAAAACGCCGACAGCGCCACCACCACGATGATGGGCGTGTTGCCGAAGCCCATCACGATCAGGAACAGCGGCACCCAGGCGATCGAGGGGATCGATTGCAGGATGACGATGGCGCTGCGCAGCACTTCGCGGAAGAAGAACAGCACGGCCGCCACCAGCCCGAAGCCGATGCCGGCGGCCAGCGCCAGGCCGTAGCCCGCGCCCAGCCGGCCCAGCGTGCCTAGCAGGCTCTGGTGAAAGGATTGCTTGCCCAGGTCCTCGAACAGGCGCTCGACGACGGCCGGAACGCCCGGCATGAGGAAGTCCGGCAGCGCGAACGACGCCAACTGCCAGAGCGCCAGGATGAACACTACGCCCAGCACGCCCGCGAGATGCTTGCGGGCGCCGGTGACTCGGGTGGATGCGCTCAAAGCTTGCGAGCCTCTTGCCAGGACAGGTCGACGATGCTGGAGACGTCGTACGGCTTGCCGTCACGCGTCTTGAGCGAGCCCTGGGCCTGCAGGATATCGGCGATTTCCTGCATGCGGCGGGTGTCCTTCTCGGTCAGCTTGGGCGTGAAGACCTGCGTGCCGATGGCTTCGGCGATGACCGTCTCGCGCGGCAGTTCGCCGCGGGTCAGGGTCTTGAGCGTGGGCTCCGCGATGAAATACGAGGCGATCAGCTTGGAAGCCTGGGCCGGTTCCTTCTGCAACAGCTCGATGGCCTGATTCTGCGCGTCCAGGGCCTTCCAGACGTCGTCCTTGCGCTTGGCCAGCGTTTCGCCGGAAGTAATCACGACCATGCACGGGAACGGCCAGGCCTGGCCCACTTCGTAGATCTGCTTGACCGGGGCGACGAGCTGCGCGATGCGGTCATAGGGTTCGAACAGGAACGCCGCGTCCACGCGCTTGCCCACCAGCGACTGCACCGCCACGGCGGGGCTCACGCCCATGACGTTGACGTCGTCGGCGCCCAGGTTGCCCTGCTTGAGCACCACGCCCTTCAGGACCACGTCCGCCGTGCTGCCCTCGGCCTGCGAGGCCAGGGTCTTGCCCTTCAGGCCGGCGATGTCCTTGATGCCGGAATCGTCGCGCACGATCAGCGAGTGGTAGCCCTGCTGCGCGCCGCCCACCACCTTCAGGTCCGCGCCCTTGGAGGCCCAGGCCACGGCGTTGGTGAAGCCGAGCACGCCGATGTCCAGCTGGCCGCCGACGATGGCCTTGATCAGGTCGGTGCCGGATTTGAATTCGATCAGTTCGGAATCCAGGCCGGCCTTTTTGTAGTAGCCGCCCTCCTGGGCGACGATGGCTTGCGCATCGTCCATGACGCGCAGGTAGCCCACGCGGAATTTTTCGGCGGCCATCGCGGGGGCCGCGGCCAGCAGCGCCGCAGCCAGCGGCAGGGACAGCCATTGCTTCAATTTCATGAGGAGAGCTCCAGGGGAATCGGGGGTCGGCGGCGCGAGCGCCGCCAGGAAGAATCCGAAAAGGGACCGTCAGGCGGCCAGGGCCAGGTCGGCGGGCGCGCCCGCCCCGTCCACCGCGATGCCGAGCAGGCGCAGGATCTCGCGCTTCTCGGCGGCCAGGCCGGACAGGTCGTGGGTCTTTTCGTGGTGCGCCAGGTTGAACTCGCGCAGCACGCGCGCCGGGCGCGGGCTGAAGACGATGATGCGATCCGCCAGGAACAGGGCCTCGTCGACGTCGTGGGTCACGAGCAGCACGGTGGGCTTTTCCTGGGCGATCAGCTGGCGCAGCACGTCCTGCAGGCTGAGCCGGGTGAGCGCGTCCAGCGCGCCGAAGGGCTCGTCCATGAGCAGCGTCTGCGGCTGGGCGATGAACGCCCTGGCCAGCGCGGCGCGTTGCCGCATGCCGCCCGAAACCTGGTGGGGGTAATAGTCTTCGAAGCCGGCCAGGCTGACGCGCGCCAGCCATTGCCGCGCAGCCTCGCGGGCGCGGGCCTTGGGCGCCTTCTGGAATTCCAGCGCCAGCGCCACGTTGTCCAGCAGCGTCAGCCAGGGGTACAGCGCATGCTCCTGGAACACCAGGGTGCGGCTGGGGTGCGGGCCGGAGACGGCCTGGCCGTCGGCGAGCACGGCGCCCTGGGTGGGCTTCTCCAGGCCTGCCGCCAGATGCAGCAAGGTGGACTTGCCGCAGCCCGACGGGCCGACCAGCGCGACCAGTTCACCGGCCTTGATTTCGCTGGCGAAACCGTCCACGACGGGGAGTTCGCCGAAGTGCTTGTGTACGTGGTCGAAAGTGAGGTTCATGGAACGAATCGTGGCGCGCGTGGAAAACGAGCCTCAAATCTAACAATTCGTTATATGAATCCAAACGATCAATATTGAATGTCTTAACTTCTTTTCGTAATAAAGGTCAGGCACTGGATGCCGTCCGGACGGCGTGGCGCTGCAGGCCGAAGGCAATCAGGAAACCGGTCAGCACCGACATGGCGGCCGCCAGGAAGATGGCCGGATAGCCGAATCCGCTCGAAATATACCCCGCGATGGGGCCGGTGACGCCCAGCGCCAGATCCAGGAAGGCGGAGTACGCGCCCAGCGCCGCGCCGCGGCTGCCAGGGGGCACGCGAGCCACGGCCTCCACGCCGATGGCGGGAAACACCAGGGCGAAACCGCAGCCGGTCAACGCCGCCCCCAGCAAGGCCGCGCCCGGGTTGGGCGCCAGCCATAGCAACAGCAGGCCCGCGGCCTCGACCACGAAGGACGCCTGCGCCACGCGGAAGCCGCCGAAACGCGTGATGGTGCCGGCGAACAGCAGCCGCACCCCGATGAAGGCGCAGCCGAACGCGCTCAGCGCATGCGCCGCCCCGTCCCACGACGCGCTGGCGTAGTACAGGGCCACGAAGGCCGCCAGCGTTCCGAAGCCCACCGATCCCAGGCCCAGCGCCATGCCATGCGGGAAGACGCGCAGCACCACGCTCTTGAATGCCATGCGGTGCCCGCCCACGATGGCGACCGCCGCGCGCGACACCGCCATGCCCAGGCCGGCCAGCCCCAGCAGCAGCACCGCGCCGCCCAGCGCGCCCATGCTCCATTGCTGCTCCAGGTACACGCCCAGCGGCGCGCCCAGCGCGAGGCCGCCGTAGGTGCAGATGCCGTTCCAGGAAATGACGCGCGCGGTATGCAGCGGCCCCACCCGAGCGATGGCCCAGGTGGCCGAGCCCGTGCCCACCCAGCTTTCGCCGAAGCCCAGCGCCAACCGGCTGACGATGATCATCGCCAGGCTGAGCCAGGCGCTGCGCTCGAAGGCGTATGCCAGCAGCAGGAACACCCCGCTGGCGGCGCAGGCCGCCATGCCGATCACCACGGTCTGCTTGGGCCCCACCGTGTCCGCCATGCGGCCCGCGTGCGAGCGGCTGAGCAAGGTGGCCGCGTACTGCACGCTGATCGCCAGGCCGGCCAGCACCGAACCGTAGCCGAGCTGGTCGTGCACGTAACCGGGCAGCACGGCCAGCGGCAGGCCGATGGCCAGATAGCAGATGAAGGTGAAGAACGCGATGGAAACGATGCGGAACGTCAGCGTGAACGTGCCGATCTGCGCGCCATCGGGCGCGGCATGCGGTGTGGGGGACATGTGGGGGAGCGGCAGGAATGCCTGGCCGAAGCGGCGCCAGGGTTTACCCGGATGATAGCCCAGCCAGGTTTGCAGCAGGCTGAACGCGGCGGGCCGCCCTAAAGGGGCCGCGCCGCGCAAGCTCGGACCTCAGGCGTCGATGCCGCGGGAGGTCAGGTAGTCGTCGTAGGTGCCGCGGTAGTCGACGATCTCGCCCGAGGGCAGGATTTCGATCACGCGCGTGGCCAGGCCGGACACGAACTCGCGGTCGTGGGACACGAAGACCAGCGTGCCTTCGTACTTTTCCAGCGCGAACTGCAGCGACTCGATCGATTCCATGTCCAGGTGGTTGGTGGGCTCGTCGAGCAGCATGACGTTGTGCCGGCCCAGCATCAGGCGGCCGAAGGTCATGCGGTTCTTTTCGCCGCCGGACAGCACCTTGGGAGCCTTGGGCAGATCGTCCGCCGAGAACAGCAGGCGGCCCAGCACGGAGCGGATCGACTGGTCGTCGTCGCCCGGCTGGCGGTGTTCGCCCATCCAGTCCAGCAGGTTGACGTCGGTTTGCAGGAATTGATCCGACACGTCCTGCGCCATATAGCCCAGGTCCGCGTTCTCCGACCACTTCACCGAACCGGAGTCCGGTTGCAGGTCGGTGGCCAGCAGGCGCAGCAAGGTGGTCTTGCCCACGCCGTTGGCGCCGATGATGGCGATCTTCTCGCCGGCATCGACCATGGCGGAGAAGTTGCGGATCACGGGCGCGTCGTAGGCCTTGGACAGGTGCTCGACCGTGACCGCCAGACGGTGCATGACCTTGTTCTGCTCGAAGCGGATGTAGGGGTTCTGGCGCGACGACGGCTTGACCACGACCTGCTCGGACTTGATGCGGTCGATCTGCTTGAGGCGCGAGGTGGCCTGGCGCGACTTGGACTTGTTGGCGGCGAAACGGCGCACGAAGTCCTGCAGTTCGGCCACGCGTTCCTTGGCCTTTGCGTTGTTGGCCACCAGACGCTCGCGGGCCTGGGTGGAGGCCAGCATGTAGTCGTCGTAGTTGCCCGGGTAGATCCGGATCTCGCCGTAGTCCACGTCGGCCATGTGCGTGCACACCTGGTTCAGGAAGTGGCGGTCGTGGCTGATGATGATCATCGTGCTCTGGTAGCCGTTGAGCACGTTCTCCAGCCAGCGGATCGTGTTGATATCCAGGTTGTTGGTCGGTTCGTCCAGCAGCAGCACGTCCGGATTGGAGAACAGCGCCTGCGCCAGCAGCACGCGCAGCTTCCAGCCGGGCGCGACTTCGCGCATGGGCAGGTTGTGCAGGTCGACGGCGATTTCCAGGCCCAGCAGCAGTTCGCCGGCGCGCGCTTCGGCGGTGTAGCCGTCGTATTCGGCGAACTTGGCTTCCAGTTCGGCCGCGCGCATGTAGTCGTCCTCGGACGCCTCCGGGTTCGCGTAGATGGCGTCGCGCTCGGACATCGCGGCCCACATTTCGGTGTGGCCCATCATGACCACGTCCAGCACGCGCAGGTCTTCGAAAGCGAACTGGTCCTGGCGCAGCTTGCCCAGGCGCACGCCCGGTTCCAGCGATACGTTGCCGGCCGACGGCTCAAGGTCGCCGCCGATGATCTTCATGAATGTCGACTTGCCGGACCCATTGGCCCCGATCAGCCCGTACCGGTTGCCTTCCCCGAACTTGACGCTAACGTTCTCGAAAAGAGGTTTGGGACCGAACTGGATGGTGAGATTGGCAGTGGATATCACGGTATTTTTTAGAGGCTAAGGGCGTCGGGGACGCATGCGGGAAACCTGACATTGTACCAAGCCCGTCCGTCACGCGCCCCGCCGGGCGCGTTTGCCCCTTTGCGGCCCCGCGTTTCCCCTCCCCGCGCCCCGCGTTTTCGCCCTGGCGGCGCGGCCCGTCGGCCGCCGCCGCGCCTGCGCGCTACCGGTTCACGTCGATGACGTATCGCCCCCGGTTGTTCCCCGCCATCAGCCGGGCGGCCAGCTGCGGCACCTGCGCCAGGCCGGCGGTGACGGCGATGTCGCCGAACGGCATTTCCTCATAGACCTGGCCCAATCGCTCCCAGGCCTGCCTTCGCCTGGAAATCGGGCACATCACCGAATCCACCCCCAGCAGCCGCACGCCGCGCAGGATAAAGGGCATGACCGTTCCGGGCAGGTCCGCGCCGCCGGCCAGGCCGCAGGCCGCGACCGCGCCGCCATATTCCATCGACGCCAGGACCCGCGCCAGCACTTTCGAGCCCACGGTATCGACGGCGGCGGCCCAGCGCTGGTTCTCCAGCGGCTTGGGCGGCTCCGCCCATTCCGGCCCCGACACGATCTCGGCCGCGCCCAGCGACGTCAGGTACGGGTGGACGGATTCGCGCCCGGGCTGCACCAGCGCCGCGACCCGGTATCCCAGGCGGGCCAGCAGCGCCACGGCCACGCTGCCCACCCCGCCGGACGCGCCGGTGACCAGCACCGTCCCGGCGCCGGGCGCGACGCCCGCCGCCTCGATGTCCATGACGCAGAGCATGGCGGTGAGCCCGGCCGTGCCGATGGCCATGGCCTTGAAGCTGTCCAGGCCCGGCGCAAGCGGCACCAGCCATTCCGACTTGACGCGCTGCACCTGGCTGTAGCCGCCCCAGAAGCGTTCGCCCACGCTCCAGCCCGTCAGGACCACGGGCGTGCCGACCGGGTAGTCCGCCGCGCTGGACTCCAGCACGGTGCCCGCCAGGTCGATGCCGGGCACCATGGGAAAGTCGCGCACGATCCGGCCCTTGCCCGTCACCGCCATCGCGTCCTTGTAGTTCAGGCTGGAATAATCGACCTTGACCGTCACGTCGCCGGGCGGCAGGCGGGCAATGGTCAGGTCCCGCAGCTCGGACTGCGTCCTGCCGTCATCCTGCGTCAGGACCAGGGCTTTGAAGGGATCGTCATGCTTCATCGGCTTTCCTTTGTGATTGATCGTTGCGGCGGGCCCGGGCCCTAGTCGACGCGGCTGCCCGACAGCTGGACGAGTTCGCCCCAGCCGCGGTATTCCTGGCGCAGCAGCTGCGTGAAATCCTCCGGCGTATCGACCCGCGCGAACGCCCCGATGGACTTGAGCGACTGGGCCAGCGCCGGCGTGGCCACGGCCTCGCCGATTTCCCGGTTCATGCGCTGCACGATGTCCTTGGGCGTGCCCTTCGGGAACAGCATCCCCAGCCATGGATTCGCCTGGAAGGCGGGATAGCCCGCTTCGGCGAAGGTGGGCGTGTCCGGCAGCATCGGCAGGCGCTGGCTGGCGCCCACCGCCAGGGCCTTCAGGCGCCCGGACTGGATATGCGGCAGCGTGACCGCCACCGTGTCCAGGCCGATGGCGACGTTGCCGGCGATCATGTCCGTCATCGCCTTGGCGCTGCCCTGATACGGAATATGGGTCAATTGCAGCCCGGCCTCGCGCTGGAGCATCACCATTCCCAGGTGCGACAGCGTGCCGTTGCCGGACGACGAGAAATTCAGCGCGCCGGGATGTTGCTTCGCGTAGTCGCGCAGCCCCGCCACGTCGTCGAATGGCTGCGAGGCGTTGGCCACCAGCACCATCGGCAGGTCGGCCACCAGCCCCACGGGCTCGAAATCGCGCAAGGTGTCGTAGCCGGTGGACTTGTACAGATGCGGATTGGTAACGAGCGACGCCGTGGCCGATAGCATCATGGTGTAGCCGTCGGGCGCGGACTTCGCCAGCGCCGCCAGCGCGATGCTGCCGCCCTGCCCCGGCCGGTTCTCCACGATGACCGGCTGCTTCAATTTGGCGGACAGGCGTTCGGCCAGGATCCTCGCCACCGCGTCCGTCGCCTGCCCCGGCGGGAACCCCACCAGCAGTTTGACCGGCTTGGCGGGCCATTCGGCCGCCGCCTGCGCCGGCGCCGCCGCGATCAGGCCGATCGCAAATATCCACCCTGCTGTCCATGCACGCATTGCTGTCTCCTCCTGATGGCGCCCGGGCCTGGCTGCAAGCGGCTCCGTGGCGATGGAACCGGCTTCAGATCACCCCTCGCTCCCGCATGCCCGCCCGCTGCGCGCCGGAGTAACCCAGCGCGCCCAGCACCTCCTCGTTGTGCTGCCCGAGGCTGGGTCCGGCGTGATGCACGGCGCCCGGCGTCTCGGAGAACCGCGGCACGACGCTCTGCATCCTGACGGGCCCCAGTTCGTCGTCGTCCACGGACACGATGCCCTCGCGGGCCGCGATGTGCGGGTCCCGGAAGATGTCCGCGATGTCGTAGATGGGGCTGAATCCCACGGCATGCGCGTCCAGCAAGGCCGCCAGTTCATCGAGCGTGCGGCGCGCGATGGCGTCGGCCACCAGCGCGTCCAGCGCCTCGCGGTTGCGCACCCGGTCGGGATTGGTCCGGTAGCGCGGATCCTCGGCCACGCCGGTCAGTTCCAGCGCCACGCAAAGCCGCTCGAAAATGCGCTGCGTCGATGCCGCGATGGAGGCCCAATGGCCGTCCCGCGTCCGGTACACGTTGCCCGGCGCCGCATACTGGCTGCTGTTGCCCAGCCGTCCCCGGACGATGCCGAGCTGGTCGTATTCGATGGGAAGAAAGTCCATCACCCGGAACATCGATTCCATCAGCGAGCAATCGATTTCCTGGCCCTGCCCGCGCGGCGCCACCTTCTCGCGGTACAGCGCGGCGACGATGCCCAGCGCGCCGAACAGGCCGGCCACGGCGTCGGCGATGGGGAACCCCATGTGCAGGGGCCGCCCGTCCGATTCGCCGCAAATATTGGTGAGCCCGCTCATCGCCTCGAACACGCGGGCGAAGCCGGGCTTGTTGCGGTAGGGGCCGGTCTGGCCGAACCCCGTCACGCGCAGGATGGTCAGCGCCGGATTCTGCTCGTGCAGCCATTCGCGCGACATGCCCCAGCCGTCCAGCGTGCCGGGGCGGAAGTTCTCCACCAGCACGTCGAAACCGGGCAGCAGACGCGCCACGATGTCGCGCCCTTCGGCGGTGCGCAGGTCGACCGAAATGCCCTTCTTGTTGCGATTCGCCACCTTCCACCACAGGGGCACGCCCTCCTTGTGCGGCGCAAGCGCCCGCAAGGGATCGCCCACCCCGGGGATTTCCACCTTGAGCACGTCGGCGCCCAGGTCCGCCAGCAGCGTCGCGGCCCAGGGGCCGGCCACCACGGTGGACAGATCAAGAATGCGGAGGCCTTTGAGCGGGCCGGCACTTTCCTCGAAACTCATCTGCTGACTCCTTGGGGCTTGCCGGAGCGATCCGGCATGCCACGCTGCGCGAATACGAGAGGGATGAGGAATTCTGTGCTGAAATCGAGCCATCCGGAACGGGCATTTTCGATAAACCAGTTATCTCGATTCGAGATGGGTTATAGCCATGGACCTCAAGAACCTGCGGATATTCACCCGCATCGCCGAAGCCGGCAGCCTGACCCGGGCCGCCGCCGCGCTGGGCATCGTGCAATCGGCCTTGAGCCGCCAGTTGTCCGAGCTGGAGCAGGAGCTCGGCGGACGGCTGTTCTTTCGCACCGGGCGCGGGGTGCTCCTGACCGAGCTGGGCGAAAGCCTGATGCCGCGCGCCCAGGCCTTGCTGCTCGAAGCCGATCAGTTGCTGGAGGAAGCCAAAGCCGCCCAGCGCAAGCCGGCCGGCATCGTCAATCTGGGCGTGATTCCCTCGTTGTCGCAGCCGCTGACGGGCATGCTGCTGACCTACACGCAGGCGCGCTATCCCGGCATCCGGCTGCGGGTCTTCGAAGGCTATAGCGGGGAGATCGAAGCCTGGCTGGCCAACGGCAAGATCGATATCGGCATCTACAACCGCTATCGCACCGCCTCCACGCGCCTGCTGGAAGTGTTGTGCGAAACGGAAATGACGGTGGTTACCTGCGCCGGATCGGCGCTGGCGGCGCGCCCCGAGTTGCGCCTGGCCGACCTGGCCGCGGCGCCCCTGGCGCTGCCCGTGCGCCCGAACGCGCTGCGCACGGTGCTGGACAGCCTGACCTTGCGCGCGGGAATGGAGTTGAACGTCGTGCTGGAGGCGGACTCGGGCGTCGTCATCAAGGACGCCATCCGGCGCGGCGGCCTGCACAGCATCCTGCCCGCCCACGCCGTATCGGCGGAAGTGGCGGACGGCAGCCTGGTTCCGATCCGCCTGACCGATCCCGTCATCCGCCAGACGGTGCTGATGGACATCAGCCGCCAACGCCCCGCCACCGCGGCCACGCGGCTGCTTTTCAAGGCGTTGCCGGATCTGGCGCGCGAGGTCGTGGCGGGCGCGCCCGCGGTCCGGACCCGCTAGCGCCTCGCGCTGGCCGGCTTAGTGGTGGTGCTCGTCCAGCACCAGGTGCGCCAGCCCCCGCTCGGTGGCCAGGCCGACCTTCTGCCCGATCGGCAGCGTGGCCTTGGTGGCCACGTGGCCGTAAGGCAGCCCCGTCACCACCGGGACCTTGACGGTGCGGCGCAGCCAGGCGACCGCTTCGTGCAGGTCGTAGCCCTTGTCGTGGGGCGCCAGCTTGTAGTCGGAGAAGCGGCCCAGCACGATGGCTTTCTGCCGGGCCAGGATGCCGGCCTGGTGCAGCTGGATCAGCATGCGCTCGATGCGGTAGGGATGCTCGGCCACGTCTTCCAGGAACAGGATGCCGCCGCGCACCTTGGGCATGTAGGGGGTGCCCACCAGCGACGCCACCATGGCGAGGTTGCCGCCCCAGAAGATGCCGCGGCAGTCCACCGGATCCGCGTCCTGGGTCTCGAAGCTGAGGATTTCCAGTTCGCCGCGCATCACTTCGCCGAACAGGGCTTCGGTGAGGTCGTCGACCTTCTTGCCGCCGAAGTCGGCGACGGCGGTGGCGCCGGTGTAGCTGACCGCGCCGGTCTGCGCCAGCAGGCCCAGGTTGAAGGCGGTGAAGTCGCTCATGCCGACGAAGCGCTTGCCGCTGTCGGCCATGGCCTTCCAGTCGATGGCGGGCAGCAGCCGGCTCAGCCCGTAGCCGCCGCGGGTCACCATGACGATGGGCAGCTTCTGCTTGACGGCGCGAGCCAGGCTGGCCAGGCGCTGGGCATCGGTGCCCGCGAAGCGCTGGTGCTCGGCGAATGCCGTGCGGTCCAGGGCGGTCTTGAACCCCTGCGCCTGCAGGCGCGTGCGCGCCAGTTCGACGGTGGCCGGATCGCGCACCGCGGACGAGGGCGAGATCAGGTAGATGCCGCGCGCGTCGGGCAGCGCGTGATCGTGGGCGTGGTCATGCCCGCAATCGTCGCCGCATTCGGGGCCGTGGTCGTGGCCGTGATCGTGGCTTGCGGCGGCTTTCGCGCCGCGCGGCTTGGCGGCTTTGGGGGTGCTCATGCGATGGATTCCTTGCTGCGGCGCTCACGGAAGAACCGGCGCAGCAACTCGCCGCAGGGTTCCGCCAGCACGCCGCCGGTGACTGAAGTGTGATGATTGAGTCTGGGCACCGAGCCCACGTCCAGCACGCTGCCGCAGGCGCCGGTCTTGGGATCGTAGGCGCCGAACACGACGCGGGCCAGCCGCGCGTGCAGCATGGCCCCGATGCACATGACGCAGGGCTCCAGGGTGACGTACACGGTGATGCCCGGCAGCCGGTAGTTTTCCAGCGCCCGGGCCGCGCCGCGCAGCGCCACGATCTCGGCGTGGGCGGTGGGGTCGTGGTCGATGATGGTGCGGTTGTAGCCGCGGCCGAGGATATCGCCCTGCGCCGACACCACCAGCGCGCCAACGGGCACTTCGCCGATGTCGTAGGCGGCCTGGGCCTCTTCCAGCGCCAGGGTCATGAAACGGGCGTCCTGCGCGGTCCAGGGCGAGACCGCCGCCGTGGCGTCCGCCTCAACCACGGTACACCCGGGACTTCAATGCGATGCGGCCGGCCAGGCTGGTCACGGCCTCTTCCAGCCATTGGTAGAGTTCGGCCTCTTCGTCGTAGCGGGCCTGGTTCAGGTTCGACACCCGGCCCTCCTCGATGAAGCCCCAGGCCCGGCTGCGCTTGTCGCGATGTTTCGGATCCCAGACGCCGAAGGCGTAACCGCCGGCGCGGCGGATCAGCGAAAAGCAGGGAATGTCCGTGTAGCCGTCGCCGACGAACACCATCTGATCGAACGGCACGCGCAGGCGGTCCTCGGGCACCTTGCGGTTGACCTCGAAGGGCTTGTTGCGGAAGTCGCGGCCGATGATGCCTTTCTGGATGTGGAACAGGTAGCGGGTCTTGTCGGTAAAGCTGACGATGCGGCGCGGGAACTCGATGCCGCCGTCCGCGCCATAGACGAATTCGGAGGCCCAGATCTCGGTGAATTCATGGGCGATGGGCGTGGAGCGGACCACGTCGCCGATGCCGCTGGAAATCAGGTAGAACTCCAGTTGCACTTGCGGCTGCTCGGCCCGGACGGCGGCGCGCAGGCGCTGGAACAGCGTGGGCACGCCGTCGTGCAACTCCAGGCGGGCGCCCCAGTCCTTCAAGCGCTGTTGCGTGATGCGTCCATGCCTGCCTTCCCGGGAAAGGCGGATCATTTGATACAGATAGGCGGGCACCGGGTCCCAGTCTTGCTGCGACAGCAGCGGGTCGACCTCGTCCTTCCAGAAGGAAGCCGTGTCCACCCCGATGCTCTCCAGGAAGCCGGACGTGCTGTCCGAGGCCAGCGTGTCGTCGAAATCGAAAACCAGGGCGATGACGTCGGACATGAATATGCGTGAAAAAGGGCGACAGCCGCCATTTTGCCTGAATGTGGCGGCGGCTGCGCCTCTTGCGGCCAGGAACGCGGGGTTCCCGGCCCCTGCCCGGCCCTACTGGCGGATGGGCGAGCTCATCGTGCCGCCGGCGGGCGCTGGCGCCGCGCCCGGAACGCCGGTGGCGCCGGAGGCGGGCGGAACCGAATCCGCCGGCACCTGGATCACCGTTTCGCGCAGGACGCCCCCGCCCTGCACGCTGCCGCGCACGTTGGTGGGCGAGGTCATCTGCGTCACGCAATCCTGGCGCGAGGCCGCCGGCAGGCGGTTGCAGCGGTCGATCATGTTCTGCTGATACTGGTCGGTGCTGCCTTCCTTCAGATTCTGGCGGCCGGCTTCCTGGCGGGCCGCGCCGGCTTCGCGCATGCAGGCGGCAGGGTCCTGGCCGGTCGCGCCGCTCTTGCAGGCCGCCACGTCCTGCTGATACTGGGATTGGGCTGAGCCGCGGCCGGTCGCATCAGCCGCGTGGAGCGCCCCCGCGGCCAGCATCAGGCCTGCCGCGCAAAGGGTCGCCGCAAGGCGTTTGGTGTGCATGGGTCGTGTATTCATGGCCAGCTCCTTCAATAGCGTTTGCACCAGAGCGGCGCGCCCCGGGGGACGCCGCCGCTCGCTTAGGGCCTGCTCGCTCGATGGAGAGCAGGCCGTCATCCCACTATCCCACGATGCCGCGTCGGCGAGGTGTCCAGCGACGTGAAATCGTAAGTCTACGTTTCAATTGCCGCAATGCAACATGAGATCTCGCCGGGCGTTGGGCGACGAGCGGGCCGAGGAAGTGCGCCTGCTGACATGCGTCTGCTAACGCGCGTCTGCTAACGCGCGTCCCTGTCCGCATCGGCCTTGGTGAGGCGGTTGCGGTAGGTGGCGGCGCGCATCAGCAGCATGGCGGTCACGGGCGAGGACACGATCAGCAGCAAGGTGATGACGACCTCATGGAATACCGGGCGAGCCGACAGCGCGGAGAACACCAGGATGGACGCGGCCAGGACGCAGCCGCAGCCCATGGTGTTGCCCAGCGTCGGCGCGTGGATGCGCGCGTAGAAGGTGCGGAACCGCAGCAGGCCGGCCGAACCGGTCAGGGCCAACAGGCCGCCGAATACGAGCAGGATGCTGGCCGGAATGCCGGCCCACAGCGGGATCTGGGCTTCGATCATGGCTCGATCACCTCCCCGCGCAGCAGGAAGCGGGCCATCGCGGTGGATCCGACGAAGCCGAACAGCGCGATCAGCAAGGCGATGTCGAAATACACCGAGGTGCCAGAGCGGATGCCGAACACCAGCATGGTCAGCATGCCGTTGATGTAAAGGGTGTCGAGGGCCAGGACCCGGTCCTGGGCGGTGGGCCCGCGCAGCAGGCGGACGGTGGCGCACACCATGCCCAGCGCGAAGCAAAGCAAGGCAAAGGACGCCGCCCAATAAAGTACGGTGTTCATTCGAAAATCTCCATCAGCGGGCGCTCGTAGCGCTCCTGCACCAGCTTGATCCAGTCGCCTTCGTTCTGCAGGTCCAGGACGTGCAGCTTCAGGTGGTGGTCGTCGGTGAGGTTCACCCAGACCGTGCCGGGCGTGTAGGTCACGATGCAGGCCAGCATCGCGAGGCCGTGCGGGTCGCGCATGGTCAGCGGGATCATGATGAACCCGGGTGAAAAATCGTTGGGCCGCGGGTTCAGGATGAGCTTGCCCACGGCGATGTTGGACTTGATGATGTCCCACGTAACGTGCAGGAACAGCGGCACGGCCTTCCACAGGCGGTGCGGCCGCGCATGCAACGGACGCAGGCGCGAGGCGGCCCAGGTGAACCACAGCGCCAGCGCGATGCCCAGCGCGATCTGGCCGGCGGACAGGCTCTGGTTCAGGACCAGCCACAGCACGAACAGGAACGTGGGCAGGAATACGAAATAGAGGCGGCGCATCAGCTTCCCCCCTTGACGCCGCGCACCGTCTGCGCGGACATGACGGCCTCGATGTACGACTTGGGCTGGTCCAGGGAGCGGGCGGCGTCGTCCAGGTAGGCCGATACCGGTCCGGCGCCGGCGGCCAGGCCCACGCAAAGCAGCAGCAGCACGGCCACCGGGCCCGCCTCGATCACGCGCAGGCGCGGCGTGCTGCGGTCGTCGCTCGCCCAGAATACGCGGATGCCGGTTCGGCCCAGGCCGATCAGGCCCGCCAGGCCGGACACCAGCACGGCCGCCACCAGGATCCAGGCGTCCATCGGCAAGGCCGACTCATTGGCGGCGGACACCGCCGCCGACAGCAGCGACAGCTTGGCGACGAAGCCCGATAGCGGCGGCAGCCCGGTCACCAGCAGCGCGCAACAGATGAAAGCCAGGCCCAGGAAAGCCATGGCCGCGGGAATCGCCACCCCCACCACGTCGTCGGACCGGTTCACCGAGGCCGGATCGTCCAGGTCGAAGGCATCGAGCGTGACGGCCAGCACGTTGGCGCCGAAGCTGCGGGTGCGCTCGATCAGTTCGGCCAGCAGGAAGAACGCGCCCGTGGTCAGCACCGAGCTGATCAGGTAGAACAGCGCCGGGCCGGTCAGCGTCACGCCCGGCATGCCCAGCGCGGTCAGCAGCGTGCCGGCGGAGACGATCACGCAATAGCCGACCATCTTCTCCAGTTGCTGCGTGGCCAGCAGGCCCAGGCCGCCGAACAGCAGCGTGGCCAGGCCCGCCGCGAACATCCAGTCCAGGCTGAAGGCCGCCGGCGCGCCCGATGGCAACAGCAGCGAGCCGATGCGCAGCAGCGCGTAGATGCCCACCTTCGTCATGATGGAGAACATGGCCGCGACCGGCGCGCCGGCCGAGCCGTAGCCCTTGACCAGCCAGAAGTTCAGCGGCCAGGCGCCCGCCTTCACCAGGAAGGCCACGCCCAGGATGGCGGCGCCGGCCTCGAACAGCATGCGGTCGGCGCCCGCCAGGTTGCCGGCGCGCAGCGCCAGGTCGGCAAGGTTCAGCGTGCCCGTGACGCCGTAGATCAGCGCGATGCTGATCAGCAGCAGGAACGAAGCCACGAGGTTCACGGCGATGTACTGCAGCCCCGCGCTGACGCGCGCCACGCCCGAGCCGTGCAGCAACAGGCCGTAGGACGCGGCCAGCAGCACCTCGAAGAACACGAACAGGTTGAACAGGTCGCCGGTGAGGAAGGCGCCGTTGAGCCCCATCAAGAGGAACTGGAACAGGGAATGGAAATGCACGCCCGCGCGGTCCCAGCGGGCCAGCGAGTAGACCAGCGAGGCCAGGCCCAGCACCGCGGTGAGCGTCAGCATCACGGCGGCCAGGCGGTCCACCACCAGCACGATGCCGAAAGGCGCGGGCCAGTCGCCCACCAGGTAGACCCCTACCCCGTCGGGCCAGACGCCCGGCACGGCCCCGCCGGCCACCGCCAGCAGCGCGATGGCCGCGGCCAGCTGGCCCAGGGTGGAGACCAGCGCGATCCCGGCCCGCGCGTAGCGGCTGGTATCGGCCAGCAAAAGCATCGCCGCGCCGGCCAGCAGCGGGGTGATGATGGGCAATATGGGGAGATGCTGCAGCCAGAAACTCAAAATTGGGACTCCCGTCCATCAACGTGGTCGGTACCCGTGAGGCCACGCGAGGCCAGCAGCACAACCAGGAACAACGCGGTGGTGGCGAAACCGATCACGATGGCCGTCAGCACCAGGGCTTGCGGCAGCGGATCCGCATACCAGGAAGGATCATGGGCCGCGGCCGGGTCCACCACCGGCGGGCGGCCCGACGTGAGCCGGCCCATGCCGAAGATGAACAGGTTCACCGCGTAGGAAACCAGCGACAGGCCCATGATGAACTGGAACGTGCGCGGCCGCAGCAGCAGCCATACGCCCGAACCCGCCAAGACGCCGATCGCGACGGCATAGATCAATTCCATCAGGCTTCCCCTGTTTGAGCGGCGGCCGCCTGGATTTCGGCGGCGGCCTTGCGTTGCGCGCGCAGCGATTGGTGAGCCAGCGCCACCAGCACCAGCACCGTGGACCCCACGACCAGCATGTACACGCCCAGGTCGAACAGCAGCACGCTGGACAGGTGCACGTGGCCGACCAGCGGCAGCGCGATGTCCCAGGCCAGCGCGGCCAGGAAGGGTTTGTAGGCCAGCCAGGCGGCCATCGCGGCGGACCCCGCGAACAGCAGGCCGATGCCGATCCAGTTCTGCGGGTTGAGGCGGCTGCGCGACTCGACCCAGTACACGCCGCCTGCCATGTATTGCAGGATGACGGCGGTGGCGAAGATCAGGCCGCCGACGAATCCGCCGCCGGGCTCGTTGTGCCCGCGCAGCAGGAAATACACCGAAATCAGCGCCGCCGTGGGCAGCAGCAGCCGCACCAGCACGGTGGGGACCATCATCGAACCGTCGGGCACCGGGGACTTGATGTCGGGCGCCGCCGGCACCCCGCCATCCTGGTCCAGCTGTTGGCGCGGGATGTCCGCGCTCTCGGTGGCCGGACGGAAACGGCGCAGCAGCGCGTAGACCGTGAGCGCCACGATGCCGAGCACGGTGATCTCGCCGAAGGTATCGAAGCCGCGGAAGTCGACCAGGATGACGTTGACC
>DATMGR010000031.1:0-4149 GCA_035555375.1 Kaistia sp. | reverse complement strand
AGCCGGAGCGCTCCCACGGCCCAACGTCGCCTGAGACGGAAGGAAGCCATGCCGAAGCTGATTGTCGACGGAAAAGAGATCGAGGTCCCGCCGGAGTACACCATACTCCAGGCCTGTGAGGCCGCTGGCGCCGAGATCCCGCGCTTCTGCTATCACGAGCGGCTGTCCATCGCCGGCAACTGCCGCATGTGCCTGGTCGAGGTGAAGGGCGGTCCGCCCAAGCCGCAGGCCTCCTGCGCCATGAATGTGCGCGACCTTCGGCCCGGCCCGAATGGCGAGCCGCCGGTCATGTTCACGAAGTCGCCTATGGTGAAGAAGGCGCGCGAAGGCGTGATGGAGTTCCTGCTGATCAACCATCCGCTCGATTGCCCGATCTGCGATCAGGGCGGCGAGTGCGATCTGCAGGACCAGGCCATGGCCTATGGCGTCGACAAGAACCGCTTCGCTGAGAACAAGCGCGCCGTCGAGGACAAATATATAGGCCCGCTCGTCAAGACGTCGATGAACCGCTGCATCCATTGCACGCGTTGCGTCCGCTTCACGACCGAGGTTGCCGGCATCTCCGAGATGGGCCTGATCGGTCGCGGTGAGGATGCCGAGATCACCACCTATCTCGAAAAGGCGCTGTCGTCGGAGCTGCAGGGCAATGTCATCGACCTTTGCCCGGTCGGCGCGCTGACCTCGAAGCCGTATGCCTTCCACGCCCGTCCGTGGGAACTGGTCAAGACCGAGGCGATCGACGTCATGGACGCCGTCGGCTCGAACATCCGCGTCGATGTGCGCGGCCGCGAAGTGATGCGCATCCTGCCGCGTCTCAACGAGGCCGTGAACGAGGAGTGGATTTCCGACAAGTCGCGTTTCGTCTGGGATGGCCTGCGCACGCAGCGTCTCGATCGTCCTTATCTGCGGGTCGGCGGCAAGCTGCGTCCGGCTTCCTGGGGCGAGGCCTTCGCGGCGATCGCCGCCAAGGTCAAGGCGACGTCCGGCAATCGCATTGGCGCGATCGGCGGCGACCTCGCTTCGGTCGAGGATCTCTTTGCACTGAAGCAATTGCTCGTCTCGCTCGGCTCCGGCAATTTCGACATCCGCCAGGATGGCGCCGCGCTTGACCCGTCGAAGGGCCGCGCGAGCTATGTCTTCAATCCGACCATCGCCGGCATCGAGCAGGCCGACCTGATCCTCATCGTCGGCGCCAATCCGCGCCGCGAGGCTTCGGTGCTGAATGCGCGCATTCGCAAGCGCTGGCGCGCCGGCGGCGTCCGCATCGGCGTCATCGGCGAGCAGGCCGATCTGACCTACCCCTATGAATATCTGGGTGCTGGCACCGACACGCTCGCCGAAGTTGCGGCTGGTCGTCTCGCTTTTGGCGAAGCGCTCGGCAAGGCCAAGCGCCCGATCGTCATCGTCGGGCAGGGCGCGCTTTCCGGAGCGGCCGGCGCTGGCGTGCTCGCCACCGCCGCTGCCCTCGCAACGGCTGAGGGGCGTGACGAAGGCTGGAACGGCCTTGCTGTTCTTCATACAGCGGCTTCGCGCGTCGGCGGTCTCGACATCGGCTTCGTGCCGGCGTCGGGCGGGCTCGACACGGCGGGCATGGTCAAGGCGGCCGGGGCAGGGGAGCTCGACGTTCTCTTCCTGCTCGGCGCCGACGAGATCGACACCGAGGCGCTCGGCGCTGCCTTCGTGGTCTATATCGGCACGCATGGCGATCAGGGCGCGCATCGCGCCGACGTCATCCTGCCGGCGGCGGCCTATACCGAGAAGTCGGGCACCTATGTCAACACCGAGGGCCGCGTCCAGCTCTCCAACCGTGCTTCGTTCCCGCCCGGGGACGCGCGCGAGGATTGGGCGATCCTGCGGGCGTTGTCGGACGTCGTCGGCCACAGGCTGCCTTACGACTCGCTGGCCGAACTGCGTCGCACCCTCTATGCGGCCTATCCGCATCTTCAGATGATCGATCATGTCGAGCCGGCTGGGCTTGGCGATGTCGCGGCGCTGGCCAGTTCGGCCGGCAGCCTCGCCAGCACGGCGTTCAGGAATCCGATCGCCGATTTCTACCTGACCAATCCGATTGCCCGCGCATCCGCCGTGATGGCGGAATGTTCCGCGCTGGCGGCCGGCCTGGTCGCGGCGGCAGCGGAGTGAGGGGCGCATGAACGGTTTCGTCGACAGCTACCTGATCCCGGGTGCCATCCTCATCGGCCAGAGCCTTCTGGTCCTGGTGCTGCTGCTGGTCTCGATCGCCTTCATCCTGCTGGCCGATCGCAAGATCTGGGCTGCGGTGCAGATGCGCCGTGGGCCGAATGTGGTCGGGCCGTTCGGCCTGCTGCAGTCCTTCGCCGATCTGCTGAAGTTCGTGTTCAAGGAGCCGGTGATTCCGTCCAGCTCCAACAAGGGCATCTTCCTTCTGGCGCCGCTCGTCACCGTGACGCTGGCGCTGGCCGGATGGGCGGTGATCCCGTTCAATGCGGGCTGGGTGATCGCCAACATCAATGTCGGCATCCTCTATCTGCTCGCGATCTCCTCCCTCGGTGTCTATGGCATCATCATGGGCGGCTGGGCATCAAACTCGAAATATCCGTTCCTGTCGTCGCTGCGTGCTGCCGCCCAGATGGTCTCCTACGAGGTCTCGATCGGCTTCGTGCTGGTCGGCGTGCTGCTCTGCGTCGGTTCGCTCAACATCTCCGATGTCGTGCTGTCGCAGCAGACCGGACTTGGAACGAAAATCGGCCTTCCCGGCAGCTTCCTCGACTGGCACTTCGTGCCGCTGTTCCCGCTGTTCATCATCTTTTTCGTCTCGGCGCTGGCCGAGACGAACCGCCCGCCCTTCGACCTCGTCGAGGCCGAGTCCGAGCTCGTCGCCGGCTTCATGTCGGAATACGGCTCGACGCCGTACATGATGTTCATGCTCGGCGAATATGCGTCGATCTGCCTGATGTGCGCGATGACGACGATCCTGTTCCTCGGGGGCTGGCTGCCGCCGTTCAACTTCGTGCCGTTCACCTGGGTGCCCGGCATCATCTGGTTCGTCCTCAAGGCACTGCTCTGCTTCTTCATGTTCGCGATGGTCAAGGCCTTCGTCCCGCGCTATCGCTACGATCAGCTGATGCGCCTCGGCTGGAAGGTGTTCCTGCCGATTTCGCTGGGCATGGTCGTCGTGGTCGCCGCCGTTCTTCAGATCATGGGATGGGCTCCCTAATGCGCCTCGACCAGACCGCGAAATCCCTCTTCCTGACCGAGTTCGTCTCGGCCTTCTTCCTGACGATGCGCTATTTCTTCGCGCCGAAGAAGACGCTCAACTATCCCTATGAGAAGGGCGCGATCAGCCCGCGCTTCCGCGGCGAGCATGCGCTGCGCCGCTATCCGAACGGCGAAGAGCGTTGCATCGCCTGCAAGCTGTGCGAGGCGATCTGCCCCGCTCAGGCGATCACGATCGAGGCCGGCCCGCGTCGCAATGACGGCACGCGCCGCACCACCCGTTACGACATCGACATGGTGAAGTGCATCTATTGCGGCTTCTGCCAGGAAGCCTGCCCGGTCGACGCCATCGTCGAGGGTCCGAACTTCGAGTTCGCGACCGAGACGCGCGAGGAGCTTTACTATGACAAGGAGAAGCTGCTTGCGAATGGCGACCGCTGGGAACGGGAAATCGCCCAGAACATCAGCATCGACGCGCCGTATCGGTGAGCGATCATGATCATTCACACCCTCTTCTTCTACCTGTTCTCGGCGATCACCATCGCTTCCGGCCTGATGGTCGTGTCGGCGAGGAACCCCGTCCATTCGGTCCTGTTCCTGATCCTAGCCTTCTTCAATGCCGCAGGCCTGTTCGTGCTGCTTGGCGCCGAATTCCTCGCCATGCTGCTGGTCGTGGTCTATGTCGGCGCGGTCGCGGTGCTGTTCCTGTTCGTCGTGATGATGCTGGACGTCGATTTCGCGGAGTTGCGCCAGGGCGTCCTGCAATATTTGCCGGTCGGCGGCCTGGTTGGTCTGGTCGTTCTGGTGGAACTGGTTCTGGTTGTGGGGTCATGGACTTTTGGATCGGCATCCGTGCCCGCGCGTACGCCCACGCCGCCGATGACCGAAATTTCCAATACCGAGGCGCTCGGACGGGTGCTTTACACGGACTATCTTCTGTTCTTCCAGCTGGCC
>DATMGR010000030.1:0-90216 GCA_035555375.1 Kaistia sp. | reverse complement strand
GGCATGACGACCGAGTTCGGTGAAGGCCCGCCCGCACAGCGCACGTGCGCGGCCGCCGACCGCACCGGCCACGCCATGCTGCACACGCTTTACGGCCAGTCGCTGCGCCATTCGGCGGAGTTTTTCGTCGAATACTTCGCGCTCGATCTGCTGATGGATCATGACGGCGTGTGCCGCGGCGTGCTCGCGCTCTGCCTCGACGACGGCTCCATCCATCGCTTCCGCGCCAAGCGCACCGTTCTCGCGACGGGTGGCTATGGCCGCGCCTACTTCTCCTGCACGTCGGCACATACCTGCACCGGCGACGGGAACGCGATGGTGCTCCGCGCCGGCCTGCCGCTGCAGGACATGGAATTCGTGCAGTTCCATCCGACCGGCATCTATGGCGCCGGCTGCCTGATCACCGAGGGCGCCCGCGGCGAAGGCGGCTATCTCACCAATTCCGAAGGTGAGCGCTTCATGGAGCGCTATGCGCCCTCAGCCAAGGACCTCGCCTCACGCGACGTCGTTTCGCGCGCCATGACGATGGAAATCCGCGAGGGCCGCGGCGTCGGCAAGGCGAACGACCATATTCACCTTCATCTCGACCATCTCGATCCGGCGCTGTTGCATGAGCGGCTCCCCGGCATTTCCGAGAGCGCCAAGATCTTCGCCGGCGTCGATCTGACCAAGGAGCCGATCCCGGTGCTGCCGACCGTCCATTACAACATGGGCGGCATCCCGACGAATTATCACGGCGAGGTGCTGACCAAGGTCGGCGGCGATCCCGACAGCGTCGTCCCGGGCCTCATGGCCGTGGGCGAGGCGGCCTGCGTATCCGTGCATGGTGCCAACCGTCTCGGCTCGAATTCGCTGACCGATCTCGTCGTGTTCGGCCGCGCTGCGGCGCTCCGCGCGATCGAGACCGTGCAGCCGGGCGAAAAGCAGCCTGAATTCGCCAAGGAGGCCGGTGCGGCGGCGATCGCCCGCTTCGATCGCCTTCGCCATGCTGATGGCGCGACGCCGACAGCCGCGCTGCGTCTTCGGATGCAGAAGGTGATGCAGTCGAACTGCGCCGTCTTCCGCACAGGCGAAGTCCTCGACGAGGGTCACGAGCTGATCCACGACGTGTGGCGCGATGCGAACGACGTCCGCGTCACCGACCGCTCGCTGGTCTGGAACTCCGACCTCATTGAGACGCTCGAATTCGAGAACCTGATCGTCCAGGCGGTCGCGACGATGGACTCGGCCCAGAACCGGCAGGAATCGCGCGGTGCCCATGCCCGCGAGGACTTCCCGAACCGCGACGACGTCAACTGGATGAAGCACTCCCTTGCCTTCGTCGACACTGCGGCAAAGACCGTGACGCTCGAGGACCGGCCGGTGCACACCTACACGATGTCGAACGACATCGCCTATATCGAGCCCAAGGCGCGCGTCTATTGAGGCGATGACGGTGACGGCGCCCCTCCCCGAAGCTGGCTATTCCAAGCGGCCGCTTTCCGAGAAGCTCGGTTTCCGGGCGGGGATGACGGTTGCCTTCATCGGATTGCCGGCGGCACTGGAACTGCTTGCGGCGAGCGCGGATTTTGCCGCCGTCCTGCGGCTCGACACCTGGTCCGCGCCGCTTGATGGCGGACGACTCGACGCCGTGCATGCCTTCACAACGTCGCGGGCCGAAGTCGAGGCAAATCTCGCGATCCTTGAGGCCGCTATCCGGGCGGATGGCATGATCTGGGTTTCCTGGCCCAAGAAGGCCGCGAAGATTCCGACCGACGTCACCGAGGACGTCATCCGAAACGCCGCGCTCGCGCTCGACCTCGTCGACGTCAAGGTCGCCGCCATCGACGCGATCTGGTCAGGCCTCAAGCTGATGATCCGCAAGGATCGGCGCGGAGCGCATTGACATGCTCGCCCGGCGCCACAACCCTCGCCTCCCCCCGCAACCAAACCTCGACTCCCGCAGCCTCCCCACGTACAGTCAAAGAAAACAATACGTGGCGAGGTCGAGGCGCTACGGAATGTCCCGCTGCGCCGTCGGGAGGACAAGGCGCATGCAGGGACTGTCGAGGCTGGCTCGTACCGTCTGCCCGGAAATGGCGGCCGGCGGATTTTCGAGACGCGACAACACGCTCGCATTCTACCTTCGCGTTACTGCGCTCATCGAGCCGACATCTGTCGTTCTCGATCTCGGCGCCGGTCGCGGAGCCCAGTTCGACAAACCGGACTTTCGGTCGAGGTTCATCCGCCTGAAGGGTCGGGTCGGCCGCCTCGTCGGCGTCGATGTCGATCCGGTGGTCCTCTCCAATCCGGCGCTCGACGAGGCGCATATCATCACGCCAGACAAACCGCTTCCCTTCCCCGACGCCACCTTCGACATCGTCTATAGCGACTGGGTGCTGGAGCATATCGAGAAGCCGGCCTTCTTCGCCGAAGAAGTCCAGCGCGTGCTGAAGCCCGGCGGCTGGTTCTGCGCGCGGACGCCCAACCGCTGGGGCTATATCGCGCTCTCGGCGCGCCTGGTGCCGGAAAGCCTGCAGTCGCGGATCCTGAAATTCACGCAGCCCGTGCGGAAGGACGAGGACGTCTTCCCGAAATTCTACCGGCTGAACACGCTCGACGCCGTCCGCCGGCACTTCCCCGACGACCGCTTCGACAATGCCAGCTACACCCTCGAATGCGACCCGTCCTATCATGGCGGCCGCCTGTGGCTCTATCGGCTCATCGATCTCTATCAGTCGCTCCCCTCGCGGGTCTTCGACACGGTCCTGTTCGTCTTTTTGAAGAAGAAAGGAGACGCCTGAGATGCCTCGGGCGTTTGCATAGCCTGCCATGGTCCAGCTCACGCTTCCCAAGAACTCGACGATCAATGAGGGCAAGGCCTGGCCGCGGCCGGCCGGCGCCAACAATGTGCGCGAGTTTCGCATCTACAGGTGGAACCCCGACGACGGCGCCAATCCGCATGTCGACAGCTATTTCGTCGATCTCGACGATTGCGGGCCGATGGTTCTCGACGCGCTGATCAAGATCAAGAACGAGGTCGACCCGTCGCTGACGTTCCGCCGCTCCTGCCGCGAGGGTATCTGCGGCTCATGCGCGATGAATATCGACGGGTCCAACACGCTCGCCTGCACCAAGGGCATCGAGGATGTGAAGGGCGCGGTGAAGGTCTATCCGCTGCCGCATATGGAGGTGATCAAGGACCTCGTCCCCGACCTCACCCATTTCTATGCGCAGCATCGCTCGATCGAGCCCTGGCTGAAGACCGCGACGCCTGTGCCCGAAAAGGAATGGCTACAGAGCCATGCCGACCGCGAGAAGCTCGATGGTCTCTATGAGTGCATCCTCTGCGCCTGCTGCTCGACCTCCTGCCCGAGCTACTGGTGGACTGGCGACCGCTATCTCGGCCCGGCCGTGCTGTTGCAGGCCTATCGCTGGCTCATCGACAGCCGCGACGAGGCGACCGGCGACCGGCTCGATAATCTCGAGGACCCGTTCCGGCTCTATCGTTGCCACACGATCATGAATTGCGCGCAGACCTGCCCGAAGGGCCTCAATCCGGCGAAGGCGATCGCCGAGATCAAGAAGATGATGGTGGAGCGGCGCGTCTAGAAAGGGCGAGGCCCGATGGGCGGCGGGAACCTTCGCCGACCATCGGTCATTTCCTCCGAGGACGGGTAGCGGAGGAGGACACCATGACCAATCTCGGCAATACTCATGTCAGCGATGCAGCGCCGCGCTGGACGGTCGAGGCGATCGGCCGGCTGCGCGAACTGGCCGGGGAAGGTGTTCCGGCCGAAGTGATCGCACAGGCGATGCATCGGCCGCTCGGCGAGATCATCGGCAAGGCGGCCGAACTGGGGCTTGCCATAGAGCCGGAGCCGAAAACGAATTGACCGGCGCATGCCGCGCCGGCCGGACGGGGGACGCAGCATGGCGGGGACAATCGATCATTTCGGGTTTCAGGTCAGCGACTTTCCGAAGCTGCTGGCCTTTTACGAGCCTGTACTGGCGACGCTCGGTATCACCAAGGTGATGGAGATTCCAGCGGAAGCCGGCTTCAAGGGCGCGGGCTTCGGTGCCGGCGGCAAGCCTGATTTCTGGATCTGGGAAGGTGGACGGACGGCGCCACACCTGCATGTGGCCTTCTCGGCATCCCATCGCGCGGCTGTCGACGCGTTTTACGCGGCCGCTCTGGCGGCCGGCGCCCGCGACAACGGAGCACCGGGCATTCGCGCGCACTACCACCCGAATTACTATGCGGCCTTCGTGCTCGACCCGGACGGCCATAATATCGAAGCCTGCTGTCACGGCGCCGAATGACGGACTGGTCGGCATGGTTTTTCTGCGACTGTTGCTTCCTGTGCCTTGTCGATGCCGGCGAGATGCCGTAATGCGCCAACGAAACCCGCCGACTTCAGGCGCAGCGAAGCAGGCCATCGCCGGAGAGATCCGGCAATAGGGATGGTCCGCCTTCAAAGCGGCCTGATTTCATGGCCAGCTTGGCGATGGCCAATTCCGCCGAGGCCGGATTGAGCCCGCGACCGATGAAGGAGAATGCAATGCGTCTCAGCCGTCTTGCGCCGATCATGCTGACTGCGGCGCTCGCCGGCTGCGGTTCGTTCGGCGCCGTGGGTCTCGGCCCAATGGATCAGCCGCGGCCCGTCGACAACGACACGCTGCCTCCCGTGGCTTCCGCCCCTGTCGAGAAGAGCGCGCTGCCGCCGCCCCCGGTCGATCCGAACGCCCAGACATTGCCGCCCAGCCCGCCCGCCAGCGCCACGCTGCCGCCGGCGGATGCTGCGAGCCTGCCGGCCACCACTGCGCCACAGAGCGCAGCCGGCGCCACACCGGCGAGGGCCGAGCTTGGCCGAACCGATCTGCTCGGCGGCTGGTCGCTGAGATCCGGCTCCGAGAGCTGCCAGCTCTTCATGACGCTGACCTCCTGGACCGGCGGCTATCGTGCCTCGACCCGCGGCTGCCAGTCGCCGACGCTGAAGGGCATTTCGGCCTGGAGCCTCAATGGCTCGCAGGTCGTGCTTGCCGGCGCCGGTGGCGCCCCGGTGGCGCATCTGAACGCGGCGGGCACCAACAGCTTCTCCGGTACAGCCGATTCGGGTCAGCCGATCGCCTTCTCGCGCTAGGCATCAAGCGACGACGGGAGCAAGCGCGTGAGCGAGGGGCTGCCGGTTCGCGCCAGCGTGGCCGAGGCGTATGAGCGCCGCGTCGCGGATGGTGAGATCGAGGGCGATCCGGCGCAGCGTGCGCTGGTCGCCAAGCTCGACCGCCTCAACGAGCATCTCGCGACGCGCCGCCTCGCCCATAAGGGCAGTTCGCTCGGCTGGCTGTTCGGCAAGCGCCAGCGCGAACGTGAAACGGTGCGTGGCCTCTATGTCCATGGCGCGGTCGGCCGCGGCAAGACCATGCTGATGGATCTTTTCTTCGCCGAGGCTGTGCCCGAACGGAAGCGGCGCGCGCATTTCAACGACTTCATGGCCGACGTGCATGCCCGCGTCTTCCGGGTGCGCGAGGCGATCAAGGCCGGCACGCTGAAGGCCGACGATCCGATCGTCCCCGTCGCCGAGGACATCGTCCGCGAGACCGAACTCATCTGTTTCGATGAGTTCAGCGTCACCGACATCGCCGATGCGATGATCCTTGGTCGTCTGTTCACACGGCTGTTCGAAGCCGGCGTCGTGATGGTGGCGACCTCGAATGTTGCGCCGGATGACCTTTATCGCGGAGGCCTGAACCGCGATCACTTCCTGCCCTTCATCAAGCTCCTGAAGGCACAGACCGAGGTCGTCGAGCTCGGCGCGCGCACCGATTATCGACGCGAGAAGCTGGAGCAGTTGCCCGTCTATCTGACGCCGCTCGGCCCGGAAACCGACGCGGCAATCGACACCGCCTTCGCGCGGCTGACGGCAGGCGGCACGCCGCAGCCGACGACGCTTTCCGTGCTCGGAAGGGATCTCCAGGTACCCGCCGCGGCGCAGGGTGTCGCCCGCTTCGATTTCGCTGATCTTTGCGCAAGGCCGCTCGGTCCGAGCGATTTTCTCGCCATCGCGCATGCGTTCAACACGGTGGTGATCGATCACATCCCGGTGATGGACGAGAGCCGCCGCAACGAGGCCAAGCGCTTCATCACGCTGGTCGATGCGCTCTATGACGGCCATGTCCGGATCATCGTCTCGGCTGCCGCCGAGCCCGACGGACTCTATCGGGCCAGCGAGGGAACCGAGGCATTCGAGTTCGCACGCACGGCCTCGCGGCTGACCGAGATGCGCTCGCTCGATTATCAGAAGGCGCCTCATAAAGGCTTCATCGTCGAGACATGACGCGCACGTAAGCTCTGGGCATCGATGGCGGAATTGTGCGGCTCATGGCTTTTGTTCGACTTGCGCCCGCGACCCAATCGCGCTATGCCGCCCCCGTTCCGGCAGCCATCCGACTGTGGACCTTACGTTTAGGTAAACCTCTCCCGGGAGACCTTGCACATGGCTCGAGCCAAGATTGCCCTGATCGGTTCCGGTCAGATCGGCGGCACCCTCGCCCTTCTCGCCGGCCTTAAAGAGCTTGGCGACATCGTCCTGTTCGACATTGCCGACGGCGTGCCGCAGGGCAAGGCGCTCGACATCGCCGAGGCCTCGCCGGTCATCGGCTTCGACTCGGCGCTTTCAGGCGCATCGTCCTATGCCGCGATCGAGGGCGCCGATGTCGTCATCGTCACGGCCGGCGTGCCGCGCAAGCCTGGCATGAGCCGCGACGATCTCCTCGGCATCAATCTTCAGGTGATGGAACAGGTCGGCGCCGGCATCAAGAAATACGCCCCGAACGCCTTCGTCATCTGCATCACCAACCCGCTCGACGCGATGGTCTGGGCGCTGCAGAAGTTCTCCGGCCTGCCGGCGAACAAGGTGGTCGGCATGGCCGGCGTGCTCGACAGCGCCCGCTTCCGCTATTTCCTCGCCGAGGAATTCAAGGTCTCGGTCGAGGACATCACCGCCTTCGTGCTCGGCGGTCATGGCGACACCATGGTGCCGCTCATCCGCTACTCGACGGTTGCCGGCATTCCGCTCCCCGATCTCGTCAAGCTCGGCTGGATCGAGAAGGAGCGCCTCGAACAGATCGTGCAGCGCACCCGCGACGGCGGCGCCGAGATCGTCAATCTCCTGAAGACCGGCTCGGCCTTCTACGCCCCGGCGGCCTCGGCCATCGAGATGGCGGAGAGCTACCTGAAGGACAAGAAGCGCGTTCTCCCGGCAGCCGCGATGCTGGACGGGCAGTATGGCATCAAGGGGCGCTATATCGGTGTTCCCATCGTCATCGGCGAAGGTGGCGTCGAACGCATCATCGAGATCAGCCTCGACAAGTCCGAACAGGCCATGCTCGACAAGTCGGTCGCTTCGGTCGAAAGCCTCGTCGAGGCCTGCGTCAAGATCGTCCCGGCGCTCGGCGCCTGATCACCGGCCGTCTCGGCTCCGATCCCCAGAAGGCGGAACGCACTCCATGAACATTCATGAATACCAGGCCAAGGCCCTCTTGAAGGGCTTCGGCGCGCCGGTCTCGAACGGCGTCGCGATCTTCACGCCGGCCGAGGCGGAAGCGGCGGCGCGCGAGCTTGGCGGCCCGCTCTGGGTCGTCAAGTCGCAGATCCATGCCGGTGGCCGCGGCAAGGGCAAGTTCAAGGAAGAAGCCGCCGGCGAGAAGGGCGGCGTCCGCCTCGCCAAGTCGATAGACGAGGTCAAGGCCTTCGCGGGCCAGATGCTCGGCTCGACGCTGGTGACCGTGCAGACCGGCCCGGCCGGCAAGCAGGTCAACCGCCTCTATATCGAGGATGGCTCGGACATCGAGAAGGAATTCTACCTCTCGATCCTCGTCGACCGCGCCACCTCGCGCATCGCCTTCGTCGTCTCGACCGAAGGCGGCATGGATATCGAGGAAGTCGCACATTCGGCGCCTGAGAAGATCAAGACCTTCTCCGTCGACCCGGCCACCGGCATCATGCCGCATCACGGCCTGACGGTTGCCAAGGCGCTCGGCCTTTCCGGCGCGCTTGCCAAGGAAGCCTATGACGTCGCCTCCAAGCTCTATGCGGCCTTCGTCGCCAAGGACATGGCGATGCTCGAGGTCAACCCGCTGATCGTCACCAAGGACGGCCACCTGAAGGTGCTCGACGCCAAGGTGTCGTTCGATTCCAACTCCCTCTACCGTCACCCCGACGTCGTCGCGCTGCGCGACGAGACCGAGGAGGACCAGAAGGAGATCGAGGCCTCGAAGTTCGACCTCGCCTATATCGCGCTCGACGGCACGATCGGCTGCATGGTCAACGGCGCCGGCCTCGCGATGGCGACGCTCGATATCATCCAGCTCTATGGCGAAAGCCCGGCCAACTTCCTCGACGTCGGCGGCGGCGCCAGCGAGGAGAAGGTGACCGCGGCGTTCAAGATCATCACCTCCGATCCGAAGGTGAAGGGCATCCTCGTCAACATCTTCGGCGGCATCATGAAATGCGACGTCATCGCGCGTGGCGTCATCGCCGCCGTGAAGGCCGTCGGGCTCAAGGTGCCGCTTGTCGTGCGGCTCGAGGGCACGAATGTCGAGCTCGGCAAGCAGATCATCCGCGAGAGCGGCTTGAACGTCATCCCCGCCGACGATCTCGACGACGCCGCCCAGAAGATCGTCAAGGCCGTGAAGGAAGCCGTCTGATGTCCATCCTGATCGACGCGAACACCAAGCTCATCACCCAGGGCTTCACCGGCAAGAACGGCACGTTCCATTCCGAGCAGGCGCTCGCCTATGGCACCAAGCTCGTCGGCGGCACGTCGCCTGGCAAGGGTGGCCAGACGCATCTCGGCCTGCCGGTCTTCGACACCGTCGCCGAGGCGCGCGAGGCGACCGGCGCCGATGCCTCGGTCATCTATGTGCCGCCGCCCGGCGCCGCCGATGCCATCTGCGAAGCGATCGATGCTGAGATCCCGCTGATCGTCTGCATCACCGAGGGCATTCCCGTCCTCGACATGGTGCGCGTCAAGCGCTCGCTCTCGGGCTCCAAGTCGCGCCTGATCGGGCCGAACTGCCCGGGCGTCGTGACAGCAGGCGCTTCGAAGATCGGCATCATGCCGGCCAATATCTTCAAGACCGGCAGCGTCGGCATCGTTTCGCGCTCGGGAACGTTGACCTACGAGGCAGTATTCCAGACGACGAATGAGGGCCTTGGCCAGACGACCGCCGTCGGTATTGGCGGCGATCCGGTCAAGGGAACCGAATTCATCGACATTTTGGAAATGTTCTTGGCCGATGATGCCACCACGTCGATCGTCATGATCGGCGAGATCGGTGGTTCGGCGGAGGAAGAGGCGGCCGAGTTCATCAAGGACGAGGCCAAGCGTGGCCGCAAGAAGCCGATGGTCGGCTTCATCGCGGGCCGCACCGCTCCGCCCGGACGGCGCATGGGCCATGCCGGCGCGATCATCTCCGGCGGCAAGGGTGGCGCCGAGGACAAGATTGCGGCCATGGAATCGGCCGGTATCAAGGTGTCGCCCTCCCCCGCGCGCCTTGGAAAGACCTTGGTTGAGGTCTTGAAGGGGTGAGGGCAAAGACCGACATTCCGGGGCAGGAATGACGGGGAAAATGTAACGGCGCGGCGTCCTTGCCGCGCGATCAGGGAGAGAGGAGCCAAGGGGCTCCTCGCTTGGACCATGTCACGCGAACAAGCCAACGCGGCCTTTCAATCGTCTTCGTTTCTCTATGGCGGCAATGCCGCCTATATCGAGGACCTCTACGGACGCTACGAGAAGGACCCCGCCTCGGTCGAAGCCGAATGGCGGGATTTCTTTTCCGCGCTGAAGGACGATCCGGCCACGGTAGCCGCCGAAGCGCGTGGCGCGACATGGGAACGATCCGACTGGCCGGTGCATGCCAATGGCGAACTCGTCTCCGCCATGGACGGCAACTGGGGCCAGATCGAACGGATCGTCACCGACAAGCTGAAGGCCAAGGCCGAGGGCGCCACCAGCAAGGCGCCTGCCGGCGCGGCCGCCGCCCAGCCGGTCTCGGAAGCGGCGCTGCAGCAGGCGGCGCGCGATTCGGTGCGCGCGATCATGATGATCCGCGCTTACCGGATGCGCGGCCATCTTCACGCCGATCTCGATCCGCTCCATCTCGCCACGGCCGGCGACCATGAGGAACTGCACCCGTCGAGCTACGGCTTCACCGAGGCCGATTACGACCGCAAGATCTTCATCGACCATGTGCTCGGGCTCGAATTCGCCACCATCCCCGAGATGCTGGCGATCCTGAAGCGCACTTATTGCTCGACGCTCGGCGTCGAGTTCATGCATATCTCCGATCCGGCCGAAAAGGCCTGGATCCAGGCCCGCATCGAGGGGCCGGACAAGGCGATATCCTTCACCAACGAAGGCAAGAAGGCGATCCTCAACAAGCTGATCGAGGCTGAAGGCTTCGAGAAGTTCCTCGACGTCAAGTTCACCGGCACCAAGCGCTTCGGCCTTGATGGCGGCGAGGCGCTGGTTCCCGCGCTCGAGCAGATCATCAAGCGCGGCGGCAATCTCGGCGTACACGAGATCGTGCTCGGCATGGCGCATCGCGGCCGCCTCAACGTGCTGACGCAGGTGCTGGCCAAGCCGCACCGCGCGCTTTTCCACGAATTCAAGGGCGGCTCCTATGCGCCCGACGATGTCGAGGGCTCGGGTGACGTCAAGTACCACCTCGGTGCCTCGTCGGACCGCGAGTTCGACGGTAACAAGGTTCACCTGTCGCTGACGGCCAATCCCTCGCATCTCGAGATCGTCGATCCGGTGGTGCTCGGCAAGGCGCGCGCCAAGCAGGACCTGCGCAAGGACTATGTCCGCTCCGAGGTTCTGCCGCTGCTGATCCATGGCGACGCGGCCTTTGCCGGCCAGGGTGTCGTGGCGGAATGCTTTGGCCTGTCCGGCCTCAAGGGCCACCGCACGGGCGGCTCGGTGCATTTCATCGTCAACAACCAGATCGGCTTCACGACCAATCCGCGCTTCTCGCGCTCCTCGCCCTATCCCTCCGACGTCGCCAAGATGATCGAGGCGCCGATCTTCCATGTGAACGGCGATGATCCGGAAGCGGTCGTCTACGCCGCCAAGATCGCGATCGAGTTCCGGCAGAAGTTCCACAAGCCGGTCGTAATCGACATGTTCTGCTATCGCCGCTTCGGCCATAACGAGGGCGATGAGCCGGCATTCACGCAGCCGCTGATGTACCGCACGATCCGCAACCATCCGGCGATCGTCGACATCTATGCCGGCAAGCTGGTTGCCGAAGGGCTCGTCTCCGCCGCCGAGGTGGACACGCTGAAGGCCGAATGGCGCGCCAAGCTCGAGACCGAATTCGAGGCTGGCCAGTCCTACAAGCCGAACAAGGCCGATTGGCTCGACGGCGCCTGGGCAGGCCTCAAGGCCGCGCAGCAGGACGACGAGCCGCGCCGCGGCAAGACCGGCGTCGAGATCGACGAGTTGAAGCGGATTGGCGCCCGCCTGACCGCCATTCCCGCCGATTTCCACGTCCACAAGACGGTTCAGCGCTTCATCGACAATCGCAAGAAGGCGATCGAGACCGGCGTCGGCATCGACTGGGCGACGGCTGAGGCGCTGGCCTTCGCGTCGGTTGCCGTCGAGGGCCACAATATCCGCCTGTCCGGTCAGGATGTCGAACGCGGCACCTTCTCGCAGCGCCACTCCGTTCTCTACGATCAGGAGAGCGAGGAGCGCTTCCTGCCGCTCAACAACATCCAGGAAGGCCAGGGGCATTTCGACGTCATCAATTCGATGCTGTCGGAAGAGGCCGTGCTTGGCTTCGAATATGGCTACTCGCTGTCCGATCCGAATACCCTGACCCTCTGGGAAGCGCAGTTCGGTGATTTCGCCAATGGCGCCCAGGTGGTGTTCGACCAGTTCCTGTCGTCGGGCGAGCGCAAGTGGCTGCGCATGTCGGGTCTCGTCTGCCTGCTGCCGCATGGCTATGAGGGCCAGGGTCCCGAGCACTCGTCCGCCCGCCTCGAACGCTGGCTTCAGATGTGCGCCGAGGACAATATGCAGGTGGCGAATGTCACCACGCCATCGAACTACTTCCATATCCTGCGCCGGCAGCTCAATCGCGACATCCGCAAGCCGCTGATCCTGATGACGCCGAAGTCGCTGCTGCGCCACAAGCGCGCCGTCTCGCATATCGCGCAGTTCGGGCCGATCTCCTCGTTCCATCGTCTCCTGTGGGACGATGCCGAGTTCCTGAAGGACCAGGTGATCAAGCTCGCGCCGGACGAGAAGATCCGCCGCGTCGTCGTCTGCTCGGGCAAGGTCTATTACGACCTCTATGAGGAGCGCGAGAAGCGCGGCATCGACGACGTCTATCTGATGCGCGTCGAGCAGCTCTATCCGTTCCCGCTCAAGGCGCTGGTCGGCGAGTTTGGCCGCTTCAAGAATGCCGAAGTCGTCTGGTGCCAGGAAGAGCCGAAGAACATGGGCTCGTGGAGCTTCGTCGAGCCCAATCTCGAATGGGTGCTCGCCCAGGCCGGCGGCGCCGCCAAGCGGGCGCGCTATGTCGGCCGTCCCGCCTCCGCCGCAACGGCGACCGGCCTGATGTCGAAGCATCTCGCCCAGCTCGCCGCATTCCTCGACGAAGCCTTCGCCTGACAGGGCGGCGCCTCGGCGCCGTCCCTTCCGCCCATCCCACGATCCGTCCTAAGTCCAGAACCGCAGAGACCCCGTCATGGCAACCGAAATCCGCGTACCCACCCTCGGCGAATCCGTGACAGAGGCCACGATCGGGCGCTGGTTCAAGAAGATCGGCGAGGCGGTGGCGGTCGATGAGCCGCTGGTCGAACTCGAAACCGACAAGGTGACGATCGAGGTGCCCGCGCCGGCCGCCGGTGTGCTCGAGGCCTTCGCTGCCAATGACGGCGATACCGTCGGCGTCGGCGCCCTGCTCGGCACCATTGCCGAAGCCGGCGCCGCCGCTGCCAAGCCTGCCGCCAAGCCGGAACCTGCAGCCAAAGCCGAGCCTGCGAAGGCAGAAGTGGCCAAGCCCGCGCCGGTTGCAGCACCCGAGAAGCCCGTCGCCGCCGACGCCAATGGCCCTGCGGTCACCAAGCTCGCTGCCGAGAACGGCGTCGATGTCGGCACCGTGCCGGGATCGGGCAAGGACGGCCGCGTCACCAAGGGCGATCTGATCGCCGCCATCGAGCGTGGCCCGGCCCCGGCGGCGCCCGCCGCGCCGGTGCAGATGCGCGCGCCCTCGCCGGCTGACGACGCCGCACGCGAGGAACGCGTGCGCATGACCAAGCTGCGCCAGACGATCGCGCGCCGCCTCAAGGACGCACAGAACACCGCCGCCATGCTGACGACCTTCAACGAGGTCGACATGGGCGCGGTGATGGCGCTGCGCGCCCAATACAAGGACGTGTTCGAGAAGAAGCACGGCGCGAAGCTCGGCTTCATGAGCTTCTTCGTGAAGGCCGTGATCGCGGCGCTGAAGGACATCCCGGCGGTCAATGCCGAGATCGACGGCACCGACCTCGTCTACAAGAATTTCTACCACATCGGCATCGCCGTCGGCACGGACAAGGGCCTCGTCGTGCCGGTGGTGCGCGATGCCGACCAGCTCTCGCTCGCCGGCATCGAGAAGACGATCGCCGGCTATGGCAAGCGCGCCCGCGACGGCCAGCTCAAGATCGAGGAGATGCAGGGCGGCACCTTCACGATCACCAATGGCGGCATCTATGGATCGCTGATGTCGACGCCGATCCTGAATGCGCCGCAGTCCGGCATTCTCGGCATGCACAAGATCCAGGAACGGCCGATGGTCGTCGGCGGCAAGATCGAGATCCGCCCGATGATGTATCTCGCGCTCTCCTATGATCACCGCGTCGTCGATGGCAAGGAGGCGGTCACCTTCCTCGTGCGCGTCAAGGAAAGCCTCGAAGACCCGCAGCGCCTGATCCTCGATCTGTAAGCGCCGCGTTTCGGGCGCCGCCCCGGCGGCGCTCGCGATGCCCGCCAGCCGCCGAGCCCAGCCGCCGAGCCAAGAGTAAAAAAGCGAATGTCCTACGATCTCATCGTCATCGGTTCCGGTCCGGGCGGCTATGTCTGCGCGATCAAGGCGGCCCAGCTCGGGCTGAAGGTCGCCGTGATCGAGAAGCGGGCCACCTATGGCGGCACCTGCCTGAATATCGGCTGCATTCCCTCAAAGGCGCTGCTGCACGCTTCGGAGCGCTTCGATGAGGTCGGCCATCTCGGCGCCCTCGGCGTCAAGGTCGGGGCGTTCGAACTCGACCTGCCGGCGATGCTGGCGCACAAGGACGCGACGGTGAAGTCGAATGTCGACGGCGTCGCCTATCTCTTCAAGAAGAACAAGATCGATGGCATCATCGGCACAGGCGCGATCCTCGCGCCCGGCAAGGTGCAGGTGACGAAGGACGACGGCTCGGCGGAAACTCTGGAGACCAAGGCAATCGTCATCGCCACGGGTTCGGACTCGACGCCGCTGCCGGGCGTCACGATCGACGAGAAGCGCATCGTCACCTCGACCGGCGCGCTCGATCTGCAGAGTGTGCCGAAGAAGCTGATCGTCGTCGGCGCAGGCGTCATCGGGCTCGAGCTCGGCTCGGTCTGGCGCCGCCTCGGCGCCGAGGTGACCGTGGTCGAATTCCTTGACCGCATCCTCCCCGGCATGGATGGCGATGTCGCCAAGCAGTTCCAGCGCATGCTGCAGAAGCAGGGCCTCGCCTTCAAGCTCGGCGCCAAGGTCACCGGCGTCGATACGTCAGGCGAAACGTTGAAGGTCAGTGTCGCGCCGGCCAAGGACGGTGCCGGCGCCGCCGAGACGCTTGAAGCCGATGTTGTGCTCGTCGCGATCGGCCGCCGCCCCTATACCGAGGGCCTTGGCCTTGAGGCCATCGGCGTCGCGCTCGACGAGCGCCGCCGCGTCAAGGTTGACGCGCATTATCAGACGACCGTGCCCGGCATCTATGCGATCGGCGATGTGATCGCCGGCCCGATGCTGGCGCACAAGGCGGAAGACGAGGGCGTCGCCATCGCCGAGATCCTTGCCGGCCAGGCGGGCCATGTGAACTATGGCGCCATCCCCGCCGTCGTCTACACCAATCCGGAGATCGCTTCGGTCGGACGGACCGAGGAGGAACTGAACGCGGCTGGCATCGACTACAAGGTCGGCAAGTTCCCGTTCTCGGCCAATGGCCGCGCCCGCGCGATGCTGGCGACGGAGGGCTTCGTCAAGATCCTCTCGGATGCCAAGACCGACCGGGTGCTCGGCGGCCACATCGTCGGCGTCGGCGCCGGCGAGATGATCCACGAGATCGTCGTGCTGATGGAGTTCGCCGGCTCGGCCGAAGACCTCGGCCGCACGACGCATGCCCATCCGACCATGTCGGAAAGCGTCAAGGAAGCGGCGCTCGGCGCCTGGTTCAAGCCGATTCATCTTTGATCGGAGTGGCGCCGGCGCTCAGGCGAGCGGCGCCCCCTTCGTCTCGACATCGATCAGCGCGGCGCAGACCGCGCCGATGAGCAGGAGCGCCGCGAACATCGCCAGCGCCACATTGAAGCTGTAGCCGACCACGATCCCGACCAAAGTCGGCGCCAGCAATCCGCCAAGCCGCGCCATCGCGCCCGCGATGCCCATGCCGCTGGCCCTCAGCGTCGTTGGATAGAGCTCCGGCGTGAAGGCATAGAGCGCACCCCATGTGCCGAGCAGCGCGAAGCTCATCAGCAGCATGGCGCCGGCAATCGGCCCGGGATCCGTCAGGACCGCATAGAGAAAGCAGCCGGCCGCCGACAGCAGCAGGAACGCGATCAAGGTCGGCTTGCGGCCGAAACGCTCGACGCCCCAGGCCGCGAGCGCATAGCCGGGCAATTGCGCGATCGCGAGCAGCACCAGGAAGCCATAGCCACGCACGAAGCCGTGCCCCTCGCTGACCAGCTTACCCGGCAGCCAAGTGAAGACACCATAATAGGCGACCGAGACCAGCAGCCAGGCGGCGAGAATGAGAACGCTGCGCCGGCCGATCGGCGCGGCGAAGAGTGCTGAAAATGGCGGCTTGGCGACGGGTTCGACCGTCAGCCGGCCGGGCAGCACGCGCCCACCATTGGCCAGCGCCATCCGGTCGAGCACGGCCTTGGCCTCGGTCTCGCGGCCGCTGCGGGCAAGATAGAACGGTGATTCGGGGATCAGCAGCCGAAGGCCGACGCCGACGAGGGCCGGCAGCGCCGTGATGATGAAGATGAAGCGCCATGGCTCCGCGAAGCCGGCGCTGGCCGCATACCAGGCGGCGAGCGCGACGACGAGTGTGCCGAGCGCCCAGAAACCTTCGAGCGCCACCAACCAGCGGCCACGGCGCCGCGTCGGCAGGAACTCGGCCATCATGGCGTAGTCGACCGGCAGCGTGCCGCCGACGGCAAGGCCGGTCATGAAGCGGAAGGCGGCCAGCACGAAGAAATTCGGCGCGAAGGCCGAGGCGAGACCGAAGATCGCGTCGATCAGCACGGTGACGATAAGGAGATTGCGCCGGCCGATTCGATCTGCGAGCCGGCCGAAGGCGGCAGCGCCGATCAGCATGCCGACGAAGAACAGCGTGCCGGCCTGAAGCGCCTGCGGAACCGTCATGCCGAAGCTCGCTGCGATCGACGGCGCTGTGAAGCCGATGGCGAGAACCTGCATCGCGTCGGCGGCCCAGACGAGCCCGAATATGGCCAGCAGACGGCGCTGGAAGGCGCCTGTGCCAGCCGCGTCAAGCGCCGCATCGATGGTGATTTCGCCTGGCCTTGATGTCACCGTTGCCATCCGCCCGTCCTCCGCCTGCCATTTCGCCCGCACAACAGCATCAATGCGCACGGAGCGAAAGTCGTTACGCCCGATGACGCGCATTCGGGCTTGATCTCGGCTCTCGATGCCACTAACCAGACCAGCCCTTTTCCCGAGAGATCGGTTCCCCGACAGGAGCGACGCCATGACAGCGTGCGGCCTCGATTTCGGCACGTCCAATTCGACGCTTGGCCTCGCCTCCGCGACGCCGGCCCTCGTCCCGCTCGAGGGCGACGACGTCACGCTGCCGAGCGCCATCTTCTACGCACGCGACGCCGCCCCGCTGGTCGGCCGCGCGGCAATCGCCGCCTATGTCGACGGCCATGACGGGCGCTTGATGCGCAGCCTGAAGGCCGTGCTCGGCAACCCGCTCATCAACGAGACGACGCAGGTCGGTCGCGCGCGGGTCGGCTTCCGCTCGGTGATCGCCCATTTCATCGCCGTGGCGAAGCGGCGAGCAGAGGCGAAAACCGGCTATCAGCTCGAACAGGTGGTGCACGGCCGCCCGGTGCATTTCGTCGATGGCGACGCGGAGGGCGACCGCAAGGCCGAGGGCGTCCTAGCCGAAATCGCCCGCGAGGTCGGCTTCACGGATATCTCGTTCCAGTATGAGCCGATCGCCGCTGCGCTCGATTACGAGCGCCAGGTGAATGACGAGGAAATCGCGCTCATCGCCGATATCGGCGGCGGCACGTCGGATTTCTCGATCGTCCGGCTCGGCCCGGAGCGTCGTGGCCGCGCCGAGCGCGCCGACGATATCCTCGCCAATGACGGCGTCCGCATCGGCGGAACGGATTTCGATCGCCAGCTCAATCTCGGCACGGTGATGCCGATGCTGGGCTACCGAACCGCCATGAAGCGCGCCGGCCTGCCGGTGCCCTCAGGCTATTTCCACGACCTCGCGACCTGGTCGACGATCAACCGGCTCTATGAGCGCGGCGTGATGCAGCAACTGAGCGAAGTGCGCCGCGAAGCCCGTCATCCGGAAATGATCGAGCGGCTGATCCACGTCGTCGAGGAACGCGGCGGCCATCGTCTGGCGATCGAAGTCGAGGCGGCCAAGATCGCGCTTTCCGACACGCCGGCCGCCGATATTCCGCTGAACTGGATCGAGCAGGGCCTCGAAGCCCGGGTGACCCGCGACACGCTGGTCATGGAGACGGCGGGGCTGGCCGCCGCGATCGCCGATCGAATCAAGGGCTGCCTCGCCGTCGCGGGCCTGAAGGCCGAGGCGATCGACGCGGTGTTCCTGACCGGCGGCTCGACGCGTCTCGCCCATGTCCGCAAGGCCATCCTCGCCGCAGTGCCAGAGGCGCGGCCCGCCGAGGGCGACACGTTCGGCTCCGTCGGCATGGGCCTCACCATCGAGGCCGCAAACCGCTACGGCGCCGCCTGAGCCACTTCGATCGGCTCCAGCACCACCAGCTTCCATTCAGGATGGCGCGCCGGCTGCAGCGTCGTCTGGCGAAAGGCGATACGCCCATCCGCCGGATGATCGAAGAGCCGCAGCCCGCCTTCGCGCTCGACGACGGCATGCGCTTCCCAGGCCTCCGCGAAGAGCGGGCTGGCCTCGGCAAGCTGCCCGACAAGATCGCGCATTTCCGGTGCCGCCAGATGGCGGCTGTAATCGGCGCGGAACTCGGCCGCGACACGCCGCGCGCGGATGTCCCAATCGGCGATCAGCCGCCGTGCCGCCGGATCGAGAAAGATGAAACGCAGCAGATTGCGTTCACCTGCGTCGTCGAGCCAGCCTATGAAGAGCCGCGCCGCCGGGCCATTCCAGGCCCGCGCCGTCCACGCGCGATCGATGAGATAGGCCGGCATCGCGAGCGCCGCGACGATCGGCGCCAGCTCCTCGGGCATCGCGTCGTCATGGGCTTCCGCCTGTTCCGGATCGGCACGCCCCGCGACCGCGAAGAGATAGGCCCGCTCGGCCGGCGAAAGCCGCATCACCCGCGCCAGCCGCATCAGGGCCGATGGCGAAACGGAGAGTTCGCGGCCCTGTTCGATCCAGGCAATCCAGGTCGCGCTGACACCGGCAAGCCCCGCCAGCTCCTCGCGTCGGAGACCTGGCGTACGGCGGCGGCTGCCGGGATCGAGGCCGAACATCGCCGGCCGCAGCCGCTCGCGATGCGCACGCACGAATTCGCCGAGCTCCCGCCGCCTTGTATCGTCGCTGGTCATCATGGTGACCTTTATACCAGGATAAGATCGGAACTGGTAACAGGGTATTGTGCGCGGCTATCCAGAGAGCCGGCGCCCTGTCGCGCCCTCACCACGGGATCACCACCATGACCGATGAACAGAAAGATACCTCGCCGGGCGGCCAGGCCGCCTTGGCCGAGCGCCAGTTCGGCAGCCAGGCCAATGCCTATGTGACCAGCCGCGTCCATGCGGAAGGCGAGGATATTGCCGAGCTGGCGGCACTGGCCGCGGCGATCCCCGGCGCGCGCGTGCTCGATCTCGGCTGCGGCGGCGGCCATGTCAGCTATGCCGCAGCGAAAGTCGCGCCGTCGGTCAACGCCTATGATCTCTCGGCCGACATGGTGGCCGCTGTTGCCCGCGAAGCGGCGGCGCGCGGCCTCGCAGGCATCGAGGCCGTGCAGGGGCCTGCCGAGCGTCTGCCCTTTGCCGATGCGAGCTTTGACGTCGTCTTGTGCCGCTTCACGGCGCATCACTGGCAGGATGTCCGGGCTGGTCTCCGCGAGGCGCGGCGCGTGCTGAAGCCATCGGGCGTCGCGGGCTTTGCCGATGTCGTGGCGCCGGAACTGCCGGTATTCGACACGTTCCTGCAGAGCTTCGAGATGCTGCGCGACCCCTCGCATGTGCGTAACTATGCGGTCGCCGAATGGATCGAGATCGCAGGAGAGGCCGGCTTCAAGGCAACCGCGCTGACGCGCCGCCGCCTGCCGCTCGGTTTCAAGAGCTGGATCGAGCGGATGCGCACGCCGCAGGTGTTCGCCGAGGCGATCCGCGCCCTGCAGAGCGCAGTCTCGGACGATGTCCGGCGCTATTTCGAGATCGATTCGGACGGAAACTTCGTCATCGACACGGCGGTACTGACGCTGAAACCGCTCTGATCAGCCCAGCCGGCGTCGCGCACGCGGATGCGTTTCCTCGAACACGGCGAGGAGGCGCTCCGTGTCGACGCCGGTATAGATCTGGGTCGTCGAGAGGCTGGCATGGCCGAGCAGTTCCTGGATGGCGCGGAGATCGCCGCCGCCCGCCAGGAGATGCGTCGCGAAGGAATGGCGGAGCGCATGCGGCGTCGCGCTGTCCGGCAAGCCGAGCGCACCGCGCATCTTCGCCATGGCCAGTTGGACAATGCGTGGCCGCAGCGGCCCGCCGCGCACGCCGATGAAGAGCGGGCCGTCCGCCTTCGGCGCGAATGGCGCGAGGCGGAGATAACAGGCGATCGCTTCGGCGACCACGGGCAGCACGGGCACCAGACGCGTCTTGCCACCCTTGCCGGTGACGCGGAGTACTCCCTCGCCCGAAAGCGGCGCATCAGCGCGGCGGATGCCGAGCGCCTCGGAGATGCGCAGCCCCGAGCCATAGCAGAGCGCCAGCACGGCCGCGTTGCGCGCCGCCACCCAGGGCTCGTCGTCGAGCTGCTCCTCGGCTTCGGTGACACGCACGGCGAGCGCCGGCGACAAGGGCTTCGGCAATGTCTTCGGCTGCCGCGGCGTTCGCATGGCGCGGAAGGCGGCGCCATTGGCCTGTCCCTCCCGCTCGAGGAACGAAATGAAGGAGCGGATCCCGGCAAGCCCGCGCGCCAGCGTCCGCGCGCCGGCGCCTCCCTGCCGGCGGCTCGCCATGAAGCCGCGAATGTCGCCCATGCGCAGATCCGCCAGATCGGCGATGGCAGGCGGATTGCCGATATGCAGCGTGATGAAGGAGAGAAACTGCGCGAGATCGCGGCCATAGGCCTCGAGCGTCTTCGGCGACAGCCGCCGCTCACCGCGCAGATGCTCCTCCCAGGCATCGATCATGGCGAGCGTGTCGGGCGCGGCGAGGATCAGGGGCGGTGCGGCAGTCATGCCAAAGGATAGCGATCGGCGCGGTTAACGAAGGCTTAAGGCTTTCGTTTCCGCTATAGCAGCGTTCCCAGCGCATTGCCGGCCTGCAGCGCGATGGCCGGCCAGAGACTGCCGGTGACGAAGCGGAGAATGCCGGCGAGGAGGCTGAGCAGCAGGATGCTGTAGAGCATCACCGGCTCGATCCCCGTTGAGCCTGCCACGAAGAAACTCGGCATGCGGAAGGCCAGCACGACGGCGGCCGTCAAGGGGATCGCGAACTTCGGCCCGAACAATTCGGTCAGCCGCGTCTGCAGGATGCCGTGGAACAGGACTTCGTTGAGCAGGATCCCGCCGAGCATGAAGACATAGATCTCGACCGGCAACACGGAGAGCAGGCCGCTCGTGGGGCGGCCAATCGCGACGCGGAGCGCATGCCAGCCGAAGATCGCGATGAAGGTCGCAGCCGTGATCGCGAGCGCCCGATGGCCGATCGGCAGGAGCCCGGCAAAGGTGAGCAGCTTCGGCTTCTGCCAGACGGCCCAGAGCGCGATCGCCCCGATCCACAGGAGCAGCGGAAAGATCTGCCGCGCCCAGCCATCGGAGGCCGGCAGCTGCCGTAGCCAGAAGGCTGAGCCGGCCCAGACGAGGAACAGCCCACCGAACAGCGCCGCAAGCGGCAGCATGGCGGCGAGCAATGGGGACGTTGGCAGGCTGCGCTTCGATTCGGTCATGCGCGAAGCTAATCCGGCCGCGACCCACCGGCAATCCGCCGTCGATATAGCCAAAGCCGCGTTCGGGAGGCATAGTCCGCCGCATGTCCGAACCGAGCACGCCCGCACCCGCCGCCGCCCCCTCGCGCCCGATCGGGCCGGGAAGCCACGTCTTCCTGGTCGATGGCTCGTCCTATATCTTCCGCGCCTATCACGCGCTGCCGCCGCTGACGCGCAAATCCGACGGACTGCCGGTCGGCGCCGTTGCCGGCTTCTCCAACATGTTGTGGAAGCTGCTCAAGGAGGCGAACGAGGTCGGCGTGCGCCCGACCCATCTCGCGGTGGTGCTCGATCATTCGGCCACCACGTTCCGCAACCAGATCTACGATCTCTACAAGGCGCAGCGCCCCGAGCCGCCAGAGGACCTCCGCCCGCAATTCGGCCTGATCCGCAAGGCGGTGCATGCCTTCAACGTCGCCTGCATCGAGCAGCAGGGCTTCGAGGCCGATGACCTGATCGCGACCTATACCGGGCAGGCGGTCGCCGCCGGCGCCGACGTCACGATCGTCGCATCCGACAAGGACCTGATGCAGCTCATCCGGCCCGGCGTCCTGATGCTCGATACGATGAAGGGCAAGACGATCGGCCGCGACGAGGTGATCGAGAAATTCGGTGTGCCGCCCGAGAAGGTCGTCGACGTGCAATCGCTGGCCGGCGACAGTGTCGACAATGTTCCGGGCGTCCCCGGCATCGGCGTCAAGACTGCCGCGCAGCTCATCGAGACCTATGGCAGCCTCGAGGCGCTGCTCGAAAACGCCGCCGACATCAAGCAGCCGAAGCGACGCGAGGCGCTGATCAATTTCGCCGAGCAGGCGCGCATCTCGATGCGCCTCGTGACGCTCGACCAGAACGTGCCGCTCGCCACGCCGATCGAAGAGCTCGCGGTGCGCGCCATCGAGGGCGAAAGGCTGATTCGTTTCCTGAAGGCGATGGAATTCACCACGCTGACCGGGCGGGTCGCGGCCGCAACCGGCGTCGAGCAGGCCTCGGTCGCGCCCGACGCGGAACTGTCCTCGCCCGCGGCTGCCTCCATGCTGTCGCAGTCGCTGTTCGGCGACCAGCAGAACCCGCCACCTTCAACCGCACCCGCCACAGCCGCCGTAACCACGCCCGCCGTAACGCCCGCGGCCGGCGATTTGTCGCCCGCTGCGCTGGTCGAGGCCCGCGCCCGGGAGGCCCGCGAAACGCCTGTCGACCGGTCGACCTATGAGACCGTGACGACGCTCGACCGGCTGATGGCCTGGACGGCGGAGGCGATGGAGCGCGGCCTCGTCGCCGTCGACACCGAAACGACCTCGCTGGATCCGATGCAGGCTGATCTTGTCGGCGTGTCGCTTGCGCTGGCGCCGGGCAAGGCCTGCTATATCCCTCTCGCCCATCGCGGCGACGGCGACGGCCTTTTCAATGAAGGCCTGCTCGACGGCCAGATTCCGATCCGCGAGGCGCTGGCGGTCCTGAAGCCGATGCTGGAGGATCGATCGGTCCTCAAAGTGGCTCAGAATCTCAAATATGACTGGCTGGTGCTCGCCCGCTACGGCATCGAGGTGACGCCTTTCGACGATACGATGCTGATCTCCTATGTGCTGGACGCCGGGCGCGGGCCGCATGGCATGGATCCGCTTTCGGAAAAATGGCTCGGCCACACGCCGATCACGTTCGACGAGGTCACCGGCAAGGGCAAGGCCCGCATCACATTTGACCGCGTGGCGATCGACCGCGCCACCCAATATGCCGCCGAGGATGCTGACGTCACGCTGCGCCTGTGGCTGGCCCTGAAACCGCGCCTTGCCGCTGAGGGCATGGCGAATGTCTATGAGACGCTGGAACGGCCGATGGTGCCGGTTCTCTCGGCAATGGAGCGGCGCGGCATTTCCATCGACCGCAACATGCTCTCACGCCTTTCCGGCGACTTCGCCCAGGCCGCCGCCGCGCTCGAAGCGGAAATCCATCAGCTCGCCGGCCAGCCGTTCAATATCGGCTCCCCCAAGCAACTCGGCGACATTCTCTTCGGCGTGATGGGCCTTCCCGGTGCTTCCAAGACTGCGACCGGGGCATGGGCGACCGGCGCCAGCATCCTCGAAGAGCTTGCCGAGCAGGGCTACGAGCTGCCGCAACGCATCCTCGAATGGCGCCAGCTCACCAAGCTGCGCTCGACCTATACCGACGCGCTGCCTTCGTATCAGCACAAGGAGACAGAGCGCGTCCACACTTCCTATGCGCTCGCGGCGACAACGACCGGCCGCCTCTCCTCCTCCGAGCCCAACCTGCAGAACATTCCGGTCCGCACCGAAGCCGGCCGCAAGATCCGCAAGGCCTTTATCGCCGCGCCGGGCACCAAGCTCGTCTCGGCGGACTATTCGCAGATCGAGCTGCGCCTGCTGGCCGAGATCGCCGACATCCCCGCGCTCCGCCAGGCCTTTCGCGACGGGCTCGACATCCACGCGCTCACCGCCTCGGAAATGTTCGGCGTGCCGGTCGAAGGCATGCCGTCCGAAGTGCGGCGCCGCGCCAAGGCGATCAATTTCGGCATCATTTACGGCATCTCGGCTTTTGGCCTCGCCAATCAGCTCGGCATCGGCCGCGAGGAAGCCGGCGCCTATATCAAGCGCTACTTCGAGCGGTTCCCCGGCATTCGCGCCTATATGGAGGAGACGAAGCGCATCTGTCGCGACAAGGGCTATGTCACGACTTTGTTCGGACGGCGCTGCCACTATCCGGAGATCGCCTCGAAGAACGCGTCTGTCCGCGCCTTCAACGAGCGCGCCGCGATCAATGCACGCCTGCAGGGCAGCGCTGCCGATATCATCCGACGCGCCATGATCCGTGTCGCACCGGCGCTCGCGGATGCGCGGCTCAATGCGCGCATGCTGCTGCAGGTGCATGACGAATTGATCTTCGAAGTGCCGGAGGATGAGGTCGAGCAGACGCTGCCGCTCGTCACGTCCATCATGGAGCGGGCGCCCGAGCCTGCCGTTGCCCTCTCCGTGCCGCTGAAGGTCGACGCCCGCGCAGCCGACAACTGGGACGAGGCGCACTAGGTCTTCAGGACTCCCGGCGGCGCCCTCTGCGCGCGCTCGCGGAGGGAATCGTAGATCGGCGGGTTGCCGAGCACGGTCGTCACCAGCATGGCACAGAAGGTGGCCCCGAGCATCGGCACGAGCAGCGTCGTGCTCGCCGTCATCTCGGCTACGAGAACCAGTCCGGTGAGCGGGGCGCGTACCACGCCGGTGAAGAAGGCCGCCATCCCGACAAGCGCAAAGCCGCGCGGATCGACCCCAAAGTCGGGCAAGAAAGTGGAGGCGACAAGCCCCACGCCAAGGCCGAGCTCAGCGCCGAGCACCAGGATCGGCGCGAAAAGGCCGCCCGGCGTTCCGGCCGCATAGGAAACGGCGCCAAGGACGAAGCGGATCGCGAAGATGAACGCCGCTCCGGCAAGGGTTCCCTCGCCAAGCAGCGCGTTCTGCGTCAACGGATCGCCGCCACCGACGAGTTCGGGCGCAAACCAGGCGATCAAGCCGACGAGCACGCCGACCAGCGCCGCCTTGACGACGACGGGAACGCGCCCGAAACGATCAAAGGTGTCGAGGGTGCCGAGTATGCTGCGGTTATAAGCGATCGCGGCGAGACCGGCGATGCCGCCGAAAATCACATAGATCGGGAAGCTGGCGGTCGAGGGCGGCGTCAGGGCGGCGATCGTGAAATCGTTCTGGTCGCCGAGGAGGGCACGCGAAACGGCAATCGCGGTCGCTGAGGCCCCGAGCGCGGCAATAGCGATCCGCGTCTCGAAGCGGCGCACCAACTCCTCCAGCACGAAGATGGCGCCACCGATCGGCGCATTGAATGCGGTGGCAAGACCGGCTCCGGCACCGGCCGCGAGCAGCATGCGGCAGTCGTCCCAGTCGCAGCGGAACCATTTCCCGATCAGATGGGCCAGCGTCGCGCCCATCTGCACGCTTGGTCCCTCGCGGCCGAGCGCCAGGCCGGAGCCGATCGCAAGCCAGCCGCCGACGAATTTCACCGGGATGAGGCGGAACGTTCCCTGCTGCACCTTGCCCTGCAGGACGAGTTCGACATGCGGGATGCCGCTGCCGGAGGCCTCCCGGGCAAAGCGCTGGACGAGAAAGGCTGCGAGCGCCGCCGCCAGCGCAGCCAGAAGGATGATGCCGAGGAAGCCGGCGAGCGGCACGCCATGCGCCGCCGAAATAACGGCGCCGCGCCAGGTTTCGGCCTGATCGAGGGCGGCACGGAACAGCGCCCCGAGCGCACCGGCCAAGGCTCCGGCCAGCGGGGCAAGCACGGCAATGGCGAAAAGACTGCCTTTTGGCTCATCCGCGCCGGCTTCGGGATCGAGTTCCTTCATGCGCTTTCAGCCCGATTCACGTCGTCTGCAATCATGTGTCGAAAAAGGATGGATCGAAACAGGCAGAGCGCGCTAAAGTCGAACCGTGCAGCAACAGCACGCGGATGCGTATGTCGATCACCACCGAGCATAGCGGCTACCAGATTCTTTATGTCGAGGCAGACAATATCTGGCGCTGTCCGCAACTGGGACTTGCTGCCCCCTCGCTGTCCGAGCTGCGCCAGGAGATCGACGCCGCCGATGCAGCGACCCGGCAGCTGAACATTCCGGCCTTCCTGCTCGATCACTCAGGATTCTCGATCACGCCCGTGCTCGTCGTTCGGGCGGACCGTGACGGTGAGCATGTTTGGGTGATCAACAAGGTCGAAGACCCACGCAACGAACGCCGCGAGAAGGTCAGCCTCCACCGGCTCGTGGAGGACAACATGGAAAATCGCCGGCTGTTGCTCGAATGGCGCGACGCGTCGCGCGCGGTCTATGAGGAGGGCCAGCGCGTGTCGCAGCGGCGCGACGCCATTCCGCGCATGGATGCCCTGATCCTCGGACCGCCAGTGAGCAGCCACGACAAGGTCGAGTAAGGCCGAATGAGGCCAGCGGTGAGCCGCCGGCCTCGTTCGCTGGCTTATTGGGCCGGAGCGGGCGCCGAGACCAGCGTGACGGTGGTCACACCCGCGGCAAGGTTGAAGCCCGATTCGCCTTCGACGGTGAAGGGCTGCAGGGCAATCGACTTGTCATTGCCACCCACCAGCACATTGGCGCCGAGACCCTTGACGATCGCGACATCCGCGCCCGCGCCGGCAAAGTCGCCCGCGAGCGTCCCCGGGCCGGGAACGGTGTTGGTGGCCGTGATCACGCCCCAGATCAGGACGCCCTGCTTCACTTCGCCGAGCGCGATGCCGTATTCGGCGATCTTGCCGGTGTAGTAATCCTTCGCCGAGCCGTCCTGCGGCGTGAAAACGCACTTCATCGTCTGCTTCTCGACGACGAAGAAACCGACGCCGGCTGAAACGTCGCATTCGAGCTTGCCGACGGCCGCCTGCTGGGCAAGCGCCGGCGTGGCGGCGGCAAGGACGAGCGGCGCGGTGGCCAACACCGCAGCCAGCACGAAACGGGATGCAGACATTCTGTGTCTCCTTCTGCGAGGGATTTTGCGAATCACGGCATCGCCGGGCGCACCCAAGCTAGCAAACTTCAGCAACACTCGCGAAGGCCGCGCCGCTCAACGTTCATTGGCCGGCCCGACCCGCTGCATCATCGAGAACAGGAAGGCGACCGTCAGGCCGAACATCATGACGCCGACCAGCGCCTCGAGCGCGCCGAGCATCTGCCAATGCGGCGCCAGGAAGAGCGCGTCATGCGCGAAGCTCGTCTGCGCCTCCATGGAGAACAGCATCGCCGTGCGCGGGTCCGGCAACGCGCCGAGCGCCACATAGGCGATCGCCCAGAACATGGCTTCGGCCGCATGCAGCAGCACGGCCAGGAGCACGGCGCCACTCATCACGAGAATGAAGCCGAGCCGCGCCCGAATCGCGAACCAGGGCAGCCGGGCGACATGCACCAGGCTGCGATCGAAAATGCCGAGCCAGACGACGTGGGCGACGAGCGTAATCACGGTCAGGGGCACGCCCCAGACCCAGTCGACGCTCCACGCGCTGATATCGGCTATGGCGCCGTTATTCACGATGCGATTCGAGGAACCACAGTGCCTTGTCGAGCGAGCGCGACGCCGCCGTGAAGATATCCGCAGTGTCGGCATCGCCGGCTTCATCCGACGTGTCGATCGCGCTGCGCACCGCGTTGGCGGTGGCCGCATACCGATCGATCAGCGCGTCGAGATGATCGGGGATCTTGCTGATATTGGTCGGATAGGGCTTCAGCGACGTGGCCTCCGCAACGACCTGCGAGGTTCCGAGGGCGATGCCGCCGAGCTGGGCGACGCGTTCGGCGATCGTATCGGTGTGGACATCGAGATCGGCGCGGAACGTATCCAGCATTTCGTGGATGGCGATGAACTGGATGCCCTTCAGGTTCCAGTGCGCCTGCTTGGTGAGAAGCGAAAGGTCAATCGCGTCGGCGAGACGGGCGTTGAGCAGCTCGATCATCGCCGATTTAGTGTTGGAAGCGAGGTCGATGCGCGAGGAGAGTTTGGTCACGGCGATCATCCTTCTATTGACCCTGGGAGCGAGCGCGAGGGCGCGCGTCTGTCATAGGCGAACGGGCGCCGCCGGTCCATGTCCGCCTGCAGCGCCCAAGCTTGTGTAACGCTCCGGCCCGCCGAGCGTTCCGCGCGGCGCCTCGCCGCAGGCCGGGCGGGCAAGGCTGGACAGCGGCGGCGGCCGGGCGGAAAGTCGCCTTGCAGACAAGGAGCATTCGATGACGAAAGTGAAGTTGCCGCCCGATCCCTGGCAGCGGACGACGACCGAACACGGCTTTGCCGCCGACGAGGTGATCTCGGCCCTGCAGAAATCGCTGCGCCGCGGCCTGCTCGACAATGCCCTGCTGCTCGGCTGGGAGATGTTTCTGACCAGCCCGGAGATGGAGGAGAAGCTCTGGTCGCGGCTCTGCGTCATCTCGGTCGAGGATGTCGGCTTCGGCAACCGCGATGCTCCCGTCATCGTCGAGACGCTCTATCAGATGCATCATCGCTATCCGCGCCCGCTGGGCGACCGTTTCCTCTTCGCGGCGCATGCCATCCGCCTGATCGCGACGAGCCCGAAGGAGCGCTCCTCCGACGATATGGTCAACTGGGCGATGCGCGGCACCGCGCTTGGCGAACTCAAGCCGGAGATCATCGATCCCGCCCTCGACATGCACACGCTGAAGGGCCAGGAAATGGGCCGCGACTATCTCTATTTCATGCAGGAAGCCTCGAAGGTCGAGCCGCAAAGCAATGAGCGCGAGCCGAAATACCGCGAGTGGATCCTCGCGGCATTGGCGGACGGCAGGCTGAGCTGAGCGCCCACGCGGATGTGACCGCCGGCACGTCGACAGCATCGCGGCCGGCGGCTAGAAGCGGACAGCATGACCGGGACAGCGCCCTCGGTCAGCCCGGCGCTTGATGACGCGCCGGCGACCCATAAACCCCGAAACGACCGACCTGGACCAAAGCATGGCCGACGGCAAACGCCTCTTCTACGCAGGACTGGGCTTCCTTCTCGGCCTCGCGGCCATCGCGGGGGCCTGGGCTTTCCAGCTCGTCGGCGGCTATGTGCCCTGCAAGCTCTGCCTCGAGCAGCGCATTCCCTATTATGTCGGCCTGCCGCTCTTTGCCATCGCGATCGTGCTGATGATCCGCGACACGCAAATCGCATTGGCACGGACACTGCTGCTGCTCGCCGGCCTCGCTTTCCTGATCGGTCTCGGTCTCGGCATCTATCATTCCGGCGTGGAGTGGCATTACTGGCTTGGCCCGGCCGATTGCGGCGGCGGCGTCGCGACAACAGGCAATGCCGGCGATCTCCTCGCCCAGATCGGCCATACCAAGGTGGTGAGCTGCACCGATGCGGCCTGGCGGCTGTTCGGTCTCTCCTTCGCCGGCTGGAATGCCGTCGTTTCAGCGCTGGTCGCGCTGCTCGCTCTCGCCGCCGCGCTCGGGCGCGCCCGCCGCTGAGGTTCAGTCGCGGCCTGCGGTCAGATGATGCAGCACGATGCCGCTGGTCGTCGCGACATTGAGCGAATCGACGCCTTCAGCCATGCGGATCCGCACGGTTTCTGCGCGCTCCATCAAGGCTTCCGCGAGGCCCGGCCCCTCGGCGCCCAGCATCAGCGCGACGCGGCCACCGCGCGGCACATCATGCAGATCCGTTGCGCCTGAAGGCGACAGCGCCAGCATGCGGAAACCGGCGGCGGCGAGCAGGGCCACCATGTCGGCGCCCCGTGGCAGCCGCGCGAAAGGCAGTGTCAGGCTTGTGCCGACCGAAACGCGGATCGCCTTTCGATAGAGCGGATCGCAGCAATCCGCATCGAGCAGCACGCCGGCCGCACCGAAGGCCGCCGCATTGCGGAAGATGCCGCCCATATTGTCGTGATTGGCGATCGCCGAGAGCGCGACGATGACGGCATCAGCCGGCGCGTCCCCGAGCAGTTGCTCCGGCGCAAGCGGAGGCGCCGCAATGCCATGCGCGAGGATGCCGCGGTGAAGGGGAAAGCCGGCAATGGCGCCGATGACGGCCTGCGTCGCGGCAAAGACGGGCACATCGGGCGCAAGCTGTGTCAGAAGCGGGCCGAGGCTTTCGACCCGCTTGGCATCGATCAGCAGCGAGGCGGCACGGTGTCGCTTTGAACGAACCAGCATCGCCAGCACCACCTCGCCCTCGGCGATGAACTGGCCCTGCCGGCCGACGAGATCGCGCTCGCGAATATCGCGATAGGCGGCAATGCGCGGATCGGCAGGATCGTCGATAGGGATGGCAGCGATCATGGCAAGGCGGGCTCGGCCCACCAGAGGCAGGCACCACTACGGATCGAGTTCGGTATCCCAATAGAGATAGTCGAGCCAGCTGTCGTGCAGATAGTTCGGCGGGAAAGCGCGGCCGTTATTGTGCAGGTCCGAGACCGATGGCTGGAACGGCATCTGATGCGGCCACATATGCGCGTCGGCCGGATGCAGGCTGCCCTTCCTCAGATTGCAGGGAGAGCAGGCCGCGACGACATTTTCCCATGTCGTCTGTCCCCCGCGCGAGCGGGGAATGACATGATCGAAGGTCAGATCCTCGCGCGCGCCGCAATATTGGCACTGGAAGCGATCGCGCAGGAATACGTTAAACCGCGTGAACGCCGGATTCCGTGCCGGCTTCACATAGTTCTTCAAGCAGACGACGCTCGGCAGCCGCATATGAAAGGACGGGCTGCGGATATCGACGTCATATTCCGAGACGATCGTGACCCGATCGAGAAACACCGCCTTGATCGTGTCCTGCCAGGACCAGAGCGAGAGCGGGTAATAGCTCAGCGGCCGATAATCGGCATTGAGCACAAGGGCGGGATTTGCACCAGCAGGCAACGCTATCGTCAAGACTGGCTTCTCCGGTGAGCAGCGCCGAACCTCGAGATAAGTCCGATTAATCTATAGGCTGTGTGTCACCCTTGTGAAGCCATTGCAGCGTCGCGCCCGATTGCCCGGCAATCAGACCGTGACGTCGGCGAAAGCCTGTCGCAGAAATGCCGCGCCAGCCTTGAGCCCGACCGCGTCGATGCCATGGCCGAGGCCCGGCCGCTCGATCGTCTCGACGGTGAAACCGGCCCCGCGCAGCGCCGCGGCCGTCTCGACCACCGCCGCGACGGGAATCACCTCATCGAGGACGCCATGCACCAGAAGCACCGGCGCCCGGCTGACCGTCTCGCTGGCCAGCCGCTCAACCCCCGCGATGCGGCCGGAATAGCCGATGATCGCAGCCGGCGGGTGCGGTCGCCGCGGCGCAACCTGCAATGCCATCATGGTGCCCTGGCTGAAACCGACAATCGCCAGATCCGAATCGGTGAGCCCAAGTCGCGCCAGTTCGGCATCGATGAAGGCATCGAGCTTCGGCGCCGCAGCCGCCGCTCCCTGCCAATATTCATGCGGATCGCGGACCGTCAGGCGAAACCACTGATAGCGAGTTGCATCCCAGTCGCACGGATCCGGTGCATTCGGTGCGACAAAGGCCGTATCGGGGAAGAGCGGCGCCCAGTGGCGGCCGATATCGATGAGATCCTGCCCATCCGCGCCGACGCCATGCAGCAGCACGACCAGTTTCGTGGCAGGGCGCCCGGAAAGGGGTTCGATGCGAGGTCCGTCGAGCATGGCATGGGTTCCGGATGAGGTGGCGAATCGTACGCCATGCTAGCAACGCCGCCGCCGGGTCCGCCATCGCGGCACGAGCTGGCGGAATGAACGTCAGCGCGTCGCGGCGACCAGCAGGAACATCGGCCTGTCGCGCTCTTCTTCGAGTTGCGGGCGCGCGGCGATCTGCGCCTCGGTCGGACAGAATTCCTCGACATGATCGAGCCGGAAGCCGGCGGCGATCAGGAGGTTCAGCGTCGTGCCGAGCGTGCGATGATGCTTGACGACGCCGTCCGCGAGCCAGTCGGTCGTTCGCGGACCTTCGACGAAATAGCGATCGAGCGGCCAGATCCGCCGTCCCTCGCCGTCATATGCGAAGCCAGGCCGTGCCGGCGCCATATAGATCGGGTGTTCCGTCGAGAAGACCAGCCGCCCGCCCGACTTGAGGCTCCGATGGATATCGGCCAGCAGGCGCCCGGCATCCTCGACATAGTGCAGCGCCAGCGACGAATAGACGAGGTCAAACGCCCCGGCGGGGAGTTCGAGCGTATCGAGATCGCCGCGCTCGTAATGGATGGACGCATAGGCGCTCTCGGCCCGTGCCCGATCCAGCATGCGTTCGGAGAGGTCGATACCGAGAACCGAGCGCGCGCCCTTCCCGGCGGCAAAGCGGCAGAACCAGCCATAGCCGCAGCCGAGATCGGCGATGTCCAGCCCCGCGAGTGGCGGCAGCAGGGCCCGCATTGCCGGCCATTCGGTCGCCCCGTCCAGCCCCTCGACGGAACGGGTGAGCTTGCTGTAGCCCTCGAAGAAGGCGGGTTGATCGTAGATATTCTGGGCCATGGCTTGAGAATGCTCCTCTCCCGCCGAGATAGAACCGGCCATCGACGGTGACAACGCCCCGCTTATGAGAACTTTCCGCTTCGCCCCGAGCCCGAACGGCCCATTGCATCTCGGCCATGCCTATTCGGCATTGCTGAACGCCGATCTCGCCACGGCGAGCGGCGGCCGCTTGCTGGTGCGGATCGAGGATATCGACCTGGAGCGCTGCCGCCCGGCTTTCGAGGCGGCGATCCTGGCCGATCTCGATCGGCTCGGCATCGTCTATGCGCGACCGGTGCGGCGGCAGTCGGAGCATTTCGAGGATTATCGCGCGGCGCTCGCAAGGCTCGAGGCGATGGACCTCGTCTATCCGGCCTTCCTGACCCGCGCCAAAATCCGCGTCCGGACGGACGATCCGAACTGGCCGCGCGACCCCGATGGCGCACCGCTCTATCCGGGCGATGATCATGCGTTGCCGCGCGCCGAGGCGCTGGAGCGCATCGCGTCAGGCGCGCCCTATGCGCTTCGTTTGAGGATGGATGAGGCGTTGCGCCGCGTGGGCGAACTTCGCTTCGAGGAGACCGGCACTGGGCGCGATGGCGAGGCCGGCCTTCTCATGACCGAACCCGGTCGCTGGGGCGATGTGATCCTGGCGCGCAAGGACACGCCGACCAGCTATCACCTCTCCGTCGTTGTCGACGACGCGCTGCAGGGCATCACCGATGTGGTGCGCGGCGCCGATCTCTTTCATGCCACCAGCGTCCACCGCCTGTTGCAGGCGCTGCTCGGCTTCGACGCGCCGCGCTATCATCACCACCCGCTTGTCCGCGACGCGCACGGCCGCAAGCTCTCGAAATCGGAGGGCGATACCGGCCTTTCAGAGCTGATGGCAGGGGGTGCGAGCGCGGACGACATCCGCCGCCGCGTCGGCTTGCCTCCGGCTCAACCGACGCCGAGCACATAGAGCCAGACCGTGATCGTGACGAGGCTGATCAGCGTCGAGAGCGAGACAGAGCTCGCGGCACTGGCGACGCCGGCCCGATAATGGCTCGCCAGGAGATAGGCGTTGACGCCGCACGGCATCGCCGCGAACACAACCGCGACGCCCGCCCAGACCGGCGGCATGGGCAGCACCCGCGTCAACCCGAACACCAGCAGCGGATGGACGATCAGCTTCAGCGTGCTGATGGTGAGCGAAGCTGCGAGATCGCCGGCAAAGCCATAGCGTCTCAGCGCGAGGCCCATCGACACCAGCGCGCAGGGCACGGAGGACGCGGCGACCATGCCGACGACCTGGCCGGATACCCCTGTCGCCTGGAAGCCCGTGAGCTTGGCGATGGCGCCGGCATAGATGCCGATGAGGATCGGATTGCGCGCCAGGGCCTTGCCGAGGCGGATGAGCGTCGCGCGGGAAACACCGGACTCGGCGCCTTCGGCGAGGATCGTAGCCGCGGTCGTCATGATCGGCAGGTGAATGGCGATCAGCAGGAACAGCGGCACGGCGCCCGCCTCGCCAAACGCCTTCAGGATGATCGGCACGCCGACGAAGACCGTATTGGCCTGCGCGCCGGTGAAGCCCTGCATCACCGCTTCGAGATGGCTGCGGCGGAAGACCCTGACCGCGAGCAGGAAGCCGATCGCGAACACGATGAAGGCGCCGGTGAAATAGGCGATCCAGTAGCCCCAGGGCTGGCCGTCCGCAGGGAGCTTCGCTTCCGACAGCGTCTTGAAGATCAGGACCGGCACGGCGAGGCCGAAGACATATTCCGAGAGGCCATCGGCGGCGCGCTCGCCGAGATGCTTCGTCCAGCCGGCGAGATAGCCGACGCCGATCAGCGCAAAGATCGGCAACACGATGAAGGCGATGTCGGCGAGCCGCCCGATCACGTCAGGCGACCCTGACGAGGCAACGAGGGCGAGGGAAGAGATGGAGATGGCATGGGCGAATCCGCTGGTGCCATCGACCATAGACCGGAGTTCGCCGGTGTGCGAACCGTGCGGAGCGGCCGCATAGAGGTTTTCCGCAGCGGTCTTTGCGAGCGGCGCTCGCCTGTCACGTCAAGAGCGCGCCCAAACCGCTGCATCAAATCGGTCTGGTGTCCAAAGTCGTTGCAGCTATGCTGCTCGCACGTGATGGGGGCCCGCATGATGCTTCCGGTTCGTTTCCAGTAACCGTCCGTAAGCATTGCGGCCGCCGACACGCACTTGATTTCGAAGTCCTCTCCTGGAACCAGATGGGAAGCTGAATTGGCCGGCTTGAGCTGCGTGCGACTGTTCTGCCGCGTCTTGATTCTTTGGGTTCTCGTCCTCGGCAGCGCGCCAGCCGCATGGGCCGCCGCCGTGCCGCCTGGCGCGATGGACGAATCCTTCCCGCTTCGGGCCGCCGACACATCGAGCCCGCGCGATACCGTGACGACATTTCTGCGGAACTTCCGCGACAGCGCCGAAGCCTGGCGCGCCGGCAAGAGCCGCGACGGGATCGACCGCGCGCTGGCCCGCGCGAGGGACACCATCGACTTCGGCGACGTCCCCGCTCTCGGCTATGGTGCCGCAACCCTCATCGACATGGCGCTCCTCAGCGAGGTTCTCGACCGGGTCGAGCTTCCGCCTTTGGCTGATATTCCCGGCGACGCCGATATCTCGACCGGCAGAGACGACGAACTGACGCATTGGGTGATCCCCAACACCCGTCTCGAGATCGTGAAGATCGCCGACGGGCCGCGCGCCGGCGAATATCTGTTCTCGAAGGAGACGGTCGCGGACCTTCACACCTATTACGCCCTCGTGAAGGACATTCCCTACCAGCCCAACGCTCTCGCCGGCATCTATGAAGACGTTCTCTCAAGCCCAGGGGACTGGGTTCCGGAGCGGTTCCGCGACACGTTGCCGGCATGGGCGCTCTCGGTCGCCGGCGGCCATGCCATCTGGCAATGGATCGCGCTGGCGGCCCTGATGGCCATAGCCCTGCCGCTCGTCCCCCTGATCATCCGGGCCGGCATGCACTGGGATGCCAAGCGACGCTCGGCCAGCCCGTGGCTCCGTTTCGGAACGCCGATCGCGCTGATCCTCGTCGTCGCGCTGGCCGACCTCTTTCAAAATCTCGCCGAGAAGGTGATCGGGCTTCTCGAACTGCCGATGGAAATCATCAGCTTCATGGTCCTCGCCGTTCAGGCGGTGGGCCTCGCCTGGCTGGTGTTCGTGGTGTCCAACCGGCTCGCCGATGCGATCGGCGGCATCAAATACGGATCAGACGGACAGTCTCATCTCGACGCGGCGATGACGAGAATGCTGTTCCGCCTCATTAGCCTCGGCATCATGATCCTTCTGGCCGCTTTTGCCGCCAGCCGGATCGGCATTCCGATCGCGCCACTCGTGGCCGGCCTCGGCGCAGGTGGTCTCGCGATCGCATTGGCAGTGCGGCCGACGCTGGAAAACATCATCGGCGGGCTGACGCTCTTCGCCGACCGGCCGGTGCGGGTCGGCGATTTCTGCCGCTATGGCGAGGATGTCGGTACCGTCGAGCAGATCGGACTTCGCTCCACGCGCATCCGCACGCCGGAGCAGAGCCTCGTTACCGTTCCCAACAGCGAATTCTCGCAGATGCATCTCGACAATTTCACGGCGCGCCGTACGCGCCTGTTGCAGACGCTGCTGCATATCCGCCATGGGACCACGCCCGATCAGATGCGCCTTCTGCTCAACGAAGTCCGCAATCTCCTCGACGCCAATCCACTGGTGATGCCCGATTCCTCTTACGTCCGCTTCGTCGGCTACGGCGCCTTCTCCAAGGATATCGAGGTGTTCGCCTATCTGCGTTGCGAGGACGAGCGCGCTTTCCTGGCGACGCGGGAAGAGCTCCTTCTCAACATCGAGGAAATCGTCCAGCGGGTCGATGCCGGCTTTGCCGTCCGGGACGGAGCGGCATAGCCGCTGCGAACACGCACGCTTCGGAAGGGGATGGCCATCGATCGGGGCCAACCTCTTGGCAGTTGACAGACCTTGAGCTGCCTAATGCAGGGCCAGAAGCTCCAACCCGCAAGCGAGGGCTAACCTTGCTGAGGCGCCGACTGCAGGACGCGAACCGAGCCATGAAAATTCCACAATCCTTGCTCGCAGCCCGGTGATCTTTGTCGCCATTCGTGTTTCTCTGCGACAGAGATTCGGGCTGATGCCTGTGGGTGAGGGACGCTACACGGCAGGGGCGCAGTATTCGCGAGGGGGGCCGCGTGAAGTCCAGGGGAATTGTCGGGCTGCTTGCTGCAGCCGTTCCAGCGCTCGCTTGGCCAGGGATCGCCTGCGCCGGGAGCTTTCTGGAGCCTGCGGGGCCGATCGCCGCGGGACAGATCGCGCATTTCGGCGTCATCAGCACGCTGATGCTCATCGTCATCGTGCCGATGTTCGTGGCGTTGCCGATCGTGCTGCTGCGTTACCGTCGCGGCGGCAAGGGCGCCTATCGGCCGGACTGGGAGTTCAACTGGGGTCTCGAGGCGCTCATCTGGGGTGTCCCGGTCGTGCTTGCATTCGCCCTTGGCACCGCCCTTTGGAAACACACCCTGCAGCACGACCCCTATCGCCCGCTCGGTCCCGAGCCGCTGGTGGTCGAGGTGGTGGCGCTCGATTGGAAATTCCTGTTCCTCTATCCCGAGCAAGGCGTGGCGACGCTCGATCTGCTCGCTTTGCCTGAAAACCGCCCGGTCACCTTGAAGCTGACCAGTGGCACGGTGATGCAGTCCTTCATCATTCCCAGTCTCGCCGGCCAGATCTACGCGATGGCGGGCATGCAGACACAGCTGAATGTGCTCGCCGACAAGACCGGCGACCTCGTCGGCCGCAACACCCAGTATAACGGCCTCGGCTTTGCCACCCAGTCCTTCAAGACCAGCGTGATGAGCCAGGAAGCGTTCGAGGCCTGGGTCGCCGCGACGAAGGCACAGACGTCCGCGCTCGACGCCGCCGGATATCAGGCCCTGCTCAAGCCCTCGGTGGTCAGCGAACCGGTGCTCTACGGAACGTTCGCGCCGGGCCTGTTCGACCAGGTGATCGCGAGCTTCTCACCCGGCATGGCACAAGGGCACGCCCATGCAGGAATGTCCGCCCCGACATCGCCCCACCACGACCATGATCGCATGCAGGAAGCTGGACGATGAACTGGGAGTTGATATTCGGCCAGATCACCTGGAACTCCTTTGTTTTCGCAGGTGCGATCGAGAATCCCTCGCTCAGCGAGTTCATCGCCTCGGGCGCGGGAACCGTGGCGGTGCTGGGGGCGCTGGCCAGCGTCATCCTGCTGACGGTCAAGCGATGGTGGGTGCCACTGTGGCGGGACTGGCTGACCAGCGTCGACCACAAGAAGGTGGGCATCATGTACATCGTCACCGCGCTGGTGATGTTCGCCCGCGCGGTTATCGAGGGCGCGCTGATGCGTGCCCAGCAACTATCCGCCGTCGACAACAGCGGTTTCCTGTCGGCGGACCATTTCGGGCAGCTCTTCAGCACCCATGGCACGATCATGATCTTCTTCGTGGCGATGCCTTTCATCACCGGGCTGATGAACTATGTCATGCCGCTGCAGATCGGCGCGCGCGACGTATCCTTCCCACTGCTCAATGCCATCTCGCTGATGCTGACGATCGCCGGCGCAATCCTGATCATGGTCTCGCTGGTAATTGGCCAGTTTTCGACCGGAGGCTGGACGGCCTATCCGCCCTTCACCGGCATCCACTTCAGCCCCGGCGAGGGCGTCGACTACTGGATCTGGGCGGTGTCGCTGGGCTCGATCGGCTCGACCCTGACGGGCCTCAACTTCGCCGTGACGATCTACAAGAAGCGCTGCCCCGGCATGACGCTGTTCCGCATGCCGCTGTTCTGCTGGACGACGCTGTGCACCTCGATCCTCATGATCTTCGCGATGGCGCCGCTCACCGTCGCAACGATCATGCTCGCCCTCGACCGCTATGCCGGCTTTCACTTCTTCACGAACGGCTCCGGCGGCAACATGATGAACTATGCGAACCTCTTCTGGCTGTTTGGCCATCCCGAGGTCTACATTCTCATCCTGCCGGCCTTCGGCGTCTGGTCCGAGGTGGTCGCCACATTCTCCAGCAAGCGCATCTACGGCTACACCTCGCTGGTCTACGCCACGATGTGCATCGCTGTGCTCTCCTTTGCCGTGTGGCTGCACCACTTCTTCACCATGGGCCAAAGTGCCGATGTGAATGCCGTCTTCGGTATCGCCACGATGGTGATCGGCGTGCCGACGGGTGTGAAAGTCTATGACTGGCTGCTGACGATGGTGGGCGGGCGCATCCGCTTCACCACGTCGATGCTGTTCCATATCAACTTCCTGCTCACCTTCATTCTCGGCGGCATGACCGGCGTGCTGCTGGCCAATCCGGGCATCGACTTCCAGGTTCACAACACGCTGTTCCTGGTGGCCCACTTCCACAACATGATCATCCCCGGCGTGTTGTTCGGGATGTTCGCGGCCGTGCAGTTCTGGTTCCCCAAAGCCTTCGGGTTCCGGCTGCACGAAGGCCTGGGGCGGGCCTCGTTCTGGTGCTTCGCGCCGGGCTTCCTGCTGGCGTTCTTCCCGCTCTACTGGCTGGGCATGATGGGAGCCACCCGCCGCACCTATATGTGGACGGATCCGGCCTATCTGCCTTGGCTCGCCCTCGCGATGGCCGGCGCCGTTCTGATCCTCACCGGCTTCGGGCTGATGGTGACCCAGATCGTGGTGTCGGTGCGCCGGCGCGCGGAGCTCGCCGCGCCGCTGGGCGACCCATGGGACGGGCGAGCACTCGAATGGTCGATCCCCTCCCCGCCGCCAGCCTGGAACTTTGCCGTGCTGCCGGATGTGACCTCGCGGGATCCGTTCTATGAGGCCAAGAAAGCCGGCACGGCCTACCGCTCGCCGGAGGCCTATGAGGATATCGAAGTGCCACGCAACACTGCGACGGCGCCGCTGATCGGCCTGTTCGCCTGTGCCTGGGCGTTCGGCCTCGTCTGGCACATCTGGTGGCTGGTGGTGGTGTCCTTCGTGCTGATGTGGGCCGTGGTCATCGCGCGTTCCTTCGCGAGCGACACCGAGGAGACCGTTCCGGCCGCGACGGTGAAGGCGGCGAACGAAGCGTTCCTCGCCGCTGTGCGTGCCACCCCTGGCGTCACGCGCGATCAGGAGATGACGGCTGCGAATCGGGGCCGGGCCATCCCGGAAAGCTGGGAGGGCGGCGCCAGCGCCCTGTCCTCCGGCGCTGCCGTGGGGGTATCGCGATGAGCCTTTCCGACCGCCTCCATCCCGGCATCAACCTCGCCGGCACGGATCCCGAAAGCCATGAAGCCGCGGAAGAGGTCCTGTTCGGCTTCTGGATCTTCCTGATGAGCGATCTGGTGCTGTTCGCAGTGCTGTTCGCGACCTATGCCGCGATGAGCGTCCAGGGCATTGCCACAGGCCCCGGCCCCGCAGAGGTCTTCGACCTGACGGCCGCATTCCTGGAAACACTGCTGCTGCTGCTCTCCAGCTTCGCCTTCGGTTTCGCCCTGCTGGCGATGAAATATCGCGAAAACCGGCGCAGTGTTCTGGCCTGGCTCCTCGTCACCGGGATACTCGGCCTCGCCTTTGTCGGCATGGAACTGCACGACTACTATGTGATGGTCACCACTCATGGCGCGACCCCGCAGGTGAGCGGCTTCCTCTCGGCCTATTATCTCCTGACCGGCACGCACGCACTGCACGTGTCGTCCGGGCTCGTATGGATGGCGATCATGGCGATCCAGGTCGCGATGTTCGGCTTCGACAAGCGGGTGAAGCTGCGGTTGATGCGCCTCGCTTTGTTCTGGCACATGCTCGACGTGGTCTGGATCGGCATCTTCACCTTTGTCTACCTGTTCGGGGTCACGTCATGAGCAACCGGGTTCCCGCCGACATTGCACCGGGTGCCTATGAGGAGGAGCGCCGCGAGCGGCTCAGCTATGTGATCGGCCTCGTACTGGCGCTGGCGCTGACCGCCGGCGCTTTCGCGGTGGTCGGGCTGGGCCTGCTGAGCGGAGGCGCCGCACTCGCCGTGCTGGGGCTGCTCGCCTTCATTCAAGCGGTCGTGCACCTGCGCTTCTTCCTGCATATCGATCTCGAACGCTCGCATCGCGACGACCTGATGTTGATCCTGTTCACCGTGCTGATCCTGCTGATCATGGTGTCGGGCACGGTCTGGATCCTCTACGACCAGCACGTTCGAATGATGCCATGACGCGCAGAGCAACCGATGGCGCGGTGGCTGGCTGAAGGACACAGCGCGCGCAACGATCCGCAGCCGCCTTGCTTGACATTGCCACTGGCGCGCTAGCTCATCGCTTGATGACCTTTGCCACGGTCGCTCGCGACCGGTTATCACGACTGCGCCGCCTCCTCGACGCGCCTTCCCCATCAGGAGCGGCGTTGCGGCTGTTTGCGTGGGCGCTGCCCTTGGCCGTGCTCACGGGTTCGATCGCCGCGAGCCTCGTCCCCGCCGGCGCGCTGCTCGCGACGAGCCTGTTCGCGGTGATGGCCGCGATGGCCGTCGCCGGGCTGCGCAACGTCTATGCCCATCCCCGCCTCGGCCTCTGCAACATGGTGACGCTCGGCCGCGCCGCGCTTGCCGCCTCCCTTGTCGCGCCGCTGGCGGCCCCTGACCCGATCTCGAATGACGACGCCTGGCTCATCGTGGTCGTCGCAACGGTCGCCCTGGCGCTCGACGGGGTCGACGGGTGGCTGGCACGACGCAATGGCCTCGCCTCGTCCTTCGGCGCGCGGTTCGACATGGAGGTGGACGCAGCACTCGGGCTCATTCTCGCCTTGCTGGTCTTTGCTTCCGGCAAGCTTGGCCCCTGGGTTCTGGCGCTTGGCACGATGCGATATGCCTATGTCGCGGCCGGACTCGCGCTGCCATGGCTGAACGGGCCGCTCCCCGAAGCCTTCCGCCGCAAGGCGATCTGCGTGGTTCAGATCGCGGCGCTGATCGCCCTCAACGCACCAGTGGTGAGCGGACTGCCAGCCGCGCTGCTGGCGGCAGCGGCCACGCTGGCACTCGGCTGGTCCTTCGGCGTTGATATCCTGTGGCTCGCGCGGAGGCGGCAGCCTTGACGTCGGCGCGTCGGCCCGGTGCCTTCGCCCTCGTCCTGGCCGCGCTCGTCTTCCACCTCGTGCTGGTCGCTCCGAACGCACCGGCGGGCCTTGGGTTCGAATCGGTGTTGCGGCTGCCGCTGGAGCTGCCAGCCATCCTACTCATGCTGGCCGCGCTTCCCCGCCGCTCGATCGGAACGCGCGTCTTGCGGGCCGTGCTGGTGGTGACGCTCATCGTCGTCACCGTCCTGAAGCTCGCCGATTTCGGCACTTTCACCGCCTTCGCCCGTCCCTTCAACCCGGCCGTGGATCTTCATCTCGTCGAGGCGGGCATCCGGCTGGCCATCAGCACGCTGGGCACGCCCCTGGTGCTTCTGATCCTAGGCGGCGTCTTGCTGGCGGTGGCGGGCATTGCCGGGGCGCTCTGGTGGGCGAGCGGCCAATGGGCCGGGCTCGCGCCCCGGCGCATCACGCTCGCGGCGGCGAGCCTTGCGGTCCTCGTCGTCGCAGCCGAGGCCGCGAACCGTCTGCCGGTTCATCTGCCCCTGCAGGCATCGACGACGCGGCTCGCCGTCCGGCATGTCGAAACCTATGCGGCGACGCGGGCCGATCTCGTCCGCTTCCGCGCCGCCGCAGCGTCCGATCCCTTCGCCGGGGCCAAAGGCCTCTTCGACCGTCTCGGCGGCCGCGACGTGCTCATCGTCTTCATCGAGAGCTATGGCCGCTCCAGCTTTGACAATCCGCTCTATGCCCCGACCCATCGCGCGACGCTGCGGGCCGCCGAGCCGCGCCTCGCTGCTGCGGGCCTTGCGATGCGATCGGGCTGGCTGACCTCGCCCGTCGAAGGCGGGCAAAGCTGGCTCGCGCACAGCACGCTCGAGTCGGGCCTGACGATTTCAAACCAGACGCGCTATCGCGCGCTGCTCGCCAGCCGCCGTGCGAGCCTCTATCACCTCGCCGCCGCTTCGGGCTTCCGCACCGCCGCGATCATGCCGGGTATCACGATGGCATGGCCGGAAGGGCCGGTTCAGGGCTTCGAAACCATCCTGGCGGCCGGCGAACTCGGCTATCGGGGCCAGCCGTTCAACTTCGTGACGATGCCCGATCAATATACGCTCGCGGCCTTCGACCGGCTCGTCCCGCGCGGGCCGCAGGCCGGTCCGCTCTTCGCGCAGATCGTGCTCCTCTCCTCGCATGCGCCATGGGTTCCCGTCCCGCAATTGATCCCCTGGAGCGATGTCGGCGACGGCTCCATCTTCGACCGCTGGGCGACGACCGGCGATCCGCCGGAGACAGTATGGCGCGACCAGGATCGTGTGCGTGACCAATACCGGCAGGCGATCGACTATTCGCTGCAGGCGATCCTCTCCTTCGCGGAGCGCCAGTCGGGCCGGCCACCGCTGATGGTGATCCTCGGCGATCACCAGCCGGCGCCCTTTGTCGCCGGCATCGACAGCCATGACGTACCCGTCCACCTGATCGGGCCGCCCGACATCGTGGCGGCATTCGACGACTGGGGCTGGACCGTCGGACTGCTCCCCGCAGACGACGCCCCGGTCTGGCCGATGAGCGAATTCCGCAACCGCTTCATCCGCGCTCTCAGCACAGACGCAGGCTAGGAGCAAATCGGCCCGCTTATGCCCGCCGACCGCCTGCTTGCCCGCGCCTACGAGTTCGCTGACGGCATTGCTGGCTAGCCTTCTGCATGTCGAGGAAGGGAGCGTCGATGCCAACCCAGGGCATGCCGTGCCGATCCTCATATTTGCGCCTGAGCCGGTGGAGGTTGGCCGCCACCGGCGCTTTCGGTTCAGGGCAGCCGGCGGCTGTCCCTAGAAGTTCACCGACAGACGGGCCATGCCGGACTGAGACGTAAAGTTGTCGCCGAGATTGGCTTCGTAGTTGACCCGGACGTCGATGCCGTGCGGCATGCTCCACTGCAGGCCCAGCGTGACGTCGGCGAGGAGATCGGGGGCATCCACGGCCGTCTTGAAGGTTCCCGCCGCTTGTGGTGCGCCCTGCAGCGAGGCGGAAACGTCCCAGGCGCTGTTGGAGAACCAGGTGACGCCGGCCGAAGCGTAGGGGCGCAGGACCGAACCGTCATTGAAATTGACGCGGCCTCCGACCTCGAGATGCGGACCGATCGCGACGGAGAAGTTGTCGGAGCCGGCGACCGACAGGTCGTAGAGGCTGCCATGTCCCCCTTCGTCATATCCGGGCGTCGAGGCATAGAGCAGATCGAGCTGGCCGAAGGGTTTCAGATACCAGTTCTGGAACGGAACCTCGTAATCGGCGCGCAGCCGCGTCGCGGCGGCGAAGACGTTGTAGGAGGAATCCGACTGGTAGAACTTGTTCCCGACAGCCGTCCAGCGCTCCGCATCATACCAGCCATAGCCGAGATTGAGCGCGCCCGAGAACAGCCATTGGCCCATCTCGCGCTTCACGACGGCGGTCACATCGACACCCTGGCCATTCGAGTTCGAAAGACCTGTTGCGTTGCTGTAGGTGTCCGTCATGTAGCTGGCCGACATGCCGGCGAACCAGTTCGGTGCTACCTCGGTCTGAAAGCCGGCAGCGTAGGTCGCCGCGTTGATCGTGTAACCGGTGGCGTTGGACGGCGTGAAGTCCTTCCGCCCGCCACCGACCCTGCCCCAGGCGCAGTCGCGCTGGACGAGCAAGGTTCCAGTACCGCCCTGGTCGTCGAATTCCGGACAGCTCTGCACCGCATTCAGCCGGTCGCGCGCGACAAAGGCCTGCGAGAGCGATCCGGTCGCGACGACGACGGGCGTCGCCGAGGCGAGCGCCTTCTGATAATCGGTCTGGCTCGGCAGGTTGAAGAGTTCCGCATAGACGCGGTCGAGCCGCTCCGATCCGCCGGCATCCCAGGTCTTCTGCAGGTGGTCGGCATAGGCGCGCTCATTGTCGCCGAGCGGGAGACCGAAGGGCGCGAAGGTCAGGTTCGCCGAGATGGCGAGCTGGTCCTGTGACGGGATCATGTTCCAGGACGACACAATTCCGCTGTTCTGCGCGGATACGACTGACAGCCCGGTCGTCGCAGCGGTCATCGACGTGCTCGGCGAGAGGTCGGTCTGTTTCAGAATCACGAACTGGTCGCTCGGGCCGATGCTGTTCATCACATTCACCTTCACGGTGCCCGAGACCGTCGGACCCATATCTATGGCGGTGATGAGATCGGAGCCGATCGGGTTGCTGCCATCGACAGCGGCAAGATAGAGGCCGCTCACGCTCTGGGCGTAGGTGCCAGCAACCGTGAGTGTCGCGATTGTGCCCGTTCCAGCGACATTGACGGTACCGTCATTCTGCAGCGTTCCGTTCCTGCCGAGACTGACATTGCCGCTGGGCCCTGAGACATAGGTGGCGCCGACCGCGTTCTCGAAACTCCCCGTGCCGTTCAGGAGGACGTCGCCGGTGATCGTGCCGTTGTTGATGAGGGTATTGTTGCCCCAGCCGGACGAGACCGCGAGGCTCGACGCCGAACTCAGACTTGCAGCGTCCTCGATCGAAATGGTGTTGTTGCCGCCGCCGTCGAGCGTGATGGCATAGACGCCGCTGCCGCTTCTACAACACGGTTCGCAGGCACTCGACCATCGGCTACGTCAGCCCGGCCGAGTTCGAAAAGAAGGTCGGATTAGCCTAACCGAGTGTCCATAGAACCGGCAGCACGCCAGAACGCCATCGCTGGCTAAAAGACGGCCGGTTGCAAAGCGCGGGCACCCGCACGGTGAAACTGCGAGGCCGGGCGCGGAAGATCACCTTCCACGTCTTCGATCCACGCCATATCGAGGATGTTCTCGATCGCGACCTGCCCGAGATCTGGCGCGAAGAAGATGCGCTGGCGGCCGCGGATAACCGGCGGCGCGGCGCCCTGAAGGCAGCGCTCAAGAAGGCGGGCAAGTTCGCTCCCCCCGCTCTCGCCGGCGCCGGACGGCGGGATGTCGTGGAGCCAGCACTGGAGGGCTGGGACGACTTTGGCCTTGAAGGTCTCCTTCGATAGTCGCGGAGGCCGCCGGGACGCCCAAGGCGCCCGTCCGCAGCAGCTGCCCATGCGATAAACGCGCCCCCAGATGGTGCGGCAAACCGGCCAACCCGCCGTGTGTGGCGGTTGGCGGGCCAGTTCTGCCAAGCGGACCGACCAAATAGATCGATCCGCGTCTGCGACGGTTGTCTGACTAAACAGCCGGACACCCTTCCTGAATGGGTTTAGCGACATCGGGGTCGTGCGCAAACGGTGACCTCGCCCGCTCGGCGCGCTCAATCCTTGCTGAACGCCTGCGATGCTGCGAGCGTATCCAGTGCTTCCCGTAGGAGCTTTATCTTCCCGTCCTTGGCGACGAGCCGCCCGGCATAGGTCTGCTTGTAAATCTTGCCGGTTGAGATCACGCGCGCCTCGACCTGATATTCCCCGAACGCCTGGTCTTCGGTCCGGATCGAGATATCGATGTTCTTGAACCGGAATTCGGGAACCCTGACGAGGAGACCGGCGATGAAGGTCTCGATCGCTTGCGGGCCCTGGGCACGAGCGTTGATCGTCGGCAGTTCCAAAATGCCGTCCTCTGCAAAGAGGCTCGCCGCAGCGGCCGGATCCTGGATGTTCGCGAGATAGGCTTCGAGAAGCTGGGTAGCATTTTTCATCAGCGTGTCCTTTCATGGTTAGGCTGTGACACGGAGATACGCCTCCTGAAGTTTGCACAAAGACGCTGATTATGTTTTCATAATCCACACTGTTGTATAATCGCGGCGGGCGGAGAAACGATGGATCAGCTTCTCGCGATGCGCACCTTCGTTCGGATCGCTGAATCCGGAACGTTTGCCAGAGCAGCCGACCTGCTCAACCTGCCGCGCTCCACCGTCAGTAAACTCATCTCCGATCTCGAGGACCATCTCGACACCAAGCTGATCCAGCGCACGACGAGATCCGTCACCGTCACGGCCGATGGCGCGGAGTATTATGAGCGTGCCCTTCGCCTCCTCGACGAGGTACGCGACATGGATCAGGCGGCGCGGCGGACCAAGGTGCAACCCCAGGGCAAATTGCGCGTCGATATCGGCTCTCTGCTCGCCAACCGGATCCTCATTCCGGCGCTGCCCGAGTTTCGCCAGCGCTATCCGGACATCGAAGTCTATCTCGGCGTGAACGACCGGCCGATTGACCTTGTCAGCGACGCCGTCGACTGCGTCATCCGGGGTGGCACGCTCGACGACAGCTCCCTGATCGGCCGGCGCATCTGCGAACTGGATTATGTGACCTGCGCTTCGCCCGACTATCTCGCCGAGCGCGCGGTTCCCTCGCACCCTCGCGAGTTGGAAACGGGCCACCAGCTCCTGACCTACTTTTCCGCGCTGACGGGTAAGGTCTTTCCGCTCCGTTTCGAGCAGAGCGCGGACAAGATCGAGATCGACTACCGCTACAGTGTCGCGGTCAATGAGAGCACGGCGCATCTGACGGCGCTGCTTTCAGGTCTCGGCATCGGCCAAACCTTCCGCTTCGCCGCACAGCCTTATCTGGATGATGGACGGCTCGTCCCGCTTCTCGATACCTGGGCGCGCGAGTATCATCCGCTGTACGTCGTCTATCCATCGAACCGCCATCTCAATGCGAAACTGCGGGTGTTCGTTGAGTGGGTCGCCCAGATCTTTGCGCGCGTGGATGTACGCCGCGCACCGGCTGTCGGCGATTAATTGAGTTCGGCGAATTAAGAGGACAACCTGGCATCTGATTATCCATAGGGACGATCAGTGTTTCCAGATTTTCGGGCTGAACAGGACTCAATTTCGACGCCATCTCGGTCTGGCATGTGAACGAAAGGAACCTGCTATGACCGACGTAAAGACCCTGAACGCTGAAGAGCTTCTGCTGCGTTCGCTCGACCTTCTCCCTCGCGATCTCCACGCATGGGCGGCCTTGTTCGCTGAAGATGCCGTCTTCGAGCTGCCCTACGCCGGAACCTTTGATGCGCCCACCAAGCGGGACGGACGCGAAGCGATCCTCGCCGGCATGACGTGGTTCAGGTCGCTGATCGACGACCTCAGAATCGGCGAAGTGACTGTCCACAAGCTCGCCGGCCGGGATGCGGTTGTCGCCGAATATGCGGCCACCGGCAAAATGAGCGCCAACGGCAAGTCCTTTGATCAGATCTATATTGTCCGCGTCGAGGCGAATGATGGCCGGATCGCCCACTTCAGTGAGTATTTCGACACTCTGCGCTTCAAAAAACATCTCGAAGTCTGAGAGAACATTTCTATCTATTTTCCCTTGGCGGAATGATCTACGAGAACGCCGCATGAGAAAGCAACCCAAGCGGCGTTTTACGGCCTTGTATGGCGTTCATGCAGTGACCAAGGTCGCTTGGACACGATGGACGTACGTCGTCGCCGGGGAATCCCGCCCGCGTGGTGCAGCAGTCTGAGGGCTAGTCGCGCCAACGCGATCTCCGGCATTGCAATCGATCGCGCGAAGTCAGGTCTTTGAAGGTCTCGCGGGCGACAGGGGCAATGCTCCGCCAACCCTTTAGCCACGCATGGCAAAACTCGAGCGGATGTCGCGGATGGCAGTCAACGAGAGGAGCTGCCGCAGGATAGTGGCCTCATAGGTCACCATGTCAGGGACGACGACTTCGATCAGGAAATCGACGTCGCCGGAGACCAGATGGCATGCGACGACCTCGGGCATCGAGAGGACGGCTTCCGCGAAGGCATCGGCTTGGTCCTGCGAAACGTTCGACGCGCACCCTGCAAGTAAATCGCCAACGCTGCCAAAGACTGGCTCTCTAGCTTCCATCTTTAGCACCTTTCTACAGCCACTGCGCGCTAAGAACACCGCATAGATGCAACGCCGCGGTCGACAGCAATCCGCACCGAGAGGTGGGCTTGCAGAACAAGATCAGAGAAACGCGAGGCGCGTTCTCACGCGTTCGAAGGACGAGTGCTGCCATGCCGTTATTGCCCCCAAGCTTAAGCAGACAGAGAGCCCGAAGAAGATCATCGTCACCGGCGCTGGCATGAGCGGCCTCGTGATGGCGCTCGAACTCGAACGCGCCGGGCATCATGTCGACGACGCTCTGGATAGGCGGTGCCGCCGGACTGGCTGTGCTTGTCGCTATCGGCTGCCCCCGTTCCGGCGGGACAACGGAACAGGGCGCCATTGTGGTCGCGGAGAGTTCGGTACGTGCGGTCGGAGCGATCGCTGCCGGTATCCTTCTCGGCCTTCCCGTTGTGCTGGTGTGGCGGGGCCGGGGGACGTCAGACCCGTGGAACAATCACTCTTGGATGCTGCCCGCTGCGCGCTGCACAGTCGCGAGCAAAAAATAAAGGAAACACTATGGCTAAGGTCCTTAAAACCAAATCGCTGTTGGGCAACGTTGCCTTGGTGACCGGCGGGGCCCGCGGTCTTGGGCTCGAAACCAGCCGCCAGCTCGCCATCAATGGCGCTCATGTGATTATCGCTGCGCGCGACATCGCCAAGGCTGAAGCAGCCGCAGAGAGCCTGCTCGGGGAAGGCTTCGATGTCTCGGCCTTAAAACTCGAAGTTACCAGTGCGGCTGACCACCAGGCGGCCTACACCGCGATCGAAAGCCTGCATGGGCGGCTAGATATACTGATCAACAATGCCGGTGTCCTGGTCGACGGCGGCGAGGGCGCCCTGGCCCCGGATCAGCCTCCAAGCGATGCCCGACCCGAGACGGTACGAGGCATCTTCGAGGTCAATTTTTTCGCCCCGATTTTTCTCACCCAGACCTTGCTTCCGCTCATCAAGCGCTCGGAGGCCGGCCACATCGTCAATGTGTCCAGCATTAGGGGATCGCTGTCGCACATGTCTGACCCGGCCTCGCCGGTCTATCTCAACCGTACTCTTGGTTACAACACCTCAAAGGCAGCACTAAACGCCTTCACCATTCTTCTGGCGGAAGAGCTGCGGGGCACATCCATTAAAATAAACGCGGTTCACCCCGGTTGGCTACGAACCGACATGGGTGGCGATGAGGCCGATATGAGCGCTCAGGAAGGCGCCCAAATTGCCGTTCACTACGCCAGCCTCGCGGCGGATGGTCCGACCGGAGGCTTCTTTTTTGGCGACGATCGCCTGCCATGGTGAGCGGTGCAGAGCTGAGGTCTCAACGGAAGAGAAGGCAGAGTTATATGCTCCTTGCTGCGCAGCGCGCCAATACCCATGGGTCGTGGAAAGACAACATCTCCAACTCTAGGGCTCAAACGCAACCAGGTCTGGGAAGGGTGTTGCCATGCTAGCGAGACCTCCACGGCTAAACCCGACAACAGACCCTAAGACGGTCATTGTCGTTGGCGCCGGTATGAGTGGCCTCGTGGCGGCGCTCGAGCTTGAGCGCGCCGGTCACCATGTCCAGATTGTCGAGGCCCGGCGTCGGATTGGCGGTCGGGTTCTCACGCAACGCGCACGAGACGGCGCACCCATGGCGGAGGCCGGGGCAGGTCGAATTCCCCGGTCGCATCGCTGGACGTGGGACTACATCGATCAGATGGGGCTTGCCACTAGGCCACTCTATCCGACCGGCCTCAAGAACGTCGCGCTAATCGACGGCAAACGCTGGGTCATCGACACCAAGACGGACTTGGCCGCGACGGTCGATCTGCCGCCGGAAGAGAAAGCGATGGGATATGCTGGACTGCTCAAGACGCATGTCCTGGAGAACGTTGAAAAGCTGTTAGCGGCAAAGGTGATGGACACGCCCGCATGGCCACCACGCGCGCTGGCTCACCTTGACCGGCTCTCCATCGTCGATCACCTTGCCGCGCAGGGTCTGTCGCCGGCAGCAATCAAGTTGCTGACCCTCGGCGCTTTTCCGACCGCCATTTCGCCCCTGATGCTCTCCCGCGTCCTCGCGACCTATGATCGTGAAAGCTTGTCGGTTATCGAGGGTGGCAACGACCGCCTGCCGGCCGCCATTGCCGCACACCTACGCGGCCCAATCTTGCTCAACTCACCGGTTCGGGCCATAGTGCAGTTCGCCGATCGCATCGAGATTGCCGTCGAAGGGGCAAGGCCCAAGGCTATAATGGCCGCAGATGCACTCATCTGCACGATCCCATTCTCAGTTTTGGGCCGCGTCCAGTTCGAGCCAGCTCTCAACCCCGCAAAGCAACAGATCCTGGCTGAGATTCGCTACACCAAGGCGACCAAGGTGGCGTTCAAGATGTCAGCCCGTTTCTGGGAGTCTGAACAGTTGAGCGGGTTCGCCCAGCTCGATACGGGCGCAGAAATCTGGAGCCCGCGATGGTCCGCCGACGATGGCAGCGGGGTACTTCAGTTTTATCAGCAAGGTGAGCGGGCCGCCGAATTGGACGCAATGGACGAGCAGGCCCGGGCCCAATGGGCAATGGGACACATCGAAAAAGCCTTCCCCGGAGCGGGCCGTCACGTGCAGGAATCAAGGAGCTATTCGTGGCAGGAAGATCCTTGGGCCGGCGGCGCCTATGGCATCCCGCAGCCTGGTAATCTTTTCCGTTGGCAATGGAATATCTCCTCGTCCGAGGGTCGAATTTACTTTGCTGGCGAGCACACGTCGGAATATTCAGCCTGGATAGAGGGCGCCGTCAGGTCGGGACATCGCGCAGCCACCGAATTGCATGAGGCAACTTTCGAAAGCCATAGGTGATCCTAACCGTCGCTCGCCCATCATCGCCTCAGTCCTCCGCATGTATATTGGGTGAATCAGCGACGTTGCCTCGCATCAAGGGCCGAGTTTTCAACACAATCGGTGCGAGCGTGACATCGCTCTTGGCAACACGATGTCCGCTCGTGGGCAACTGGCGTGGTTACGGCAACGACCGAAATGAAGACGCAAAGCGGAAGTCGGCGAAAGCTCAATCGAAGGGCAGGTATCGGCGCCATTTCTGACGCTTAGGTCGTAAAGATCAATATGTCTTGAAGCGAGCCATTGCAAGACTCGCTTTCGATCATTTCCAGCCGCGCTCTATCGCAACTAAAAGCCATTGAGCGCATGTTCCGACGCCTCAAAGACTTCCAGCACGCGCCCAAGGCAGGGCTCGAAATGCCGCCGACTTCCTCGCTGCCGTCTGCATCGCTGATACCGGAAGGGCTGAAAATTCATCAGTGGTGGGACATGGCCGGCGTCTAGAAATGATCTCGTAGGTGCTGTATACGAGCCTTCGGCTATCCTCAGGCGCAATGCACGCAGGGGCTCAGCACCGTGCGGGTGTGGTGGAACTGGTAGACGCGCCGGACTCAAAAAGTGGTTTGTCTTCCAATCCACAGAAAAACACGATGAGTTGAAAACGGTGTGTTTTCAGGTGGTTATGAAGGAAGGAAAAGTGGCTGACGGTATTCGGTTTTCGCTCTAGGTGCAGTATAGGTGCAGCGAGCGTCGGCTAGAATCGGCGGCAAATGTGCGGGTGTGGTGGAACTGGTAGACGCGCCGGATTCAAAATCCGGTTCCGAAAGGAGTGTCGGTTCGATTCCGACCACCCGCACCATCCTTCAAAATCGGCCGTAGAAGATCGTTTGGGTTGCATCTGATCGATCGCGCCAGAATGCCCGCAACAATATTTCAGCCCGCGAAGGACGGAGCTTTCGATCAGTGCCGGGGATCTCGTGGCGTGGACTGCGACTCCAACCAAACCAAACGCAATTGGACTGTGCGATACCTGCCCTCCGAAGCCGAAGGTCACAGGTTCGAATCCTGTCGGGTGCGCCATTTAACGGCGCGAACGCGTAGCAACAGCCCCGCGATAGTACCCTTTCCGGCTCATCACGTTCACCGCTGCGCAGGGCCAAGGACGATGCGGAGCCCGCACGAACGTATTTCGTAGAGGTCGGTCCGGCGATTACGCCGGAACCCGTCGCGCAATCGCGACAGCCCTGCGCAACAGCGATAGGACGTTGGCCCGCAAGTCGGTGCTTGCGCTTAGGCGCTCTTTACAGCCAGCTCGGCGACAAGGGTTGGAGATTGAAAGCAATGTTCGGTTTGACGGCCTTGCTCGCCGCGGCGCTCTTCGCCGGTGCCGCCTTCTACATCAGCTTTGCCGAGCACCCGGCGCGCCTGAGGTTAGAGGACAGCGCCCTGCTGACCCAGTGGAAGCCGGCTTATGCGCGCGGCTATGCGATGCAGGCGTCGCTCGCGCTCGCCTCCGGAATGAGCGGCACCGTGGCCTGGTGGGCGGACGGCGGTCTGCTATGGTTAGTCGGCGCGGCTTTGATGCTCGCGAACTGGCCTTACACGTTGCTTGTGATGAAACCCGTCAACAAAACGCTGGAGGCCATTTCGCTTGATCGCCCGTCGGCTGAGACGCGTGCGCTAATGCATCGCTGGGGTAGACTTCATGCGGTGCGCACGACGCTCGGCATCTCAGCTACCTGCGTGTTGGCGCTGGCATCTTGGAGCGCCTGCTAGCGCGGCGGCGTTGCCACATCGCTCTGAAGCAGCATGACCTGCGGAAGCTCGGCAGTCATGAAATCGAATAGGGCATGCTCACTCTCGGCGGCGCCCGATTGTCGCGCGTGGGTCCAGAGTTGATTCCGCCGCTCGCCAACGCCCGGACGAAGCGGATGGAATGACCGCGCCAATTAGCCGTTCATACCGCGCCAAGGTTCCTGAAAAACTCCACGGGTCTATGCTTGCGCCTGAAAAAGCACGCCAAACCCTGTATGACGCTCCATCGTTGCAGTGCCCAGCTATTCGCCGGGAGCACTATAAGCGCGCAAAAAGACATCGACAGCTAACTTTGCGTCAGCTTGAATTTCGTGGGCCTTTACGTCCTCATTCAATCCAAATGCGGCGCGCCAAAAACATCGTGCATGGCAGATAGACGTTAGAACCTCGGCGGCCTCTAACGGATCCGTCGTCCGGAGTTTGCCGCTTCTCATGTGCGGATCGAGCAGTGCGCCTAGCACGTGATGAAGTCGTGCTGGCACGTTATGGTAGAAGGTCTCAGCCACGTCCGGAAACCGCACGGCTTCCGCGGCGACTACGCGACGAAGCGCCAATGCGCTCGGTGAGACGATGCGCTCGATTAGCCGCCGGCAGAACTGAAGTAGCGTTTCCTCTAGACTGTCGGTCTGCGCGAGCCCTACGGTTAGCTCTCGCTGGAATTCCATTGATGCCGCATTGATGACATATCTGAAGAGATCCTCTTTCGACGAAAAGTAGGTCCAGAGCGTCGCTTTCGAGCCACCAAGGCTTTCGGCAATGTGAGACATTGAGGTGGCAGAATATCCATGCTGCAGGAAGTGTTCCTGGGCAATCCGCATGATCGCGTCACGTCGTTCGAGCCGTCGCGATGCCCGACGACCGGGCGCTTGTCGGCTCATTGCGTCTCCGGCCGGCCGCCGCCTTCTGGATGTCGGCTCAAGTCCACCATGATCCGTGTCGAGCGCAGTGCAACGCGCAAGATGACTTCGGTCCTAGATTGAGGGAATCGGAAGATCGAAGATTGAGAACCATTGAGGAGTGCGACGAGGTCAAGTTCGTCGGCGGTCAGTACCTCCTCGTCCCCTGGAGCCATGGGACGCCCGAGGCACGCCTCAAAAGTCAAGAACAACGCGTCGAAGACTGGTGCTAGGATTTCGCAGGCACTTGGAGAGAGCATCTGGACGAGTGGGGGTTGGGCAGGCCGCGTTTGGCGCCGCGCGAGACACCAGCGGCGTAGAATTTCGAGGAAGAAGTCACGTCGACCAACAGCAGAGCCCTGGGCCAAACCAGTGAACACGTCCATTATACAGCCTTTCTAGCGCGTCCCCCCTCATTGCTGCTCATCCAACGATCTGATCTTTGCAGGCGATGGAGGTGGTGCGACCCGCAGCTCCGCGCCCGAGCGGATTTATCCGCTATTCTCCTGCTGCGTCCGCATTGTGGTCTTTGGACGCGTTCGAACTTGCTCGTTGCGAATAGTACTTACATCGCTAAGCCCGGCGGCAAGCTATCGTGCTTTGAGACGCTTGATGAAGGCAGGCACGACGTTCCATAGCTCAGCAAACTGCGGCTCATCGCGGTGCCGGATGATTACCTCGCCCAATAGTTTTAATCCGATGGCCAGCGCGGGCGCTTCCCCTTCGGATACAATATTGGCATTTCGCACTCGCTCCACCGTTTCTAGGAGATCGTCGTGGGTCTCTACTTCGAACACCAGAGGCGTAGCGTGCGGATTATTTACAGAGCGCACAGAAACACTGAACCTATTCTTAATGACTTTCCTCGTCGGCTTTGGTGATAATACTTGGTCTTATCTGTTGTCCTACCTAGATCACGATACGATCGTTATCGTGCCTCGCAGACATCATCGTATCCACCAGAAGAAGGTACTGAAGGCTGCGCACATCGCCGCTATAAGAAACACGGCTTGGATCGTTGCTCCAACGCTGTTACTTGCCGATAGAAATTGAATACGTTCGATGATGCTTTGCTTATCACGTGAACTCATGCTCCAGGTCCCTCACGTCACTTCAGCGCCAGTAGTGTCCAGAATCCCAACGTCATCAGTGTTGAGGCGGCGAACGTTGCCAGCGCTCCGTAACGCGCGGCCTTGAGGGCGTACCCTGCTCCAATATCCATCACGAGATGACGGATGCCCGAGGCGAGATGCTGGAATAGGCACCAACTCAATCCGAACAAGATGTACGTACCCAGCCAACTCGCGGCGAATCCGCTGAACTGCGCGTACGATGTCGGTCCTTCGGAAAGCGACCACAGCCACCAGACCAACAAGGGCATTCCCGTCATCGACATCGCGATCGCGGTGAAACGATGAATGATAGATGTCATCATTGCTGCCGGCGGCCGGTAGATCGATGCGTGTGGCGATAGCGGTCGTTGTTTCTCGTTAACCATTTGATCCTCCGCGAGTTGAGGGCAAGAGCGGCTGATGAGGGCGCCTCTCAGTCACCGGGCCGCCTCGATCGACCGGCGCTCACGACGTGGGCACGCCTTCAGCGGCCTCCCAACCACCTCCCAGTGCTTTGTAGAGAGCAGCGAGCTGCTGCAGCTGTGCAGCTTGCGCCTGAACAGCGAGCCGCTCTGCGCCGCTATATACCGACTGTGCCTGAAGCAGTACGGTCAGGTCATCTTCACCGCCCAAGTAGCGTGTGCGGGCGAGTTCCACGGCTTCGCGCGCGTCTTCACGAGCTTGGTCACGCTCGATCCTGGTGCGCCCCGCCATTGCGAAGCGGTTGATAGCGGTTTCGCTGTCTGCCAGCGCAGTGAGCACAGCGCGCTCGTACCGAGTTGTCGCCGCATCTGCGCGTGCATCCGCAGCGCGGATCTGAGCGCGAATGCGGCCCGCCGAGAAGATCGGCCATCGGAAGGACGGCCCGACCTGGAAGCGGAAGCTGTCGCTGGAGAAAAGGTCGCCTGGAGATCGGGCCTGCTGCCCCATTGCGCCCATCAGCGAAAAGCGGGGGAACAGCTCCGCGGTCGCTACCCCGATGTCGGCGGTGGCTGCTGCGATTTCTCGCTCGGCTTGGCGCACGTCGGGACGCCGGCGTAGAAGATCAGCGCGCAGGCCTACGGAAACATCTAAGTTGGCCGCTGGAAACGGCATCGGGCCCATAAGCTGAGCATGGCGCGTCTCTGGCGGCTCTCCGACGAGCACCGCCAGACGGAAGGCAGCAGCTGCTGCGTCCCCCTCGAACGCTGGTATTGCGCCTGCCGTCGTCCTCGCCTGAGCTTGCGCGCGCGTGAGATCGAAACGAGAGGCGGTTCCTACCCGAAACCTTTCCGCTACGACCTCTGCGATACGGAATTGCGCTTGCGCGTCATCCGCAGCGCTGGCGTGGAGGCTTTGAGCGGTTCGCAGGTCAATGTAGGAGCGAACGACCTCGGCGATAACTTGCAGGATGACGCTTCGCCGCGCTTCCTCAGCGGCCTGGACGCGCGCGTTCGCGCTCTCTACGGCGCGCCGTGTGCCGCCCCATAGATCGATTTCCCAAGACGCATCGAAGCCGACGTCATAAATCGAGAACTCCTGCTCGAGCGCCGGAATTTTTCCCACGGGCAGTTGCCCGTTCGAGCTCAGTCGGTTCTCAGCCGCTGTGCCCGATGCCGCGACCTGTGGATACTGACGGCCGACTACCGCATCGCGGTTCGCCCGGGCTTCCCGGAGTCGGGCCGCCGCCTCATCCAGATCCTTGTTGTTGGCGATGGCCGTGTCGACGAGTTCGGTGAGGATGGGGTCACTGACCTTGCGCCACCACTGACCGTCAACTTGCGCCGTGTCGGCCGGTACAACCCATGTATCGCGGACCTGCATTGACGGCGATTTGTAATTGGGTCCGACGGCGCAGGCGCTCAACGCCACACACGGCATCATGACGCCGAGCGCAAAGCGAAGCCGAGCAGGGTTGGCGAAACGTTGCACTCGCTATCTTCCTTCCGTGACATAGTTTGTCGTGCGATCTGCGCGCCCGCCGCTGAGGAACTTCTCATCGAGGACCGGATTGTCCCGGCGTCGAACCCAGGCGGCCCGTGTATGAGTGGTGGTTTCGTCGATGGAGATCACGCCCGCCCCCGCTTGCATCCGTCCAGGACGAGATCCACACTCGCTGAGACCTTTCCCGCCCCGTTAGATGCGGAGGCGGTGGCGGGGTTCAGCATGAGCGCCTCATAGAGCGGCTCTCTGAGCATGCCGAGCAAATGCTCGGCCGCTAGATTCGCCTGCGGTGCATTGAGAACACCTGCTCCGTGCGCTTTGGTGAAGAACTGGCGGAGTTGGCAGGTGACCGAGAACGGACCGACCTTGTAGATGCGCTTTTTCAGGCCGGGGCTGCGTGCGCCTTCCGTCATCATCAAGCGCACGAGCGCAATGATGGACGTGGAATATTCATTCCAGGCCAGCCTCCCAAAGTCGGTCAGGACGCAACGTACAAATTGTAGATCGACAATCCTGCCGCAGTCGACGAGGGGTGCGGCGAGGAGGGCGGCCTTGCGTTCCGCAATCCTGACGAGAAGGTCATCGATACTGCCGAAGGCAGAGAGGATTTCTGGTTTGGGATATCTGCGACGCTCGATAACCGGATCTATGCCAATGAGTATTGCGCTTGGGTCAAGCAGGGTCGCGCTTGATCTATGCAGCATGTCGCCTTGCTGCATTCTTCTCCTTTTAAGCCGTTCGGAGCCTTTATCGTCCAAAGCTAGCCTCCTTCGGCTACTGAGAGTCGTGCGCGGCGCGCCTTTCCCGCGCGGGAAACAGCGATCTTGACGGCGATGAGGAACGGCGCGGCAACCACAAAGAGCAGGGCGATGGCATTGAAGGCTGTGTCGAAAGCGATGACGGTCGACTGTCCTGCGACAGTGCGACCCAAGAGCATCGTTGCCGCCTTGCTCGCTGCGGCGGCGTCCATTCCTCTGCCGACAAGCGCCGAGGTTAGGGTAGCAATACGCTCGGCCACGTCCGGCGCACCTGCGGTTATGTGCGCGCCGAGCACGGCCTGATTTCCCGCGACGTGATGATCGATAAGGGTCTGGAGCGCGGCGACGCCCATCAGCCCGCCTAGCTGGCGTCCCACATTGAACATGCCGATGCCGGAGGCGAGAGTTGGCCGGGGAAGCCCGCAGAAAGCAATGAGCTGGATCGATAGGAACAGGAAGCCAAGACCAAGCCCACGCAGGAGAATAGCGGGCATCATGTCGCTCGAGCCGCTCTGACTGGTGGAGCCGGAGAGCATCCACATGGCGAGCATGATCAGTAGAATGCCGAACGGCACCGTCGCAATCGGAGGAACCTTCCCTGCTTGCATGAGGAATGCTGCGAGAAGTAAGGCCGCGACGAACAGGCCGCCGCTCGGAAGTAGGAGTTGCCCGGCATCAGTCGGCGTGAACGCGAGGACTGACACAGCGAACGAGGGGATAAGGTAAGCGCTTCCAAACAGGGCCGCGCCTGCGACGAAGCTGACCACGAAGGCGAAGGCGAAGTCGTCGGATCGGAAGGCGCTGAAGTCCAGCAGAGTTCGACCCCTGGCGGCGATCTCGCGTGCGATGAACGCTAGAAATGCAGCCGCGGCGGCGACGGTCAGCCAAACGATCCTGGACTCTTCGAACCAGTCCCAGCGACTACCCTGGCTACAAATGTATGTGACACAGGCAAGGACCGCGGAGAGCAACACAAAGCCCAGCCAATCGAACGGCCGTGACGGGAATGAGGTTGGAGGTTGCTCTTTCGCCATCAAGAGAAGGCCCGCCGCCATGATGGCGATCGGTGCATTGCCGAAGAAAATCCAAGTCCACGACTGATTGTCGAGCAGCCAACCTTGCAGCGCGGGAGCAAGCGTCGCGGGAGCAACAACCGAGCCCAGGGCGAAGAGCGCCTGTACGATGGGCTGTTGTGATTGGGGATACGCGAGGAAGAGCAAGGTCTGGCCGGAGATAAGGAGGACTCCCCCGGCGAAGCCTTGCAGGACACGTAACACGACCAAGGTTTCGAGGTCGGCGGTGAGCGCAGCGAGCGCACATGCCGCGCCCATAATGATCGTCGACAGAAGCAGGAGCTTGCGTGGGTCGAAGCGAGCGATGAGCGACGGCGCGGCAATGTAGCCCATCAATTTGAGGGTCGTGTAGCCCATATCCAGCCACGCGAACTCGTCTGGGGTGGCGTAAGTATCTCCGATGATATCTCCGCGTCCCAAAGACAGGACGGTGCTCGCGACAGCTTCGGTGATGCACGCAAGAAGGACCGCCGCGATCAGGATTCCACCACCCTGCGCTGGCACCGCCCTTGGTTCGGGCACGGCAAGGGCTGTCATGAGCCGCTTCCCCGCTCGATTTCGACCCGCGCCGACAGACCCGGGACAATTCGGCCCGGAAGCGGATTGTTCACGAGACGGATCTTCACCGGAACACGCTGCACTACCCGGATGAAGTTTCCGGTGGCGTTGTCCGAGGGCAGTAGGCTGAAAGCCGAGCCGCTGCCGGGGGCGAAACTATCAACCACGCCCTCGAACGTCTGGCCGGGATAGCCGTCGATCGAAATACGCGCCCGTTGGCCGGGTTGAATGTCGGCGACTTGAGTTTCCTTGAAGTTCGCCACCAGCCAAACATCGTTGACAGGAACGATGTCGAGAAGCGGCGTTCCCGGTGATACAAGGCGGCCGGCCCGGACCTGCCGATTTCCGACGACGCCGGCTACCGGCGCGCGGACGATTGTGCTTTCGAGATCGAGCCTCGCCAGGTCTCGCGCTGCCTCGACTTGGGCGACCGCAGCTACTGCGGCCTCACGCTGTGTTGCGATTACTAGGATGCGTTGTTGCTGTGCATCAAGCGTGGCGGACGCCGCGACGACGCCTGCGTCGGCGCGAGCGCGGGCGGCCTCGCTTTCGTCGACCTGGGCCTGGCTTACAGCGTTCGACCGGATCAATTCCCGGCGGCGCTCGCTCGCTTTCGTGGCGAGGCCAAGCTCGGCGACAGCAGCCTGCCGCTGAGCTGCCGCCTGGCGGATCATTGCCTGTTGCAGCGCCGATTCAGCGTCGACGTTGGTCAGACGGGCCTGTGCTGCTTGGACGTTGGCTTCCGCCTGCGCCAATCGTGCCCGATAGTCTCGATCATCGATCCGAAAGAGAACGTCGCCAGCCTTGACGGTCTGGTTGTCCTCAACCTCGACTGCGGTGACGTAGCCGCCGACCTTAGGCGCGAGCGACGTAACGTCCCCCCGTACATAGGCATTGTCCGTCGAGATATCGGTACCTGACCTGGCCCAGACCCAGGCGGCCGCACCGAGAGCGATCGCGGCAAGGCAGAGCAGCACGCCAATGAGCTTTTTCTTGTTGAGCTGCGCCACGCCGCCCTCCGGTAATCGATGTTACCATTGACCGGTACGGTAATGATCGTTACCAGTCAAGGAGATTCGAAAGGATGAGGTGTCGGGTGCAATGGTTGCTGTGAAGTCAGACCGGCCGTCGGGCCGTCGCGAGGTGCTGCTCGCGGCGGCTGCGGAGATATTTTTCGAGCAGGGTTACGCCGCGACGAGCATCGACGCGATCATCGAGCGCGCAGGCGGATCAAAGCGGAACATTTACAATGAGTTTGGCAACAAGGAGGGCTTGTTCGCAGCCCTCGTCGGCACATTTGCCGAAAAGGCTCTGTCGTCCCTCGTCGTCGAAGAGATCGAGGGACGCGACCTGCGCGAGACCCTGCTAAGGTTCGGGCATCAGCTTATGACGATCTATATGTCGCCGGCCCTGATCGGCGTTTATCGCACCGTCGTGGCCGAGGCCAACCGATATCCTGACCTCGGACGGACGTTCTATGATTGCGGACCCGCTCGGGCGACCAAGCGCCTCGCTGAGGTGCTAGAGGGGGCCAAGGCGCGGGGTGAGGTCCGTGCGGACGATTGCGTCCGTGTCGCAGACCATTTCGTCGGCCTGATCCGCGACAACCTTCACCTTCAAGTCGTCCTCGGCCTTCGACCGCCACCTGACGAGAAAGAGACCCAGGAAGTGGTGCTTTCGGCGGTCGACGTGTTTCTGACTGGAATTAAAGAGCGCTAAGCGCCTGTGGCGTCATGGATTGGAGGACCGTGAAATGCCGATCTACGGACGATGTCATGACGCGCATTGGTGCAAGCAGAGCGCATCGCGTCGAGATGCTGCGCGCGGGTCAGTTTGAAGCCCGCGATGATAGGATGGGCCGCCCGAGCGGCGGGCACCGTGCCGCTCTTTGGACGGCTTAGATGGGATGAACCGCGATAAAATGCCTGATCGATTTCACCTTGCTGAAGGAGTCGAGCAAGCTTTGCCGAGGAGGCAATGCCTGACTTGTCGCTCGATTTGAGACATCTGCGGTATGCGCTCGCAGCAGCACAGCACCAAAGCTTTCGGCGCGCCGCAGCAACGCTGGACGTCTCACAATCCACGCTGACGCGGCGGGTGCAATTGCTTGAACATCGGATCGGCTTTCGGATCTTCGATCGGGGGCCTGGTGGTGTCCGGGTGACAAGTGCAGGTCGACTCTTCCTGGAAGAGGCATCCGTGGGGATGAAGCAGCTTGGTCAAGCCGTTCAACTCGGTGCTTCAGTGCAGAAAGGCGATTGCGGCGAGCTTCATGTGGGGGTCGTCTCAGTGCTCGCGTCAGGACCTCTCCACATGGTTTTGCGAGAGTTTCATCGGCGCTATCCTAATATCCGCGTGAGCTTGCATGAAGGCTCTTCGGAGCACGACGTTGCTCGTGTGATGACGGGTGAACTCGATGTCTCATTCGTCGTAGGAACGCCGAAGCTGAGCGGACAAGAAGCGCTCTTGCTGTGGAGCGAGAGCATTTATGTTGCATTACCCGCGGATCATAGGCTGGCGGAGCGGGATGACCTGCACTGGATGGACATTCGCGAGGAAACGTTCGTCGTGAGCCAGCGCGGCGCCGGCCCGGAGATTCATGACTATCTTGTGCGGAAACTCTCCGCACCTGGATTCGGCCCGAAAGTCGATGTTCACGATGTCAGCCGGCAGGGCCTGCTGAACATCGTGGCGATGGGGTACGGAATCACGCTCGCGAGCGCTTCCATCGTCGGTGTGACCGACGGGGTCGCATTCCGACCAATCGGCGGCGACGCGGAGAAGCTCCCATATTCGGCAGTATGGTCACCGAGCAATTCGAATCCGGCGCTCGGCCGTTTGCTGCGGCTCGCAAAGGATGTGACGGCTCGCCGGGTGTCGAAGGTAGGCGCGGATGGGGTTCGCGGCGCTTTGGCGCTTGGAGCTAGCTTCCACGCAATCTCTGGTTCCTATCTTTACGAGCTCGGGCAAATCCTCGATCGGTTTGTATAAAGCGCTGCACCATTGCTAGGATCAGTTTGCTCGGGTCCGCCGCGGGCACATCCTCTTGCTGCGCCAGGATTTCGCTATATTCCTGCAAGTCGCGGAAAAGCTCTCCTGGCAGCTCAAGCGAGATTTTGACGCGTTTGTCCTCAGGGACGGCCCCCAGTTTCAGCTTAGCCATGCTCAGCTCCCGTAGGGCTCAAGGACTAAATCCCGCGTGACGACGACGCGCACGGGGAACCCCGGCCGGATTGTCAACGTCGGCGCAATGTTGAGCTGACGCCTAACGATCTGCTGGCCGGCGTCATTGATGGTGTCCTGGCCGCCATTGCGGATCGCCTGGATAAGGCGGTCATCATCGTCCACGGCGAGTTCGGCGCCAACGCCGAGCAGAGTTGAAAGCCCGGCCGCTTTGGCGAGATCCCACCAATGGTAATCGACACCATCCTGCAGGCCGGCGTAACCTTCGGCGTCAGCACCAGGCTGGCGCTCGAGAACGATGGACCGGCCGTTCGGAAAGATCAGCCGGTTCCAGACAAGCAGCACGCGGCTCTGCCCGAACTGCACATTGTTGTCATACTGGCCGATGACGCGCGTGCCCTGTGGCACCAGCAGGATACGGCCGGTAGGGCTGTCGTAAATGTTCTCGGTAACCTGCGCGGTAATCTGGCCCGGCAGGTCGGACCGGATGCCCGTGATCAGTGCTGCGGATATCACGGCTCCCGCCTGAAGGATGTTCGGCGACACCGGCGCCGCAAGGCGATCGGGCGCCACCGTCCTTCGATCGGCGGCCGCGTTCAGGAACGCGTTCTGGCGATCCTGCGCCGAGGGCGTGGCCGGCGGTGGAGCGAGGCCAAGGCTCGCCAAATCCGGCGCGGGCGGGAGTGCTGGGGCAGCTCCCGCCGCAGCGGGTGCGCCCCGGCTTTCCGATCCAGAGAAGAGACGGCTGGTCCGCGCGGTCTCGATTTCCTGAAGGCGGCGCTGCTCTTCCGCGCTGATACCGGCATTGGGCGTGGCGATGGCGGGGGTGGGCATCGGCTGCCCACGGTCCTGGGTGCTGAGGATCGGTCGGCCGAGATCGCCGGGCAGCGGCGGCCCGAGCCGAGGCACGCCGCTATAATCGCGGGGCAATCCTGCCAGCCCGTCTGCAGTCGAGCGGTTTTCGGTCGAATAGAGTTCCTCGTTCGGCCGACCGCCATCGCGGGTCTGGAGCGCGTAGATCAGGGCGCCGCCGAGACCGACGCTCGCGACCAGGCCGAGTCCTGCCAGAACCTTACGAGATAGCCGCGTCACGCGCTGGGGCTCGGCTCGCAGGCGCATCGGCGCTGGGCCGGCGGGCTCGCCGGTCAGGGGCTGTGCATCGTCGTCCGACACTTCCTCATTCCGGGGCGGGGTCTCGCTCACGAGGTCGACCTCCCGTCGGTACGTGCGATACGGACGCGCCGTTGCCGGTCACCGGAGCCGAAGCGCAGCTCTGCCGCGGCGAAGAGCCGGTCGACGATCATGTGGTGGCCGCGCACCCTGTAGTTCACCAGCTCCGAGGTATTGCCCTCAGGGCCGACGACGAAGAGCGGCGGCATCTCACCCTGGCCGATACCGCGCGGAAATTCGATGAAGACCTGACGGCCATCGTCAAAAGCGCGGAGCGGCCGCCACGGCGCCCGATCGCCCTCGATGGCGTAGCGGAAGTTGACATTGGCGAGGTCGACGCCGCTCGCAATGGGCTGGGCAGCCTGCGCCTCGGCGTTCTGCCGACGCAGCGCAATCAGTTGGTCCTGCGGATACTGCCAGGAGACCGACGCCATATAAGTGCGCTCGGTCGAGCGAAGCTCCATGTGATAGGTGCGCATGTTGGTGTTGATGACGAGGTTGGTCATCAGGTCGGCTCGGGTGGGTTTCACGAGGATGTGGATCTGGCGCGTCGCGCCCGATCCGCTCTCCGTGTCGCCGATGATCCAACGGATCGTGTCGCCGGCCGCGACGGGTCCGGAACCGACAAGCTGCTCGCCGGGCTGAAGGGCGATGTCGGTGATTTGCCCGACGGCGGTATAAACCTGATAGAGCGCACCTTGCGTCCAGGGATAGACCTGCATGGAGTTGATGAAGCCGTCGCGCACCGGCTGAACGCGGGCTGCCTCGTTTGCCTGATTAACGCGTGCCGTCGGATTTGTGGGCTCCGGTGTGCGCCGGGTCTCAGGAACGCGCTGCAACTGGCCAGGCAGCGGCAGCGGCCGGGGCAGTTCGACCACGGTGACGGGCGCGGGAGGATCGACGGTCTGCACGGCCGGAGCCGCGTTGTCGTAGGAGATCTCCGGCGGTGGATTGGTGGTCGCACAGCCGACGAGCGCCGTCGTTACCAGCAGAACAATCGGGAATGAGGCTCTACGGAGAGCCGAAAGTGCGAATGTGTGTGAAGCCGGATTTCCGGCTTTACGGAAAGACGGCCTCATTGCCCAAGCTCCCGTGACCAATTGATGGCGTTGACGTAGATGCCGAGCGGGTTCGCCCTGAGCCGGTCAGCGTTGCGGGGAATCTGCACGACGATCGTCAGGATCGCGGTCCAGCGCGTCGTCTCGGTGAGCTGCCCATTCTCGTAGCGGCGCTCGACCCAGGCGACGCGAAAGCTGTCAGGCGACGCGCGGATCACGCTGGAGACGTCGACGGCGACCTGCTGGCGGCCGACCCGTGTGAATGGGTCGTTGGACCTCGCGTAATCGTTCAGCGCCATCGCTCCGCGGTCGGTCGTGAAGTCGTAGGCCCGCAGCCAGTTCTGGCGGACGATGATCGCGTCTGCCGGGATCGAGCGGACCTGTTCGATGAAGCGAGCCAGGTGGAAGGCGATCTGCGGATCGGTCGGACGATAGTCTGCCTCGGCCGGCGCGACGGCCAGGGCCTGACCGACGCGATCAACCTGCACCACCCAAGGAACGATCGTGCCGCGCGCCGACTGCACGACGAGCGCGGTGGCAAATCCGGCCGACAGGATAAGCGAGCCGAACGCCATCAGTCGCCAGTTCTTCGCCTGGACGCGCGAGGCGCCGATGCGCTCGTCCCAGACCTGCGCGGCGCGCTGATACGGCGTCTCGGGCTCGGCGGTTTTGCCGTAATGGGTGGAGGGTCGTTTGAACATCAGCGATCGCCTTCGGACAAATTGACGGAGGAGCCGCCGCCATGGGCGTCGCCGGAGCGGACGGCGTGAGCCGTGGCTTGCACGGCGTGGGTCATGTGCTGTGATCGGCGCATCCGCTGCGCCCATGCGGGCGGCCCGCCAGCGTTGGCGGAACCGGAGGACGCAGCGCCTTCACCGGCGGCATCACCGCCGATCGAACCCATGGTGGATGTTCCGCCCGTTGCCTCGAAGGCGGCCTTGCCGCCGGCATTGAAGCTGGACTTCATGCTTTCGGCAGCACGCGACGCAGCGCGGCGCAGGGGTGAGACCGCGGCGCTGCCGCCAGCGCTGGCAACGCGGCCAAGTCCGGAGGCGACGCCGGCCGCACCAGACTGTCCGGCGGCGCCAAGGCTATAGGCAGTGGATGCGCCGCCAGCGAACGCAGCACCGCCGCGAGCGGCGGCGGCGGCGCCACCGGCAAGCGCAGCACCGCCGGAGGCGGCAGCGCCGACCGCACCAGCACCGAGCGCAACCATGCCGCCCGCGGCCATGCCGGTCCCGATCGCAGCACCGGCGCTGAGCTGCGGGCCGCCGGAGACGAGACCACTGGCGATGCCGGGGCCGAAGATGCCGAGGCCGAGCAGCGACAGCGCGGCGAGCACGATCGCCATCGCTTCGTCGATCGACGGGTTCTGGCCACCGAAGCCGGAAGTGAACTCGGAAAAGAGGGTCGAACCGATGCCGATGATGACGGCGAGGACCAAAACCTTGATGCCGGAAGAGATGACGTTGCCGAGCACGCGTTCGGCCATGAAGGCGGATTTGCCGAAGAGGCCGAATGGAATCAGCACGAAGCCAGCGAGCGTCGTCAGCTTGAATTCGATGAGCGTGACGAAGAGCTGAATCGCGAGGATGAAGAAGGCGAGCAGCACCAGCGCCCAGGCCAAGAACATGCAGGCGATCTGGATGAAGTTCTCGAAGAACGACCAGTAGCCCATGAGGCTGGAGATCGAATCGAGCAGCGGCCGTCCGGCGTCGAGCCCCGTCTGCGCCACCTTGCCGGGGCGCATTAGATCAGCCGTTGTGAAGCTCGTCCCGCTCGCCTTCAGGCCGAGGCCGGCGAAACTTTCGAAGATGATCCGGGCGAGGTTGTTCCAGTTGCCGATGATGTAGGCGAAGACGCCGACGAACAGCGTCTTCTTCACCAGCCGCGCCATGATGTCGTCGTCGGCGCCCCACGACCAGAACAGCGCAGCGAGCGTCACATCGATAACGATCAGCGTCGTGGCGATGAAGGCGACCTCGCCACTGAGCAGGCCGAAGCCGCTATCGATGTAGCGGGTGAAGACCTCGAGGAAATGGTCGATGACGCCGGTGCCGCCCATGGTGTTATCTCACCTCGTCGAGTTGCGGCGGCGCGATCGGCGTGGCGGGCGTCAGAGACGGCGGATTGCTACGGTCCGCTTGGGGTGTGAGAGCCTCTCGCGGCGCTGGCGGCATGTCCGGCAGTCGCTCGGCCGGCCGGGCGCCGGGTGCGAGGAAGCGATTGCGGTTCTCCGCCCAGGCGCGCAGGCAGCCCGGATCGCGCGGACCGGCCTCGCCGAGGAACTGGCAACGGATCAATTCATCGCGCAGCGGATCGGCCTGCGCCTGGGTGGTGCGAGCGGATGGCCAAGCCTCGGGCGCGTCCTCTTTCCGGTTCATCTCGATCGCGGTCGCCGTGATCGCAACGGCCACGAACACGACGGCGCCAAGCCGGGCGAGCATCTTGCCGTCCATGACCACGTCCTCAGTTGCCGTTCGGGAACATGCGGGCGTCGCCGGGCTGGTAGCCGGTGCCGGGCGTCAGAAAGCGCCGGCGCTGCTCGCGGCCCTGTTCGGCTGCTGCCGCACGTTCGGCTTCGGACAAGCTCTGCGCCCGACCATTGGCGGCGACAACGGCGGTAAGGTCGGCAAGCTGCTGCGCTTGTAGGGCGAGAAGCTGATTGCCCGCCTGCGTCGCCTGCAACGCGCCGGTCGCACCCTGACTCTGGCCGACCAGCGCCGTCATCTCACCGCGATTGGTGTCGATGTTGCCGACGACGCCAGCCTGCACGCGCATGGCGTCTTGCAGGCCGCCGACGGTGTTCTGCCAGCGCTCGCGCGCGCCCGCCACGAGCGCCTGATCGGAGGCCGACATCGAGGCATTGCCGTAGGTGGTCTGAAATGCACGGTCGATCTGCTGGACGTTGAGCGCAATGCCCTGGGCCTGGGCCAAAAGCTGCTGTGTCCGCTGCACGGACTGCTGGAGCTGCTGAAGCGAGGAGTAAGGTAGGCTGGCGAGATTGCGCGCCTGATTGATCAGCATGGTCGCTTCGTTCTGAAGCTGGGTGATCTGCTGATTGACCTGCTGGAGCGTGCGCGCCGCCGTCAGGACGTTCTGCGCATAGTTGGTCGGATCGTAGACGATCCACTGGGCCGCCGCCGGTGGGGCGAAGATCGGCGACAGCGCGAGCGGCGCGGCAACGAGCGCGGCGGTGATGCGCAGTGCGCGCGAGCGGGAACGAACGGAACAGGTCATGGGCGTGCCTCCGGATCGGTTTGGGGGGTGACGTTGGTGAGGTCGGCGATGAGGTCGGCGGCCCAGGCGAGCCGGTTTTCGGCGAGCCACTCGGCCAGGAATCCATCGGTGCCGCTGCGGGCGTGGACCGCGGCGATCAGCGCCTGGTGCTGTTTCGACGATGCGGCGCAGAGCGCCAGCGCTACGTCTGACAGGCCCAGCTCGAACAGCCGGTTGCCGCGCCGCGACTGGCAGTAATAGTCGCGCTTGGGCATCGCCCGCGCGAGGATCTCGATCTGACGATCGTTGAGGCCGAAGCGGCGATAGATGGCGGTGATCTGCGGCTCGATCGCGCGTTCGTTGGGGAGCAGGATGCGCGTCTGGCAGCTCTCGATGATGGCCGGCGCGATCGCTGAGCCGTCGATGTCGGAGAGCGATTGCGTGGCGAAGATGACGCTGGCGTTCTTCTTGCGCAGTGTCTTCAGCCACTCGCGGAGTTGGCCCGCGAAGCCCTCGTCGTCGAGCGCGAGCCAGCCTTCATCGACGATCAGCAGCGTCGGCCGTCCGTCGAGGCGGTCTTCGATGCGGTGGAACAGATAGGCGAGCACGGCCGCAGCGGCGCCAGTGCCGATCAGCCCTTCGGTCTCGAAGGCCTGAACATTGGCTTCGCCCAGATGCTCGGCCTCGGCGTCGAGCAGCCGGCCATAGGGACCGCCAACGCAATAAGGTCGCAGCGCCTGTTTCAGGTCGTTGGACTGGAGGAGGACCGACAGACCCGTCAGCGTCCGTTCGCTGACGGGCGCAGAGGCCAGCGACGACAATGCCGACCAGAGATGCTCCTTGACCTCGGGCGTAACCGCAATGCTCTCGCGCCCCAGGATGGCGACCAGCCAGTCGGACGCCCAGGCCCGCTCGGCGACGTCGTCGATCCGGGCCAGCGGCTGAAGCGACACGCTGTCGTCGGAGCCTTCGGTAAGCCCGCCGCCGAGATCATGCCAGTCGCCGCGCATGGCGAGCGCCGCTGCGCGGATCGAACCGCCGAAATCGAAGGCGAAGACTTGGGATTGCGGATAGCGCCGGAACTGCAGCGCCATCAGCGCGAGCAAAACGGATTTCCCGGCGCCGGTCGGACCGACGATGAGCGTGTGGCCGACATCGCCGACATGGATGGAAAGCCGGAACGGGGTCGAGCCTTCGGTTCTGCCGTAAAGCAGTGGGGGTGCATCGAAGTGCTCGTCCCGTTCCGGTCCCGCCCACACCGCCGACAGCGGAATCATGTGAGCGAGATTCAATGTGTTGATCGGCGCTTGCCGGACATTGGCGTAGACATGACCGGGCAGCGAGCCGAGCCAGGCGTCCACCGCATTGATGGTCTCGGGCATGGCGGTGAAGTCGCGGCCCTGTATGACCTTCTCGACCAGGCGCAGCTTCTCGGCGGCGACGCGCGGATCATCGTCCCAGACGGTGACCGTCGCGGTGACAAAGGCCTGGCCAGCGTAGTCCGCGCCAAGCTCCTGCAGCGCCATGTCGGCATCGGCGGCCTTGTTCGCCGCATCGGTGTCGACCAACGCCGACGCTTCGTTGGTCATCACCTCCTTCAGGATCGCTGCAATCGACTTGCGCTTGGCGAACCATTGCCGCCGGATCTTGGTCAGCAGCTTGGTCGCGTCGGTCTTGTCGAGCAGCACCGCCCGCGTCGACCAGCGATAGGGAAAGGCCAGTCGGTTCAGCTCGTCGAGGATGCCGGGTGTCGTCGCGGTTGGGAAGCCGACGATCGTCAGGATGCGGACATGCGCATTGCCGAGCCGCGGCTCGAGCCCGCCGGTGAGCGGCTGATCGGCCAGCAGCGCATCGAGATACATTGGCGTCTCGGGCACCCGGACGCGATGCCGCTTCGTCGAGACGGTCGAATGCAGATAGGTCAGCGTCTCGCCGTCATCGAGCCAGGCGCATTCCGGCATGAAGGCGTCGATGAGCTGGTGGATGCGATCGGTGCGGTCGGCGAAGCCGCGCAGGATCTCGTGCGCATCGACGCCGGCGTGATCGCGGCCCTCGTAGAGCCAGGTCTCAGCGCGGGCGGCGTCCTCGGCCGGCGGCAAATAGAGGAAGGTGAGGAAGTAGCTCGACTCGAAATGCGCGCCGGCCTCCTCGAAGTCGGCCTTGCGTTCGGCATCGACCAAGGCGGATGCGCTGTCGGCGAACATGCTGGCCGGATAGGTCGCGGCGCCATGGCGCTGCGCTTCGACGAAGATGGCCCAGCCGGAGCCGAGGCGACGGAACGCATTGTTGAGGCGCCCGGCGACGGCGACCAGCTCGGCCGGCACGGCGCTGTCGAGATCGGGGCCGCGGAAGCGCGCCGTGCGCTGCAGGCTGCCGTCCTTGTTCAGCACGACACCTTCGCCGACCAACGCGACCCAAGGAAGGTAGTCGGCGAGCCGGGTGTTGCGGTCGCGGTATTCGGCAAGGTTCATCATCGCGTCGCTCCTCAGACCGACAGGTGGCCGGGGATGCGCAGATGCTTGCGCACGACGTCGACAAACTGCGGATCGCGCTTGGCCGCCCACACGGCCGCGAAATGGCCGACTGCCCAAAGGCCCAGGCCGACCAGCCAGAGACGGAGGCCAAGGCCAAGCGCGGCAGCCAGCGTGCCGTTGAGGATGGCGAGCGAGCGCGGGGCGCCGCCGAGCAGGATGTGCTCGGTCAGCGCCCGATGAACCGGGACGGAGAAGCCTGGCAGCTCGCCGCCATGATCCGCGCCGTCGGCCATCAGATGAGCGCCCCGCCGCCGAACGAGAAGAACGACAGGAAGAAGCTGGACGCGGCGAAGGCGATCGACAGGCCAAACACGATCTGGATCAGCTTGCGGGCGCCGCCCGAGGTGTCGCCGAAGGCCAGCGTCAAGCCGGTGATGATGATGATCATCACGGCGATGATCTTGGCGACCGGTCCCTCGATCGATTCGAGGATCGACTGAAGCGGCGCCTCCCACGGCATCGACGAGCCCGATGCGTGGGCGGCCGGTGCGAGCGCGAGCGTGAGGAAGGTGACCGACACCGCCGTGGCGATGTGGCGACGGATGCACAGGGCATGCTTGATCATGACGGGTCTCCTGTGAGGGGCTGGGTTGTGGGGGTGACGCGGTAATCGCCATCGGGGCCGAGGCCTTCGATGCGGGCGAGTTCGGCCAAGCGGCGGGACGCGCCGCGGCCGGAGAGCACGGCGATCAGATCGATCGTTTCCGCAATCAGCGCGCGCGGAACGGTGACGACGGCTTCCTGGATGAGCTGTTCCATTCGGCGCAGCGCGCCGATGGCGGTGCCGGCATGGATGGTGCCGACGCCGCCGGGGTGGCCGGTGCCCCAGGCTTTCAGCAGATCGAGCGCCTCGGCCCCGCGGACCTCACCGATCGGGATGCGGTCAGGCCGCAGGCGGAGCGAGGAGCGGACAAGGTCGGAGAGGGAGGCGACGCCGTCTTTCGTCCGCATAGCGACGAGGTTCGGCGCGGCGCATTGCAGCTCGCGCGTGTCCTCGATCAGGACGACGCGGTCCGAGGTCTTGGAGATCTCGGCGAGCAGCGCGTTGGTGAGAGTCGTCTTGCCGGTCGAGGTGCCGCCGGCGACGAGGATGTTGCGCCGGTCTGCGACGGCCTGGCGCAAGGTCTCGGCCTGAGCCGCCGCCATAATTCCGGCCGCCACGTAGTCGTCGAGCGTGAACACGGCGACGGCGGGCTTGCGGATCGCAAAGGCAGGCGCGGACACCACGGGAGGCAACAGCCCCTCGAAGCGCTCCCCCGTCTCGGGCAGCTCGGCCGAGACACGTGGGGCGCCGGGATGAACCTCGGCGCCGACATGGTGGGCGACGAGGCGGATGATGCGCTCGCCGTCTGTGGGCGATAGCAGTTCACCGGTGTCGGAAAGTCCCTCGGAGAGACGGTCGATCCAGAGCCGCCCATCGGGGTTGAGCATCACCTCGACGATCGCGGGGTCTTCCAGAAACCGGGCGATTGCGGGGCCGAGCGCGGTGCGCAACATGCGCGCGCCGCGAAGGATCGCCTCCGATTTCTGGTGAGTGGCCGCCACGTCGTCCCCGTTCTCTTGCGGGTCCGCGAAATGCGGCCCTGGATCGGGGATGAGTAGAAGAGGCAGAAATTATGGTCTGACAACAACCATCATGTGGTCATCGTACTGTGGCGTAGTAATACAGGGAAACGGCGGAACGTTGGAATACTTGCGGTAAGAGCGGTCGTGATTAATCCGCGTCGCGCGCGGGCGCGATGTCCTCCGAAATCTCCTGCCTGAGCTTCGGCCCGTGAGCGAGTCGCCGACCGAGTGCGGTGACGAACGCCTCGTAGCGCTCGCCGGCTTTGGCGCGCGCCGCGGCCTGGGCCGGCTCTGGTAGCGGCGGATTCGTCGTCAGCCAGAAGCGGATGAACACGGCCAGCGTCTCGACAGCGATGCCAAGGTCGCGCTCCATCCGCGCCATTCGCCGGTCGAGCTGATCGAGCCGCTTCGTCGTCGCGGCCTCCTGCCGTTCGGCAGCGTCGGGCGACAGGAACGAGGCGATGCCGGCTTCGGCGATCAGCGAGAGGGATTGATCGCGCCGGGCGGCGTGCGCCGCGAGCGCCTTCATGACGTCCGGTTCGAGATACACCGACAGCCGCTGCTTTTTGGAAGCCTTCGCCATGGTGCCTCCTAAAGCTCGATGCCGTCGCCGGGATCGAGCGACGCTTGGCGTGCGACCTGGCGCATGGTCTGGTTCATGCGCGAGAGACGTGCGGCATCCTCATCGGCGTCGTCGCGGGGATCGATCTCGAACTCGTTTTCGATGGGTTGCTTCGGCTCGACGGGTTTTGCGCGGCTCAGTTCGGGTTGGTGTCGGCGCTCGGAGTCGGTCGTATCCTCGTCCTCCGATCCGCCGCCGCTGGTGGCCATTGTGGCCGCTGGCGTCGCCGGAAGGGGCAGCGTGCTCCAGTCGTCCGGTCGGGCCGTTGCCGGCTTTACCAGGTTCGGCGGCGTTACGATGCGCTCTTGAAACCGACGGTCCTCATAGTACCTCGCCTTCTTCGCGCGGATTGGTGGGGTGCCGGCGACCATGACAATCTCATCGGACGGTGGAAGCTGCATGATCTCCCCGGGCGTCATCAGTTGCCGCGCTGTTTCCGAACGCGAGACCATCATGTGGCCGAGCCAGGGCGACAGGCGATGACCGGCATAGTTCTTCATCGCGCGCATTTCGGTCGCGGTGCCGAGCGCATCCGAGACACGCTTGGCGGTACGCTCATCGTTGGTCGCGAAGCTGACACGGACATGGCAGTTGTCGAGGATCGAGTTGTTCGGCCCATAGGCTTTCTCGATCTGGTTCAGCGACTGGGCAATGAGGAACGCCTTCAGCCCATAGCCGGCCATGAAGGCCAGTGCGCTCTCGAAGAAGTCGAGGCGACCGAGTGCCGGAAACTCGTCGAGCATGAGTAGCAGCCGGTGTCGGTTTCCTTTCGCCTGCAGATCTTCGGTCAGGCGCCGTCCGACCTGATTGAGGATCAGGCGGATCAGCGGCTTGGTCCGGTTGATGTCCGACGGCGGCACCACGAGGTAGAGCGTGGTCGGATGCTTGCCGCCGACGATATCCACGATGCGCCAGTCGCAGCGGCGTGTGACCTCGGCGACGACGGGATCACGATAGAGGCCGAGGAACGACATCGCTGTCGACAGCACGCCTGATCGCTCGTTGTCAGATTTGTTCAGCAGCTCGCGCGCGGCGCTGGCGATCACCGGATGCGGCCCAGCCTCGCCGCGATGGGCCGTCTTCATCATGGCTGCGAGTGTCGACTCGATCGGCCGCTTCGGATCGGAGAGGAACGCCGCGACCCCCGCCAAGGTCTTGTCCGCTTCGGCGTAAAGGACGTGCAGGATCGCGCCGACCAGCAGCGCATGGCTGGTTTTTTCCCAGTGGTTCCGTTTCTCCAGCGAGCCCTCCGGATCGACCAGAATGTCGGCGATGTTCTGGACGTCGCGGACTTCCCATTCGCCGCGGCGTACCTCGAGCAGCGGATTGTAGGCGGCGGACTTTGTATTGGTCGGATCGAACAGCAGCACGCGCCCATGATGGGCGCGATAGCCTGCCGTGAGCGTCCAGTTCTCCCCCTTGATGTCGTGGACGATGGCGGAGCCCGGCCAGGTCAGCAGCGACGGCACGACCAGACCGACGCCTTTGCCGGATCGTGTCGGTGCAAAGCACAGCACATGCTCGGGCCCGTCGTGGCGAAGATAGGCGCGATCGAGCTTCCCCAGGACGACGCCATCCGCGCCCAGCAGGCCCGCGGCCTTGACTTCGGCGGTATCGGCCCAACGGGCGGAGCCGAAGGTCTCGGCGTTCTTGGCCTCACGCGCTCGCCAGACCGACATGCCGATCGCGACGGCAATCGAGATGAAGCCGCCTGACGCGGCGATATAAGCGCCCTCGATGAAGATCGGCGGGGCATAGGCATCGTAGAAATACCACCACCAGAAAAAGGCCGGCGGATAATAGATTGGCCAGCCGGCCAGCTCGAACCATGGCAGCCCAAGCTGCGGCTGGAAGCCAAGTCGGTAGGCCGTCCATTGCGTCGCCGCCCAGGTCGTCATGAGCACGATCAGGAAGACGGTGATAAGTTGGCCCCAGAGGATCTTGGTCGCCGACATGGCGGGCATTCCTTTCTTGATTGGGCTACATGCCGAGCCCGCGGTTGCGGCCGAAGCTCCAGTCGACGCCACCGGCGCCGCGCGAGACCCCGGAGACGTGCTGACCGATCTGGCGTTGGAGGGACGGCGACCATGGCACGAGCTGAAAGCCAAGGCCGTCATCGATCATGGCGAAGCGACCGGAGGCGAGCGCGAAGCGCTGGCGATAGGTCCCCGCCACATACTCGCCCGTTCCGGCCTTTGAGAATTGCCGACCGGTCTCGGCCGCGAGCTTCTCACCGAGGGCTTCCACCTCGCGCTGACGCAGGGTGTCGATCAGCCCGGGCGAGAAGCTGACGCCACGCGTCTGCCGCTCGGCAAGGCCCTGGCCAACGAGATGCTCGGCCCGCCGGTCCATCGCCTGGCGAACCTCTGCGCCGAAGCCGCCGCCGCCGAGCGCGACCGGATCGCGGGCGATCGCCTGCCGGTCGAGCCAGGTCGCGCCGGTCGCATTGACCTGGGCGGAGATGTCGAGATCGGAGCGGACGGCGAGCGCGACCCGCCTGCGTCCCTGCGCGTCGTCGAATTTGCGCAGCTCCACGATCGAGCCGGGTGCGCTGTCGCCGGCGGCGTCGAGATCGGGCAGTTTGATGTGATGGGTTCGCCCGTCCGTGCCGTCGATCACGGCATAGGCCGTGCCCTTCAGCTCATCGTCGAGACCGCGATCGACCAGCCGGCCGACAACGGGATCGTTGATGCTCTCGCCGGCGAGCACATAGCTCGCCGCGCCGCGCTCGATGCCGCGCTCGGCGAGGCCACGATGAATGCGCTTGATGATATCGCCGCGCTCGCCAAGCTCGCGCAGCGTTGCCTCGGCGTTCTCCGATACGACCCACTGACCGGGGCCGACCTGATCGGCTAGACCGAGCGTCTCCAGCTTCCGCAGCCGGCCAACTTTCATCGCGTGGAATTCGTCGGGCTGGCGGTCGGGGTGTGGCGCAAGATCGACGACGCCGGTGCGATAGCCGTCGCGGGCAAGCTGGCGGTCGAGATTGGTCCAGCGCTCCGCGTCGATCTGTCGTTCCAGATTGCGGCGGATCTCGTGATCGGTGCGCGGCCCCAGCTCCTGGGTGACGAGATCCTGCGCGCGTGCGCGCATGCCTTCCTTGATATAGTCGCGCGAGATGACGAGGTCCTGACCGTCATCGGTGCGACCGCGCAGGATGATATGGACGTGCGGGTTGTCGGTGTTCCAGTGATCGACGCCGACCCAGTCGAGCTTGGTGCCGAGGTCCGTCTCCATCTGCCCCATCAGCTCGCGGGCGAAGGTCTTGAGGTCGGACATCTCGGTCGCGTCCTCGGGCGAGACGATGAAGCGGAAGTGGTGGCGGTCGTCCTGGGTACGATCGGCGAATGCCTTGGGGTCGGCGTCCTCGGTCTCCGGCCCGAACAGCCGGGCCTTCTCCCCATCCCGGGTGACCCCCTCGCGCCGGAGATAGCTGAGGTGCGCGGCGAGCGGCGCAGCCCGAGCGGTATGACGGACGACGCGCGTCTTGATGACCGTGTTGCGCGATCGGTTGGTGAGCAGCCGATTGGCCTGGACGGTCGCGCGCTGGCCGCGCCCGAAACGCGAGCGGTTGCCCGAACTGATCTTGCCGGAGCGCGAGACCCTGCCGCCGGCGCGCTGCGCGGCGGCGAGCGCCTGGGCGATGAAGGGCCGTGCCTGCTGTGCGCGGGTGGAGCGGATGCGGCCTGGCCGGATGCGAAAGTCGTCCTCGCCGCTCATGGCCGAGGCTCCGCACATCGCGCAAACGCGCGGAAATCCTTGGCGAATTGCCGAATGCGCAGGCTGCGCCGATCAGGCGCACCTCGCGCAAATGCGCCATAAGTCTCTGAAAACACACGACCGCACCAAGCCGCACATCGCGCGCTTTTATCTCGCCATCGTGCGGTTGTGCTGTCGTCTCCTCCTCTGCGGACCGCCTTCCGTCCGCCAGAGCACGCCATGGCCCGATCAGGTGCGAACGCGGTCATCGCGGACCACCGGAGACGCTTCTTGCAACGAAAAGGCCTTCGGTGCGTGAAGCCGCCGGACCTTGATCGCGCTCCGAGATTGCTGCGGTAGCGTCATCGGGCGTGCTGTCAGATTGCAGCGGCACGGCAGACTTAATGCCGGACGACTGCACGACGAAGAGCGGCGCGCGGGTCCAGGCGAGCGGATCAGCGGCGGCCACCCTGACGGGGCCGCTGAGGTCACCGCCGCCGACAATCGGCGCGAGCGTCGCGACATAGGCGCGCGTTTCGGCCGGCAGCGGGCGGCCAGCGAGATACTCTTTGTAGCGGCCCGGACCGGCATTGTAGGCCGCCAGGAAGCCGGGTGATCCGTAGCGGTCGTGCATCTCGCGCAGATACGCGGCGCCCGCCAGAATATTGTCGCGTGGGTCGTAGGGATTGCCGCCGAGCCGATGCCGGACGCGCAAGTCGGCCCATGTGGTGGGCATGACCTGCATCAGGCCCATCGCGCCGGCCGAAGAGATGGCGCGTACATCGCCTGCGCTTTCGACGCGCATGACGGCCCGAATCCATGCTTCGGGAACGCCGAACCGTTGCGCCGCCTCGGCGATGTAAGCGCCATAGGGATCGCGGGGTGACGGCCGCTCGGCCGGCGCCTGCTGCGCGTGGGCACGGCCTGCGCCCGGCGCGACGAGGATCAGGCCGGAAAGGAGAAGGAAGGCTGCGCGCCGGAGGGTGATCCTCCCTCCGACGGCAGGCAGAATGCGGGCGAAGGGCATCGCTCAGTCCCGCTCGCTGCGCTTGGGTGGGCGGTTCCAGTGCAGGCCCCATGCGGCCTTGTCGTCGGCGGACTGGAAGAGATTGGCGCGGATCGGGTGCGCGAAGGTCGGGTCGTCGAGCTGTAGCGAGACGTAGTCGCCCGCCTTCTCGCCGGTGCGCTTCCAGCCAGCGCCGATCTCCGCGCCGGTCTCGTTGCTCATGGTGTCGAGCACATGGACGCGAAAGTCGGGCGCGTTCTCTGCATCGGACGGCTCGGCCGGAACGATGATGATGTCCTGGTGCAGCGACAGCGTCGTCAGGTGGCCGATGAAGCCATCGTTCTCGCGCATGAATTGACCGATGACGGGCATTGGAGGTCTCCTTCAGAGTGCGGTGAAGAGGGTCATGGGAGCGCCGTCACCGCGTCGGCGCGCGCCAGACGAAGCGGCCATCGCCGTCCTCGTCGGTGTAGAGGGGGATTGCCTGGCCGATCACGGCGGAGGCTGGAAGCGGTCCGAAATAGCGGCCGTCGAGGCTGCCGCGGACCTGCCAGTTCATCAGGAACAGCTCGCCATCAGCGACGACGCGGCAGCCCTGCCAGACGGGCAAGGGACGCCCGCTGCTGTCGCGGTCGAGCGCCTCGCCGAGCTTCACGGCGTCGACGGTGATGTCATGACCGGCCCGGCAGACGCGCTGCCCTGGAAGCGCGGCGACGCGCTTCATCAAAGGCACGCCGCGACCGATGTAGCCGCGCTCGACCATGAAGGATGCGAGCGGCGCGGGCGCGCGGATAGCGACCAGATCCGTGAGCTGCGGCGACGGGTCGGGATCGATGGTGTAGAGGCCGATCGGCGTGCTGGCGGAGGCGTTCCAGATGACCTTCGGCACGAAGGTAATGATGGAAAGCATGCCCATGACGGACACCGCGAAGGTCGTGGCGATGGCGTAGCCGAGCCGGATCATGCGCCGATCTCCTGACGAAGCAGGAAGGCGCGGTGACGCCGCAGCGTGTAGACGCGCGGCGCTTCGCCGGCGACGAGACGGTTGTGAACGTGGCGCCAGTGGTCAGGCGCGACGTCCACCGGATCGACGCCGCTCGCCTCGATGCCGTCGATGAGCTGGAGCACCCGCTCGACCTTCGGCCAGCTCTCGGCGCGCAGCAGCACCTCGCCGCCAGGCGTCACGGTCGGTACGGTCTGAAGGGGCTGGCCGGGAGCGCTAGCCCGCACGATGTCGAGCCGGGACAGCACGGTCCCGTGCTCGTTTGAGGCCCACCGCACGAGGCCAAAAACGGCGCCGGGAGGGAAGAAGAGGATGCGGCTGCGGCGATCGAGGATCTGCTCGCGCACGTCGCGGCCGAAGCGGATCCAGTGCTCCGTCTGCTTCTCGATCCAGAGCAGCTCGACCTGAGTGAGATCGTCGGTCGGCGGCTCGGCGGCAGCACGGCCGGCGCGTGTGGGCGCGGCGATAAGGCCGGTCATGATCCTTCTCCTGACGGCGGTGGGAATTCGCGCTCGAACAGCGCGCGCAGCATGTCGGCGACCGTCTGGCCGCGCTGGAAGGCGGCGATCTTGATGCGGCCGCGCATGTCGGCGGTGACGTCGATCGTCAGCCTGGCCGAGAAATCCTCGGCGGGCTGAACACGCTGGGGCTGGCGCTCTGGCGCCTTGATCCAGCTTTCGGCGTCGCCGGGGCGGGTCGCGAAATTGCGTTTCGCGGATCGCTCGCTCATGCGCTGCTCCCCGCAACTTCAGCCGCGAGCGCGGCGATCTCGCGTGCCCCGGGGCAATCCTCGTCCTGCTCGGCAGCAAGCCGGCCGGTCTGCAAGACGTCGGCGAAAACGATGCGCTGACCGATCGTGGTCGCGAGCAAGGGAGGGTCGTGATCCGCCAGCGTCTCGGCGGTCTCGCGGGCGAGCACGGTGCGGGCCGCGCAGCGGTTCAACACGAAGCGCGCGGCGAGCTGCGGGCGATAGATGCGCGCCTCGCCGAGCAGGCTCAGCATCTCTGCGGAAGCCCAGCCGTCGAGCGGCGAAGGCTGCACCGGGATCAGGACAAGGTCGGCGGCGAGGAGCGCCGAGCGCATGAGGCCGGCGACGCGCGGCGGACCGTCGATGACGACATGGTCGGCGTCGCGGGCCAGCTCCGGCGCCTCACGGTGGAGCGTATCGCGCGCAAGGCCGACGACACCGAACAGCCGCTCCAGCCCCTCACGGCTTCGCTGCTGCGACCAGTCGAGTGCCGAGCCCTGGGGGTCGGCATCGATCAGCGTGACGCGCTTCCCACGGCGCGCCCATTCACCGGCGAGATGCAGCGCCAGCGTCGTTTTGCCGACGCCGCCCTTCTGGTTGAGGAACGCGACGATCATGACGGTCTCCCGGCGATCGGGGACTCGTCCACAGCGGTCGAAAAGCGCGGTTGCGTTAGAAGGATTCCGTAGGAATCTAGGTTAGATAAGTTACGGGGCTCGCAAGCCACTGATTCAGCGCGATAAATCGACGATTCCGGTCCCCGATAGCACGAGAGTCCGGTCCCCGATGGCACGATAGTGCCGGTCCCTGATAGCACGAGACGATTCACAGCTTATCCCCAGGTCGAGTTGTCGAGCGGCGACGGCGGCGCGGGATGCCGAGCGCGTCGGGATCGGTTGGTACGAAGGACAGGATTTCGGGCCCGCCGACGCATTGCTCGATGGTCAGGCGGTAGCCGGGCAACGGCTGGCGACGGACAATGTCGCGCAGGTCGTAGGCGAAATGCTTGAGCGGTGAGAGGCTGCCGGACTTGGCATGGAGATGCGGGAAATCGAAGCTCCAGCCGAATTCCTGCTTGCCGCCATGCTTGCGCACGAGGCGGTACAGCCAGCGCTCCAGGCCGCCAGTCAGCCCGAAATAGTCACGGTCAATGGTGAGGACCAAAGCATCGTTGAGGACGGCGCCGTAGAACCAGTCGGGTACGATCAGTTCGAGCCCGAGCGGCCGGCCGCGGTGATCGGCGCGCTCCTTCCATTCGTTGATCCAGGAGAAGCGGTGCATCCGCCGCTCGGTCGGCTGGCGGATCGATGTCGCGATGGTGGTGGATTGAAGTCGGTCGAGCGCGGCCTTCAGCCGGTCGTAATCGCGCAGCGAGACGCCGCGTCCGATGAAGTTCAAAATTTCGTAGGGCGTGGTCGCCATGAGGCGTGACGGGCGCAGGCCGACGTCACGGGCTTCGACAATCTGCGAGGCCGCCCAGATCAGGACGTCGGCGTCCCAGATCGTCGCCATGCCGTGTTCGGGCACGGCTTCGACGCGGATCTTCACCGAGCCCGCCGTGAAGTCGATTGGGGTCAGGCGCTTCGACTTGGCGAGCGAGAAGAACGGATAGGCCATGAGGTCCTGCGCGTCGCGGGGCGCGAGGTCGCCGGGCAGCGCCCGGAACAGATCGAGCTGGGCACGCTCGTCGTGTTGGAGGTGGCGGGACGACATGGCCGGTCGTCTCAGCGCGGCTGGCGGCCGGCGAAGCGGCGATCGGAGGGCTCCTGTCTCTTGGCTGGAAGCACGGTGCCACGCGGATCGGAGGTCGAGTTGACGAGGCCACGATCGGCCCAGGTCTGGAGATCTTCGATGGCGTAGACGACTCGGCCGCCGAGCTTTCGATAAGCCGGACCGGTGCCGTAGGTGCGGTGCTTCTCAAGAGTGCGCTCGGAAAGTCCGAGGAAGCGAGCAGCTTCCTGCGTGCGCATGTAGCGTGGCGGGATGCCGGCGGTAGTTTCGGCCATTGTCGAGCCTCCGTGGTCTCATCGGGGGCCGCTGCCGTCAGGCGGCGGTTGGAGAGCACGTTGGCGTGAAGGCGGTGGGTCGGACGATGTCGAAGATAGGAATCTAATTTCGACACGCCCCAGTCGGTCGATGGCGGGCTATGATCGGCGCGGTCGGCGCAGGAGAGAGCGATAGCCGCCTTCGACGAGTTTCAGGCCGTCGCGCGCCAGGCGGATGGTGGTTTCGCGCAGCGCATCGCCAGCCCAAGAAGCGGAGTCGGTATGGTGGCTGGGAAAAAGGACTTCTGCGATCGAGCGATAGGTCTCCCCGGCAAGACGCGCGTCGACGGCTCTCAGCATTTGGGGAGATCGCTCACGCCTCTGCCTTGTAATGCGATTGTCGGCGGGTAGATGGCGGCCGCGGATTGCGGCCCACAGGCGTCTGATCGCATGGAGTCGGTCGGGTGTATCCTCATCAAGGATCACCACCGCAACGAGCCCCTCGCCGTCAGTCCGCGGCAGGTATGTCAGATTGAGGTGCCCGTCCCGAACGGTGAGGCGACCGTGCCGGTCGTCCATTCGGACAATGTCGTGAGAGCGCAGAACGTCATCAACGGCAACCGGCGCGCCCAAAGGCGCAGGCTGCGGTTCGAGCAGGACGGCGCCGGGGTCGGTGATCGGGGTCCAGAACACTGGCTGATGGAGGGCAGTAAGTGCCGGGTCCAAGGCGAAAGGATAACCCCCAATGCTCGGCGAAATGCCGCGCTATCGTCCCGTTCAAGCGCCCTCTGCGAGCAAGTTCATAGTAAGATTCCCGGTATTCGCGGTTGCGCCGCAGAAATTCCCAGGCGAGATCTGAAGTATTGAGCTGACCGATATAGTCGTAAGCGGTGCTAGACCGCCAATCACTCTCCTGCGGCATCCTCTGTTCTCCCATGCCCGCGTTCAACGCGAGTTGTGTATGAGAGACGATTCCAAGTTGTGTTTAGCTTGGGAAGCGCGAAGGCGGACGAACGTGATGCAGATCGCGCATCACGCCGCCGCTCAGTGGTGGCTCGCGCGGAGGAGATGCCGATACCCACTCTCGGTCATCCATCTGGCTCGGGCGAGATGCGCGGCGTGAATTTTCGCCGCTCGGCTGGGGTCCGCTGCGGGGTCGAGGCCGAAGAGGAGTTCGACAACTTCCTCCCAGGCAGCGCCATCTGCCTCGGCGTCGAGGAGCCTCAAATAAAGCTTGAGGTGCGCCTGATCGTAGGCGGTGAGATCCGCGCTCACGGGCGGTTCATCAAGGAAGTCTTCTTTGGTCACGATAAACCCCACGGGACATTCGTATCCAGTTTGGAGGGATTTGTTAACCGTAATGATTCCGCCAACCAGCGCCGTATCGTGACGGCTTGCCGCAAGATTGCGATGGTCGAGCGGGCTCGCGCTAAGACCTCAAGGATTGTTCTTGTCACCAACCAGCATCACTCCCACGCTTTGGCCGGAGTTGAGGAGGACGATGCCACTGCCTTCGAAGGCCCGACGAACCTGATCGCGCGTTGACTCGTACACCTCCAGTCCGCTGTCGGATTCGAGGCGTTTCAACGCGGTCAGTGATACCCGGGCCTTGTCAGCGAGCGTCTCCTGTGTCCAGCCCAGCAACGCGCGTGCGGCCCGTGATTGTCGGGCGGTGATCATGCATGATCACCTCCCACCTGGACCTACGGCTACGCCAGAACTACGACTATATTAGTCGTTCTGGCTGGGAAAGACCAGCGGTTCTGGCTTTTCCGGACATGCTTCCGGCCTCGGCGCTAGGAGGTGATTCGCCTCCTCCGCAAGCGTTTGGCCCCGCCCGGACTGACCGGGCGGGGCGTCGCGCTGGCCTTACTCGCCGCTGCGGCGGCCGTTCGGGCGGGACCAGATGAGGCTGAAGGCTTCGCCTTCCTCGTCGTCGAAGAGGTTAGCGTAGATCGGGGCGTTGAAGCTGGGATCGTCGAGCTTCAGGCCCAGGTAGGCGCGCCCCTCGTTGGAGGTCTTGGACCAGGCGGCGCCAATCTCGGCGCGGCCGACGAAGACGCGGTGGCTGGGGGCGTTCTCGCCTGTGGCGCGGGCCTCCGGGACGATGCGGACGTTCTTGGTCTGAACGCTGAGGGTGACGATTTCGCCGGTGAACTCGTTGTTGCCGGTCTTCTTGAAGGTGCCGATGGTCGCCATGGTAGTTCTCCTTGAACTCTGTTCCGAGCCCGCACCATTGCGGCCTCGATGGCGATCGACAGGCCGGAGGCGATTGACGGCGCACCCCGCAGGGGCCTGACAGCAAAGGAGGGGCTTTCTTGGCTCGCGAGGAATGACGGCGCAGCCGGCAAGGGAAGAAAGTTTCGACGCCGCTGTTGCGGCATAGGCGATCGAGGCGCAGCCGACCTTCGGCCAGATCAGCCCATTGAAGAGGCCGTTTTGGAGCGGTCGACCTGACAGAGACGCATCACAGGAGAACGTGGCAACCATCCCGAACCGATGAGACCGTGACCACACCGGACACCGCGGTTCAAACCAGCTCCGTCAGACGCAAAGTGCCGCCGCCTCCTGCCCACGGCCCACGAGATCGCCCCCTCTTGGCACTCGTACCGTCGCGCGCGCTGTCACGGCATTGCCCCCAGCACCTGACCGAGCGCATGGCGCGTCACCCGGGTTAGCCGTCGATCCGATGAACGCGATTGCAAACGACCCTGCCGACAGGGAGCGCGACACGTAAGACATCAACCCACCGTCCAGCCGCCGCCGGCAATGATGTCAGGCGCGCGCGACGTTCTGCCCGGTTGGCCTGGGCGCGGCCATTGCTGTCACCCGGATCAGCGCCGTGACGCCAACGGCGATTGCGCCGATGACGGAGAAGATGATCTGCCAGGTGTCGGAGGGCATGGTGTGTTTCACGACGCCATGGGTCGCGTGATAGCCGGCGAGCGCCGCAGGCGCGACGAAGGCGAGTGCGATCGCGAGCCGTATCCAGAGTGGACGGATGAAGGCGAGCAGGAACTGGCCGAGGCCGAGGGTCACCGCGGCGGCGGTGAGGCCGACGACAATCGCGCCGAGCCAGCCGGCGCCGGTCTGGTAGGCCCATGTCCCGGCGCTGATGCCCGCGAAAAAGGGCAGCGCGAACACAGCGAGGGTGAACAACAGCCAGCACAGAGCGCCGATCGCCGCGATGCTGGAGAGGATGCCGATGAAGATCATGGTGGTGTTCTCCGCGAGATAGAGGTCTGACGGTCGCGCCTCCACCACCACCACGGCGCGCCGCCAGTATAGCCGAAGAGAGGGCAGGACGGGAGCGGAAATCCCATCGGATTTCCGCTTGCGGCCGGGACGCCTTGCCCGCGGTCAGCGGGCGAAGGGATCGATCTCATGAACGATGGCGGCGAGTTCGCCGTCATATTCGCCTGCGGGCATGACGCCCATGGTGCCGTCGCCGGCCTGGAAGATGACGATCGAGACCATGAGGGTGGTGGCGAGGCTGAAGGCGAAGGCGTGAGCTTGATTGAGGGACATCTGACCGGCTCCTGTCTTGGAGGCGGGAGACCATCTCCCGCGCGACAGGCGCCCGATGTGTCCGGCCGATGGCCGCAATCACCGCGCAGGCAAAGCCGGAGCGGCGGCACGCTTTGCGTAGTCCGACCCTTTACGGGTTGATGGCGTCAGGCCAGCGGCTGGACCAAGGATCAGCGCAATGGAAGCGGGTGATGGTTTTCCGCCATGACCGGGGCCACGATGGACACGCCCGTTCAATGCTTTCGCGCTAAAGCAACGCCGCAGTGCTGCCCGTCGTGATGCTGCCGAGATGGGCCGGTATGGTCATGCAAAGCGCAACAGCCGAAGAGGACGCCCGTGCCGAAGCTTCCCGAGAAGACCGACTTCCCCGTCAGCCAGGTGCGGCGCTATCTGGAACCCGGCCCGATCGTGCTGGTGTCGTCGAAGTGGCAGGGCGCGACCAACGTCATGACGCTCGGCTGGCACACGATTCTGGAATTCTCGCCGTCTCTGCTTGGCCTGATGATCTCCGGCGGCAATCACAGCCACCGCATGATCCGCGAGAGCCGGGAGTGCGTGATCAACCTGCCCACGACGGCGCTGACCGATACCGTGATCGGGATCGGCAACACGTCAGGAGCCGAAATCGACAAGTTCGACAAATTCAATCTCACGGCGGAAGACGCGAGCAAGGTCGATGCGCCGCTGATCGGCGAATGCCATGCCAGCTTCGAATGCCGCCTTCACGATGATGCCCTAGTCGACAAGTACAATTTTTTCATCTTCGAGGTGGTGAAGGCGCACGTCGCCGCGTCGCCGAAGCATCCGGAGACGCTGCACTACACTGGCGATGGCGTGTTCGTGGTGTCAGGCAAGATCATCAGCCGCAGATCGCTGTTCCGACCCGAAATGCTATGAGGAAACGGCGCTCACGCGCCGCCTCCCTTCGGGCGGAAGTCGAACAGTGGGATGCCGAGCTTCCTCGCCTTGTCGGCGAGGTTGTCCTGAATGCCCGTGCCGGGGAAGACGATGACGCCGATCGGCAGGACGTCCAGTATCTGATCGTTGCGCTTGAACGGTGCGGCCTTGCCGTGTTTCGTCCAATCCGGCTTGAAGGCGACCGGTGGCACCTTACGGGCGGCGGCCCATTTGGCCGCGATCAATTCGGCACCCTTTGGTGATCCGCCATGCAGTAGCACCATGTCGGGGTGCTTGGCGTGGACCTGATCGAGCTTGGCCCAGATCAGGCGGTGATCGTTGAAGTCGAGCCCGCCGGTGAAGGCGATCTTCGGACCGGCGGGTAGCAGCACCTGATTGTCGGCGCGCTTCTTGGCGGCGAGGAAGTCGCGGCTGTCGATCATCGCCGAGGTCAGGTTGCGGTGGTTCACCATCGACCCGCTGCGCGGTCGCCAGTTCGATCCGGTGTGGCGCTCATAGTGTTCGGCGGCCTGGTCGCGCATCAGCTCGAAAGCGTTGCGGCGTTCGATCAGGGTCTGGCCCTCGGCCGTCAGGCGTTCCAGCTCGACCGCCTTCACCTCGCTGCCGTCCTGCTCGCGCTGGCCGCGGCGCTGCGCCTGCTCATTGTCGTCCAGCTCGCGCTCGATCCGGTCGGTGGCCCGGTGGAAGACGTTGACGGTCGACCAGAGGAGATCGTCGAGGTCGGGCTCGAGGCGGGTGTCCTCCAGGGTGACGATCAGGGCGTCGAAGATGTCGGCGATGGCCCCGGCGACATGGTCGCCCACCGGAAGCGGTCGGGGATCGGGTTCATCCGTGAAGGGACGGTAGCCGAAGAGCTGGAGTTCGCTGAGGACATGGTCGGTGGGGGAAGAGGCGTGGTGCGGTTCGTAGTCGTCGTGCTCGCTCATGGGATGCTCCGTCGGTTCGACCGCGACCCTCGCGGCCTTCATGGCGACGAAAGCCGGCGGGCGGGCCGGACCTGCATCCGCAGCGAAGCGGAGGACCGGAGTACAGCGGAGGATGACGAAGGCGGGCTATTTTGCCTCGCGATGGAAAGCGGCTCTCGGCCGCGCCGGAAAATAGTCCGCCGCAGACATTGCGGGTCTGGGCGGTTTGCTGGCCGATCGCCCTCTCGAAGGCCGGGGCGCGGTTCTCTCCGACCTGGGAATCATCCGAGCGATGCCGACGACGGTGCTCCCGCCGTCTGCATTCTCCTTGCGGCCTATGCCGCCAGCGCCATGAAGCGTGCGACGTCCTGTGGCGCGATCTGCACACGTGCCGCTGCCCGGAGGCTGTCCAGACCAGCCAAGCGTAGATCCTCGTTGAAGTCGCCCAGGTTTGGAGACACCACGACCGCCTCGATCCCGGCCGCGTTCGCCCTTTCGATCAATGTCGCCATCGCGCCGTCGCCGGCCGGATCGTTGTCGCGGGCGATGTAGAGCCGTCGCAGCGTGTCGGGGAACAGGATGGCCGAGAGGTGTGCCGCCGAGAGCGCCGCCGCCATCGGCATGGTGGGCAGCGCCATCCTGAGCGACAGCATCGTCTCGATGCCTTCGCCCGCCGCTATCACTTCGCCCGCCACACCGAAGCGAACGGCATGCCCAAGGAGGTCGCCCATCGCCCGTCTCGGCGTGTCGATCGGGGCCTTGTCCGAGCCGTCAGGTGCGAGCCAGGTGCGATGCGCGCCGGTCTGATGCCCGTCGAGATCGGTGACCGATGCGATCATCGCTGGCCAGGTCTCGGTCGGGGAGTGCTCGTCGGGCCGGTAGTAGCAGCGGGGGTGGAAACGCAGGCTTCCGGTTCCGTGCAAATCCGTAATGCCGCGTGTGCGGAGATACGTCTTTGCGAGCGTGCCCGAAATCGGCTGCGCCATGCCAAACAGCCGACGTGCCGCTTCCGGTGATCCGGTCGGCGCCGGTGTCTTGCGTTCGCCACCATGCGGACGGTCCGGTTCGGGATGCGGCATGGATAGGAAGGCGCGCGCCTCGTCCGTGACGTCCTTGAAGTCGATCAGGCCGCAGCTCTCGCGGATGACGTCGAGGAGATCGCCATGCTCTCCGGTGGCAGCGTCGGTCCATTTGCCGGCCGCGCCCTTCCCGGTCTCGCCGCCCTTCAGCCGCACGAACATCGAGCGGCCGGGTGTGTTGCGGACATCGCCGACCAGCCAGTAGCGGCCCTCGCGATGACCGGCAGAGAGGTAATGGCGGCACACCGCCTCGGCCTGGCGGCCGAGACGGATCGCCAGTTCGGAAGCGTCCTGTCGTGCCATCACGCGGCCTCCCGCTCGCTGACGCGCTCGACGGGGTATCGCTCCAGCACCTTGGCGAGGGTGGCCGCCCCGGTCGTATCGGTCGGCACGAACATCCGCAGCTTCCACGAGATGATCTCGTGGAACAGGCCATAGGCCCGCAGGCGATCGCGCATGGCGTCGGAGAAGCCGGATAGCTCGATGCGGTTGGCGCCCATGACCCGGACGCGGCGAAGCTGTAGCCCCTCGGTCAGATCGATGATGGTCTTGCCGTCCATCAGCGCCATGAAGGCGTCGTCGGGCGTCAGGGTCGATGTGCCGGTGGCGAGCGCGCCCGCCACCCAGGCAGGGGAGACGCGGCGGCCGACGATGCGCTCGCCGTCATCGGTCTGGAGCCGATAGACCCGCGTCGACTCGTTCGGCAGCCGCTTCCAGATGGGGAGCAACAGCCCGCTGACGACGTGGATGGTGCTGTCGGCATATTCCGGCACCTCGGCGGCCTCGGCATCCCAGGCCGCAGTGAACGCGATCCGCTCCGCCTGCACCCAATGGGTCTCTCCCATCATCTTGATTGGGATGTTGTGTGCCTCCATCGGCCGGATCAGCCGCACCCGCCGTTCGATCTCGCCATCGTCCAGCATGATGCTGGTGGTCGGGACCTGCACGGCGGCGCGACCCGAGCGCTCGTTGATCAGCAGCCTCGCGCCTGGGTCATCGAGATGGTCGAACGCCTCGGCCAGCGTGACTGGCCGGTTGCGCTGGCGCTGAGTGATGGTCAGCAGCCTGGCTTCCGCCCCGGTGCCGGGATGGACATGGATGGTCCGGCGATCGGTGACGATGAAGCTCTCGGCCTGCAGGGTCTCCAGCCCGACGTCGTAGCTGCCGGAAGCGATAGCGCCTTCGATCTTGGCGTTCAGCAGTCGCTCGAACGCCGTGAACAGGACGCCCTGAAGCTCGATGGTCAGCGCCAGCAACCTGTTCAGGAAGGTGGTGATCGGCGGCAGTTCGTCCTTGATGCCGGTGGAATCCATCAGCGAGAGGCCCGTGGCGTCCTCGAACATCTGAAGCGAGCACCCCTCTACCTTGCCGCGCACCAACAGCAGGTAGAGCTGCCGCAGGGCGTCGCGGGCATAGTGGCTCTCCAGATTGTCCTCGGGCCGGAACAGGCCCTGGCCGCCGGTCTGGCGCTGGCCGCGCGTGATCGCGCCCAAGGTGTCGAGCCTACGGGCGATCGTCGAAAGAAAGCGCTTCTCGGCCTTCACGTCCGTCGAGATCGGCCGGAACAGCGGCGGCTGCGCCTGGTTGGTCCGGTTCGTGCGGCCCAGGCCCTGAATGGCGGCGTCGGCTTTCCAGCCCGGCTCCAGCAGATAGTGGACGCGCAGCCGTTGGTTCCGAGCCGACAGGTCGGCATGGTAGCTGCGCCCGGTGCCGCCGGCGTCGGAGAAGATCAGAATGCGCTTCTGATCGTCCATGAACGCCTGGGTCTCGGCGAGATTGGCCGACCCGGCGCGGTTCTCCACGGCGAGGCGGTCGATACCGCCGGGGCTGGTCATGGAGTCGGCACCCGACTTGCGGAGGATGCGGCGCGATCGTCCCGTCACCTCCGCCACGACATCGGTTCCGAAGCGCTGAACGATCTGGTCGAGCGCGCCGGGGACCGGTGGCAGCGAAGCGAGCCTCTCGATCAAACGGTCACGACGGCCAACGGCGTCGCGGCTCTCGACCGGCTGGCCATCGCGAAACACCGGCCGCGACGACAGATTGCCCTCGCTGTCGGTGAACGGCTCATAGAGCTGCACCGGGAAGGAATGGGCGAGATAATCCAGAACGTACTCGCGCGGGGTGATGTCCACGCGGACGTCGTTCCATTCTTCCGTAGGGATCTCCGCGAGCCGGCGTTCCATCAAGGCCTCGCCGGTCGACACGATCTGGATCACGGCGGCATGGCCGTCGATCAGATCCTGCTCGATCGAACGGATCAGCGTCGGCGTCTTCATTGAGGTCAGCAGATGGCCGAAGAAGCGCTGCTTGGCGGATTCGAAGGCCGAGCGGGCGGCGGACTTGGCCTGCCGGTTCAGCGTGCCGCCGTCGCCGGTGATATTGGCGGCCTGCATCGCCGCGTCGAGATTGTTATGGATGACGGCTTATCACGAGGTCGCGATAATGTGAAGGAACGCGGCAGCGACGTGGATTCTCCTAATGCGGGGCGATGTTGCTGCGCATTATTTTGATTGCGAACCTCGGCGGTCTCTGGACCAGCTGAGGATAAAAGCATGTTG
>DATMGR010000029.1:0-151619 GCA_035555375.1 Kaistia sp. | reverse complement strand
ACGCCTTGAACGTCGCGCCGCCCGTCTTCGCCAGGATCTTCGTGATCGCAGCCGTCAGCGACGTCTTGCCGTGGTCAACATGGCCAATCGTGCCAATGTTGCAGTGCGGCTTGTTACGCTCGAATTTCTCTTTACCCATCGACGTGCTTTCCTGTCGTCTCGTTCCGTTGAGCCTCAGGCCGGCCCAGCTTGCACCGCGACCTCGCCGCGAGAAGGATCCGCCTCGCCGGCGGCGCGATGATCAATAGATGGAGCGGGTGAAGGGAATCGAACCCTCGTATTCAGCTTGGAAGGCTGCTGCTCTACCATTGAGCTACACCCGCACGCTAACGTTCCGTCGAGATGGTGGAGGGGGTTGGATTTGAACCAACGTAGGCATAGCCAACGGATTTACAGTCCGTCCCCTTTAACCACTCGGGCACCCCTCCGTCATATCGGCAGAGCGTCACGCGTTCAGGATCGTCTACGGAACCGGACCGGAGCCCGGTTTTCCGTGGCGCGTGTTATGGAGAGCTTGCCCCGCGCTGTCAACGCCCTATCCGGCGCTTTGCACGGCCGTCTTTTTGCGCGATCGGTCCGGTTGCCGGGTCTCGCCGCCGCTCCTATAAAGCCGCATGAGCACCAACGACAAATCGAAGTATTTCAAGGGCGGAAAGCCTGGCCCGAAGCGTGACGATGGGCGCCCGCGGAGCGGTGGCGAGCGTCGCTTTGCACCGCGCAGCCCGGCCGAGCGCCGGCCGGACCAGCTGTGGATATATGGCATTCATGCCGTCGCCGCGGCCCTCGGCAATCCGAACCGCGTCGTGTTGCGCCTCCTCGCAACGCCGAACGCCGCCGCCCGCCTGCGCGAGGAAGGCGCGACGCTGCCCGAGGCCATCGAGGAAGCTGACGCCAAGGCGCTCGACCGCCTGCTCGGCGAGAGCGCGGTGCATCAAGGCGTGGCCGTGCTCGTCGAGCCGCTCGACCCGCTGCCGCTTTCGCTACTCGGCGACGCACGCCTCGTCGTGGTGCTCGACCAGGTCACCGATCCCCACAATGTCGGGGCGATTCTGAGATCCGCCGTCGCCTTCGGGGCCGACGCGCTCCTGACGACCGGCCGCCACGCGCCGGCCGAAACGGGCGTGCTCGCCAAAGCCGCGTCCGGCGCGCTCGAATGGATCAAGGTCGTCGAAGTCCCGAATCTCGCTCGCGCACTCGACGAACTCGGCGAACTCGGCTTCCACCGGGTCGGCCTCGACAGCGAAGGGACGGCGACGCTCGAAGGCGCGATGTCCGGCGAGCGCATCGCGCTCGTGCTCGGCGCCGAGGGCAAGGGTCTCCGCCGGCTGTCGCGCGAGAAGTGCGACACCGTCGCGCGGCTTGACATGCCCGGCGTGATCAAGAGCCTCAATGTCTCGAATGCAGCGGCCCTCGCGCTCTATGTCGCCCGCCGCCATCTCGGCGTGCCGACCACCTGAATTGATGGCGAGGGCAAAAAAGGCAGGCGGGCCAACCGCGCTCGCTCTTGACCCGCGCCCCCGCCTCTCACTAAACGAAAGCCGTTGCCGGATTAGCTCAGCGGTAGAGCAGCGGTTTTGTAAACCGAAGGTCGGGGGTTCAATCCCCTCATCCGGCACCAAAAATCTCGATAATCAACGACTGATGGCCGCAAGCGGATTGTTCATGGCGGTCCCTCGGCCCTGAGCCGCGCCCACTCTTCGGGCGAAAGCGCCGCCTCGAGCACGGCGTCGACGTCGGGCAGATAGCACTGCCACATCGGCCTGCCTTCGAATTGCGAATTCTCTGCATGTCCGTCCAGGCTGCAGAGAGCGCGGGCGGCGCGTTCGCGTGGAGGTCTCAGCTTGATTGGCATGGCGCCTCGTGATTGCGGCTGGGCAGGCGACCACCGGCCCCTCTCACCCTCAGTCATGAATCGTTGCAGGTCGCAGCGTCACGAAGGTCTCAGCTGCAGCTGAGCAGCATTATTGCTTCAGCTTTGCCGCCAGCCAACCAACAGCAGCGAGAATTACGCCGCCGCCGATCAATCCTGCGAGAGCACCCCAGATCGCGCCCGAACTTCCATCGAGCCAATTGCCAATCAGCACGCCGATGACGCCCAGGATTATCGGTGAAATGCACCCGATCGCGATCAATCCGCCCTCGCCCTCTGCCCCTGCCTCGTCCAGACCGAACTGTGGCCAATGCCGCGCCCCGTCGTCCGGCAATGATCTCATCCCAAGCGCTTCCGAGCATATGAAGATGCACGCCGCCAGTATAGCCGACGGAGTGCGAGCGCCTGCAGGCCCCTACCTCACGCTGCGGGCGGCCACGCACCCTTCGAGGCCGACCCTAGCGCCAAGGCACTTTCATCGCACGAGACGGACCCTCGGCGCGTTGTCTCGAAAGGATGATGCGGAAAACTCCCGTCAAGCCGATGCTCGACGACAGTCAAGTGGCAAAATCTGTATATTCCAGTGGAATTCGAGCGCATTTTGATGCATTGCAATAGCAAGGACGCGGCGCGGCATGACTGCCGGGCCGGGCGGGAAAATCCCCCGATCAATTCTCGCCGTCCGAGGCGTCCCACGCGCTGAGGACCGTCCCCTTTTGTCTCGAGGCGAGGTTGCGATGACGATTCACCAGATGTCGCCCTCCTTCCGCCGGGCACGCCATGAGGCCCGCCAGGCGCGGCGTCACGGCTATCGTCTGCCACACGGCCATCCCTATCGGACGCTGCCAACCTGGGTGCCCTTCGCCCTCGCCAAGGTGATCGCCCGAATCATTGGCTGAGACGCAGCGACAGCATCAATGTCGGATCGCTCGTCATCCTGATGGGTGACTTTGCCTGAGCGACGGACGCGTCCAGAATGGCGGCTGATACGCCGCTCGCCTTGATGCGACGCTTGGCTGATTCGGCGATTGAGAACGGTCCTGGCCACGTCACCGCCGGGCAGGTGCGATCACCGCTCGTACTGCGAACAGGCAGCCCTTGCGGTGCCGAACGGCAGAAAACACATTGCCGGAATTTGATTGGATCTCGTATAAAGTTTAGGAAATCTGCAACCAGGGGAGCCTTTGCGACTCGATGACAACGCCAAAACGCCAGAATGCCGGGCCGGCCGGAGCCGCCTTGCATCAGGTCGCGGCGCTTCCATTTCGCAAAGGTGAGGAAGGGCCGCAGGTTTGCCTTGTCACGACCCGCGAGACGCGCCGCTGGACCATCCCTAAGGGCTGGCCAATGAAGGGCCGCTCCGACAGTGACGCCGCGCGAATCGAGGCGATCGAGGAGGGTGGCCTCGTCGGCAAGGTGACGAAACGGCCGATCGGATCGTTTCTTTACTGGAAGCGCCGGCCGACTGAGCTCGATCTGATCCGCGTCGAGGTCTATCGGCTCGATGTCGACGAACAGCTCGCGACCTGGAAAGAAGCCAACGAGCGCTATGCGATGTGGTTTCCGCTCGAAACGGCGGCTGACCTCGTCGACGAGCCGGGCCTCAAAGCGATCTTCGAGAACCTTATGGCTGAGCCTCCGCTACCCGGAAACGCGCGGCTCCTGTATCATGGCGATCCAGCGTCGATAAAGGAGACCGCGATGGCCAAGGGACAGATGCGCAGCAACAAGGAAACCCGCAAGCCGAAGGCTGAGAAGCCAAAGGCTGCTGCCGGGGCACCGAAGCCGTTTGCGAGCACGACCGCCGCGGCAAAGGACAAGAAATAGTCGGAGCTATCCGGCCGTCGGCCGCCGCGTTCAGCGGCGGTCGCGCCCGTCGCCAAGCGTCGCGCCCTGCTGGGAATTGGCGATGACCGCGAGGGCTTTCGCGGCGTCGCGCGAACCTGTCCCCGCCGCCGCGACGAACAGGCGCTTCGCTTCGCGCGGCTTGCCGAGGTGATAATAGGACCACGCGCGGATGATCAGCAGGTCATTCTGCTCCGGCGCGATCTGCGAACGTTCATCGAGATAGAGCAGTGTTTCGGTCCAGCGGTTGTCGGCATAGGCCGCGATCGCGCGCTGGGTCAGGATTTCCGTCCGCATTTCCACGGCGCGACGCGTATCCTGCGGCGCCGCCGCTGCGGAGATGGCCGCAGCGTCCGTCAGTCCGGCGCGCAAATTGGCCAGCGTCTTGCCGTAAGCCGCATCCTGGCGCGCCTTGCCGTCATTGGTGTTGAGCGCGATATCGAAAGCATCCACCGCCTCGATCGGACGGTTAAGCGACAGAAGGCACCATCCGCGCGTCAGTGCGCTCATGCCCCGCAATTGTTCGGTCCGCGTCGTGCTGCGACAGCCGCCGCCTGCCCCGCCACCACCGCCGCCCGAGCTTGAGACGCGGGTCGTCCGGGCCGGAGCGGTCTCTGCGGCAGGCGTGGTAGCATCCGGCCCGAGAAAGGCCCCTTCCGGCGTCGGCACGGCGTAGTCGCTCGCAACACGGGCCGCCGGCGCGATCGCCCCCGAACGGCCCGGCTGCGCGGCGCCCGGATTGGCTATGCTGGGCGGCAGCACGAATGTATCGGCAGGACGAATGCCAGCCTTCTTCGTCGGATCGGCGAGGTCGGCAATACGCTGCGAACGCGGTCCCCAGACGCGGATGACCTGGGCGAATGCAGCCTTGTTGCCGAGCTTCTGCGCCGCAAGCGCGAGGCCGAATGCCGCCGGCTCGGTGTCGGGCTTCCAGGTCAGCGCCGCCGAGAACCAGCGCGCCGCAGCCACCGTCTGGCCGGTGTTATAGGCATACCAGCCGAGATTCTGAGCGCCCTGCGGATATTTGGCCTCGCTGATCGCCTTCGCCATGCGCGCCATGACGTCCGGCTCGATCTTGGCCGGAGGATCGATCGCGAGCAGCGCCGTAGCGACGACCAGATAAACCTCCTTGTTCTCCGCGCCGGCGTCACGCCAGCGATAGGCCGCGGCCTCCGCTTCGGCGGGCCGATCGAGCGCATTGAGGGCATAAGCGAGACCGCGGGCAATTTCAGGCGTATCGGCGCGCGTCTTGGCGAGCTGGAACCAGGTCACCGCGCCTTCCGCATCATTGTGCGTGAAGAGATAGGAGCCGAGCAGTACCGCGTCGTCCGCCTTGGTGCCCGCGCGGGCGAGCTGTTCGAGCAGCGCGATGTCCTCGGCCGACGCAGTCTTTGCGGCATCCTTGGCCGCAGCGCCGACACGGCGGCGCGCAATGTCGCCGCGCACGGCCGCAAACTCGCCCTTGCCATCGGCGCCGGTTCGCTCGAGCGCCAGCAGATCGTCGAGGTCGGCATCGCCGAGATAGGCCATCGCCTTCTGAACGGTGGCGAGCCGCTCTTTGGGATCCTGGCAGTTGGTGAGGACGTAGACATCGACGTCGCGGGCGCGCCCGGCCCGGTCGCTGCGGGCGAAGGCCTCGGCGAGGCGCCAAAGCACATCGACATCCGCACAGGTCAGAAGGCTTGGCGTCGCCGCGGCGATCTGGACCACGGTATCCCATTGCTTGGCGTTCGACGCGTTGACGAGGCGCTCGCGCTGTTCACCGACATCGAGCCGCGCCAGAAGATCGGACGGCACTTTCCAGTTCGGATCGCTCGCCAGCCGACTGGCGATCGCCGCGCGCGCGGCGGCGTACTGCCCCTGGCTGTAGAGCTTCCACATATTGTCGAGCAACGGATCGGTGACGGGAACAGGCGCGCTCATGTCGGCTGGCGGATACCAGTCCGGGTAGAGCGCCCGCAGCCGAGCGATCTCGGCATTGAGACGCCGGACATCGCCCTGCTGCGCGAAATAGCGGAGCGCCGTCTCGTCGACTGCTGGACCGGTCGCAGCTGGCGCCTGCGCCGGAGCCGCGATCTGCGTGCCGCCGGCAACCGGCGCGGCATTGTTGGGGCCGGCGGCGGAAGGCACCACCGGAACGGAGCTTGGCATAGTAGCGGCCGCAGGTTCTGTCGCGGGGGCGGCGCCCTGCGGGGCCCCGCCCCCGCCCGGCATCACGACCGGCGGAACGGCGTCGGCAGGCTCGGCCTGAACGACAGAGCTGCCGCTGATGGCGCCGCGCCCGGTCGGCACCGCGGGGGTGGTGGTCGGAGGCATGAAGATGGAGGGTGTCGACGGAGCCGCCGAAGACGCCCTCGCCCGCGTCAGGCTCGTCAGATCATCCGTCGGTGAAGCGGCCTGGCGTACGAAGACCGCGCCGAGAATGCCGACGATTGCGATCGAGCCGATGACCAGGAAAACACCCCTTACAGGCATTCGGGTTTCCTTTCCGTCAGATAGGAAACCGCCAGCAGATAGAGCGTCGCGGGATAATAGTGGGTTGGCGAGAACATCTTCAGATCGGGCGGGATCGGCGTACCATTCGCAACACAGTCGAGCAGCGCGGGCAGCATTCGATAGCCGGGCTCGGCGAGTGTGGCCGCCACCTGGTCAGTCTGGACATTGATGAGCGGCAGGCCCCGCGTCTCGCCGCCGCGCCAGGCGGCCGCAAACGGACCGAGCCAGGCCGGATCCGTGATACCGGCGCGGACGAGATAGAGCGGAATGCGGATCGCGTTGTAGCCGAAGTCGGGATCGAACCCATCGGCGGGCTGCGGCGCCTCGCCATGCAGCGAGATCCAGTCGGTCGGCAGTTGCGAGCGGCCGAAGCGCGATGCGGCGAGCAGATCGAGCCCGGACCGCGCCAGCTTCTGCCAATCGCCCCCCGGCACGAGCTGCTGCATGACCGGCATCGCCTCGAAGACCCAGTAGGAAAGATTGATCACCGGACCATCTTTGCGGGCAGCGGCCGTGAAACCGTCGACCCCCGGCAACAACAATGTGTCGTCGCCGGCAGCGACGATCGAGGTCTTGCCGAGCGCGACGGCAATCGCCGTGGCTGCAACCGTGTAACGCGGCATCTGCCAGGCCTTGCCGGCCATCGCGAGCGCATAGGCGATCAGGAGATCGCCATCGCTGGCGTTGTTGATGTCCGGGACATGCGGCTCCGATGGCCGCCAGCTCCACACCGACAATCCGTCGCTGCGCAGGAACATCTGGGTCTGCGTGAAGGACCAGATGCGCTCGAAGCTTGCGCGGTCATCGGCGGCCAGCGCCAGAATGAGGCCATAGCCCTGCCCCTCGCTGTGGCTGATCGAGCCATTGGCATCATCGATGATGCGCCCGCTCGGATCGAGAAAACGGCCGGCATAGGCCTGCCAGACAGCCGGGCTGATCGTCGCTTGGATCTTCAGCATTTCGGCAGCCGCGCCCTCCTGCGGCTGCAGCGCGCAGACGCCGAGAAACATCGCACCAACCCATCCGGCGAAATTCATGACGGCCTTCCCAGTCTGAAGAGAAGTCCGGAGGTGATCATGCCCAGCAGGAAGCACAGGAGGATCAGGCAGACGGCATAGGATACGATATTGCTGGAGAACCAGTTGGCAGCGATCAGCCGGAGATTCTGGAGCGAGAACGGCTGCGTGAAGACGAACCGGTAGTTCGACACGGCCCTGTTCTCGACGAGGCCCGTGGCGGCGCTGAACGCGCTGTACTGGCCGCCGACCTGGGACCAGGTCCGAATGGCTGCAACCGAAGCGGCGCCGCTGGAAAGCTCCCTTCCAGTCGGGGCCGTCATCATGGTCCAGGTGTTTTCTCCGTTCGGACTGGCCGCCTGAGCCAGTAGCAGCGTCGAGCGTGCCTTCGGCTCGAACGCGACCTGTGGCGCCGGACCGATGCGCAGCGCGGAGAAGGAGATATCGAAATTGCGCTTCATCCAGTCCTCGAACGAGGACACCTGCCCCCGCCAGCCACCGCCACCAGCCAACTGCGTGCGCCAGCGATCAAAGACCGCATCGGTGTTCTCCGGGTCGTTCGGCACGGCGGCGCTGTCCGGCATGTTGCCGCCGGGCATCCTCACGTCGGGCCCGGACGATTCAGGCGGACGGGGGACATTCGCCTTCCAGCTCGTCCGCACCGTCTCGGCGATACCGAGGCGACCGAGCATCCCATCGGAGAACTGCGAGGCAACGCCGACGAAGATCGTTGGCTGATTTCCGACATTGGCTGCCGCCGTCAATGTCAACGGCACGATGCGGCCAGCCTGGATGGCGAGGCGGCTGACCAGCGTTCCGGCAGCCGACAAGGTGTCCATATCCGTCCGGCCCAGAACGAGCGCGGACGGGACGTGCGCATAATTGTAGGGGAAGCCGCTGCCGGCAAAGGCGGAGAGGCTGGGGCGACGGGCGATGCGGGCGAAGTTCGGCATCGAGAATTCAGTGGTGTCGAACAGCACGAAGCGGTCCGGACCGGCGATCGAGCCGCCCGGCGCGCAGGCGAGATCCGCCTCCGTGTTGAGGGCTGCCTCGATCATGATGATGTTCACGCCCGGATGAAAATGCCGGAACGGAATCTGAACAGGAAGATGGCGGAAGATGCCGCCGTTCCGATTGACGATGCGCGTCGTCGCCGCGATCTGCCCATTGACGTAGATGTCGAGATGGCTGGCGGGCAGCACCGCCGACGTGTAGGCGGCATCGAGCAGCAGCGTCGCCTCGCCATAGGATTCGGCGTAGAAGTCCGATGGAACGGCGACCGCGAACTGGGCGCGGAACCGCCGCCCTGAGAATTGCTGCGTGGCGACGCCCAGCTTGCTGAGCTGCACCGTCTCGCGGCCCGTAAAATAGTGGACGTCGGGCGAGAGCCACGACGCGGTATTGAGCGTCAGCCGGGCCTGACCGAGTGGCCGAGCGGCCTGAACCGCGATTGCATCGACTGCAGCGCTGACCTGACCCCAATTGGCACCCGTGACGACGAGCACGGAGGCGCCGACCCGTTGATCGTCGACGAAGGTGACAACCGGCTGGGTCGCCGCGCCGGCGATCGGTGCCGAGAGCATCGGCACGATAGTATCGGCAGCGCCGAGCAGCACGGTGAGTGTGCCCCGCGGATCGGGCGAGTCCTGGCTGTCGCGCACGGTGACGACCGGATTGGCATAGCCGCCGAGTACGCCGATCGCCTGGGCCAGCTTGAGCATGGTGTCGCTCGCGGCGCCCTGGGCGATGCCGGGAACGACGAAGTGGATCGCAGTGATCCCTTTGGCGTCGAAGCCGACCGCCGGCAAATCCTCGAGCGACTGAAGGATATCCGGCGGACCGCCCGCGTCCAGACTGAGCTTGGTGCCCGCAGGATCGATATCGGTCCAAAGCTCATAGGTCGACTGGATCGAGCAGTCCGTTCGATGACGCTGGAAAGCCTGAAAGTTCAGGACATTCGCGCCCGCGCGCAGCAATCCGGCCGGGATGGCGGCGGTGACTGACTTGAACTTTTCCGACGAGGCGAGCGGCGTCTCCAGCACGACCTCGCCGTTCATGACTACGCGCAGCCGCGAGGCTTCGGGCATCACGAGAATGGCGTTCTTGTAGGCAACCTCGATCTCGGCACCACGAGCCGCCTCTGCTGCCGTCAGGAAGATCGACCAGCTCCGCTGATCGATCTCGCCCTCGAGGCGCATGGTGCTTTCGGGGACGAGGTAGCGCGTCAGGCGGGCCGGGGCTGTGGCGGGAGCAGACGGAGCCTCGGCAGCGACGGGCGCGGGCGGAATGATCGAGACACTGGGTACGCTCGGCAGCGCCGGCGCAACGGGCGTCCGCAGCGACGGCACCATGTTCGGCACCGTATAGCGCGGTGCACCGCTCTGCGGCGCTGTCGTGCCCGGCATGGCCGGCATCGGCTGCGTCACCTCGCCTGACGGCTGGACCTGCAGTGGCGCAACATAACCACCGGACGGCGCGGCTGGCTGCGTAGTGATGGGAACGCTGTTGTCGGGCAGCCCGGTAGCGGGCGCCTCACTGCGCTCGCCGCTCATGTCGAACGGTTGCGAGGCCTGCGCGAAGACCGTCCCAGGGGCCAGGACGGCCGCGACGAGCGCGATGGAAGCCACGATCGAGAGGCGAAGCGCGGCAATCATGCGGCAGGCTTCCCGGCAGGCGTCGCAGCCGGCCGGTCACGCCGGAACGACTGGGCGAGATAACCGAGACCGCGCCCGGTTTGATAGATAGAGAGGCCGATGAACCAGATCGTTCCCCTCAGGATCCCGATATTGACGCGGCGCGACCACTGGAATTTCGACCACTGGTCGGAACTCGAGAAGATCAGGTCCGATATCAGGCGGTAGTGATCGGCGACGTGAGGCTCATAGCGGCAGCCGAGCATGATGCCCTTGGCGCCGGGGGCGATGGTCCGCAGCGTGATCGGAAGGTCCTGCGTCGGAATGTCGACACTCGTCTTGAAGCGGATCGCCGCCGTCATGCCGCGCTCGACATCCTTCGCGGATAGGCCCGAGACGTTGATGCGCGCCCCACCGACCGAGGCGTCCTCGACGGTCGCGGGCACGACGCGGTCGCCGAGGATGAAATCGCAGCGACGCCTCACCTCGATGCGCCGGCTCTGGCGGTTTTCCTGCCGCTCCGAGACGACGCCGAGCGCGCAGCCGGCGATCAGGATATTGAGGATGTTCCAGCCACCCACCACCAGGGCCACGTCGGCCTTGTACGGCTCGGCATAGATTCGCCACACGGTCATGACGACGCCCAACAGAAGCACGAAGAAGATGATGTAGAACGGCCGCGACAACTCCGAGATGCGGGCCTTGTCGAGCGACTCGTTCTTCGCCGTCACCTTGAAGGTCGGCTTGCTGGGATTGAGGATCACCGAAACCAGCGCCGGCAGCAGATAGACGGCCTGCACGAACTCATAGAGCTCGGAAATCCATGGCCATCGGAAGCGGCCATAGAGGTAGTTCTGCATCATGAGATTCACGAGCATGTAGGATGAGGTATAGGCGACGAACTCGCCCCCCGACGCCGTGAAGATTTCGAGGTCGAAGAAAAGATAGCAGAGCGGCGCCAGCAGGAAGATCCAGCGTGTGATCGGGAACAGCCAGAACAGCGTCGACGACATGTAGCAGAGCCGCTGCGGGATCGAGAGGCCGCGCTTGCCGGGCGGGAAGCGGAACCGCAGGATCTGCATCATGCCCTGCGCCCAGCGGCTGCGCTGGCCGATGAACGAGGTGAAGGTGGCCGGCTGCAAGCCGGCAATCAGGGGACGGTCGACATAGACGCTGCTCCAGCCGGTGGCGTGCAGCTCTAGCGCCGTCTCCGCATCCTCGGTGATCGAGACGCCGCTGAAGCCGCCCGTCTGCTCCAGCGCCTCTCGGCGCAGCACCGCAGCCGAGCCGCAGAAGAACGAAGCGTCCCACTTGTCGAGCCCGCGCTGGATGATGCCGTAGAACATCTCATTCTCGGACGGCATCGTTTCGAAGGTCCGCAGATTGCGCTCGATCGGATCGGGGTTGAGGAAGAAGTGCGGGGTCTGGACGAGGAAGAGCTTATCGGTCTGCTGGAAATAGCCGACCGTGTAAGTCAGGAAGTCGCGCGCCGGCGCATGGTCCGCGTCGAAAACGGCGATGAGGTCGCCGCTCGAATATTGGAGGCCGTTGTTCATGTTGCCGGCCTTGGCGTGCTCGTTGCGCTCGCGCGTCAGATAGCGGCAGCCGAGATCGGCGGCGAGCTTCTGCAGAGTCACATAGCGCTCCTCGGCCTCCTGCGCGGCCTCGATATTGTCCGAGTTGCGCTTCTGCACCGAGCCGCCATCGTCGAGCAGCCAGACGGTCAGCTTGTCGGCCGGATAGTCCATCGCCTTGGCCGAGGCGAGCGTCGTCGCCAGAAGAGCCGGCTCCTCATTGTAGGTCGGCACGAAGACATCGACGGTCGGAAGGCTCGGGTCGGACGACGACACCTTCAGCGTGCGCGGCGCCATCGGCCGCATGACGACGAACAGGCTGAGGAACAGCATGAAGATGCTGTACATTTCAGCCAGATACACCAGCAGGCCGGGAATGAAATCCTCCGGCTGGTTGACGGGCGGCAGCGTCGACGTCGTACGCCAATAGGCATAGCGCAGCACGATCGAGGTGCCGAGCGCGAGCGCGATCTGCCGCCATACGCCCTGCCGCGTGAAGAGCTTCAGCAGCACCATCACGCCCACGACCAGAGCGCCGCCGACGAGATGCGCCTGCAGGTTGATCGGCAAGGTGATGAGGATCGTCATCACGACCGCTGCCAGGGCCCAGACAAGGGCATAAATCATGCGGGTCATGAAGCTTTCCTAACTCCGCTCATCTTGCCTGGGATCGACAATGACAATGTCCCGGTTTCCCGACGGGCCTGCCCCGATCGGACACACAATTCCGGAAACCTGTCTCGGTTTCTTCTCTCAGTTCTTGGTGAACAATCCGTCATCAGCGCTGACGGATCGTTCAATCTGCGGCGCCCGCAGTTATGGCGAGGGCACCACCGGATAGCCATCGAGAGGCACCGCGGCCGCCGGTTCGGTGGTGGCTTTGGCGTTCGGCGAGACAATGCTCGACGTCGTCACAGGCGCCACGGAAGGTGACGGCACCACGACGGCGTCGGGCGCGATGGTCTCCACTGGTATCGGCGTCTCGCTCACGGTGATCGCTCGCCGCGCGGGCGTCTGCGGCACCACAGCATCGGGCGTCAGATAGGCGCTCGCGGGAGGCAGCACGCTGACGCCCGGCTTGCCGAGATTCTCCGGCGGCGGCGGCACGGACCCATAGGGATTCCACCGCGACGACAGGAAATAGGCGTTGATCGTGAACCCGGTCATCACGTTCAGGAGTTCGATCTCGCTCGCGCGCGGCTCGCACAGGCGAAGGCGGATGATGATCGTTCCCTGGCGGCTGATCAGGGTCGAATCGAGGTCGGGCTGGCGGATGCGCTGCCAGGCATAGAGGCATGTATCGCCGGTCGCGCTGCGCCCTGTGGCATAGCCGAACGATCCGTAGCGGTTCTGCGTGTAGTAGTTCGACACCTGCATCTTGACGCCCGGGAAGAACCAGCCGAACTCGCGGCTGACATTGAGCAGCGCCAGCGGATCGTTGTTCAGCTTGTTTTCGGGCGCAGTCACCTGAACCACCGGCCCGAACATCGTGATCGTCAACTTGTTCTCACCCGAATTGCGGGCGCGATTCTCGAGAGTGATTTCCTGCGTCGTGGCGTTTGAATAGGTTCTCTCGACGACGCCGAGCACGGCCGGACCGCCGGGCGGCATGTCGACCATCGCCTTTTCAGCCGGCTGCCGAAGCGCCATCGATGAGGAGATGATGTCCTGCGGCTTCGCGGCACAGGCGCCGAGCACCGCGGCGCCGAGACAGATGGCGAGGAGGCCGCGGACGGCGCCCCCACCCTGCTCGTGTGCCCAGCCGGCTGCTGTTGCCGTTCGCCGCATCGTCAGTCCCATGTATCGCCCATTGAAAAGTCGAAGGGCTGCAGACGGTCGACTGTCTCCCCCGGACTGTCACACGTCCTGCTTGATGGCAGAGTCCGGTCGGCATGGTTAACGACGAGTTACGCCACACTAAAATTCAGCCCCCAACCCTCCCCCTGAACCTATGTTTCGTGGGCCAGGGCCAAACGCAGTTGCTCAATGATCACAGTATTTTGCGCCGTTTCCCGCGGAACGCGCAAACCCTGTCCCCACACCGGACCGGGCCACGCCGAATCGAACTCGTGCCGACCGATGACATGGATATGGAGTTGGCGAACAATGTTGCCGAGCGCACCGACATTGACGCGTTCGAACGGCAGCACAGCGCGCAGCGCCGCCGCCGCGACACGGATTTCCAAAGCGAGTTGGGCCGTCTCGGACTCGTCGAGATCGGTGAACTGCTCGAGACCCGGCCGGCGCGGCAGCAACAGCAGCCAGGGATAGCGCGCATCATCCATCAGACGAACGGCGCAAAGGCCGAGATCAGTCACCTCGAGGCTGTCGCCGAGAATCCGTGGATCGATCGTGAACTGGGTCATGCGGCCTTCCAGACTCGGCAACGACATCTATACCGATGCTCCGGCTTGGCGCGCCCTTACTGCCGAAGTCAAGCATGGATGCTCGGCGCGGGCGAATGTCGCTGCGCTGTTCTTCAGCCGGACGCGCTGCTGATCCGCGAGCCTGCTAGGGCCTTAGCGCCCCTCCCCGTCGCCCGACGGGCCGCTACCAGACGCGGCCGCAAGGATGGCCGGCCGATTGAACGCCGGTGATGTCCAAAAGATCGGTCGCTCCGCAGGCTTACCGCCCGGCGGAAGGCCGGCTGAAATAGAGCAGCACCAGCGAGAGCGGGATGACGACGTAGTCGAGGATCGAGCCGGGGGCGGTCGCGGTCGTTTCGATCACGCGGAGATGGCCGATCGTGATCCGGCCGGCATATTCGACGAACATCAGGACCAGCAGCAGCGGGATGAGCGATCGGTAGCGCAGAAGGGCGATCACATAGAGCGCGCCCATCATCAGCTGCGACAGCCCCCAGAGCGAGAACAGGAAGATGACCGCATCCGCCGCAGGTACCGGATAGCTGCTGAGCGGGATATGCGCCACCGATTGAGCCCCGCCATCGGGCGCAAAGATATGAAACAGGCTGCGTCCGACGGTGAGCGCCGTGAGGAGCGCAAAGACCGCCACGACGAAGCGGTGGCCTGGAAAGCGGTTGTCGAGCTGTGGTGGCAATAACCAGGTCATTGGCGGCTCCCTTTCGACCTGCGTTAGCTTGGGCTGCACAGTCGCTCAATGGCGTTATTTGACCCTACGTGTCGTGCAGCGGCCCGGACTGCTCATGGCGCGTGATCGTCGTCTCTTGCCGTCGAACGACGGGCGACCGGCCGCACCGGCACTCTCGAACCTTAGCGAACGCGTTCAGATATATTTCATCTTCGCCCGCTCTTGGCCGAAACCGAATCCGATGCCTTGGGTTGTATTTTTACCGGCCGCTCCCGCGACCGGCGCGGACTTCCAGGATCGAAGTCCGGACCGAAGGGAGAAGATCATGACCAGAATCGCTACTATCGCAGCAGTACTCTGCCTCTCGTCCGTTTCGGCTTTCGCTCTCGATGTCGGCGTCGCGGGCGTGAATGTCAGTGTCGGCCAAGGACAGAACGGCGGTCTCAACGCTAACGTCACTGCCAACACCGTTGCCAATACGAACGCCAACGTCAATGCAACCGTTGGCGGGGGCGGCAATATCGCGAATGCAACCGCCAATGCCAACACGGTTGCCAATACGAATGCCAATGTCGGCGCAACCGTCGGCGGGCGCGGCAATGTCGCCAACGCAACCGCCAACGCCAACACTGGCGCGCTCGGCGGCAATACCAATGCCAATGTGACGGCAAATGTCGGCAGCAGCGGCGTCCGTGCCGCGACCGGCGTCGGCACGACGGCGCTTGGTAACCCCACGACAGCCAATGTCTCGCTTGGCATCGGCGGTCTGGGCGGGCTCGGCGGCAACGGGTCGGGCGGAGGATCCGGCAGCGGCGGCTCCAGCGGAAATGGATCCGGCGCGGGCGGCGGCATCATCGGCTCGGGCAATGGCGGCTCCGGCAGCGGATCGGGCGGCAGCGGCGTCGGGGGCGGACTGGGTGGCGGCTCGAACGGCGGCGGGTCCGGCAGTGTCCGCGTTCCGGCTCAGCTCGTGCGCGACTATTCGAATCTCGACCGTGCCCAGCAGGTCGCCCTGAAGAAGCGCTGCGGCAGCATCCTCATGCAGCCGGGCGGTTATGACGACGGCCTGGTCTCGCTCTGCAGGATGCTGAAGCGCATCTAGGAAAAGGTGCGCGCAGGGGGCGGCCGTGCTGGCTGCCCCCTCGCGGCATCAGAACCGCGGCACCGCGATGCCAGCGGTCCGGCACGCCGCAGTCAGTGTATTGGCCATCAGCATGGCGATGGTCATCGGGCCGACGCCGCCCGGAACCGGCGTGATAGCCGAGGCCCGCCCGATCGCTTCGGCAAAGGCGACATCGCCGACGAGGCGCGTCTTTCCAACGCCCCGCTCCGGCGCTGCTATCCGGTTGACGCCGACGTCGATGACGATCGCGCCGGGCTTGATCCAGTCGCCACGCACCATTTCCGGTCGCCCCACCGCCGCAATGAGAATATCGGCGCGGCGCGCCAATTCCGGCAGATCGCGGCTGCGCGAATGGGCGATCGTGACGGTGCAATTCTCTTGCAGCAGCAATTGCGCGATCGGCTTGCCGACAAGATTGGAGCGGCCGATCACCAGCGCGTCGCGACCCGAAAGATCATCGCCCAGAATGCGCTTGATCAGAATGAGGCAGCCGGCCGGCGTGCAGGAGACGAGCGCGCGATCCCGGTCGCCGAGAGCCAGGCGGCCGGCATTCACTGGATGCAGGCCATCGACATCCTTCAGCGGATCAATGGCCTCGATCACCGGCACCGGATCGAGATGCGGCGGCAGCGGCATCTGCACGAGAATTCCGTCGATCGCATCATCGGCGTTCAGAGCTGCGATGAGATCAAGCAGTTCCCGCTGCGTGGTCGTGGCCGGCAGCGTGTGCTGCACGGAATGAAACCCCAGCTCCTGGGCCTTGCGGCCCTTGGCACCGACATAGACCTGGCTCGCCGGATCCTCGCCGACGAGGATGACGGCGAGGCCCGGCTTCAACCCGGAGGCGACCACCGCCTGCTTGATGACATCCGTCACCTCGGCGGCGACGGCCTTGCCGTCGATCACCCTGGCGGCGTCAGCGGAAGACGACGGTGCGCGATCCATTGAGAAGAACCCGATGTTCGAGGTGGAACTTGATTGCCCGCGCCAGCACGGCGTTCTCGATGTCGCGGCCGATGGCGACCATTTCCTCGGCCGACATGGCATGATCGACGCGGCCGACATCCTGCTCGATGATCGGCCCTTCGTCGAGTTCAGCCGTCACGTAATGAGCCGTGGCGCCGATCAGCTTCACGCCGCGCTCATGGGCTCGGTGATAGGGCTTGGCCCCCTTGAAGCTCGGCAGAAACGAATGGTGGATGTTGATGACGCGGCCGGCGAGCTTGTCCGTCATGCCGTCCGAGAGCACCTGCATATAGCGCGCGAGCACGACGAGATCGATGCGCTCGCCTTCGATCAGACCGAGGACCTCAGCCTCCTGCTCGGCCTTGCTGCGGCCCTCGACCGGAACGAAATGGAACGGCAACCCCTCCCCTTCGACCCGCCGGCGCATGGTCTCGTGATTGGAGACGACCGAAGCGAGTTCCATGGGCAACTGGCCGATGGAATTGCGATAGAGCAGGTCGTTCAGGCAGTGACCGAGCTTCGAGACGAGGATCATCACGCGCGGCTTGACCGCGAGATCATGCACCTCCCAATCGAAGCCATAGCCTGTCGCCACCGGCAGGAAGCCGCTGGTGAAGCTCGCCTTGGTGACGGCTTCAGGCGCCGCGAAAGCGACGCGCATGAAGAAGCGGCCGCTGTCCGGATCGCCATATTGCGCGCTCTCGACAATGTTGCAGTCCTGCGAGGCGATCGAATTGGCCACGGCCGCGACGATGCCGCGGCGATCGCCGCAGGAGAGAGTGAGCACAAAGCGTGCTGGCGCGGCCGGCATGGGTGAACGAGCCTCGATGTGTCAGGACGGGCCGACTTCCTAGCGGTCGCGCCGCTTGGCCGCAACCTCGAACCGCCGCGACGGGGCGGCGCAGCCTTGCATCTCGGCGGCGGCTCGCCGAAAGTGCCGCACGCACCAGCTACAGCCGATGGACAGGATCAGCGATGCCCGAGCCCAGTTTCGTGGTGGCCCCGCCGCCGATCGTCTCGCTTCCGGTCGTCGGTCTCGACGCCCGGTTTCCCGTGCGCCGCGTCTTCTGCGTCGGCCGCAACTATGCGGCTCACGCCCGCGAGATGGGGCATGATCCCGATCGCGAGCCGCCATTCTTCTTCCAGAAAAACGCCGGTGACGTCGTCGGCCCCGGCGATATCGCCTATCCGCCGCTGACCGCCGATCTCCATCACGAAGTCGAGCTGGTCGTGGCGATCGGGCGCGGCGGAAGGGATATCGCGATCGGCGCGGCGCTCGGCCATGTCTATGGCTATGCCGTCGGGCTTGACCTGACGCGGCGCGACGTGCAGGCGGATCTCAAAAAGGCCGGCCGCCCCTGGGAAACTGCGAAGGCCTTCGCCGAGTCGGCGCCTGTCGGCGCCATCCAGCCGGCGGCGGCGATCGGCCATCCGAGCGCGGGGCGCCTCACGGCCAAGGTCGACGGCGCGCTGCGCCAGGACGGCGATATCGCCGACATGATCTGGAACGTCCCCGAAGTCATCGCCCATCTCTCGCGCTGGTTTGTGCTCGAAGCCGGAGATCTCATCTTCACCGGGACGCCGGCCGGTGTCGGTGAACTGCAGCGCGGCAATGTCGTCGAAGCCGAGATCGAGACCATCGGCGCGCTGAAGGTCAGGATCGTCTGATACAAGGCTCCGACGGGGCAAAAGGGCAGCAGTCGGTCATGGCAAAGCAGGAACTCTTCGGCGGCGCGCTGGCGTTCATCGCAAGCGGCACCCCCGAGGCGGTGGCCGCCGAGGTTCGGCTGAAATCGCTTTATGGGAGCGTCGATCCGGAGCAGGCCGACATCATCATCGCGCTTGGCGGCGATGGCTTCATGCTGCAGATGCTCCATCGCTTCATGAATTCGGGCAAGCCGATCTACGGAATGAACCGCGGCTCGGTCGGGTTCCTCATGAACGAGTTCCGCGAGGACGAATTGCGCGAGCGTGTCCGCGCCGCCGTCGCCTCGACGCTGCATCCCCTGCAGATGGATGCGCTCGACCAGCAGGGCAACGAACACCGCGCCTATGCGATCAACGAAGTCTCGCTGTTCCGCCAGTCCTACCAGACGGCTAAGCTGCGCATTTCGATCGATGATCGCGTCCGCCTCGAGGAATTGAGCGGCGATGGCGTGCTGGTGGCGACGCCCGCTGGTTCGACGGCCTATAATCTGTCAGCGCATGGCCCGATCCTGCCGATCCACGCGCCGCTCCTGGCGCTGACGCCGATCAGTGCGTTTCGGCCGCGACTCTGGCGCGGAGCACTGATCCCTGATCGCGTCCGTGTCACGCTCGAAGTGCTGGAGCCCGAAAAGCGGCCTGTCAACGCCGTGGCCGATCACACGGAGATCAAGTCGGTCCTGAAGATCGTCGTGCGCCAGGACCGCCGCGCCAAGAGCCTGATCCTCTTCGATCCGGGCCATAGCTGGGACGAGCGCATCCTGAACGAACAGTTCCGCTACTAGGCGGCGTTGCGTACGGCGCGGGCGACAGTGCGGGCGCTTTCGCGCGCTTCCTCGGCCGCGAAACGGCGCAGCATGGCGAGAAGCTCGTTGGCTTCGCCGTCGGTGATCGCGCTGTAGCGCTCCATGACGCGCTCAACGGTGCGCCGTGCCAGTGCGTGGCGGCCGACCGGCACGCTCTCATGCGAAGCTTCGCGTGCCGTCTCGATGGCGGCGGCGAAGGCTTCGAACGCCGAAGCCGGCAATCCTGCCTTCTGATACACAGCGCGCAGGGCCGAGGGCCGACCCGAGCGCACCAGCCCGCCGACGCGGCCCTCCGGCATGTGCGAGAGGATCGCGAGCGCGGCTTCGAACAGGCTGATATTGCCGGCACAGACCGAGCGGAGCAGCAGGGCCGTGGTGAGCTGGCCGGTGACGCGCAGATGCTCGACCAGCGCGGCGAGATCTTCCGTCGCCGATTCGGCTGCGATGGCGATCGTCGCCCGCTCGCAGGCATCACGCGTGACGAACTGCGCCCGGTCCGGGGCGATCCAGGCCTTGGCGGAGACGAAAGCGCCGAGCCGGTCGCCAAGCTGGCGGATGAGCATCTGGCGGATGTCGGGCGGCAGGTCAGTGCGCTCCAGCAACCGATCGCGGATTGCCGCATCCTCGCCATGGCGCTCGGCAAGCCGGGCAAGACTGATCGCAGCGATCGAGGCATCGGGATTGTCGAGCAGCGCCACGCAGGCATCGGCCTCACCGATCTCGGCGATCGCCGCGGCAACCGCGCGGCTCACCGGCAGGCGGGCCGCGATCGCCGCCTGGCGTCCGCCATCCGCAACCGCAACGATATCGACGAGTTCGGGATCGATGAAGATCGGCGAGCAGGTCAGCACCAGCCCGGCGATATCGAGGTGATCGGCAGCCAATGCCAGGATGATATGGCGCGGCGCTCGGGGATCGACGGCCAGCGCGTCAGCGAGTGCATAGCGCACCTCCGTCGCCGGGTCATCGAGCAGGACGGTCATCGCCGCCTCCATCTCCCCGCGCGCTTCATCGTCGACGTCGGAATAGAGATAGGCACGCGCCATTGCATGCGCGGCCTCGGCGCGGCGTTCCGCCGGCGCCGTTTCCAGCCATTCCAAGAATTGACGGACGATCATGAAGCCCCCGACCCGACGGGCAGCCGACCCCGAGAGAGGCAGGCTGCTTTGCCAAGATCTGAGCATCAATGGATTAACGTTCCGTCAACCATAACCGCGGGTTAACGGCGAACTCTCAGGCCGGCGGGGTCCAGCGGGTAACGATGTCGGCAAGTTCAGGCCGCGGCCGCTCGAAGGGCGGGATATCGGGCGTGCCAATATGAACGAGGCCGACCAGACGCTCCGCCTCGGCGAGGCCCATCAGCGCCCGCGCCTCGGCGTCATAGGTCACCCATTCTGTCAGCCACTGCGTCGCGAAGCCCATGGCATTGGCGGCGATCATCAGGTTCATGGCTGCGGCGGCGGCCGAAAGCAGCTGCTCCCATTCGGGGATTTTCACATGCGGCGCGGCCCTGCTCACCACGGCGACGACCAGCGGCGAGCGGGAGAAGCGATTGGCCTCGGCTGCGATCAGCTTCGGATCGGCATCGGGCCGACGCACGGCAAGGAGCGCCGCCGTCGCCGCGCCGGCCGCTGCCCGCGCCTCGCCCTCGAACAGCACGAAGCGGAACGGCACCAGCTTGCCGTGATCGGGCACGCGCGCCGCAATCGTCAGCATGTCCTCGATCTCGGCAGCGGAAGGGCCGGGCTCGACAATGTTGACGGCGGGGATCGAGCGCCGCGTTTTCAGAAGCGTCAGTGTATCGGTCATGATCTCGGATCTTAGTGGATCTACAGAAGGCGCAGGCATGTAGCCGGCGCGGCAAAGCGTGGTGTGGGCGACTGATCGGACGAATCCGTGGTCAATGCAACCCTCGCCGCCGGCTGCACGGGTCTTGAAATCGCCACCCTTCTTCGGTTCTAAGGTGATGATGACCGGACGGTTGGTGAAACCTCTTGGGGGAGATCAATGCTGATGAAGCGCGGCTTTGCAGCCTGTCTTGCCGCGGCGATTCTCACGATCAGCCCGCTCGTGGCTGTTGCGCAGTCTCCGGGTGGAGGTCAAGGCCCGGCTCCTGCGCCGAATGTCGGGGCTGGCGGCAGCGCGCCGCCGCTTAATGCCGACCCGGTTCCGCCCGCCGATATTCCGTCCGCGCCTGCATCCGGCAGCCTCAGCGCTCCGGACCTCACGGGCGGGGACCTCGCCGCGCCACCGGGCGCCGGCGATCCCCTGCCGCTCGCCCCTCTGTTGCCGACGCCGATCGATCCGGGCGCCTTGCTGAAGCCGGCCTTCCCGACTGCGCCCCGACAGGCCGCCCCGCTCCGCGTCAACCCGCATGCCGTCGAGCTCCAGGCGAAGCTCACCGATGACGGCGCGGCGATCCCATCCGGCATGGTGTGGCGCATCTTTTCCGAGAAGCGCGGCAGCGACGGGCATCTGCCGCTGATGCGCGAGCAGCGCGGCGGGACGGTCCGACTCGATCTGCCGCCGGGCAATTATATCGTCAATGCCGCCTATGGCCGGGCCGCCATCACCCGCACGCTCGCCGTCACCGGCGAAGGCGGCCATGACACCTTTGTGCTCAATGCCGGAGGATTGAAGCTCACGGCCGTCAACGGCAAGGACCTGCCGATCACGCCAGCCCTTTCGAAATTCGACATTTATCCGGGCACGGACGAGACCGATCAGGAGACGTCGCCGATCGTCTCGGATGTCGAGCCCGACCAGATGGTCCGACTGACGGCGGGCATCTATCACGTGGTCAGCCGCTATGGCGATGCCAACGCCGCCGTGCGCGCCGACATCAAGGTCGACGCGGGCAAGCTCGTCGAGGCGACCCTGTTCCAGAAGGCCGCGCGCATCACGCTGAAGCTCGTGGCCGATTCCGGGGGCGAAGCGCTCGCCAATACATCATGGTCTGTGCTGACGCCCGGCGGCGACAGCGTCTTCGACAGCGTCGGCGCCTTCCCGGACGTCGTGCTCGCGATCGGCGACTACACCGCCGTCGCCAAGCACGACAACCAGATCCACGAACGCAACTTCACTGTCGAGGCCGGCCGCGACCGCGAAGTGGAAGTGCTGACCAAGGAAGCCGCGACCCCGCCGGCCCCAGCCGCGCCGGCGCCCTAAGCGGGCTTGGCCGAAACCTCTGTTCGATCTCGCTTTCACGTCGTCGGGCGGTCGAGCCGCAGCGCCGTGTTCAACCCTTTGCGGAAGCGCTGCCGGTCAGTGCTCGACGCGGTAGCCGCCGCGCCCGGCACCTGCAGCGCAGCCGAGCTGGCCGCGTCGCCAACGATACGGGCGAGCGTCGATTCACGCGTTGCCGCGTCATTGTCGAAATCGCCATGGTGCAGCGCCTTGCTCGCGCTGCCGGGCGACAGCGTCCAGGTGCGGCGGCCCTTCACCCAGAATGCCGCGGGAATCCGCGAGGCAAAACGCTCCATGCCGAGCATCGGCTGGCCATCCGGCCGGATGCCCGGTATGCGCGCCGTCTTCTCGAAGGCGTTGCTGACCAGATAGAGCAGCGACTTGTTGTAGATGTTGGCGCAGTTGTCGTCCTGCTCGGTGGCATCATCGAGCGTATAGAGATCGAACTTCCTGATGCTGCCCTGCTCGGCGAGTGGCCGATAGACCGTATCGAAGACGTCCATCGTGCAGGCGGGCGCCCACAGGCTGACACTGGCGATCGCCACATTCTTGCTGGCGAGATAGCGTGCCAGTTCCGCATGGAAGATCGAGCCGGCGCTGTGGCCGACGAGATGAATCTCGTCGATCTTTCCCTTGGCCGAGAGCTTGGCCAGATTGTCAGCGGTGAGGCGGGCGGCGCCCTTCGCCTTGGTCGTGGCGTCGACGGCATTCTCCTTCATCTCGTCCCACATGGCCTTGCCGCCGAGCGTGCGGGCGACCACCTCGATCGTGTCGTCGAAGCGGTCGAGCATGAAGTCCTTCGCCTTGTCGAGAAGGCCCTCGTCGCGACGCTGGCCGATCGCCTCGCGCAATATGTTGGAGATCGTCGACCAGGCATCCGACCGCCAGATGAACGAGATCGGATAGACCTTGGCGTCCATCAGCGGTCCAAGATTGCTCGACACCGTCTGGATGGCCGAATTCTCAGAGACGAGCCCGCCATGTGCGTAGAGCAGAACGCGCTTCTTGGGCCAGTCGGCCATGGTCGCGGTCATGCGCTCCGTGATCAGCGTTTTCAGCCCGTCTTCCGTCAGTCCATAGGTGCCCTTGTCGTCGAGGATGCCGTCATTCTTGGCCGTCACGATATGCGGCCGGAGATCAGCGAAGACCTTGCTCTGATAGCTGCGCGGTGCCGAGCCACGCATCGTCGCCGAGGAACCCGGCCCGACGAGATCGATGGGCGCGCCGAGCGCCGCCACCCAGACATCGGTGCCGTTCTTCAGCCAGTCGGCGTAGGAAAGCCGCGCGAGCCCGCCCGCACCCCAGCTCTCGCCCCAGCTGTTCTGGATCCAGAGGCCCTGGCGGTCATAGCCGACGATGGCAAAGGCATGGCCGCCGATCGACCCCTCGCGATATTCGATGACCTCATCGCCGGACCTGACCTCCTGCCAGCCCTGATGCACCCTGGCCGTCGCATAGAGGATGCCGGCCTCGGTGATCGCCGAGTGCATGGAAACCAGATCCTTGTGATTGACGCGGAAATAGGCGCCGAGCGGCCGGCCGAGCGCATCGGCGGCGCGCTTCTCCTCGAGCGTCGGATCGGGATCGCGCTCGTTCCACAAGTCGTAGGCGCAGAGCCCGTGCTTGAACCAGCCCTTCATCGCGCCACGCGCGCTGGAGCCGGAATAATCCTCGCCCGGCCACTCGTCGTAGCGCTTGGCCATCGCATAGAGCATCCAGGCGCTCACCTTGTCGGCCGTGGTGGCACTGCCGCGCAGCCGAAGCAGGAAATTCGCGACGGTGGCGAGGCCGAAGCCGGTGCAAGCGCCTTCACTGCCCTGATTGAGCACCGGCAGGCCGAAAGCGCGATAGGAGGCGAGATCGGAAATGGTGCCGACCCGGATCAGGGTCGGCACGAAGATCTGGTCGCGGAAGTCAATGGTGTCGGGCAGCGCATCGAAGGTGCGTTGCGAATTGCCGTCCTCGCGCGGCTTCGATTTCCGCGCCGAGGGCTCGGACTTGGGCGACTTCGTCTTCGAAACCGACTTGCGGGCCATGCATGCCTCCTCCGGTACGCATCTTGAATGGGCGCAGGGACGAGGTTTCGGGGGAGCGCCGCATCGCTCGCTATCGCGCGAGGACCGACGGTTTCGATGGCGCTTGCCCGCTGCCGCAGACGCGAAGACAGCACGGCACCACCGCCCGCATGGCGGACGATGGAGCAGCCGACTAAATCTCGGACAGATGACGAGCACGCCGAAACAGGCATCATGGCAATCCCCCTGCCATGCGCGTTCAACCCGTCGATCCTACGCCTTCCCGCTTCAGTTGCAAGCAACCGACCCGCCCGGACCACGGCCTTTGCCTACCGCTGGTCGACCTGCCGGAGCGCCGCTATCCGACGCCCTCGCCCCGCGCGGAATGAGGGTTCTTCCAAAGCGGCAGCCGGCTCTGGCCATCGCTCCAGTCATGCCGGTCCGATCCAGACTATTTTCCGTGAGCGGCTGGTACCGTTCTCGCCGCAAATTGGCGCCGCCACGCCGATCGCAGTTCAGCGGGCCGGCGCCCGTGATGCTCGTCGAGGAACTCAGCCGAGACGATACGGTCCAGCCTGAACAGACGGAAGTCCTGACGCAATTCGCACCATGCGGCGAGCAGGCGGACATGTTCGGTATAGCCGAGCATCGCCGGCCAGATGATCCGTTCGCTCGTTGCGCCTTCTCCCGTCTCATAGAGGATGCGGATCTTCTTGCCGTCGCGGATCCACAGCCGGGCCCTGGCAACGTCGATCCGGTCCTCTGTCTTGTGCTGCGCAGGTGCCGCGGCGAGCACCGGATTGGCCACGAGGTCGCGGAGCCGTTCGGGCAGCGCCGCCGAGATCTTGGCGATAAGATCACGCGCGGCAGCAGCCAGCACGGGATCGCCCTTGTCGGCCACCCATTGCGCGCCGAGAACCGCCGCCTCGACTTCGTCGGCCGTCAGCATCAAAGGCGGCATGTCGAAGCCGCTTTCGAGCACATAGCCGAAGCCCGCCTCGCCATGGATCGGAACGCGCTGGCCGATGAGGTCGGCGATGTCGCGATAGACGGATCGCTTCGAGACCTCGAGTTCCTCCGCAAGCTCCGCTGCGGTGACCGGCAGGCTCGTGCGCCGCAGGATCTGGATCAGCTGAAACAATCGATCGGCGCGACGCATCCGGCTCTCCCTGCTGACGGCACGCTGGCAGCAGGCTCCTTCTACAAGCGGACCGATTTCGTCGCCATGAAGACGCCCCGCCAAAAGGAGCCTGCCGTGAATTCCGTCTTGATGAGTCTTGTCTCGATCCGCATCATCACCGCCGATGTCAGTCGGCTGGTAGCGTTCTATGAGCGGGTCACGGGCCTGCCGGCGGTGCTGTACACCGAGGACTTCGCCGAGCTGCCTACGCCGGTTTGCACGCTGGCGATCGGCAGCACGCGGACCGTGCAGCTCTTCGGCGCGGGCGTTGCCCGCCCGGCAGACAATCACACCGCGATCATCGAATTCCGTGTCGCGGATGTCGACGCGGTGTTCGGGGAACTCGGAGAATTCCTTGCCGACGGGCTCGTTCAGCCGCCGACGACGATGCCCTGGGGCAACCGCTCGCTGCTTTTCCGCGATCCCGACGGCAATCTCGTCAATTTCTTCACGCCGGTCTCGGCGGAAGCGATCCAGCGCCTCAACCGGTGATCCCGGCATAGACGAAAGCAGGCGGCGCGCGGCTCACCGAGCCGCGCGCCATAGCTATCAGGCCGCCGCCACGAGCTTCCGCTGCAGGTCCGGCGGCGTCGCTTCCGCAAGGAGGTCGGCAAGCGCCTGATCGAGCGTTGCCGAAACCTGGTCGCGCGAGCCGAGACGGCGGACATTAACGGTGCCCTCCTCCGCCTCGCGCTTGCCGCAGACGAGGATCACCGGGACCTTGGCGACCGAGTGCTCGCGCACCTTGTAGTTGATCTTCTCGTTGCGAAGATCGACCTCGGCCCGGAGGCCCGCCGCGCGCAGCTTGTCGACGACAGCCTCCGCATAGCCATCGGCTTCCGAGGTGATCGTCGCCACCACGACCTGCACCGGCGCGAACCAGAGCGGGAAATGGCCGGCGAAATGCTCGATCAGGATGCCGAGGAAGCGCTCCATCGAGCCGCAGATGGCCCGGTGGATCATCACCGGCGTCTTCTTGGTGCCGTCACTGTCGACATAGAAGGCGCCGAAACGCTCCGGCAGGTTGAAGTCGACCTGCGTGGTGCCGCACTGCCATTCACGGCCGATCGCATCACGCAGCGTGTATTCGAATTTCGGCCCGTAGAACGCGCCCTCGCCCTCGAGGATGCCGGTCTTGATCTTGCCGCCCGACTGTTCCTCGATGGTCTTGAGCACGCGCATCATCACCGCTTCGGCGTGATCCCACACCGCATCGGACCCGACGCGCTTTTCAGGCCGCGTGGAGAGCTTGACCACAACCTCGCCGAAGCCGAAATCGGCATAGGTCGAGAGGATCAGATCGTTGATCTTCAGACACTCGGCCGCCATCTGCTCTTCGGTGCAGAAGATATGCGCGTCGTCCTGCGTGAAGCCCCGCACGCGCATCAGACCATGCAGCGCGCCCGACGGCTCATAGCGGTGCACGGCGCCGAATTCGGCCATGCGCAGAGGCAGATCGCGGTAGGACTTGAGGCCGTGCTTGAAGATCTGCACATGGCCGGGGCAGTTCATCGGCTTGATCGCGAAGACACGCTCGTCCTCGGTATCATCGCCGGCTGACTGTGCCGCGAACATATTCTCCTTGTACCAGCCCCAATGGCCCGAAGTCTCCCACAGCGACTTGTCGAGCAGCTGCGGTGCGTTGACCTCCTGATAGCCGAGCGGACGCAGGCGCCGCCGCATATAGGCGATCAGTTCCTGGAACATCGACCAGCCCTTGGAATGCCAGAAGACGACGCCAGGCCCTTCTTCCTGGAAATGGAACAGGTCCATCTCGCGGCCGAGCTTCCGATGGTCGCGCTTCTCCGCCTCCTCCAGCATGTGGAGATAGGCATCGAGCTCGACCTGGTCATGCCAGGCGGTGCCGTAGATGCGCGTCAGCATCGGCTTGGTGGAATCGCCGCGCCAATAGGCGCCGGCCACCTTGGTCAGCTTGAACGCCGAGCCGATCTGGCCGGTCGAGGCCATATGCGGACCGCGGCACAGGTCGAACCACTGGCCCTGCTTGTAGATCTTGAGGTCCTGGCCAGCTGGGATCGCGTCGATCAGCTCGAGCTTGAATGCTTCGCCCTTGGCGGCGAAGACGCGCTTCGCCTCCTCGCGCGACCAGACTTCCTTGGTGAAATGGGCGTTGCGCGTAATGATCTCGCGCATCTTCGCCTCGATCTTCGGCAGATCCTCGGTGGTGAACGGCTCGGGGCGGGCGAAATCGTAATAAAAGCCATTCTCGATCACCGGGCCGATGGTGACCTGGGTGCCCGGAAAGAGTTCCTGCACGGCCTCGGCCATCACATGGGCAGCGTCGTGGCGGATCAGTTCGAGCGCGCGCGGATCATCGCGCGTCACGATCTCGATCGCGGCGTCGGCAGTAATTGGGTCGGAAAGGTCAGTAAGCGTGCCGCCAAGCGTCATGGCGACCGACTTCTTGGCGAGTGATTTCGAAATCCCCTCGGCGACCTGGCGGCCGGTCGTGCCGGCGGCAAATTCGCGAACGGAGCCATCGGGGAAGGTCAGATGGATCATCATGTCTCTCCTGCTCACTCCCGCAGACGAGCGCGGGTAAGCGGTTGGGCTGAAAGAGAAGCGGGACGCGGCCTCGCTCCGCCGGCCTGAAGCGCCGGTGCGAGACGGCTATACGATGGCCGCCCGCCATTCAAGCCGCGGCTGCCCGTTCAATGGCCGATGACTAGCGATCGAGCCGCGTCTTAGGGTCGATATGCCGGCCCGTCCACTGGCCGTACCGCCAGGGCAGATACCAGCGTGCGTCGGCGCGGAGGGTTTCCGGCACGGGATCGAAGCCCGAGGCCCCGAATGGTCCGCAGCGCTGGAAGCGGGCGAGCGTCATCCAGCCGCCGGCCCAGAGACCGTGTCGCGTGATCGCCTCCTCGCCATAGCTGGAACAGGTCGGCAGATAGCGGCAGTTCTGGCCGAGAAAAGGCGAGAGGACCAGCTTGTAGACGCGGATGAGGCTGATGCCGATCAGCGCCGGCAGGCTCTTCGGGCGCGCGCCGGGAGCCTTCGCCTCATGCCGGTGGGCAGTGGAAGTACAGATAATATCCAGCCTCCGTGCCGGCCTTCCGTGCAATCGCGTGGTCGCCATTGATCTTCTTCGCCTCGGCGAGGGCGATCGTCGCTGCGGTCACCGCCGCCGTCAGCTTGTTTCGATCGGAACAAACCGGTTTCAGGTCCGGGATCGTCGCCTTCAGCCGATCGACGATCGTCTGGCCATCGGCCGAGAGCGCGAAAGCCGTCGCGGGCAAAAGGCTGCCGGCGAACACGCCAAGTCCGATGAGGCCGGCCAGAATGCGCTGGGACTTCATGCCATCCTCGTCACGCAGGTTCATGGAGCACAGCCTCGACATTGTGCCCGTCGGGGTCGATGACGAAGGCGGCGTAGTAGCCGGCGTGATATTGCGGCCTGAGCCCGGGCGCGCCATTGTCGCGACCGCCGGCCTCCAATCCCGCCGCATGGAAAGCGTGAACGGCCGCGCGATCGCGCGCCTTGAACGCGAAATGGATCGGCCCCGGCGGATCGCCATAGCTGCCGATCCAGAGCAGTCCCCGCCCATCCTCGCCGAACATCGCCCATTCCGCAGTCTCATGAATGACGCCGATGTCGAGCGGTGCCAGCAGGCGGATGTAGAAATCGCGGCTTGCGAGAAAGTTCTGCACATTGAAGCCGAGATGGTCGTAGCCCATGCGCTCCTCCTACTCGGCGGCATCCGCAGCGCGCGCGGCCTCGATCTGGCCGATCGCGTCGACAACGGCATCAAAGGTCAGCAGCGTCGAGGCATGGCGGGCTCGATAGTCGCGCACCGGCTCCAGATATCTGAGATCGGCAAAGCGGCCCTCGGGCGGCGGACCATTCTCCTTCAGCATCCTCTGCATCGCGAGACGTACTGCGCGGAGTTCCTCCGCCCGCGCGCCGACCACATGCCGCGCCATGACGGCTGATGTTGCCTGGCCGAGCGCGCAGGCCCGGACGTCATGCGCAAAGTCGGTCACGACGTCGCCGGTCATCACGATATCGACAGTGACGGTCGAACCGCAGAGCCGCGAATGCGCCTTCGCGGTCGCGTCCGGCGCCGCAAGACGGCCAATGCGCTCGATATTGGCCGCGAATTCCAGGATCCGCGCATTGTAGATTTCGTCGATCATCGGCGCCTCCGATGCGATGACATATAGAAAGTTCCGCGCATCCGATCCAGATACAAGGCTCCGAAACCATTCGTCATCGGAGCCGAGCATGGATGCCAAGACCCCGCCTCACCTGAAATATGCGCCACGGCCGGCTGAAAGGCCGAGCGCGGCCGAAGCCGAGGCGGCGGTGCGCACGCTCATTGCCTATGCCGGCGATGATCCGGGCCGCGAAGGGCTGCTGGAAACGCCGGCGCGTGTCGCCAAGGCCTATCGCGAATTCTATGCCGGCTATGAGGAGGATCCGGCCGCCATTCTCGACCGTGTCTTCGACGAGGCCGGCGGCTATGACGATCTGGTGCTCCTGCGCGACATCCCGTTCCATTCGCATTGCGAGCACCACATGGTGCCATTCATCGGCAAGGCCCATATCGCCTATCTGCCGAAGGACGGCGTCGTTGGCCTCTCGAAGCTCGCCCGTCTCGTCGATGCCTATGCGAGACGGCTGCAGATGCAGGAGCGGCTGACGCAGCAGATCGCCGACGCGATCGAGACGGGGCTCGCCCCGCACGGTGTCGCTGTGCTGATCGAAGCGGAGCATCACTGTGTCTCGATGCGCGGCGCGCGGAAATCCGGCGTCTCGACCGTGACGACAAGTTTCAAGGGCGTCTTCAAGAACGATCCGGCCGAGCGGGCGCGCTTCCTGCAACTGGTCGAGGGCCGCCGCTGAGCCCTCGCCTCTTGTGCGTGGTCTCGACTTTGGTCTAAGCCGCTCTCCTTCCCCCGATCCAAGGGCTGTACCCATGAGCGAAGCTGATCCGCGCCCGACGAAGTCCATCACGATCACGCCGGCGACCGCTCCGCTTTACGGCCGCGTCTCGCCGCCCGGGTCGAAGTCGATCACCAACCGCGTGCTGCTCCTGGCGGCGCTGGCGAACGGCACCAGCCGTATCACCGGCGCGCTGAAGAGCCTCGACACGAAGCTGATGGCGGCGGCGCTGCGCGACATGGGCGTCACGGTCGAGGAGCCCGACGCGACGAGCTTCGTCGTCACCTCCACAGGGCGCCTCGCCGCACCGACCGGCCCGCTCTTTCTCGGCAATGCCGGCACTGCCATGCGCTTTCTCACGGCTGCGGTGACGCTCGTCGACGGCACGGTGGTGGTCGATGGCGATGATCACATGCGCAAGCGTCCGATCGGCCCGCTCGTCGCCGCGCTGCAATCGGTCGGTATCGATTGCAGCGATGCCGGCGGCTATCCCCCGGTCACCGTTCACGGGACTGGCGCCTTCGGCAGCGGCCGCATCGAGATCGATGGCAGCCTTTCGAGCCAGTATGTCTCGGCCCTGCTGATGGCGGCCGCTTGCGGCACCGGTCCGGTGGAGGTCGCGCTCACCGGCGACACGTTTGGCGCGCGTGGCTATGTCGACCTGACCGTTGCGGCCATGACCGCCTTTGGCGCCAAGGTCGAGAAGCGCGACGACGTGACCTGGCGCATCGAGCCGACCGGATACAAGGCCGCCGATATCCATGTCGAGCCTGATGCCTCCGCAGCAACCTATCTCTGGGCGGCCTCGGTGCTCACGGACGGCGCGATCGATCTCGGCGTCGCGGCCGAGGATTTCACGCAGCCGGACGCCGCGGCGGCTGCCCTCATCGCGGAATTTCCGCATCTGCCGGCCGAGATCGACGGCTCGCAGATGCAGGACGCCGTGCCTACATTGGCTGTGCTCGCCGCCTTCAACGAAACCCCGGTGCGCTTCGTCGGCATCGCCAATCTTCGCGTCAAGGAATGCGACCGCATCCGCGCGCTCTCGACCGAACTTTCGCGCATCCGGCCGGGCCTTGCGCATGAGGAAGGGGACGATCTCATTGTCGTCTCCGATCCCGACCTCGCCGGCCAGACATTGCCGACCGAGATCGAAACCTATTCGGATCACCGCATCGCCATGAGCTTCGCGCTCGCCGGCCTCAAGATCGGCGGCATCACGATCCTCGACCCCGATTGCACCGGCAAGACCTATCCTGGTTACTGGGATGCCCTCGCCTCGCTCGGCGTCGGGTTGAAACTCCGGGAGGAGGAAGCGGCATGAGCGATCTCTTCGCTTCGCCCGGCACGCATGCCGAGATCGAGGAAGGCCTCGTCCTGATGCCACGTTTCGGCGCGGATGGATTGATTGCGGCCATCGTCGTCGACGATGCGAGTGGTGATGTCGTCATGGTCGCCTGGATGAACCAGGAGGCGCTGGCGAAGACGATCGAGACCGGCGAAGGCTGGTATTGGAGCCGTTCGCGCAAGGAACTCTGGCACAAGGGCGCCACCAGCGGCCATGTTCAGACCGTGACCGAGATGCGTGTCGACTGCGACCAGGACGCGATCCTTGTCCGCGTCGTCACGGCAGGCACCGGCGCCAACTGCCACACGGGTCGCAAGGGGTGCTTCTACCGGCGCATCCCGCTCGGCCAGCAATCGTCGCAAGACATCGCGCTGGAGCCGACCGGCGACGTCCCGCTGTTCGATCCCAAGGCCGTCTACGGCGGCTGAACGCGACGCCGAGCCGGCCGCCTCAAGCCATCGCGATATAAGCCCGCATCTCGTCGGCCTCGCGCTCGACCTGCTCGATGCGCGCCTTCACGACGTCGCCGATCGAAATGATTCCGGCGAGCCGGCCCTCTTCCACCACCGGCAGGTGACGGAACCGGCCATGCGTCATCCGTTCCATGACGTCATTGATGGTGTCCTGGTCGCTGCAGGTGATGACCTTTGCGGTCATGATCGATGCGACGCTCGCGACCAGCCCGTCGGTCCCCGCCTGCGCGAGCATACGTACGACGTCCCGTTCCGAGACAATGCCGAGAATGCGGTGGAAATCATCGGCGACGACGACGGCGCCGATGCGCCGCTCGGCGAGGATCGCGACCACCTCGGCGACCGATGTTTCCTTGGGGACTGTGAGAACGTCTCGGCCCTTCCGGGCGAGGATCGCGGCAACGGTCATGGCGTCGGCTCCCTTGAAACGAGGCGCCAGCCGCTCTCTCTCAGGTGGACCGGTACCGGACACCGCGTCTCGGGATGATGATCCCGGCGGGATCGAAGCGCAAGCGCGCAGGCATTGGCAGGATTACGCCACGCGCCGCGCCACGGGATCGAAGATCGGGAAGAACAGCAGTCCGACGATGAACCCGCCGAGATGCGCGTCCCATGCGATCTGGCTCGACTGGATCCCAGGCGGCGTGAACAGCAGCCCGAACAGCAGGTTGAACACGAACCAGACGCCCAGGAACATGACGACCCGCGAATTCCGTATCATTTCGGGAATCGTCAGCGCGGGCCGATGATCGGCATCGGCGCTGAAGGCACCACCGCCGCCAAGCCGTCCACCGGGAGAGAAGGCGAAGCGCGCGGCGGCAGCCATCTGCGCGGCGATCGCCGCCGAGGCGCCGACGAGCGGAGCGACGCTGTAGGGATCGAGTGCAAGATGCGCCGCCGCGCCGCCGGCAGCGCCGAGCAGCGAGAACGCCACGAAGCGCTGCGGGCCGAAGCGCCGGGCGAGCGGCGTGCCGAAGGCTGCGAGCCAGAGCGCGTTGATGCCGAAATGCATCCAGTCGGCATGCAGGAAGGCGTAGCTGAAGAACGTCCAGATATCCCCAGCCAGGCCGCCCGGCCAGTCGAAGTCATAGGCCGCCGGAAAGGTGATCCGCACCGGCACGAACGAGAAGGCGGCGATCACCCATCCCTCCTGGTCCGGCGTCAGCAGCCAGACGCGGATGGCATGGATGACGCCGAGCAGCGCCACCGAGGCGATGATCACGGGCGGCAGATTGAAAACCGGCTCGCGCGCCGTGGGCGGGGTGCGTTCTGACATGGCTTCGAGATAGACGCCCGTCGGCGCGGAGACAAGCGGGCGTGCACGCGGACGAATGCCGGCATTGGTCGAAGGCTGAAAATGAGGGGCCGTCCGGCGCGGCTTCAGGAAGCGCACACAAACGGCCCCGGTCACGCCCCGTCTTTACCCCCCGGTCAAAGACGCCCCGTGAACGCGACAGGATTGCCATGCGGCGAACGAATTCGCAACCTTGTCAGAAGGTGCATGTGAGTCGGTCCGTTTGATCGTCATGCGCCGATTGGCACACTGCGTGCAGGCACGGCATTTACCATGTTGGTCGGGGGGCCAGCTGTCCCGCTCCTGCACAGGCAGGCGTCGGGGCGGCAGACGTGCCGTCCCTGCACCGAATTGAACGTCGAAGGGCGGAATGAAGCATCGCAATACAAGGGAACTCTACGACTACTGGTCACGCCTGCGCGGCCCGGACGCCGCGCCGTCACGCGGGGCCATCGAGCCGGCGGAGATCCATGCCCTTCTCGGTGACACGTTCATCCTCGAAAGTGCCGGGCCGACCCAATACCCCTTTCGCCTTGCCGGCACGCGCCTCTGCTCGCATTTCGGCCGCGAATTGAAGGGCCGCAACTTCCTGACGCTCTGGGGCGATGAAGACATCGAGGCCATCGACACGCTGCTGACAGCCGTGTGCATCGATGCCGCCGCCGCGGTGATCGGCGTCGAGACGCTCAATGATCGCGGGCAGTCGGCGCCCTGGGAGATGGTCATCCTGCCGCTGTCGCGCGGCGGGCGGGTCTATGACCGAATCCTCGGCCTGATGGCGCCCCTCGAGCGCCCCTACTGGCTCGACATCCATCCGGTCATCCGGCAATCGATCACCAGCCTGCGCCTGATCTGGCCCGACGAACGACCGGTCCTGCTGCATCCGTCCATCCCGGCGCCGAGCCGGGTCGCCTTGTCGCCGATGTCGGCCTATCGCGGCAACGATCTGCCGGAAATGCCGGCAGGTGCGCTCGCGAGCGGCCGCCGCCATCACCATCTCGTCGTCTTCGAGGGCGGCAAGCGGTGACATCCACCGCGGCGCGCGGCGCATATGGCTTGTTAAGGCCGACCCGCTAAATTGGCGGGGACGACTGCATCCCGGACGCACTCATGCTCGAACTGGCGACGCCGCACCGGCCAACCCTCAATGCGTATGATCGCCGACGCTACCGGCGCTACGAGGTCGCCTTGCTCGGGCGCTACATGCTGGAAAGCCGCCGCGAATATCCCTGCCAGACGGTCAACATCTCGACCGATACGCTGTCGCTGGCGGCGCCGATCCAGGGACGGATCGGCGAACGCATCATCGCCTATATCGATCAGCTCGGCCGGATCGAAGGCACCATCACGCGCCACAGCACGAATGGCTTCGTCCTTTCGATCGTCGCCACGCTGAGAAAGCGCGACAAGCTGGCCGCATCGCTCGAATGGCTGGCCGAGCGCTCGCTCGCCCAGGGCATCGATGAGCGGGCCGGCGTCCGCATTGTCCCGCGCAACCCGTTTTCGCAACTTGCTCTACCCGATGGCAGCCTCGAGCGCTGCCGGGTGATCGATCTCTCGATGACCGGCGCGGCGCTCGCCCTTTCCGCCCGGCCGGCGGTGGGCACGTCGATGGCGCTCGGGCGCATCGGCGCACGGGTAATCCGGCACACCGAGGACGGCGTCGCCATCACCTTCGCCTCCGTCCAGGACGAGGCCGAGCTGCGCGCGCAGTTCTGAGTCGCGCCGCAGGCCTGATCCCGACGCCGCAACGCCCAAACCATGCCGCACCCGGGTTTTGAAGCCCGACCGGCCCGGCGGCGCATCATCATCTGAGCTACCCGCCTCGTAAGGCGGTTCAAGGTCGGTCGCCGCCCCCGTCACTGTAGACAGGCGCTCGGTCGCATTCTCCTGAGCCCGAAGTCGGCACCCTGTGACCCGCCGATGGAACGCCTCAGCCAGCGCCCCATTCGCCCCCGCACAAATTAACCTTAACAAAAGGTTGCGCTTGCCGCTGCCCGAGCCTCGCCATATTATTTAATGAAAGGTTAACAACAACAATAAACCTTTCGACGAATTCGAATTGAGTTGGATTTGAATTCGAGCTCGTGACTTAGACCGGTGTCAAAACTCGACGGTCATAGTCATCGTGGCTCAAGGGAATTGGCGACTATGTATTGCGTGCGCTTGTTTACATCCTTCGTCGTGCTGGCTTTGCTTGGAGCAGCCGGCCTGTCCGCTGCGAATGCGCAGGGCCAGTCCGCCTTCATGGAGGTTCTTGGCAAGACCACGCAGCCCATCGGTCATCATGACCTCTGCGCCCGCATGCCGATCGAGTGCCGCGAGCGCACGGCCGATGACAGGCCGGTGGTGCTGACGCCCGCGCTCTGGAACGAACTCATCGCCATCAATGACAACGTCAATACCGCGATCGTCCCGGATACCGACAAGGACATCTACGGCCGCGAGGAATACTGGGCCTATCCCGATACGCTCGGAAAGGGCGATTGCGAGGATTTCGTTCTCCTGAAGCGCCGCGAACTGATGCAGCGCGGCTGGTCGGCAGGATCCCTCTTGATCACGGTTGTCCGCCAGACCAATGGCGATGGCCATGCCGTGCTCACCGTCCGCACCGATCGCGGCGATCTCGTGCTCGACAATCTCGAGGGCAAGATCAAGCTCTGGGACCAGACGGATTACCAGTTCATCAAGCGCCAGTCCGATACGGATAGCGGCCGCTGGGTTTCGATCGCCGACGACCGCAACGTGCTGGTCGGCTCGATCAAGCGCTGAAAATCAGGCGAAGCCCCTCGCAAACCGGCGCCAGTTCTCGACATAGCTCCGGGCCGACTGCCGCAGCTTCTCGATCTGCTCGGGCGTCAGCGTGCGCACGACACGACCCGGCGCCCCGACGATCAGCGATCCTTCTGGATAGTCCTTGCCCTCAGGCACAAGCGCACCAGCCCCGACCAGTGAATTGGGGCCGATCCGCGCGCCATTGAGCACGATCGCGCCCATACCGATCAGGCTGTTATCGCCGATCGTGCAGCCATGCAGGATGGCGCGATGTCCGATCGTGCAGCCCTCCCCGACCGTCAACGGAAAGCCCATGTCGGTGTGGAGGACCGCATGCTCCTGGATATTGGTCGCGGCACCGATGTTGATCCGCTCATTGTCGCCGCGCAGAACGGCACCGAACCAGACGCCGACATCGATGCCGAGCGTCACCTGGCCGATCACGCGCGCGTCCGGCGCGATCCAGTAGTGCCCTGCCTCTGGCAGTTCGGGCCCGATCCCGTCCAATGTGTGCTCAGCCATCCGTTCCTCTCCTCACAAACTCGCCTGCGCGGCAAGGGCGAAATCGAGCACGATGACGCCCGAACACGCGCTCCAGAGGCTGGCGATCGCAACACTGCCGATTATCCAGCCGGCTGCAGAGCGCTGCTTCGGCCCTTCGGCCAACGCATATCGCATGATGATGAACGGACCGGCGACGCCGCAGAAGAGGAAAGTGATCATCATCGCCGGCGCGGAGCTCCCGAGCAGCGCAAATCGTGCCGGCTCGGACGTCACAAGCTGGTAGAAGCTGCCGACGATCCCGGCGGCGACGAAGCCGGCGGCAACCGAATAAACGAGTACGAAGAGCTGTACGGAAAGCGGCATGGTCGTCCCCGCTGATGGCTGACACGCGTTGCTCGCAAGCCGCGTGCCGACAAGGCCCTCGACGCAAGACGGCCGCCGCGCTGCCATTTCCGCAAAAGAAAACGCCGCCGGAGCCGGCGGCGTCATGGTCACTGTTTCGTTAAGGCACAGCCTTCAACGACATGACCCGGATCGGATCATCCGATCAGACTTCCTCGAGATCGATATCGAGGATGGCCATCGTGAAATTGTAGGACAGCTCGCCTTCCTCATCGTCGCGGAACAGCACGCCCATGAACTCCTCGCCGAAATAGACTTCGGCAGAATCGTCCTTGCGCGGCCGCTGGCGGACAGTGATGTCCTTCATGTTGAAACGCCGGCGGAAGAAGCCCTCGAGCTTCTGGATCTCCTTGCGATCCAATTTTCTCTCCATATGCGGGGGGAATGATCGGCGACCACCCGCGCAGCGCGCGGGCTGACCCGGCACGCCGCCCCGTGCGACGCCTCCGGCACCTTGTGACGTCAGGCTTACTCGCCTTGACCCGAAAGCAGTTGATCCATCGACCGCGACGGTTCGGCGCAGGGCGCCTTGCCGACGACCTTGGCCGGAACGCCAGCAACGGTGGTGTTGGGCGGAACGGCATGCAGCACGACGGAGCCCGCCGCGATGCGCGAGCAATGCCCGATCTCGATATTGCCAAGCACCTTGGCGCCCGCGCCGATCAGCACGCCATGGCGCACCTTGGGATGCCGATCGCCGATTTCCTTGCCGGTTCCGCCGAGCGTCACCCCCTGCAGGATCGACACGTCGTCCTCGATGAGCGCCGTCTCGCCGATGACGATGTCCGTCGCATGATCGAAGAAGATGCCCTTGCCGATCGGTACGGCCGGGTTGATGTCGACCTGGAAGACGGCCGATGAACGGCTCTGCAGATAATAGGCGAAATCGCGCCGTCCCCGCCGCCACAGATAGTGGGCCAGGCGATGGGTCTGGATGGCGTGGAAACCCTTGAAATAGAGCACCGGCTCGATCGAACGGTTGCAGGCCGGATCACGATCGACCACGGCCTGTACATCGACCCGGAGCGCGTGGGCGATCGACGCGTCGCTCTCGAACGCCTCCGCGAAGGCCTGCGCAATCAGGTCGCCCTGGACATCGGGGTGATCAAGCCGCCCGGCGATCCGGTGCGCCACGGCCAGTTCGAGGCGATCATGCGCCAGGATCGATCCATAGATGAAGGTGGAGAGTGCCGGTTCGCCACGCACGATCTCGTCCGCTTCAGCGCGGATTCGCGACCAGAGCGGATCGAAGCTTGCGAGGCTATCGCCGCCGATGCGCGACGTGACTGACGACATGAACGTCTCCTTACCGGAGTTGGTCCCGGATTTTCGCCGGGACACTAGCATGAAGGGTCTGATGCCACAAAACGGCATGTGCCGGGTAAACTATGCCCGGCATCGGCGGTTGCGAGGGTCCGCCGTCATTCGAGGCCGCGCCGGCCGATGAAATCGAGCACGCCGGCCTTGTAGACCTTGTCTCCGACCGCCAGCATGTGATCCCGTTTCGGAATATCCAGCACTTCGGCCCCGGGAATGATGCGGGCGAGCTCCGCTGCCGACCCGGCCAGCTCGTCCTTTTCGCCGACCGCGATCAACACCGGCATATGCAGCGTCGCGAGGTCATCCGCCGAAATCGGCTGGCGCGTCGCCTTCATGCAGGCAGCCAGCGCGACGCGGTCGCTGCCGGTCTGGTCGGCGAACTTGCGGAACATCTGGCCGACGGGGTCGGTGATCGTCTCCGGCGCATCTGTCTCAAGCGCATGCACCACCGGGCCCCACGGTCCGATCCCCGTCACGATGCCATAGCCGAGGCCGCCGAAGATGAGCCTCTTGATCATTTCCGGATGCGAAAGCGCCAGCATGGCCGCGATCCGGGCGCCCATCGAATAGCCCATGACGTCGGCACGGCTGATCCCGAGATGCAGGAGGAGATTTCGCGCATCATCAGCCAGCGCCGCGACGCGATAGGCCTCGACCTGATGCGGCTTGTCGCTGTCGCCATGGCCGCGATTGTCGAGCGCGATCACGCGCCGGCCGGCCTTGACCAGCGTGTCGACCCAGCCCGGATTGATCCAGTTGACGCGCGCGTTCGACCCGAAACCATGAATGAGCAGGATCGGGGCGCCCTCACCTTCATCGATATAGGCGATGCGGTGGCCGTTGGACTGGAAATCTGGCATGGCGAACCCGGATGGCGGCGAAAGGGGCAGCGTCCAGCGCTGCGAGGAGCGCCGTTATGACGGAAGCCGCCCGCCGCGCCAAGGTGTCGCCGCAGGAAGCGGTATCACGGTCTGTTCATCGCAGCCGCAACGCTCTATCGTCGCGCCAACTTTCGTCGAACGAGCGGATTTCGCCATGGCCGAGCACGTCATCCCGCATTTTCACAATGATTCCGGCGTCGCGCTGATCGAGATCGGCGTGCAGGAATTTATGTGCGTCGGCGCCAAGCCGCCCTTTGATCACCCGCACATCTTCATCGATCTCGGCGCTTCCGGTGAGCGCGTCTGCCCTTATTGCTCGACGCTCTATCGGCACAATCCCCGCCTGCACGGCACGGAATCGAATCCGCCCGGCCACCTTTTCGTTGAGCCGCTGGCCGCCTGAGGCCGACGACAGAGGTGTCGATCTCGACGATCGCCGTCGCCGGCGGCGGCATTGCCGGGCTTACGGCGGCGCTGCTTCTCTCCCGCGCCGGTTTTCGCATCGATGTCTTCGAGCGTGCTGAGCGTTTCTCTGAAGTCGGCGCCGGACTGCAGATTTCGCCGAATGCTGGCCGCATTCTGGACAATCTTGGCCTCGGTTCCGCCCTCGACGCCGTGGCGACACGCCCCGAGGCGATCGAGATGCGCGGAGGACAGAGCGGCCGCCTGGTCGTTTCGCTTCCGCTCGCGCGAGCGGCCATTCGCTATGGCGCGCCCTATCGGCTGCTGCATCGTTCCGACCTGCTCGAAATCCTGCTCGCGGCCGTGGCGGCCGACGCCAATATTGCGGTCCACCTCGAGAGCCCCGTCGGCAATATCCACGAGACGGCCGATGGGGTCCGCTTCACGGCCGGATCGTCCACCTGCAATGCCGATGTCCTGATCGGGGCCGACGGGGTGCGCTCTGCCATTCGCGCGCATCTTCGCGGCGGCCCGGCGGAGCCGACCGGTCGCACGGCGTGGCGCACGACGATTCCCGCGTCCGCGGCGCCGGCAGGATTTGCCCGCGACCGTGTGACGGTTTTCCTCGGCGACCGCAGCCATGTTGTCATCTATCCGATCCGCGCCGGCCGGGAGATCAACATCGTCGCCATCGTCGAGGAGGCCTGGCAAGGCGCGGGCTGGAACGAGCCCGGCGACAGCGCCTTCATCCGCCAACGTTTTCGCGGGATGGCTGCCGATCTGGAGGATTTGATCGTCGCCGGCAGGGACTGGACGCGCTGGTGCCTTTCCGGTGTCGACGCCAACGGACCCTGGCAGCGCGGCCGGATCGCCCTTGTCGGCGATGCCTGCCACGCGATGCTGCCCTTTCTGGCCCAAGGCGCCGCGATGGCGATTGAGGACGCCGCCGTTCTGACGCGCATGTTGCTGCGCCAGGGTCTGCCGGCCGAGATCGCCCTTGAGCGATATGTCGCCGAGCGGAGGCCGCGGGCGGCACGCGTCGCCCAGGCTGCGCGCCAGAGCGGCGCGATCTATCACATGAGTCCGCTCGCAGCGCCCTTCCGAGACGCCACGATGAGAGCACTCGGCGGCGACCGCCTGCTTGCCCACTATGACTGGATCTATGGCTGGCGCCAGAGCGGTTAGGCGCTCCGCCGGCCGCGATCGAATAAGCATCGCCATAGGAACCCATCGACCCCTCGCGAATTGAAGCTCTTCGCGAGCCGGTCCCGTTCATCAGAAATTTGGGATCATCCTCGACGATACGGGCACCGGCACATCGCCCCATGGTCAGACCGAGCGCACTCAAAGGATGAGGCAAGACGATGTTGAAGCGCCTGATCGCGGTACCAAATGATCCGTCGCCGCAGACGCTTCAAAACGCCATTGCGGCCATTCGCGAACATCTTGGCATGAAGATCGCCTATGTCTCGACATTCGAAGGCGATCGCACCGTATTCAGGACCGTCGACGCGCCTGGGTTCGAGCATCTGATCAAGCCGGGCGATTCAGCTTCGCTGGATTCGGTCTATTGCCGGCATATCCTTGCCGGCGACCTGCCCGAGCTCATCGTGGACACTCGAAATTTCCCGCTGGCTATGGCCAAGCCTCTGACGCGAGAGCTCCCGGTCGGCTCGCATATTTCGGTCCCGCTCAAAGGGCGGAATGGCGAGCCTGTCGGCATGTTCTGCTGCCTCAGCCCTCAACCTAATCCGTCCCTCAGCCAGCGTGACCTCAAGGTCATGCGCGTGTTCGCGGATATCGTGGGCGAGCAGATCGTTGCGCAGCTCGAGGCGGAGCGGGCTGACAAGGAGCGGCGTGACCTCATCGATGGTGTCATCGGCGGTCGGATGTTCTCGGCCGTCTTCCAGCCGATCTGGAGCTTGCAGACGCGCCGTCCCGTCGGGGTCGAGGCTCTGTCCCGCTTTTCGGCGTTGCCCCACCGGTCCCCCGACGCCTGGTTCGCCGACGCCGCTGCCGCCGGGCGCGGTATCGAACTCGAAATCGAGGCGATGCGGGTCGCCCTGCCCGCCCTTCACGCCTTGCCGCCCGATCTCTATCTGTCCGTCAATGCCTCTGCGACGACCATTCGCAGCGGCCGCATCACGGAGATCCTCGCCGACTTCCCGATGGACAAGATCACGCTCGAGCTGACCGAGCATGACGTGGTCGAGGATTACGACGCGCTTGTCGCGGCCCTCGCCCCACTCCGACAGGCGGGCCTGCGGATCGCGATTGACGATGCCGGCGCCGGCTTCGCGACCCTGCAGCACATCCTTCGGCTACAGCCTGACATCATCAAGCTCGACATGAGCCTGACGCGATCCATCGACGTCGATCCCGCCCGGCGCGCGCTTGCGACGGCGATGGTGACATTTGCGCGCGAGACGGAAGCGACGCTGACCGCGGAAGGCGTCGAGACGCGTGGCGAATGCGAGGCATTGATCGGGCTCGGGGTTCAGAACGCCCAAGGATACTTCCTGGGCAAACCGGCGGAACTGGAGGCGACGCTCACGCTTCTTTCGTCACCTTCCGCTTTTTCGTCACCTCCCGCTTTCAAGCGTGCCCCCGCCCGCAAAGCCCGTCGCGCGAGCCTTCATCGCATCTTCGCCAGCGCAGTGATCGCCGGATAATCCGTCTTGCCCGTCCCGAGCATGGGCAGCGCCTCGACGGTCACGATCCGCCGGGGCAGCATGATCTCGGCGACGCCGTGCATCCGCGCCGCAGCGACAAGTTCATCGCGATCGGGCGCGAGCCTGTCGGTGACCAGGACGAGTTGCTCGCCCTTGCGATCATCCGGCACGGCGACCATCGCATGGGCATTATCAGGCCAGACTTGAGCAACATAGGCTTCGGCGGCTGCCAGCGAGATCATCTCGCCGCCGAGCTTCGCGAAGCGCTTGGCACGGCCGCGAATGGTGATGTAGCCCTCGGCGTCGACGCTGACGATGTCGCCGGTATCGTGCCAGCCATCCTCCGTCGCCTCCAGCACGCCGGGATCCGATTCGCGCATATAGCCGCGCATGACATTGGGGCCGCGGATCCACAGCCGGCCGCCCTCGTCGAGGCCGGGAACCGGCTCCAGCCGATAGGACATGCCCGAAAGCAGCCGGCCGACCGTTCCATCACGGTGAAACAGGGGCGTGTTGGCAGCGATCACCGGCGCGGCTTCCGTTGCGCCATAACCCTCAAACAGCTCAATGCCAAAACGCTCGCGCCAAAGCGTTCGCGTCTGCGGCTTGATCCGCTCGGCGCCCAGCACGACGAGGCGGAGGCTCTTGAACTGATCGTCCTCGGCCTGCCGGCCCCAGCCCGCCGCGAACGTGTCGGTGCCGATCAGAATGGTCGAGCCGCTATCCTCGATGAGCGCGGGTATCTGTTTGTAGTGCAACGGAGTCGGATAGAAGAACACCCGCATCCCGATCGAGAACGGCGCGACGAGACCGACCGTCATGCCGAAGGAATGGAACACCGGCAGCGGATTGAACAGCGAGTCGTCCGGGCTCAGTGCCAAGGTGCGCAGGAACTGCTCGACATTGGCCAGCACATTCTCATGCGTCAGCGCGACGCCCTTCGGCAATCCTTCCGAACCGGACGTGAACAACACGACGCCGATATCATCGGGCTTGGCGCCGCTGCGCGCGTGAATGGCGCCGGCGAACCAGGAGGAGACGACGCCGACCAGTCTGTCGAAGCCCGTCACCTTCCTGCCGACATCCTCGAGCCAGAGAAATGTGACGTCCTTGCCGATTGCCTCGACGAGATCCTCAAGCTTGGCTTCGGCAATGAAGCGGCGCGAAGAAATCACCAGACGGACCTCGGCTGCCTTGCAGGCGACGGCGAGGTTCTTGGGGCCGGCGGTGAAATTCAGCATCGCGGGAACGCGCCCGAAGGCGCACAGCCCGAAAAAGGTCGGCGCCACTGTCGCGACATTGGGCAGCAGGATGCCGACCCGCTCGCCTGCCCTCGTCCGCGCGGCGAAGACACGGCCGAGAACCATGGCGCCGATGACGACGCGATCGAAAGTGAGCGGCTTGCGCTGGGTGTCTTCGATCACCGGGCGCTTGCCGCCGAAACGGGCGCGTGACTCGAGCAGCATGCCGAACAGCGTCTTTTTCCAGCGCCGTGCATCGAGCGGAATCGCCGCCGTGGCTGGGCTGGGTATCGCGGTCGGCATATCCATGGTCGCCTCGACTGGAGCATAGCCCGGCGCCACGAATGGCGTCGCGGCCGGCGGCGGATCATCGCCATCAAGGGACAACTTACTATGACAACGGTCACGCGGGCGACCGTGAAGCGTGAAAACAAGTCAGATAGCTCTTACGATATATCTTGACGAAGCCCGGATGCGTTAGTACGTAAGATATATCGTAACTCGCAAGGGAGCCCACCATGGGTCATTTTCATCATCATGGCCGTCACGGCCACGGCTGTCGCCCGGCCGGATTCGAGGGCATTTTGAGCTTCATGACGCGGCGCGGTGGCCCGGGTCATGGCGGACCGTTCGGCGGTCGCGGCCCGATGGGCGGGCGCGGCGGCGATGGCTTCCGCATGGGCCGCATGGTCGCCGACGGCGATCTGCGCCTGATCGTGCTCTCGCTGCTGGAAAAGCAGCCACGGCATGGCTACGACATCATCAAGGCGGTCGAGGAACTGACGAGCGGCAGCTACAGCCCGAGCCCAGGCGTGATCTATCCCACTCTCACCTTCCTCGAGGAAGGCGGGCATGTCGCCTCGGTGAGCGAAGCCAACAAGAAGGTCTATTCGATCACCGATGCCGGCCTCGCGCACCTGACGGCCAACCGCGCCGGCGTCAATGCGGTCCTCGATCACCTCGCCCGTATCGGCCGCCGCCTCGCCGAAGCGCGCGCCTGGTTCGATCGCGAGGAGGATGACCGTCGCGGCCAGCCGCGCGACCGCGACATCGAAGGCGTCGTCCCGGAACTGAACGACGCCCGTCGTTTGCTGAAAGCGGCCATCGCCGCGGCGATCGGCGCGCCCGAAGACGAGCAGCGCCGGATCGCCGACATCCTCGCCAAGGCCGCCGCGGCCATCAAGGCGCAGCCCGACGACCCGGTCGATCTCTAGTCGAGGCTCGGCCTCAGGCCGCCGCTGGCGCGGCGGTCTGAAGGCGCGCTGCGGATTCGCGGCGCGACAGATTGGGCGCAAGCGCAAGTCGCGCCGCCTCGAAGGCCTGCCAGTCTGCCGCGTCCGGCAATGCCGGAATGGTGACGATCTCGCCCTGGTCGAGACCCGCCAGCGCCGCATCGACCATCACGCCGGTCGGCATGACGATCTCGGGCGGCAGGCTGTCCAGCGAAAGACCGGAACGCTCCCAGATTTCGGTCGCCGTCGCGCCCGGCAGCACGGCCTGGACGCGAACGCCCGCTCCGGACAGTTCCGCATGCAGCGACTGGCTGAAATGCAGCACATAGGCTTTGGTCGAGCCATAGATGCCTGGGAAGCTCTCAGGGATGAAGGGCACGACCGAACCGATATTGACGATGGTCCCCGCCCCGCGCGCCACAAACCCCGGCGCGACGGCAAGCGCCAGCCGTGTCAAGGCGACGACGTTGAGGTCGATCATCCGCTCCATGCTGTCCGGATCGGCCGATACGATCGGCCCGCCGCCGGCGATGCCGGCATTGTTGATCAGCACGGTAATGGACGCGTCGGAGCGGAGCCGGGCCTCGACTGTGGCAAGATCCGCTTTCGCCGTCAGATCAGCCGCAAGAACCTCGACGTTTCGCCCGGTCTTCGCGCCAATTTCGGCGGCCAGCGCCGCGAGACGCTCCTTGTCGCGCGCGACCAGAACGAGGTCGTAGCCCCGCGCGGCCAGACGATCCGCATAAACAGCACCGATGCCCGACGATGCCCCCGTAACCAGCGCCACGCCGCGCCCCTGATGACCTGCAGCCATGATGATCTCCGTTGGTCGGCACGGCGGCCAAGGTTCGGCGCCGCTGCCGTCCTTTTTAAATTATGATCATCATATAAGAGCCGCAAGGCGGTTCAGGAGATTTTTTCCCCCGCCGCAGATCCGGGCCCTTCCGGCGCGCCGAGATGGTGCCTGACCGCCATCAGGAACTCGTCAGACAACGGCGTTCCGGCGCAGGCACGCGACAGGAGCAGGCCGCCCACCATCGTTGCGAGAATGGCCAGCGCGTCCTGCCGACCGGCGCCCTCCGGAAGCACATCAGCGACGGCAGCAACCATCGTTTCGACGCTGTCATGGTAGGCGGTGTCGAGTTCCGACCCGCAGCCGTCGCGGGCATAGTCGATCAATGCCGAGACGGGACAGCCCTCGCCGGGATCGTCGCGATGATGCGCGGACATATAGGCGTCGACCAGCGCGGCGAACGCCGCCTGCCGATCATCGCGATGAGCGTCGACGGTCGCGGCCAACTGTGTGCCGATCTCGCGCGACGCCTCTGCAATCGCCTCGGCAGCCAGCGCGCTTTTGGATGGGAAATGGCCATAGAAGCCACCATGCGTCAGCCCCGCCGCCGCCATCAGTTCAGGTACGCTGACGCCGCCGATGCCACGCTCGCGAAACAGCCGCGCCGATGCCGCCACGATTTCCTGCCGGTGCCGTTCGGCATCCTTCTTCGATGCACGCGCCATGGGAGCCTCCTTGCCTCGAAGACCTATATATGACGCCGATCATCGAACGAGAAGCGCTCTCGCCGATCGTCTGACCTTGACGTGAGAGAGATGTTCGAGGCCCGCGCACGGATCGAATGGGGAGGCTGCTGCAGGCCAAATACGAATGAGATGATCGACAAAACGGGTTATTGCGCCGAGATGCAGTCGCCGGGAAATACAATTCCAAGGCCGCAAGAGGATTGATTTGCCCGTAAGGGGCGTAGCCCTTGCCGAACATTGCGCAGAAACGTCCCGAGGCGCGCCTCGTTTTGCATCGTTGCCGCTCCCGCGCTCATGCGCGCCCCGGCCCGGCGGCATCGTCTGAAAGCAAAGCCATGCCTTCACTGCCGTGGCGAACGGCATAGGCTGTCATAGTCCGCCAAGGGCCGGAGCGAGGGATGAGCGCGCGACGTCTTCCGATCGATCGGGTTGGTGTCGTTCTCGTCGCGCTGCTTCGCGCCTTGGCGCTTGCGGACCGGGCCGGCAGCCGGACGCCCGAAGATGCGACGGCCCGCCAGTGCAGGTTCGCCCGAGACGGCGTCCCCGCGGTGCTCGGTACCGGGCTGCGACTGGTGCCCGAGCGGCGGAGCGAACGCACCGGTCGCTAGCCACACCAAACAGAGACCGATGCCAAACCCATCGAATGGCAACAAGGAGACGACCATGGCCGACGCGCAGAGCCTTCCGATCCTCGATTTTTCGCGCTACCGGGCCGGTGGAGATGCCCGCGCCGCCTTCTTGTCCGATCTGCGCGACGCCGCGCGCGAGGTCGGCTTCTTCTATCTCTCCGGCCACGGCATCGCGACCTCCGAGGCCGATCACCTGAAGGCCCTCGGCCGGCAGTTCTTCGCCCTGCCCGAGGCCGACAAGGTGGCCATCGAGATGGTCCACTCGCCGCATTTCCGCGGCTATACCCGCGCCGGCTTCGAGCACACCCGCGGCCAGCCGGACTGGCGCGAGCAGATCGATTTCGCCAGCGAGCGCGCGCCGCTTCCGAGGGAAGCCGGCCAGCCGGACTGGACCCGCCTGCAGGGGCCGAACCAGTGGCCCGCCGCCCTCCCCGCGCTGAAGCCGGCCGTGCTCGATTGGCAGAGCCATCTGACGGCGCTCGCCATCGACCTCCTGAAGGCCTTCGCGCTGGCACTCGAGCAGGAAGAGGACGTCTTCAGGCCGATCTATGAGAGCGCGCCGATCGAGCATATCAAGATCATCCGCTATCCCGGGCGCGAGAGCACCAGCAGCGACCAGGGCGTCGGCGCGCACAAGGACGGCGGCTTCCTGACGATCCTCTTGCAGGACGTCCAGGGCGGCCTGCAGGTCCAGGCTGACGACGGCAGCTGGATCGACGCGCCGCCGATCCCCGGCACCTTCATCATCAATATCGGCGAGGTTCTGGAGATGGCCTCGAACGGCTATCTGCGCGCCACCGTCCACCGCGTCGTCACCCCGCCGGCCGGCAAGGATCGCCTTTCGATCGCCTATTTCTTCGGCGCGCAGCTCGATGCCGTCATCCCGCTGCTGCAGCTGAAGTCCGAACTCGCGGCCGAGGCGCTCGGACCGGCCGCCGATCCCGACAATCCGCTCTTCCGCGAGATCGGCCGCAACTATCTGAAGGGCCGGCTCCGGTCGCATCCGGACGTCGCCCGCCGCCACTATGCAGACCTTCTCGAAGGCGTCCCGCAGCCGGCCACCGCCGGCGCCTATTGATCAGCAGCCAACAGCGAGGAGACGGGCGATGACAGCCCATCCGACTTCCTTCGAGACCAAGCGCATCGAGACGCTGGCCCTGCATGGCGGCACCTACCGCTTCGATCCAGCCACCGGCGCCGTGGCCGTGCCGATCTACCAGACCACGTCGTTCCAGCTTCCTGACACCGCGACGGCTGACAAGCTCTTCTCGCTCGACGAGCTCGGCTACATCTACTCGCGTGTCGCGAACCCGACGCAGGATGCGCTCGAGCAGCGCATCGCCGCGATCGAGGGCGGCGTCGCAGCGCTGGCGCTCGCCTCTGGCCAGGCGGCGACGGCCTATTCGGTTTTGAACCTGACCCGGCCCGGCGACAACATCGTCTCGGCCGCCGGTCTCTATGGCGGCACCTTCGCGCTCTTCGCCGCGACGCTGAAGAATTTCGGCGTCGAGGTGCGCTTTGTCGACGCCGACGACCCCGAGAGCTTCCGCCGCGCCACCGACGATCGCACCCGCGCCTATTACGCGGAATCGCTGCCGAACCCGAAGCTCGAAGTGTTCCCGATCGGCGAAGTGGCGGCGATCGGCCGCTCGCTCGGCGTGCCGCTCATCATCGACAACACGGCAGCGCCGGTGTGGATCCGCCCGCTCGATCATGGCGCGGCCGTGGTCGTCTATTCCGCGACGAAGTATATCGGCGGCCATGGCACGACCATCGGCGGTCTGATCATCGACGGCGGCAATTTCCCCTTCGCCGACTATCCCGAGCGTTTCCCGACGCTCCACGAGCCTGACCCGAGCTATCACGGCGCCAACTGGCTGCAGAAGGCGGAGCCGTTCGGGCCGGTCGCCTATCTGCTGCGCGCCCGCGCCGTGCTGCTGCGCGATATCGGCGCGGCGATCACACCGCTGGCAGCCTTCCAGCTCATCCAGGGGCTCGAGACGCTGCCGCTCCGCCTGCGCCAACACGCCGACAACGCCATCAAGGTGGCGAATTTCCTGAAGACCCATCCGAAGGTCGAGCGGGTGATCTTCCCGGGCCTGCAGACCGGCGAAGCACGGCGGCGCGCCGACACCTATCTCAAGGGCGGCTTCGGCGCGCTGGTCGGCTTCGAGATCGCCGCCGGCCGCGACGCCGGACGGCGCTTCATCGACAGCCTCGCGCTGCTCTATCATGTCGCCAATATCGGCGATGCGCGCTCGCTGGCGATCCATCCCTCGACGACGACGCACTCGCAGCTCTCGGCCGACGACCAGCTGCGCACCGGCGTCATCCCCGGCTATGTCCGCCTCTCGATCGGCATCGAGCACCCCGACGACATCATCGCCGACATCGCGCAGGCGCTCGACAAGGCCTGAGACGACAAAGACCCGACCCGGCGCCGCCGGGTCGGGTCCATCGCAATCGAATGACCCGCGCTCGAACGGCCTTTGCCGCCGGCGCGGGTTATTCGTCAGTCCCGTTTCAGGCGAAGAAGCGCCCCGACGGCGAGGAGCCCGGCAGCCGTCCAGAGCAGTTCGGGCGAATAGCGGCGGATGCCGAGAAAGTGGCTGCCCTTGCAGAGCGCCTGTGCCAGCGAGCAGGTGTCGGTGATGTTGGCAAGGCAGGGCAGCGCCGCCGGGACGCTCATATAGTCGCCGCCAATGACCTGGCTGTAGATGATCGTCCACCAGGCGAGGGCGAGGATCAGCGCGAGCAGGCCGAAGGACAGAGCGAGCGTGCCGGTTCGATCGGATGTGAGATGCGATCGCATTCAGACCTCCGCGCCGAAGCCGAGCTTTTCGAGGATGAAGCGGCGCTGCGCGATGAGTTCGGCATCGTCACGGCGGCGCGGATGCGGCTTCTGGACCGTCACCTCGGCGACGATCCGGGCCGGCCGGTCGCTGAGAACGATGACGCGATCGGCGAGCAGCAGAGCCTCCTCGACGTCATGCGTCACCATCAGCGCGGTGAAGCCGACCTTGCGCCACAGCGCCAGCAGTTCCGTCTGCATGGTGAGCCGCGTCAGTGAATCGAGCCTGCCGAACGGCTCGTCGAGCAGCAGCAGTTCGGGATCGTTGACGAGCGCCCGCGCCAGCGCGACGCGCTGTGCCATGCCGCCCGAGAGCTGATGCGGATGCGCCTCCGCGAAGCCGCCGAGCTGGACCAGCGCCAACGCGGCATCGACGCGCCCCTTCTCGGCCGGCAGCAAGCCGCGCGCCTCCAACCCGAAGGCGACATTCTTCCAGACGCTGCGCCAGGGAAAGAGCGTCGGATCCTGGAAGACAAGGATGCGGCGCGGGTCCGGACCGGTGATCGGCCGCCCGTCTTCGAGCACCTGGCCGCGCGTCGGCCGTTCGAGCCCTGCCGCAAGCCGCAGCAGCGTCGATTTTCCGCAGCCCGAGGGACCAAGCAGGGCGACGAAGGCGCCGGGCGCGATCGCAAGATCGATCCCTTCGAGGACCGGCAGCAGCCGATCCTTCAGCGCGAAGCCAAGCGAGACGTCACTGAAGCCCAGCGCCATTGCGCGGGCCGGTGCGGCGGCGAGCGGCAGGGCCATCAGAGGATCCCTTTCTGCCAGTCGAGCACATGGTCGCGGACCATGAAGAGCAGCTTGACGAGGCCGGCGCAGAGCAGCGCGATGATGATCAGCGCGGCGTATACGTTCACATAGGCCGAATAGGCGGTCTGGAACTGCAGATACCAGCCAAGGCCGTATTTCGCGCCGAGCATTTCGGCAACGACCAGCACCGCGAAGGAGGCATAGAGCCCCATGAACAGGCCGACAAAGACATTCGGCAAGGCGGCGGGAATCGCCACCTTCAGCACCAGGAAGCGCTCGGTGGCACCCAGCGTACGCGCGACATCGTAGAAGGCCCGGCTCACCTGCTGCACGCCGGCGGCCGTGAGGATGATGACGGGAATGCCCGAGGCGAGCCCCACCAGGAAGAGGCTGGCATGGAACGTCGTCGGGAAGAAGAAGGTGCAGGGTATCCAGGCGCTAGCCGGCACCGGACCGATCAGCTTCAGGACCGGCATGCCCCAATAGGCGAAGCGCTTCGACCAGCCGAGACCGACGCCGATGACGAAGCCGACCGCGACGCCGGCGGCAAAGCCGATGCTCCACAGCCGCAGCGTATAGAGCACGCAGATGCCGAGCCGCTGCCAGTCGGTGACATAGACATGCAGGAGGCCCTGCGGCGGCGAGAAGAACGGCTTCGGCAACCAGCCGAGCTTGGCCGTCGAGAGCTCCCAGAGCGCGAGCCAGACGCCGAGCGCGATGAACCACGGACCGGCATGGCGCAGCCGCTCGCCCGGACCGCCGCGACGCCACGTCGCCGCCGTCAGCAGCGCGAACAGCGCTGCGCCGCCGAGAAGGAGGCCGGCAAAGAGGTCGCGGCTGCCCCAGGGAATGACGTCGGGCAGGCCGATCGTGATCGCGGCCGCCGCCAGCCAGGCGAGCGACGCGATCCAGCCGTCGCGCCAGATGCCGGCCCGGCCAGCGGCCGCATCGGCGCGACTGTCCGTGAGCCCGGAGCCGACGATCTCCGCCATTCCGCCTGTCCTCAGGCGAGGATGTTGGCGGTGACCCGTCCGGCGAGTTCCTTCGGATCGGTCGTCGGGTCGATGACGCTGATGAGCTTAAGTTCCTCGATGCCGAGCTGCACCTGCGCCTGCAGCTCCGCCCGACAGGATGATCGTGCCAGACCAGCGAGGCGAGATCCTCGTGCAGGTCCTCATAGGCGAAGTTCGGCTTCAGATTGTCGAGATACCAGCGGGCGACCTCGTCCGGATGGGCGCCGGTATATTCGTGGATCTCGATATTCGCCTCGGCGAGGCGGCGGATGGCGTCCTCGTTGGCCTCGAGGAACGGACCATTGACGCCAAGCACACAGCAGAGATGCCCCTCGAACAGGCCGGTCTGCGTGTCGGCGACCTGGAACAGATCGAACTGCTTGCGCAGGCCCCAGGCCCACGGATCGAGATGGACGAGCGCATCGGCCTGGCCGCGCTTGACTGTCTCGCCGAGCAGGTCGAACGGCGCCACCGTCCAGTTGACGTCCCGCTCGGGATCGAGGCCCGACTTCGCCAGCGCGATCTGGAACGAATGCTTCGGCGGGCTCGCCGGATCATAGGCGACGATCGTCTTGCCCTTGAGGCCGGCGAGCGTCGTGATGCCGGATTCCTTCGAGGCGAGCAGACGCGTGCAGCCGCCATGCGAGCCGACGAACAGCTTGACGTCGAGCCCCTGCTCCAAGGGCTTCAGCCAGTCGAGCAGCAGCCCGGCGCCGGCATCGGCCTTGTTGGTCGCGAGCGCCTGGATGAGAGTCTGGCCGCTTGCGCCCTGATAGAAGAGTTCGACGTCGAGATCGTGCTTGGCATAGAAGCCCTTGGCGAGACCGAAGGCCAGAGGACTATGGCAGGCCGCGACCTCTGTCCAGGCGAGGCGCAGCTTTGTCGGGTTGCCGGCAATGGCGCGGGTCACGCCGCGGCCACCGGCGAAGCCGAGCGCTGTAGCGGCAACGCCGGCGCCGGCAAGCTTCAATGCCGATCGACGCGAAAGGCTGGACTTGGCACCCGCAGTTTCGTTCAAAGTGCCGGAGGCGATGGGCGACCTGCGCAATGCCATGATGCGATCCTCGGTTCGACGGATTGAAGTGACGAGTCTATCCGTCTTCCCAGCGCGAACAAGATAGACGACTGAAACTATAGACTAACTCGTGTCATGTTATCGAAATGACTTCGCGGCGAGTTGCGTCGCAGCGCATTTGCGTTTTCTGAGGCGCAGCGGGGCGTTTTCGCCGAGAAGTCTGGGCCCGCCTCGCGGCGTCTTGGCCAAAATCGATGACGCCCCGCCACGGGCGGGGTCCGGTCGCGGCGCTCGTTCGAAGGGCGCCCGTCAGGGCGCGCCGGACGGGACAAGATCCAGCCCTGCGACATGCGCGGGAATGGCTGCGACCAGCTTTTGCGTAAACGGATGCTGCGGGTTGCCGAGAACCTCTTCGGTCGGACCACGCTCGACGACCCGGCCGCCGAACATCACAAGCACCTCGTCGCTCACCTGACGGATGACGCCGAGATCATGCGAGATGAAGAGATAGGCGACGCCCGTCTCGCGCTGCAGATCGTCGAGCAGGTCCAGCACCTGCGCCTGCACCGACACGTCGAGCGCCGAGACCGGTTCGTCGCAGACGATGACCTTCGGGCTCGCCGCGAGGCTGCGGGCGATGGCGATGCGCTGGCGCTGGCCGCCGGACAATTGCAGCGGGCGTCGTCCGGCGGTTTCGGCCGGCAGACGGACGCGCTCCAGCAGTTCGCCGATGCGTGTGGCATGCTCGCCCTCAGGGACGCCGCCCGCATCGAGCGCATCGCCGAGGATCTCGGCAACTGTCCAGCGAGGATCGAACGAACTCAGCGGATCCTGGTAGACGACGCCGAGATGCGGCCTCTGCCGCCGCCGGTCGCGCTCGCGCACCCTCGCCTCGCCCGAGCCCGCCCAGGGCGCGCCATCGAACCGGACCGCGCCGTGGTCGGGATCAAGCAGCCCGAGCGCGATCCGCGCGGTGGTCGATTTGCCGGAACCGCTCTCGCCGACAATGCCGATCGTCCGACCCGCCCTCAGCGAGAAGCCGACATCGTCGACCGCCAGCCGACCGACGCCATCCGGACCGACATAGGACTTCACAAGGCCGTCCGCTTCGAGGACCGTGTCGCTCGACGTCGGCGCCGCGCGGGGCTTACGCGGCCGTGCTCCGGGAACGGAATTGATCAGGAGCCGCGTATAGGCGTGCCGCGGCCGGCTCAGCACCTCGGCCGTCGGCCCCTGCTCGACCGCCTCGCCGTGATGGAGCACGACGACCTCGTCGGCGATGCGCGAGACGACGGCGAGGTCATGGCTGATGATGAGGAGCCCGGTGCCGCGCTGCTTGATGGTCTCGAGCAGCGCGAGGATCTGCGCCTGGACGGTGGTATCGAGCGCCGTCGTCGGCTCGTCGGCGATCAGGATCGGCGGATCGAGCGCGAGCGCCGTGGCGATGAGCGCGCGCTGTCGAAGCCCACCGGAGAGCTGATCCGGCCGCTGGCGCGCCCTGAGCGCGGGTTCGGGGATGCCGACGCTGTCGAGCAGTTCGAGCACGCGCCGCTTGCGGCTGGCGGCCGTGCCCCAGCCATGGGCGGCCAGCGCCTCGGCGATCTCGTCACCGACCGCGCGCAGCGGATCGAGCGAGACCAGCGCATCCTGCAGGACAAAGCCGATGTCCTTGCCGCGCAGCCGCCGCCAGGCCCGCTCGCCAAGGGCCGAGAGATCGATGTCGCCATAGCGCAGCGCCCGCGCCGTCACGTCGGCGCCGTCGCCGGCAAGCCCGACCAACGAACGGGCGGTGACGCTCTTGCCGGAGCCGGATTCGCCGACAAGGGCGACGGCCTTCCCCGGCGCGACGGTGAACGATACCTCATTGACCACGCGGCGCCTGTGCTCGCCACGCCCGAGCGTGACCGCGAGGCCCTCGACCACCAGCGACGGCCTGACTGTCAGGTCGGTCATGGCAGCCGGCCTTCGAGGCGGCGCTGCAGATAACGGCCGAACATGGTCGTCGACAACGTCGTCAACACGATGAACAGGCCGGGGAAGAACGTCATCCACCAGGCGCGCTGCACGAAGTCGCGGCCCATGGAGAGCATTGTGCCCCATTCGGCGGCCGGCGGCTTGGCGCCGAGGCCGAGAAAGGACAGCGCCGACGACCAGACAATCGCCTGGCCGATGCCCATCGTCACCGTCACGATCAGGGGCCGCATGGCGTTCGGCAGGATGTGGCGGCGGATGATCCGCGCCGGAGAATGGCCGAGCGCGCGCGCTGCCTCGACATAGCCGGCATGGCGCGCGCTGACGACCTGTCCGAGCACCATCCGCGCATAGCCAGGGACGTTGCCGATGCCGGTCGCAATGATCAGCGGTCCAATGCCGTTGCCGAGATGCGAGGCGAAGAGCAGCGCCAGGATAAGAGTCGGAAACGAGAACAGCACATCGAGCGTCCAGCCGACGGCGCGCTGGGTGATGCGGCCGCCGAGACCGCCTATGACGCCAAGCGTGATGGCAAGGCTCATCGAAACGGTAATCGCGCCGACGCCGAGCAGCAGCGACTGGCGGGCGCCATAGATGACACGGGTGAAGATATCGCGGCCGGACTGGTCTGTGCCGAACAGATGCGCCGGACCCGGCGGCTGGAACGCCTCGCGCGGCGCGATGGCGAGCGGATTGGCCGCCGTGAACAGCCGCGGCTCGATCGCCGCGAGGATGAGGAGGACGAGGAACAGGCCGGGGATCACGGCGCCTGCGGGCGGCAGCCGGCCGATGCGGATGCGCGAGGCTATGGCTCGGCCGGGCAGGACGTCGGAGAGGGTCATGAGCGATGCGCCTTCAGACGAGGATCGACGAGGACGAAGAGGAGATCGGCTGCGGCGCTCGCCAAGATGTAGACGAGCGTCACCAGCAGCGTGACGCCGATGGTCAGCGGCATGTCCTGCCGCGTCACCGCCTGGTAGAGCACGCGGCCGAGTCCCTGCCGCGAGAAGATCACTTCGACCAGCACCGCATTGCCGATCAGCGAGCCGACCGCCCAGGCCGACAGGCTGATGCCGGGAAGCACGGCGTGGCGCAGCGCATGGCGCCAGCGCACGGCCCCTTCCGAGAGACCGCGGGTTCTCGCCGAGAGAATGAACGGCTGGTCGAGCGCGAGTTCGAGCGACTCGCGCGTCACCTGCGCCAGGAAGCCGGCAAGCGGCAGCGCGAGCGCCAGCGTGGGCAGCACGAGACTGAGCGCGCCCTGATTGCCCTGCGGCGGGAACCAGCGGAGGCCGAACGCGAAGATCGCGAGCAGCACCAGCGCCAGCCAGAATTGCGGCAGCGCTGCGCTGATCGTCTCGAGCGCCGAGCCGAGACCCTGCAGGAGCGGATGGCGGCGCGTCGTCGCCATCACGGAGGCGAGCGCCAGCACCCAGGCGACGACGATGGCGGATGCCATCAGCTGCAGCGTCGGCCCGACCTGGGCTGCGATCACGTCGATAACCGGCTGGCGCTGGGAGAACGACATGCCGAGATTGCCGCTGGCAAGGCGGCTCATATAGAGGCCGTACTGGACGTGCGGCGGCTGGTCGAGCCCGAACTCGGCGATCGTGGCCGCGATCGTGGCCGGGCTCGGATTGGCGGTGGGGCCGCCGAGAACGGCGCGCACCGGATCGCCGGGCGTCAGATGCAGGGCGAAGAAGGTGACGGTCGCGGAGGCGAAGAGGACCAGCACTGCCGCCAGAACGCGCGAGAGGACGCGCCTTCCTGCCGATCCGATCCGGCTGCGGGAGAGGAGGCCCGCCGCCGGGCCTGCTGCGACCGTCACCGAGCTCATTTCTGGACCCAGGCGTCGTAGAGGGTCGTCACCGACAGCGACGGTTCGAGGCGGACGCCCTTGGCGGTCTTGTAGACGCCGAGGCGGGTCGACTGCGGGAAGGTGAGCACCTGCAGAAAGTTGGAGGCGACGATCTTCTGCGCGTCGTAATAGAGCTTGCGCCGGGCTTCGGGGTCCTGCGTCTCCAGCGCCTTGTTCACCAGCGCGTCGAACTCGGCATTCTTGAAGCCGGATGCGTTCTGGTGATATCCGCCCGAACCGGCGGCGCCGAGGAACTCGGAGCTGAGCACGATGCGCAGCACGTCGGCGGTGTTGGTGTTCCAGTATTCGGGAATGATGTCGTAGTTCCAAGTCGCCTGGCGGTCGAGCCATTCGCTGAACCCGAGCGGCTCGAGCTGGACGTCGAAGCCGGTGCCGATCGCCGTCGCCTGGATCTGCTCCCACAGCGAACGCTCGGCCGGCCCCTGGAAGTCGCCGATCGGCACATGGACCGTCAGCGGCTTGCCGTCCTTCTGGCGGATGCCGTTGGCGTCCTTTTCCGTCCAGCCCGCCTCGTCGAGCAGCGCGTTGGCGCGGTCCGGATCATAGTCGTAGAGGTTCTTGAAATCTGGTGTCGCGAAGGGCGTGGCGGCGCTGAGCGGGCCGGGGGCGCGCTTGTAGCGACCGAAGAACACGCTGTCGAGCGCGCTGGAGATATCGGCCGAGCGGACGAAGGCTTCGCGGACGCGGATATCGTCGAACGGAGCGCGGGTGGTGTTGATCGCGCCGTTGGTCGGGTTGCCCGGCCGATCGGCGATGATCAGCGTGAGGTCGGGGTTCTTCTCGGCATCGGCCTCCGATTCCGGCGGCACCGTCTCGATGACGTCGACATCGCCGCTGGCGAGCGAGGCAAAGCGCACGGACGGCTCGGGAATGAACTTCCAGATAATCTGATCGAGATAGGCCGGCCCCTGATGCGCGGCCGTCGGCGGGGCCGAGTTGTAGTCCGGATTGCGCTCGAGCACGATCTGACTCTGGCGGTCCCACTTGATGATCTTGAACGGACCGGTGCCGACCGGCGTCTCGCAATTCTCGTTGCGCGGACGGGCGAGCGCCGAGGGCGCCTCGATGCCGAGGAAGCCCTGCGCCAGCACTTCGAGGAAGGCCGCATAGGGCTTCGACAGCGTGACGACGGCGGTGAACTCGTCCGGCGTCTCGGTCTTCACATATTGCTGGATATAGCCGCCGGCGGTGGATGACTGCGTCGCCGGATTCTTGATGTGGTCGAGATTGGCCTTCAGCGCCGCGGCGTTGAATTTCTCGCCATTGGTGAATTTCACGTCGTCGCGCAGCTTGAACGTATAGGTCTTGCCGTCGTCGGAAACGGTCCAGCTCTTGGCGAGCCAAGGCCCGATCTTGCCGTCCTTGTCCTGTGAGACGAGCGAATCCGTATATTGCTGGGCGATGAACACCTGCGGCATGTCCCCATCGACATGCGGATCGAGGCAGGTCGGCTCGCGGTCGGTCGCGTAGATCAGCGTGCCGCCCTTGACCGGCTCGTCGGCGCCGAAGGCCGGCAGGATGGTCGTCGCCAACGAAGCGAGGCCAACCGAGGCGAGCAGGGTCGTGGCGCGCGCCGGTCGGCGCCGCCTGTTCAGGGAAGTCATGGATGAGATCCTCTTGGAAACGTGAATGTCTGAAGGCGTGAGGCGGCCGGACTATCCGGCGGCGGCCAATGGTCGGTCGCGGGCGAGCGCCTCAGCGCGCTTCACCGCCTCGATGTCGCGGTAGCGGGCGCCCGGATGGCTCTCGGGCAGATAGGGACCATCGCCAAACAACTTCTCGCGCAGCGTGCCGGGCGCGTAGGCGGTCGGATAGGCGCCGCGCCGCTGCAGTTCGGGCACGAGATAGCCGACGATGTCCTCGAAGGTGCCCGGCTCGATCGCGTAGCAGAGGTTGAAGCCGTCGACATCGGTCTCGGCGACCCAATCCTGGAGGATGTCTGCGACCGTCTCGGCTGAGCCGACAAAGACCGGTCCGGCTCCGCCGATGCCGCCCCAGCGGGCGAGTTCCTCGATCGTCCAGGGCTGATCGCGATCCTCGAGCCGGTCCATCAGCGATGTGAGGCCCGGATTGCCGACGCGGCGGACGAGATCCGTCGGCGCGAAGGCACCAAAATTGATGCCGCTCCAGCCCGACATGAACACGAGCGAGCCTTCGAAGGAGGTGTACTCCTGCAACTTGGCGAACTTCGCGGCCGCCTTGGCGTCGGTCTCGTCGACGATGACCGTGACCAGCGTATAGACCTTAAGCTGGCGCGGATCCCGCCCGGCCGCCACCGCCCGCGCGCGAATATCGGCGACATAGCTCTTCAGGAACGGCTTCGACAGTGCGCCGACGAAGACGCATTCCGCGTTGCGGCCGGCGAAGCTGCGGCCGGCCTCGGACTGGCCCGCCTGGAACAGCAGCGGCGTCCGCTGCGGCGAGGGCTCGCTGAGATGATAGCCCGGTACGTCGAAATGCCGTCCCTTGTGGCCGATCGCGTGCACCTTGGAGGGATCGGCGAAGATGCGGCGCGCCTTGTCGCGCAGCACCGCACCCTCCTCCCAGCTGCCCTCGAACAGCTTGTAGAGCACCTCGAGATACTCTTCCGCGACGTCGTAGCGATCATCGTGCTGCTTGAGCCCGCTCTCGCCGACATTGCGCGCGCCGCTTTCGAGATAGGACGTGACGATGTTCCAGGCGACGCGGCCCTTGGTCAGGTGATCGGCGGTCGAGAGGCGGCGGGCGAATGTATAGGGATGCTCGAACGAGGTCGAAGCGGTGATCCCGACGCCGATATGCTCCGTGTCGATGGTGATCGGGACCGCCAACTGGAGCGGGTCGTTGACGGGAATTTGCGCCGCCTGCAGCAGAGCGTGATCGAGATTTCCGTTGTAGACATCGTAGTATCCGATTACATCGGCAATGAAAATGCCATCGAAAATTCCGCTCTCAAGCAATTTTGCCAAACTAACCCAGTGCTCGACGTCTTTATATCGCCATGACTGATCGTCAGGATGCGTCCAGAGTCCCGGAGACTGGTGACCGACGCAATTCATCTCGAATGCGTTGAAGCGAATATGTCGGGTCACGTCGCGATTTCCATCGATTTGCGGTTGGCTCTATCCCTAGACGGTAGGCCACGACCAGCCTTGGCGACAGGAACGGACCGTGCCTTGATGGCGAGCCACGAGAAAAAATCGGCCAATGTGGGCCTGCCGGAAGACGCGAATCCACTCAGGGCACGAAATTTCACGACTGACCCTATCGACAATATCGTCTTCCTGTATCGAACCTCTCCTGTCCGCTATCCCTGTTGCGAAGCCCGACGCGAAGGGGCGGCAGCAGGTGGAACGACCGACATGACACAGATCGAGAATGGCTGGGGCGCAGGACCCTCTTCGGGTTACGAGGCGCTGGCCGCACCGTTCCGCCCGGTCTTCGCCCGCATCGCCGCGGGCGCCGTCGAGCGCGAAAACGAACGCCGCCTGCACTTCGAGGAGATCGGCTGGCTGAAGGAGGCGGGTTTCGGCGCGGTGCGACTGCCCCGGGAGAGCGGTGGTGGCGGGGCTTCGCTGCCGGAGCTTTTCGCGCTGTTCATCGAATTGTCGGCGGCCGATTCAAACCTCACCCAGGCGCTCCGCGCCCATTTCGGCTTCACCGAAGACGTCGTATCGAGCCGCAACGAGGTGCATCGCCAGACCTGGTCGGCACGAATCGCCGCCGGAGACATCGTCGGCAACGCCTGGTCGGAAATCGGCGATGCACGGCAGCAGACCTTCTCGACCCGTGTCGAGAAGAACGGCGATGGCTGGACGCTCAACGGCGCCAAGTTCTACACGACCGGCTCGCTCTTCGCCGAATGGATCGATGTCGGCGCGAGCGTGGACGACGGCGTTTCGGTCGGCGTCATCGTGGCGCGCAGCAGCCCCGGGGTCGCGGTCGTCGACGACTGGGACGGATTCGGCCAGATCGGAACGGCGAGCGGCACTGCCACCTTCCAGGACGTCGTGGTCGAAGCGCAGCAGATCGTCGCCGACAACGACCGCTTCCGCTATGGCCAGGCGTTCTTCCAACTGGTGCATCTCGCGACGCTTGCCGGGATTGGCCGCGCGGCAGCATCCGACCTCGCTGCCCGGGTCGCGGCGCGCACGCGTCACTACACCAACGGCGCCGGTCCGCGGTCGAGCCAGGATCCGCAGGTGCTGCAGATCGTCGGCCGCGTCCGCGCGAGCGCCTATGCCTCCGGCGCCGTCGTGCTCAAGGCCGCCGAGGCGCTGCAGCGCGCCTTCGATGCGCGCCTCGCCGGCGACGAGGAGGCGGAGCGCCTCGCGACCAACATCGCCGACATCGAGGCGGCTCAGGCACAGACCGTCGTCACAGACCTGATCCTGGAGGCGACCACGCTCGTCTTCGACGCCCTCGGCGCCTCGGCGACGCGCAAGGATGCCGCGCTCGACCGCTTCTGGCGCAATGCGCGGACGCTCTCCTCGCATAATCCGCGCATCTACAAGCATCGCATCATCGGTGACTTCGCCGTCAACGGAACGACCCATCCCGACCAGTGGCGCATCGGCCTCGTCGCCTGACGCCGCGAGGAACGAGCCCGTGGCAAGGGTTGCCACCTCGAACCGCATCCGGCTGCGCGCTATCGCGACATCGAGGCCGTCAGCGCGACGAGGCAGCCCTGCGGCAGGGCAGCGCCGCATGAACCGGCGACGGGCCGCGACACGCCCGCGCCATCCCTTCCTCCCGAACCTCATGGAACCATGACCGCCGCGCCCATCCCCGACAAGATCAACGTCCTGTGGTTTCTGCCGACCCATGGCGACAGCCGCTATCTCGGCACGTCCGAGGGCGGCCGCGCCGTCGACCTGCCCTATCTGAAGCAGGTGGCGCAGGCTGCCGACTCGATCGGCTATTATGGCGCGCTGCTACCGACTGGCCGCAGCTGCGAGGACAGCTGGGTCGTCGCCTCCGCGCTCGCCCCGCTTACCGAACGATTGCGTTTCCTCGTTGCCGTCCGGCCGGGCCTGCAGTCGCCGACGCTCGCCGCCCGCATGACGGCGACGCTCGACCGCATCTCGAACGGCCGTCTGCTGATCAATGTCGTGACCGGCGGCGATCCGATCGAGAACAAGGGCGACGGCATCTTCCAGAGCCATGCCGAGCGCTACCAGGTCACCAGCGAGTTCCTCGACATCTACAAGGCAGTGCTCGCCGGCGAGACGGTCGATATCGAGAGCGACCATTTCCACATCGAGGGCGGCAAACTTCTGTTCGCGCCGGCGCAGATGCCGCATCCGCCGCTCTATTTCGGCGGCTCGTCGGATATCGGCATCGACATCGCTGCACGCACCGTCGACAAATACCTGACCTGGGGCGAGCCGCCTGCCGCCGTTGCCGAGAAGCTTGCCTTCGTCCGCGCCAAGGCCGAAGAGAAAGGCCGGACCCTCAGCTATGGCATTCGCCTGCATGTCATCGTGCGCGAAACGACGGCCAAGGCCTGGGAGGCGGCCGACGAATTGATCAGCCGGCTCGACGACCCGACCATCGCCAACGCGCAGCAGGTGTTCGCGCGGATGGATTCCGTCGGCCAGAGCCGCATGTCGGAGTTGCATGGCGGCCGGCGCGACAAGCTCGAGATCAGCCCCAATCTCTGGGCCGGCGTCGGCCTCGTGCGCGGCGGCGCCGGAACGGCGCTGGTCGGCGATGCCGAGACGGTGGCGGCACGCATCGACGAATATCGAAGGCTCGGCATCGACACCTTCATCCTGTCCGGCTACCCGCATCTGGAGGAAGCCTATCGCTTCGGCGAGCTGGTATTGCCGCGACTTCCCCTTGCGCATGCCGGTCCGCGTGCGAATGTCTCGGTCAATATGGGACCGTTCGGCGAAACCATAGCGGGTGATCACAGGCCGGCGTCGCGAGCTGCTGCTTCATGACCAGCGCGCGGCCGCCAACGATCGTCCTCATCGGCGGCGGCTTCACCGGCGCGGCGATCGCATGGCATTTCGATCGTCTGCTTGATGGTGGTGCCGCCCGTCTCATCATCGTCGAGCCACGCGAGCGGCTCGGCGCTGGCGTCGCCTACAGCGCTGATGACCCGGCCTTCCGCATCAATGTGCCGGCCTCGAAGATGAGCATCGACCCGGATGACGGCGAGGATTTCGCGCGCTGGCTGGCCGCGACCGACGCCCTCGCCGGCGATCCCGGCGCCGTGATGGCGGACGGACGCAGCTTTCCGCAGCGCTCGGTGTTCGGCGCCTATGTGGGGGAGCGGATTGCGCCGCTGCTGGCCGATGGCCGTCTCGAACATGTTCTGGCCAGGGCAACCGCGATCGGGAGATCAGATGCGGGCTATCTCGTCGATCTCGACGATGGCCAGGAGCTTTCGGCCGACCTCGTTGTGCTCGCCGTCACGCACCCTCCACCAGAGCCGCCGGCGATTCTCCGCTCCGGCCTCGCGGGGCACCCCCGCTTCGTCACCGACACCACGCTGTCCGGCGCCCTCGATGGAATCCGGCCGGATGACCGCGTGCTCGTCGTCGGCACCGGCCTGACGGGCGCCGACATCATCGCCTCGCTCGACCGGCGCGGCCATCGTGGTCCGATCACGGCGATCGCAAGGCGCGGGCTTCGGTCGAAGGGCCATCCGCCGTTCCCTGTCGAACCGCCTGGCGACTTCGCTTCGGTTCCGGAGACGACCGCGCGCGGATTGCTCCGCGCCATCAGGGCCGAGGTCGCGGCGGCAACGGCAGCCGGGCTGAGCTGGCACGGCGTCCTCGATACGGTGCGGACACAGGGCCACGCGATCTGGGCAGCCCTGCCGCCGGCGGAGCGCCGACGCCTCGTCCGGCATCTCCGCCCCTATTGGGACGTGCATCGCTTCCGCATCGCGCCGCAGGTCGAGGCTGCTCTCGACCGGCGCATCGCGGACGGCCGGCTCACGCTTCTGGCCGCGTCGGTTCAGGCCGCATCGCACGACGGGGAAACAATCGTGGTGACGCTCCGACGCCGCCGTGGCGGCGTGGAAACCGCCGCGTTCGACGCTGTCCTGGTGGCGACAGGGCCTGCGCATGGCGGTATTCTTCAGTCATTACCGCTTGCGTCGAGCCTTGCCGAACAGGGCCTCATCCAGGCCGACCCCTCCGGGCTCGGCATCCTCACACACCATTCTGGGCACGCCATCGATCAGGCCGGCAAGCCGGTCGACACGCTGCTGATCGGGGGCCCGCTGGCGCGCGGCACCTTCGGCGAATTGATGGGCCTGCCCGAAGTCTCCCGCTATGCCCGCTTCATCGCGCTCGAACTCGCCAAGCGGAGTTCGAACACGGCGAACTGACAGGCTCCGTGAGCCCTACGGATGCTTGTGGATCGGGTCGACCCAGTAGACCTCTTCCGGCTTCTCGACGGGATCGACGGTGTCGATATTGACGACGACAGCCTCGTTGTCGGAACGAACGAGCACGCATTCGAGCGGCTTGCCCGGATCGGCGTTGATCTCCTGGTGCGGCACGTAAGGCGGCACGAAGATGAAGTCGCCGGGCTCGGCCTCGGCGACGAATTCGAGCCGGTCGCCCCAGCGCATGCGGGCGCGGCCCCGGACGACGAAGATGACGCTCTCGAGCGGGCCGTGATGGTGCACGCCCGTCTTGGCGTTCGGCTGGATGGTCACGGTGCCGGCCCAGATCTTCTGGGCACCGACACGGGCGTGGTTGATCGCTGCCTGCCGGTACATGCCGGGCGTCTGCGCCGTGTTGTCGTCGAGGCGGTCGCCCTTGATCACGCGCACGCCGTCATGCTTCCAGCGCGGTTCATGCGGGTGGTCGTGGTCATGGGTATGGTCGTGCGGGTGGTCGTGACTGTGATCGTGATCGCTCATGGGACGGTTTCCAGGTTCCGGGATCAGCGGGCGCTCGCAAGAGCCGGAGCGGCGGCTGGCGAGGCTACATAAGGTCGTGTTTCCGCGAGGGCTGGCAAGGTGTCGGCGATGGCGAACCACTCTGCCGTCGCGGCGTGTCCACTCCGCCAGTCGAACGCGGGAAAGCGGAAATCGAGAAAGCCGAGCGCCGCGGCATAGGTGATCGTGCCGATGGTCAGCGCGCCGCCGAGGGTTCCGGCCGCCGCCTCGATGGCATCGAGCGCCGAGGCGATCTTCTGCTGCTGGCCGTCAACCCAGGCAGCCGAGCGCGCAGCCTCCGGACGGATCAGCGCCTCGTAGCGGAGGAGCAGCGCCGCATCCAGCAATCCGTCGCCGAGGGCCTGCTGGCGAAGCACGCTGAAACGCGCGGCGCCAGCGGGGGGCAGCAGCGTCTGGCCCGGCACGAGGCTCGCGAGATATTCGACGATGACGCGGCTGTCATAGAGCGCGCTGCCGTCCTCGATGACGAGCGTCGGCACCTTGCCGAGCGGATTGGCCGGCAGGATCGCGGCGTCGCGATCGACCGGATGCGGCGTGCTGGCGATCAGCTCAAGCCGGTCCGCGAGGCCGAGCACGCGGGCCGAGGCGGTCACCTTGCGCGCAAAGGGGGATGTCGTCGAATGAAAGAGTTTCAGCATGTCGGCTCCGCGATACGCGAGGGAGCGGCCGTGATGTGACGGCCGGGAATGACGAGAAGATCGCCGCGCACCGGCAGCGCGGTGTCGGGCGCGAAGGCGCGAACCAGCGCGAGCGCCACCTCGGCCGCCTGCGCCGACAATTCGCGGACGCCGGCCAGCTCGCCGAACTGGCCGCGTGCCAGCAGACCAAGGGCAAAGATCGGCAAAGGCGCCGGTGCCGACCCGACCGGCCGGCTGTCGGGGCCGACATGAAGACCAAGCTGCAGCGGGTCGGCTGCTGCAAGGCCTTGTGCGGCGAGGTCGGCGAGGAACGGATTCCCGTCGATGAGCCCGTGCATCGAAGGCCCGGTCGCATTGACGACGTGACCGAACCGGCGCGTCTCGACACCTATCCTGCCACGAGGACGGATCGCGACGTCGATGCCGTCGGCGCCGGCCGTGGCCGACTGGATGGTGCCGGCTTGGATCGCAAGCCATCCTTCGACGCGGGCGGCGCGGACGGCATCGTCGACCGGCGGCGCGACCTGATAGCGGTGGACGTCCCAGAACGCCCGGAGATGCCGGACGACACGGCGGCGCTCGTCCTCGGGAAGACGGCGCCAGATCGCCCGTCCCTGCAGCCGCACCGCCTCGATCACATCCTCCCAGCGGACGCCCGCCGGGGCACCCGCGCCGAGCACCGCGCGGACGGACTGCAGCAGCTCGAGCGCCGTATCGCCCGGCAGCGCCGCGAAGTCGCCCTGCGGCTCGTAGGGGCCGGGCTGCTTGCGCCGCTGCGTCAGGCCATGGCGCGATAAAGCGACGATCGCTCCGCGATGGCCGCGCCGGCTAAGCACCGCGACGATATCGGCCATGGTGAGCCCAGTTCCGACGATGAGGACGCTGGCATCGCTCGCGATTCCAGTAAGCGCGCCGGACTGCCATGGATCGACAACGAGGCGGGGGTCACCGGCAAGGAGAGCGAGCGGCCGCGGCAGCGCCGGGCGCGGATTGCCGGTCGCGAGGACGAGCGCGTCGGCCGCGATCGCGGCGTCCTGGTCGGTCAGCACGCTTCCCTGCCGCAGCCCGACCGCCTTCGCACGCACATGATCGATGCGGACGGACGGATTGGCCGCCCGCGCCGCACGGAGCAGCTCACCGACATAGTCGCCGAAGAGCGTCCTTCGTGCATAGAAATCACCGTTCGGCTGCAGCCCGGCCGGATCCGCCGCCACTGCGCCTTCAGCATGCGCATAGCGATCGAAATCGCCCGGTTCGTCCTGGAACACCGCCATGCGCGCGGCCGGGACGTTGATCCGATGCACCGGCTCGTCGCCGGCATAGGCGATGCCGCGGCCGAGATCGGCGGCGGGCTCGATCAGTGTGATGCCGAGCGGGCGCACGGCGAGCCGGGCCAGATGCAGCGCCAGCACCGCGCCGCAGAAACCGCCACCGACGATGACGACCTGCGGCACGCCGCTGTCAGACGGCATGGTCATGCTCGGCGAAATGGGCGACATGCTCGGCGCCGAACTGGACCGCCGCAACATGGGCCGGATGGTCGAGATAGCGGTCGACGGCGGCGAGATCGTCGAAGGTCGCGATCAGCACGAAGCGATAGGAGCCGGGGCGCCTGCCCTCGTCCTCGATGATCGCCCAGTCCCGAATCTCGCCGATCTGGCCGGGCAGCGCATTCAACAAGCCGATCGCCTCGGCGATCACCGGCTCCGGCGTCTCGGGCTTGTAGGTGAACAGCACGACATGGCGGATGGTCATGCCGGCACCTCGATCGTCGCGAGATAGTCGGCGAAGGGCAGGTCCGTGCCGCGATGCAGATGGCCCCAGCGGCCATGCTCCGGCATGACGCCGTAATAATAGATCGCAACCATCGGCTCAGTAACGACGAGCGAATGCTCCTGGCCGGCTTCGGTCAGGAGCAGGTCGCCCGGGCCGAGGCGGTACTCGATCCCCTCGCTGACCGCGATGCCGGCGCCTTCGACGATGATCCAATATTCATGGCAGTCGTGGAAATGCAGCTCGACCTCGGCGCCGATCTTGTGGCGCGCGATGCCGTAATGCTGGGTCTCGCTCCAGGCGGGAAAACGCTGGTCATCCGGCGTGACTTTGGGCATGGGCCTCTCCTTGTGCGGCAATGAGGGCGAGCAGCCGCGCGACGCATCGGGCGGCGAAGACAGGCTCGTTGATGTGGGCGTCGATCGTCTCGATCAGGACGTGGCGGCCGAGATGGGCGCGGAGCGCGGCGAACAGCGCCGCGTCGGCGTCCGGATCGAAGAAGCGTCCGCCCTCCGCATCCATGGCGGACACACCCTTGAGCGGCAGCAGGACGGCGACGGGCCCCTTCGCCGCATTGAGCTTCTCGGCGATGCGGCGGCCGATCTCGGCATTCTCCGCCGCCGTCGTCCGCATCAGCACGACATTGTCGTTGTAGCGATGGATCAGGCGGCCCTCGAAGCGATCCGGAAAGGCGCCGGGGCCGAAGAAATTGACCATGTCGAGCGCGCCGGGCGCGACGAGCTGCGGCAGTCCCGCCCTCCCCGCCGCCTCGAGCCGCGTCGGCCCCGCCGAAAGCGTGCCGCCGACCACCTCGTCGGCCCATTCCGTCGTCGTCAGGTCGAGCACGGCGGCGAAATGCCCTTCCGCGATGAGTGCCTCCATCGTGCGGCCGCCGATGCCGGTGGCGTGGAACGGCACGAGTTCGTAGCCCGCCTCGGCGAGCAGGACGCGGCAGTGCTCGACCGCCGGCGTGGTGACACCGAACATCGATGCCGCGACCAGCGGGCGGCGCTTGAGGCTTGCGGGCTGGCGCCGCGCGGCGATCATGCCGGCGAGTGCACCAGCGGCATTGGCGAGGATCGGCGCGGAGAGCGCATTGACGCCCGAGAAATCCGTGACCGAGTTCAGCATGGCGATGTCGCTGCCGCCGACATAGGGCAGCACATTGCTGGCGGCGACGGTCGAGACCATCACCTTTGGCACGCCGAGCGGCAGCGCCCGCATCATGGCGGTGCCGACCGCCGTGCCGCCGGAACCGCCGATCGAAAGCACGCCGGCAAGCTGTCCCGTGCGTTGGAGGTCAGCGGCGATTCTCGCGCTTCCCGCCATCATCGCGTCGATTGCGGCGGCGCGGTCACGCGATGCGCGCAGCACCGCGAGGTCGGCGCCACCCCGCCCCGCCACCAGGGCGGCCGGGTAGTCGGGGACTTCCGCAGCATCGGCGAGCACGCCGAAATCGAGAATGCGGACGGCAAGGCCGCTCGCCTCGAGACGCGCCTTGAGGAACGCTGCCTCCTCGCCCTTGGTGTCGAGCGCCGCGGCGATCAGCACGAAGGGTTCGGCCGCGCTCATCGCGCGCCCCGCCTGGTCGAAAGCGCCGCGAAGGCGGCGGTGTTGGCCCGCAGCGGTTCTTCGATCGGCAACCGCTCCATGCTGGAGGCGCCGACAAAGCCGTCGACATCGACGAGCGAAAACAGCCGTTCGGCATCGGCAGAGCTGGCGATCGGCCCGCCATGCGCCAACACGAAGACATCGGCGCGCGCCGCGCGGCTCCGATCAGTGATCGCGGAAACGCCGGCCGCGGCATCCTCGAATGAGACGGCATGCGCCGCGCCGATCGATCCGCCCGCTGTCAGCCCCATATGCGCGACGACGATGTCGACGCCGGCCGCGACCATCGCGGCCGCTTCGTCTGGTGTCGTCACATAGGCGGTGGTGAGGAGGTCCAGCGCCGCAGCGAGCCTGATCAGCTCGATTTCCTTGTCGAAGCCGAGCCCGCCCGCCTCCAAGTCCGCCCGCATGCGCCCATCGATCACCGCGACGGTCGGATAGTTGATGATGCCGGCAAAGCCCGCCGCGACGATCTGCGGCAGATAGTGGCTCATGCGCCGGGTCGGATCGATGCCGCAGACACCGGCGATGACGGCAGCATCGGGAACCATCGGCAGGATTTCGCGCTCGCCCATGTCGAGAACGATCTGGTTGGCATCTCCGAAGGGGAGATGTCCGACCCAGGACGAGAGACCCTGCATGCGGAAGCGGCCGGAATTGTAGATGAAAAGAAGGTCGGCGCCGCCGCGATGCAGGAACTTCGCGGAGATGCCGGTTCCTGCACCGGCGCCGATGATGGCGCGGCCGGCTGCGCGCTTGGCCGCAAACGCTGCGACAAGATCCGCCCGCCGGCTCACGCTGCACGCCGCCGCGCGTCGGTGCCGACAAGGAAGCCGAGCGCCATGCGCAGCGTGCCGAGATTGTCACGGCCACTGCTCCAGGGCTCGCGGCCGGCGGCAAGGCTCGCCAGGAAATGCGAGAATGCGCCGTCGAAGCGGATCTCGTCGGCAAAGGGCGCGATCCAGTCATGCCCCTTGGCGTGGGCCTGGTAGATCCCGTAGCGGCCGTCGATCGTGTCGACGATCAGCGTCGCCTGATCGAATTCGAAGCGCCAGTTGCCGCCCCAAGGTGTCGGCGGCGCCTTGCCGATCAGGCTGCCGCTATAGACGAACGGGAAAGCGTCGCGCGGCGACGCCATCTCGAACAGCGCCTCCAACCCGCCGCCGCCGGCATACTGGCTGCCCTCGCTGTTCCACTCGCGCACGAAGCCGGTGACGGGATCAGCATCGAACAGCGCGCGCACCAGATCGAAGTGATGCACGGCCATCTCAAGCCCCATCACATGCTGCATGCGGTGCTGATAGGGTTTGCCGGCCCAGTCATAGGAGAAGGCACCGGCGACCGACCGGATGCGGCCGAAGCGTTCGCCGGCGACGAGATTGCGGAGCGTCGCGACGCCCGGAAAGTGGCGGTAATTCTGGCTGACCATCAGCGTCAAGCCACGCCGCGCCGCCAGTTCGACCAGCGCATGCGCATCGTCGAGGCTGGTCGTGAACGGCTTCTCGACGATGACATGGAGGCCGTGCTCCAGCGCTGCGCGGATCGCGTCGGCATGCGCAGGTGAGAAGGCCGTGACCACAGCCGCGTCAAGCGAGACGAGGCCGAGCTCGCCGAGGCTGCGGGCGCGCGGCACATCGGGATGCTCGTCGATCCAGGCCGGTGCCGCTTCTGTGCCGACCAGCGGATCGATGATGGCGGCGAGCCGCGCGCCCGGATCCGCGTCGACGACCTTCGACCAGGCATGGCCGAGCGCCCCGGCTCCGAGGATAGCGATCTTGACGCTGCCGTTCGGCTTCACTCCAACCATGATTCAACCCTTGATGCCGGAGAGCGTGATGCTCTCGACGAAATAGCGCTGCGCGAGAAAGAACAGGACGAGGACCGGCACGACGACGACGGTCGCGGCCGCCATCAGCAGGTGCCACTGCGAGGTGTAGAGGCCGGTGAATTCGGAGAGGCCGAGCGCCAGCGTGAACTGGCTCGAATCCTGGAGATAGATCAGCGGATCGAGGAAATCGTTCCAGGAGGCGAGGCCCGAGAGGATCGCGACCGTGATCAGCGCCGGCTTCGAGAGCGGCACGATCACATGCCACAGCACCTGCAGCGGGTTGGCGCCGTCGAGGATCGCCGCATCGTCGAGTTCGCGCGGGATGGTGCGGAAGAACTGACGCAGCAGGAAGATGAAGAAGACGTCTGCGCCGAACCAGTGCGGCACGACCAGCGGCCAGGGCGTGTTGGTGAGGCCCATCTTCGACCACCACAGGAAGGTCGGGATCAGCGTCGTCACGAAGGGCAGCATCAGCGTCGCCAGCAGGATGTTGAACACGGCATCCCGGCCAGGCCATTCGAGCCGCGAGAAGCCGAAGGCGGCCATCGTCGTCGTGAGCACGGTGCCGATCACGGTCGGCACCAGGATCACCAGCGTGTTCCAGAGATAGTGGAGGAACGGGATCGTCGTCAGGGCGTCGGGATAGTTCGACCAGGCGAACGGGTCGGGAATCCATTGCGGCGGGAAGATGAAGATCTGCCCGAGCTCCATCAGCGAGGAGCGCACCAGCCAGGCGAGCGGCAGGATCATGCCGAGCGCGAACAGGACCGCGAGGACGAAGGCGAGCCAGAGCGAGGCAGGCCATTGCTTGAGGGGAAGGCGCGCGCTCATCGGTTGCCGCCCTCGTAATAGACCCAGCGGTTCGACGTCTTGAGCAGCAGGAAGGAGATCGCCGCGATGATCACGAACAGCACCCAGGCGAGCGCCGAGGCATAGCCCATATTCGTGTCCTTGAAGGCCGTCCGGTAGATGTAAAACACCATGAACAGGCTGGCATTGTTGGGGCCGCCATCGGTCATGACATAGCTCTGCGTGAAGGTCTGGAGTGCACCGATTGTCGAGATGACCAGGTTGAACAGGATCGTCGGCGTCAGCATCGGCAGCGTCACATGGCGGAAGCGGGCCAAGGCGCCGCCACCATCGATCTCGACCGCCTCATAGAGCGTGCGCGGCACGCCCTGCAGGCCCGCGAGGAAGATGATCATCATCGGCCCGACATGCCAGATGCTCATGAACACCAGCGAGGGGATCGCGCCGCCCTCGCTGTAGATCCAGTGCGCCTTCGGCAGACCGATATCGGCGAGCAGCGCATTGAGCAGGCCGAGATCGGGATTGAACATCCAGAGCCAGAGCACGCTGGTGACGATGACCGGCATCACCGAGGGCAGGTAGAAGATCGTCCGGAAGAGGCGCTGTCCCGGCAGCTTCTGGTTCAGCAGCATCGCGAGCAGAAGGGCGAACGCCATCGATGCGGGAACGCTGAAGGCGGCGTAATAGGCGGTGACCCCGAGCGACTTCCAGAACAAGCGATCCGCGAGCAGCCGCTCGAAATTCGCCGAGCCGACGAAGCTCGGCGTGTTGGCGACCGTCCAGTTGGTGAGCGCGATGACGAAGCTCGCGAGGATCGGCACCAGCTTGAAGAAGAGGAAGCCGAACACCGCCGGGCCGACGAACAGCGCCGCCCAGGCGAGTTGCCCGCGATGGCGTGGCAGATGCCGCGCCGGCGCGACGGGGCGAGGCGCTGCTGCTGCAATCTCGATGGCTTCGGCGCTCAACATGAGGTCTCGCTCGCGAGAGGTTCATGGCCGGCCCCGCCCTTCGGCATGGGACCGGCCACGACGGGGAGGCGTTACCAGCGGCCCTGAAGCAGCGGCGTGGCGTTCTTGACCGCTTCCGCGGTGGCGTCCTTCGCCGACTTGGTGCCGTTCCAGATCTGGTCGATCGCCGGCGTCACCGCCTCGTCAGTGATGCGGTTGATGTTCTTCAGCCAGTAGACCGGCGGTTGGTAGGGCGTGTGGTTGAGCTCGTAGTCGACGATGGCATCGCGCGATTCCGGCGGATAGACGCCCGGCTGGCCGTCGATCCAGGCGGAGATCTTCGCGGGATCGGTGAAGTATTCCTTCTCATGCGGCGCCCAGAGGCCTTCCTTGAACAGGTCGACCTTGGTCGGATCGCTGATATAGGAATAGAACTCGAACGCTTCCTTCGGATGCTTGGTCGCCGCGAAGATGACCTTCGGCACGCTGACGACGACCGTGATCGGCTCCTTCAGCTTCGGCAGCACGCCGACGCCCCAGTTGAAGCGCAGATTGGCGAAATCCGTCACCTTCCACATGCCGTCGATGCCGATCGCGACCTTCTTCGACTGCAACAGGATGTCGGCGGTCGGCAGGTTGTGCGACTGGGTCGGCGTCGGCGCGACATGATGGACATAGATGAGGTCCTGCAGCTTCTGCAGCGCCTCGACGGCTTCCGGCTGGTCGAGCAGAAGCTGCTTGCCGTCGTCGCTCGCGAACTTGCCGCCGTTCGAATAGACGAACGGCAGATAGCCGCCCCACCAGGTCGGGAACGAGACGCCATAGGTATCGATCGCGTTGGGATCGAAGCCTTCCTGATCGGCGGTCTTGCCGTTGCGGTCCTTGGTCAGCTTCTTGGCATAGGCGACGAACTGATCCCAGCTCCACGCCTCGCTCGCCTTCGCCGGCGGATAAGGGACGCCGGCCGCGTCGAACAGGTCCTTGTTGTAATAGGCGAGGATGACGCCGGTCGCGAGCCCGGTGCCGATCAGCGTGTCGCCGGCGCGATAGACCGTGCTCTTCAGGAAGGTCTTTTCCGGATTGTCGCCGAGATAGGGCTTCAAATCGAGGATCTTGCCCTCGGCCGCCCAGGGGAACGCTTGGTTCTGGTCGAGATATGCGACGTCAGGCGGATCGCCGGCGGCGAGCTGCGTCGTGATCTTCTCGACATAGCCCTGGTTCGGGATGTGCTGGCCGACGACGCGGATATCGGGATGCGCCGCATTGAAGGCGGCGATCGCCTTCTCGACGTCCTTCTTCTCGAAGGCCGAGCCCCAGAAGGCGAAGCGGATCTCGACCGGATCGGCGGCATGGGCAAGCGATGCCGTGGCGACGGCGAGCGTCGCCGCGGCGATGAGCGGCCGAAGCGCCGCCAGGGGATCGAAGCGTCTCATGGGTGTCGTCTTTCGCTGAATGAAGGCTTGGCGGTCTTCAGTGGGCCGCGGCGAGGCGAAGGGCGGCGGCCTTCTCACGGCCGGCCACCAGTTCGCGAACGCGCGGGAGGAGATCGCGGCCATAGTCGATCGCATCATCGAGAGGATCGAAGCCGCGCAGGAGGAATGTCGTCGCGCCGAGGTCGTAATAATCGAGCAGCGCATCGGCGACCTGGTCGGGCGTACCGACAAGCGCCGTCGTGTTGCCGCGCGCGCCGGTCAGGAGCGCCGCCTCGGTCCAGAGGCGCTTGTCGACGCGCGGCCCCCTGGCCGCCGCATCGAGCAGGCGCTGCGAACCGACGGCGGCCGGCGCGCCTTTGGCCGGACCGAGCGCGCCATGGCCGCGGATCTCGAGGATGCGCTGCTTGATCCGCTCGGCGCGCGCCCAGGCCTTGTCTTCCGTATCGGCGAGCACGGGCCGGAACGAGATCGAGAAGCGAATGGTCCGGCCATGCCGGGCGGCGGCGGCGCGAACGCGATCGATCAGCTCGCGCGTCTGGTCGAGCGTCTCGCCCCAGAGCGCATAGACATCGGCATGCTTGCCGGCGATCTCGATGGCCGCATCGGAGGCGCCGCCGAAATAGATCGGCAGGCTCGGCTGCTGCACCGGGCGCGTCGTCACGGTGGCGCCCTCGAAGCGGTAGAAGTCGCCGCTGTGATCGACCGGCGCCTTGCCGGCCCAAATCGCCTTCAGGGCACCCAGATATTCATCGGTGCGGCGGTAGCGGGCTTCCTTGTCGATGAAGTCGCCATCGCGCGCCTGCTCGGCATCGTCGCCGCCGGAGACGACATGGATGGCGGCGCGGCCGCCCGTGATCTGGTCGAGGGTCGCGAATTTGCGCGCCGCGACCGGCGGCGCGACGAAGCCCGGTCGATGGGCGATCAGCGGCGAAAGGCGTTTCGTATGCGAGGCGATGAGCTGACCGAACAGGAGCCCGTCCGGCGCATCGCCATAATAGCCGACAAGCACGCGATCGAAGCCGCCCACCTCATGCGCCTCGGCCATAGCGCGGATAAAGCCGAAATCCATCACCTCAGGCCCAGGCGGATGGACCTCCGTCTGCTTCTTGTGATGGATCATGCCGATGAATTCGATCGTCACGGGTTCGACTCTGCCTCGATTTCAGGCTCTTCAGCCTTCGGATGCGGCAATAGTCGACCGATCTGGTCGAGATACAAATTGCGAATTCTCAACGAATCGATGAGCTTTCCTCATGCTTTGCGCCGCGTGGCGCGTACGGAGAAAATCGTCCCGCGCTGCGCGGTCGACGCCATGCCGATCGGCCCGCCAACGGGCGATGAGGCGAATGGATCAGCCGGCCCGGATCGCGCGCACGGCGTTGGAAAGCGTCTCGAGCATGATGGCGCGCAGCCGCGTGATGGCCGGCGGGGCCTGGCCGGGCGCGGCATAAAGCGAGAGGCGGACGGTGTCCGTCAGGACAGGGAGGCCAGTGTCGGCGCCGAGAACGGACAGCGTTTTCGGCAGGCCGAGCGGCGTACGCACGGAGATCCCGATGCCGGCCTCGGCCGCAGCCCAAAGCCCGGCGAGGCTGGGGCTGGTAAAGGCGAGGCGCCAGGGAATCTGATGCTTCTCCAGCGCCTCGATGCCGATTTCACGGAAGAAGCAGGGCTGATCGAACAACACCAGCGGCACGCCCTGCCGAAGATCGAGCCGCTCGCTGCGCCGCCCGATCCAGCGGACCGGCAGCTCGGCAACCTGCTGGCGCGGGGCGTCCCCGCCGTCGCCGAAGGCGAGCGAAAGGTCGAGTTGCGACTTCAACGTCTGCTCGATCAGGCGAACATTGCGATCGACATGCGCCTCGATATGGATGTTGGGGTGCAGGCGGGAAAACTGCGCCAGGGCGGACGGCAGCCACGTCTCGGCGAGATCGGGCGGCACGCCGAGCCGAACGGATCCGGCGAGGCCGACAGCCCGTGACATGGCGATCGCCTCGTCGTTGAGCTGCAGCATACGCTGCGCATAGCCGAGGATGATGTCGCCCGCATCGGTGAGCTGGAGGGTCCGCCCCTCCTTGCGGAAGAGCGGCCGGCCGACCTGCTCCTCCAGCTTCTTCATCTGCAGGCTGACGGCCGATTGCGTTCGCCCGAGTTGTTCGCCGGCGCGCGCGAAGCCGCCGAGCTCCACCGCCTTCGCCAGCGTTCGCAACACGTCCATGTTGAGATTGGTCGGGCGCATGGATTGGCGAACCTCATTGATCGCAACAACTTACATGCGTTCCGCTCATGCTTCGAGCCTGCCGCATTGCGCGTTGGACAAGCTTCGGAAAACGCATTGCCGAAGCACGCGCCGGATCTGGAAAACCACTCCAGCCAAGCCCCGCGTTTCTGCTATCGCGAACAGCATTCCGTCATCGCAGCCCGTTTGTTCGTCCGATCAGACAAAATTCCGTTCCTCCGGAGGAAACGTCGGCAGCTCGTTCTTGCTCCATTGTGGAGGCAGATTGGAAGATTTAACTCCACGTCATCGACGGTTCGCGCCGTCCGCGAGACACACGGGAGCTACCGATGACGAATGCCATGCAGATGATGCCGATGCCCGCCATGATGCCGATGATGGGCAACATGATGCCGATGAACCCCATGATGGGCACGAACCCGATGATGGGCATGAATTCCATGATGGGCATGAACCCCATGATGCAGATGGGCGGCATGATGAACGGCATGATGCCGATGATGATGGCGAAGATGACCTGCACCATGACCGACAAGGGCATGATGTGCGAGATGATGCCGATGGACGGCATGTCCATGGAGATGTTCATGGACTGCTGCAAGCGCATGATGAGCATGATGGGGATGGGCATGCCCATGATGATGGCGATGGGCGGCATGCCGATGATGGTCGGAATGATGGAGATGAAGGCCTGAGGCCTCCTCGCATTCCTGTCGGGATCGGGCCGCCTTCGGGCGCCCCTTTTCGTTTGCGTCAGCTCGAGACGGTCTCGACATAGGTCATGACCAGATACATGACCGCCTCGGAGCCGCGCAGGTTGCGATAGCTGTGCGGCACGTCGGCCTCGAAGGCGATGGCGTCGCCCTCGCCGAGGATCTGCGGCATCTCGCGTCCGGCAATGATCTCGACCGTTCCTTGGGTCACGACCAGGTTTTCGAGCGTGCCGGGGGCATGCGCCTCGGCGTCCTCGCGGTGGTTCGGCGCGAGGCGCAATTCGTAGAACTCGACCTTGCGCTCATTGCTGAACGGGAACAGCGCGCGCGAGGAGAAGCGGCCGTCGCTTGAAGTCAGGATCTTGGCGCGATCGCGCAGCAGCACGGTCGTGCCGCGCAGGTCCTGGCCGTTCATGAGAGTCGCGAAGGGGACTTCGAGCGCCGTCGCAACCTTCCAGAGCAGATTGATCGTCGGCGCGCTCTTGCCCGTCTCGATCTGGCTGAGCATCGCCCGGCTGACGCCGGAAAGCTTGGCGAGACGCTCCAGCGAATGGCCGCGCCGCGTGCGCAGCCGACGCAGGTTGCGCCCGACGATGGCGCCGAGTTCGTTACCGCTGTCCGCCGATGCATCATCCGGCAAGGGTTCGCCGGTCGCGGCTGTAGGATTGCTCATCGACCCCTACCCGCCGCCGAGGCAGCCTCATGCCCAGCCGGCAACGCTGCCCACCGGAACGGGGACCAGCACCCAGACAGGCATCCAGCCGACAATCATCGGCGGCATCACCATCTCGGCTTCGCCAGACGTCGCCGCCCGCCGCTTCGCCTTGCGATAGGTGTCCAGATCGATGATTTCTGCTGTCGCCTTCACGAGCGCCTCCATCTACCAACCCCTCCACTATAGCAGAGCCGGCTCCGCTCTTTCGACGGTCTCGGGCCGCGGCAGGCCAGAAAAGCAACGCGTTCCAGCCCCCTCCGCCGATTGGTCAAGTCGTGATTGCGTCGCCCTCTCGATGCGCAATCGGGTTTCGCCAGAGCTGCCATCCGCGCGAAGGCGATCCAGCAGGATCACGCCTCTCCATCCCTTGCGCCAGAGGATTGGGCCATGACCGGGCTGCCGGAAGCCGACTCGCCTGCCCAGTGACGAGCGCCCTCCGAAGCAGGCGAGCAGCAATCGGCTGCCACCGAATCGGCCTGGTGGAACCGGGCGTGCCGCCAGCGGCAGGCGTGCGACGTCCGTGTGAGACCGGCCCGTTCGAACACGCATTGGGCAAGGTGCACCGCCGCCGCGCACAATCCGTGGAAGCATTTTTCCCGAGATGTCTACTTTTCAGGCATCGCCGCCTTCGATCCGGGCAGCAAGGAATGGGACACTTGCAGCCATCCGAAGAACAGTGAACCGCCCCAGGGCAATCGGATCGAATAATTCTTTGACCTAGCGGCCGGGGGCTGCGCGAGGAACGATATTCCATGGCTTTCATCGACAGAAACTTCTTTACGGCGACATCAAAACTGTTGGCAGCCGTCGCCATTTCGACAACGTTGCTTTCGGGCGCCGCTTCGGCGGGCGAGACGTTGGACAAGATCAAGGAGCGCGGCCTGATCAAGGTCGGCGTCGGCACGCTGCCCGGCTTCTTCGCGCCCGACAGCAACGGCAAGTGGCAGGGCTTCTTCGTCGATTTCGGCCGCGCTTTGGCCGTTACCGTCTTCAACGATCCGGAAAAGGTCGAGTTCACCTCGTCATCGCCGCAGCAGCGCCTGCCGGCCCTGCAGGCGGGCGAGTTCGACATCCTGCTCTCCGGCGTGACGCAGACGATCACCCGCTCGTTCAAGCTCGGCTTCCACTTCGGCCCGGTCATCTTCTATGACGGCCAGGGCCTGCTCGTCTCGAAGTCGCTCGGCGTCAGCAAGGGCGCCGATCTCGACGGCGCGACGATCGGCGTCCAGAGCGGCACGACCGGCGAGCTCAACATCGCCGACTTCTTCCGCAAGAACGGCAAGAAGTTCACGCCTGTCGTCATCGAGGATACGAAGGAATTCGTGGCTGCGCTCGAATCGGGCCGCGTCGATGCGCTCACGCAGGACGCCTCTGACCTCGCGCTGAAGCGCGCGCAGTTCGCCAAGCCCGACGATTTCGTGCTGCTGCCGGAGCGCCTCTCGAAGGAGCCGCTGGCACCGGCGATCCGCTGGGGCGACGACCGCTGGCTCGAGATCGTCAACTGGACCGTCTATGCGACGATCCAGGCGGAGGAATTCGGCATCACCAAGGAGAATGTCGATACGTTCCTGACCTCCGAGGACCCGGCGATCAAGCGCTTCCTCGGCGTCGATCCCTCGCTCGGCGAGGCGATCGGTCTCGATCCGAAATTCGCCTACAACATCGTCAAGGCGGTCGGCAATTACGGCGAGATCTTCGATCGCAACATCGGCCCGTCGACGCCGGTCGGCTTCGAGCGCGGCTACAACCAGCTCTGGACCAAGGGCGGCCTGCTCTACGCCCCGCCCTTCCGCTAGGACCCGAAGGCCCGCATGGCCCTCCCCTCGCTCCCTCTCCCCGGCGCGCCAGCGCCGGGGGCTTTGCGTCTTTCGAGAGTGCTGGGCGACCGTCCCGTCGCGCAGATCCTTCTGTTCGTCGCGGTCTGCACCGTGATCGGCCTGCTCGGCCACACGATGGCCGGCAACATGGCGCGGGTCGGCATCACGCCCGGCTTCGGCTTCCTCGCGCGCCCGACCAATTTCGAGATCGGCGAGAGCTTCATCGCCTATTCGTCGACGAGCAGCTTCGGCCGCGCCATCCTGGTCGGCCTCATCAACACGCTGGTGGTATCGGCCGCCGGCTGCGTGATCGCGACCGTCCTCGGCGTCGCGCTCGGCATCGCCCGGCTCTCCGACAATCCGCTGCTCGCCGGCGCGGTGAAGGCCTATGTCGAGCTGATCCGCAACACGCCGCTGCTGCTGCAGCTGTTCTTCTGGAGCGCGACGCTGCATGCGCTGCCGGCCCCGCGCCAGGCGCTGACGCCGCTGCCGGGGGTCCTCCTGACCAATCGCGGCCTCTACATTCCGGCCCTGCGGTTCGACAGCGACACTGTCGGATGGGTGGCGATCGGGGTTCCCGTCGCGGCGCTTGTTGTCGGCTTCGTCCTCAGGCGTCGGGGCTGGAGCAGGCCCAGCGCGACCGGCTTGGGGCTCGCGCTCCTCCTGGTCGGCGTCGGCCTCTCGCTGCATGGCGACGCGCGGGTCGACCTGCCGGCGCTGAAGGGCTTCAATATCACCGGCGGACTGTCGCTGACGCCGGAGTTTGCGGCGCTCCTCATCGGCCTCTTCGTCAACGCCTCGGCCCTCATCGCCGAGATCGTGCGCAGCGGCATCCAATCCGTGCCGCGCGGTCAGTGGGAGGCAGGCCGCGCCGTCGGCCTCGGCAATGGCCAGATCATGCGGCTGATCGTGCTGCCGCAGGCGCTGCGCGTCATCACGCCGCTGATGACGTCGAGCTATCTCAGCCTCACCAAGAATTCGAGCCTCGCTGTCGCGATCGGCTATCCCGACCTCGTCAACATCATCAACACCACGGCCAACCAGACCGGACAGGCGCTCGAGGCCATCATGACCATGGTCGCGATCTATCTCGCGATCAGCGCCGCCGTGTCGCTCGCCATGAACCAGTACAATGCGCGGCAGGCGCTGAAAGGCCTGCAGCGATGACGCTCGCGTTTCCGGACACGAGCCGCCGGGGCCCATCGACCTTGCAGCGCTGGATGAAGGGGCTGTTCGGCACGCCGCTCAACATCGCCATCACCCTCGCCTTCCTGCTCTTCTGCGCGGCGGTGCTGTGGCCATTCCTCCGCTGGGCGACCATCGACGCGGTCTGGACCGGCACGGCGAAGGACTGCGCCGCGCGATCCGGCGCCTGCTGGGCGTTTCTCGGCGAGAAGGCGCGCTTCATCACCTTCGGCATGTATCCGAGCGACCTCGACTGGCAGGCCGCGAGCGCGACCGGGCTGATCGTGCTGCTGCTCGTCGCCACCGCGATCCCGCGCTTCTGGACGCGGCATCTGCCGCTCCTCTGGCTCGGCACGATCGCGCTTGCGGTCGCGATCCTCTCGGGCCTGCCGAGCGGCCGCTTCGTCGGCACCGAGAAATGGGGCGGCTTCCCGCTCACCGTGCTGCTGTCGACGGTCGGCTTTGCCGGCGCCTTCCCGCTCGGCATCGCGCTGGCGCTCGGGCGGCGGTCCAAGCTGCGCCTCGTCAAGCTGCTCTCGGTCGGCTTCATCGAAACGCTGCGCGGCGTGCCGCTCATCGCCGTGCTCTATGTCGCGACGCTGCTCTTCCCCTTGATGCTGCCGGCCGGCGCCTCGATCGACAAGCTGGCACGAGCGCAGATCGCCATCATCCTCTTCGTCTCCGCCTATATGGCCGAGATCGTCCGGGCCGGGCTGCAGTCACTTCCGCCCGGACAGGCCGAGGCGGCCCGGTCGCTCGGCCTCTCCTGGTGGGCGACGACGCGGCTGGTCCTCTTGCCGCAGGCGCTGCGCGCCGTCATTCCCGCCTTCGTCAATCTCGCGATCGGCCTCTTCCTCGACACGACGCTCGTCATCGTCATCGGCCTGTTCGACTTCCTCAACACCGCCCGCGTCGCGGCAACCGACCCGAACTGGATCGGCTTCTACAATGAAGCCTACGCCTTTGCCGCAGCGGTCTATTTCACGCTCGCCTTCGCCGCCTCGCGCTACAGCCTGTGGCTAGAACGGCGGCTGCGCGTGGGCAGATAGCAAGGCATAGGGGGACCGCTTTCGAAACCTGACGCAGCATCGCCGGAACGACATCCGGGACACCGCCCCTGTTGGAGGCGTATCTGCATCAAGGCGCTTGCGCCGATGGCGGATGGTGCGGGCGGCGGGGATCGAACCCGCATGACCGAAGTCGAGGGATTTTAAGTCCCTTGCGTCTACCAGTTTCGCCACGCCCGCGCCGGCGGAGTTCTGTCATTTTGTGCGGCTGCGCGATAGTCCGAGAAGACCGCGAAAGCGCCTCCACCACAATTTTCGGCTGCCATTGCCGTCTTCGGCTGCTAGGAAAGGCCGTGCAGTGAATCGTGGCACCACGACGGCTCGCTCACCTTTGAGACCTCTGGAAACGAGCCGCCAGGAATCCGCTTGCCATGACCGAACCCAACGCCACGCCCATTTCCCGCCGCCAATCCCTGCCCCTCGAGCCGTTCGAGATCCTGTCGCGCGTCAGCGCCATGGGGCGCACGCTGGTCGGCGTTCGCGCGCCCGGCGCGCTGCTCGAGCGGATCGGCGTCTTTGATGGTCTGAGGCTGGAGGACGGCTTGCTGGTGGCCGAGAGCGCCGCCGCCCGCACCGTCATCGACCCGTCCGTCATCGCAGCCATCGTCGCCGACGTCAGCGAAACGCCGCATGACACCGTGCTGACCTATGTCGATTTCCTCGATGCGGATGGCGTGTCGGTGATCAAGGTTACTGCGCTGGAAGGGCCGGAGAAATTCGACGCCGCGCTCGAAGGCCTCGCCCGCGCGCCACTGCCCTATGTGCCGCCGCTGGCCCGCACGACCGTTCCCGTAGACGCCTCGGATATCGGCGGGGTTCCGCTCGTGGCAGCAAGCGCCAGCGGTGCGAGCGTGACGCTCAGCGTACGCCGGCCGGGCGCCGAACAGTCATGGAGCGGACCGCTCGAAGCGATCAAGTTCGGCCATTCCTATGTCAACGTGATCCAGGCCGACGTCCATCTGCATCTCGCGGCACGCGCCGTTGCGGCCTGGAATCGTGCAGTCGTGGGCGAGACTCTGACGTTCAGCGCGGCCGACGAGGCCGGACAGCCGATCGGCCTCGCAGTGAGCGGCCCCCGCAATGCCTTTGAGGCGATGGCGGAGACCGTCTGACACCGGATGGCGCCGTTCAGTTCTCGTCGTTTTCCTTGCGGATATCGGCGATGAACTCTTCGGCGCCCTTCTTCACTTCGCGGACATGGTCGCCGGCATCCTTGAGGAAGCGGTCGAGCTCGAGGCGAAGGCCGGAAGCGGACGGCTTCTCGACGGTGTCGGCATAGGCGATCATGCGCGCGGTCACGGCGAGATCGAGCAGCAACGCCACGAGAAGCCCGTCATCCAGCTCCTGTTCGTCGGCATAGTCCGAGATAATCTCGAACAACGCGCCGCGATGCTCCTCATATTCCTCGGCGAAAGCCTCGAACTCGGCGTCTTCGGTCGGCTCGGTCATCGTTTCATCTCCTCAGCCGACGATCGGCGGTTGAAAGGTCAGCCCCATATCCCAGGGGAAGTAGATCCACGTATCCTGTGACACTTCGGTGATGAACGTGTCGACCTCGGGGCGGCCGAGCGGCTTGGCGTAGAGCGTCGCGTAATGCGCCTTCGGCAGCATCTCGCGCACAAGGCGCGCCGTCTTGCCGGTATCGACCAAGTCATCGATCACCAGAATGCCCGCGCCTGCGCCACCAGCCAGGTCGATCACCGCCTGGCTTACCGGCTTCAAGACCTTGAGCGAGCCCTGTTCCTGGTAGTCGTGGTAGGAGGCGACACACACCGTCTCGACGATGCGGATGCCGAGCTCGCGCGCCACCACCGCCGCCGGAACCAGGCCCCCACGGGTGACGCAGACGATCGCCTCCCACTTCTTGTCGCCTGAAAGGCGCCAGGTCAGTGCGCGCGCGTCGCGATGAAACTGGTCCCACGAAACCGGAAAGGCCTTGTCGCTTCGCGCATCCGCCATGGCTTTTATCCCCGTATCTTGATTTCGCTCCAGCCATGGAATGCCATGCGCCAGCATGCAATCTGCCAGAACTTGCGCTCCACAGGAAAGCGCACTGTTCCGCCGTCATCGCCGAACTTGACCCGACAATGCAGCCATTGGCAGGGTACGAGCAGCCGCAGGGAGCCTAGCGCGGCTGAACGAGCAACCCGGCGATCAGGCCCTCGACGGCCCGGACGGCGAGATCGAGCCTTGCCTGTTCCCGCGAGCGCAGCACGATGTCGGTTGCGAAGCCACCGTCGAGCATCTTCGGATAGCTGCCGATCGAGACATCCGGAAAGTCCTTCTGAATGGCGCCGAGTCCGGCCGCGATCCGCCCCTCGCCCATCGATGCGGGAACGGTGGCCGAAAGCATCTTGGCGCCGGTCGGGATCGTCGCGGTCACGGCATCAAGCATCGCCTGCATGATGACCGGGACGCCGGCCATGACATGGACGTTGCGAATGGTGAATCCCGGCGCCTTCGAGACGGGATTGTCGATCAGGTCGGCGCCGGCCGGGATGCGGGCCATGCGCATCCGCGCCTCGTTGAGATTGGCCTCGCCATAATGCGTCGTCAGGATGGCGACGGCGCGCGGGTCATGATCGATCGTGACGCCGAACGCCTTCGCCATGGCGTCGGCCGTGATGTCGTCATGCGTCGGCCCGATGCCGCCTGTCGAGAAAACGTGATCATAGCGACCGGAAAGCGCCAGCACGGCCGCGATGATGTCGTCCTCGATGTCCGGCACGACACGAACCTCGCGGACGTCGATGCCGATAGCCGTACAATATTCGGCGATATAGCCGATGTTCTTGTCCTTGGTCCGGCCGGAAAGAATCTCGTCGCCGATCACCAGGATCGCCGCGGTGACGATTCTGTGCGCCGTCTCGCTGCCGCCTGCCGTCATGTCCGCCGTCTCCTGATGCTTGTCCGCGCCGAGATGTAGCTGCTCAGCGCGTGCCGCTCAACGCCGCCGCGACGTCAAAACCCTTGTATCTCGATGCCCGATGCGCCAGATCGTTGCCATCCTCTCCAGTAACAGGCTTGTTCCGGAAGCAGAGGAATGCTGTGCTTCGGAACGAGGGAGCGTTTCCATGGTCACTTATGTCGATGCCGATGCCGCCCCGTTGAAGAACAACGGCCAGATCCGCCTCTATGGGCCCCAGGCGTTTGCCGCCATGCATCGCGCCGGGCAGCTCGCGGCCGCCTGCCTCGACGGCCTTGCCGACATCGTGCGGCCGGGCGTCCCGACCGACACCATCGACCGCTATGTCTATGAATTCGGCGCCGACCACGGCGCCCTGCCGGCGACACTCGGCTATCGCGGCTATACGAAATCGACCTGCACCTCGATCAATCACGTCGTCTGCCACGGCATTCCCGATGCGAAGCCGCTGCGCGATGGCGATATCGTCAATGTCGACGTCACCTTCATCCTCGACGGCTGGTATGGCGATTCGAGCCGCATGTATCCCGTGGGCAATGTGAAGCGCGCGGCCGAGCGGCTCGTCGAGGTGACTTACGAATCGCTGATGCGCGGCATCACCGCCGTGAAGCCCGGCGCCACAACCGGCGACATCGGCCATGCGATCCAGTCCTTCGCCGAAGGCGAGCGCTGCAGCGTCGTGCGCGATTTCTGCGGTCACGGCGTCGGCCGCCTCTTCCACGATTCGCCGAATATCCTGCATTACGGCAATCCGGGCGAAGGCATCGAACTGCGGCCCGGCATGATCTTCACCATCGAGCCGATGATCAATCTCGGCCGGCCGCATGTGAAAGTCCTCTCGGACGGCTGGACTGCCGTGACGCGCGACCGTTCGCTGTCCGCCCAGTTCGAGCACACCGTCGGCGTGACCGAGACCGGCTGTGAGATCTTCACCCTCTCGCCGCGCGGCTATACCTGCCCGCCCTACCCGACCGGCGCATGAGCGGACTAGAAGACGGGGCCGACGCACCGCCGCACTTCCTCGGCCATCGCGAGCGGTTGAAGGCGCGGTTTCGCGAAAGCGGAGCCGATGCCCTCGCCGACTATGAACTGCTCGAGTTGATCCTGTTCGCCGCAGTGCCGCGACGCGATACCAAGCCAATTGCGAAGGCCTTGATCAATCGCTTCGGAACCTTCTCCGAAGTGCTGGCTTCGCCCGAGGCGCGGCTGATGGAAGTGCCCGGTGTCGGCGCCTCGGTGGCTCTGCATCTCAAGGTCGTTCATGCTGCCGCCAAGCGGTTGGCGCTGGGTGCTGTTCGCGAACGGCCTCTGCTCGGCTCGTGGAGCGCGGTCATCGAATATTGCCGCGTCGCGATGGCCTATGAGGAGAAGGAGCAGTTCCGCATCCTGTTCCTCGACAAGAAGAACGCGCTCATTGCCGATGAAGTTCAGCAGACCGGAACGGTCGATCACACGCCGGTCTATCCGCGCGAGGTGGTGAAGCGAGCGCTCGAACTCTCGGCCACCGCGATCGTGCTCGTCCACAACCATCCGTCCGGCGATCCGACGCCCTCGCGCGCCGACATCCAGATGACGAAAACCATTGTCGATATCGCCGCCCCGCTCGGCATCGCGGTGCACGATCATCTCATCATTGGCCGCAACGGCACCGTGAGCTTCAAGGGGCTGAAACTGATCTGATCCCTCTGAGGCAGCTACTGCTGCGGCCTGGCACATATCACGATCAAGATGGAGATCCTTTGATGACCGATGCGGCTTCGCCGGGCGAGATCGATGCAAAGACCTTCTGGCGCACGCTCGGCCAGCGGGCGACCGGCATGACCGTCGTGACATCGGACAGCGATGACGGCCCCACGGGCTTTCTCGGCCTTTCGGCGAGCCATGTGACGGCAAGTCCCCCGACGATGCTCGTCTCGATCGACCGCAAGACCCACGCGCTGGCCGGTGTGCTCGCCCGCCGCCATTTCGCGATCAACTATCTCCCGGCAGAAGCCAGCGCGCTTGCCGATGCCTTCGCTGGCAGAAGCGGGCTTTCCGGCGCTGCACGCTTCGCGCCGGAGCAATGGATGACGCTTTCCAGCGGCGCACCGATCCTCAAATCCGCGCTTGGCGCCTTCGATTGTGCCGTCACGGACATCATCGAGCACGGCGATATCTCAATCGTCATCGGCCGGGTCCTCGCGGTTCACATCGGTGCGGACATCGAGCCCCTCGTCTTCTTCCGCGGCAAGAGCTGGCGAGGCGTCGGAGACCCCATCTGAACCTGTTGTCAAGGTTCCCCCGGGCCGATCGCGCTGGCAAAGCGATCTGCGTCACACCCTGTCGCAAATTGGCTACCCGGATGCCCGTGTGAGCGGCGAAGTTGCGCCGAACACGGGCGCGGCAGAGCCTGCCGCACCGTCGGTCAGGGGGAATTTCGGAATGCAACGATCCGCACTATCGACATCCACATCGCCGCGCCAGCAGAGCCGGCCGCCGGGGCGCGGCTGGCAAGCTGCTGCGCTTGCTGTGGCCACTGCCCTGGCGGCCGCCACACCGTCGCATGCCACGTCGACGACGCCTGCAGTGAGCAAGGAGGACGCGAGCGCGATCGCGGTCGACGCGTATCTCTACCTTTACCCGCTCATCACCATGGATCTGACGCGCAGGCAGCTCACCAATATGCCGCCCGATTCTGGTATCGGCGGGCCAGCCAATGCCTTTGCCAATATTCCGGCCTTTCCGGCAGCGGACATGCGCACCGTGGTGCGACCCAATTTCGATACGCTCTATTCCAGTGGCTGGCTCGACCTGACAAAGGAGCCGGTCGTCGTGACGGCGCCGGATACCGGCGGGCGTTACTACCTCCTGCCGATGCTCGACATGTGGAGCGACGTGTTCGCAGCGCCCGGCTGGCGCACCACCGGCACCGCAGAGGGCCACTTCCTCGTTACTCCGCCCGGCTGGCGGCCGGAACTCAAGGAAGGCTGGCAAGCGGCCCTGAACCTGCCCGCCGATACCCAGCGCATCGAAGCGCCGACGCCGAATGTCTGGATCATCGGCCGGACCAAGACGGATGGGCCGGCCGATTATGACGCCGTGCACAAGATCCAGGCCGGCTATCGCATCACGCCGATCTCGGCCTGGGGCAAGGATGCCGGACCGTTGGCGCCGTTCAAGCCCGATCCGTCCATCGACATGAAGACCCCGCCGAAGCTGCAGGTCGATACCATGCCGGCGGCTGCCTATTTTGCCTATGGCGCGAGCCTGATGGGCGAGAACCCGCCGCACATCACCGACGAGCCGATCCTCGCCCAGATGCGGCGCATCGGCATCGAGCCCGGCAAGCCGTTCGATGCCTCGCAGCTTTCCGCCGATATCAAGGCAGCGATCGAAGCGGCCCCGTCCGGCGCGCAGGCGCTGATGAAATGGAAGGTGCCGACGCTGGCGCGGATCGCCAATGGCTGGTCACTCAACACCGATACGATGGGCGTCTATGGCAATTATTACCTGAAACGGGCCATCGTCGCGCAGCTCGGCCTTGGCGCCAATCTGCCCGAGGACGCGATCTATCCGATGAACCTGGCCGATGCCGACGGCCAGCCGCTCACCGGCGCGCATGACTATGTCATCCATTTCGAAAAGGGCGCGCTGCCGCCCGTCGATGCGTTCTGGTCGATCACGCTCTACGACGCCGAGGGTTTCCAGGTCGCCAATCCACTCAACCGCTTCGCGGTCTCAAGCTGGATGCCCTTCGTCACGAACCCCGACGGCTCGCTCGACCTCACTGTCGGACCGCAGTCGCCCGGCAGCGCGTCCGAAGCCAACTGGCTGCCGGCCCCGAAGGGACCGTTCAACCTGACCATGCGGCTCTATGCACCGAAATCAGATGCCCTCACCGGCAAGTGGGTGCCGCCGGTCGTGCGGCGCGCCGACGCGCTGACGCCAATCGGCGCGCAGTAGACGTCTTCAACAAGACCAATCCCGCCGTAGTCAAAGGCTCCGGCGGGATTGCCTGTCAAAGATCCTCGTGGCCTTACGGGGTAGAGTCGGCCAAACCAGCCGTAGGGACGTCTTTGGTTGTGTGTCTATCCGACAAAGGGTCGAGACATCTCTCATCCCAGACCTTCGTGAATTGGGGCGATCTCGGCGTCGCACAGAACATTGCAGTCGGACCGCTCGCGGGCGGATCTTTCCCACCCTGCAGCATATCTTGTTCGTCCATCACACCGTTCAGGAGAAACAACCAGGCTACGGTCGACGACATGTTCTCGCCGGGAAACCACTTCTCAAAGAGCGCTCTTGCCCCCCCTCGATGCGAGAAGAGTTCATAGACCCGCCTCTGGACGAACGCGACGAGCTCCGGATTGGCCTTGGAGACCAGGAGAGCATAGGGCTCATATGTAAAGGTCTTGCCTGCGGGCTGGATACCTGGGCATGCCTTGCCCGCCGCCCGCCATACTTCCTCCTTGGCCTGGATGATCTCGAGGTCGCCAACATAGACCTTGTCGCGGTGCGACCCCTGGCAGAACCACGCGATCAGATCGTCATGGCTCGACATGGGGCATAGGACGTAGGTCTGGGACAAATTCGCAACGTCCTTCAGCGACGGCGTTGGCTCCTTAGCCGGCACACCATCTGTGCCACCGCTCTCCGACCCGTCCTGCGCTTCCCCGGCACATTCCGATGTACTCCCTAGAATACAGGGCTCGGTCCCTTCGGTCCCGCCACCTTTGATGACTCTGAGAACGTCGGCCGTGCAGATCTCGAGCGCGACGCGCCCGGCCGTAGAAGAGCCCAGATAGCCAATCTGGACCGGCTTGTCATTATACTGGTCCGCGGAACGATAAAGATAAGACACCCCAGATGTGAATATGATCGGCGAGAATATTCCAGCGTTTATCCGTCCGATATCATCAAGACGAATGGTCGTCGCATCACACAATACGTCTATTTTATCTCGATCTTCCACTCCTTGATAATCCGGACCGTGGATCGTATTTCCTCTTAAGAGTTCGAACCTTGATTCCGCGTTTGTAATCGGGACCTGTTTAATCTGCCATGAGCTATTTTCAAAGATCTCGTAGCAAAGTTCGGCCACATAGCCGAGATACGGCTGGGGCTGGTCGATCTGCTTCTTTGGCTGGAACGAGAACGGCGGAATGTCGGTCCGAAAGCCCAGCACAACCGTCGGCGCAGTCGGATCGACGGTACCGCCCACCTGTTTTGCCGGCTCCGCGGCGCGAGCGCTGGTCACCAATCCAATAGAAAGAGCGCTCGCGAGCAGCGCTATCGCAAACACGTGCGCCTCGGCTCCCGTCTTCGCCGCTTTGGCGGCAGCCCCCTGCTTCTTTGCCTTGAGATTTTCTAGCGGTCGGCGGGGCGCTTTTGTCAGTCCGACTATCGAGATGAACACCGACGCCGAGATGACCAGCAGGTCCAATGTCGAATAATAGGAGAAGCAAGCTTCAAGATTCTTGGGACCCGTCCACCACATATGCAGCAAGGATAAGTCGTAGACCTCAATCGACCCCTCGACGTGGCGTGCACAGGAACCCGACGCCGAGGTGCTCGCGACGAAGCCGAGATAAACAAGTGTGACGATTCCCGCGATCAATCCAATCCATAGCCGTTTCCTTTTGAACGACTGATCAGGATAACGAAGGGCGATCTTGATGCCGAGGAAGCAAATGCCTGATACAGGAGCAAGAAGCACATAGAAAAACAGGTCGCCCGAATAAACCTCCGATCCAAGGAGCGCTTGCGTCATCTGCTCAATATTGCGGCTGATCAAAGCCGTCTTAAGGATAGCGAAGAGCATCATGCATCCGACGGAGATTCCCAGCGTCGCCAACAGCCCGGCAATTCCTCGCCAAAAGGCAACGGTCTCGTTGGCTTCTCCGTGAGAGAACCGGCCATCCGCCACCTCGGCGAGAGTCGCAATGGTCGTTGCCGGCAACCAGACGAGAAGAAAGACCTTCACCGTTTCGGCGGCAGCGACAAAGGCAACATTCGGCGCCGTCAGCGACACATGATGAAAGACACCCGGATGCCACTGAATCCATACAAATATAAAATAGACTGAAAAGATCGCAGCCAGCATATAAAGTGGAAAGCCGGTTGCTGGATTGATGTTATCGGGTTGAAATCGACTCGTAATTGCCTGCTTCATACTTCCATTCAAGCTATCGAAAGCTGATCCGAAATCGACGTATATCGCCATGATGATGGAAAACTGATCACGAGCCCGCTCAAGTGCCGAGCATGTATCGAGGAGTAATTTCTCATCATTCTTACGCGATGGAAACTTATCGCCGCCATCCCCCGACCGTTCTATCGGCTTCAGCAGACTCTCGAACAGGGCCAGCGCCTCTTCTGCCTCGTCCCGAACCGCTTTTTCGTATTCATCCAGTTTTCGCCGTATCTCCCCATCAGACCATTGTAGATTTTCTTTGTAGGACCAATCGACGACCTCACGGAGATTGTTGCGCAGGTTGACATAACCCGCGAGTTTCGGCCCCAGAACTCTCTTGACCCAAGGAGGAATCGACTCGAGCGCCTTTTCATCGACGATCGGGGCGCCGTCAATCAGCGTCCTGATTCTGATGGCCTTTCCCCTCAGCCGGGTCGGGATGCCGACGACTTCATGCGCAAACCGCCGCAGCATGTTCTCAGCCGGGATAAGCGGATTGAGCAGAGGCGCCAGACCGGCAATGCCAGCAGCCAGAAGGAGCGGCCAGCGCCAGGACGTGAACTCGACCGAACCGACGCTGACCTGCAAGCCAGAAACATTTATCTGCGAGGCCAGCTGAAAAATAACCCGACCGAAAAAGGACAGCGCAGCATAGATAAAGATGAGCAATATGCAATATATGACATATGCTCTCCTCAGGGATTCGCTATCCTTGAGACTCCAGATGTTGAGATTCTTGAAATCTCGAAAAGCATCCGTATTGACGTCATAGCTTGGCTCTGCAAAGCGTTTCCAAGCGAATGCGCAGATTAACACACCGCCAACCAAAAAGGCCGCCACGAAGTGCCAGGAGACTTCTATTCCGACAAAGGGGAAGTCCCTTTGTGCCTCCGGCGTCAATGCAGTGTATTGCCAAAGTGTTGTCGGAACGCTTTCCGGCCAATACGCAGAGTTCGTGCCCAATTGCGCAGCCTCCTCAACGCAACACTCACAACCGCGGACGCGCAATACTGAGCATGCAGCGTCTCGCGGCATTCGCAATCGCCGTCAGCCATCAATGATGCACTGAAGTCTTCACAAGGCCAGCGACAAAAACCTAGGTCAGTCGAGAGAGCTCAAGCGCCAGAATACCCGCACGAAGCCGGCCCATAAAAGCTTTGAAGGCGGCAGACCTTGTTCGAAACGGATGCAGTTCGACCTTGCCATCTAATGATGGCCGACCTAACACTTGTGCTGCTGCGGATTGCAAGTATCGGCCTGAGCGCCTTGGACGCCAAATGATACAGGCGTCAGCAGCAGCGCGAGAACTGCGATAGCTAGCAAATACTTCATGATTGACCTCCGAAACTCAAGTCAGGCCTTATGGAAGCATGCTATCAAAACCGATAAAACATACACCTGCTGCGAGCGCCATGCAACTACCACAATTGCGTTAGCCAACATGGCGATGCCCAGTTGATTCGCCGTGGCGAGATTCGTACTTCACCTAAGTCTTGTCGTTACGCGCGAGCTCGCGAAGGCGCTCGGCAAGATAGCTGCCGGCCGTATAGCGCTCCGACAGAACCACATCCGGTCGCGGCTGCAGGAACAGCGGGATCGATACGCGGGACTTGAAGCGCGAGTCGCCGGCCGGGTTGACGACGCGATGCGTCGTCGACGCATAGTAGGCGCCTGACGCCTCCTGCAGCATGTCTCCGACATTGATGACGAGCATGCCGAAATCGAACGGCACGTCGACCCATTCACCTTCGCCATTGAGGATCTGAAGCCCGCGCTCGTTGGCCGCCGGCAGGATCGTCAGGAGATTGATGTCTTCATGCGCTGCGGCACGGATTGCATCCGGGTCCTCCTCGCCGGTCAGCGGCGGGTAGCGCAGGATGCGGAACAGCGTCCCCTCGCTGCCGCGCATCATCTCGGGCAGCGGAACCGAGAATTTCGCCTTGACCTCGGCCGGCGTGTTGTCGTCGACCCAGGTCAGCAATTCCTCGGCGAGATCATGCGCCAGACCGAAATAACGCCGCGCCGCATCGGAGACCTCGTCCGGGTAACGGCCCCACGAATAGAGGTGGAAATATTCCTTGAGGTCGCGCTTCTTGCCGCCCTTCGCCGTTTCAGCCTTGGCCGGCGGGAAGAAGCCGTCATGCTTCTCGCCAACGAGATATTTGTGCTTGGCCTCGCTGTCGAAGAAGTCGAGCCATTCGGAATAGATCTGTTCGACAAGCGGCTGCGGGATCGGATGGTTGGTCAGAACGCCGAAGCCGGTCCGGCGGAGCGACTCGGCGAAAAGCGCCGGCGCATTGGGATCACGATAATCGACGACGATGATGCCGCTTTCATGCGGCACCGCATCCCGCTTCGCATCGAACGCAGTCATGGTGGTCCTCTCTGTTTTTGGCCGCGGCAAGCGCCGCTGCTTTGACGTCATCATGAACCCGAAGCCGCGAGCGAGGCAATCCAGTTGCGCAGCGGCGGTCTCCGCCTGCCTAATTTCGCGGCAGATGCTGCCTTCTGTGCCGCGTCATCCCGACATCATCGGGACATCGGATTGGCACTAGCCAAGAGTGAGCGCGTTATGTGCAATATCGTGAGACGATTTGGCGAGGATCAAACCGGACGGACAGAAGGCACGGCTTTTGGCACAGTGCTTGCCGGATTGATCGGGAACGCAGGGGAGTAAGGGCGGGAATGGGCGTTGCCTTCGACGAGATGGGCGCAAGCGGTGATGGCTGCCGGCCAGGCTATGAAGTCCTGAAGCGCTGGCTGGACTCGACTCCACCCGATCTTCTGGTGACGCGGCGCGCCGAGGCGGAACTCCTGTTCCGTCGCATCGGCATCACCTTCAACGTTTACGGCGATGATGCGGGTGAAGAGCGGCTCATCCCGTTCGACATCATTCCGCGCATCCTGACCAAGCCGGAATGGACCACTCTCGCGCGCGGGCTCGAGCAGCGGACCAAGGCGCTCAACGCCTTCCTCGCCGACATCTATTCGAAGGGCGAGATTCTGCGCGCCGGCCATGTGCCGGACGACCTTGTCTATCGCAATCCTTATTATCGTCCCGAAATGGCCGGGCTGAAGCTGGCGCACGACATCTATGTGATGATCGCCGGCATCGACATTGTCCGCGTCGATCCCGAAACCTTCTACGTCCTCGAGGACAATGCCCGCACGCCCTCCGGAGTCTCCTACATGCTGGAGAACCGTGAGGTCATGATGCGGTTGTTCCCGGATCTCTTCGCGGAGCAGCGGATCGCCCCGGTCGAGAATTATCCTGACGCCCTGCTGGCGACGCTCAAATCCGTCGCTCCGCGCTCGGCCTCGTCAGACCCGACGGTCGCCCTGCTGACGCCGGGCCCCTATAACAGCGCCTTCTACGAACATTCCTTCCTTGCCGACAAGCTGGGCATCGAACTGGTCGAGGGCCGCGACCTGCAGGTGCGCGACAATGTCGTCTACATGCGCACCACCGAAGGGCCGAAGCGCGTCGACGTCCTCTATCGCCGCCTCGACGACGATTTCCTCGACCCCCTCACCTTCCGCCCGGATTCGGCGCTCGGCGTGCCGGGCCTGATGAACGCCTACCGCGCGGGCAATATCACGCTGTCAAACGCGGTCGGCACAGGCGTTGCCGACGACAAGGCCGTCTATTCCTACATGCCGGAAATCGTCCGCTTCTATCTCGGCGAAGAGCCGATCCTGAAGAACGTCCCGACCTGGCGCTGCCGTGAGCCCGACGCGCTCAAATATGTGCTCGACCACCTGCCCGAGATGGTGGTGAAGGAAGTCGCCGGCTCTGGTGGCTATGGCATGCTGATCGGCCCTGCCGCCGACAAGAAGATGATCGCCGACTTCGCCGCCAAGCTGAAGGCAAACCCCGACGACTTCATTGCCCAGCCGACCCTGGCGCTGTCGACCTCGCCGACCTTCGTCGAGTCCGGTATCGCGCCGCGCCATGTCGATCTCCGCCCCTTCGTCCTTTCGGGTGGCGACAAGGTCCGCATCGTGCCGGGCGGCCTCACGCGCGTCGCGCTCAAGGAAGGCTCGCTCGTCGTGAATTCGAGCCAGGGCGGCGGCACCAAGGACACATGGGTGCTCGATGCGTAGCGCAGGTAAGGCCGTCGGCTTGCCATTTCGCGCAGGCGCGAGAAGGTTCCAGGCCTTCGATCTTCATCGATCTTGGCAGCCAGCGCCCCCTCTCCCGCTTGCGGGAGAAGGCCGGGGTGAGGGCTCTTCTTTCCGGAGTTTCCACCCGTGCTGAGCCGTACCGCCGACAATCTGTTCTGGCTCGCCCGTTATGTGGAGCGCGCCGAAAACACCGCGCGCATCGTCGATGCCGCCAATCGGCTGGCAGCGATGCCGATCGCCTATGCCGGCGAGTCGAACGAATGGGAATCGGCCGTCGCCGCCACCGGAACGCTCGGCCTGTTCAAATCGCTCGGTAAGGAGGCGACGGCGGAGAACGTCGTCGAATTCCTCGCCCTTTCACCGGAAAACCCGTCCTCGATCCGCTCCTGCCTTGAACGCGCTCGCGTCAACGCCCGCACGGTTCGCACCGCGCTGACCGGCGAGATGTGGGAGGCGATCAACGGCGCCTGGCTAGGCCTGCGCGATTTCGACCGCCTCGCCGGCGACCGGCTGAAGCTCAATGCCTTCCTGACCTATGTGAAGGAGGCGTCGCTCCGCTTCGATGGCTCGGCTTATCGGACGATGTTGCGCAATGACGCCTTCTTCTTTTCGGGCCTCGGCAGCTTCATCGAGCGGGCCGACAACACCGCACGCATCCTCGACGTCAAATATCACCTGCTGCTGCCGGAGCATGAGAGCGTCGGCGGCGGTCTCGACTTCTTCCAGTGGTCGTCGATCCTGCGCTCGGTCTCAGCCAACACGGCCTATCACTGGGTCTATCGCGAAAGCGTCAAGCCGTGGCTCGTTGCCGACCTGCTGGTGCTGAACGAGCAGCTGCCCCGTTCGCTTTCCGCCTGCTATGCGCGGATCTGCGAATTCCTTGATGAGCTCTCGCTCGCCTATGGCCGCCAAGGACCTGCCCAGCGCGTCGCCCGCTCGACCCGCAACCGGCTGCAGAACGCGACGCTGGACGAGGTGTTCCAGGGCGGGCTGCACGAGTTCCTGACGGAGCTGATCGGCGAGAACACGCGTCTCGGCCAGGCCATCACCGACCAGTATCTCGCCTGAGGATCCTGACATGCGCCTCAGGATCGTCCACGAAACCGTCTATGCCTTCGATCCGCCGGCCACCGGCGCGATCCAGACCCTGCGCCTGACGCCGCGCGGCCATGACGGCCAGTTCGTCGTCAACTGGCGTATCGAGGTCGATCACGACTGCCGCCTCGCCGGCGTCCTCGATCCCTTCGGCAATATGGTTCAATCCTTCACCACCGAGGGCAAGCTCGACGGGCTCACCATCACGGCGCTCGGCGAAGTCGAAACGCATGACATGGCCGGCATGGTGCGCGGGCAGTCGGAACGCTTCCCCATTGCCGTGTTCCTGCGCGACACGCCGCTGACGCAATCGGACGCCGCGATCCGCTCGTTCGCCCAAGCGATCGACGCCGCCGCGCCCAGCGATCCCTTGTCGCGCATGCATGCGCTGATGGATGGTCTGCACGACGAGATCACGCCCGGCGAGGTGTCTGACGAGGCGGCGATCGCGACCTTCGCTGCCAAGACGGGGGATCCCCGCGCCATGGCGCATGTCTTCATCGCCGCTGCGCGTCACCTCGACATTCCCGCGCGCTATGCCAGCGGCTATCTCTATCGTCCGGAGGCGTCCGAGCCGGCACAGGCCGAGCACGGCTGGGCCGAAGCTTTCATCGACGGTGTCGGCTGGATCGGCTTCGACCCCTCGACCAATCTCTGCCCGACCGATTCGTATGTACGCCTCGCGATCGGCCTCGATCGGGTCGCCGCGGCGCCTGTGCGCGGCGCCGCCTATGGCGATTGGAGCGCGGTTCCCAAGGTCTCGATCCGCGTTTCCGAAGCCGGTGCGGCAAAGTAGCGGTGATGTCGGCGCCATAGCGCTTGCGACTCGTGCCGTGAGTGTCGACAATCCGGCGCCCCGGACGGAGACGATATGCGGCCATGACCTATTGCGTTGGAATTCTCGTGCGCGAGGGTCTCGTCATGATCGCCGACACCCGGACGAACGCCGGGCTCGACAACATCGCGACCTTCCGCAAGCTGCACCTTTTCCAGAAGGAGGGTGACCGCGTCATCGCGATCGCCACAGCCGGCAATCTCGCCGTCAGCCAGTCGGTGCTCAACCTGCTCAGCGAGGGTATCAAGAACCCCGAGACCGGCGAGATCGAAACGATCTATTCGATCCCGAGCATGTTCAAGGTGGCGCAGTTCGTCGGCCGCGCCATTCGCGAGGTCTATCGCATCCACGGCAAGTCGATGGAGCAGCAGGCGGCGAGCTTCGACGTGACCATGCTGCTCGGCGGTCAGGTGAAGGGCGGCCGTCTCAGGCTGTTCATGATCTATTCGGCCGGCAATTTCATCGAGGCGACGAGCGACACACCCTATCTGCAGATCGGCGAGCACAAATATGGCAAGCCGATCCTCGATCGCGCGGTCACGAGCGAGACCAGCCTTCAGGAGGCCCTGAAGCTCGGCCTCGTCTCGATGGATTCGACCATCCGCTCCAATCTCGGCGTCGGCATGCCGGTCGATGTCGCCACGATCCGTCGCGACGCGATCGAAGTCGACGTCCTGCACCGGATCGATCGCAACGACGAATATTTCCTCGATCTGCGTGAGCGCTGGTCAGCGGCGCTGCGTGCCGCGCATCAGGCGATCCCTGCCCCGCCCTATGGTCGGGACTGATCTAGGCACGCCGACCCATCATGAAATCGGGTTGCCGGCCCAAGGCCGGCAACCCGATCCGTCCGGTGCCGTGCAAGGGGAGGAACCTGCGGCGCCGGCAGTCTAGTTGAGCGCGTATTCCGAAGAAGCGATCCGCATCTCGGCGGCGCTGATGACGCCATGATGCGCAACCTTGACCGAATGCAGAGGCCCCTCGATCTCCCGCTTCCAGAAATCAAGGAAGCGATTGAGCTCGGGAAATTTCGGGGCGAGATCGTAATCCTGCCAGACATAGCTTTGCAGAAGCGCAGGATGATCGGGCAGGCGATAGAGAATATGGGCCGTGGTCAAGCCGTAGCCCTGAAGCTGACGCAACAACGATGAAGGCATGGACACCTCGACATTGCGATTTCACGACGTCCTGGGAGGGACACTGAAATCGTGTCGCAGGGGGGCCTTGAATTCAACCACACATTCGACGATTGTTCATCTGAATCAATATTTTAGCAGCATAGACGGCTGAGTGCTGCCAGACGGCAGGTGAACCCCAGGTTTGCCGCAGCACGCGCCTTCCGCTTGTCTTTGCGCCGAGTACCGGCTTGCGCCGCCCGGTCGGGCAGCCAAACTAGGGCGCGTCCGGCCGCAACCGTCCGCCGGCGGCCGCAACGGCCTCCGGCGTGTCGAGGTCTCGAGCCACGCCCTCCCCGGCCGCAATCTCGATGATCTCCGCTGCGTGCATCGCAATGAGATCGCGAGCGCCTTTGTCGCCCTGGATCGCCATCAGCGCCGCGAAGAACCGGCGCGGCCACAGCACGGGATTGCCGCGGCGGCCCTCATAAACCGGCGCGATGATTGCGGTGCCGCCGCACGCCTCGAAAGCACCGATGATCCGGTCAATGGTCTCGGCATCCACGAAGGGCATGTCGCCGAGGAGGATCAGCGCGCCATCGACGTCCACCCCGATGAAAGCGATGCCGGCCCGGAGCGATGTCGACATCCCCCGAGCGAAATCCGGATTGTGCACCTCAGCCATATTCAGTCCGGCAAGCGCTGCCGTTATGGCCTCGCGTCGATGACCGGTGACAACGATGATCGACGAAGCGCGGCTCGCCGTCACTCCTTCGGCGACACGCCGGATGAGGCTGACCCCGTCGATCTCGGCGAGCAGCTTGTTGGGGCCGCCCATGCGCCGCCCCTCGCCGGCTGCGAGGATGACGGCTGCGACGCCGCTCACGCGCTCGCCCCACGGCGGCGGAGCGCCTCGACCACCTCGGCCAGGATCGCGACCGCGATCTCGGCCGGCGATTGCGCGCCGATATCGAGCCCGATCGGCGCACGGATACGCGCTGCCTGAGCAGGTTCGATGCCAAGCAGCGCGAGCCGATCGAGCCGCTTTGCATGCGTCTTGCGGCTGCCGAGTGCGCCAACATAGAAGCAGCCCGCCCGCAGCGCATCTGCCAGCGGCTGGTCATCGATCCTGGGATCGTGCGTCACGGCCGCCAGAGCCGTGAAGGCATCAAGCGGCGCTTTCGCCAACACCTCCTCGGGCCAGGCAGCAAAGAGTCGCGCCCCGGGGAAACGACCGGCGGACGCAAAAGCCGTGCGCGGATCGATGACCGTGACGTCGAGCCCTGCAATCTCGGCCATCGGCGCCAACGCCTGGGCGATATGAACCGCGCCGATGACGACAAGGCGTGGAGGCGGCAGCCGAACCGTCAGCATCACGCGTTCCGACGCCGTCGCAATGAGACCCGAACGGCCGGATCGGAAACGCGCGATAAGTTCCTCGCCCAGCGGGTCGCTCACAAGCGCGTCCGTCTCGAAGACCACGCGGCCGACGCCGCTCTCAAGATCAGTGACGAGAATGGCAGCGCGACGTTCACGGCCGGCCTCAGCGAGAGCAGCAAGCACGGGCGCACGCATCAGACGACGGTCTCGACATAGATGGCGATGCGGCCTCCGCAGGAAAGCCCGACCTGCCAGGCCGTCTCGTCGGCAACGCCGAATTCGAGGAGCCGTGGGCGCCCGCTCGCGATCACATCCGCCGCCTCGACCACGACCGCGCCCTCGACGCAGCCGCCGGAGACCGAGCCTTCGAAGGCGCCGTCGGCATCCACGACCAGTTGGCTGCCGACCGGCCGCGGCGCCGATCCCCAGGTCTCGATCACGGTCGCGATCGCAATGCGTCGCCCCTTCTGCAGCCATTGCTCAGCAATGGCGATCACGTCGCGGTCGGCCGGCGTGTCGGACTGGGTTCTGGACATCAAATGCTCCGCTTCCGCGACAAGGAGGTATCGATCGTCGTCGATTGAGGTAGTCGCAGCGCCATATGGGGGGCCCAGTCGGGGCATGTTCGAACCGCCGTCTCGGTTATATAGGTTGACGCCGACCCCGACCATGATGAGATGATTCCGACCGGCGAAACGCCATGGCGGAATCGGGGCAGCGGCAAGGACAGGGTAATGCCACGCATTGCGATGGACGATGGGATTGAACTCTATGTCGAGGCCGATCCGGATAACGGTAAACCGCCGCTGCTTTTCCTGAACGCGCTGGGCGCCGACCACACGATGTGGGACGGACAGATGCCGCGGTTTCGCGAGCATTTCCGCGTTGTCCGCTTCGACGATCGCGGCCACGGCCAGTCGGAGCCGCCCGAAACCCCCTACACGATCGACCGGCTGGGGCGCGATGCCCGCGGCGTCCTGGAGGCGCTCGGCATTGATGTGGCGCATGTCGTAGGACTGTCGAAGGGGGGCATGACGGCGGCATGGCTCGGAATCAACGCTGCCGAGCATGTGGAGAAGCTCGTGATCATCTCGTCCTCGCCGCATCTGGCGCCGCGCGAGGTCTGGGAAGGTCGAGCCCAGACGGCCCGCAATGAAGGCGTCGAGGCTCTGGTCGACGCTGTGGTGGGGCGCTGGTTCACCGAGGCGTTCCGCACCCGCCATCCGGAGGTTTGCGCGCGCATCAGGGCGATGATCCTGACGGCCTCGGACGAGGGCTATGCCGCCTGCTGCGAAGCGCTGGCGGAGATGGACCTTCGTGACGACCTCGAACTCATCCCCGTTCCGACGCTCGCCATCTGCGGCGATTCGGATGCGGCGACGCCGATCGCCAAGACGCGGGAATGGGTATCCTCGATCGAGGGCGCGCGCCTCGAAGTGATCGGCAAGGCTGCCCATCTCGTCAATGTCGAGCAAAGCGCTGCCTTCGACGATCTGGTGCTGGATTTTCTTCTGAAGTAGCCAAGCCCTCGACGTCGCCGCGGCACTCTCAAGCCGGCGGCGCCGCCTCGTGCATCCGGACATCGGGATGGACGTGAAGGAGATAGGGCGAGAGTGCGTGCCGCTTTGGCAGGCCCATCACATGCCAGACCACCTGATAGGCCGCCTGCCAAGCTTCTTCCGAGCTCGGCCCCTGCGTATCCGTGTCGCCAATGAAATTCACCAGCACCAGCCAGGCATCGACGCCGTGCTGGCGCAGGAAGTCGAGATAGGCGAGACGGTTGGCGAGCTGATAGAAGTGCCCAGTCCAGGGCGCCCGCTGCGGGGACGCCTTGAGCCGGGTCGCGAGCTCCTCGAAAACGGCGTCGACCCGCACACGCGTTGCCTCGCCGACGGCCGTCGCCGGCGAGAACAGTTCAGCGATCTGCGCTTTCGCCTCGACGAGCACGACGGCGCCGGTGTCGGTCTTCCCGAGCGCGTCCCATTGCGGCCCGCGCGCCGGCCAGAAATTCTGCAGCGCGTCGGCAAGATGCAGTTGCCCCAGCAAGCCGAGACAGGCTTCGTCGCGGTATTCCGCATAGGCATCGGCAGCAAGTGGTGAATGCCAGCGGAGGTCATTTCCGCCCGTTGCAGCGAGGATGGGCGCGCCAAGCGCCGGCCATTGCTCGGCGACAGCGCGCTGAATCCATTTGAGGCTGCCTCGGCGGCCTTGCGGCTGTTCAATCCTCATGACCAGCAACAATAGAGCGACGCCCCGGCCGAGACCAGCCGCCAGCCGTGATGAACTGCCAAAATATAAGGGACCCGCATGATCGTCCCGTTTTGCACGGTCCGCGAATTGACCGGCTGCGCCCCCGCCTCCTAATTGTTGGCCATCTTGCAACGGAGGTGATTCGATCATGGCGGGGCGATCGGACAAGCGATCCTCACGGAGCGGGCCGACTCGGCGCGCATTTGGCTTCGGCGCCGCTGCGATGGCTCTCGTCCCTGCTGCTGCGAGCGCGGCCGAAGTGGAAGATGGCGCCGACATGAAGCCCGGCGACTTCACCTGGCACCCCGACCGGTCGCCGAATGGACCGGTTGCGATCGTCGTTTCGATCCCGAATCAGATGGTGTTCGTCTATCGCAACGGCATCCGCATCGGCGTTTCGACCTGTTCGACGGGCAAGGCTGGCCACGACACGCCGACCGGCGTCTTCACCATCCTGCAGAAGGACCGCACGCACCATTCGAGCCTCTACAACGAGGCTTCGATGCCGAACACAGAGCGGCTCACATGGTCTGGCGTGGCGCTGCATGCGGGCGGCCTGCCCGGCTATCCTTCCTCGCATGGCTGCGTGCACCTGCCGCTGGCCTTCTCGTCGCTTCTCTACAGCGTCACGACGCTGGGAACGCCGGTGATCATCGCCGGTGCGCATGACGAACCGGTCGATGTCGGCCGCGACGGCCTCGTGCTCGCCGATATCGTCGCCGAGGAAGCCCGGACCGCTGCCGCCGTTGCCGAGCCGCATGGCGCATCAGCGGCGGCTCCCGAGGAGGCCGTGTCGATCATCGTCTCCAGCGCGGACAAGAGAATCCTCGTGCTCGTCAATGGCGTCACCGCGGCCGATGGTCCGGCGCATTTCGATTTTCCGGACAAGCCGCTCGGCTCCTATACCTTCGTGCTCAACCGCTCGGATTCGCCCACCGGCGACCTGCGCTGGCACGCGATCGGCTTCGATCGGGACAGCGCTGCGGCCGCCGATGCGCAGGGCACGTTGTTCCGCATTCACGCCGATCCGAAGGTGACCGCGACGATCCAGTCGCTGATGAAGCCCGGCGACGTGCTCGTCACCACCGACCTGCCGCTCCATCCGGACGCGACTGGCAAGGATCTCGTCGTGATGAATTCGGCAATCAGCTGACCAAGCGCCGGAAGGTCGCTTTGTCATCGACCGGGTCTGCCGGTAAGGTTGGCGGATGAGGATTGAGACAGACCCCGGCGCCCTGACCACCGAAGCGCTTGCCGCGCTGATCGAATGGTATCAGGCCAACGGCGTCGATACGGCGATCGACGAGGTTGCGATCGATCGTTTCGCCGCGCCGCCGCCCGAGCCGGCCTCTGCCCCCGTACCGCTCCCGGCCTTCGAATCATCCACGGCTGACGCGGCGGCATTCTCGGCCCGTTCGCCGGCCGCCGCGACGGGCTTCGCCCCTGCCCCGCAACGCGCGCCTGAAACGCCGGATGCCGATATCGAGGCGGCACGGATCGCTGCGTCGTCGGCGCAGACGCTGGACGAGCTGCGCGAGACGCTCGGCCGCTTCGAGGGCTGCTCCCTCCGCCTCACGGCCCGCTCGCTGGTATTCGCCGACGGCAACCCGGCTGCCCGCGTCATGTTGGTCGGCGAGGCACCCGGCCGCGAGGAGGACCTGCAGGGCGTGCCCTTTGTCGGCAGGTCGGGTCAGTTGCTCGACCGCATGCTCGCCGCCATAGGGCTTGATCGCGACGCGGTCTACATCGCCAATGTCGTGCCCTGGCGGCCGCCGGGCAACCGCACCCCGACGCCCGAAGAGACGGCGATCTGCCGGCCCTTCGTCAGGCGTCAGATCGCTCTGGTCGACCCGGATTTTCTGATCTGCCTCGGCGGCGCGGCGGCCAAGGAACTGCTCGATACACGCGAGGGAATACTGCGCCTGCGCGGGCAATGGCTGGGTTTCGATACGGGCGCGCGGACGATCCGCGCCATGGCGACGCTTCATCCAGCCTATCTGCTGCGCCAGCCGCTGCAGAAGCGACTCGTCTGGCGCGATCTTCTGGCGTTGAAAGCAGCCCTCGACGCTGAAAAACGCTGAAAGCTTGGGGTATCCGAGCGTTGAGCGTTGTGGTGACGAGATATTCACCATGACGCGCCATGATTTCGACATGGCACCGGGCAACAAGGTTGCCGAAGCAAATCCCGCGTCGCGGCCCCTCGGCATCCTCGATCATCATGGCATCGCAGCTCGTTCCCGTCGCCGCGCTCCTCATGGGATCGGCCCTTCTCCTCGTCGCTGGCGGGCTGCATGGATTGCTCCTTCCCATCCGCGGCTCGATCGAGGGTTTCACGACCGCCGAACTCGGCCTGATCGGCACGGGCTGGGCCATCGGCTTCGTCGCGGGCTGCCTGGTCGTGCCGCGCATCGTCCGACGCGTCGGCCATGTCCGCGCCTATGGCGTGATGGCCTCGATTGCCAGCGTCGTGATCCTGCTGAACCTTCTCTATGTCTCTCCCGTCGCCTGGATCACGCTCAGGGCCTTTTCCGGCTTCTGCTTCGCCGGCGCGGCGATGATCGTCGAAAGCTGGCTCAACGAGCGGGCGACGCGCGAGAACCGCGGCACGATCTTCTCGGTCTATCAGATGGTGAATTTCGCCGCCTCAACGGCCGGACAGCTGCTGATCACCACGGGTTCGACCCAGGGCTACGAGTTTTTCGTTCTTGGCGCGATCTTCTATTCGCTGGCTATCCTGCCTTCGGCCCTTTCGACGGCGCAGACGCCGCGCCCGCTCAAGACCACCAAACTCGACCTTCGCCGCCTGTTCGTGAACTCCCCCGTCTCGGCGGTGGGCTGCTTCATCATCGGCATGGTCAACGGCGCCTTCGGCACGCTCGGCGCGGTCTACGGACAGAAGATCGGCCTGCCGACCAGCGCGATCGCGCTCCTGATGAGTGGCGCCGTGCTCGGGGGCGCGATCACGCAGGTCCCGCTCGGCCGCCTCTCAGACAGGATCGACCGCCGCTATGTCCTGATCGGCGTTTCGTTCGCCGCCATCGTCATGAGCGGAACGATCAGCCTCCTCAATCCGAACAGCGCCATGGTGGTCATCGCGCTGGTCGCCGGATTTGGTGGCATGATCTATCCGATGTACGGCCTCGCCGTCGCCCACGCCAACGACTATGCCGCGCCCGATGATTTCGTGAAGATCGCCAGCGGCCTGCTGCTGATGTCCGGCATCGGCACCATGATCGGCCCGATCATCGCCGCCTTTGCGATGGAATGGATCGGGCCGCAGGGCCTGTTCACCTTCTGCGGGCTGATGCATGCCAGCCTCATCGCTTATATTTTCTTCCGCCTGGCCCGCCGGCCCGCTGTCGCCGACGTGCCGCGCGACGCCTATCAGCCGGTGCCGCCGCTTCGCGACGCGACGCCCGAGACGATCGCACTCGACCCGCGCGCCTCGGAAGCAAAGCAGACTCCCGTCTGATTTATCAATCCCTTGCTGGCAGCGGCGGATTCAATCTCTAAGCGCCGTTGCTGGCGCTTGCCGTTCGCGATGCATCGTCAGCCCGGTCATCCGCCGCAGCGATCGGCTCGGCGGACGATAAGGGTTTGCGCGCCTTGGCGCGTCCGAACGGATCAGTCCTGAAATGAGCTGAGCCGAGGCGTCGCCACCTCGCCGGGCGCAATGTCCGAGACCTGCCGGCCGCCCCTGTCAGTCCCAGAAACGAACATAGTCTCGGGCTTTTTATTCACACCCCGAAACATCCGTCGCGGCACGCCGGTCGGTGCTGTTGTTTTGTGCGTGCCGAATTGCTAAGCCAAAGGATCAACGAGAGGCCGACCGCACGGTACGAGCCTCCGGCAAAAAGCGCGCTGCACCGGGGAACTTTCGCAGATGGAAATCTTCCTACAGCAATTGATCAATGGGATTACGCTTGGCTCGATCTACGGGCTGATCGCAATCGGCTACACGATGGTGTTCGGCATCATCGGCATGGTGAATTTTGCCCATGGCGACGTCTTCATGGTGTCCGCCTTCATCGCCATGATCTTTTTTCTGCTGTTCACGACCGTTCTCGGCGTGTCCTCCGTGATCATGGCCCTGATCGCGGTGATGATCATCGCGATGGTCCTGACTGGCCTGCTCAACTGGGCGATCGAACGTGTCGCCTATAGGCCGCTGCGGGGCTCCTTCCGCCTTGCGCCACTGATTTCCGCGATCGGCATGTCGATCGTGCTGTCGAACTTCATCCAGGTCGCCCAGGGGCCGCGCAACAAGCCGCTGCCACCAGTCCTGTCCGGCACGATCACGCTGATGGAACGCAACAACTTCGCAGCCACTATCTCCTACAAGCAGATCCTGATCTGGGTGGTGACGGCGGTCCTTCTGGCCGGCTTCTGGTATGTCGTGCAGAAGACGCCGCTTGGCCGCGCCCAGCGCGCCTGCGAGCAGGACCGCAAGATGGCCGCGCTGCTCGGCGTCAATGTCGATCGCACGATCTCCCTGACCTTCGTGATGGGCGCGGCGCTCGCGGCCGTCGCCGGCACGCTCTACCTCACCTATTACGGCGTCGTGAACTTCTCGGACGGCTTCACGCCAGGCGTCAAGGCGTTCACGGCCGCGGTGCTCGGCGGCATCGGCTCGCTGCCCGGCGCTGTGCTCGGCGGCCTCCTGATCGGCCTCATCGAGACATTCTGGTCGGGCTATTTCTCGATCGACTACAAGGATGTCGCCGCCTTCTCGATCCTCGCCATCGTGCTGATCTTCATGCCGCAGGGCCTGCTCGGCCGACCGGAAGTCGAGAAGGTCTGACCATGGCAGCGGCAAAAACGACGTCCGGCCCCGGCGGTTCGATCGCCGGCGCCGCACGCGACGCTATTCTTGCGGGAGTCGTGGCCCTTGGCATTTTCGGCCCGCTGGTCGGTCTCAAGACCGAGCAGAACATGCAGAACGAACTCGTCATCACGACGCGGTGGGGCCTGGTGGCCATCATCGTCGGCATCGTGATCGCCGGACGCTTCCTGCTGACGACGACGATCTGGCCGGCCATGACGCGCAACAAGATGCGCGACAAGCCGGCCGCCACGGCAGGCGAAGTCGCCTTTCGCGCCAGGCTGGCGCGCTGGTTCGCTCCAACCGGGCTCGTCTTCCTGTTCATCTATCCGGCGCTCATGGTCTATTTCCTGGGCTTCCAGGGCTCGCTGAAATGGGTCGATAATTTCGGCATCCAGATCCTGATCTATGTGATGCTCGGCTGGGGTCTCAATATCGTCGTCGGCCTCGCCGGCCTGCTCGATCTCGGCTATGTCGCCTTCTATGCCGTCGGTGCCTATTCCTATGCGCTGCTCGCGACGCATTTCGGCCTGTCGTTCTGGCTGCTGCTACCGCTGGCAGGAACGCTCGCCGCGCTCTGGGGCATCATGCTGGGCTTCCCGGTCCTGCGCCTCAGAGGCGATTATCTGGCCATCGTGACGCTCGCTTTCGGCGAGATCATCCGTCTGGTGCTGATCAATTTCCGCGAGCTGACCAACGGTTCGGCCGGCATCTCTTCCATCCCGAAAATCACATTCTTCGGGCTCTACTCATTCGATCTCTCGGCGCCGAACAATTTCGCCAAGGTGTTCGACCTGCCGATGTCGAGCGCCTATTACAAGATCTTCCTCTACTACCTGATCCTCCTCCTGGCGCTGCTGACCGCCTTTGTCACGCTGCGGCTGCGCAAACTGCCCGTCGGCCGGGCCTGGGAGGCGCTGCGCGAGGATGAGATCGCCTGCCGCTCGCTCGGCATCAACACGACGAACACCAAGCTGACCGCTTTTGCGCTCGGCGCGATGTTCGGCGGCTTTGCCGGTTCGTTCTTCGCGGCGCGGCAGGGCTTTGTCAGCCCCGAGAGCTTCACCTTCATGGAATCCGCCGTGATCGTCGCCATCGTCGTGCTCGGCGGCATGGGCTCGATGATCGGCGTCGCCCTCGCAGCGGTGGCGATGATCGGCGGCACGGAGCTGCTGCGCGAACTCGACTTCCTGAAAGCGGTGTTTGGCGAGGGCTTCGATCCCGATCAGTTTCGCATGCTGATCTTCGGCCTCGCGATGGTGCTGGTCATGATCTGGAAGCCGCGCGGCTTCGTTTCGGCCCGCGAACCGACCGTGTTCCTCAACGAGCGAAAATCGATCTCCGGCTCGTTCGTCAAGGAGGGCCACGGCTGATGTCGTCCGTCCTCTCAAGCGAGCCCGCGCCGCGCCGCTGGACCGCCGACCCCGTGCTCACCGTCGAGCATGTCCAGATGCGCTTTGGCGGCCTCGTCGCGGTCAATGATCTCTCCTTCGAGGTCGGCCGCGGCGACATCACCGCGCTGATCGGCCCGAACGGCGCCGGCAAGACGACGGTCTTCAACTGCATCACCGGCTTCTACAAGCCGACGCAGGGCATGCTGCTCCTGAAGCATGCGAAGGGCGACACATTCCTGCTGGAGCGAATGCCGGACTACCGCATTTCCGCCAAGGCCAGGGTGGCGCGGACGTTCCAGAACATCCGCCTGTTCTCGGGCATGACGGTGCTGGAGAACCTGCTCGTCGCCCAGCACAACCGCCTCATGCTTGCCTCGGGAATGACGATCCTCGGCGTGCTCGGCTTGCCCTCCTACAAACGCGCCGAGAAGGAATCGATCGAGGCTGCGAAGTTCTGGCTTGAAAAGACGGGGCTCACCGCGCGCGCCGATGATCCGGCCGGCGACCTCCCCTATGGCGCCCAGCGCCGGCTCGAGATCGCCCGTGCGATGTGCACGGAGCCGCAACTGCTCTGCCTCGATGAGCCCGCAGCAGGCCTCAATCCGCGTGAATCCGCCGAGCTCAATACATTGCTGCTCGACATCCGCAAGATGGGAACGACATCGATCCTCCTGATCGAGCACGACATGTCCGTCGTGATGGAGATCTCCGACCATGTCGTCGTGCTCGAATATGGCGTGAAGATCTCCGACGGCACGCCTTCCGAGGTCCGCAACGATCCACGCGTCATCGCTGCCTATCTCGGCGTCGATGACGAAGAGGTCGAGAAGGTCGAGGAACAGTTGGACGAACTCGCCGAAGGAACGACGCCATGACCGTCACGACGGCCACGCCGCTGCTCCAGGTGCGCGGCGCCAAGACCTATTACGGCAAGATCATCGCGCTGAAGGGCGTCGATATCGACGTCAACAAAGGCGAGATCGTCACGCTGATCGGCGCCAACGGCGCCGGCAAGTCGACGCTCATGATGACGATCTGCGGCAACCCGCGTGCGCGGGAGGGCCAGATCCTCTTCGAGGGCCGCGACATCACGCAGATGCCGACGCATGAGATCGCACGGCTTCGCATCGCCCAGTCGCCCGAAGGTCGCCGCATCTTCCCGCGCATGACGGTTCTCGAAAATCTCCAGATGGGCGCGGCGCTCGACAATCTGGCCTATTTCGACCAGGACGTGGAACGGATGTTCACGCTGTTCCCGCGCCTCAAGGAGCGGATCGGACAGCGCGGCGGGACGCTATCGGGCGGCGAGCAGCAGATGCTGGCGATCGCGCGCGCCCTGATGGCTCGTCCGAAGCTCCTGATGCTGGACGAGCCGTCGCTTGGTCTGGCGCCGCTGATCGTCAAGCAGATCTTCGACGCCATCGGCGAGCTGAACCGCAGCGAAGGGCTGACCGTCTTCCTCGTCGAGCAGAACGCCTATCACGCGCTGAGGCTCGCTCATCGCGGCTATGTCCTCGTCAACGGCTCCGTCACGATGTCCGGGCCGGGTCGCGAGCTGCTCGAAAAGCCGGAGATCCGCGCGGCCTATCTCGAGGGAGGCGCGCATTGACCGATCGTCTGCCCTCGGCCCCGGCCGCCGACCGCCTTGCCCTCCCGCCGTCCGCCGGCGTGGACAGACTTCGGGAGTGACGACGATGCAGGGCCTTCTCTACGAAGAACAATCGATCTTCATCTTCACCTTCGTCACGCTGATCCTAGGCGGCGCCGGCGCCTGGATGACCGGACGTGCCTGTGCTCACACCTGGCGGCCCTACCCGCCGCTGGTGGTCTATCTCGTGATTCTCTCGTTTGGCGTGCGCTTCATCCATTTCGCGCTTTTCGGCGGCACGCTCTTGTCGCTGCATTACTGGCTGATCGACCTGGCAATCCTCCTGGCCATCGGAACGATCGCCTATCGCTATACTTTGGCGGAACAGATGGTCGCCCAATATCACTGGCTTTATGAAAAATCGGGCGCCTTTTCATGGCGTGCGAAATAGCCTTTGCCAACGGACATAAGCTTTTGTGAAAGCAACGACTTACTGTTGGAGAAGGATCCAGAATCCGGGTGACAGGACCCGCAAAATCGGCAAGATGCCTGATCAAGGCGCGTTCAACATCCGCCGAAAACGCTCCAGAGCGAACTTCCAGTAACAACGGGAGACATCAATGAAGAAGTCCCTCATGTCCGGCCTCGTGCTTGCAGCGAGTCTGGCATTTTCCGGCGCCGCCCATGCCGATATCAAGATCGGCGTCGCTGGACCTCTGACCGGCGCCAATGCGGCGTTCGGCGCCCAGCTCCAGAAGGGCGCGGAGCAGGCCGTCGCCGACATCAACGCGAAGGGCGGCGTGCTGGGCCAGAAGCTGGTCGTCGAACTCGGCGATGACGTTTCGGACGCCAAGCAGGGCGTCTCGGTCGCCAACAAGTTCGTCGGCGATGGCGTGACCTTCGTCGTCGGCCACTTCAATTCGAGCGTGTCGATCCCGGCGTCCGAGGTCTATGCCGAAAACGGCATCCTGCAGATCACCCCGGCCTCGACCAACCCGACCTTCACCGAGCGCAGCCTGTGGAACACGTTCCGTACCTGCGGTCGTGACGATCAGCAGGGCGCGGTTGCCGGCAAGTACATTGCCGAAAACCTCAAGGGCAAGCCGGTCGCGATCATTCACGACAAGACGACCTACGGCCAGGGCCTCGCGGACGAGACCAAGAAGGCGCTCAACGCCGCTGGCGTGACGGAAGTCATGTATGAAGGCGTCAATGTCGGCGACAAAGACTTCTCGGCCCTCATCTCCAAGATGAAGGCCGCGGGCGTCGAGATCATCTATTGGGGCGGCCTGCACACCGAAGGCGGCCTGATCGTCCGCCAGTCGGCCGAACAAGGCCTCAAGGCGACCCTCTTCTCCGGCGATGGCATCGTCTCGAACGAGTTTGCGTCGATCGCCGGCCCGGCCGCCGAGGGCACGCTCAACACCTTCTCGCCCGATCCGCGCAATAACCCGATGGCAACCGCTGCTGTGAAGGAGTTCCGCGATGCCGGCTTCGAGCCGGAGGCCTACACGCTGTACTCGTACGCGTCCGTCCAGGTCATCGCTGACGCGATCACCAAGGCCGGCACTGCCGATCCGCAGAAGGTCGCCGAAGCCCTGAAGTCCGGTGGCCCGTTCGAAACCGTGATCGGCCCCCTCTCCTTCGACGCGAAGGGCGACCGCACGACGGCCGACTACGTCATGTGGATCTGGAAGAAGGGCGACGACGGCAAGATCACCAACGTCCCGATGTAATCACCGACGATCGATGCATCAGCGCCGGCCCCGATCTGGGGCCGGCGTTTTCATTTCGGCCGCGCTTGTGCATGATCGGCTATCCTCGATGGGCATGAGCATGAGACGGCTTCTTCTCACATTCCTTCTGGCGACGGCCTGCGCCGGTCTGGCCCGCGCCGATATCCGCATCGCGGTGATCGCGCCGCTGTCGGGCCCCTACCAGACGCTGGGCCAGGAGATCAAAGCCGGCGCTGCACGCGCCGTGGCGGATCTGAATGCCGCCGGCGGCATCGATGGCGAAAAGCTCCGCCTCGACATTGCCGACGACATCTGCCGCGCCGACATGACCGCGACCGCCGCCGCCAAGGCTGTCGCGCGCGGCGATGCCTTCGTCGTCGGCCATGTCTGTGCCGCGGAGGGCGATGCCGCCGCCGCCGTCTATGCCGACAAGGGCATCCTCGCGATCAGCCCGGCCATCACGGCGAACGACTTCACGGATCATCGACCCGCTCCATCGATCCTCCGCCTCGCCGCCCGCGACGATGCGCAAGGCGCTACTGCCGGCGCTTTCCTGGCGAAAGCCTATGGCAAGAAGCGGATCGCCGTCGTCAATGACGGCTCGCCCTATGGGAAGACGCTCGCCGAGGCCGTGGTGGCGGGGCTGAATACGGCCGGGATCAAGGAGGCGCGCAGCGACAGCTTCGAGCCTGGCGCCAAGGACTATGCCGGCCTCGTCGATGTCATGATCGATGACGACATCGGCGTGCTCTATGTCGCCGGCTATGACGGCGACGCGGCCTTGATCGCCTCGGCGCTAAAGGCACGCGGCTCGGATATCGTGCTGATGGGCGGAGATGCGCTGGCGACGAGCGAGTTCGGCAATGCCGCCGGGCCCGCCGCGAACGGCACGCTGATGACCTTTTTCACCGATTGGCGAAGCCACAAGCCGGCCGAGGCGGTAGCCGCCGCGTTCCGGGCCGACGATGTCGAGCCGCGCGGCTTCGTACTGCCGGCCTATGCCGCGGTGCAACTCTTCGCCGCCGCGCGCAAGGCGACCGGCTCTGCCAAGGGCAGCGCCCTCGCCGCCTGGCTGGGCAGCCACGCAGTCGACACTGTGCTCGGCCGGGTCGGGTTCGACGCAAAAGGCGACGCGACGCTGCCCGGCTTCGAGATCTACCGTTGGGGCGCTGAGTCCTTCGCGCCGCTGCCGGGCTCCTGAGCCTCAGCGTCAGCCGAAGCGGAACGCGCCGAACGGTGCCGGGTCGACAAACGGCATCTCGCGCGTGATCTGCTCGGCGAGAAGACGGCCGGTCGCGGGGCCAAGCGTGAAGCCGAGGTGTCCGTGACCAAAATTGAGCCAGAGACCCGGATGCTTCGGCGCCGGCCCGACGATCGGCATCGAATCCGGAAAGCACGGCCGCGCGCCCATCCAGGGCTCCCGCTCGATCGCCTCGCCGATCGGGAACAGTGCGCGCGCCTGCGGCATGATCCGCTCGATCTGGACAGGCGTCGGCGGCGCATCGCGTTCGTCGAATTCGATGCCCGACGTGATGCGGTAGCCCTGACGCATCGGCGTCAGCACATAGCCGTGGTCGACATCGACGATAGGCCGGTCGAGCGCGGCATCACCGCGCGGCTTGAAATGCTGGTGATAACCGCGCTTGACGGCAAACGGCAGCCGGTAACCCATCGGTGCCAGAAGGTCCATTGACCAGGGCCCGAGCGCCACGACGACGTCGGGCGCGGTCGCGGGGCCGGTCGTCCGGTCGACAACCCAAAGATCGTTCTCGCGGCGCAGCGAGCGCGCCTCGCCCTGGGCCAGCACGCCGCCCATCAGATCGAACAGCCGTGCATGCGCCTTGGTGACGCCGCCCGGACTCGACACGGACACCGATTCGGGCCACAGGACGGCGCGCGCGAACACAGGCGAGAGGTCGGGCTCGAGATCGACGATCTCATGGCTGCTCAGCACCTGGTAGCGGACTCCGAATTGATCGGCCAACGCCAGATGCGCCTTGGTCCCGGCGTCGAAGCTCGCAATGCTGCGATAGCCCTTCAGCCAGCCGGTGCCCCGGAAGAATTCGACGGCTCGGCTCTTGCCGGCAAGCGAACCATGCTCGGCCGCAGCATGCGAGAGAATCGGGTTCATCGCCTCCGCATAGGCATCGATGCCGCGCGGTCCCGTGGCCGCGCGCAGCTTCCACAGCCAGGGCGCAAGGCGCGGCAGGAAGCGACGGTTATAGTTGAGCCGCGCGTCCTCGTTGCGGGCGATGCGATAGAGCTCGGCAAGACCGCGCGGAAAGACGATCGGATAGAAGCCTTCGCGCTCGATGACGCCGGCATTGCCATAGGAGGTCGCCTCGCCGGGCAATCCCTTGTCGAGCAGCAGGACGCTCCGATTGCGGCGCAGGAGGTGAATCGCGGCGGATACGCCGACGATGCCGGCCCCGAGCACGATCGCATCGAACTTGTCCATGAACGCTTGCTGACCTTACGAGTGAATCGCCGCGACGCGACATCCTATAGGGGAGTTTGCCCGCAGTGCTCGCCCGCGGCAATTGCCGCTGTCGCACCCTCGTGTTACGGCCCTTGTAAAGCTCTCGGTTTCCCGCATCCGAGGTGTCTGTTTGGAGAGTCCGCCATGGCCCATCTGCCCCTCATCGCCCCGTCCGTCCTGTCGTCCGATTTCTCGAAACTCGGCGAGGAAATCCGCGCGATCGACGCGGCGGGAGCGGACTGGATCCATCTCGACATCATGGACGGGCATTTCGTGCCGAACATTACATTCGGCCCGGAGGTCGTGAAGGCCGTGCGCCACGTCACGACCAAGATCTTCGATGTGCATTTGATGATCGCGCCGGCGGATCCCTATCTCGACGCCTTCGCGGCGGCCGGCGCCGACGTGATGACCATCCACGCCGAGGCCGGACCGCATCTCCATCGTTCGCTGCAACATGTTCGTGGGCTCGGCAAGAAGGCCGGCGTCGCCATCAACCCGGCAACGCCCGAGAGCGCGCTCGAATATGTTCTGGACCTCGTGGACCTCGTGCTGGTGATGACTGTCAATCCGGGCTTTGGCGGCCAGAGCTTCATTCCCGCCTCGGTCGAAAAGGTTGCGCGGGTGCGCCGGATGATCGGTGCACGGCCGGTTCGCATCGAGGTGGATGGCGGTGTCTCACCTGACACTGCGCCGGCGCTGATCAAGGCGGGCGCCGATGTCCTGGTCGCAGGGTCGGCCGTCTTCAAGGGCGACCCCGCGGCCTATGCCGGCAATATCGCGGCGATCCGCGGTGTGAGGCGCGGCGGCTGAGCGCGCCAGGGGTTACGCCGGACGGCGAAATTCGCTAGATCAACGCCGACCCGCCGTCCTCGCCATTCGCCAAGGAAGCCACTGCATGATCCCGCGCTATTCCCGCCCCGAGATGACGACGATCTGGTCGCCGGAGACGCGCTTCCGCATCTGGTTCGAGATCGAGGCGCATGCGCTCGACGCGTTGGCTGAAATCGGGACTGTGCCCAAATCGGCCGCCGAGACGGTCTGGGCCAAGGGCAGCGCGGCAACCTTCGATGTCGATCGCATCGACGAGATCGAGCGCACGACCAAGCATGACGTCATCGCGTTCCTGACGCATCTGGCGGAGATCGTCGGCGAGGACGCCCGCTTCGTGCATCAGGGCATGACCTCCTCGGACGTGCTCGACACCTGCCTCAACATTCAGCTCGTCCGCGCCGCCGACCTTCTGATCGCTGATGTCGACCGCCTGCTCGCGGCGCTGAAGCAGCGCGCTTTCGAGCACAAGGGCACCGTCACGATCGGTCGCAGCCATGGCATCCATGCCGAGCCGACCACCTTCGGCGTCAAGCTGGCGCAGGCCTATGCCGAGTTCGAGCGCGGCCGCGCCCGCCTCGTTGCCGCACGCGCCGAAGTCGCCACCTGCGCCATTTCCGGCGCGGTCGGCTCCTTCGCCAATATCGATCCGCGCGTCGAGGAACATGTCGCGGCGGCCCTCGGCCTCGCCGTCGAGCCCGTTTCGACGCAGGTCATCCCGCGCGACCGTCACGCGATGTATTTCGCGACGCTCGGCGTCGTCGCGTCGTCGATCGAGCGGCTGGCGACCGAGATCCGTCATCTGCAGCGCACCGAGGTTCTGGAAGCCGAGGAGTATTTCTCGCCCGGCCAGAAAGGCTCCTCGGCGATGCCGCACAAGCGCAATCCCGTCCTGACGGAGAACCTCACCGGTCTCGCGCGCCTCGTGCGCGGCATGGTCGTCCCCGCCATGGAAAACGTCGCCCTCTGGCATGAGCGCGACATCTCGCATTCCTCGGTCGAGCGGATGATCGGACCGGACGCGACGGTAACGCTTGATTTCGCATTGAACAGGCTCGCCGGCGTGATCGAGAAGCTGCTGATCTATCCCGCCAATATGCAGAAGAATCTCGACAGGCTCGGCGGCCTCGTCCATTCGCAGCGCGTATTGCTGGCATTGACCCAGAGAGGCGTTTCGCGTGAGGACGCCTATAGTCTGGTCCAGCGCAATGCCATGAAGGTCTGGGAACAGGGCGCCGACTTCCTCACCGAGCTCAAGGCCGACAAGGACGTGGCGGCCGTGTTGTCCGACGAAGAGCTCGAGGAGAAGTTCGACCTCGGCTATCACACGCGCCATGTCGACACGATCTTCCGCCGCGTCTTCGGCGAAACCGCCCCCGCATGACACGGAGCGGATGACGATTGCGGAGGATTTGCCTATTGAGGAGGGGTCGCATCCCTCCCTCCTGATCCGGATCTCCGCATGGCCTCCCCCTTCGAAATCCCCCTCAAGCGCATCGACGGCAGCGAGACGACGCTCGCCGACTATGCCGGCAAGGTGCTTCTCATCGTCAACGTCGCCTCGAAATGCGGGCTGACGCCGCAATATGACGGCCTCGAAGCGCTCTACGCGAAATACAAGGACAGTGGCCTCGTCGTGATCGGCTTCCCGGCCAACAATTTCGCTGGCCAGGAACCGGGCTCGAACGAAGAAATCGCCAAATTCTGCCGCGCGACCTTTGGCGTCGATTTCCCGATGTTCGCCAAGATCTCGGTGAAGGGCGATGACCGTCACCCGCTCTACGATTGGCTGGCCGGCGACGAGGATATCAGCTGGAATTTCGAGAAGTTCCTGATCGGACGCGACGGAGCCGTCGCGGCCCGCTTCAGCCCGAAGACGGTCCCTGAAGACCCGGAAGTCGTCGGCGCGATCACGGCTGCGCTCGCCAGCGCATAGCAAGCCGGAGCATGCGAAGCCGGGTCGCGCCCGGCCTCGCTCTCCGGAGATCAGGGGCTCAGCTATCCTCGCCGTAAAGCACGCCCGAACGGAACAGCAGTCCCGCGAGCGCCGCGCCGAGGAACGGCGCGATGATGAACAGCCAGAGTTGCGCAATCGCCTTGCCGCCGACGAACAGCGCCGGACCGATGCTGCGCGCCGGGTTGACCGAAACGCCGGTCACGTTGATGCCGACGATATGGATCATGACCAACGTCAGGCCGATGGAGAGGCCCGCGAAGTGATTGAGCGCGATCTTGTGGGTTACACCAAGGATCACGACCAGAAAGATGAAGGTCGCGGCGGTCTCGAACAGGAAGGCTGAAACGGTGTTGTATTCGCCGAGATAGCCGGCACCCCAGCCATTGGTGCCCATGCCGCCTTCCCAGCCCGACGCCTTGCCCTTCATGATCAGGAAGAGAAGCAGCGCCCCGACGATCGCGCCGGCGACCTGCGCGATCACATAGGAGACGAAATCACCAACGGACAGGCGACCGGCGACCAGGGCTCCGAGGCTGACGGCAGGATTGACGTGACAGCCGGAGACCGGACCGATCGCATAGGCCATGGCGACGATAGCCAGGCCGAACGCAAAGGCGATGCCGAGGACGCCGACCGTGGTCGCACCGACTTGCGGACCGGCGATCACCGCCGCTCCGCAACCAAAGAAGACGAGCGTAAAGGTGCCGATGAACTCGGCAATGGGCTTTCTCATGATTTCCCCCCGAGCGGCACAACGCGCCGCCACAAGAGAAAATACTCTCGTCAGTAAGAAGTGCAAAAGTGAACAGAGCGAGCCCGGCCGGCCCGTTATCAGTCGCGTCGCGCTTCCGATAACATGGTCGCGGCGCCAAGTGCGAAATAGGCCGCATCGGCGCCAACGGCGATGAAGTCATAGCCGAGCGTGCGGTAGAGCTGGGCCTGGGCGCCGTTGAGCGCGAAGATGCCCACCTTCTTGCCAGCGGCGTGCGCACGCGTGCGGATCAATGAGGCGGCTTCCTGATTGTCAGGCCTCATCGGATCGACATTCGCACCGGCGGAAAGCGCGATCGAGAGATCCGACGGCCCGATAAAGACGGCATCGAGGCCTGGTACCGCAAGGATCGCATCCAGAGCCGCCATGGCCTCGACCGTCTCGATCATCGCAAAGACGAGTGTGGTCTGATTGGCGGTCGCGAGATAGGCCGCGGGCTCGATACCTTGAAGCTGGATCACGCGCGTCGGACCCCAGCTCCGCTGGCCGACAGGCGGATATTTGGTGGCGGCGACCAAAGCCGTGGCGTCATCCGCCGAATTGATCATCGGCGCGATCACCGCCGAAGCGCCCATGTCCAGCGCGCGACTCGCCATTGCGAAGTCACCCACCGGGACACGGACAATCGTCGATCGTCCCGCAAGCGTCACCGCACCGATCCCGCGCATGACGCTGACCGCGTCGTGCAGCCCATGCTGCATGTCGAGCGTCACGCAATCAAAGCCGGCCCGCGCTGCGCTTTCGGCAACGAGGGGATCCGGCATCGCAATCCACGCCGAGAGCGCGGCCGAATCTTCCGCCAGCCGCGCGGCGAGCGAGACGAATGTCATGGCAGCGCCTCGTGCGGCGGGCGCTCAGCCCTCGGTCTTGACGTCTTCGATCGCCTTGGCGAGCAGCTCGTCCATCGTGCGGCGGATCTGGTGGTCCGACTGCGCGATGCCGGCCGCATCGAGGTCCTGGCGGATCTTACGGAAGACGTCCTCATCGCCCGCTTCCTCGAAATCGGCGGCGACCACTTCGCTCGCATAGGTCTCGGCCTCGGCGCCCGCCTTGCCGATCAGCGCCGCGGCCCAGAGGCCGAGCTGCTTGTTGCGGCGGGAGATGGCCTTGAAGCGAAGCGCTTCATCATGGGCGAACCGGTTCTCGAAGGCGTCCTTGCGCTGGTCGAACGTCGTCATCGGGCTCTCCGCTTTATTCAATGGACTGACGGCGGGCCATTTGGCGGGCCGCAGGCTGGATGGCCTCTTGCATATAGTGACGGATACCCCAAATCAACGTCGACACCGCACCACCCCTACGGCCAGAAGTGGCTTCGCTCCAAATCGCCGCAATTGTGGCTCATTGTTAATTGGGGAGCGATCGGGTAGGTTCACGCCGCGCGGACGGCCCTGATCGGGTTCGGCCGGCTGAACTTTCGCCGCGGCGAATCCCTGTATATTGGAACCCCGGCCTAATGGATTTCCTCAAACCACGGTATGTGCCCATGAACCGCCGTCGGCGCATCTATGAGGGCAAGGGCAAGATCCTTTTCGAAGGACCTGAGCCCGGCACGCTGATACAATTCTTCAAGGACGACGCCACCGCCTTCAACAAGAAGAAGCATGAGGTGGTCGACGGGAAGGGCGTGCTCAACAACCGCATTTCCGAACACATCTTCACTCATCTGAACAAGATGGGCATTCCGACTCACTTCATTCGGCGGCTCAACATGCGCGAGCAACTGATTCGCGAAGTCGAGATCATCCCGCTCGAAATCGTCGTCCGGAACATCGCTGCCGGCTCACTGGCGAAGCGCCTCGGCCTCGAGGAAGGCACCGTCCTGCCGCGCTCGATCATCGAGTTCTATTACAAGGCCGATGCGCTCGACGATCCGATGGTCTCGGAAGAGCACATCACGGCCTTCGGCTGGGCGACGCCGCAGGAAATCGACGACATCATGGCGCTCGCCATCCGCGTCAACGACTTCCTCTCCGGCCTCTTCCTCGGCGCCGGCATCCAGCTCGTCGATTTCAAGATCGAATGCGGACGGCTCTGGGAAGGCGACATGATGCGCATCGTCGTCGCCGACGAGATTTCGCCCGACAGCTGCCGCCTTTGGGACGTCGCCACCCAGAACAAGCTCGACAAGGATCGTTTCCGCCGCGACATGGGCGGTCTCGTCGAAGCCTATCAGGAAGTGGCGCGCCGCCTCGGTATCCTGATCGAGCCCGACCGCCCCGTCGGCGGCGGTCCCGTGCTCGTCCAGTAAGCCATCACGACTGCGGCCGCCCCAAGGGGCGGCCGTTTCCGTTCCGCCTGTCAGGCGGCATCGTTCATCCTCTTCGCGTCTACCGGAGCATCCATGAAGGCCCGCGTCACCGTCACCTTGAAGAACGGCGTCCTCGATCCGCAGGGCAAGGCGATCGAAGGCGCGCTCGGCGCGCTCGGCTTTGCCGGCGTCGGCGGCGTCCGCCAGGGCAAGGTGTTCGACATCGAGATCGCCGGGACCGATGCCGACAAGGCCAAGGCCGATCTCGAAGCCATGGCGGCCAAGCTGCTGGCCAATACCATCATCGAGAATTACCGCGTCGAGATCGTGGGCTGAGCGATATGAAATCCGCCGTCGTCGTCTTCCCCGGGTCCAATCGCGAGCGCGACATGATCGCCGCGCTGGAAAAGATCAGCGGCCAGCGCCCGGTCAGTGTCTGGCATGCCGACAGCGACCTGCCCAAGGTCGACCTCATCGTCATCCCCGGCGGCTTCTCCTATGGCGACTATCTACGCTCGGGCGCCATTGCGGCCCGTGCGCCGATCATGGCGGCGATCGCCCGCGAGGCCGAGCGCGGCGTGGCGGTTCTCGGCGTCTGCAATGGCTTCCAGATCCTCTGCGAAGCCGGGCTGCTGCCGGGCGTGCTGATGCGCAATGCCGGCCTTCGATTCATCTGCAAGGAGGTCGAGCTTCGCGTCGAGACCACCGCGTCGGTCTTCACATCGGGTTATGCCAAGGGCCAGGTGATCCGCTCGCCCGTCGCCCATGGCGATGGCAACTACCGCGCTGACGACGAAACGCTGGCCCGTCTCAAGGGCGAGGATCGCGTCGCCTTCCGCTATGTCGGCAATCCGAACGGCTCGATCGATGACATCGCCGGCATCCTTTCGGAGAAGCGCAACATCCTCGGCATGATGCCGCATCCGGAAAACCTGATCGAACCGCTGAATGGCGGCACCGACGGGCGCCCGCTGTTCGAGAGCGCACTGAAGGCTGTCGCCTGATCTATTCCTTGACTGGATAGTCCGCGAGCTCAGGCCGCATCGCCTCGATGACGAAATCGACCAACGCGTCGGGCGCTTCGAGGTAGAATTCGCGATCGGAATAGGCGCCGACATGGGACCTGACACCGCGCTCGGCAAGCCAGCCGGCCAGCGCCTCGAGTTCGTCCCGCGGCGTCAGGCTGAGAAACGAGACCTGCGAGCGGGCGCGTTCGGGATCGTCATGCGAGGAAGCAACGCGGGAGAATTGCAGGTCGATGTTGAAGCCCGCCTTGCGCAGCCAGATCGCCCGTTCAGTACGGCGAAGCTCGGTGAAGCCGAGACGCTCCTTGAACAGCGCGACGATGGTTTCGAAATGTCCCGCGGCAACGCGGTTGGCGACGTGATTGAATTCCATGGCTCGCTCCGGCCGCCTCGCATCTGTCGTGAGCTTGGCTGATTCGCGCCAAGGCGGCAGCTTTTTCGTTGCTGCCATTTACATGCGGGCCGCCGCGCTCTATCCGAACCTCAAATCCCAAGGTCGAGGTCATCCGTGCTTGCCAACGATACGCCGATCACGCCCGAACTCGTCGCGAGCCACGGCCTCAAGCCCGACGAATACCAGCGCATCCTCGATCTGATCGGTCGGACGCCGACGCTGACAGAGCTCGGTATCTTCTCGGCGATGTGGAACGAGCACTGCTCCTACAAGTCCTCGAAGAAGTGGCTGCGCACGCTGCCGACCACAGGCCCGCGCGTCATCTGCGGGCCGGGCGAAAACGCCGGCGTCGTCGACATCGATGATGGCGAGGCGATCATCTTCAAGATGGAGAGCCACAACCACCCCTCCTTCATCGAGCCTTATCAGGGCGCGGCGACGGGCGTGGGCGGCATCCTCCGCGATGTCTTCACCATGGGCGCTCGTCCGGTCGCAGCGATGAACGCGCTGCGCTTCGGCGCGCCGGAGCATCCGAAGACCCGCCATCTCGTCTCTGGCGTCGTTGCCGGCGTCGGTGGCTATGGCAATTCGTTCGGCGTGCCGACCATCGGCGGCGAGGTCAATTTCCACGCCCGCTACAATGGCAACATTCTCGTCAACGCCTTTGCCGCCGGCCTCGCCCGCGCCGACAGCATCTTCTATTCGAAGGCCGAGGGTGTCGGCCTGCCGGTCGTCTATCTCGGCTCCAAGACCGGCCGCGATGGCGTCGGCGGCGCCACCATGGCTTCGGCCGAGTTCGACGAGACCATCGAGGAGAAGCGCCCGACCGTGCAGGTCGGCGACCCCTTCTCCGAGAAGCTGCTGCTCGAAGCCTGCCTTGAGCTCATGAAGACCGGCGCCGTGATTGCGATCCAGGACATGGGCGCGGCTGGCCTCACCTGTTCGGCGGTCGAGATGGGGGCCAAGGGCGACCTCGGCATCGAGCTGGATCTCGACAAGGTGCCCTGCCGCGAAGAAGGCATGAGCGCCTATGAGATGATGCTCTCCGAGAGCCAGGAGCGCATGCTGATGGTGCTGCGGCCTGAGCAGGAGGCCGAAGCCGAGGCGATCTTCCGCAAATGGGGCCTCGATTTCGCAATCGTCGGCTATACGACCGACGACCTCCGCTTCCGCATCCTGCGCCATGGCGACGTCGTCGCAGACCTGCCGATCAAGGAATTGGGCGACGAAGCGCCCGAATATGATCGCCCCTATGCGCGCGCCGCACCGCCTGCCGCGATCGCGGCAGCGGATGTCGCGGAGCCCAATGATTATGCCGCTGCGCTGGTCAAGATCGTCGGCGCTCCCGACATGGCTTCGCGCCGCTGGGTCTGGGAACAGTATGACCATCTGATCCAGGGCAACACGGCGCTCCGGCCAGGCGGCGATGCCGGTGTGATCCGGGTCGAAGGCCACGAGAAAAAGGCCCTCGCCTTCTCGCTCGACGTCAGTCCGCGCTATTGCGAGGCCGATCCCTTCGAGGGCGGCAAGCAGGCGATCGCCGAATGCTGGCGCAACCTCACGGCCGTCGGGGCCGAGCCGCTCGCCGCAACCGACAACCTCAATTTCGGCAATCCCGAGAAGCCGGAGATCATGGGCCAGCTCGTCGGCGCCATCGAAGGCATCGGCGAAGCCTGCCGCGCGCTCGACTTCCCGATCGTCTCAGGCAATGTCTCGCTCTACAACGAGACCAGCGGCGTCGGCATCCTGCCGACCCCGGCAATCGGCGGCGTCGGCCTGCTTCCCGACCTGTCGGTGATGGCAACGGTCGCCTTCAAGCAGGATGGCGACGCCATCCTCCTGATTGGCAAGCCGGGGAGCCATCTCGGCCAGTCGATCTATCTGCGCGAGGTCCTCGGCCGCGAGGAAGGGGCGCCGCCCCCTGTCGACCTCGCGGAGGAGCGCAAGGTCGGCGACTTCGTCCGCAGTCTCATCCGTGCCGGCAACGTCACCGCCTGCCACGATATTTCCGACGGCGGCCTCGCCGTTGCACTCGCGGAGATGGCGATGGCCGGACAGCGCGGCGCGACGATCCGCCTGCCGGAAACGGACACGCGCCATGGCTATCTGTTCGGCGAGGACCAGGCGCGCTACGTCGTGACGGTTCCAGCCGGAGCCGCCGACGGCGTCCGCGCGGCTGCCGAGACGGCGGGCATCTCGGCGACACTGCTCGGCCATGTCGGCGGTCAGAGCTTGGATGTGGCGGACATCGCCACCATATCTGTTGCAAAGTTGACCGAGGCCCACGACAATTGGTTCCCGGCATTCATGGCGGGCGGCATCTGAGCCGTTCGCAGAGCGCGAAGACGACCGGCGGGGAATGATCATGGCAATGGACGCGCGCGAGATCGAAGGCTTGATCAAGGCGGCTTTGCCCGATGCCCGGATCGTCATCCGCGACCTCGCCGGCGACGGCGACCATTATGCCGCCGAAGTTGTGTCGGAGATGTTTCGCGGCAAGAACCGTGTGCAGCAGCACCAGATGGTCTATGCCGCGCTCAAAGGAAACATGGGCGGCGCGCTGCATGCTCTGGCACTGCAGACGAGTGCACCCGAATGACGACGCGCTGAGGCGCGATTTGCAACGACGCCGGATCGGCCCTCCCCCATCCGGCCAGCCGAGGAAGTTGAAGACATGTCCGATATCAGCGCTTTCATCGACAGCGAAGTGAAGTCGAACGACGTCGTGCTGTTCATGAAGGGCACGCCGGCCTTTCCGCAGTGCGGCTTCTCGGGCCAGGTGGTCCAGATCCTCGATTACCTCGGCGTCGACTATAAGGGCATCAACGTGCTCGCCGATGCCGACATTCGCCAGGGGATCAAGGACTATTCGAACTGGCCGACGATTCCCCAGCTCTATGTGAAGGGCGAGTTTGTCGGCGGTTGTGACATCATTCGCGAGATGTTCCAGGCCGGCGAGATCCAGTCCTTCCTGACGGAGAAGGGCATCGTGGTCGCTCAGTCGGCCTGAGCCGACCCATCAGCAGCCTGTGAGAAACGCCGCCGGAGTTCATCCGGCGGCGCTCCTTTGTTTGCTGCGCATGGAATCAGAATTCGGCGGAGCCCCCTCGCCTGGCAGAGCCAAGCGACTGACGTGACGCGCCGCAGATTGCGGCGCAATCATTTTCCGTTCGGATAATAAAAGGAACCGCCGCGGCCATCGATCGTTGGGACAGCGATGCAATGCGTGGCGATGGCCTCCAGCATCGGATGATGGGGCGGGATCATCATCAGACGAATAGCATGCCATCGCCGTGATCGACGGAGAGTTACTATGATGAAGCCCTTGAAGACGATGATGTCGGCAGGTCTTGCCGCAGCCATTGCGATCGCAGGTCTGGCAGCAGTACCGATGTCAGCACAGGCGGACACCGCCGTCCGCGCCGATGGCTCATACGATGTCGCGCAGTATTATCGTGGCAATGGCTGGCACAATCGCGGCCCCGGTTGGAACCACGGTCCGCGTCCAGGCTATTATCGTCATCCAGGTTGGCGCGGCCCCGGCTATTATCCGCGCCCCGGCTATCGCGGCACCTATTACTACAACAACTATAATTCCGCCCTTGCCGCCGGCGTCTTTGGCCTGGCAGCCGGCGCCATCATCGGCGGTGCGGTCGCGAACAACAATCAGCAACGCTACGCAAACGACTACGTGGCCTATTGCTCGCAGCGCTACCGTTCGTTCAACCCGGCGACCGGCACCTATACCGGCTATGACGGATTGCAGCATCGCTGCATCGCCCCGCAGTAATCACGGGATTGTTCTCGCCTTTGCCGCGGCTCCGAAAGAGCCGCGGCTTTTCTATGGGCGAAGCGCCAACCCCACGAAGTCGAATAGGCTGCGATCGATCAGATGCGAGGGGTTGGCATTGCCAAGCGCCTTCAGCATGATGTCCTTGCGCCCCGGCGACTTCTGCTCCCAATCGGCCAGCATGGCCTTGATCTGGTTGCGCTGAAGGCCTTCCTGCGAGCCGCAGAGATCGCAGGGAATGATTGGAAACTCCATCAGCGCAGAAAACCGCCCAATATCGTCCTCGGCCGCATAGGCCAGGGGCCGCAACACGAAGAGATCACCTTCCTCATTGACCAGCTTCGGCGGCATGGCCGCGAGCTTGCCACCATGGAAGAGATTGAGGAAGAACGTTTCGAGGATGTCCTCGCGATGATGGCCGAGCACGACGGCCTGGCACCCCTCCTCCCGCGCGACTCGGTAGAGATGGCCGCGCCGCAGCCGCGAGCAGAGCGCGCAATAGGTCCGCCCGGCCGGCACCTTTGAAACCACCACCGAATAGGTGTCCTGCCGCTCTATGCGGTAGGGCACGCCGACGCTTTCAAAGAAGCGCGGCAGCACATCGACCGGGAAGCCGGGCTGCGCCTGGTCGAGATTGCAGGCGAGCAGATCAACGGGAAGCAGGCCGCGCCATTTGAGATCGAGCAACATCGCCAGCATGGCATAGGAATCCTTGCCGCCCGAAAGGCAGACAAGCCAGCGGTCGCCCGGACGAACCATTCCAAAATCATCGAGCGCCGCGCGCGTCTGGCGCACCAGCCGTTTACGCAGCTTGGCAAAGGCGACCGACTTCGGCGCGCCGCGGAAAAGCGGATGCGCCGCGGCGACATCGTCATCATGCTCGTCGATGGTCGCGTGGTCGATCAGATCTGTCATTGGAACGAATTCCTGCGAGGTGCGCGCGGGAGACCTCTTTGCCGCGAAGCCCCGGCGCATGCAAGGCAGTTGACCTTCCCGGCGGCCGACCGGGCACAACGGCTTGTGCGCAGTGCAGCACATGGCCTATCCTTGAGCCCTGCGCCGGCGTCTTCTGCCCGGCGTGCAGCTCCATCATCATCCCCCATACCGCCACGGAGCCACAGATGTTCATCTGCACAGGCTATGCCGCGCAATCGGCCGACGCGCCCCTCGCGCCCTACACATTCGAGCGCCGCGACCCCGGCCCGAGCGATATCGAAATCGAGATCCTTTACTGCGGCGTATGCCATTCCGACCTCCACACCAACCGCAACGAATGGCACAACAGCGTCTTTCCGACGATCACCGGCCATGAGATCGTCGGCCGTGTCAGCCGCGTCGGCAGCGCCGTGACCAAGTTCAAGGAGGGCGACCTCGCCGGCGTCGGCTGCCTGGTTGATTCCTGCCGCACTTGCGAGAACTGTGCCGTCGGACTGGAGCAGTATTGCATTCCCGGCGCGACCGGGACGTATAACAGCCCCGACAAGCACACCGGCAAGATGACTTATGGTGGTTATTCCAAGGCCATCGTCGTCGATGACTATTTCGCGCTGAAGATCCCGGAAAACCTCGATCTCGCCGCCGTGGCGCCCCTGCTCTGCGCGGGAATCACGACCTATTCGCCGCTGCGCCACTGGAAGGTCGGCCCGGGCCAGACCGTCGGCATCGTCGGTCTTGGCGGCCTCGGCCATATGGCCGTCAAATTCGCACGCGCGTTCGGCGCTCATGTCGTTCTGTTCACGACATCCGAGAGCAAGCGCGCCGATGGCGAGCGGCTTGGCGCGCATGAGGTCGTCGTCACGCGCGAGCCCGATGCGTTGAAGCCGTGGGCAGGCAAGTTCGACTTCATCCTCGACTGCGTCTCGGCCGATCACGACATCAACGCCTATCTGAACCTGCTCCGCCGCGACGGCACGCTCTGCCTGGTCGGCGCGCCTGAGAATCCGCAGCCGATCGCAGCCTTCAGCCTTCTGGGCGGACGGCACAGCTTCGCCGGATCCGGCATTGGCGGACTGCCGGAAACGCAGGAAATGCTCGATTTCTGCGCCGAGCATGGCATCACCTCCGATATCGAGATGATCGCGATCGACCAGATCAACGCCGCCTATGAGCGGATGCTGAAAAGCGATGTGAAGTATCGTTTCGTCATCGACATGGCGACCCTTCCGGCGGCCTGACCTGCCATAACTGACGGCCGGCCCGGGTCCTCCGCGCCGGCCGTCAGCGCGACCGCATGAGATTGACGATCAGCACGCCGCCGATCGCCATGAGGCCGCCGACGAGCGAGAGCAGCGTCGGCACTTCCCCGAGCCAGACAAAGCCGATCAGCGTCGCGGTCGGCGCAATCAGGTAAAGGAAGTTGGACGCGCGTCCGGCCGAGAACCGTTTCAGCGCGATCGCCCAGGTGAGATAGCCGATGACCGTGGGCAGGATCGCCAGATAGGCAACCGAAAAGACGACATCAACCGGTGCGTCGCTGAGCGCCCGGATCGCCGACGGCAAGGCGGGCGCGACCGGAAGGGCGCCGATGAACAGGATCCAGGCAGTCACGGTCAGCGCTGGCATGCGCCCGAGCAGGGGTTTCTGCAGCAGGGTCGAGATCGATGTGCAGAAGGCCGAACCGACGATGAGCAGGGCGCCGGGATCGAGCGTGAAGTGATCGCTGTGACCGAAGGCAATCAGCCCGACGCCCAAAAACGACAGCGCGGTTCCGATCCAGCCGAAGAGGCCGAAGCGCTCGCCAAGCAGCGGCATCGCCAGCAGCGCCACGAGAACCGGATTGATCTGCAGGATGAACGACGCGGGCCCGGCCGGCACCGTCTGCTCGCCGGTATTCAGCAGCACGGCATAGACAGAGATGAACAGCGGCCCGATCACCGCCAGCCGTAGCAGGTCGCGTTTCGTCGGCAGCGGCGGGCGGGCGATGACGAGATACAGCAGCGCGGGCACGGCCGCAGCGCAATAGCGCGCCGCGGCAAGCTGCACCGGTGTCAGATGATGAAGGCCGACGCGGATCGCGGCGAAAGCGGACGCCCAGGTGACGATGGTGACGATCACCGCCAGAAAAGCGAAAGGATCGGGCCGCAGCGCCTGCGCGGTAGGGGCCTGCTGAACCATGCGATGTCCCTCCCCGTCGGAGGTCCATCAATAGACAATCCTGAGCGGGAAGGCTCCCCGCGTCTTCGGCGTTCCGCGTCTTCTCAACCGCTTTCCCGCGCTGGACGAAGACGCCGCATCAGCCGGTACTCGTGCCAGACAAGCCAGGCGACGACGAGATCGAACACTGTCAGCACCACAAGACCGATCCCGCCATGCTGGCTGAAGCGATAGATCTGATAGGCGATGAAGAGCCCGAGCACGACCAGCGATGCCGGATAGGCCCATAGCTTGTTGCGCAGCAGCCCGGCGACGAGACCGAGCTTCACCACGCCATGGCTGAGCAGATAGAACGCATAGAAGCGCTGGCTGTCGACCGAGAAGCCTTCAGCGAGATGGAGCGCATGGTTTGCGACGAAGTCTGTCGGATCCTCGACCAGCTCATGCTGCGTCATCATCCGGACGAGATTCACCACGGTCTCGTTGGCGACGAGGAAGAGAGCGAGGCCGCCGATCGTCTCGATCAGCGCATGCGCACCCTTGAGCAGCACGCTGATTTCGAAGGCTTGGTGAATCCTGGCTTCATTCATAGGATATCGCCCGTCGGAAAGTTCGCCGCAGCACTGAGAGGACCGAGATGGATCAGACGGTTACGCATCTCATCAACAGCTTTGCGGGATCCAGCTCGACCATGGATCTGATCATGATCGCGATCACCTCATATGGGGTTCCGCTGCTCATCCTGCTGGTCATCCTACAATGGTGGAGCACCGATGACCGCGTGCATGTCCGACATGGCTGCGTCGCGGCGGGCCTGTCGTTCCTGCTCGGCCTTGCCGCCAACCAGGTGCTCCTGCTCTTCATCCACCGGATAAGGCCGTACGATGTCGACGTCAGTCATCTCATCATTGCGCGGAGCGCCGACTGGTCTTTTCCATCCGACCACGCGACGGCATCCATGGCGATCGTCGCCAGCCTGGCGCTCGCCCGCCTGCCGATCCGCGCGGTGCTGTTCGGCATTCTCAGCCTGCTCGTTTGCGCATCGCGCATCTATGTCGGAACGCATTTCGTCTCAGACGTCATCGGGGGCGCTGCGACCGGATTGATCGCCGCAGTGATCGTCCATTTCGCCTATCGCGAGGGCAGCAAGGCAGACCGCCTGGTGACGGGTCTTCTCTGAAGCCGGTCAAATCCGGAACACTGCGCAAAAGGAAAGGGCCGGATCTGAGACCCGGCCCTTCGATAGACTCGACGCCTGCCACTTGCGGCGACATCTCGCGCGAAACTTAGCGCGAATAGAACTCGACGACGAGGTTCGGTTCCATGTGCACCGGATATGGCACATCGGCGAGGCCGGGAACGCGGGCGAACTTCGCGGTCATCTTGTTGTGGTCGACTTCGATGTAGTCAGGCACATCGCGCTCAGCGAGCTGCGTCGCCTCGATGACGATCGCGAGCTGCTTCGACGAATCCTTGACCTCGATGAGGTCGCCGACCTTGACGCTGTAGCTGGCGACGGTGACGCGGCGGCCATTGACCTTGATATGGCCGTGCGAAATGAACTGACGCGAGGCGAACACGGTCGGCACGAACTTGGCGCGGTAGACCACCGCGTCGAGACGGCTCTCGAGCAGGCCGATCAGGCTCTCCGACGAGTCGCCCTTGCGGCGCGTCGCCTCGGCATAGATCTTCCGGAACTGCTTCTCGGAGACGTTGCCGTAATAGCCCTTCAGCTTCTGCTTGGCGCGCAGCTGCGTGCCATAGTCGGAAACCTTGCCTTTGCGACGCTGGCCATGCTGGCCCGGGCCGTATTCGCGCTTGTTGACCGGGGACTTCGGACGGCCCCAGAGGTTTTCGCCAAGGCGACGGTCAATCTTGTGTTTAGACGAAGCACGCTTCGACATCGCATATCCCATGCATCAAGAGTTCAGGGACACGCGCCCTCCTCTGCCCGCTTGTGGCGGACCGACAGGACAAGGCGATGGACTGCCTTCTCCGCGGGTGCGTGAAAATGAGACGCGGGCCCGAAGGACCCACGAACGAGGGGGTCTTTAGCGAAGAAGGACCACCCTGTCAAATCCGGCCGAGGCCGGACGGCCGCTCGCTACTCGGAAACGACCGGCCGGGCGCGCGGCACCGGAACGGCATCATGGCGGGCGGCAACACGCACCGGCGGAGCGGCCGTTTCGTTGCCACGGAGAGCCGTGGAAGCCATGACGACAGGCTCCGCCTCGGCGGCCGCTACGGGCGCCGGATTGGCCGCAGCCTTGGCGGCGGCAAGCTCAGCGCCCTTCTTGGCGGCGGCAGCGAGCAGCGCAATCTCGAGCTTCGATTTCGGCGGCTCGACAACTTCCGCAGGCGCAGCCGCGACAGCCATGACCGGCTTCGGACGCGGCATCGGCACGGCGGCGTCGTCCGCCTTGGCAGCGACTTCAGGCTGATCAGCCTCGGCCGAATCGGGCACGAGGCCCGGAGCGACGATCGGGGTCGGCGACAGCGGCTTGGCCAGCGGCTGCGACTTGGCGAAAGGCAGCACAGAGGCATAGACGACGGTCGGATGCGCGACGGCGGGTCCGGCGACGGCAGGCGCCGCAACCGGGACTGGAGCAGGCATGGGCGCCGGTACGGCCTCGGCCACCACCGTCTCGACAACCGGCTTTTCGCGCGGGATCGGCGCCGCAACGGCCTCGGCGATCGCGGCAGAAGCCGAGGTCGCGGGACCAGACGCCGCCTCGCCGCTCCACAGGGCGCCGGTGCCATCCTGCGCATCGGCCATTGCCAGCAGCGTCGGTGCCTCGCCAACCGGCTTGAAGTCGCGCACCAGGATCATCTCGTCCAGAACGCGCTTCCGCCGGGCTTCATAATAGTAGCCCTTGCGATAGAGCATGTGGCCACGAGACATGTTGCCGTCGGCAGCCTTCAGCGCATTGGCGAGATAGGCGATGCCGAAAGCGAGATTGGTTTCGGCGTCCAGCAGGCCCTTGGCCGAGCCGCGATAGCCCATGCCCTGCGCCGTGTCGTAACGGATCTGCATCAGCCCCCAATAAGGGCCGTTGCGGGCGAGCGGGCGATATTCGCTCTCCGACCGGACGACCTCGCGAGCCAGCGAAACCGGAACATTGTATTTTTTGGAGTAGAAGACGATCAGCCGATCGATCTGCGCCTTCTGGCTCTCGTCGGGATAAGGGGCCGACGAACGGTTGAGCGCCGCAGCGCCAACAGTCAGCGAGGCGAGCGCCGCGGTTACAACCACGAGACGCCGAACCATACGACCGGCGACCTCTTTTCCAGAGGCTTTTTCGTTCACAGACGGCATCGGATCGAATGGATCTCCGGTGTCGGGAAGGCCCTTCGGCTCGCGACATATTACCGGATAATTACCGTCTGCGAAGTCCCCTGGAAAAACCTTCTCATGCGGCAGCTCTGCACCCTTGCAAAATCAAGGTGTTGCCCCCTGCCGAACCCGCCCTCGCGACACCATATCGGGTATTCTCATCCTCCTCTTGGAGCATTCCCATGCCGAAACTCGGCCAGACGCCGCTCTCCATTCTCGACCTCGCGCCGATCCGGGACGGCGGCACGCCGTCGGACGCGTTCGCCAATATGGTCGACCTCGCCCGCCACGCTGAACGGCTCGGCTACAACCGTTTCTGGCTCGCCGAGCATCACAACATGCCGGGGATCGCCTCTTCGGCAACCTCGGTGCTGATCGGCCATGTCGCCGGCGCGACGAGCCGCATCCGCGTCGGCTCCGGCGGCGTCATGTTGCCGAACCACGCGCCGATCGTCATCGCCGAGCAGTTCGGCACGCTCGAAGCTCTGTACCCCGGCCGCATCGATCTCGGCCTCGGCCGCGCGCCGGGGACCGACATGCTGACGACGCGGGCCCTGCGTCGCGATCTCGTCGACGATGACAATGCCTTCCCACAGAATGTGCAGGAGTTGCTGGCGTTGCTCGCGCCGGCCGGCGAGAACCAGAAGGTGCGCGCCGTCCCCGGTTCCGGCTCCAATGTGCCGGTCTGGCTGCTCGGCTCCTCGACCTTCAGCGCGCAGCTCTCCGCCCTGCTCGGACTGCCCTTCGCCTTCGCCAGCCATTTCGCGCCGCAGCGCCTCCTGGAGGCGATCGAGGTGCACCGTCATTATTTTCGCCCGTCCGAATATCTCGAAAAGCCCTACATCATGGTCGGCCTGCCGGTGATCGCGGCCGAAACCGACGAGAAGGCGCAGTATCTGGCGACGACGCAGTTCCAGCGCCTCGTCAATCTCGTGCGCGGCAAGCCGACGGTCCTGCTGCCGCCGGTTGAGAGCATGGAGGGGCTGTGGGATGAGCGCGAGGAGGCTTATGTCGCCTCGCATCTCGGCGTCGCCGCAATCGGCGGACCGGCGACTGTGCGCGCCAAGCTCGAATCCATGCTTGAGCAAACCGGCGCCGACGAACTCATCATCACGTCGGATTTCTATGACCACGCGGACCGCATCCGTTCCTTTGAAATCGTCGCCGATGCGCGCAAGGCTTCGGCCGCCGGAGAGCAGCTTCTCGCGACCGGATGACATTCGGAGCGATCCTGATAGGTTGCGCGCGTTTCGGCCTGGCTCCACGCGGAGCCCGGCCGGTCATGCCGTGCCGGGGAACGCAGAATGGCTGAACGGATCACGATCGTCGTTCCGGTCTATAACGAGGCGGAAGGCCTGCCGCTCTTCGTCGGCCGCCTGACGCCCGTCCTCGAGAGTCTCGGCGTCGATTGGACCGTCCTCTTCGTCAATGACGGTTCGGTCGATTCGACGCTGTTGCGCCTTCGCGATCTCCATGACAGCGACCCGCGCTTCACGGCGATTTCGCTCAGCCGCAATTTCGGCAAGGAAACCGCGATCGCGGCCGGCCTCCACTATGCCGATGGCGATGCGGTCATCCTGATGGATGGCGACGCTCAGCATCCGCCGGAAATGCTGCCGGCCTTTCTTGAGCGCTGGCGCGCCGGCTTCAAGGTCGTGCTCGGTTCGCGCGAGGGCATGGCCGAGGAAGGCGCCCTGCGGCGGCTCTATTCGCGCAGCTTCCATGCGCTTTTCCGCCTCATCGCCGCCCCGCGTCTGCCCCGCGGCGCCGTCGATTTCCTGCTGCTCGACCGCAAGGCCGTCGACGCGATGAACCGGCTTGGCGAGCGCACGCGCTTCTCCAAGGGTCTCTATGCCTGGATCGGCTTCGAGCACACGACGATCCCGTTTGCGGTGGGCGGGCGTGTTGCCGGTCAATCGAGCTGGAATTTCACGCGCCTGCTCGGCTTCGCCGTCGACGGGCTGGTGTCGTTTTCCACCATCCCGCTCAAGGTCTGGTCTTATCTCGGTCTCGTGATCTCGGCCTGCGCCATGGTCTATGCGCTGGTCTTCCTGATCATGACGCTCGTCTCGGGCACCGACCAGCCCGGCTTCCCCTCGCTGATCGTGTCGATCATGTTCTTCTCCGGCGTGCAGCTCATCTCGCTCGGCGTGCTCGGCGAATATGTCGCGCGCATCTATGAGGAAGTGAAGCGGCGGCCACTCTTCCTGGTCGGCGAGGAAATCGGCGTCACCGAACGCGATCATGGACGCCGCGCCGGCGACCGGACGTCATGAGCGGCGCGCGGCGTATCGTCCTGTCGGCGGATGACTATGGAATTTCGGAAGGCGTCTCGCGCGGCATCATGGAGCTCATCGTCGCCGGCCACCTGTCGGCGACCGCCGCGATGACCAACTGGCCGGAATGGCCCGCGCTGGCGCCGGCGCTGATCGCCCGCCGGGAGCGGATCGCCATCGGCCTGCATCTGAACCTCACCGCCGGCAGCCCGCTCGGCGCGATGCCGATTCTCGCTCCGACGGACCGTTTGCCCGGCATCGCACCCTTCCTGCATGGCCAGGTGGAAGCGGCCGCCGGTGAAATCGCGGCCGAGATCGACCGCCAGCTCGACAGCTTCGAGGAAGCGGCCGGCATGGCCCCCGATTTCGTCGACGGCCATCATCATGTGCACATCTTCCCGGCCGTGCGGCGGGCGCTGATCGCGGCGCTCGTCGCCCGCTATCCGGATCGAAAGCCGCTGGTCCGCAATCCCGGCGATCATCCGGCGCGCATTCTCCTGCGGCGCGCCTTCCTGGTGAAGGCTGCCGGTGTCGCGTTCCACGCACGCGGGCTCGCGACCGATCTCGCGCGCGCCGGCCTGCCATCGAATGACGGCTTCTCAGGCTTTTCCGCCTTCGATCGGGCGAGGGCCTATGACCGCGAACTCGACATCGCGCGCCGCGCAATGGGGCCGCGGCATCTCGCCATGTGCCATCCCGGCCATGTCGATGCGACGCTGCAGGCGCGTGACAATCTTACGGACCGGCGGGAGGATGAATTGGCGACGCTTCTCGATCGGCGCGATATCGGCGCCTGGCTGTGGCTGTGCCGCCGCGATGCGGATGGCCGTGTGCTGTGGTGGCAATGATGATCGGCCGCGCCCTCGCCGATCCCCGGATCCGGCATCTCGTGCATTTTGCCATCGCCGGTTTCACCGCCTTCGCGGTCGATGCCGCGATGCTGCAGCTGCTGCTGCATTTCGGGCTCGGCCCGCTGGTCGCCCGTCCCTTCGCTATCCTGACGGCCATGATCGTCGGCTGGCTGATCAACCGCACCTGGACGTTCCCGATGCCGGGGCGGCCGCATCTTCGCGAATTCGCCCGCTACGCCGCCGTCGCCTCGATCTCTTCCGTGATCAACTACGGCATCTATGCCGCGATCATCCTCGCGCGGCCGCAGACCCTGCCCTTCGTCGCGCTGGTGATCGCGACGGCGATCTCCACCGTCGCATCTTATTCAGGCTATCGCTTCTTCACCTTCCGACACCGGCCGAAGGCTCATTCGGCCGCACCGTCAGACAGTCCCTGACAAGGAACGGCAGATAGACGAGGCAGAGCAGCGGGTCCCACCAGAGATCGGTGGCGCGCAGCATCGCCGTACCGAGGCCGCCGGCTGCCAGCGCGACGGCCAGCACGATGAAGAGCACCGGCACCTTGCGCTCGCCATCGACATGCCAGCCGATCACCGAGCCGATCGCCAGCGTCGAGGACAGCATGAGATAGGTCTGCGCCTCGGTGCGGGGGCTCATCAGCATCAGATAGACGACTGAGAGCGCATAGAGATTGATCATGCCGCGCACGCGTCCATTGCGGCGAAGCGCGACGAAGCCGAGCGCCAGCGTCAGGATCGCCGTGATGAGGCGGGCCACGGTCAACAGGCTTTCAGGCGCGACGATGCCGAACCGCCCCATAAGCCCCGTGATGTCCGACCAGCGCCCCGCTTCGGGCGCGCCCGACATCAGCACCTTGTGGATGCCGATCCCATAGAGCTCCAGCGCGCGCGCTGGATTGGAGTTCACCAGCGGCAGGGCCATCAGCACGACGAGCGCCACGATCAGCTTCGGGATGATCTTCGGCTGCAGGGCCGCGACCAGCAGGATATAGACGATCGCCAACGGCTTCAGCCCGAAGGCGAGGCCAAGCAGGATCGCGCCGCTCCACCAGCGCCGCTCGATCACGTGAACGGTCGCGAGCAGCATCAGCCCGTAGAGAATGTTGGTCGCCTGGCCGTTGCGCAGCGAATTCGCGGCCCCCGGCAGCGCGATCAGGAGCGCGGTGCCGACGATCAGCCAGCGCGTGCGCGTGTCGAAGCGCGGCAGCACGACACGAAAGACCTCAGCGATCGCATAGGCAAGCAGCGCTGCCGAGACGGCGCGCCAGGCGATATCGCCGAACTCTGCGCCGAGCAGCGCAAACGGCGTGTAGAGGACGGCGAAGCTCGGGAGATAGATGAAGCCGGCCGTCCCCTCGCCGAAGATGTCCTGACCGGCCCACCAGCCGAGCGAGCCGACGCGGTAGATCGGCACGACGCTGCGCGCCTCGGGATTGAGATAGACCAGCACGAAGATGACGAGGTTGAACAGCGCATAGAGCGCGAGACCCACGGCGCCGATGGTCAGAATCCATCGCGCCGGCGGCTCAGCCGATGCCAAGGTTTGCCGCGAACCGGCGGCCGTCACAGTGCTGGTCATGGAGTGTTTCCGCCGCGATCAGGGGCCGGCAAAATAGGCCGCACACCAGGCCCCCACAAGGGCGCCGCGCGGCCGACGGTGTCACAGGGCCGCGCCCTCCTGCGGCGACAGACCGAAATTCGCCAGCAGCGGCTGCAACGGCAGTGGCCACGCATGGCCGGACGAAAGATAGGCCGCGCCGGGAACGCCGATCATGCTCGGCGTCTCGTCGAGACCGAGCAGCGACACGACGCGGCGGGCGATCGCCTCGGCCGGATCGATCCAGGCGACAGGCCAGGGCGCGATGCGCACGAAGCGATCGAGCAGGAACGGGTAATGCGTGCAGGCGAGCACCACCGCATCGGTGCGCCGGCCCTCGACCTCGATGAACGCCGGCTCGATCTCGGTGAGGATCGCCGCATCGCCGACCGCCTCGCCCCGCATGACGCTTTCCGCGAGCGGGGCCAGCTCATAGGAGCCGACCAGTCGTACATGGCAGTTCTGCGCAAAGGAGCGGATCAGTGCGCGCGTATAGTCCCGCCGCATCGTTCCAGGCGTCGCCAGCACGCCGACGACGCCGCTCTTCGTTCGCTCGGCGGCCGGCTTGATCGCAGGAACAGTGCCGACAAAAGGGATCGAATGGGCGGCGCGCAACGCCGGCAGGACCAGCGTCGCGGCCGTATTGCAGGCGATGACAACCGCGTCCGGCGAAAACCGCGCGATCAGGCGGCCGACTAGCATCACGATATGATCGCGAAGCGGCGCCTCCTCCCAGTCGCCATAGGGAAACGCCAGGTCGTCGGCGACATAGACGATGTCGGCCTCGGGCACACGCCTGCGGATTTCCGAGAGCACGGAAAGCCCGCCGATTCCTGAATCGAAGACGAGCAGGCGGACGTTCATGCCCCGCCCTCCCCGGGCTCCTCGCGGCTCGTCGTCAGGCTGCCATCGGCGCGGCGACGCGGCCGGGTCGGCCTGTTCTCCAGTGCCGCAATCACGCCGCGCAACGTGCGGATATCCTGTTCGGTGAACGAGGCCTTGGCGAGCATGGCCCGCAGGGTCTGCACCACCACCGGTTTCTTTTCAGCCGGACGGAAGAACGTCACGGCCTCGAGCGCCCCTTCGAGATGCTCGAACAGCCCGACCAGTTCCTCCTTGGTCGCCGGACGGCTCGGATTGGGCGTCTGGAAGCGCAGCCCCTCCTCTTCCGAAGCGAGGCCGCTGCGCCGCCACTCATAGCCAAGGATGAGTACGGCCTGCGCGATATTGAGCGAGGCGAACTCAGGATCGACCGGCAGCGTCACGATCTCGTCGGCGAGCGAGATCTCCTCATTGGTGAGGCCGATGCGCTCGCGGCCGAACAGCATGCCGGTCGGCGTCCCGGCCATCGCATGGCCACGCAGGATCATGGCCGACGAGGCCGGTCCGCGCACGGTCTTGACGATTTCGCGCGGCCGCGCGGTCGTCGCAATCAGATAGCCGATATCGGCAATCGCCGCCTCGACGGTCTCGAAGACCCGGATACGGTCGAACACATGATCGGCCCGGCTCGCAGCGCGCCGGGCGCTTTCATTCGGCCAGCCGTCGCGCGGCTTGACGATGCGGAGGTCGCGCAGGCCGAAATTCGCCATGGCGCGGGCAGCGGTGCCGATATTCTCGCCGAGCTGGGGCTCGACCAGGATCACGGCGGGCCCATCGGCAAGAAGTCGGTCTGGGGAAGTGTTCATCAGGTAGGGCTCGGGCTATGGAGCCTCCGGTCCTAGCGCATCATCCGGCATGGTGCCAGACGCCGCTTGGCAATGACGCCTCTGCCGTGCCGGATGGGAGCGGCCGGAGGCGCTCGAAAGTCGCCAAAATCAATAGGCCAGCCAGCGCTTCGCTGCTTTGCTGCAGGTCAAGGCAGGCAATCGTGCGATGCTGTTGTACTCCCCCATCGCTTCGTTCAAAATCGCGTTATCACAAGGGGGAGTCGCACCATGGCATCGAGCGTCACCGTCACGAGCATTTCATCCACGGTCCAGCGGAAATGGGGCTGGTTCCTGGTACTTGGCATCATATTCCTGATCGGCGGGTTCTTCGCGATCGCTATGCCGCTGGTCTCGTCGATCGCAGTCGGCATCTTCCTCGCGCTTGTCCTGGTCGTCGCCGGAATCTTCCAGATCTGGCAGGCATTCAGCGTGCAGAGCTGGACCGGCTTTCTATGGCAACTCATCATCGGCATCGTGATGCTTCTTGGCGGCATCGCGATCTACATGTCGCCGGCCACCGGATCGGTCGCGCTGACGCTCGTCATCGCGGGCGTCTTCATCGCCAAGGGCGTGTTCCAGATCATTCTCGGCCTGCGCCTTCGGCCGCATGACGGTTGGGGCTGGATTCTGGCGGCCGGTATCATCGCGCTGCTCGCCGGCATCATGATCCTCACCAATTACCCGTTCTCGGGTCTCTGGGTGCCGGGCACGCTGGCAGGTATCTCGCTGCTGTTCACGGGCTGGAGCTATATCGCTCTCGGCCTCGCGGCAAAGCGCGTCGCCTGATCCGTCAAAGCTCTACTCAGCGTTCGTTCGCCGCCGGGCGAACGAACAGCATCGCATAGGCGAACGTCGCCAGAAACACGGCGAGGATAGCGGCGTTCTCATTGGCCCAGTCGAGCGCGGGGACAGAGATCATAGTCCGCGCGGCGCCGACGACGAGGCCAATGGCCACAACCGATCCGGCCCAGGCGATCAGCCCGAACAGAGCGAAAATTGCGCCGCGCAGCAGCAATGTCTGAAGCGTTTCGTGAAGATCCGACATGACGACCCCTTGCCTGACCCATGACGCGACAGCGCGCGCCGGCTGCAGGGAAACGACGTCGCCGCGCCCCGGTTCCAGCCGCCGTTAACGATTGCGTCGAATTAGCGGCAGCGGCTCGCCACGGCGGCCGCGTCCGCCGCCGCGCGCCTTTTCGGGCGGGGGACGCGATGCTATAGCAACGCTTCTCCCAAGCCCGATCGCGCCGGCCTCCTCCGCCGCGAGGGCATCCCAACGAAGGCGAGGCAGTCATTCCATGGCGAAGATCAAGGTAGCCAATCCTGTCGTCGAGCTCGACGGCGACGAGATGACCCGGATCATCTGGCAGGCCATCAAGGACAAGCTGATCCACCCCTATCTCGATCTCGACCTGCAATATTTCGATCTCGGCATCGAGCATCGCGATGCGACCAACGACAAGGTGACGGTCGAGGCCGCCGAGGCGATCAAGAAGGTCGGCGTCGGCGTCAAATGCGCCACCATCACGCCGGACGAAGCCCGCGTGAAGGAATTCAACCTCAAGGAAATGTGGAAGTCGCCGAACGGCACGATCCGCAACATCCTTGGCGGCGTCATCTTCCGCGAGCCGATCATCTGTCAGAATGTGCCCCGCCTCGTTCCGGGCTGGACCCAGCCGATCATCGTCGGCCGCCACGCCTTCGGAGACCAGTACAAGGCGACCGACTTCAAGGTTCCGGGCAAGGGCCGCTTGACGGTCAAGTTCGAGGGCGAAGACGGCACGGTCATCGAGAAGGAAGTCTTCAACTTCCCCGGCGCCGGCGTCGCGATGGCGATGTACAACCTCGACGAGTCGATCCGCGAATTCGCGCGTGCCTCGCTGAACTACGGCCTGCTGCGCAAATATCCGGTCTATCTCTCGACCAAGAACACCATCCTCAAGGCCTATGACGGCCGCTTCAAGGATCTGTTCCAGGAAGTCTATGAGAACGAATTCGCCAGCGCCTTCAAGGAAGCCGGTATCACTTACGAGCACCGCCTGATCGACGACATGGTCGCTTCGGCGCTGAAGTGGTCCGGCGGTTATGTCTGGGCGTGCAAGAACTATGACGGCGACGTGCAGTCCGACACCGTCGCACAGGGCTTCGGCTCGCTCGGCCTGATGACCTCCGTCCTGCTCACCCCCGATGGCAAGACCGTCGAGGCCGAGGCGGCACATGGCACGGTGACGCGCCATTATCGCGAACATCAGAAGGGCAAGGAGACCTCGACCAACTCCATCGCCTCGATCTTCGCCTGGACGCGCGGCCTCGCCCATCGCGCCAAGCTCGACGACAACGCCGAGCTGGCGAAGTTCGCCACAACGCTCGAGACGGTCTGCGTCGATACGGTTGAAGCCGGCTTCATGACCAAGGATCTCGCGCTCCTCGTCGGGCCGGACCAGAAGTGGCTGTCGACCACCGGCTTTCTCGACAAGGTCAGCGACAACCTCAACAAGGCGATGGCCGGCTGAACGGCCGCCTCCCGAATAGCGAAAACGGCGCGGCATCCCCGCGCCGTTCTTGTCTGAGGCCGGCTCCGCCTTTCTGAAGATGGAACGATGACCGACCCCATCGCGCTTGCCGCCTGGAACAATGCAGAATGGTGCGATGCCGTTTCGCGCGCGCATCGGGCGGCGTGCCGGTTCGAGGCTGGCTTCTGGATCAATGCCGGCGATGCGCCCCCCTTCTATCCCAATCTCGTCACGACCGATCCGCACGCCACGGCGCCGCAGTTGAAGGCGATCGAGCTACTGACCGAGCAACCCGGGCGCGGCACCGGCATCAAGGACAGCTTCTTCAGGCTCGATCTTTCGGAGATCGGTCTCAAGCCTCTCTTCGAGGCCGATTGGCTGTGGTTGCCGTCGGCGGCGGTGCTGCCCGCGAGCAATGTCGAGGTCACGGCGGTCGCGGGGGCGGACGAACTGGCGCTCTGGGAACAGGCCTGGGGCGGCACCGACGGCGGCGACCGGGTGTTCCCGCCCAAACTCCTCGGCAATGAGCGAATCCGCTTCCTCGCCGCGAGGCGCGAAGGCCGGATCGTCGCAGGAGCGGCCGTGAATCATTCGAACGGTGCGGTCGGCATCTCCAATGTCTTTCACGGTGGCGACGCCGCCGCGCTGGCGGCGCTGGTCAGCACCGCCAGAGGCCGCTCGCCGGACCTACCCGTGGTCGGCTACGAATCGGGCGAGGATCGCGCGCCCTTCCACGCGGTCGGCTTCGCGAGCATTGGCAAGCTGCGGGTCTGGACCCGCGCCTGACGCGACCGGCGCTCAGCGTGTCTCCGGTGTAGAGGTCCCGGCTTTGCCGGACCGGCGCTAAAGAGATACGGCTTCGATCGCGCCCCGCGCCTCGTTGGGAATCAACTTGGTGCCAGTTTGTTCCTCTTCCATGCCAGCTCCCCCTAAAGTAGAGGCACTCTTCTTTTGCGCGAGGGGGTGGCGCGGGTCGGCGATTGACGCAAGCCCCGCATCCGAACTCCGTGACCGCGACGGAACCTCAAGATTTCGGCAGGAATAATCCGACCAGGATAGTGAACGATAATGGCGACTTCTACCGTGCGGCGCACCCGATGGGTCATCGGGGTCAGCGTAGGGATACTGATTGTCAACAGCTTCGTTCTCTATTCCAGCATTGTCGCGTTCACGGTTTCCGCTCGCTCTCTGCGCGAGACCGTCGAGTTTCGCGATACGCTCTCGGATGTCCTCATAGAGCTTCTGAACGCCGAAACCGGCCAGCGCGGCTTCCTCATAAAGGGGGACGAGCTCTATCTCGAGCCCTACTATCTGGCCTCCGACCGCCTGGATCAAACTCTCGCCAAGCTTGATCGCTTCGCCGTGACCAACCATGCAGACGCGGCAGAGATCGCAGATATCGGCAATCTGGCCAGAGCGAAGTTCGCCGAGCTGCGGAAGGCGATCGACGATTATCGCAGGGGTACGAGTGCCGCGGCAATTCCGCTCGAGCGCAGCAAGACCACGATGGACGCGCTGCGCAGATCCATCGGCGCGATCGAGGAGCAGATTGGGACGATCGTTTCCGAAGAACAGGAAAACTATGATCGTTCGCAGGAACGGGCCTCGATCGCCCTCCTGATATTCATCGCCGGCGTCTCGAGCCTCCTTGTTCTCATTCTCTCGTCCACGCGCCGAGAGATCAGGAACCGCAAGGCCGATGGCGAGCGGATCGCCGAATATGCCCGGACGCTCGACGAAAGCGTCATGGCCCTGAAGCGCGAACGCCACGAAATCCGGCAACTAAACGAGGCGAGCAGCTATCTGCAAAGCTGCAACTCGCTTTCCGAGCTGGCAACGGTCTTCGTGCCGCTGGCGGAGGGTCTTTACGCCGGCCACCGCGGCGCCCTCTATGTCTACGCCGCCTCGCGCAATCAGCTCGACCTGGTCGCCGCGTGGGGTGGCTTTGCCGGTGGCAGCTTCATGCTGGCAACGGATTGCTGGGGTCTACGCCGTGGCCAGTTGCACGAGCATACGCCCGATGCCGGCACTCCGAGTTGCGGACATCTGCACCAGGAGCTGCCGGAGGGCGCAGGCGGCACGATCTGCCTGCCCCTTCTGGCACATGGCGAAACCATGGGCCTTCTCACCATTGTGGCCGATATGGGGACGGGCGACGCGGCAGAGCGCCAGTCGCTGCTTGCCTCTGCTCCCATGCTGGCTCGTCAGCTCAGCCTCACACTCGCGAATATGCGCTTGCGCGAGACACTCAATGATCAGCTCGTCCGCGATCCGCTCACCAACACGTTCAACCGGCGCTATCTGGAACTGATGGCGCAGAACGAAACTGCGCAGGCTCGCCGGACCGGAAGCGGTTTCATCGTCGCGATGATCGATATCGATCACTTCAAGCGCTTCAACGATATTCACGGTCACAGTGCGGGTGATGCTGCGCTGGTTCTGGTGGCATGCCACATCCAGCGCAGCATAAGGGATATGGATTGGCTGGTACGTTATGGCGGCGAGGAATTCCTTCTGATACTTCGCGAAATCTCCGCCGCTGACGGAGAATCCCGGCTGAGGGACCTGGTCAGCAGCGTCTCCGAGCTATCGTTGTGCTTGGGCGAGACGACGCTGCCAAACGTCACGATATCGGTGGGGGCCGCAATATTCGGGGTCCATGGAACGGACTTCGAAGGACTGGTGCGGCAGGCTGACGAAGCATTGTATGAGGCGAAACATCACGGCCGGAACCAGCTGCGGATGGCGATTGAGACGACATCTGTCGCCGCTTCCTGACGGCGACGCCCTCTGGTCAGCTCCGCAGTTCCAGATCGTCGGGCGACCTCATGGTCGCCTTCCGCGCCGCGGTCGAGCAGGCCCTTGCGGCTGACGGCGGGGGGTATTCACCTGCCCGGGGAAGCCGCCCTCTTCATCAACCTCGAGCCGACAGGACGGGGAGAGGTCAGGCGCCTTCGGCCGGTCGTTCGTCAAGGCCGCGCCGCCGCGCGCCGTCTCGCCCCCGACCTGCCGCTCGCCGGCGACGAGCATGCCGAGCGCCTCAACGCCTCCCGCGCGATCGGCTTCGAGAGCATCGGCGCCTTGCGGGTGTTCGTGCGCGACTGACCCGCGCCACGGCCGGGCAGCTGTCAGCTGTTCGCCCGGCTCTCGAGGCGCTCCGCGACTTCGAAAGAAGCGGCCTCAGGATGGATTGCGCCGAACATCGACGGGCACCGGCGTCGCGACAGTGGAGCCCGAATCCTCGCTTGCGGCGCCTCTGCCGATTTCGACGCAATTGCCGCCCGACCGCTTGGCGCGATAGAGCGCCGCATCGGCGGTGGCGAGCAGGGAGCGAACCGTCTCCTCTGTCGGCGATTGCGTCGTCATGACGCCAAAGCTGGCGGTGACGACCCGCCCGGCGCGCGACCTGTCATGGACAATGCCGAGGGCTTCAATGCTGCTGCGCAATGCCTCGGCGAGAGCGGCCGCTTCATCGCAACCCATTTCCGGCAGGATGCAGGCAAACTCCTCGCCGCCATAGCGGCAGGCCAGCCAGTCCGGTCGCACCATCGCATCCGAAAGCAGCGCTGCAACCTTCTTCAGCGCGTCGTCGCCGCCGAGATGACCATAGCGGTCGTTGAAGGCCTTGAACGAATCGATGTCGAGCAGGATCAGCGACAGCGGCAGGCGGGATTCGGCCGCGCGCGCGATCTGCCGCGCCAGCATCGCGTCGAAATGCCGGCGATTGCCAAGCCCGGTCATCTCGTCGGTGATGCTGAGGCGGAGAATTCGGGCATTGAGGCTGCGAAGCTCCGACTCGGCGGCCTTGCGCGCGCTGATGTCGCGCACGATGGAGCAGTTGTAGCGGCGACCGTCATATTCGACGAAATTCACCGTCACCTCGATTGGAATATCCACGCCCATCTTGGAGCGATTGACGGTCTCGAGCGTAAACGACCCCTTCTCCGCGACCTCGCGCCAATGATCGCGCCACTTCTGCCGATCGAACAATGGGTCGACGTCCCAGACATGCATCTCGTGCAGTTCCTCGGCGCTGTAGCCGAGCAGACGTGTCGCCGCCGGATTGACGAAGATATAGCGCGCATCTTCATCGAGCCAGATGATCATATCGGTCAACCGCTCGATCGTGGCCTCCGTCAGCTGCGATCGGTAGCGGATTTCCTGCTCGTTCTTCGCATCCTCGATCGTCAGCAGAAACATCCCGTCCCTACCGGCAACCGGCCTGACAATGACGGTGCCGCGGCTGGATGTTCCATCCCTCCGCTGATAGTTCGTCTCGAAGACCGCGCCGTAGGGATGTTCGGGGCATCGGAGATAGTGCCGCGTTCGCTGGCAGCCCTCCGGCCCGAGAAAAGCCTCGATCGACGGACCCGCTAAAGCGGACGGCTCGACGCGAGCGCGATCTGCTCCGTCCCCGTCCCAATCGAGAACGAAGCCATTTCTATCGATCGTCAGCCACGCAGAATACTGACCCGGCGCGCGTCTCGCTGGCATGCTGATCCCGCACTCGACCACGAGACTTGATGAATAGCGACACGAAGACCATCGCGGAAGCATCGGCGGGCCAGACGAGCAATATTTGACCTGTGAACGCGATCGCCAATGGGGCTTTCGGACCGCGGCTTGATCAGTTCTTGGCTGCAGCAAGCCGGGGGTCAGGCGTGTTCGAGGCCGCGCAGCCGCGCCGCATCGCGTCCCGGCGGTGCGCCGAAAAGGCGCGCATATTCGCGGCTGAACTGCGACTGGCTCTCATAGCCGACCGCGAAGCCGATCATGCCGGCGTCCAGACTTTCGGAGACGAGGCGCCGCCGCGCCTCGAGGAGCCGGATCTGCTTCTGGAACTGCAACGGGCTCATCGCCGTGACGGCCTTGAAGTGGCGATGCAGAGAGGCCGGACTCATGCCGGCGATCTCGGCAAGACTGTCGATGCGCATCGGCTGGTTGAAATGCCTCTTGATCCAGTCGATGGCGCGATCGACCCGCGCGAGGCGGCTGTTGTGCGCCACCATCTGGCGGAGCACAGCGCCTGCCGGTCCGGTCAGCAGCCGGTAGAGGATTTCCCGTTCGGCGAGCGGCGCCAGGACAGCGGCATCGCCGGGCTGTTCAACCAGCCGCACGAGGCGAAGGACAGGATCGAGCAAATCCGTCCCGAGCGGGCCGATCGCCATCCCAACGCCCTGGCCAGCCCCCTCCGCCGCTGCCGGCAGTCCGGCCAGCATCTCGACGATCGCCAGCCGGTCGAGCCGAAGCGTTGCGCAGAGATAGGGCGTGGCCGGCGTTGCGTCGACGATGCAGGCCATCACGGGCAGATCCACGGCGACGAGCAGAAAGCGGGATGGGTCGTAAACCACCGCCTGTTCGCCCACCATCAGCCGTTTCGAACCCTGGACCGCGATACACAGCACCGGTTCGTAGAAAGAGGGCGCGGGCAAGGTCGCCGCTTCGGCCCTGATCAACCTTAAGCGTGGGATTGCGGTTTCGGCGCGGCCGAGCACCGCATTCCGTCGCAGGATGTCACGCAGTTCCTCGAGCTGGTTCATGCGTCTCCCTATCGCCCGCGACGTGGCAGGCCGCAACAGCATGCGCATCAAGGATGGCCACTCTGCGAGGATCAGGCAAGAAGGCGCCAGCAATTGGCTAACGCGAACGCTGCTGGCGCATCATCTTCGTTGCGCTGATGCAAGGAGATTTCCATGAGCAAAGTCTGGTTCGTGACGGGCGCGACACGTGGTATCGGCGCCGAGATCGTGAGAGCGGCGCTCGCCGCCGGCGACACCGTCGTCGCGACGGGCCGCAAGCCCGAGGCAATCCGGGGCGCATTTGCCGATGCTGGAGATGCCTTGCTCGCGCTGCCGCTCGACGTCACCAATGCGGATCAGATCGCGGCTGCCGTCGATGCTGCCGTCGCCCGCTTCGGCCGGATCGACGTCCTCGTCAACAATGCCGGCTACGGGCAGCTCGGGCTTTTCGAGGAAACCGCAATAGGCGATGCCGAGCGCCAGTTCGCGACCAACGTCTTCGGCCTGTTCGACATGACGCGGGCCGTCCTGCCGGTGATGCGAGGCCAGCGCGCCGGCCACATCTTCAACCTCTCGTCGATCGCGGGCCTGCGTGGCGGCCTCGGCGGCTCGATCTATTGCTCCAGCAAGTTCGCCGTCGAAGGATTCTCCGAATCGCTCGCCCAGGAAGTTGAGCCGTTCGGCATCCATGTGACGGTTGTCGAGCCCGGCTTCTTCCGGACGGACTTCCTCGACGAAACCTCCGTCAGCTTCGGCACCCAGGCGATCGATGATTATGCCGAAGTCTCGGCCCAGCTCCGCAACGGCTACCGTGATCGCAACCATCGTCAGGCAGGCGATCCGGCCAAGCTCGGAGCGATGATCGTCGATCTCTCGAGCCTCGCCGAGCCGCCCTTCCGCTATGCCGCCGGCTCGGACTCGGCCGAGATTTTCGCCGCCAAGATCGCCCGCCTGCAGGGCGAGCTCGAAGCGACCAAGGCACTTTCCATCAAGACCGACGGCTCCTTCTAGCGCCGTCGCCACAGCCCCCGGCGCGGCCCGGCTCCCCTCTACCGGCACCGGACGGCGCCTCCACCCAGCCAGAACGGATCCATCCCATGCGCTACAACAAGCTCGGAGGCACGGGCCTCCTCGTCTCGGAACTCACCCTCGGCACCATGACCTTCGGCGGCCGCGGCTTCTGGACCGCGATCGGCCAGCTCGACCAAACCGTCGCCGACGGCATTGTCGCCCGCGCGCTCGACGCCGGCGTCAACTTCATCGATACGGCGGATGTCTATTCCGAAGGCCTTTCCGAGGAAATCACCGGCCGCGCCATGGTGAACTCCGGCCGCAAGCGCAGCGACATCGTGCTGGCGACCAAGGCGCTCGGCCAGGTCGGCCCCGGCCCGAATGATCGCGGCGCCTCGCGCGGCCATATCATAGATGCCGTCAAGGCGAGCCTCGCCCGCCTCGGCACCGACTATATCGACCTCTATCAGATACACGGTTTCGATCCGCTGACGCCGGTGGAGGAAACCGTGCGGGCGCTCGATGATCTCGTGCGCCAGGGCCATGTCCGCTATGTCGGCGTCTCGAACTGGGCAGCCTGGCAGATCATGAAGGCGCTCGGCATCGCCGATGCCAATGGCTGGACACGCTTCGCCTCGCTGCAGGCCTACTACACCATCGCCGGCCGCGATCTCGAGCGCGAGATCGCCCCGCTCCTCCTCGACCAGAAGGTCGGCCTCATGGTCTGGAGCCCGCTCGCCGGAGGCCTCCTGTCCGGCAAATATGATCGCGACGGCAACTCGGCGGAGGGCGGCCGCAGGGCGAATTTCGACTTCCCGCCGGTCGACAAGGACCGTGCCTTCGACGTCGTCGACGTGATGCGCGAGATCGCCAGTTCCAAGGGCGTAACGGTGGCACAGGTCGCGCTTGCCTATCTGCTGAAGAAGCCCTTCGTCACCACGGTGATCATCGGCGCCAAGACCATCGAACAGCTCGACGACAACCTCGCGGCCGTCGCGGTGACCCTCAGCGACGACGACATGAACAGGCTCAATGCCGTCAGCGTCCTGCCGCCCGAATATCCGGGCTGGATGCTTGAGCGCCAGAGCGAGAACCGCAAGGCGGGCTGAATAGGCGCACGGTCGCCCGCATCCGATGCGGGCGACCGATTTTCCGCCTCAGCTATCGATCGGCGCCGCTTTTCCATCCGGCGCCACGGCCTGATCACGCATGCGGCCGCGCGCGACCTCGCGGGCCACGGCGAGGCGCTGCTCCACAGCCTCGTCCGGCAGACCGATCCCGGCGAGGAGGTTGCCGGCAAGCTGCAGGCTGCCTTCGAGCGCCTCCGGAACGACATCCGTCGCGCCGCACTCCAGCAGGCGGCGCGCATGCGTCAGTGAACGCGCGCGGGCGTGAATGATCGCATTCGGCCAGTGTTCGCGGATCGTCTGGACCATTCGCTCGGCAACGCCGGCCTCATCCAGCGTCACAACGAAGGCGCGCGCCTTGTCGGCGCCGAGCTTTGCGAGGATTTCAGGGCGCGTCGCATCGCCGAAGAAAATGGCATGCCCCTCTTTCGACGCGCGCCGAACATGCTCGGAATTGAGATCGAGCGCGACATGCGGAATGTCCTCGGCAGCGAGCAAGGCCGCCACCGTCGCGCCGAACCGGCCGAAACCACCGATGATGACGTGGTCCGAAAAGCTCTCCTGGCCCGTCACGCCCTGGCTTGCCTGCGCATCGCGCGCCTTGAACCGGGCGGCGAGCTTCCCCCCGACCATGCCGAGCAGCGGTGACAGGACCATCGAAAGGGCCGCGATCGTCGTGGCGAGGCGAGCGATGTCGGGTGCAATGACATTGTCGCGGGCCGCGAGCGTGAACACCACGAAGGCGAATTCGCCAGCGCCTGCCAGGATGAACGCCGTCTCGACCGCGCCCGGCCGCGGCAGCCGCGCCATGCGGAACGCCAGATAGCCGACCGCGAGCTTGACGGCGAAAAGCATGGCGAGCGCGCCGAGGATCAACGGCAACTGGCCAATCACGGCGACGACGTCGATCGTCATGCCGACGGTCATGAAGAAGAGGCCGAGCAGGAGATCCTTGAACGGCTCGACCTCGACATCGATCTGATGGCGATATTCGGTCTCGCTGAGCAGCAGCCCGGAAAGGAATGCGCCGAGCGCCGCCGAAAGTCCGGCGCGGGACGTGATCGCGCCGGCCACGACGATGATCAGGAGCGTGATCGAGATCAGCAGCGTCCGATTGCCCGTCGCGCCGGCAAAACGCATCAGCGGCTTCACGATCGTGCGGCCAAGCAAGACCACCGCGATCACCACGACGACGGCGAGCGCAATGCCCTTGACCAGCGATGGGCCGACGCTGGCGCCCGTCTGGCCGAGAATGCCGACGACGATGACGATCGGCACCACCATCAGATCCTGCAGGATCAGCACGCCGAGCGCGATGCGTCCCGTCGGCGTCCCGAGCCGCCGCCGTTCCGCCAGCGACTGCGTCACGATCGCCGTCGAGGACAAGGCGAACGCCATGCCGAAAACCAGCGAATCGTCGAACTCGAAGCCTGAAAGCGCTCCGGCGCCATAGATCGCGGCGGTCACAAACGCCACCTGCAGCCCGCCGGCGCCGAGCATCAACCGGCCGATGGCCCCGACGCGCGCGAACGAGAGCTCCAACCCGATGGTGAACAGAAGGAACAGGATTCCGAGATCGCCAAGGGCCTGCAATTGGCCGACATTGGTGATCGTCGCGTAGCCGAACAGCGCATTGATCGACACGAGATGGCCGAAGCCGCCTGGCCCGACAATGATGCCGGCGATCAGGAAGCCCATGACGACGCCGAGCTTCAGATGCTGGAAGAGCGGGACGACGATGCCGGCGGCAACGAGGAATACCAGTAGCTGACGGAAGTCCGCTACCTGCTCCATCTGTCTCCCCGCTCCACTGAAAGCTACGTTTCTATCGCATCCCGCCTATCGAAACCCGCCTCGAGGCAGGGATCAGCCGCCAAGCCGCGCCTCAATCGCGCCGAGCGCCTCGCCGGCCCGCGCCCCCTCGGGGCCACCCGCCTGCGCCATGTCCGGGCGCCCGCCGCCGCCCTTGCCGCCGAGTGCCTCGGCGCCGATCCGAACGAGGTCGACGGCGCTGAACCGCGCGACGAGGTCTTCGCTGACGCCGACGACGATCGCCGCCTTGCCGTCTTCCGCAACCCCGACAAACGCGACGACACCCGAGCCGACCGATTTCCTGGCTTCGTCAACGAGACCCTTCAGATCCTTCGGCGCGATGCCCTCGACCACGCGGCCGAGATAGCGGATGTCGCCGACATCGCGCACGCCGTCGCCCGATGCCTGGCCGCCACCGCCGAGCGCGAGCTTCCTCCGCGCGTCGGCGAGTTCGCGCTCGAGCCGTCGCCGCTCTTCGACGAGCACCGTCACGCGCTCGACGGCTTCGTCCGGACGGACCTTCAGCGCCTGAGCGACTTCCTTCAGCCGCTTGTCCTGCAATTCGAGGTGATCGCGCGCCGCCTTGCCGGTCAGCGCCTCGACGCGGCGGACACCCGACGCGACCGCGCCCTCGCCGACGATCGTGACGAGCCCGATCTCGCCCGTGCGGCCGACATGCGTGCCGCCGCAGAGCTCGACCGAATAGGCCTTGCCGTCGCGCTCGCCCATCGAGACGACGCGCACCTCGTCGCCATATTTCTCGCCGAACAGCGCCATCGCGCCAGCGGCAATCGCTTCGTCGCGCTCCATCAGCCGCGTCGATACGGCGCTATCCTGCAGCACCACCTCATTGGCGATGTCCTCGACCGCCGCGAGCTCGGCCGCATCGATCGGCTTCGGATGGCTGAAATCGAAGCGCAGACGATCCGGCGCGACCAGCGAGCCCTTCTGCGCGACATGTTCGCCGAGCACCTTGCGCAGCGCCGCATGCAGGAGATGCGTCGCCGAATGATGCGAGCGGATCGCCGCGCGACGGCCATGATCGACCAGGAGCCGGGCCGAATCGCCGACCTTCACGCTGCCGCTCTCGACGACGCCGTTATGGACGAACAGCCCGTCGCCGCGCTTTTGCGTGTCCTCGATGCGCACCCGCGCGCCGCCGTCGGTCTCGATCGTACCGGCGTCGCCGACCTGGCCGCCCGACTCGCCATAGAACGGCGTCTGGTTGACGATGATCTGCACGCGTTCGCCAGCCTCGGCGGCGGCGATCTCGGCGCCGTCGCGGACAAGCGCTAGCACCTTGCCTTCGGAAGCCTCCGAGGAATAGCCGAGGAACTCTGTCGGCCCGAGCCGGTCGCGCAATGTCAGCCAGATCGTCTCGGCCGCGGTATCGCCCGAGCCGGCCCAGCTGGCGCGCGCCTCGGTCTTTTGGCGCTCCATCGCTGTCTGGAACACGTCGGTATCGACGCCAATGCCGCGGGCGCGCAACGCGTCCTGCGTCAGATCGAGCGGAAAGCCGTAGGTGTCATAGAGGCGGAACGCCGTCTCGCCATCAAGCGTGGCGCCGGAAACGAAACCGGCCGTCGCCTCGTCGAGCAGCACGAGACCGCGCGCCAGCGTACGGCGGAAGCGGATCTCCTCGAGCCGCATCGTCTCGGTGATCAGCGCCTCGCCGCGCACCAGTTCGGGATAGGCCTGGCCCATCTCGCGTACCAGCGCCGGCACCAAACGCCACAGCAGCGGATCGGCAGCGCCGAGAATATGCGCATGTCGCATCGCGCGGCGCATGATCCGGCGCAGCACATAGCCGCGACCCTCGTTCGAGGGCAGCACGCCGTCAGCGATCAGGAACGATGACGCGCGCAGGTGATCGGCGATGATGCGATGGCTGGCGCGCTGCGCGCCTTCGGCCGGCACGCCTGTCGCCTCGACGGAGGCGCGGATCAGCGCCTTGAAGAGATCGATGTCGTAATTGTCATGCACGCCCTGCAGCACCGCAGCGATGCGCTCGAGACCCATGCCGGTATCGATCGACGGGCGCGGCAGCGGCAGCCGGTTGCCGGGCGCCAGTTGCTCGAACTGCATGAAGACGAGATTCCAGATCTCGACGAAACGGTCGCCGTCCTCGTCCGGCGAGCCGGGAGGACCGCCGAATATTTTCTCACCGTGATCGAAGAAGATTTCCGAGCAAGGCCCGCACGGCCCCGTGTCGCCCATCTGCCAGAAGTTATCGTTGGTGGGGATGCGGATGATCTTCTCATCGGCAAAGCCCGTCACCTTCTTCCAGATGTCGAAGGCTTCGTCGTCGGTGTGATAGACGGTGATGGTCAGGCGCTTGGGATCAAGCGCGAAGTCCTTCGTCAGCAGCTCCCACGCCAGCGGGATCGCATCGGCCTTGAAGTAATCGCCGAACGAGAAGTTGCCGAGCATCTCGAAAAACGTGTGATGGCGCGCGGTATAGCCGACATTATCAAGGTCGTTGTGCTTGCCGCCCGCGCGCACGCACTTCTGCGACGACGCCGCGCGCACATAGGGGCGCGTCTCCTGGCCAGTGAACACGTTCTTGAACTGCACCATGCCCGCGT
>DATMGR010000028.1:0-1510 GCA_035555375.1 Kaistia sp. | reverse complement strand
CGGCCGGGATCGCCAGCCACCATTCCTCGGTGTTGGCGAATTCCGGGTCGACGTCGAACACCACGCCACGGAACGAGAACAGGCGGTGCTTGACCACCTGGCCGATCGCGAATTTGGCGTTGCGCATCTTTGTCATCGGAGCACCAGATAATGCATCCGGACCGGCCGCGCCAGAGCGGCCCTCACAGGCCATAGCGGGCCGCCATGTCCGGGTCCTTGGCGGCGACCAGCCGGGCGAGGTCGAGCAGCACCTTGGCCTGCTTCCAGGTCGCGTCGTCCTGCATCTTGCCGTCGATCATGACGGCGCCGGCACCGTCCGGCATGGTCTCGACGATCTTGCGGGCGAAAGCGACTTCGGCCGGATCGGGGGAAAATACAGTCTTGGCGATGGCAATCTGGGTCGGGTGCAGCGACCAGGAGCCCAGGCAGCCCATCAGAAATGCGTTGCGGAACTGGCTCTCGCAGGCTGCCAGGTCGGAGAAATCGCCGAACGGGCCGTAGAACGGCTTGATACCCGCGGCAGCGCAGGCATCGACCATGCGGCCGACCGTATAGTGCCACAGGTCCTGCTGGTAAGCAGCGCGCGGGGCATCTCCAACAGCGTCGGCGAGCACCTTGTACTCGGGATGGCCGCCGCCGACGCGGGTGGTCTTCATTGCGCGCGAGGCCGCGAGATCGGCGGGCCCAAGGCTCATGCCGTGCATGCGCGGCGAAGCCGAGGCGATGGCCTCGACATTGTTGACGCCCTGCGCGGTTTCAAGAATGGCGTGGATCAGGATCGGTTTGCTGATCTTGTGCCGCGCCTCGAGCTGCGCGAGCAATTGGTCGAGGTAGTGGATGTCCCAGGGACCATCGACCTTCGGCAGCATGATGACATCGAGCTTGTCGCCGATCGCGCCGACGATTTCGATGACATCATCGAGCGCCCAGGGCGAGTTCAGCGCATTGATGCGGGTCCACAGCCCGGTGGGGCCGAAGTCGACCGACTTGCCCATTTCGATGAAGCCCTTGCGCGCGGCCTCCTTGGCCTCGACGGGAATGGCGTCCTCGAGATTGCCGAGCACCACGTCGACCTGGCGCGCCAGGTCCGGGACCTTGGCGCGCATTTTCTCCATGTGCGGCGGCACGAAATGGATCATGCGCTCAAGCCGCACGGGCAGCTCGCGCAAGGGGGCGGGCGCGCCGATGGCGAGCGGAGCGAAGAACTGGCGCGGAAGCTTCAAAGGACGGGTCCTTCCCAATTGCTGGCCTGCCGTTTAGAGGAATGCAAAGGCCGCGCCAAGTAGGTCGAATCGGGCCTGCTGAGGCGCGGGCCGGGGCCCTTCAGCCATGATCGACGTCCTCAATCTGGCGCTGCCGTTCTTCGGGCTGATCTTCATCGGCTTCGCCTGCGGCAAGCTCAAGCAGATCCCGGATACCGCGCTGGCGTGGATGAATTTCTTCATCGTCTACGTGGCGCTGCCGGCTTTGTTCTACCGCATCCTGGCACAGACTCCGCTGGAGCAACTCG